>NZ_JBNRLJ010000002.1:0-1202818 GCF_050378655.1 Klebsiella sp. 7-CIP_Kleb.
AAGCTGTTCGTCCGTTTTGCTGATACCAGCCTTTCCGAGGAAAGCGGCAAGGCCGAAGCGCGCACGACTGCTGGTGGTACCGATGGCCGCCATAACATCTGTTCCGGTCAGTCGATTCGGCGATGTGCTTTTCACGTCGTCGCTGATATGCATCCCCTGCGGGCTGAAATGCTTTAACGATGCTTCCAGTTTCATGCGGCCACTTCTCCGATATCAGAAATTAAAATTTGTCCGGATTCACCCCAGACTTTTGTTACACGAAAGTCCCAGATATGTGCGTCATCAGTAAACAGAGCATCCATCAGCGCTTTGATCATGTTATCGGCGTCTGGTTTCTGCTGGTGTGCCTGTCCGTTCATCGTTACTCGCTTCTTCTGGCTCCAGCTCTTTGGCATGGGAACCACGAAGGTTATGTGTCCGCCCTGCTCCGTCATAGCAACGTTCTTCAGACGGAGCTCATCGCAGAATGCCCGGTAGCGCATTACCGCCGGACGCTGCTTCCACTTATCAGCTCTGGTCATCCTGGGTTTGCCGATGGGCGTGATATCGTAGATTTTCATGATTTAATGAGTCCCTCTTTCCGCCAGATTTCCAGGGTGCGCATTACCCCCTCCGCGTGCATCAGGCGCAATTCGTCGTAGGTGAAATCGGTGGTTTTAGTTCTGCCGTCGATTACGTCATGGCACCCGTTGCAGGCGATCGCCGCCTGAGTATCGTCAGGCTTGCATCCTGTGCCGCACGTACCCGCCAGGCGGTAATGCGCCAACACGCTGGTTTCTGGGTTGCCGTTGCAGTAACCAGGGATCCGCACTGTACATTCGCGACCTCGGGCCGCTTTGCGAAGGTTCGCCATACTCACCCCCACATTCTGTTGCGCCAGCGAGAGTCTGGCCGAGGCGGATTTTTGTCCTCCACCAGCTGCGCGCTGACGGTCCATGTCATAAAGTCAGGGTTTAAGCTTCGTTCGACCTTTACGCCCCGCTGACGATATCTCGCTACCAATTCGTCGGCCTGCTGCGTTGTGCATTCGAGATGGTGAAACCATGAGTGTTTAATCGGCATCACCCCGCGAAGCTTAAAAGCTGGTTGGCGGCGTTCTCAGCTTCCTGCAGGCTGTTGAATGAACGAGAGAGGATCCAACGCCAGAGAACATCCAGCGATGCTTTGTACAGTTCCTGGAACTCGCATTCGTCCATGCTTGCGAAAGAAATGCTGCGAGGGTGTTTTTTCAGCGTGCCGTCCGGCAGCTGTATGACGTCATAGTGGCCGGCTTCAACGATGACCCACGCCCGGTAAGCATCGAAGGATTTGCAAATACTGATATAGCCGGATCGCTTCTCAGCTATCCGGTCGAGATATTGCCCGGCGGCATCAAGCAACGCCGATTCACTCCCGCCATATGCAGCAAGGTATTTGGCGTAACCTGTGATAAGCCTGCGCTCGTTAGACGAAATCGCCCCGCCGGTAGGTTCCCAATATTCAAAGCCGAGATTGAGTAAAGCAAAGTAACGGCGGTGAAACGCCGGATTGCGGACAAGCTTATAATCGGCTTCCAGAACGGATCCGAGCTTGCATTTTGATTGCAGAAAATCACTGGTCTCCGGCGTCGCGGGGATCAGGATACCTTGAGATTGTTTTATTAAGTGCAATTGCGCCATGGCTTCTCTCCGTGGCGCAGTAGGTAACGGTTGTTCAGGCCGTTGATTTCATATTATCAGAAGGTGGGAGAACTCGGTAGCCAAGTCGTTCCGCAAATTTCATAAATCCGTTTAGAGTAAAAATTTCTTCTTCAGGCAATAAAGGTCGCATTGAAATTATGCCATTAACCCTGTACATCAGATGCCTTCCTTCGGCCGGGAAGCTACAAATAATGGCGCCATCTGATCTCCTGACAACATCGTACCAGGAATGATTAGTAGGAACCTCAATACCATCACTCACACTACCCCCTGAGCGACATACAGACGCAAAAAAAAGTCCGGTGACAGCATCAAAGGGACACGCTTATTGCGATGCTTTGGGAAATGCCAGCCACCAAAAGGTGAATCAGTAAAACCAGTCGTCCGCGCTTTCCCACGTCTCTTGCAGAATTTGCTCAACGCGTTTTTTATCGCCATCAGCGCCGCCCAAAATGCTAAGGCCATCGTTGCTTGTGCGTCTAATAGTTAATTTGCAGTCATCATAAGACTGGGACAAGCGGCGCAGCAATTCTTGCTCAAGCGCAGGTATGGCGCCATCAGGGAGTTTTTTATGTTTATCAATTGTGACTTCAACTTTCATGGTTAGCACCTCACATGGATACTGTATAAATAAACAGTATACCGGTTGCATGAAATGTTCAACCCCTCTGCAGCACTTTTTGCTAACACCATGCTTATGTTTAGATTGATGTTTTTCCATCTTAAAAAACCCGCCGAAGCGGGTTTTATCATGCTGCAATGTCTTTTTTCAGGCACATCTCCGGTAAATTAGCCCTCACCAGCGCCTCAGCAAAAGGAGGCGAGACAGCGTTGCCGCAGTGCGCGTTTTCAATAGCTACACTTCGATATTGCGCAGGTCACCCTATGACAAGGCCTCATCCTGCAATGTCCTAGCCGTAACAGCGAAGCAAGTACTTTCGCTGACTGTGTCTCTGCTCTGCCCAAAAAGATACCTTCCAACGAGATCAGCGTCGCCACGGTTTTACCCATGCTATGTCCACCCATATGTCGCAACGCGCGATATCCATTTCGTGGTTCATGAGAAGGGATTGGTAACTTGTAGGTTTAAAGGATATCATATGAGGGGTGACCTATGTGACCTCTACGCCTTGGAAAACAAAATGGATATCTGGGATAAGAGCAAAATTGTAATATTTTTACTATTCGTTATACCTGGCTTCATAAGTATGAAGATGTATAGCGTACTTAGACCCAATGCTATTTTTGATACATCTAAAGCAATTATTGAAATTGTCTCGTATAGCTGTATTAATTATGCAATCTGGTTTATCCCTGTGTATTTTATAGAATCTAACAAGGTTTATGCAGCGCATCCTTTTGCTTACTTTTTATTTTACTTGTTCATATTATTTGCTAGCCCGACACTGTTGGCTTTTTTGTTTTCGAGGATGCGCGAATGGGATTGGCTATGTAAATACATGCCTCACCCCACAGGTAGGGCATGGGATTATTTTTTTGGTCTGAAAGTTCCATGCTGGATGATTATCACGCTAAAAGATGGGAAGAAAATAGCGGGTAAGTATGGAGCTAACTCGTTTGCGTCCAGCGCTCCAGAACCTGAACAGATCTATCTTGAGGAACATTGGGAATTAAACAGCGACGGTGGTTTTGAACGTCAGCGCACTTCCACTTTAGGAATACTGATTTTAAGTAAGGATATCGAGCACTTAGAGTTTTTCCGCTTTGAACAGCAGCAAACTACCTACCCATAGAAATAGAGGATTTTGTATATGTCAGAAACTAAAAAAACTTATAAGGAAGATGGTTACAAGCCCCTAGAAAAGGGTTATCAACCTAAAAATGATTTGGCTAATAATGGTTTTCAGCCTGCTAAGCAAACTTCTCAACCGGCACCACCTCCCAAAAAGCCTTAATTTCATTGTGGGGGAATAATTTCCCCCACCGCTTTGCTATGCAGCGCCACCACGTAGAAGCCTAGCGCGGCAAAGTCCTTCATGCCGCGCGCTGCTGGTCGGTGCGTGGGGTTTTGCACTACTTCGGTCTAACCTTCGAGTCGCAATACGGTTTAAACTCAACTTCCCATCCACGTACAGCGTGCGGTTAATGATTTGCGCATGCTGCACGTTCCTCAAACTGAACGTCATCTTCAATACCCCCCAATTCATAAACGATCGAGCCGTCATCCCGGTATTCGATAGGCATAGCGCTCCAGCCCTCGCCAATGCGATCTTAATCGTCGCCAACTTGAACAAAACCGCCAGCAACTACACGGGCCGGATACATTTCACCTTCAGTCCAGTATCCCTCTGTGTCTTTGATGCATTTAATTTTCATACCGCAGCTCCCTTCACGAAGATGATCCAGTGGGTTTTATCGTTCTTTCCGGTGCGCTGGCCGATCGCCGGTTTCTCGTCTGTTAAAGCTATAATTTGGCTAACGGGGATTTGGGTTTCATTCCATTTGAATATGAGCACACCATGTGGCCGCAGTACGCGAAACGCCTCTTTGAATCCTGCGCGAATGTCGGCACGCCATGTTTTTTTGTTCAGGCGCCCGTACTTTTTGCCCATCCACGCGGTCTGGCCGACGCGCTCAAGATGTGGCGGGTCAAACACAACAACCGGAAATGAGGCATCAGCGAACGGCAGCGCACGGAAGTCAGCAACGAGGTCAGGACTGATAACCAGACGGCGGCCGTCGCACAGCTTGTGCTCTTCGGCTCGAATGTCAGCGAATACCGCGCGAGTATCTCGTTTGTTGAACCAGAACATGCGGGAGCCACAGCACATGTCGAGGATGGTTTGCTCGGTCATTTGGCCCCCTCATGCAGCTGCGCTGCGATGCTCGAAAAAAAGACTCCCGCGTATGACTGTTAAGAGCTGGCGCAAAGGCCGCATTAAGAACGGCAACATCACAGCCGTCATCGGTATAGAGCGCGATTTTTTTCTCCAGACGCGCTTTCGCTTCATGCAGCTGCATACCCCGGCAGGCGCGCGGGATATATTCCGCAATCTGTGAAATAGCCTTTTCGTTCTTTTTAAACATGCTTCACCTCGATAGGCTTGATGGTGTCGAGCAGCAGCCGGCGGCGCGTATTTTCTGCAAAGTGACGGCGCCCTGTTTCTTTGTGGTAAAACTCGTTTTTGCCGACGACCCACATCCGCTCTGTCTGGTGCAGTTTTTTTACCTTCGGACCGTCTTTGGTGATCACGGTGCCGGTATGGGTTTTTACGATTGTCATACGGCCTCCCCAAGCACCCAACGGAGTGCGCTCGCATACTCACCCTCGGCAGATTCCAGGGCTTTAGTAATTTCTTTGCGGGTTTTCAGGCGCGGCTTTGCCTCACCGAGGATCTGACGCTGACGCCGGGCTTTTTCATGACCGGTAGTCCCAGCGGTCGCAGATTCAATCTCTTTCACTTTTTCCCGCTGCTCTTCCGGGGGAAGTGTGCCAAGCTGGCGGGCTTGGGTAACGGTAACTGTGCCCGACTCCACTGCTTCCCGGACGGCCTGGGTGGCATCGAGAAGGGAGAGCGTTGCACGAACGGTTTGAACGCTGCAGCCAAACAACACCGCAATGTCGTCCTCATCGAGTCCGCGGTCGAGCGCGTCTGACATTTTTTTAGCCCGGCCAAGCGGTGTATCAGGTCGGCGAATTTCGTTTTCGCTGACCATGTATTTAGCCATCTGATTTGCTGATCCGCGCTTAACGACTCCGGGAACAAGCAGTGGGTCTTTGCCTTCTTTCAGACGGAGTTTATTTGCCTCAAGGGTATGTTTAACGCGCTGACGGCCAACAACTACGCAGGTGAGCCCCGTTTCAGGGTCTTTCCAGACGATGATTGGCTCCAGTACACCCAGCTCCGCAATGTTCAGTACCATCCCTTCCTCGATCGGCAGGTGTACTCGCTCATCGTAAAGTGGGTGGGTCTTATCGGTGACCAGGTGCAGGTTTTCAGGCTCGAAATTGAGCACGTTTGTTTTGCCGCTGGCACCGTATACATCGATTGAATTCTTAGCCATGAATAGCCTCCTGAACATCTAAAACTCGCTGAAAAACAGGACTGCCAAGCAGGCTGTAATTCATCCCAACAGCAACTTTCGGCACCAGGCCAAAACGCTTCATGTCAAAGTCGATGACGGCCCGCTGATCGCGGAACAGCCCCAAACGACCATGCCGGACAACCTCACCAGTCGCTTCAGCTTCGGAAAAATACCGTTGGACAGTAGCGCGGCTCAGCCCCAGTTTTTTCATTGCCTCGGCGGTCGTGAGTCGCCCCTGATGTCTGGTGATACGAATCACTGCGCGGACATACTCCCGGCGCTCAATAGCAGAAAATGCTCTAGCCATGTTTTCCTCACTTAACGACGCGCAGATGGCGGACGTTTTTGCGATAACTATCCCAGTCGAAGTTCACCCACATGCCGCCGTCCATCTGGAGACGGTCGAGAATGCGCGCGCCGAGGGTGCCCGTCAGAGATTCGTAGTTCAGGTTCGTCAGGATGCCGACCGGACGCATCGACGACAGGCGGCGATCGATAACCTGGTTCAGAATGACCTTTTCGCCGCTGCTGCCGCGCTGAATGCCTACTTCGTCCAGGATGAGCAGATCTACCTGGCAAAGGTCGTCCAGAAGCGAAGCCTCTGACTGCCCGTCGTCGTAGCACTCGCGAACACGTAGCATCAGGTCAGGAATAGTCACCACCAGCACAGAGCGACCACCAGCCAGCAGGTGATTTCCGATTGCGGCCGCCAGATGGTTTTTCCCGGTTCCCGGCGCTCCGCTGAATACGAAACTGGCGAACCCTGAACCGAAGTTCTGTGCGTAACTTTTCGCCATCGTGAGCGCCCGGCGCTGACCATCTCCTGCCACCTGGTAATTTGCGAACGTGCAGCTCCGATGCAGATCTTGAATTCCCGCTCGTCCGAATATTTTTTCAGCACGGGTACGCTGGTTTTGTTTTTCCAGTTCTTCGCAGCGTTTGCGCCCTTCCCCGGCCTGCCAGGTTCTCCACTCCTCTACACTGCCAAACTTAGGCTCTACACCCGGAGGGATGAGTTTTTTCAGCCGCTCCAGCGCACTACCAGTACCAATCATATTTTTCATCACTACCCCCTGAACCCACTCGGAATTAATTTATCTGGCTGGGATATTGAGTTCGGATCCCGTTTACCGGTTGGTACTTCGAAGCTCCACAACTCCTCGTAGTGCTTTGAGGGACCGAAAAACGTGGACGCTTGTTTCACGTACTCAGTGTTGAGTTTTCCGGCAGCAGTGACGTAATCCGCATATCGTCGAACACCATCGGTAAGCTCCTGCGCTGTTGCGCCTGATTTAATTCGGGCTGTCCAGGCTTTGAACGCATCGACCTTGCTATTGCCTCCGGCACGTTTTGGGTATTCCCTCCAGGCCAGTTCAAATTCCTCCGGGTAACTGCTTTTCGGCTTTTCAGATGGAGCTTCATCGGAGGATCCACCATCTGGGGGTGTGGCGTCGCCATGCCCCGAAATATCTTTATCCTGATCTTGTTCCTGATCCTGTTCCTGATCTTGGCTTCCTAGCCCCTTCGAAGCCCCTTCTGGCGTTGGGCACGATTCGCGTTTGACATTCAGATGAAAATCATCCTTATAACGCTCGTAAAATGATGAAAGAAAAGGGTTTTCTGAAAGTGATGCATACTCACTCCTGACCCCCGCACAACGGTTATCACCTGGCTTTAATGCCTTGCCTACCTGGTAGGCGGCCATTTCATGCACCCAGACCATCTCTGTGTCCTCGTCATAGCTACAAAACCCCGCTTCGATGGTGCTTTTAAGCCCCTTCGAAGCCCCTTCTAAGCCCAGCCCTGTTTCATGGGCGATATAGAGAATTGGCAGGTAATACAAACCGAGCATGTTTGCGTGTGGCGAGGTCATGAGATAAAACGAAACCACCTGCGCTTCAGCGCCTTTTTTCCGCAGTTCCCGACCTGTTTTCCCCAGCCAGAATTGCGGTGCGACTGTTGCATAGTCACGCATAGATACCCCTGAACTTATGACGTTGGTTTATCGGTCTTTTCTGCGTGTTGAAAGACAATATCAACCCACTGAAAGACACATTTTTGACAGATGGATACGCCGGGGCCGGCGATTAGAACGCCCGAAACCTCAATATTGCTCGCTCCGCAAAAGGAGCATTTATGGGTCGCTTGGGCGTTTACCTCAGTCTTTGTTTCTGACATACTTACCTCGCAATTACCTCTTCGTTTTTGCACCTGAAAGCCGTTGGTGTTACAGCACCGCGGCTTTCGCCTTTTTGATACCCGACATTACAAAACCCCCAGCATTGAAGTGACGATGGCCATCAGTGGCGCCGTTAGTTCTGGGTCAACCCGGAACATCTCGACAATTCCCTCGCTCAGTTCTTTCAGCTTTTGATGACGTGGAGCTCCCATGGCAACGGCAACCTTCGCTTCGCTGGTCTCTTTCTCCAGCCGTGCCAGTCGGGACATGAAATTGTCTTCAGGCAACAGGCGGTGGCGAAATTCCAACGGGAGGACGGCCATGATGGCTGGCGTCAGAAGACGCACATTCGCGCGATACTTTTCAGAATCGACCTCGTTATCCAGATAACGGAAAAGCTTCTGTCGGGCGCGGCTGATGTCCGCAGGAAATTCAATTTCTTCCCCGCCCTGCTGGCGCCACTCATCGATGATGTACGCCGATACAACATCCTGACCTTCAGCTGCAGCCCAGGCGCGAACGGCAGAACGAATGCCGTCGTGATCTGCCACTTTCGCCTGATTTCGCTTTATCAGAGCGCCGGGGTTGAATCCGGTATTTTGTTGAAAGGAAAGTGTTTGCATGGTCATCCCACCAGATTTTGTGAAGACAAACCGTCGTTTGGATTTGGGTAAAGATCTGGGCGAAGTTCATGCGGAGTAACGCCGGTTACCCGGAAGATTTGGAAAACCCGAGACTGAGGAACGGCTCCCCCATGGCGATGCTTCCAATGGCTAATCGTCATAGATGAGACGTCCAGTTTTTCTGCTAGCTTCGTTGCGTCACCAGCGATGTGTATGGCTTTTTCTAATGCGTTCATAAACCACTCCATTAAAGTTACAGAGTGGATTAAACATTATGTTTATTTTAATGTCAACTTTATGAATGTTGAGACGGTAAACATTTAGTTTAAAATCGTGATATATGAGAAAAAATACGCACCAGTCCGACAACCCACAGGTCCAAAGGCTCAATGAAATAATTGAGATGAAGCGCATATCCAAAGCGGATATAGCGAGAATTTGTGGTGTAAGTTCGCAATCGGTTAACAACTGGTTTGTGCGGGGAGCGATTGGAAAGAGCTCTGCCATAAAGCTCGCTGATGCTCTTGGCGTAAGCCTTGAGTGGGTTTTAGGTCAGGACGTCGATGCAAATGATGGTTTACGCCCGGACGAGAAACGGTTGCTGGAACTCTATAACCAACTCCCCAACGAAGAAGAGCAACAGAACATGCTGCGGATCGTATCTCTGCGTCTCAAAGAACTCGATGAGCTGTATGCCAAGTACATGGGGCGAAGGATTAAGGGCGATGAAGAATAATCATCACAACGGTTTAATCACGTAAGCGCCATATCCCGTAGAGAATTACG
Source organism: Klebsiella sp. 7-CIP_Kleb. (assembly GCF_050378655.1). Classification (NCBI taxonomy): domain Bacteria; kingdom Pseudomonadati; phylum Pseudomonadota; class Gammaproteobacteria; order Enterobacterales; family Enterobacteriaceae; genus Klebsiella; species Klebsiella sp. 7-CIP_Kleb. Next base: position 9,315 of record NZ_JBNRLJ010000002.1, read on the forward strand.
GAGAGGTTTGTAACTGAAATAATCAAGGCAACTGTGGCCAAGATATCAGAGCCAGACATAGGAAAACCTCCATGAGCTATAGCGACATCGTTGCAACTATTGCAATGATTGTATCTATCACAGCAGTTCCTGCAAGCGGTTACTTTAGCTACAGATATGCAGTAAAAGGGGAAAAACGCAAAGAGTTCAATGCAATAAGCGATATAATAAGACAAAAATTAAGAGATCAATTGCGACTTATTGAGAATGGAGTGTTTCCCGGTGGCGGAAATGTATCAATATCACAGCGAGAGATTGATACGTTCATTGATATCTGCAGCCCCAAGAACAAGAAACACCTTTCGGAACTCTGGAGTGAATATCAGCGCTCCCTGCAAAACAGTATTGATGTCAGTGACCCGTTGAAAGATCCTGACTTTCATAGCCCTTCATTTATTCAATCAGCGATTGAAAAAATATTGCCGTATTGTCAGCGCCAGTAGCCCGGCCACGCGTCGAGTTTTATTGCCCCTACTCTTTCGGTAGCGACAGAACGTCAAGGGCCAATTCCACAGCCAGATCGACATGGTCTTCCTGCCACAACACCTAAATCATCTCTATCAGAGCCTCTCTTGACGGCTCTTGCTTCTCAACCAGTAGCTGCATAACCGCTACCCCGATAACCTGCGCTATTTGCGGGTGCATCTTCGCGAAAAACTCATCGTCATACCGCATACCATTAGCCCTCATAGATGTTTTTAAAACCAAAGAATAGACCCATAAACATACTCCCTGCACTAACCCACCTCTCGTTGTAAACTTTTTGTTTACGTTTAATTACTCACAATGTTGACACAACATTAAACATTGTGTTTAATTAACTCCAGCAACACCCCACCAAGGCAGGACGCCCACGAAGTAGCTGCCCCGAGCATACGAATGCCGGGATGAGGTGGAAATATCAATGCGCAGTAGGTAGTAACGTTCCGCTGGCCGGCGACAAGGCAATGAGGATGAGATGAGTAAGGTAAAGGTGGCGCCTATTGAACTCGAAATAGACGCCACGGAAGTAATCAATCAGGTCGAGGAACTACTGGGGTTACTTGAGCTTCCAGCCCGTTCCCTTGAAGGCATCCCTGAGAATGTCGTCAACCTGCTTTTTGACAACATCCGTCCCTTGCTTAACGACATCGTCCTTAGTGATTTCTCGACCACAGTTGGCACAACTGACGCCAACAAAATTTGTATCAAAGTCGAAATCATCGGGACGCTTGAGCATCTCGCTTCCGCAATCAGGGCAAGCAACTTTCATCGTTGTCAGTTTTGACATTTTTATTTCCTTGCTGGCTGTGTGAGAACTACCAGCATACCACCGAGCCTGAAGTGGTTAAAAGACAGGCATACATGAGGAGTTGAAATGAGCAAGCACGGTATCAGAGCCATGGTCATTTCAGCAGTAATTGGGCTCTTCATCTGGATCGCGCTTTTCAGCGCACTGAGGGGATTGTTTCTATGAATGATTTCGCACGCAAACCCGCTCGTCAGCAGGCTGTTCGTTTAAATCCGCTGTCAGCTTTCATCCGCCGAGTGTGCTACATGCTCGCGCAAAAAGGAGACCCTTCATGAGCACGATGTTTGCCCTGGTTCTCACCGTCAGCATGCTGACGGGCGGTAATCAGGATGTCCTGCTCGGCGTTTACGACACTGAGAATGACTGCAAGGCAGCTGCAGAAGAGCAACACGTGAAAGCTGAATGTTATCCGCTGAAAGGTGTACTGGAAGAGCATCCGGCCGGGTTCACGGTGCAAATGTAGGGGGAGGAATGCAGAAAAAATGCGGTTACTGCCGTAAAGCAATCGAGGGAAAACCAGTGGTAAGCACCCTGTTGTACCTCCAGGGGAACCAGCTCGCACGGAAAGAAAAAGAGTATTGCTCTGAACGTTGCGCCTCTCACGACCAGATGGCTCACGAGGGCTAACGTAAACCCGCCGAAGCGGGCTGTACGTCCGGTGCCACCGACCAAAGTTACACCGGAAATTACCAAAACCAATGACCACCCTGAATGGGCGCTACCAATGGCCCGGGGGATTCTACATCCAAAATAGAGGCTATCACATGGAATATTTTTATCTGATAAAAGCGACTCAAAAATCGGGTAAAGCTGATGCCGTAATCTGGCGCACTAATAAAACAGAAGCTCGCGCCCTTCTGCAGCTGGACGTCGATCTGGAAGACGCTGGGATCGAAACAGGCCGCGGTAAGGATTACCAAAACCCAATTCGCACCGATTTCCCGGTATTCAATGACCTGCCGGCGGAGGGTGTTCTCGATTACTCATGGTGCGAACGCTACCAGCTCGGCGACGATGGCCGCACCTGGACTTTGAAGCCAGGACAGGCGCCTGCTGATGGTCATCACGGCGATAATGCCGGAGTATCCGCTGAGCCCGTCAGTGGCGTGCTGGTTGATGCCAATACTACTGGCGACACGGCACAAGGTGAGACCGTGGAAACTTTCGGTAGCGATGAATACCAGGACGATTCGAGCGCGCTTTTTAACGTGGCAGAACTCCCCTTTCGCGCTCAGCTGCTGGCGCAGTATATGGCCGAAGAACGCCACGTTTATCATATCAGCATGCCTCACCGGCAGGAGCTGTCAGTTCTTGAAATGGACACTGATAACGCAGCCGTCCAGGATCTGATTCTGGCCGCCGAGAATATCCCTGAAATCAAAAAATACGATATGCCGGCGCTCTGGAAATTCACCAGTGCCAATAAAAAAGTCTTCCCGGAAGGGAAGCGGCATGAGCTCGGCAAGCGTATCCAGTTTGCAAAGCTGTGGTTCGCCACGAACGCGATTGACCGCGGCATTCTCACCAGGGAATGGGCTGCCGGTAACTGTATTTCTTCAGTTATGAAAACTGATGCAGGAACTAATGCTGGCGGCGGTAATAAAACCGATCGCAATCCCGACTACACCCATACCCTCGATACGCTTGATGTTGAAATAGCCCTGGCCACAATGCCAATGGATTTCGATATCTACAATTTCCCGGCATCAATTCACCGCCGGGCCAAAGAGATCGTCCAGAAGAAAGAAAGTCCGTTCAAGGAATGGTCTGCAGCGCTGCGCAAGGTCGCAGGCATCCTGGATTATTCACGCGCAGCCATTTTTGCCCTTATTCGTGGCGCCACCAGCGATATTCATCATTTCCCGGTAAGTCTGCAGACCTATATCAATGCGAACCTGACCGAGCATAAGCATGACGTCCCTTCTGCTGAGACGCTTGAAAAAGCTGGTCATGTTTCATCTGCCGCCGTCACTACGGACGCTGTGAAAAAGGATATCGATGGAGATGAAGGTGCGCCTGACCTGGAAACTCTCCCAACTGACTTTCAAGTAATTGGCACCGAACTGGTGAAAGAAGCTCAAAAGAAACGCCCTGACGCTAATCAGGTTCTGGCCGCCGAACGCGGCGAATATGTCGAAGGTATCAGTGACCCCACGGATCCGAAGTGGATAACCGAAGACCTGACCAAACCCAAACAGCCTGAAGTTTCAAACATAGGCAATGGTGTTTTTTCGATTGATGGTCTGATGGATAGCCAGCCAGCACCAGCACTTTCTATCGTGGACCAGGCGCGCCAGCGCGCTGCAGAAGAAAAATTACATCCAGCTAATTCCGGGGAAACCACCAGCGATGTGCAGATGGAAACGGCTCAGCCGGTCGAAGACGAAAATGATAATGCGGTATCAACAGGCGAAGGCGCTGATGAACCTCCTGCGCAAACAACTGCCGTGAACATGAGCGAAATACTGGCTGAACGCTGCCCGGATCTTACCGCCGAAGTGCTGAAAAGCCAGGTTTCTGAGAATGCTCACAGTGATGATGAGGAAGATGCTGAACAAGCAGCGTCAGCGTGGCCGGAGTATTTCGAGCCTGGTCGATATGAAGGCGTGCCAAATGAGGTCTACCACGCCGCTAACGGCATCAGCTCCACGATGGTTAAAGATGCGCGGGTATCGCTGATGTATTTCGAGGCGCGCCACGTATCCAAGACCATCCAGAAGGTACGCGCCCCTGTTCTGGATATGGGAAATCTGGTGCATGCACTGGCGCTGCAGCCTGATCAGCTGGAAAAAGAATTCAGTATCGAGCCGGAAATCCCGGAAGGCGCCTTCACCACTACGGCGACGATCCGCGCATTTATCGACGAATACAACAACGGGCTTCCGGTTTTACTCAGCGCAGATGACATCAAAAGATACCTGGAGGAATACAACTCGAACCTGCCCGCCCAGGTTCCCTTGGGTACATCAGTTGAAGAAACCGGCCAGGGTTATATGTCTTTACCTGCTGAGTTCCAGCGCATTGAAGACGGTCAGAAGCAAACCGCCACCGCAATGAAGGCCTGCATCAAAGAATACAACGCCACCCTGCCCGCCCAGGTGAAAACCAGCGGTGGCCGCGATGCCTTACTGGAACAGCTGGCGCTTATTAATCCTGACATGGTTACTCAGGAAGCACAGAAGGCGCAGCCCCTGAAAGTCTCTGGCACAAAGGCCGATCTGATTCAGGCCGTGAAATCGGTAAAACCGGATGCCGTGTTTGCCGACGAGCTGCTGGATGCATGGCGCGAGAACCCGGAAGGAAAAGTGCTGGTTACCCGCCAGCAGCTGGCTACGGCACTGGCCATTCAGAAAGCACTGTTGAATCACCCGACCGCTGGCAAGTTGTTGACGCACCCGAGCCGTGCCGTCGAGGTGAGCTATTTCGGCATTGATGAGAAAACCGGGTTGGAAGTTCGCGTGCGCCCTGACCTTGAGATAGACATGGGCGGCCTGCGCATTGGTGCGGACCTGAAAACCATCAGTATGTGGAACATTAAGCAGGAAGGCCTGCGCGCGAAGCTGCACCGGGAAATCGTCGAGCGCGATTACCACCTGAGCGCGGCTATGTACTGCGAAACCGCAGCCCTTGACCAGTTCTTCTGGATATTCGTCAACAAAGACGAGAACTACCACTGGATCGCCATCATCGAGGCATCCGAAGAACTGCTGGAACTCGGCATGCTGGAATATCGCAAAGCAATGCTTGCCATCGCGAACGGTTTCGACACTGGCGAATGGCCGGCGCCGATTACCGAAGACTACACCGAAGAACTTAACGATTTTGATATGCGCCGTCTCGAAGCGCTGCGCGTACAGGCATAAGGGGGAACAGTCATGGAAAACACTAACATTGTTACAGCCGAACAGCAGGCACCAAACACCATTTCAGCTAGCAACGCGATCTTTAACGTTCAGGCTCTCGGTCAGTTAACTGCTTTCGCAAACCTTATGGCTGATTCACAAGTGACAGTGCCAGCTCACCTTGCAGGTAAGCCAGCCGATTGCATGGCCATCGTTATGCAGGCTATGCAGTGGGGCATGAATCCCTATGCAGTCGCGCAAAAAACGCATCTGGTAAACGGCGTGCTCGGATATGAAGCCCAGCTCGTCAACGCGGTAATCGCCAGTTCCAGCGCTATTAACGGTCGATTTCATTATCGCTACGGCGGCGACTGGGAACGTTGCACAAGGACGCAGGAAATTACCAGGGAAAAACACGGTAAAAATGGGAAATACAGCGTTACAGAACGGGTGCGAGGCTGGACTGATGAAGACGAAATCGGGTTATTCGTCCAGGTCGGCGCGATTCTGCGCGGTGAATCAGAAATTACCTGGGGGGAGCCACTTTATCTCTCTGGAGTCGTCACACGTAATTCTCCTTTGTGGGTTTCTAACCCGAAACAGCAGATCGCTTATCTGGGCGTCAAATACTGGGCACGGCTGTATTGCCCGGAAGTCATCCTGGGTGTTTACAGCCCGGATGAAGTTGAACAAAGGACCGAGCGAGAAATAAACCCGGCGCCGGCGCAAAGAATGTCTGTCGCAGAGATCACCAGCGGAACAGACATCACCACCAGCGCGCAGGATTCAGCTCTCAATATTGATTCCCTGGCAGATGATTTCCGTGACCGCATTGAGCGCGCCGAATCGGTCGATGCAGCAAAAGCCATCAGGGCGGATCTGGATAAAGAGAAAGCTGTGTTGGGCACTGTTCTTTTCACCGAACTGAAAGGTAAAGCCGTGCAGCGTTATTTCATGGTAGACGCCCGAAACAAAGTTGAGGCCGCGATCAACTCTCTACCTAATCCCGGAGAACCGGAAGCCGTCGAACTGTTCGCTAAAGCTGAAGGCATTCTCAACGGCGCGAAACGCCACCTCGGTGATGAACTGTATGACCAGTTCCGCATCGCCCTGGACGACATGAAACCGGAATACGTGGGTTAACCAGATTGGGAGGGGAAACTCTCCCGATAAAGGAATGTATATGCGATTGATTAACCGAAGCAGACACTCCCCTCTGGGCCGCCAGGCGTGCGATGCGGCACTGGCAAAACACGTTGAGCTTTATGGAGCCTACGGGCGACAGAAAACAAAGAGAACTTATACGGTGGTGGTTCAAGGCTCAAAGATCACTGTAGAAGTTGTTAACAGAAAAAGTAGCTATGTGGCCACAGCCATGAGCTGCGCGCGCCGGCTACACCATCTGCCTGGACAATGTAACTAAGGGGTTTTTATGACTAATACATCTCATATATCAGATGAAATTTTGATAACCGATGACGTTCTGTCCAGATACAAAATATCGCGCAGCACACTTTATTTCTGGAGCACCCCATCCCGGATGCCCTCTTACTTTGCTCAGCCATTCCCGCAGCCTAAAATAAATGGCAGCCCTAAAAGGTGGAGACTTTCAGACTTGTTGGCCTGGGAAGATAACGTGGGGATCAAACCAGAGGCTGACCAACCAGCTTCTCAAGGTGACCCTGCCAAACAGCAAGCCAGTGACGCTGATCATCCAGATAATCATGCAGGTTATAACGTGCCATGACACCTGCCATATGATGGCCAAGCAGTTTTTCCACAACATGTGGCGGCGCACCTAATTCAGAAAGGCGTGTCGCCACTGTTCGCCTGAGGTCATGGAGAGACCAGGGCTTCATGCCTGTTTTAGCTATAATCTGAGCAGAAAACAGAGCGACGTTTGGTTGTAGTGGCGGTCTGTCATCTTCTGGCCCTCTGTAGCGTGACAGTGTCACAACGTGTTTTGAAACTGACGTTTCCTTCTCTGCTAACATCATTCTTACTACTGCCTCGGGAAGTGCCCTTCTGACCGATTTCCCGGTTTTATAATCGCTTGCCGGAATGGTCCACGTTTGCTCATGGAAATCGAACCACTCCCATCTTGCTGTCCTGATCTCCGTACTCCGGCAGCCAGTCATGATGAGAAACTTCATTATCAGCTGTTGTCTGTATTTCAATTCAGGAAGGATGTTCCAAACTGTTTTGATTTCCTCATCACTCAATCTGCGATCTTTTACGGATGCTGTGAGACCTACGTCAGAGCGCCTAAGGCTCTCAATTGGGTTCACATTAATTACCCCTCGATTGGAGCAAAAACGGAACGTACGCTGCATCAGCCCAAGCATCTGACCAGTGACAACTCTTCGCCCCATGCCATCAAAAAGGTTAAGCCAGTGCGCTTTAGTGGTCTGATCAACAATCATGTTCCCCAGCACAGGCGCTATATGGTTATTGAAGTCCCGCCGGTTAACCTTGATTTTCACAAGACCTTCAGGGATGCAGTAATACTTTTCCCAGTAATCGAAAGCCTCTTTAACGGTGAGCGCTTCGACTTTTTTCTGTTTCTCCAGAACTGTTTGCCGTCTCGGATCGAGTCCTTCTGTCAACCAAGCCCTGAACTGCTGTCTACGTTCGCGAGCTTGAGATAAGGAGGTGGTGGGATAATCGCCAATCGTTAGCTGAGCGGCTTTCCCGTTCCATCTGTAGCGGTAAAAGAATGTTATACTGCCGGAAGTAGACAACCGGACATTCAGACCATGAGCGTCCGATATGACCTCGATCTGGTCTCTCTTTTTGCCAAGAGCTTTTCTTAATTTTGTGTCGGTAAGCAATGTGTACACTCCGGAAGATGATATACACATCAGTGTACACATTTTGGTTAAATTGATAACCTTCAAATCAATGCAGAACACACAAAATTAAAGCACTCAATGCTGGCAAGGTGTTGGTATTAGCGGGATTTTTGAAAAGACTTAAAGTATGACTAACAAACTTAAAACGGATTCATATGCCCTACGATAGCGTTTATCTGGAAAAGCGTCCGCCCGGCGCGCTGCGCACCGTATGGCGTAAATTCTATGGCGACACCACGGCGATGATCGGCCTGTACGGCTGCGCGGGGCTGCTGCTGCTCTGCATCTTCGGCGGCTGGTTCGCCCCCTACGGCATCGACCAGCAGTTCCTCGGCTACCAGCTGCTGCCGCCATCGTGGTCGCGCTATGGCGAAGTCTCTTTCTTCCTCGGGACCGATGACCTGGGGCGCGATGTGCTCAGCCGGCTACTGAGCGGCGCGGCGCCGACCGTCGGCGGCGCTTTTGTCGTCACCCTCGGCGCCACGCTGTTTGGCCTGGTGCTGGGCGTCATTGCCGGATCGACCCACGGCCTGCGCTCGGCGGTGATGAACCATATCCTCGATACCCTGCTCTCCATCCCCTCGCTACTGCTGGCCATCATCGTCGTCGCCTTTGCCGGGCCGCACCTCAGCCATGCGATGTTTGCCGTCTGGCTGGCGCTGCTGCCGCGGATGGTGCGTTCCGTCTACAGCATGGTCCACGATGAGCTGGAGAAAGAGTACATCATCGCCGCCCGCCTCGACGGGGCGTCGACGCTGAATATTCTGTTGTTCGCCATTCTGCCCAATATCGCCTCCGGCCTGGTGACCGAGATCACCCGCGCCCTGTCGATGGCTATTCTGGATATCGCCGCGCTGGGCTTTCTTGACCTCGGCGCTCAGCTGCCTTCGCCGGAATGGGGAGCGATGCTGGGCGATGCGCTGGAGCTTATCTATGTTGCGCCGTGGACCGTGATGCTGCCCGGGGCCGCGATTATGCTCAGCGTACTGCTGGTCAACCTGCTGGGCGACGGTATTCGCCGGGCGATCATTGCCGGGGTAGAATAATGCCGTTACTCGATATTCGTCACTTAACCATCGAATTTAAAACCAACGAAGGCTGGGTGAAAGCCGTCGATCGCGTCAGCCTGACCCTGACCGAAGGCGAAATCCGTGGCCTGGTCGGGGAATCCGGCTCCGGAAAGAGCCTGATCGCCAAAGCTATCTGCGGCGTGACAAAGGACAACTGGCGGGTCACGGCCGACCGCATGCGCTTCGACGACATCGACCTGCTGCGGCTGTCGAACCGCGAGCGCCGAAAGCTGATCGGCCACAACGTGTCAATGATATTCCAGGAGCCGCAGTCGTGCCTCGATCCCTCTGAGCGCATCGGCCAGCAGCTGATCCAGAGTATCCCCGGCTGGACCTACAAAGGGCGCTGGTGGCAGCGGCTGGGCTGGCGCAAGCGTCGGGCCATCGAGCTGTTGCACCGCGTCGGAATTAAAGATCACAAAGACGCCATGCGCAGCTTCCCCTATCAGCTGACCGAAGGCGAGTGCCAGAAGGTGATGATTGCCATCGCCCTGGCCAACCAGCCGCGCCTGCTGATCGCCGATGAACCGACCAACGCCATGGAACCAACGACTCAGGCGCAGATTATCCGCCTGCTGACGCGGCTCAACCAGAACAACAACACCACCATTTTGCTGATCAGCCACGACCTGCAGATGCTCAGCAAATGGGCGGATAAAATCAACGTCATGTACTGCGGGCAGACGGTGGAGAGCGGGCCCAGTGAAGAGCTGATCACCCTGCCGCATCACCCCTACACCCAGGCGTTAATCCGCGCTATCCCGGATTTTGGCAGCGCCATGCCGCATAAAAGCCGCCTCAACACCCTGCCGGGGGCGATCCCGCTGCTGGAGCAGCTGCCCATCGGCTGCCGGCTGGGGCCCCGCTGCCCGTACGCCCAGCGCGAGTGTATTGAAACGCCGCGTCTTACCGGGGTGCGCAATCACCTGTACGCCTGTCATTTCCCGCTGAACATGGAGAAAGAGTGAAATGGTCGAAACATTGCTGGAAGTGCGCCAACTCAGTAAGACCTTTCGCTACCGCACCGGCTGGTTTCACCGCCAGACGGTGGAGGCGGTTAAGCCGCTGAGTTTTACCCTGCGCGAACGGCAGACGCTGGCGATTATCGGCGAGAATGGCTCCGGAAAATCCACCCTCGCGAAGATGCTGGCGGGCATGGTGGAGCCCACCAGCGGCGAGGTGCTGATCGACGACCATCCGTTGACCTTCGGGGATTACTCCTACCGCAGCCAGAAAATTCGCATGATCTTTCAGGATCCGTCGACGTCGCTAAACCCGCGCCAGCGCATCTCGCAGATCCTCGATTTTCCGCTGCGGCTGAATACCGATCTCGACGCCGAAGCGCGACAGAAGCAGATCATCGACACCCTGCGCATGGTCGGCCTGCTGCCGGACCACGTCAGCTACTATCCCCATATGCTGGCCCCGGGTCAGAAGCAGCGTCTTGGCCTCGCCCGGGCGCTGATCCTGCGCCCGAAGGTCATCGTCTGCGATGAGGCGCTGGCCTCGCTGGATATGTCGATGCGCTCCCAGCTCATCAACCTGATGCTGGAGCTGCAGGAGAAACAGGGCATCTCCTACATCTATGTCACCCAGCACCTGGGCATGATGAAGCACATCAGCGATCAGGTGCTGGTGATGCATAACGGGGAAGTGGTTGAGCGCGGCAGCACCGCCGATGTGCTGGCCTCACCGCTGCACGACCTGACCCGACGTCTGATTGCCGGCCATTTCGGTGAGGCTCTCACCGCCGACGCCTGGCGCAAAGACGGCAAATAGCGTCGTCTCATTCACCTCGCCCGCTGACCTCACGCCGGCGCGTGGCCAGCGGTTCGCTTAAGGATGGCCACCGCGCTGGCAATGTCCGGCGCCAGCCAACGATCGTCCTCCCAGCCAGGCACGCTTTCGCGCAGCAGGTCTCGCGCCCGGCGCGTGCCCGCGGCCAGCTTCTGCGGCTCGTGAAAATCGAGCCCCTGGGCAGCGAGTAAATATTCGATGCCGAGGATCTGATAGAGGTTGCCCAGCAGGCGCTGCAGTTTCAGCGCAGCGCTGGTGCCCAGACTTAAATGATCCTCCTGCAACGCCGAGGTAACAAAATTATCCAGCACCGCCGGCTGCGCCAGCTGCTTGTTTTCCGCGCACAACGACGCGGCGACGTACTGGGCAATCATCATCCCTGAATTCACGCCCGGTCGGGCGACCAGGAACGCCGGCAGCCCGCTCACCAGAGGATTCACCAGCCGGTCAAGGCGTCGTTCAGCGATAGCGCCCAGCTCTGCCATGGCAATGGCCAGCAAATCGCAGGCCATTGCCACTGATTCGCCGTGCGGATGCGCCTGGGAGACCACCCGCCACTGCTCAACGGTCCCCAGGATCAGCGGATTATCGGTACAGGCGTTGAGTTCGATATTTATCTGCGTCTGCGCGTGGCTAAACTGATCGCGGCAGGCGCCATGCACCTGAGGCATCGAGCGAAGGCTTAGCGCATCCTGGGTGCGAAGTCCTTGACTTTCGGCCAGCAGAGGGCTGTCCGCCAGCAGCTCACGCAGCCGCTGGCCGCTGGTCTGGATACCGGGGCTGGCTTTCAGCGCCAGGATCTCGGCATCGAATGCCACAAGCTGGCCGCGCAGCGCTTCAAAGCTCATCGCGCCGGTTACATCGGCCCAGTCCATTAAGCGCTCGGCGTCGTCTAACGCCAGACAGGCCAGACCGGTCATGCACGGCGTACCGTTGACCAGACTCAGCCCCTCTTTCGCTCCCGGCGCGATGGGCTGCAGATTCAGCTGCGACAGGACCTCTGCCGCAGGCCACGTTCGCCCCTGCCACAGCACATCGCCAACCCCCATCAGGGCCAGGCCAATATGCGCCATATGCGTTAAATAGCCAACTGACCCCTGGGAGGGCACCTGAGGGGTGACGCCATGCTGCAAAAACGCCAACAGTTGCTGCACTATCCCGGCGGAGATCCCGGATTTACCGTGGCTGAAATTGGCCACCGCGGCGCACATAATTGCCCGGGTTGGGGCGACCTCCAGCAACGGTCCCACCCCGCAGGCATGGCTGAGCAACGTATTGCGCGACAGCTGGTGCAGCTGCGCTTCCGGCAACGTAATATTGCACAGCGCCCCCAGCCCGGTATTGATCCCATAGGCTACCTGGCCGGCTTTAACGATATGCTGGACGATCGCCCGTCCTTGCGCGATACGCGCCCAGGCGCTGTCGCTGAGGCTCAAGGTCGCCTCACCCCGGGCGACGCAAGCCACCTCCTGCCAGCGTATCGGCGCATCGCCCCACTGGATCATTTTCATACGACCTGTCCTGGCTGTTGATGGCTGGAGATAAATTGCTTAAAGCGCGCGGATCCCTGGCTGCCAAACAGCGCCTCAGGCGCGCCGTCGCAGTCAATCGTCCCCTGGTGCATAAAGACCACCCGGTTGGAGACATGGCGGGCGAATCCCAGCTCGTGGGTGACCACCAGCATCGTCCGTCCCTCCTCCGCCAGGCTGCGCATCACCTTTAGCACCTCGCCGACCAGTTCAGGATCCAGCGCTGAGGTGGGTTCATCAAAGAGCATGACGTCCGGCTCCATCGCCAGCGCGCGGGCTATCGCCACGCGCTGCTGCTGGCCGCCGGAGAGCTGCGCCGGATAAAAATCCTTTCGGTTCAACATCCCCACCCGCTCCAGCAGCTGCTCGGCCTGTTCAATGCAGGTCCGTTTATCGCGTTTGAGCACATAATGCGGCCCCTCAATGACATTCTGCAGGACCGTCATATGCGACCACAGGTTAAAACTTTGGAAGAGCATCCCCAGCCGCGAGCGCAGGCGCTCTATCTGCCGGGGATTCGCCGCCAGCCGATGCCCGCGAGCGTGGTGTTTCATTTCAATCGTCTCCCCGCCGACGCTGACCACTCCGGCATCGGGCGTTTCCAGCAGGTTAATGCAGCGCAGCAGCGTACTTTTACCGGAGCCGCTGGCGCCAAGGATCGAAATAACATCGCCCTGCTGCGCCTGGATGGTGATCCCCTTCAGGACATCCAGGGAGCCAAAGGACTTATGAATATCGCTGACCGATAAGGTCACCGGACGTGAATCGAGCATCTTACTCTCCTTTGGTTATCGGCTTGAGCGACACGGTCGCCGGATTTGGCCTGGTATGCGGGGTTAAACGCCGTTCAAGCAGGGCGTATAATTGCACAATGATGAAATTGAGCAGCAGGTAGATGGCCGCCGCGCAGAGAAATACCTCCATCGTCCGGTAGGTACGCTGAATAATCTGTTGGGCCACCCCCGTGACGTCCCAGACGGTCACCAGGCTTGCCAGCGCCGTCGACTTGACCAACAAAATGGCCTCCGTGGAGTAGGCTGGTAGCGCATAGCGCAGCATCACCGGGGCAATGATCCGCCGCAGCAGCAGCCAGCGCGACATACCGCAAGCCTGGCCGGCTTCAATCTGACCCGGCGGTATCGCCAGCAACCCGCCGCGCAGAATTTCCGCGGTATAGGCCGCCGTACAGAGCGCCAGCGCCAGAACGGCGCAGATGAAGGGTTCGCGCAGCAGCGGCCACAGGAAACTGTGGCGGATCACCCCAAACTGACCCAGCCCGTAATAAATGAGAAACAACTGGATCAGCAATGGCGAGCCGCGAAAGATCAGGATATAGCCTTTGGCGAAGCCGCTTGCCAGCGGCCAGCGGCTCATTCGCAGCGCCAGAACGCCAAGGGCCAGCACGCCGCCAAGCATAAAAGAGCAGATAAAGAGCCCCAGCGTCACCGGCAGCGCCGCGCCGAGCTTCAACAACGTCTCACCGAGGAAGGCAAAATCGATAATCATACGGGCTCCTTACGCCTGCGCGGCGCTGCGACGCAGCCAGGCGCGGTTCAGATGGCTCTCCGCCCGGGTAAACGCGCGGTTAGAGAGCAGCGTCAGGATCAAATAGCAACCGCCGCCGATGAGATAGAACAGGAAATAATCGCGGGTAGAGCCAGCGGCAATCTGGCTGGCGCGCATCAGTTCAACCATCCCGGTCACTGATACCAGCGCCGAATCTTTGAGGCTCATCTGCCAGACGTTGGACAACCCCGGCAGCGAATAACGGACAATCTGCGGCAGCAGGATGCGCTGCAGGATCCGCCAGCGCGGCATGCCAATGGCGGTAGCTGCCTCCACTTCACCGGGCATCAACGCCAGGCGAGCAGCACGGTAGACTTCCGCCTGATACGAGGAGGAGATCAAACCAATCGCCAGGGCGCCAATCAGAAATGGCGGCACCTCAATAAAGCCGTCTGCGCCAAACAGGCGACCCAGCCATGAAATCATCCCTGAGCCGCCAAAATAGAACAGATAGATCACCAGTAATTCAGGGATACCGCGGAATACCACCGACCAGGCGGCGCCGAACCAGCGCGCTGGCGCGTGCCGGGACAATTTTGCGGCGGCGATGACGCCGCCCACGCCCGCACCGACGGCCAGCGCTGCAAGCGACAGCAGCAACGTGGTCAGCGTTGCGCTGAGGATCAGCGTCCCCCACCCGTTTTCACCCAAACTCAGAAGATTTAACATGGTTGCCTCGCTCAGGGAGTCACGTCGCTTTTAAACCATTTCTCACTCAGTTTTTTTACCGTCCCATCGGCCAGCGCCGCCTGAATGGCGCTATCCAGTTTCGCTTTGAGATCGGTATCGGTAAGGCGCACACCCATCGCCTCACCGCCTCCCCAGATTGGGCCGCTCATCAGCGGACCGCTCAATGCCAGATTGCTATTCTCCGGACGCGACAGGGTGGTGTTGGCAAAGGTAATATCATCAAACACCGCATCGATGCGCTCAGCCTGCAGGTCGAGGATCGCATCCGCTGAGTTGTTATATTCCCGGACGTCAGCGATATCCTTGAAATACTTATCAATAAACGGGGTGTAGACGGTGCCGGAAGCGATGCCGATGGTTTTCCCTTTCAACGCCGCGCGCAGAGGCGCAATCGCCGCCTGAATCTCTTTCTCATCATCATGAAGTTTGACCGCCGGGGACGGCGGTAGCAGCGACCCTTTTACCGCAATGAAAGAGGCCGGCGTGGCAGCGTATGCCTGGGTAAACGCCACTACCTTCGAACGCTCTGGGGTGACGACGATAGCATCCATGATCACGTCATATTTTCCGGCGTTAAGTCCGGCAATCATGCCATCCCAGTTCTGCACCACCAGTTTGCATTCGATCTGCATTCGCTGGCATAAATTCGCCATTAGCTCGGGCTCGAAGCCGCTGAGTTTCCCTCCGGGAAGCGTCAGATTCCAGGGCTCATAGCCGCCTTCCGTAGCGATGGTGATCGATTTCCACTCTTTAGCGTATGTTGAGCCACCAGACAGCAGTAGCCCCGAAAACAGGGTGACCAGGCAGGCCTGGCGGAAAGTAATACGCTGTTGCATTTTCATTCTCCCGATCGCGTTTTGTCATGATGGCTCTGGTCACGGCGATAAGATAATTCGCAGATGACTGCTCATGTATATACAAGCATTGACAAACCCGCACACGCGCTCAATGATGGATTTGTGAGCCCTGTTGTAAATAATTTGTAAGCACATTGAGACAAGCGTGTAACAAATACTATCCACTCCAGATTTCCGCCGAGCAAACTATGATCACGTATTTTGATTACGCTACTTTACCCGTCACGCCGTGGAAGAACGGTGCCGGCGCCACGCGCGAAATTATCGCCGTTCCTTCCGTAGATGCCCCTTTTCTCTGGCGCGCGAGCATTGCCACCCTGCAGGCCGATGGCCCTTTCTCCCCCTTCCCCGGGGTCGACCGGACGATCGTCTTGCTGGCGGGGCGACCGCTACGGCTGCGCGGGGAGGAGATCGACCATCCGCTGGCGCTCTGGCAGCCGTGGGCATTCCCCGGCGAATGGGAGCTGTCCAGCGTCGGGATCGTTGAGCCTGGACTGGACTTCAATGTCATGACCCAGCGGGGTCGAGCCTCAGCGAAGGTTGAAGTGGTGAGCGACCGGCAGCGAGCGGCCACCGAAGGCGTCGCTTATGTGCTGCAGGGGGAGTGGGATCTGGCCGGGCGGCGCTGCGCCGCCGGCAGCGGTCTCTGCTGGCGCGGCAACGCCCCGGGCGAGCTGCGGCCTCTCGGTGCCGATAGGCGCCTCCTGCTGGCAACGATTGCGCTCAAATAATCAGCTGAGAAAAGGGTATACTTGAGCCATCACGATCGGCTTTTGCCCCGCGCGGCGCGGGCCGGCTGAAAAATATCGTGACACAAGGGGTCGTCAGTGGGATATAATTCCTGGCTAAATTTGAGTTATTTTGAAATAACAATGTTAACGTTATGATTGTTAAAGTAAAAATAAGCAATAACGATAAGGATTAAAGCTATGGGTTTTCTTTCCGGTAAGCGCATTTTGATCACTGGCGTCGCCAGCAAACTGTCCATCGCCTACGGTATTGCGCAGGCAATGCACCGCGAAGGCGCGGAACTGGCATTCACCTATCAGAATGAAAAACTGAAAGGTCGCGTTGAAGAGTTTGCTGCCGCGCTGGGTTCTGACATTGTGCTGCCGTGCGACGTTGCTGAAGACGAGAGCATCACCGCGCTGTTCACCGAGCTGGAAAAAGTCTGGCCAAAATTCGATGGTTTCGTCCACTCTATCGGTTATGCCCCGGCTGACCAGTTAGACGGCGACTACGTCAACGCGGTCACCCGCGAAGGTTTCAAAATCGCGCACGACATCAGCGCCTACAGCTTCGTGGCGATGGCCAAAGCCTGCCGCACAATGCTGAACCCGGGCTCTGCTCTGCTGACGCTCTCCTACCTGGGCGCCGAGCGCGCGATCCCGAACTACAACGTCATGGGTCTGGCGAAAGCCTCTCTGGAAGCTAACGTGCGCTATATGGCGAACGCGATGGGTCCGGAAGGCGTTCGCGTCAACGCTATCTCCGCCGGTCCGATCCGTACCCTGGCCGCGTCCGGTATCAAAGATTTCCGTAAAATGCTGGCGCACTGCGAAGCGGTCACCCCGATCCGTCGCACCGTCACCATTGAAGACGTGGGTAACAGCGCAGCCTTCCTGTGCTCCAACCTGTCTGCGGGTATCTCCGGTGAAGTCGTTCACGTTGATGGCGGGTTCAGCATCGCCGCCATGAACGAGCTGGAACTGAAATAAGTTCCTTACCCTCCTCGCCCCGGTGAGGAGGGCTTTCCCTTCCCAGGCCTTGTGCCCCCCCTGTTATTCCAATCGGCTATTTGTTAGCACGTATCAATATTTTCTCCTGCTTCCGGGTTACGCCAGGATAGTTCTGCATAAACGATCCGCGGAACGGCGGTTCGCCACATACCGAACAAGGAAAGCCCATGGAGCCACGCCGCGTGAATGGCAAAAACCACTGGTATCACGAAACCCAGTCAACAATCTGCCCGGTGGATGTCCTGCCGCTCGTCCCTGAAGCCGCCCATGTTGAAGACCGCTTTTTGCTGGACCTGACGCTGCCGGACGCCTGGCTACACGCCCACGCAGGCTGGCTACGCCCCGCGCGCCAGCTGGCCGAGCGGCTGTTTCCCGACCAGGTGGCGGTGAGCCGCCTGCAAACCTTTACCGCCTACGATCGCCTGAGCACTGCGCTCACCGTCGCCCAGGTCTACGGCGTCCAGCGGCTGTGTAACCACTATGCCGCCCGCCTGGCGCCCCTGCCGGGGCCCGACTCTTCGCGCGAGAGCAACCGTCGTCTGGCGCAGATCACCCAATACGCTCGTCAGCTCGCCGGTTCACCCTCCGTCATTAACGCCCTTTCCCGCAGCCAGCTGGACGAAGTGGGCCTGACCAGTCGGGATATTATCCTGATCAACCAGATTATCGGTTTCGTCGGCTTCCAGGCGCGGGCGATTGCCGTGCTGCAGGCGGCCCAGGGCTTCCCGGTGCGCTGGATCCCCGGTATGCCGCAGCAAGAGGAGGCGCCCGCCGACCTGTTCGTCAACCCACCAGGAGAGTGGGTAACCGACATTGAGGATCCCGATCTGCAGTATGCCGATGACGAGCGCCAGCGGCGTATCGCCAGCTGGCAGTCACTGCCCGGCCTGGGCCCGCTGGCTCCGTTGCTGGCCTGCGACCCGCAGCTGATGGCGCCTCTGGAGACGCTGTTACGCCAGCTCAGCGGCAACGGTACCTTTGGCCCGCAGGTCGCCTTACTCACCGCGCGCACCAATGGCAGCGCCACCTGTTTTGACGCCTGGCTCTCCCACTGGCACGGTGAAGAAGCGTTCGGCAGCCATTTGCGCGAGGGCGATCAGGCTCTCCATCGCTGGCTTGGGCAGCATCCGCGGTCGCGCGCGCTCGTTACCGCGGTACAGTTGTTAACCCGCTCCCCGGACCGGTTTAGCGCCGCCCAGTTAACACCCCTCGGCGAATATGGACTCTCAGCGGAACAGGCGATCGATCTGTTAACCTGGAGCGGACTATGCGGCTGGATGAATCGTCTGAAAATCGCCCTCGGCTATGTGCGTCAGCAGACGTAAATTGCTGAAACAGCGCTTGCTGCGACAGGCATAATCGCGTAAAAATGTCAGCCGCTCTTTTAGCCACGAAAATACCTAATTATGTTTCAGGATAACCCGCTGCTAGCGCAGCTTAAACAGCAACTGCATTCCCAGACGCCGCGTGCGGAAGGGGTCGTTAAGGGCACGGAAAAGGGCTTTGGCTTCCTCGAAGTGGACGCTCAGAAGAGCTACTTCATTCCGCCGCCGCAGATGAAAAAAGTGATGCATGGCGACCGTATCGTTGCGGTGATCCATTCTGAAAAAGAACGCGAAAGCGCCGAACCGGAATCGCTGGTTGAGCCCTTCCTGACCCGTTTCGTCGGTAAAGTCCAGAAGAAAGACGATCGCCTCGCTATCGTTCCTGACCATCCGCTGCTGAAAGACGCCATTCCCTGCCGCGCCGCCCGTGGCGTTGAGCATGATTTCAAACAGGGTGACTGGGCCGTCGCAGAAATGCGCCGTCATCCATTAAAAGGCGACCGCGGATTTTACGCGGAGCTGACCCAGTTCATCACCTTCAGCGACGATCACTTCGTCCCGTGGTGGGTGACGCTGGCGCGCCATAATCTTGAGAAAGAGGCACCGGACGGCGTCGCCACCGAGATGCTTGACGAAGGGCTGACTCGCCGCGATTTGACCGCCCTCGACTTCGTCACCATTGACAGCGCAAGTACCGAAGATATGGATGATGCGCTGTATGTCGAATCTGGCGCCGACGGCAAACTGTTGCTGACGGTGGCGATCGCTGACCCGACCGCGTGGATTGCCGAAGGCAGCAAGCTGGATAACGCCGCAAAAGTACGCGCCTTTACCAACTATCTGCCGGGCTTCAACATCCCGATGCTGCCGCGCGAACTGTCAGACGACCTGTGTTCCCTGCGTGCCAATGAAGTGCGCCCGGTGCTGGCCTGCCGGATGACTCTGGCGGCCGATGGCACCATCGAAGACAATATCGAGTTCTTTGCCGCTACCATCGAATCAAAAGCCAAACTGGCCTATGACGATGTCTCTGACTGGCTGGAAGGCCGCGGCAGCTGGCAGCCGGGCAGCGAGGCGATCGCGCAGCAAATTACGCTGCTGAAGGACGTGTGTCAGCGCCGCAGCGAATGGCGTCAGACCCACGCGCTGGTGTTTAAAGACCGCCCGGATTACCGTTTCGTCCTCGGCGAAAAAGGCGAAGTGCTGGACATCGTCGCGGAGCCGCGTCGTATTGCCAACCGTATTGTCGAAGAGTCGATGATCGCCGCCAACATCTGTGCCGCCCGCGTGCTGCGCGACAAGCTTGGCTTCGGCGTTTATAACGTCCACACCGGCTTCGACCCGGCGAATACCGAACAGCTGGCGGCCCTGCTGAAGACCCACGACGTACACGTTGATCCAACGGAAGTGCTCACCCTGGAAGGTTTCTGCAAGCTGCGCCGCGAACTGGACGCTCAGCCGACCGGTTTCCTCGACAGCCGCATACGTCGTTTCCAGTCGTTTGCTGAAATCAGCACCGAGCCGGGCCCCCACTTTGGTCTTGGTCTTGAGGCCTACGCCACCTGGACCTCGCCGATTCGTAAGTATGGCGACATGATCAATCACCGTCTGCTGAAGGCCATCATCAAAGGCGAAACCATTGCGCGCCCACAGGATGAAGCCACCGTGCAGATGGCGGAGCGCCGTCGTCTCAACCGCATGGCCGAACGCGATGTCGCCGACTGGCTGTATGCCCGTTTCCTCAACGATAAAGCCGGTACCGACACCCGCTTTGCGGCGGAGATCATCGACATCAGCCGCGGTGGAATGCGCGTACGTCTGGTGGACAATGGCGCGGTCGCCTTTATTCCGGCCCCGTTCCTTCACGCCGTGCGCGACGAACTGGTCTGCAGCCAGGAAAACGGCACCGTGCAGATCAAGGGAGAAGTGGTCTACAAAGTGACCGATGTTATCGATGTCACTATCGCTGAAGTCCGCATGGAAACGCGTAGCATCATTGCTCGTCCGGCAGCCTGACGTCTCTTCACAGCGGTTCCTTCGGGAACCGCTCCTTCTTTCCTCCCTGTCCCGTCATTTCCGTCGCAACGATTAAGGTTGTGCGTTTTTTTCGCTTCTCTTTTTCACCCATTTTTAGCATCATTGATTTCATTCGTTTTTGTTACCAGGATAATGCCATGTCAGATGTGAATGCCCACCTGCTCGCCCAACGTATCGATACCGTGCTGGATATTCTGGTTGCCGGTGATTACCACTCTGCGATCCATAATCTGGAAATCCTCAAAGCGGAACTGCTGGCGCTGGCGGCAGACGACGCCGAGCAAAACAAACCACCCAAAGCGCCCTGGGAAATCTGATTATCGCCCACATGCCGCAACCGGCGATGCTGACCGGTTGCTCGCCGTATAGCCCCCTAACAGTGATGTTGCTATGAACGCCCGACAACAAAGTATTTTGCAAGTGGTCATCGATAAAGGCCGCATGAGCGTCGCCGATCTGGCGAAAATGACCGGTGTCTCAGAGGTTACCATCCGTCAGGATCTAAACCTGCTGGAGAAGCAGAGCTATCTGCGCCGCACCCATGGCTACGCCGTCCCATTGGACAGTGAAGATGTCGAAACCCGCATGATGACCCATTTCGCCATTAAGCGTGAACTGGCCAGCCGCGCCGCGGCGCTGGTGAATGCCGGCGAAACGGTATTTATCGAAAACGGCAGCAGCAACGCCCTGCTGGCGCGCACCCTGGCTGAACGCGGCGATATCACCATCATCACCGTCAGCAGCTATATCGCCCATCTGCTGAAAGAGACGCCGGGAGAGGTGATCCTGCTGGGCGGGATTTACCAGAAACGCAGTGAAAGTATGGTTGGCCCACTGACCCGCCAGTTCATTCAACAGGTGCATTTCAGTAAGGCCTTCATCGGGATCGATGGCTGGCAGGCGGAAACCGGCTTTACCGGCCGCGATATGATGCGTGCGGACGTGGTTAACGCCGTTCTGGAGAAGCACTGCGAAGCGATTATCCTCAGCGACAGCTCAAAATTCAGCGCGGTGCACCCCTATCCGCTTGGCCCAGCCGGCCGCTTTAATCGCGTTATCACCGACGATCGTCTGCCGAACGACTGCCGTGAGCAGTTGTTGCGCAGCGGCCTGACCGTCGATATTGTGCCGTACATCTGATATTCCACCCGCCCCGTGCCCTGCCACCGCGCCGAACGGGGCGAAATTACGCTCTGAGAGTATTCCGAGCCGGTAATTAAGATTTTTTACCTGACGATAAATTTAAAAAAAAGTAGAATTATTATTAGCGATATAACAGGAAGTGACTATCACCTGCGTGATTTTCGTGATACCTGCGCACCCTAACTTCATGGAATTGCCCTAAAGCTGCTTTATCAGGCTATGCTTAAAGGAGCGCCGTAATCCATGAATAGATTATTCAGGAGAAAAAAATGATGACTTCAACGAGCAAAAAAATGGCTGCTGTTGTTCTGGCTGTCACTGTAGCAATGTCTCTGAGCGCTTGCTCTAACATGTCTAAACGCGATCGTAACACTGCAATCGGTGCAGGCGCCGGCGCCATCGGCGGTGCGGTGTTAACTGACGGTAGCGCACTCGGTACCCTGGGTGGCGCAGCAGTCGGTGGTATTATTGGTCACCAGGTCGGCAAATAATATAATTACCTGACGAAATAAAAGAATAATTCATACGAATTGACTTACGCACGTTAAATCATTCAAGGCCGCGGCATTCACCGCGGCCTTGTTATTTCACCTGGCCATTAATTAGGGTTGAAAAAACGATTAGCCGCCAGCTAACTTCACTTTCATCCCTTTCGCCTCTAGCAGCGCCTTAAGTAAATCCCGTTTGTCGCCCTGGATCTCAATCACACCCTCTTTCACCGCGCCGCCGCAGCCGCATTTCTTCTTCAGCTCCGCCGCCAGGGCAGTGAGTGCCGCATCGTCGGCATCAATCCCGCTAATCAGACAGACGCCCTTGCCCTTGCGGCCGCTGGTCTGGCGCTGGATCCGCACTATGCCGTCGCCTTTCGGGCGCACCGGCGCCGGTTTCGCCTCGTCGATACGCCCGGTTTCGGTGGAGTAGACCAGGCGGCTGTTGGAATCGCTCATTATGCCCCCTTGCGCAGAGAATCGTTGATCGCCCGCAGCGTCGCGGCAGGATCGGTCGACTGGGTAACCGGGCGGCCAATGACCATATAGTCCACCCCTGACGCCTGAGCCTGCTCAGGCGTCATGATCCGCCGCTGATCGCCAGCGTCGCTGCCCTGCGGACGGATACCCGGGGTGACCAGCTTAAACGCCTGTCCCAGCTCATGCTTAAAGCGTACCGCCTCCTGAGCTGAACACACCACCCCGTCGAGGCCGCAGCGTTGGGTCAGCGCCGCCAGCTTCGCCGCGTAATCAGCCGGAGATAAGGTAATGCCCAGATCCTGCAGATCGCTGGACTCCATGCTGGTAAGGACGGTGACGGCGATGAGCAGCGGCGCGTCTTGACCAAAAGGCAGCAGCGCTTCGCGTGCCGCGGTCATCATCCGCGCGCCGCCGGAGGCATGGACATTCACCATCCATACGCCAAGCTCGGCCGCCGCCGCCACCGCGCGGGCGGTGGTGTTGGGAATATCGTGAAACTTAAGGTCCAGGAACACCTCAAACCCACGCTGATGCAGATCGCTGACAAACTGCGGTCCCAGCAGAGTGAACATCTCTTTGCCCACCTTCAGGCGGCAGTCGCGCGGGTCGATGCGGTCGACAAATGCCAGCGCTTTATCGCGATTATCATAGTCAAGCGCAACCACAACGGGAGAGGAAGTGACAGCGCGGGAAGATGGGATAGCTGTTGACGTCATGACCAGACCTTAGTGTTGATGGGCGCCAGAGGGCGCAAAAAAGGTAAACGGGCAGCATTCTACCTGTGAAGCTAACAAAATAACAGGCTGCTGTTTTGCCCTGCGCGGACGACGGCGATGCCGGGGCTGCAGACGGCGACGGGAAAGAAATGATAAGTATGTTGTAACTAAAGAGTCTGTTTTTTTGACCTTACTGGCCGTCGAGGCCGCGAATAGGTTTGATGGTCGCCCAGGAGCGGCAGGACGGACAATGCCAGTAGAGAGTATGAGCGGTAAAGCCGCATTTCTGGCAACGGTAGCGCGGTTTGCTACGCACCTGTTCGCCGACCATGTTTCGCAGCACCCCAAGACTTTCTTTCGCCCGTCCTTCTTCCGCTTCATTGAGATGGTAGTCCATCAGCTTATGGAAGACGCGCATGGTGGGATGGCGTTCCAGCTGCCGGGTGACGTAGTTTTGCGCCGCTTCGACCCCTTCCCGCTGCTCAAGGATCTGCGCCAGCATCAGTTCGGCGGTCGCCCCGGCGTTCTCCTCCACGCAGCGGCGCAGGAAAACTTCCCATTCATCGGCTTTGCCGAGCTGCTGATAGCAGGTCTGCAGCATCTCCAGCGTCTCACCCACCAGCTCTTTATCCTGATCGATAACCCGCTCGAGGCTTTCCACCGCTTTGGCGTAGTCGCCCTTCTCCATCCACACCCGACCCATCATGATCGACACCCGGGCGCTGTTGCGGTCCGCGGCGGCGCCTTTCTTCAACAGCGCCATCGCCTTATCCAGATCGTTGGCCGCCATCTGCTGCAGGGCCAGTTCGCACCAGAAGTTGGCGATTTCGCCACGATGCTTCTCTTTGCCCAGCTTCACCAGCCGCTCAGCCACCTCGATAGCCGACTGCCAGTCGCTGGTCGCCTGGTAGATCTGCAACAGTTGCTGCAGCGCGCCGAGGCGAAAATCAGTCTCATCCACCAGCTGTTTGAACATGTCTTCCGCACGGTCATACAGCCCGGCGGCCATATAGTCGCGCCCCAGCTGCTGGACGGCCAACAGGCGCTGATCGTAGGTTAACGATGCGCTTTCCATCAGACTCTGGTGGATACGGATCGCGCGGTCGACCTCACCGCGCGAGCGGAACAGGTTGCCGAGCGTCAGGTGGGCCTCAACGGTACCGGTATCCTCTTTCAGCATATCAAGGAACAGATCGACGGCTTTATCCTGCTGGTTGCTAAGCAGGAAGTTCACCCCCGCCACGTAATCCCGTGACAGGCGGCTCGCGTCGTCCTGTTTGGACTGTTGTGCACTTCTGCGCCCCATGTACCAGCCGTAGGCGGCGGCAACGGGTAAAAGCAGAAACAACAACTCCAGCATAAGAGGTTATTCCTTCACCGCAGGCACGCCTGCGTCGACAGCCGCCGGGCTGACAGGGGCAATCTGGTGCTCAAGGCGCTTAATTTTCCGCTCCGCGCGCGCCAGCGAGACGCGCACCCGCAGCCAGAACAGGCCGCAGATCAGCCAGCCGATGGCAAAGCCTGCGGCAAACAGCACCGCCAGTAGCGTCGAAATGCGGAATTCACCCTGAGCGAGCAAATAGTTGAAAGTGACCTGTTGGTCATTCTGCGCCCCCAGCGTCACTGAAATGACGAAGATTGCTAACACCAGTAAGAAAATGAGTAAATATTTCACATGACTTCCCGTTCTGTGGGTTGCGCGAAAAAAGCCCGCTTTCAGCCCTATAAAGTATCATTTTCGCCGCAGCGGTGGAACGAAAAAGCACGGCAACTCTACAGGATATGCGGTCGGATGCCGCTAAAATCAACATTATTCCGCTTCAGGCATCCGTTTTTTAATATCCTGCGCCTCTTCCCCCGGCGGCGAGAGCGGCCCGCAAAGACGCTGCGTCAGCCAGCAGGCCACCGTGACCAGCACCCAGGAAATCAACGTAGCGACAATAAGATCCAGCGGCCAGTGCATGCCGAGCGCCAGGCGACTGCCCATCACTGCCGTCGCCCACGCCAGCAGCACCGCGATCGTGCCCCAGCGCCGACGCGGCCACAACAGCCCGGCAGCGAGCAGCGCCCAGCTGGCGGCGAACATCGTATGGCCTGACGGGAAGGCAAACCCGGTCTCTTTCTGCCAGTGTTTGCGTAAAAACGGCGGGATGTCCTGCGCCTGCGCCAGCTGCTCATGCACCAGTTTAGCGCGTTCTTTGCGCTTTAACGCGTAGAATTGCGTCACCGGCACCTGCCTTGTGTTTTCCAGCCAGATGACAAACGGTCTCGGCTCCTGAACCCGCGCCTTGACCCAGGATTTGGCCCCCTGTCCCACCAGGATGGCGGCGGCAAGAATGAGGAACAGAATCAGCGCCGCGCGCAGGCGAAAGCGCAAGCACCAGAGAAACCAGGCGCACAGCACAACATGGGTGATGATTCCCCACGGCTGGGTCACCGTTTCCGTCACCCACCAGAGGCTTTTCAGCCATGCCACCGGTAGTCCTGGCTGCCACAGCCAACCAGACAGCCAGACCGTGAGGGGCATGACCAGCAGCAGCGCCGCCGCAAGAGCGGTTCGTCGGGCAATCAACAGCATTTTCTCTCCTTCTCCTTTTAGATGAACATCATAGCGGAAAGTAGATCGTTTGTGCGCTTTCCGCGCGGCTAACCGTTCGCGATTAGGAGAACGTCCCGGCGTTGTGGCAAAATAGCGGTAAACAGAAAGCACATTCAGGTGCTGACAGAATCTGGAGAATCACATGCAGCTTAAACGTGTGGCAGAAGCCAAACTGCCAACCCCCTGGGGCGATTTCCTGATGGTGGGTTTTGAAGAACTGGCAACCGGACAGGATCATGTCGCGCTGGTGTACGGCGATATCTCAGGGCAGGCGCCGGTGCTCGCCCGCGTTCATTCAGAGTGTCTGACGGGCGATGCCCTGTTTAGCCTGCGCTGTGATTGCGGCTTTCAGCTGGAGGCGGCCCTGTCGCATATCGCCGAAGAAGGCCGGGGGATCCTGCTCTATCATCGTCAGGAAGGTCGCAACATTGGTTTATTGAATAAGATCCGCGCCTACGCGCTGCAGGATCAGGGGTATGACACTGTCGAAGCGAACCATCAGCTTGGCTTCGCCGCCGATGAGCGCGACTTCACCCTGTGCGCCGATATGTTCAAACTGCTCAACGTAGAGCAGGTGCGACTGTTAACCAATAACCCGAAAAAAGTGGAAATCCTCAGCGAAGCCGGGATTAACATTGTGGAGCGCGTGCCGCTGATCGTCGGACGCAACCCGAAAAACGCCCATTATCTCGACACTAAAGCCGCCAAGATGGGCCACCTGCTCAACAGCAAGCCGGCGGAATAATACCGGCGACAGAGTAAAGAGAGGGCCAGCGATGCTGGCCCTTCGTTTTACAGCATATTGCGGATGACGTAGTGCAAGATGCCGTCGTTGCGGTAGTAGGTGAGCTCGGTCGCCGTGTCGATACGGCACCGGCAGGCGATCACCTCCTGCGAGCCGTCAGCGCGGGTGAGGGTCACCGGCACCGTGGCGCCAGGCTGTAGCGACTGCAGATTACTGACATCAATCCGCTCTTCACCGGTCAACTGTAGCGTTTTACGGGTGACGCCCTGCGGGAACTCCAGCGGCAGAATACCCATCCCGATCAGGTTGGAGCGGTGAATACGTTCGAAGGACTCGGCGATCACTACCCGGATCCCCAGCAGGCGCGGCCCCTTCGCCGCCCAGTCGCGGCTGGAACCCGAGCCATACTCCTTACCGGCAATCACCGCCAGCGGTATCCCCTCGGCTTTATACAGCATCGCCGCATCGTATATCGCCACCGGTTCGCGGTCCGGCAGATGGCGGGTCATCCCCCCTTCCACCCCCGGCACCATTTCGTTGCGGATGCGGATATTGGCGAAGGTGCCGCGCATCATCACCTCATGGTTACCGCGACGGGAGCCGTAGGAGTTAAAGTCGCGCCGGGCAACCCCATGCTCCTGCAGATAGCGGCCTGCCGGACTATCGGCTTTGATGCTTCCTGCCGGCGAAATGTGGTCAGTGGTCACTGAATCGCCCAGCATGGCGAGGATCCGCGCGCCGTGAATATCCTCCACCGGCAGCGGCTCGACGCCCATCTCGTCAAAGAACGGCGACAGGCGAATGTAGGTCGAATCTTCCTGCCAGTCGTAGGTATCTGACGCCTCCACCTTGATCGCCCTCCACTCCTCAGTACCGGAAAACACTTCCGCGTACTCTTTGCGGAACATCTCCGTGGAGACCTGTTCCACCGCCCGGGCAATCTCCTCCCCGCTCGGCCAGATATCTTTCAGATAGACCGGCTCACCGTCGCTGCCCTGTCCCAGCGGCTCGCGGGTGAGATCGATGTTCATGTTCCCCGCCAGCGCGTAAGCGACCACCAGCGGCGGCGAGGCCAGCCAGTTGGTTTTCACCAGCGGGTGGATACGCCCTTCGAAGTTACGGTTGCCGGAGAGCACCGCCCCGACGGTGAGGTCGCCTTTTTTGATTGCTTCTTCAATCGGTTCCGGCAGCGGACCGGAGTTACCGATACAGGTGGTACAGCCATACCCCACCAGATTGAAGCCGAGCTGGTCGAGGTAAGGCGTCAGGCCAGCATGGGCCAGATAATCTGACACCACTTTCGAGCCAGGGGCCAGGGAAGCTTTCACCCACGGCTGCGGCTGCAGGCCGCGTTCGACGGCTTTTTTCGCCAGCAGGCCAGCGGCCATCAGTACGCTGGGGTTGGAGGTGTTGGTACAGGAAGTGATCGCCGCAATGGCCACCGCGCCATCCGGCAGCGAATAGTGATGCCCGTTCAGCGTATACGCCACCGGCTGGCGCTGACGCTGAAGGTGGTTAACCTCCAGTTCGCCGCTGGCGGCAAAGGCTTTCGGCACATCGCCGAGCGCCACGCGATCCTGCGGCCGCTTCGGCCCGGCGAGGCTCGCTTCAACGCTGCCCATATCCAGCGCCAGGGTACTGGTAAAGACCGGCTCATCGCCCGGCTGGCGCCACATGCCCTGCGCTTTGGCATAGGCTTCCACCAGCGCTACCTGTTCTTCGCTGCGTCCGCTGAGACGCATATAGCTGAGCGTCACGTCATCGATCGGGAAGAAACCGCAGGTGGCGCCATACTCTGGCGCCATATTGGCGATGGTGGCGCGATCGGCCAGGGGCAAGGTATCCAGACCGTCACCGTAGAACTCGACAAATTTTCCGACCACGCCGTGCTGGCGCAGCATCTGGGTGACCGTCAGCACCAGGTCAGTAGCGGTAATGCCTTCGCGCAATTTGCCGCTGAGCTTAAAGCCGACCACATCCGGGATCAGCATCGACACCGGCTGGCCGAGCATGGCGGCTTCCGCTTCAATCCCGCCCACGCCCCAGCCCAGCACGCCGAGCCCGTTAATCATGGTGGTATGGGAGTCGGTGCCCACCAGGGTATCCGGCCACGCCATCCACTTCCCGTTCACCTCTTCGCTCCACACCGCCCGTCCGAGATATTCCAGGTTGACCTGGTGGCAAATCCCGGTGCCCGGCGGCACCACGCTGAATCGGCTGAAGGCCTGCTGCCCCCAACGCAAAAATGCGTAGCGTTCGTGGTTCCGCTCCATTTCCAGGCGGACGTTGTCTTCGAAGGCCTCGTCGTCGCCGAAGCGGTCGACGGTCACCGAGTGGTCGATCACCAGGTCGACCGGCGAAAGCGGGTTCACCTTCGCGGTATCGCCGCCCAGGCGTTTCACCGCCTCGCGCATGGCGGCCAGATCCACTACCGCCGGCACGCCGGTAAAGTCCTGCATCAGGACGCGAGCCGGACGGTAGGCGATCTCCCGGTCGGTATGGGCCTTTTTCAGCCAACCGGCAAGGGCACGAATATCTTCTTCAGTTACCGAGTCACCGTCCTGCCAGCGCAACAGGTTCTCCATCAGCACCTTCAGCGACTTGGGCAGTCGACTGATATCGCCCAGCTGCTTCTCCGCCAGCGGCAGACTGTAGTAATGCCAGGTTTTCTCATTGACCTGCAGCGTGTCCTTACTGGCTTCTCGTAGGGTTGACGACATAGCTCCTCCTTTATCTCAGGGATGGCATACCCCGATTCTCCTCAGGGTCTCCATTAAAGATAACACATGCTGGGCATAACACTTTGATAACAACCCAAATTGCTAAATGCGATAGGACGGAGAGGGATAAAAAGGCAATTATCAGAGCGCAGAGGAAATAGCACCAAAATAGTGCAGAGGAGTCGTTTAAGCGATATTGTATTAGTACACGAGGACAAAAAAAGAGCTAATCATTGCCTGTTGGCTATTAGCTCTTGTGATTGATTTCAGGTTGGATGAATCCCACGGCAAAATATATTCTCCCTGTATTGCCGGTCACTGATTTTATATTACAGTTTCCTTTCACTGTCATAAAAATGACATGTATCTACAACGATGACCTACAGCTTTAGCTGACAATCCAGATGTTGCAGATGGTGAGCGCGATGATACTCCAGAACATCGCCAGCCCTACCAACACTACGCCCCATACGCGACTACGCAGAACGGGATCGATTTCGGTTTTGTCATTTTCGTATGACATCGCCAGTTTCATGTAATCGAGATTACTTATCATATTGTCACCACCAATTGCTCAAATCATCAGGTACAGATAAATCTTAATTATGGATAAAAGATTAATCCAGCTAAATTAGGTCTGATGGAATATATTTAACCGGTTATTTGATCGCGGTGGGCATAATGACAAACGTGTTGCGAGAAATTATTAATTTTGTGATTGGTTCGAGGTTTAAGTTGTTAAATAAAGACCATGCTAGTTAATGGCACTCCCCACAGGGAATGCCATTATTTTTTACAGGGTTATTTTTCCGGTAGTTTTATATCTTTGAACATCGCTTCAATATCTTCATTCGACCGCAAGGCCACCGCGGTATCCACCACATCCCGGGTCAAATGGGGTGCAAAACGTTGAATAAAATCATACATGTAGCTTCGTAAGAAAGTGCTACGGCGGAAGCCTATTTTAGTGGTGCTGTGGCTGAAGATACCGTTCGCATCCAGCTTCACCAGGTCCGGATCGGAGACCGGATCCACCGCCATACTGGCAATCACCCCTACCCCGAGTCCCAGGCGAACATAGGTTTTGATGACATCGGCATCGGTGGCGGTAAAGACAATGCGCGGCGTCAGGCCCGCACGGTTAAACGCGGTATCCAGTTCCGAACGGCCGGTGAAGCCAAAGGTATAGGTTACCAGCGGATACTGCGCCAGCTCTTCTATTGACACCGAGCCCCTGGAGGCCAGAGGATGCTCCGGCGTCACCACAATCGACCGGTTCCAGTGATAGCATGGCAGCATCACCAAATCGTCATACAGATGCAGCGCTTCAGTAGCAATAGCGAAGTCGGCGTTGCCTTTCGACACGGCTTCAGCGATCTGGGTTGGCGAACCCTGATGCATATGCAGCGACACCCGCGGATAGCGTTCAATAAAGCCCTTGATCACCCCCGGCAAGGCATAGCGCGCCTGGGTATGGGTGGTCGCCACATACAGCGACCCCTTGTCCGGCCAGGTATGCTCCCCGGCGACAGATTTGATGGCATCGACTTTCGACAACACCTCGCGGGCAATACGGATGATCTCCTGCCCGGCAGGGGTCACCTGAGTCAAATGCTTGCCGCTGCGGGCAAAGATCTGGATGCCCAGCTCATCTTCCAGCATACGCACCTGCTTACTGATGCCTGGCTGGGAGGTATAAAGCCCTTCGGCGGTGGATGAAACATTCAGGTTATGGTTAACCACCTCAACGATGTAGCGAAGCTGTTGTAGTTTCATGCTGATATCCGTTTGCGCGTAAAATGAAGCCGCTTAATACACTTTACGTTCAGGCAACTTGTCGCCTGTGAAGGCCAGGCCTCCCGGCAGTTGGCCATAGTGGCGCCGCAACGCATCCTGAAAGCGATGATGTATAAGACGTTTTAATAATAAAAAAGGCATTAACTATAACCACTATATCATTTATACCAACAGTGTATAGCCGGTAACGAAAAATAATATAGGTGGTTATAAGGGGGCGGAAAGCGCGGAGAGAAAGGAAAACGACACGGCAGAGGCATCCATGGCCCCTGCCGGCCGCCAGAGCAGGAAAAGCGCCCTTTTCCTGCCTGATAATGGTCAGTTACTTTTTAGCTTCCGTCCATTTGCCGTCGATAAAGAAGGCTGACCAGCCGGTCGCTTTGCCCTCTTTTTCGGACGCCACATACTGCTGCTTCGTTTTACGGCTAAAGCGCACCAGCGTTTTATTGCCTTCCGGATCCTGCTGCGGCGCATCGGCGAGATAACGCAGTTTTTCCGGCAGACGGTCGCGGAAGCGGTACAGCTCTTCCACCAGCGGCGCACGCGTTTCCCGTGATTTCGGGAAGGTGTTTGCCGCCAGGAAGACGCCCGCGGCCCCGTCACGCAGCACGAAATAGGCGTCAGACTTCTCGCACGGCAGCTCCGGGAGCGGCACCGGATCTTCCTTCGGCGGCGCCACTTCGCCATTGCGCAGGATCTTACGCGTATTCTTACACTCGTCGTTGGTACAAGCCATGTACTTCCCAAAACGCCCCATCTTCAGGTGCATCTCGGAGCCGCACTTCTCGCACTCCACTACCGGACCGTCATAGCCCTTGATGCGGAACTCGCCCTCTTCAATCTCATAGCCATCGCAGGTCGGGTTGTTACCGCAGACGTGCAGTTTACGCTTGGGATCGATAAGGTAGCTGTCCATCGCCGTACCGCACTTCTGGCAGCGGCGTTTGGCGCGCAGCGCGTTAGTTTCGGCGTCATCGCCTTCCAGCACGTTGAGGACTTCGTTTTCCGGCACCAGGTTAATGGTGGTTTTGCAGCGCTCTTTCGGCGACAGGGCATAGCCCGAACAGCCGAGGAAAACGCCGGTGCTGGCGGTACGGATGCCCATTTTACGGCCGCAGGTTGGACAGTCGATACTGGTGAGCACCATCGGGTTCGGCTGCATGCCGCCCTCTTCCGGATCTTTCTCCGCCGTCTCCAGCTGGGCGGTAAAATCGCCGAAGAAGTGGTTCAGCACTTCTTTCCACTCGGCCTGGTGGTTAGCCACCTGATCGAGACGATCTTCCATCTGCGCGGTGAAGTCGTAGTTCATTAAATCGCGGAAGTTCTCTTCCAGTCGGTCGGTGACGATCTCGCCCATTTTCTCCGCGTAGAAACGACGGTTTTCCACTCGCACGTAACCACGATCCTGAATGGTGGAGATAATCGAGGCATAGGTGGACGGACGACCGATACCGCGTTTTTCCAGCTCTTTAACCAGCGAGGCTTCGCTGAAGCGAGCCGGCGGTTTGGTAAAGTGCTGGGCAGGCGTCAGCTCGACCAGGCTCAGCTGGTCGCCCTGTTTGACCAGCGGCAGAGTCCGGTCCTCATCGCCCTTGCGCAGGGCCGGCATCACTTTGGTCCAGCCGTCAAAGCGTAAGGTACGACCGCGCGCTTTCAGTTTGAAATCGCCCGCCGCCACGGTCAGCGTCGTGGAGTCGTACTGCGCCGGCGTCATCTGACAGGCGACAAACTGGCGCCAGATCAGCTGATACAGCTTCTGCGCATCCGCTTCCATATCTTTCAGCGTTTCCGCCAGCACGTTCACATCAGACGGACGAATCGCTTCGTGTGCTTCTTGTGAGTTTTCTTTGCTGGCGTACTGATTCGCGCTTTCCGGCAGATATTTTTTACCAAACTTGTCGCTGATGTAGCCGCGAACCATGTTCAGCGCATCCTGACTCAGGTTGGTGGAGTCGGTACGCATATAGGTGATGTGCCCCGCCTCATAGAGGCGCTGAGCCATCATCATGGTCTTTTTCACGCCGAAGCCGAGACGGGTGCTGGCCGCCTGCTGCAGGGTGGAGGTGATGAACGGCGCGCCCGGCTTGCTGCTGGTCGGCTTGTCTTCCCGCTCCAGTACGCTGTAGCTGGCTTTTTCCAGCAGCGATACCGCCGCCATGGTCTCATCGCGGCTGACCGGACGGAACGGCTTATCGTCCTTATGGGTCACCTGCAGCGGCAGCGCGTCGCCGCCCGGCGTGGTGGTGCTGGCATCAACTTCCCAGTACTCTTCCGGGACGAATGCTTTGATTTCACGCTCACGCTCCACCACCAGGCGGACCGCGACAGACTGTACGCGCCCGGCAGAAAGACCACGGGCGATTTTTTTCCACAGCAGCGGCGAAACCATATAACCCACCACGCGGTCCATAAAGCGACGCGCCTGCTGGGCGTTAACCCGATCGATATTCAGTTCGCCCGGCTTTTCGAAAGCCTGACGAATGGCGTTTTTGGTGATCTCATTGAACACCACGCGGCTGTAACGCTGTTCATCGCCGCCGATAACTTCCCGCAGGTGCCAGGCAATGGCTTCCCCTTCGCGGTCAAGGTCGGTTGCGAGATAGATGTGGTCAGCTTTTTCCGCCAACTGTTTGAGTTCTGAAACTACCTTTTCTTTACCCGGAAGTACTTCATAGTGCGCATTCCAGTCATGCCATGGGTCCACGCCCATGCGGTTAACCAGAGCACCACGTTCGTCCTTTTTAGGCTTTTTAGCCCCTTTGGTGGCGGTAGAGTCGGTGCTCTTTTTGGAAGCTGATCCACTGGTCGGCAAATCGCGGATATGACCGACGCTGGATTTCACCACGTAGTCATTACCCAGATACTTATTGATCGTTTTGGCTTTTGCCGGGGACTCAACGATAACGAGAGCTTTACCCATATTCACCTTTACCTAATTTGATTCATCCAGGAATACATCGCACATTCATACACCCTCCACTGGCGACTGCCTCATATGTTGCGGCACCGTCGGTGAATATCAACCCAGAACACCTGTTTCATCTCCGTAAAACCAGGCGCTTGAGTTTACTGACCTTTTTTCGTCAGGTGACATAGCACGAAGAATTTTTGGCCGAATGTCAAGCAAATCTGTTGCCAGATCGCCGAAAGCGTCACACTGTACCTGATAAAATTCGTTACGCAACTTTATTAGCATGCAAAAGCGAATCACGCCAGTAAACGGCTGTTTCTCCACTGGTTACGATTACCCCTGTTTTGTCCATGGAAAATTTGCCCCGCGCCGCCGCGCGGCGTAAACTACGCGTGGAGAAAAAGAGGAGTCCGTTATGCAAGGTACAACCCAACCAATCGATCGCCAGACGCTGCTCGAAAAAGCCAACAAACTTATTCGCGAACATGAGGATACGTTAGCCGGTATCGAAGCTACCGACGTCGTTCAGCGCAACAATGTCCTGGTGTTTAGCGGTGAGTTTTATCTTGATGAGCAGGGTCTGCCGACGCCGAAGAGTACAGCGGTATTTAATATGTTTAAGTACCTCGCCCATGAGCTGTCGGACAAATATCACCTGGTCGATTAAGACCGGCGGAGATTAAGACCGCCCTAAATGAGAACGCGAGGCAGAGCCTCGCGTTTTATCATCTATATCAGCGGCTTCTGTCCGCGCTGCCACCAGCGCAGCAGCAGTCGATCGGCGCTCTCCGCCGCGCTACCGGTGAAGCGGTCGAGCATTTTCTTACGCTGTTGATAACGCACCCCGATCACCTCGTGGCTCTCCATGAGTCCCAGCAGCAGCTCATCACTGGTTTCAACCGCATCCACCAGCCCTTTTTCCAGCGCCTGTACCCCGTACCAGTGCTCGCCAGTGGCCACCTGCTCAATATCAAGGCCCGGGCGCATCCGCTGGACGAAATCCTTGAACAAATGGTGCGTCTCATTAAGGTCTTCGCGAAACTTGCGCCGTCCTTCTTCAGTGTTTTCACCCAGCATCGTGAGCGTTCGTTTGTACTGTCCGGCGGTATGCAGTTCGATATCAATATCTTTGTTCTTCAGGAAACGGTGCAGGTTTGGGATCTGCGCCACCACGCCAATAGAGCCGAGGATCGCAAACGGCGCCGAGACAATTTTGTTCGCCACGCAGGCCATCATATAGCCGCCGCTGGCCGCCACTTTGTCGACCGCCACCGTCAGCGGGATCTGTTTGTCGCGCAAGCGCTGTAGCTGCGAGGCTGCAAGCCCGTAGCCGTGCACCACCCCGCCGGGGCTTTCCAGACGAATCACCACCTGATCGCGCGCTTTCGCCGCCGCCAGCACCGCGGTGATCTCTTCCCGCAGGCTGGTGACTTCATGAGCATCCATACTGCCTTTGAAATCCAGCACCCAGGCGCGCGGCTTGCCTTCCGGCTCGGTATTACCCAACTTCGCCCGCGCTTTCGCCGCCTTCGCCTCTTGTTTTTGCTTTTTCTTCTGCGACTTATGCCACTGCTTCTGCTGCGGGCCATCCAGCAGGGCCACCGCCAGCGATTCCTTCATCTCTTTATAATGCTCGCTAAGATTCGTTACCCGCAGCTCGCCGCGCTGTTTCTTGCGCTGGGCCAGGTTGACGATAATAGCGGCAATCACCGCGATAGCGACGACAACGGTCGCGATCTTGGCTAAAAATAAGCCATATTGAGCAAGTAATTCCACGTTTTCACCTTGTGTAAAGCACTGACGTTGCTTCACAGTGTACATCAGCCCCTGGCGAGAAGTCTTTGTGCTTTGTGTCCTCTGCGCAGCGGATTCCGTTTTTTTAGGCGAGGCTGAAATCGTTGCAAGATATTAATTTTGTGAATACTTTCCGCTTCGCCGATTGCAATGGCGGGCGCTTTCAGGCATAACAGCGCAAAAGTGAGATACCAAAGATGAAGCGCGATCGAGAGCCGATCGCCAAAGGAGTCGCCGTGCATTATCAACCGCAACGCCACTTGCTGAAAGATCGCATCATTCTGGTCACCGGGGCCAGCGATGGAATTGGTCGTGAAGCGGCCCTGACCTACGCCCGCTACAGCGCCAGCGTTATCCTGCTGGGTCGCAACGACGACAAACTGCGCGCCGTCGCCGAGGAGATTGAGCGTGAGGGCGGTATTCCTCCCCGCTGGTTTACTCTCGACCTGCTCACCTGCACGCCGCAGGCTTGCCAGCAGCTGGCGCAGCAGATCAGCATCCACTATCCCCGCCTTGACGGCGTGCTGCACAATGCTGGCTTGCTCGGCGACATCTGCCCGATGGATGAACAGAAACCGGAGGTCTGGCAGCAGGTGATGCAGGTGAACGTCAATGGCACCTTTATGCTGACCCAGGCGCTTCTTCCTTTATTACTCCGTTCCGAATCTGGTTCGCTGGTCTTTACCTCATCCAGCGTCGGTCGTCAGGGTCGCGCCAACTGGGGCGCCTATGCCGTCTCCAAATTCGCCACCGAAGGGATGATGCAGGTGCTGGCCGACGAGTACCAAAGCCGCCACCTGCGGGTGAACTGTATCAACCCTGGCGGCACCCGCACCGGCATGCGCGCCAGCGCGTTCCCGACGGAAGATCCGCTGAAACTGAAAACCCCCGCTGACATTATGCCCGTCTATCTGTGGCTGATGGGCGACGACAGTCGTCGCAAGACGGGAATGACCTTCGACGCCCAACCGGGGCGTAAACCAGGAATTGCCCAATGAGTGATGAACGCTACCGCGAACGCCAGCAGCGGCTGAAAGATAAAGTGGATGCCCGGGTGGCGGCGGCCCAGGACGAGCGCGGCATTGTGATGGTCTTTACCGGCAACGGCAAAGGAAAAACTACCGCCGCCTTTGGCACCGCGACCCGCGCCGTCGGCCACGGCAAAAAAGTCGGCGTGATCCAGTTTATCAAGGGGACCTGGCCTAACGGCGAGCGTAATCTGCTGGAGCCCCACGGCGTCGAATTTCAGGTGATGGCGACAGGCTTTACCTGGAACACTCAGGACCGCGACAGCGACACCGCCGCCTGTCTGGCGGTTTGGGAACATGCCCGCCGTATGCTTGCCGACGACCAGCTCGATCTGGTGCTGCTGGACGAGCTGACCTATATGGTGGCCTACGATTACCTGCCGCTGGAGGCGGTGCTGAGCGCTCTGCGTGAGCGTCCTGCCCACCAGTCGGTGATCATCACCGGCCGCGGCTGTCATCGCGATATTATTGAAATGGCGGATACCGTCAGCGAGCTGCGCCCGGTGAAACATGCCTTTGATGCCGGCATTAAAGCGCAGATGGGGATTGACTACTGAGGACCGGATACGGCGAAAGGAAGTCCGCGTTCCGGCGCAAAACCACCGGAACGCGCAACATTAACCGTTGGTCTTATTGCGGGTACTGGAACGGCGGTTGCTGTTATTACCCTGGCGCGGGTTAGCGCTGGTCTGGCTGTGACGCTTCACCGCCCGGCGGATCTGATTGGCTTTCAACCGGCGACGATCTTTTTCAACGGCGACCTTGGAGCTGGTTTCCGGAGTGAGCTCCACCAGTTCGCGCAGGTAGTTGGTCTGCGCCAGGTCCAGCTCGGTATAGCCGCCGCGCGGCAGGCCTTTCGGCAGCAGAATATCGCCATAGCGCACGCGGATCAGGCGGCTGACCTGCACGCCGACCGCTTCCCACAGACGACGCACTTCGCGGTTACGCCCTTCGGTCAGGGTGACGTTGTACCACTGGTTAATCCCTTCACCGCCGGTGAATTTAATGGTTTTAAACGCCGCCGGACCATCTTCTAACTGCACGCCGCGAGACAGCTGACGCAGCTTATCTTCATCTACCTGGCCGAAAACGCGGACGGCGTACTCACGCTCGACTTCACGGCTCGGGTGCATCAGGCGGTTTGCCAGTTCGCCGTCGGTGGTGAACAGCAACAGGCCACAGGTGTTGACGTCCAGACGACCAACGGCAATCCAGCGCGCGCCGCGCAGTTTAGGCAGACGATCGAACACCGTCGGGCGTCCTTCCGGATCGTTACGGGTGCACAGTTCGCCTTCCGGCTTGTAGTACGCCAGCACGCGGCAGATCTGCTCAGCGGACTCTTTCACCGAGATCAGATGGCCATCGATACGAATTTTTAAACCGGGGACGATTTCCACACGGTCGCCGAGGGTGGCGATTTTGCCGTCGACGCTGACGCGGCCAGCTTCGATTTTCGCTTCAATTTCACGGCGGGAGCCGTGGCCGGCGCGGGCCAGCACTTTTTGCAGTTTCTCGCTCATTGAGCTTCCTTAAGGTGTCGCCTTCCCAGGCGTCTGGTATGCTTTATGAAACAATGAGGCCTGTATCAGCAACTCATTGTTACGTATATACTTTTTACGTAAAGTCTCGCCGGCATGCGCAAAACATTCGCCGCGAGCCCGTATTCGTGGCCGAACATACTACACTAACTTCGCCGGGAAAGCTTCTGTTCGCCACACCGCGCCTTTAGTATGGAACAGATTTTCCTCATTCTCCTGTCTGCCCTCACCTGTGTTGGTCTTAGTCGGACAGAGAGCGCCTCCCTGCGCTACGCCTGCTCTTGCGCGACGGCAGAGCGCTGGGCGAGCAGCCAGTCACGAAAACAGCGGTTGGCAGGGGCCAGCAGCGCGGTCTCGTGGTAAACCAGATGATAGGCCAGCGGACAGGCGATGGGCTGCGCCAGAGGATTCACCAGCCGCCCCTGCGTCAGCGCAGGCGCTATGAATGAACGTCGCAGTAAAGCCATCCCCATACCGGCTAATGCCGCCTCCGTTACGCCGTTGCAATCAGTGAACACCGGGCCACGGCGCGCGCGGTGCGCTTCCAGCCCCACGGCCTCGCACCACAGCGCCCAGTCCTCACGATGTTCATCGTGCAGCAGCGGATACTCTAGCAGATCGCTGGTATCGGCGAGGGTCCGGTGCGGAGCAATCAGCTGCGGACTACAGACCGGCATCAGATCGTCATCCAGCAGACGATAAGCCTGCAGTTCCGGCCAGCTCCCGACGCCATGCCGCACGGCAAAATCGATCTCTTCGCTCAGCAAATCCACTCGCCGGTTGGTGGTGCCGATCAGGATCTCTATCTGTGGATAGCGCCGTTCAAAATCAGCCAGCCGCGGCAGCAGCCATTGAATAGCAAAGCCGCTGGTACAACTGACAGTCACTTTTTCCGGCCCCGGGGGCACCTGCAGACGCCGGGTGGCGGCAGCTATCTGATGAAACGCGGGCTGCACGGCCCGGAGGTAGATCTCCCCCACCTCCGTTAACTGTAACCGTCGGGGGGTACGGATAAATAGCGGGACATTCAGCGCCTCCTCCAGACGTGCAATCTGCTGGCTGACAGCGCTGGGTGTGACGCAAAGTTCACTGGCGGCCAGCTTCAGGCTGAGTAGCCGCGCCGCCGCCTCAAAACAGCGCAACGCATTCAGCGGCGGGAGTTTCATGGCTATAGAACCTCAGTTAAGAAAAACTTAATCATGTAAGCATAACGCGTTTGTCGGCCATTGCACGAGAGCTCTACAGTTAGCTTCCTTACCGTTCACAAGGAGTCAATCATGCGTGTTATCGACTGTGGTCGCCTGCTGCTGCTTGCCGCCCTCTGGGGTGCCAGCTTTCTGTTTATGCGCATCACCACCCCGGCTTTCGGCGCGGTAAACAGCGCCTTTCTGCGCGTGCTGTTCGCCGCCGTCGCTTTAGGGTTGCTGGCCGGCGCGCGCGGAAAATGGGGCGGGTATGAGGGTAAATTCATCGCCACTCTGAAGCTGGGGGTCATCAATTCCGGCCTCCCTTTTCTGATGTACTGCCTTGCCGCGCAATGGCTACCGGCAGGGTACTCCGCCACGCTCAACGCCACGGCGCCGATGATGGGGGTGCTGATTGGCGCACTCTGCTTTGCGGAACCGCTGACCCTGCGCAAAGGCGCTGGCGCGGCGCTGGGCGCTATTGGCGTGGCGGTGATCGCGCGCCCGACTACCGGCCTCGGCGCCGCCCAGCTGCTGCCGGGCGTCGGCGCCTGTCTGACCGCCACCGCCTGCTATGGCCTGGCCGGCTTTCTGACCCGCCGCTGGATCCAACAGCGCGGCGGCCTCGAAGCGGAGCGCGTCGCGTTGGGCAGCCAAATCGGCGCCACGCTGTTTTTATGCCCCTTCTTTCTCTGGTCCTGCGGGCATGGGCTGGCTGTGGACTGGGGTCAGGGCCTGCCGTGGATGGCAATGCTTATGCTGGGTGTCGTCTGCACGGCGGCAGGGTATATCCTCTATTTCCGCCTGATCGCTGATATTGGACCGCTGCGTTCACTGTCCGTGACCTTTTTGATCCCGCCTTTTGCGGTGCTGTGGGGCTATCTTTTTCTTGGAGAGATTGTGGAGAGTGGGTTAATTCTCGGCGCGCTGCTGGTCTGCGTGGCGCTGTGGATGATGGTCGTGCCGTCGGGGAGAAAAGAGAGGGTACCAGGCGGCGCATGAGGCACCGCCCGGCAGGTAGTGTCAGAGAAACGGCCTCACGTCGCCCACGCCTTCGCGCAGCACCACCGGGGTATCTTCCGTCAGGTCGATAACCGTGGTCGGCTGCTGCCCCAGGAAACCGCCGTGGATAATGAGGTCCACGACTTTCTCCAGACGATCTTTGATCTCTTCCGGGTCGGATTCGGTAAAGTCGCTGCCGGGCAGCATCAGCGAGGTAGAGAGCATCGGTTCGCCTAAGGTCTCAAGCAACGCCTGAGCGATGGGGTTGGACGGGACGCGCATACCAATGGTTTTACGCTTCTCCTGCAGCAGCCGGCGCGGTACCTCTTTCGTTCCTTTGAGGATAAAGGTGTAGTTGCCCGGCGTATTGTTTTTCATCAGGCGAAACGCCACGTTGTCCACAAAGGCGTAGGTTGACAGTTCGGACAGGTCGCGGCACATCAGGGTGAAGTTGTGGCCGTCCGGCAGCTGACGGATGCGGCAGATCCGCTCCATCGCGCCCTTGTCTTCAATTTTGCAGCCCAGCGCGTAGCCGGAGTCGGTAGGATATACGATCACCCCGCCCTTACGCACAATCTCCACCGCCTGGTTAATCAACCGCGCCTGCGGGTTATCCGGATGGATATAAAAAAACTGGCTCATACTTCCCTCTCAATTTTTATTCGGTGGCCGCTTCCCAGCTGTGCCAGACGCCTTCCACGCCGGCAGGGAGCCAGAGCTTACGGCCAAGTTCGATCCACGCGCAGGGCTGATGGAAATCGGAACCCTGCGACGCCAGAAGACCAAACTGCACGGCCAGGGCGGCCAACTGGGCGCGTTCATGGGGCGCCTGCTGACACTGGGCCACTTCCATGGCATCACCGCCCTGCTCGCTGAAGTGGGCCAACAGCCGCTTAAGCCACTTGGCGGAAAGATCGTAACGCCCGGGATGGGCTATCACCGCCTTACCGCCAGAATGATGAATGACATCAATTGCTTGTTTTATTGTACACCACTGCGGCGGCACGTAACCGGTTTTCCCGCGGGCAAGGTATTTTTTGAAGACCTCCGCCATGTTCTTCGCGTGGCCGGCCTCCACCAGAAAACGGGCAAAATGGCCGCGGGTGACGGCGCCACCGTCCGCCAGCCGCAGCGCCCCTTCCCAGGCGCCGGGGATGCGCGCCTTCTCCAGACGCTCGGCAATCATCTGGCCGCGCTGCTGGCGCCGCGCTTTCTGCTCCTCCAGCAGGGCGGTCATCGCAGGGTGCGCAATATCAATATTGAGACCCACAATATGAATCTCGTGATTCTCCCAGAGGGTGGAAATCTCGACGCCGTTCACCAGGGTCAAGGGTAATCCGGCGCGGGCGATCTCCTCCCGGGCCGCGGGGATCGCCGCCACGCTGTCATGGTCGGTGATCGCCAGCGTGCCTACGCGCATTTCATGGGCGCGATGGACCAGTTCCTGCGGAGTCAGCCGCCCGTCAGAGGCGGTGGTATGGCTGTGCAGATCGTAAATCACTGCGTATTGGCTGTCGCTCAAAAGGACTCCTGCTGGACATCAACGTAAATAAGCGCATTATCATACCGACAGGCAGAGAAAATCTGCAAACAAGGGTTGACTTTATTCCATTGAACTAGTTAACTAGTACGCAAGTTCACATGAAGGGGTATCACGATGAAAATGCACTTTATCACTCTGCACAGCTGGTGGCGCACCTCCTGATAACGGGCGGCGTGATCGCGTTTTGCATTCAGCATACAGATACCCGGCCCGCCAATGAGCGGGCTTTTTATTGGACAAAAATAATACGAACAGGCGAGAACAATAATGCAAACATCCAAACCGGCACTCGAGCTTCTCACCAGCGACGCCATCTACCGGGAGAACCCGACGGCGTTATTCCACCAACTGTGCGGCGCCCGTCCGGCCACGCTGCTGCTGGAATCGGCTGACATCGACAGCAAAGATGACTTAAAAAGCCTGCTGCTGGTGGACAGCGCGCTGCGCATCACCGCTCTCGGTGACACTGTCACCATTCAGGCCCTCTCCGCCAACGGCGCCGCGCTGCTGGAGCTGCTGGACGGCGCGCTGCCCTCCGGGATCGCCAATCAGCGCCAGCCCAACGGCCGGATCCTGACCTTCCCGGCAGTCAGTTCCCTGCTCGATGAAGACGCCCGCCTCTGCTCGCTGTCAGTGTTTGACGCATTCCGTCTCCTGCAGGAGCTGGTGACCGTCCCGGCCAACGAGCGTGAAGCGATGTTCTTCGGCGGCCTGTTCGCCTATGACCTGGTGGCCGGCTTTGAAGATCTG
This sequence comes from Klebsiella sp. 7-CIP_Kleb., assembly GCF_050378655.1. Taxonomy (NCBI): domain Bacteria; kingdom Pseudomonadati; phylum Pseudomonadota; class Gammaproteobacteria; order Enterobacterales; family Enterobacteriaceae; genus Klebsiella; species Klebsiella sp. 7-CIP_Kleb. The sequence continues at coordinate 52,387 of NZ_JBNRLJ010000002.1, forward strand.
CCGCCCCTGCAGAGCGACACCGCCTGCCCGGACTACTGCTTCTATCTGGCGGAGACCCTGCTGGTCATCGACCATCAGGCCAAGCATACCCGCATCCAGGCGAGCCTGTTCACCCCGCTGGAGAGTGAAAAACAGCGCCTGGAGCAGCGCCTGAGCCAGCTGCGTCAGCAGCTGAACGAGCCGCCGGCGCCGCTACCGGTTACCACCGTGGCCGAAATGCGCTGCGACGTTGACCAGAGCGATGAAGAGTACGGCGCGGTGGTGCGCAAAATGCAGCGCGCGATCCGCGCCGGGGAAATCTTCCAGGTGGTCCCTTCCCGCCGCTTCTCGCTGCCCTGCCCGTCGCCGCTGGCCGCCTATGATGTGCTGAAGAAGAGCAACCCCAGCCCGTACATGTTCTTTATGCAGGACAATGATTTCACCCTGTTCGGCGCCTCGCCGGAAAGCTCGCTGAAGTATGATGCCGTCAGCCGTCAGATTGAGATCTACCCCATCGCCGGCACCCGGCCGCGCGGCCGCCGCGCCGACGGCTCGCTGGATCGCGATCTCGACAGCCGTATCGAACTGGAAATGCGTACCGATCACAAAGAGCTTTCCGAGCACCTGATGCTGGTGGACCTGGCGCGCAACGATCTGGCCCGCATCTGTACCCCGGGCAGCCGCTATGTCGCCGATTTAACCAAGGTTGACCGTTACTCCTTCGTGATGCATCTGGTCTCCCGGGTGGTGGGTGAACTGCGTCAGGATCTCGATGTGCTGCACGCTTACCGCGCCTGCATGAACATGGGCACTCTCAGCGGCGCGCCGAAGGTTCGCGCCATGCAGCTGATTGCCGCCGCCGAAGGTAAACGACGCGGCAGCTACGGCGGCGCGGTGGGCTATTTCACTGCCCACGGCGACCTCGACACCTGCATCGTTATCCGTTCCGCCTACGTGCAGGAGGGTATCGCTACCGTCCAGGCCGGAGCCGGCATTGTGCTCGACTCGGTTCCCCAGTCGGAAGCGGATGAGACCCGAAATAAAGCCCGCGCGGTGCTGCGCGCCATTGCCCAGGCCCATCACGCGAAGGAGATTTTCTGATGGCTGACATTCTGCTGCTCGATAATATCGATTCTTTCACCTATAACCTGGCAGACCAGCTGCGCGCCAACGGCCATAACGTGGTGATTTACCGTAACTCCGTTCCGGCGCAGGCGCTGATTGAGCGTCTGGGCACCATGGACAATCCGGTGCTGATGCTCTCCCCTGGCCCGGGTACGCCAAGCGAAGCCGGCTGCATGCCGGAATTGCTGACCCGCATGCGGGGCAAGCTGCCGATCATCGGCATCTGCCTCGGCCACCAGGCCATTGTCGAAGCCTACGGCGGCTATGTCGGCCAGGCGGGCGAGATCCTTCACGGCAAAGCCTCCAGCATTGAGCACGACGGCCAGGCGATGTTTGCCGGTCTGGCTAACCCGCTGCCGGTGGCGCGCTACCACTCGCTGGTCGGCAGCAATATTCCTGCCGGGCTGACGATTAACGCCAATTTCAATGGCATGGTGATGGCGGTGCGTCACGATGCGGATCGGGTGTGCGGCTTCCAGTTCCACCCGGAATCGATCCTCACCACCCAGGGCGCGCGACTGCTGGAGCAGACCCTGGCCTGGGCGCTGCAGAAGCTGGAGCATACCAACACCCTCCAGCCGATCCTTGAGAAGCTGTACCAGGCGGAAACCCTGAGCCAGCAGGAGAGCCACCAGCTGTTCTCCGCCGTCGTGCGCGGCGAAGTGAAGCCTGAACAGCTGGCCGCCGCGCTGGTCAGTATGAAAGTGCGCGGCGAGCAGCCGCAGGAAATTGCCGGCGCCGCCACCGCGCTGCTGGAAAACGCCGCGCCGTTCCCGCGCCCGGACTACCTGTTTGCCGACATCGTCGGCACCGGTGGCGACGGCAGCAACAGCATTAATATCTCCACCGCCAGCGCGTTTGTCGCCGCTGCCTGTGGATTGAAAGTGGCGAAGCACGGCAACCGCAGCGTTTCCAGTAAATCAGGCTCTTCTGACCTGCTGGCGGCCTTCGGCATTAATCTCGATATGAACGCCGATAAATCCCGCGCGGCGCTCGATGAGCTGGGCGTCTGCTTCCTGTTCGCGCCGAAGTACCACACCGGTTTCCGCCACGCGATGCCGGTCCGTCAGCAGCTGAAGACCCGTACTCTGTTTAACGTGCTGGGCCCGCTGATCAACCCGGCGCATCCGCCGCTGGCGCTGATTGGCGTCTACAGCCCGGAACTGGTGTTGCCGATTGCGGAAACCTTGCGCGTACTCGGTTATCAGCGCGCTGCCGTGGTGCACAGCGGCGGGATGGATGAAGTCTCGCTGCATGCGCCCACGGTGGTCGCCGAGCTGCATAACGGGGAAATTAAAAGCTATCAGCTGACCGCCGACGATTTCGGCCTGACGCCTTACCATCAGGCGCAGCTGGCGGGCGGCACGCCGGAAGAAAACCGTGACATTCTGACGCGCTTGCTACAAGGTAAAGGTGAAGCCGCTCACGAAGCCGCCGTCGCCGCCAACGTCGCCATGTTGATGCGTTTACACGGGCATGAAGATCTGAAAGCTAACGCTCAGCAGGTACTGGATGTGCTGCACAGCGGCGCGGCCTATGACAGAGTGACCGCCTTAGCGGCAAGAGGGTAAAGAATGCAGACCGTTTTAGCAAAAATCGTTGCCGACAAAGCGATTTGGGTGGAAGCCCGCAAACAACAACAACCGTTAGCCAGTTTTCAGAATGAGGTCGTCCCGACGCAGCGCAATTTCTATGACGCGCTGGCCGGCACCCGCACCGCGTTTATTCTCGAGTGCAAAAAGGCTTCGCCGTCGAAGGGGTTGATTCGCGAAGATTTCGATCCGGCGGCGATCGCCAGCATCTACAAACACTACGCCTCGGCGATCTCGGTGCTGTGTGATGAGAAATATTTCCAGGGCAGCTTCGATTTTCTGCCGATCGTCAGCAAGGTAGCGCCGCAGCCGATCCTGTGTAAGGACTTCACCATCGACCCTTACCAGATCTACCTGGCGCGCTACTATCAGGCCGACGCCTGCCTGCTGATGCTGTCGGTGCTCGACGATGAACAGTATCGTCAGCTCTCGGCGGTGGCTCACAGCCTGAATATGGGCGTGCTCACCGAAGTCAGCAATGATGAGGAGCTGGAGCGCGCCATCGCCCTGAAGGCGAAGGTGGTGGGCATCAACAACCGCGACCTGCGCGATATGTCGATTGACCTCAACCGCACCCGTCAGCTGGCGGCGCGTCTCGGCCCTGATGTCACGGTGATCAGCGAATCCGGCATCCATACCTATGCCGAAGTGCGTGAGCTGAGCCACTTCGCCAATGGCTTCCTGATCGGCTCCGCCCTGATGGAGCAGGCGGATCTGGAAGCGGCGGTCAAGCGCGTGCTGCTCGGCGAGAACAAAGTGTGCGGCCTGACGCGCCCGCAGGATGCGCAGGTGGCCTGGGAGTCTGGCGCCATCTACGGTGGGCTGATCTTCGTCCCGACCTCGCCGCGGGCGGTAAATGACGCCCAGGCTAAAGCGGTGATCGCCGCCGCGCCGCTGCAGTACGTCGGCGTCTTCCGCAATGCGCCGCTGGATGAGGTGGTCGCCCGCGCCCAGGCCCTGGAGCTGGCCGCCGTACAGCTGCACGGTGATGAAGACCAGGCCTATATCGACGCGCTGCGCGACGCCCTCGCGGATAGCGTCCGCATCTGGAAAGCGCTGAGCGTTGGCGAAACCTTGCCGTCCCGTACACTCCGCCATGTCGATAAGTATCTGCTCGACAACGGCCAGGGCGGCAGCGGCCAGCGTTTTGACTGGAGCCTGCTGCAGGGCCAGGACCTGCGCAACGTCATGCTGGCTGGCGGCCTCGGCGCCGATAACTGTGTGGAAGCGGCCAAAAGCGGCTGTGCCGGACTCGATTTCAATTCAGGCGTAGAGTCGCAACCCGGGATTAAAGACGCCAGCAAGCTGGCCTCCGTTTTCCAGACGCTGCGCGCATATTAAGGAGCAATAATGAGCACTTTACTGAACCCCTACTTCGGCGAATTCGGCGGCATGTATGTGCCGCAGATCCTGATGCCCGCCCTGCGCCAGCTGGAAGAGGCCTTTGTCAGCGCGCAGAAGGACCCGGCCTTTCAGGCGGAATTCACCGACCTGCTGAAAAACTACGCCGGTCGTCCGACGGCCCTGACCAAATGCCGGAACCTGACCGAAGGGACCCGCACTACCCTGTACCTGAAACGCGAAGATCTGCTGCACGGCGGCGCGCACAAAACCAACCAGGTGCTGGGCCAGGCTCTGCTGGCCAAACGGATGGGCAAAACCGAAATTATCGCCGAGACCGGCGCCGGTCAGCACGGCGTCGCCTCAGCGCTGGCCAGCGCCCTGCTCGGTCTGAAATGCCGTATCTACATGGGCGCCAAGGACGTCGAGCGCCAGTCGCCGAACGTCTTCCGTATGCGCCTGATGGGCGCCGAGGTGATCCCGGTGCACAGCGGCTCCGCCACGCTGAAAGATGCCTGTAACGAGGCGCTGCGCGACTGGTCCGGCAGCTACGAGAAGGCGCACTATATGCTGGGCACCGCCGCCGGTCCGCACCCGTTCCCGACCATCGTGCGTGAATTCCAGCGCATGATCGGCGAAGAGACCAAAGCGCAGATCCTCGAAAAAGAGGGCCGTCTGCCGGACGCGGTGATCGCCTGCGTCGGCGGCGGGTCAAACGCCATCGGCATGTTCGCTGATTTTATCGAGGAAACCCGCGTCGGCCTGATCGGCGTGGAGCCTGCCGGGCACGGTATCGAAAGCGGGGAGCACGGCGCGCCGCTGAAGCATGGTCGTGTGGGGATCTACTTCGGGATGAAGTCGCCGATGATGCAAACCGCCGACGGCCAGATCGAGGAATCTTACTCCATTTCCGCCGGGCTGGACTTCCCGTCCGTTGGGCCGCAGCACGCGTTTCTGAACAGCACCGGGCGCGCCGACTATGTGTCGATCACCGATGACGAAGCGCTGGAGGCGTTTAAAGCGCTCTCCCGCCACGAAGGGATCATCCCGGCGCTGGAGTCCTCTCACGCTCTGGCCCATGCGCTGAAAATGATGCGCGAGAACCCGGAAAAAGAGCAGCTGCTGGTGGTTAACCTCTCCGGCCGCGGCGATAAAGACATTTTCACCGTACACGACATCCTGAAAGCGCGAGGGGAAATCTGATGGAACGCTATGAGACGCTGTTTGCCCAACTGAAAAACCGCCAGGAAGGCGCTTTCGTCCCCTTTGTCACCCTTGGCGATCCGGGACCGGAGCAGTCGCTGAAAATTATCGATGCGCTGATCGAAGGCGGCGCCGATGCCCTTGAGCTGGGGATCCCCTTCTCCGACCCGCTGGCGGACGGCCCGACCATCCAGGGCGCGGCCCTGCGCGCCTTCGCCGCGGGGGTAACCCCGGCGCTGTGCTTTGAGATGCTGGCGGCGATCCGCCAGAAGCATCCAACGATCCCAATCGGCCTGCTGATGTACGCCAACCTCGTCTTCAGCCCGGGTATCGATGAGTTCTATGCCCAGTGCGCCCGCGTCGGCGTCGACTCGGTGCTGGTAGCCGACGTGCCGGTGGAAGAGTCCGCCCCGTTCCGCCAGGCGGCGATGCGCCATAACATCGCGCCAATTTTCATTTGCCCGCCCAACGCGGATGACGATTTACTGCGCCAGATCGCCTCTTATGGCCGCGGCTACACCTATCTGCTGTCGCGCGCCGGGGTGACGGGTGCGGAAAATCGCGCTGCGCTGCCGCTGCACCATCTGGTGGAGAAGCTGGCGGAATATCACGCTGCGCCGCCGCTGCAGGGCTTTGGCATCTCCGCGCCGGAGCAGGTGAGCGCCGCCATTGACGCCGGGGCCGCCGGGGCGATCTCCGGTTCCGCCATCGTCAAAATCATCGAACGTCATCTTGATGAGCCGCAAACCATGCTCGACGAGCTGAAAGCCTTCGTCCAGAGCCTGAAGGCGGCGACCAAAACCGCCTGACCGTCAGCCGCCTGGCATCGCGCCAGGCGGCGATGATTTCTGCAAACTGTCGGCGTATTTGCGCGTTAAGCGAAACAGCGCCTGCACTTCATCTTCCGGCCACTGCGCCAGCACCTGATTCATTAACCGCCGCCGCGCGACGGCGATCCTGTCGATCATCTGTTGTCCCCTGGCGCTAAGCGTCACTTCGCTGATCCGTCGGTCATGACGGTTCGGTTGCTTACCGGCAAGCCCCTGGGCTTCCAGTTTCTTCACCTGACGACTGACGGTGGTGTAATCGCGCCCTAAATGATCCGCCAGCTCAACCACCCCCACCGGGCCATAGCGCCCTACCGCCACCAGAAGCGGAAACAGCATCTGTTCCAGCTTGACGCCAGCTGCCTGGAGGATCTGCTCGTCGCGCACCGGCTGGTTCATCACGCTGATGATATCCAGCAGCGCGCCGTGAAAGTCGGTAATGTCGTAGCCATTATGTGCATCTTGCATGTATTAATTTTCCGCGTATAGTGCTGCAAAACAATATGTGTATTTTACACATAATTCCCGACAGGAGATAATTTATGAAAGCAGGCGTGGTTTTTGATCTCGCAGAAGGCCCGGTTTGGGCCGATTTCATCGAGCCGCAGCCCGCGCCCGGCCAGACGCTTATTGACGTCCGCGCCGCCGCGATGAGCCATGTGGTCAAGGCCCGGGCATCAGGACGCCATTACAGCTTCGACGGCAATCTGCCTTTTGTACCCGGTATCGATGGTGTCGGCACTACATCCCAGGGCCAGCGCGTCTACTTCGCCTTCCCCACTGCCCCCTTCGGCAGTATGGCGCAGCGGGCGCCGGTCGCCCTGCAGAATTGCCTGCCGCTGCCGGATGAGCTCGATGATATCCCGGCGGCGGCGATGGCCAACCCCGGCATGTCCGCGTGGGCGTCTCTGGTGACTCGCGCCCAGCTTCAGGCCGGCGAAACGGTGCTGATTAACGGCGCCACCGGCAGCGCCGGTCAGCTGGCGGTGCAGATTGCCCGCTACCTGGGCGCAAAAAAAATCATTGCGACCGGACGCAATGCGCAGTCGCTGGCGGCGATCGGCGCCGATGAATGTATTCAGTTAACGGCGGATGATAAGACGTTAACTGCACAGTTTTCAGCGGTCAGCGCCGCGCAGATCGATGTGGTCATCGATTATCTGTGGGGACACAGCGCGGAATTATTATTGCCGGCCCTGGCCAAATATACCCCGGCCGGCAGGCCGGTGCGCTATGTGCAAGTGGGGTCCCTGGCTGGGGCCGATATCGCGTTAAATGGCGCGGTTCTGCGTTCCGCCCCGCTCCTGCTGATGGGCAGCGGGATCGGTAGCCTGACGATGCCGCAGCTGCTGGCGGCGACCGGCGAAATGCTGCAGGCGGCGGTGCCGGGGAAATTGACCATCGCCACCACCCCGCGGCCGCTGCAGGAGATCGCGGCGGCCTGGCCGCAGGACGACAGCCAGAAGCGTACGGTTTTCACCCTCGGATAAAAAATCGCTTCCGCACAAAAGATGGGGTTGATATCTTAAATGAGAAATATTATCTTTCTCATCACTGAATAGTTGAGTAAATAACTCAGGTATTCAGTACGACATTGCTCACATTGCTTCCAGTATTTTTGCCCGCACTTGTGCGGGCTTTTTTTTACTCGCGACACACCTCTCGCACCCGCTGCCGCAGCCAGCGGTGGCCGGGGCCTGCTCCTGGCGCGGACGCCACGCCTGCGACACCGTAATCACCCCGGTGCTGACCGGCAGCGGAAAACTTACTATCCCCTGCGGCGAAGGATGACGCACGCAGGAGGCCGGCACCAGCCCCAGCGCGGCGCTGAAGCCCGGCACGACGGCGGCGATGCGCCGGTACAGCCCCCGCCCCGCTCTGCCAGCTGGTCATCCACCAGCCCATATACGATCCCATGCCGGGAAACGATAACATGTCCCCAGGCGACATAGCGCTCTGCATCTATCGCCGCCGCGGCGGTAAACGGGATTGAGCACCGCGCGCATATCGCTCAGCACACTGTGCGTTTTGCTGCGGATCCGCTGCGCATGCGGGGTGAACACCATTTTGCGTCCGGCCCGCACCAGCAGGGGATCGCCGGTCACGTGCCGCAAGCGAGTTAACGTTCGGATCATCGCCGAAGTGCTAAGGCCGAAACGGCGGGCGGCGCCCGGGAGTGGAGTATCTGGATGGCCACGGCCGCACGGTGCCCTGGTAAGCCCGCCGGGACGCCAGCCTCAGGGCGCCCTTCGGCGCCCGCCCGGCGTCTGTTATCCAAGGTCACCGCGCTATATTCCGCGTTGCCCTGCCGCCTTTACCGAGGTCACCCGCCTTTTTTGTTCAAAATTTATGAAATTTGTAAACGGTGGTGAAGAAATCAGTTTAAACGTCAACTTTTCTGTGTAAATATTAAGGCGAATGATAACTATTCTTTTTATCATTTATAGAATCACGCCGGGTCAGTGCAAGCCAGACGACGAATAACGTCGCTTTTGCGCGGCGTGATATGTGCTAATAACAAAAAATAAGCCTGCATTTATCATGGAAAAAAACGCTTCTCTGCCGTTTGGCAGTTTCAACTCATTGGCATTGTTTACGGGGCTGTGTCTGGGAGCCGCGCCGGCAACCGGCATGGCAGCCGAAAAATCAGTCAAAAATAATGAAGAGACGCTGGTGGTGGAAGCCTCCCCGCCTTCGCTTTATTCTCCCGGAGCCTCCGCCGATCCCAAGTTCAATAAACCACTGGTGGATACCACTCGCACCATCGCCGTGATCCCCGAACAGGTCATTAAAGATCAGGGCGTCACCAACCTGACTGACGCCCTCAAAAACGTCCCCGGCGTCGGGGCGTTTTACGCCGGGGAGAATGGCAGCTCAACCACCGGGGACGCCATCTTTATGCGCGGCGTGGACACCTCCAACAGTATTTATGTCGACGGCATTCGCGATATCGGCAGCGTGACGCGGGATACCTTCAATACCCAGCAGGTGGAAGTCATCAAGGGGCCCGCCGGCACGGACTATGGCCGCAGCGCCCCTTCCGGCTCGATCAATATGATCAGCAAGCAGCCGCGCCTTGACTCCGGGATCGACGGATCCGCCAGCATCGGCAGCGCCTGGTCGCGTCGGGGTACCCTTGACCTTAACCAGGCCTTCGGCGACAACGCCGCGTTTCGCCTCAACCTGATGGGCGAAAAAACCCACGACGCCGGCCGGGATAAGATTGAGAACGAGCGCTACGGCATTGCCCCGTCCCTGGCCTTCGGCCTCGATACGCCCACCCGTCTGTATCTGAACTATCTCCACGTCCGGCAGAATAACACCCCGGATGGCGGGATCCCCACCGTCGGCCTGCCGGGCTATTCGGCGCCTTCGCCGAAGTATGCCGCCCTCAATTCCGCCGGTAAGGTCGATACCAGCAATTTCTATGGCACCGACTCCGATTACGATAAATCCACCACCGACAGCGGCACCCTGCGCTTTGAACACGATCTGACGGACAATACCACCGTGCGCAATACCACCCGCTGGTCGCGTGTGAAGCAGGAGTATCTCCTGACCGCGGTGATGGGCGGCGCGAGCAATATCACCGCCCCCGACATCAATGACGTCAATACCTGGAGCTGGTCACGTCTGGTTAATACCAAAGATGTCAGCAACCGCATTCTGACCAACCAGACCAATATCACTTCGACCTTCAATACCGGATCGATAGGCCATGACGTCAGTGCCGGCGTGGAGTTTACCCGGGAAAACCAGACTAACTATGGCGTCAACGCCCTGACCGCTCCGGCGGTGAATCTCTATCATCCGGTGAGCAGCCTGTCGATTGGCGGGCTGGACAGAAACGGGGCGAACGCCAACGGCCAGACCGATACCTTCGGTATCTATGCCTTTGATACGCTGGCGCTGACCGACCGGGTTGAGGTCAACGGTGGGCTGCGTCTCGACAGTTACCATACCAAATATGACAGCGCCACCGCCTGCGGCGGCAGCGGACGCGGGGCTGTCGCCTGCCCGCCAGGACAGTCGACCGGCAGCCCGGTCACCACTGTCGATACCGCTAAATCCGGTAACCTGGTTAACTGGAAGGCCGGGGCGCTGTATCGCTTAACCGAGCAGGGCAATATCTACGTCAACTATGCCATCTCGCAGCAACCGCCGGGGGGCAGCAGCTTCGCGCTGGCTGCCAGCGGTAGCGGCAACAGCGCCAACCGGACCGACTTTAAACCGCAGAAAGCGAAATCCAGCGAACTGGGCACCAAGTGGCAAATCCTCGACAAGCGCCTGCTGCTCAGCGCGGCGTTATTCCGCACCGATATTGAAAACGAAGTGGCCGCCAACGATGACGGAACCTGGTCGCAGTACGGCAAAAAGCGCGTGGAAGGCTATGAGCTCTCCGCAACCGGGAACCTGACCCCGGACTGGACAATCATCGCCGGCTACACCCAGCAGCATGCCACGGTGACAGAGGGTCAGAATGTGGCGCAGGATGGCTCTTCCGCGCTGGCCTACACCCCGAAACATGCCTTTACGCTGTGGACGCAGTATCAGGCAACCAGCGATCTGTCCGTCGGCGGCGGTGTGCGCTATGTCGGAAGCCTGCGCCGGGGCAGCGATGGCGCGGTGGGTACCCCGGATCACACCGAGGGCTATTGGGTCGCCGACGCCAAACTGGGCTATCGGGTCAACAGCAATCTCGATCTGCAGCTCAATATGTACAACCTGTTTGATACCGATTACGTGGCTTCCATCAACAAGAGCGGCTATCGCTATCATCCGGGCGAACCCCGTACCTTTATGTTGACGGCGAACGTCCATTTCTGAGTCTGTACGTGGGGCCATCGCGCCCCACCTTTTTGAGAGAACACCGCAATGATGTATCACATTCCTGACGTGCTGACGGCGGACCAGGTAGCTGAATATGGCCGCCTGCTGGCGCAGGCCGAATGGGTTGACGGGCGGGTTACCGTCGGCAGCCAGGGGGCGACCGTCAAACAAAACCAGCAGATCGATACCCGCACGCCGCTGTATGCCCGTCTGCAGGCCGCCGTACTCGACGCGCTGCGCGGCCATCCGCAGTTTTTTTCCGCCGCGCTGCCGCGGACGATTTCCGCGCCGTTGTTTAATCGCTATGGGCCGGGAGAGACCTACGGTTTTCATGTCGATGGCGCGGTGCGCCAGAACGGGGATGCGGGCTGGATGCGGACCGACCTCTCGGCGACACTGTTCCTCTGCGAGCCGGAAAGCTATGAAGGGGGCGAACTGGTGATTGAAGATACCTATGGCCAGCACCGGGTGAAGCTCCCGGCCGGACATCTGGTGCTCTATCCCGCCAGTAGCCTGCACTGCGTCACCCCGGTCACCGGCGGGGTTCGCCAGGCCTCTTTCCTGTGGATCCAGTCGATGGTCCGCGACGATAAGCAGCGCGCGATGCTCTACGACCTGGACCGCACGATCCAGTCTCTCAAAACCCGCTTTGGCGACGGGGAAGAGGTCCTCTCCCTGCTCAATATGTATCACAACCTGCTGCGCCAGTGGACTGAAGTGTGATCCGCAGGCGAAGGTTTATCGCAGGGAGGGGTGAGGAGGCAACAGACTGGCCGTCCGCTGGCCAGTTTGCAGCAGGCGTTAGAACCGATAGCCTGCGGAGAACATAAACACCCACGGATCCAGGCGGGTGCTGACTTTCTGGTCCACACCGCCGGCTTTGAATTTCACATCGGTGTCGATATCCATGTACCACACCGACATATTCAGCAGCCAGTCACGGTTAATCAGGTAATCGAGGCCGACCTGCCCTGCCGCGCCCCAGGAGTCCTTCAGGCTCAGATCGGAAAGCCCGGCCGCCTTGCCGGTATCGTTAAAGTCTTCATTAAAGAAGGTGGTGTAGTTAATCCCCGCCCCCACGTACGGACGCACCTTGCTTTGCGCATCGCCAAAGTACCACTGCGCCATCAGGGTGGGTGGCAACTGATGGACGGTAGCGATGGTGCCGGTTGGCCCGGTACCAACCTTATGGCGGAACGGCGTAGCCGCCAGCAGTTCCACACCGATGTTATCGGTCGCCATATAGGTAAAGGTTAAACCCAGCTGAGTATTGTTACTGACGTTGAAACTGCCCAGACTGCCCAGCACATTGTCAGAGCCTTCCGTCGGTCGGACGGTGGCGGTCCCGGCACGAATGAAAAATTCACCCGCTTCATGCGCCCAGACGCTGCCGGTAGTAAGAGTGCTTAGAATCAATGCCGCCGCTGCTAACTTCTTCATATCCACTTCCTCATTATGGTTTTTCAGCGCGGCCAAATATACCTATAACGAGTTACGTTTGATCTGTTTTAGATCACACTAAAACCTTAGATTTAACATTTATTGATCCAGATTAATTTTTGATACCGATCGCAATACGCTAAATCCTTCGCACATCAATTTTCACTTTTCGCAAAAAAAATTATTTCTGCCCCTCTTGCCGCCGCTGAGGCGGCTGGATAAGTTAACTGCCGACAATCTGTGTTGATGCGTTTTTTTCAGGTGTAATTATGAGTGAAATCAACCCGTGCATGACGTGCGGTGCCTGTTGTGCGTATTTTCGAGTCTCTTTCTACTGGGCGGAAGCCGACGACGCGGGCGGCCTGGTGCCCGCCGCGCTGACCGAGCCGCTGACCCCCTTCCTGCGCTGTATGAGCGGCACTAATCAACGCCAGAGCCGCTGCGCGGCGCTATCGGGCGAGATCGGCGACGCCGTCCACTGCACTATCTATGAAAATCGTCCTTCGCCATGTCGCGAATTCGCCATGTCCGGGGAAAACGGCGAGGAAAACGACGCCTGCAACCGGGCGCGAGCGCGCTATGGGCTGCCGCCATTGCGGCCTCTTTACAAAGATATACCTGCCCTGACCGGCGCAGAGAGTGCTACGACGGAAGGATTTGCGGTACAATCGCCGGCTAGTTAACACCTGCGACACTCAAGGAGAATGCATGTCTATCACGGCGAAGTCCGTCTACCGTGACACCGGGAATTTTTTTCGTAATCAGTTCATTACCATTTTGCTGATTGCGCTGTTGTGCGCGTTCATTACGGTAGTACTTGGCCATGCCTTTTCACCCAGCGACGAGCAGCTGTCGATACTCAGCGAAGGCGACAACCTCGCCGGTAGCGCAGGCCTGTTCGAACTGGTGCAGAATATGACGCCGGAGCAGCAGCAGGTTCTGCTGCGCGCCTCGGCGGCATCAACCTTCTCGGGTCTGGTGGGCAATGCGATCCTCGCCGGCGGCGTCCTGCTGCTCATCCAGCTGGTCTCTGCCGGTCATCGTGTCAGCGCCCTGCGCGCCATCGGCGCCTCGGCGCCGGTGCTGCCAAAGCTGCTGCTGCTGATCCTCTTCACCACTTTCCTGGTGCAGATGGGGATGATGTTAGTGCTGGTGCCCGGCGTCCTGTTGGCCATTGTGCTGGCCTTTGCGCCGATCATGCTGGTGCAGGACAAAATGGGCATCCTCGGCGCCATGCGCAGCAGCATGCGCCTGGCGTGGGCCAATCTGCGGCTGGTGGCGCCGGCCATTATCGGTTGGCTGGTGGCGAAAACTCTGCTGTTACTGTTTGCTTCCAGCTTTGCCGCCCTGACGCCAAACGTCGGCGCGGTGGTGATTAATACCCTCAGCAACCTGATTTCCGCCCTGTTGCTGATCTATTTATTCCGCGTGTATATGCTTATCCGTAGCTAATTTTAACCTGGACCGGGGAATTTCCCGGTCCGTCCTGACAGACGGGATCGATGTATGAAGCAGTTTCTGGATTTTTTACCGCTGGTGGTCTTCTTCGCCTTCTACAAGCTTTACGATATCTACGCCGCCACCACGGCGCTGATTGTGGCGACCGCCATCGTGCTGATCTACAGCTGGGTGCGCTACCGTAAAATCGAAAAAATGGCGCTGATCACCTTCGTGCTGGTGGCCGTCTTCGGTGGATTAACCCTCTTCTTCCACAATGATGAGTTCATTAAATGGAAGGTGACGGTGATCTATGCGCTGTTCGCCGGCGCGCTGCTCTTCAGCCAGTGGGTGATGAAAAAGCCGCTTATCCAGCGCATGCTGGGTAAAGAGCTGACCCTGCCGCAGCAGGTCTGGTCGCGCCTTAACCTGGCCTGGGCGGCGTTTTTTATCCTCTGCGGACTGGCTAATATCTATATCGCCTTCTGGTTGCCGCAGAATATCTGGGTTAACTTTAAGGTCTTCGGTTTAACTGCCCTCACGCTGGTCTTTACCTTGCTGAGCGGGATCTACATCTACCGTCATATGCCGCAGGACGACCACCACTAATTCCCCGGCAGCCTGCGCCCGCCTCCGCGGGCGCCAGCCCTATTCTCTCTACGCCGTTTTCATAGTAGCATCCCGCTGATCGTCTTTGACCACAACAGAGTAGAGCATGACAACAAAAGATCTCGCCCCGAAGGGCGAAATGGTTTTACGCACCCTGGCAATGCCGGCAGATACCAATGCCAACGGGGACATTTTTGGCGGCTGGCTGATGTCGCAGATGGATATCGGCGGCGCCATTATGGCCAAAGAGATCGCCCAGGGTCGCGTGGTGACCGTGCGCGTGGATGGGATGACCTTTTTACGCCCGGTGGCCGTAGGCGACGTGGTGTGCTGCTATGCCCGCTGCGTGAAGCGCGGCAATACCTCAGTGACCATTAACATCGAAGTGTGGGTGAAAAAAGTCTCTTCAGAACCGATTGGCCAGCGCTACAAGGCGACGGAAGCGCTGTTTATCTACGTTGCCGTCGATAATCAGGGTAAACCCCGCCCTCTGCCGGCCGAATAAGATGGCGCCCGGCTAACCGGGCACCTGGCTTAGAGAAAGCCCAGCAGCGAGAAGAAGAAGTAGCCGATAACAATCACCATCACCGGCAGCACGTACAGCGGGAAATACTGCACCAGGATCGTATGTCGCGGCACCACAATGCGTTCGGCGAGCTGCTCGCGAGTTAACCCTTCCGCGCCTTTCGCCTGCTCGAGGATCAGCTGATCCTCAATCCCCTCGCGGAGAAATTTCGCCTGCCGCGCCATCCGCGCGCCGGAGGCCTGCAGCGCCATGCCGACGAACACCAGAATGAAGATAATCCAGAAGCCGATGTTCAGGCTATGGTGAAAATCCGGCAGCGGTGAGTTGTACCAGAAAAAGTTCAGGAACGGCGTGTTAAAGCGCATCATCTCAATCATGACGTGCGCAAAATCCATCATCACCGCGTCAATGCCGGGTTTCTTTTCACTGTGCTCATACATAAATTTGAGGACAGAAATCAGCGTCGACAGCACGGCGGGAATAAAGATGACCCATCCCAAAATACGTTTGATGACCGCAATGCGTCCAGCTTGTTGGTACGTCATGAGTTCCCCTTGTTAAAGACGCGTTAGTGGTTCGCCTGCCGCCCGTTGCGTGGCGCAGGCGCCCCTCGCTTACCCGAATGTGTCGGGTATAAGTCTATCTTCCACGGCGAATTTCGCCCAATAACGCGCGGTATGATATACCATGAATGCCGATTCGTTTATCTGATTACGCAACAGGAGAAGGACATATGTCAGCGAAGCGCCGCATTGAGGCTGCGATTTTTGATATGGACGGGTTGCTGATTGACTCTGAGCCGCTTTGGGATCAGGCGGAGGTCGAGGTCATGGAGAGCCTGGGGGTGGATACCCGCCGCCGCGATGAACTGCCCGACCTGCTGGGTCTGCGAATCGACCTGGTGGTGGATCTGTGGTACGCGCAGCAGCCGTGGCGCGGCGTAGACCGCGCAGAAGCCACCGCGCGCATTATCCGTCGCGCCATCGAACTGGTGGAAGCCTCACGTCCGCTGCTGCCGGGGGTGCGCGAGGCGGTGGCCCTGTGCAAAACCCAGGGGTTGAAGGTTGGGCTGGCCTCAGCCTCGCCGCTGGTGATGCTGGAGAAAGTGCTCAATATGTTCGAGCTGCGCGACCAGTTTGATGCCCTCGCCTCGGCGGAGCACCTGCCCTGGAGCAAACCGCACCCGCAGGTGTATCTCAACTGCGCCGCCGCCCTCGGGGTCGACCCACAGCGCTGTGTCGCGCTGGAGGACTCGGTCAACGGCATGATCGCCAGCAAAGCTGCGCGCATGCGCGCTATCGTCGTGCCGGAAGCAGAGAACAGCCGCGACCCGCGCTTCGTGCTGGCGGACGTCAAGCTGCCGTCACTGCAGGCCCTGACCGTCGAGACGCTGCTCGGGTAAGGCCGCTGGCGGGTGACGCGATCGCCGTCACCCCCCAGCAAAGGAAATCAAAACGTCGTTTCATTTTAATTGTAATTTTGTTTTCCTGCCTCTATGCTGGTTACAGGTGGCGTTATCGTACGCCTGAAGATCAGCACACAGAGGTGAATATGGTACTGAACGCCTTCGACCTGACGGGTAAGGTCGCCATCGTGACCGGTTGCGATACCGGCCTGGGACAGGGAATGACGCTGGGCCTGGCGCAGGCCGGATGCGATATCGTCGGCATCAACCGCAAAATTCCCCACGACACTGCCGCGCAGGTTCAGGCGCTGGGCCGCCGCTTTCATGCCATTCAGGCGGATCTCAGCCAACAGGATGATATGACCGTTTTGGTCGAGCAGGCGGTGGCGGCGATGGGCCGGGTCGATATTCTGGTCAACAACGCCGGGATTATCCGCCGCCATGATGCCCTGACCTTCACGGAAAGTGACTGGGATGCGGTGATCGATCTGAATCTGAAAGCAGTTTTTTTCCTCTGCCAGGCGGTCGCCAGGCAGTTCATTCGCCAGGGTGAAGGCGGGAAAATCGTTAACATCGCCTCGATGCTCTCGTTTCAGGGCGGGATCCGCGTCCCCTCCTATACCGCCTCGAAAAGCGGCGTGCTGGGGCTGACCCGCCTGCTGGCTAACGAATGGGCTGGTCAGGGTATCAACGTCAACGCCATTGCGCCCGGGTATATGGCCACCAATAACACCCAGGCGCTGCGCGAAGATGAGGAGCGCAACCAGGCAATCCTTGAGCGTATCCCCGCCGGTCGCTGGGGTGTGCCAGATGACCTGCAGGGGCCGGTGGTGTTTCTCGCCTCGTCCGCCGCCGACTATATTCACGGCTATACCCTGGCCGTCGACGGCGGATGGCTGGCGCGCTGAGAATTTGTGACAAAGAGTTACACCGTCACCTCTTCCGTGCACTGTATAAAAACCCTATACTGTATGAATCGACAGTTTAGGGTGTGTTATCATGACGGCGGAAGGCCATCTCTTCTTTTCAATCGCCTGCGCAGTATTTGCCAAAAACGCAGAGTTAACGCCGGTGCTGGCGCAGGGCGACTGGTGGCATATTGTGCCCTCCGCGGTCTTGACCTGCCTGCTGCCGGACATCGATCACCCAAAGTCGTTTCTTGGCCAGCGGCTGAGCTGGATCTCAAAGCCCGTGGCACGGGCCTTTGGCCACCGCGGCTTCACCCACAGCCTGCTGGCGGTGTTTGGCGCGCTGACGCTATTCTACCTCAAGGTGCCTGACAGCTGGATTGTCCCGGCGGACGCCCTCCAGGGCCTGGTGCTGGGCTATCTCAGCCACATCCTTGCCGATATGCTCACCCCAGCCGGGGTGCCGCTGCTGTGGCCCTGCCGCTGGCGCTTTCGGCTACCGATCCTTGCGCCGCGCAAAGGCAACCAGCTGGAGCGCGCCTTATGCATGGCGCTGTTCATCTATGCCGTCTGGATGCCGCAGACGCTGGCGGACAACACCGCGATACGCTGGTCTTCCGGGGTGATTAATTCCCTGCAGATCACTTTCAATCGCTTCATAAGTCACCAGAGTGGGCGATAAACCGACAGAAAACACCTTTTGGTTATAACCCATTCCATTTGAATATAAGTCCTTGATAACGCCTTCTGCTAACCTTGCGGTCATAAGAGCTGGTTATCCACCAGCCCGGGTTATAAAAATATCAGGAGAACGGGGATGAACTTTCCATTAATAGCGAACGTAGTCGTGTTCGCCGTATTGTTGTTTGCGCTGGGGCAAACGCGCCATAAACAGTGGAGCCTGGCCAGGAAGGTCCTGGTCGGCCTGGCGATTGGCGTGATCTTCGGTCTGGCGCTACAGCTGATCTACGGGTCTGACAGCCAGGTGCTGAAGGATTCCATCCAGTGGTTTAATATCGTCGGCAACGGTTATGTCCAGTTGCTGCAAATGATCGTTATGCCGCTGGTCTTCGCGTCAATCCTTAGCGCGGTGGCCCGCCTGCACAATGCCTCGCAGCTGGGGAAAATCAGCTTCCTGAGCATCGGGACTCTGTTGTTCACCACCCTGATCGCCGCTCTGGTTGGCGTGCTGGTGACTAACATGTTCGGCCTCACCGCCGAGGGACTGGTCCAGGGCAGCGCGGAGACCGCCCGTCTGAACGCCATTCAGAGCAACTATGTGGGTAAAGTGGCCGATCTCAGCGTCCCGCAGCTGATCCTCTCCTTCGTGCCGAAGAACCCGTTTGCTGACCTGACCGGGGCTAACCCGACCTCGATCATCAGCATCGTCATTTTCTCGGCGTTCCTCGGCGTCGCAGCCCTGAAGCTGCTGAAAGAGGATGTGGAAAAAGGCCAGCGCGTCCTGACCGCCATTGATACCCTGCAGGGCTGGGTGATGAAGCTGGTTCGTCTGGTGATGCAGCTGACCCCTTACGGCGTTCTGGCGCTGATGACCAAAGTGGTTGCCGGGTCGAATCTGCAGGATATCATCAAGCTTGGCGGCTTCGTGGTGGCCTCGTACATCGCGCTGGGCATCATGTTTATCGTCCACGGCCTGCTGCTGGCGATTAACGGCGTCAGCCCGCTGAAGTATTTCCGTAAAGTCTGGCCGGTGATCACCTTCGCCTTCACCAGCCGCTCCAGCGCCGCCTCCATTCCGCTGAACGTGGAAGCGCAGACCCGTCGTCTCGGCGTACCGGAGTCGATTGCCAGCTTCTCCGCCTCCTTTGGCGCCACCATTGGTCAGAACGGCTGCGCCGGTATCTACCCGGCCATGCTGGCGGTGATGGTCGCACCGACCGTAGGCATCAACCCGCTGGATCCGATGTGGATTGCCACCCTCGTGGGCATCGTCACCGTCAGCTCGGCGGGCGTCGCCGGAGTGGGCGGCGGGGCCACCTTCGCCGCGCTGATCGTCCTGCCGGCGATGGGCCTGCCGGTGACCCTCGTGGCGCTGCTGATCTCCGTCGAGCCGCTGATCGATATGGGACGTACCGCGCTGAACGTTAACGGCTCCATGACCGCCGGGACGCTGACCAGCCAGTGGCTGCGCCAGACCGACAAGTCGATTTTCGATAGCGAAGAAGAAGCCGAACTGGCGCATCGCTAAACGGTAAGCACAAAAAAACCGCTGATAATCAGCGGTTTTTTTATTTCTGCAGCAGACTCAGGCTTCAATCTCTCCTTCCTGACGCACCTGGTTAGCCCAGCGCTGCGCCGACTCCGGCACGCTGAACGCCGGTGAACGGCGAAAATGCTCTCCCATCAGCAGAAAGGCGACATACTTCCCGCGCAAAATCCAGACATCGCGAAAATGGTCCATTTTCACGGCATGTTCCGGGGGCGCAGGCTCCACGCGCGGCACGTAGCTAATGACAGGGCGATTTTGTTGGCGCAATGGTTTCATAACAAATGGATTCACTAAGCAAAGCGGGAAACAGAAACCTCTATCATAGCCGATCGTGGCCCCGTTCGTCGCCCCCCTGCCGCCGATGCGCATTTTAGGATAACTCCCTGCCCCCTCGCCGGGCGCAGGCAGCGTAATGTTCTATAGTTAGAAGGGTTTTGGTTTATCAACGACCACTTTTAGCAATGAAAGCAGGAGACGAGCAATGTCTGATAAGCACCCAAACCCTCACCACCAGCAGGCACCGGTCCACGGCAGCGAGGAAGCGCAGCCGGGTCTCGACTCGCTGGCACCGGATGACCGGGAGTGGCGCCCCACGCCGAAACCCACCGCCCCTGGCGCTGAACCAACCGCCCCTGGCAGCCTGAAAGCGCCTGATACCCACAGCAAAAAACTCGATACCCTGGAGCCACAGCGCAAAGGCGGAGAAGACTATCCGCTGACCACTAACCAGGGCGTGCGCATTGCCGACGATCAGAACTCGCTGCGCGCCGGTACCCGCGGCCCAACGCTGCTGGAAGATTTCATTCTGCGGGAGAAGATCACCCACTTCGACCACGAGCGAATTCCGGAGCGTATCGTTCATGCCCGCGGCTCAGCGGCCCACGGCTACTTCCAGCCCTACAAAAGCCTGACAGCCTTGACCAAAGCCGATTTTCTCTCGGCAGCCGATAAAATCACCCCGGTCTTTGTGCGCTTCTCCACCGTGCAGGGCGGCGCGGGGTCGGCGGACACCGTTCGCGATATTCGCGGCTTCGCCACCAAGTTTTACACCGATGAGGGGATTTTTGACCTCGTTGGCAACAATACCCCGGTCTTCTTTATCCAGGACGCGCTGAAGTTTCCCGACTTTGTCCACGCCGTGAAGCCTGAGCCCCACTGGGCCATTCCCCAGGGACAAAGCGCTCACGATACGTTCTGGGACTATGTTTCCCTGCAGCCGGAAACGCTGCACAACGTGATGTGGGCGATGTCCGATCGCGGCATCCCGCGCAGCTATCGCACCATGGAAGGCTTTGGCATCCACACCTTCCGCCTGATCAATGCCGAGGGCAAAGCCACCTTTGTTCGCTTCCACTGGAAACCGGTCGCCGGCAAGGCGTCGCTGGTATGGGATGAAGCGCAGAAGCTGACCGGCCGTGACCCCGATTTTCATCGCCGCGACCTGTGGGAGGCCATTGAAGCCGGGGACTACCCGGAATTTGAGCTCGGCCTGCAGTTGATCCCCGAAGAGAATGAATTTGATTTTGACTTCGACCTGTTAGATCCCACCAAGCTGATCCCCGAGGCGCTGGTGCCGGTGCAACGGGTCGGCAAAATGGTCCTCAATCGCAACCCGGACAACTTCTTTGCCGAAAACGAACAGGCGGCCTTCCATCCAGGGCATATCGTCCCGGGCATCGATTTCAGCAACGATCCGCTGCTGCAGGGGCGCCTCTTCTCCTACACCGATACCCAGATAAGCCGCCTCGGCGGACCGAATTTCCATGAAATCCCGATCAACCGGCCGACCTGCCCGTACCACAACTTCCAGCGCGACGGTATGCACCGGATGGAGATTGACACCAACCCGGCCAACTACGAACCCAACTCGATCAACGATAACTGGCCGCGCGAGACGCCGCCAGCCGCCAAACGCGGCGGTTTTGAGTCCCTCGCCGAGCGCGTCGACGGCGAGAAGATCCGTCAGCGCAGCCCGTCATTCGGCGAATATTACGCCCAGCCGCGTCTGTTCTGGCTGAGCCAGACGCCGATTGAGCAGCAGCATATTATCGATGGCTTCAGCTTCGAGCTTAGCAAAGTGGTCCGCACCTGGATCCGCGAGCGGGTGGTCGATCACCTGGCCCATATTGATACCCGGCTGGCGGAAGCGGTCGGGGCGAATTTAGGTATCGAACTGAACGATGAGCAGCGCAGCCTCACTCTGCCCTCCCCGGTCAACGGCGTGGAGAAAGATCCCACCCTCAGCCTCTACGCGGATGCCGAAGGGGATGTGAAAGGTCGTGTGGTGGCGGTGCTGCTCAATGAGCGTACCTCGGCGCAGGATCTGGTCCATCTCCTGCAGGCGCTACAGGCCCGGGGCGTGCACAGTAAACTGCTCTATTCGCGGATGGGGGAAGTCGTCGCCGACGATGGCTCTCCCCTGCCGATCGCCGGCACCTTCGCCGGCTCCCCGTCGCTGACGGTGGATGCCGTGGTGGTGCCCGGCGGCGATCTCAGCGCCCTGAGCCAGAGCGGCGACGCGCGCTACTACCTGCTGGAGGCCTATAAGCATCTGAAGCCGATCCTGCTGGCAGGCGATGCGCGGCGGTTAACGTCGGTTCTGCAGGTCCCGGCCCAGGGCGAAGAGGGCGTCATCGTCACCGATGCTCTCGACACCCCGGCGGCAGATAAACTGCTCGCCCTGATGACGGCCCACCGGGTGTGGTCGAGAAGCCCGAAAATCGCCGCTATACCGGCGTAGCAAAAAGCCCGGCACGGTGTGCCGGGCTTGACTCACTTTCCTTTCCCCGTCGGGTTTACACGTCGCGGTAGGTTCCCAGGCGATAACCCCGGTCGGCCACGGCCGCTTTCAGCGAGGCGGACGTCAGCACATCAAGCTCGCCCAGCCGCGGGTAGCAGTAGGCGCTGCCCATGATGGTCTGGTCGACAAAGGCCGGATGACACATCACCTCCAGAGAGCGCTCCTCGCGGGCGATTGAGGCGTCCAGCGTCTGCAGGAACAGCGCCTCAGAGACGGCTTCCCCGTAAAACTCGCTGCTGAAGCCTGCGCTGCTGCGCGCCGCCTGCGGATCGAGACCGCTCTGCGCCGCTACCTGGCGATCGATACGCAACGCGATGCCCTTGTCGCGGGCAAAAGCCGCGACGATGGGGTAGATCGGAGCGATCATATGCACATGGTGATGACTGTCGAGATGCGTCGGCTCATGACCGAAGAGTTCGATAAAACGACGGTACTGACACGCCAGCTCATGGGCAATCTCCTCCAGCGGCAGGTTATCTTCTTCCGCCTGCTGCCAGATCCATTTGCCCAGCCGGCCGTCGCGGGTTAACCCCGGCATGGCCGACAGCGGTTCGCCCAGCGTCAGCACAAAGTGCATCCCGACCGCCAGCTCCGGCGTACTGCGGCTCAGCTGGGCGGCGTGGTCAATAGCCGCGCCGTTGACCAGCGCCGTAGTCGATGTCACCACGCCGTTGCGGCAGGCCTCGATAATGCCGTAGTTCTGCCCTTTACTGAGGCCGAAGTCGTCAGCATTGACGATCAATACGCGTTCCATTACCCGCTCCCGTTACGCTTTCAGTTTTTCGATCGTCACCGCAAAGTTCGGCAGCCATTTTTCATGGGCCAAAATCATCTCCCGCGCCAGCTGCTCGGCGTCACGATCGGAATGGATCAGCGGGCTTAAGTTCAGCGCCAGCAGCACGTCGTTCAGCTCACCGCTGATCGCCGCCTGGCTGGCCGCCACTTCAAACCCTTTGATGGTGTAGATAAGCCCCAGCACCTTCTCGTCGAAATGGGTGATGCGCGGCGTCGGCTTCGCGCCATCGCGACCTAAGGTGCAGCTCATCTCGACCGCCCAGTCCGCCGGGATATTATCGATATGGCCATGATGCGGGATATTCACATAGTGCTCAGTCTGCTTATCGTTATAGATAGCGTTGATCACTTCGCAAGCGGCATCGGAGTAATAGGCGCCCCCGCGCTGCTCCAGCTCCTTCGGCTTGACCTTGAGATCCGGATTTTTATACAGCTCAAACAGCTGCTTCTCCACTTTCTGCACCACCTGGGCGCGCGCGCCGCCCTTATAGTACTCGCCCATCTCAATCGCCAGCATCTCTTTTGGCTTAAAGTAATAGAGCAGATAGGAGCATGGGATCAGGCGCAGGGAGCGGATCAGCCCTTCGCTGAACGGCAGGTCGAAGATATTTTTTACCGAGTTCGCGGTCAGGCGGCCGGAGGCGACGCCGTCCAGCAGTTCATCGAAGCGCGAGACGCCGTTAACCAGCACGTCGCGGACGAACACCAGGTGGTTCAGACCGAACAGGTCGATGTGCAGCTCATCGCTCGGGCTGAGCTGCAGCACGTCGGTGATGAACATCTTCATGCCGATGGGAATGTTGCACACCCCGATAAAGCGTTTGAAACTGGTGTGACGATAGACCGCCTCGGTGACCATGCCCGCCGGGTTGGTGAAGTTGATGATCCACGCGTCCGGGCAGATCTCCTGCACATCTTTCACGATGTCGAAAATCACCGGGATGGTGCGCAGCCCCTTAAACAGCCCGCCCGCCCCGTTGGTCTCCTGGCCAAGATAACCGTGGCTCAGCGGGATGCGCTCATCTTTTTCCCGCGCCTTCAGCTGGCCCACGCGCAGCTGGGTAGTGACGAAATCAGCGCCCTGCAGCGCCTCGCGGCGGTCCAGCGTTTTATAAACCTTCATCGGCACGCCGGCTTTTTCCACCATCCGCTCGCACAGCGCATGGATAATATCGAGCTTCTCCTGGCCCTCTTCCACATCCACCAGCCACAGCTCTGTCACCGGCAGTTCATGATAACGTTTCAGGAAACCTTCCAGTAATTCCGGGGTATAGCTGCTACCGCCGCCAATGGTGACGACTTTTAATTTCTGGCTCATCTTTTTCTCCCTTAGACGCTGCGTGTAGACGCAGGCCGCTCTCCGCATATATGCGGACAGTTAACTTAAATTAGTTATGGTGTAAGCCTGGCGGCTAATACCGCCTGGGCTTAATTAATACTGGTCAAATGTTTGCGATAACTACTCGGTGTAAACGAGGTCAGCTTTTTAAAGGTTTTAATAAACAGGCTCGGGCTGCTGTACCCTGATTCATAGGCAATATCCGTCACCGAATAGTTGGTAATTTCCAGCTGCTTTTTGGCAAAATTGATACGGATATCGTTAATTATCTGCATCGGCGTTTTACCATAATAGCGCTGGGTCGCCCGGGTTAAATATTCCTGCGTTTTTCCCGATAGCCGAACCATATTCTCGAGGGCGCTCTCGCCAAACTCCAATTTATCGTGCATAGCCTCAACGGTATTTTTTAACCATTGCGGGACGACGTCTGCAACCGGCTCTTCGCGATAGTGACGTAAACGGTTAATGACATAAAAGGAGACCAGCTCGATAAATTCGTCAAATTCCGTTTCGCGAAAATTGAGTGAGGCGATGACCGACTCAATGTAGCCGAGAAAAGCGCTCTGCACGGCGTAGACCTGCGACGCCACCAGGCCAAACGGCAGCAGCGGCAGATAATGTTTCTCAAAGAAGCGCCTGCTGATGCCGACGTTAAGGATGCGCGTCGCACCAAATTCATAGAAGCTCTGGTGGTGCGAACCCATCGGGATAAAGACAAAATCCCCGCGCTCCAGCAGCACCCGTTTGCCATTGATCTCCTGGTAATAGCGCCCGGTTAATACGACGGTAAATTCGTAGTAATCATGCTGGTGGAGCCCGCTCACGCTTTCCGTTTTGTTATAGATGACCACATGAAAGTTCTTCCCGTTGAACAACTGCTGTTCTCTGGCGGTACTGATCTCGGTGGTCATCATCCTGGGCTGCCTCATCGTCGCGATGGCCTATTGTACCTTCTCGTGCAGCTCAATCAATTCCGCTACCAGCTCGCGGGCCAGCATGGAGGTCATCAGGTGATCCTGAGCATGCACCAGCACCAGGCTGACCTTCATTTTCCCCTCGCCCTCGTCGCTTTCGATAAGCTGGGTCTGCACCCGATGCGCCTCGCTCAGCGCCTGACGCGACTGCTCCATCATCGTTTTCGCCGCGGCAAAATCCCCCTGCTTGGCCTGCTTCAGCGCGGCATAGGCCAGACTACGCGCTTGGCCGGAGTTGATAATCAGCCCCATCACCACCTCTTCGAGGTCGTTTTCCGGGGTCTCTACCGCGTCGATGTTGTCCAGATCAAACATAATATTTCCCTCATTTCTCAGGCGGTACGGGACGTTGCCCGTACCGCGCGGTATCAGAATTTTAGTGCGTTGGCGATGTCTTCTTCGCTCTCTTCCTGCTCGATAACGGTCTGCGCTTTATTCGACAGCACCACAAACGGCAGGTAGACCAGGGTGGAGACGCCAAGGTTGAACAGGGCGACCAGCAGAGCGGCGACACTGCCGTTACTGTTAAAGAACGCCCCCAGGCCAGTTGGCATGGTCCACGGCGCCAGGTTGGTCACCGGTGGGATAATCCCCAGGCTGTAGGCGGCGAGAGTAATGGCCGCCAGAATCGGCTGGACCAGCACGAACGGGATGAACATCACCGGGTTCATGATGATCGGCAGGCCAAAAAGAATCGGTTCGTTAATCTGGAAGATGCCTGACGGCAGCGCCAGCTTCGCGACCTGACGATGGTCAGCGCGGCGGGAAGCGATAAAGATGGCGATAATCAGACCCAGCGTCGCCCCGGAGCCACCCAGCAGGATGTAGGAGTCGAGCATCGGCTTGGCCCAGAAGTGGAACTGTTTACCCGCTTCGATCGCCGCATCAACCGATCCGTACTGGTTGTACAGGGCGATGTTTTCCAGCGCCCACGGCGTCATGATGCCGTTATCCAGCGCGGTCAGCGCCAGCGAACCGTGCACCCCGAAGAACCACAGCAGGGAGTTAAAGATGACGTATGCCCAGCCGACCACGCTGCCCATCGCCGCCAGCGGCGTGGAGATGGAGTCCATGATGATCTGATGGAAGTTGCTGCCGTAGCTCGACAGGGCCCACGAGATAATGCCGAAGATGGAGAGGATCAAGAAGCCAGGGATCAGCGCAGAGAAAGAGCGCGATACCGATCCCGGCACGCTGTCCGGCAGTCTGATCACCCAGTTGCGACGGATCACGAAGGTGAACAGTTCCGCGACGACCAGACCGATAATCATACCAGAGATGATGTTCTGCCCGCCCAGCCAGTTGGCGCCGACGGCATAGGCTTCGCCCACGCTGTATGGGGTCACGGTCATGAAGGCCGCTACCGCCAGCAGGCCAGCGGCCATCGGGTCGACTTTGCGTTCTTCCGCCAGCGCGGAGCCGATAAAGAATGGCGCCATCAGCGACATAATGCCGAGGGTGCCGTTATAGACGTTGCCGCCGATAGCCTTAAAACCGTTTAAGGTTTCAATGGTAGAGGCATCCAGGCGAATGCCCATGGAGTAAAAGAAAGAGCCTTCGCCGAAGCTCAGAAAAACGTTGTTAATTAATACAAACATGGCCCCGGCGAGGGTCAACGGCATGAGTTTAATAAATCCATTTTTAATCGCATTAATATGCGGCTGCTTTCCTATTTTCACTGCAAAAGGAAGGAGTACCTTTTCAAGCGAGTCGATCACTTTACTCATAGTCAATACCCTTAAAAGCCGCAATAAACTATTACGGCGATGATGTATGAAATTACTCTTTGACGGGAAAATAAACTCTTTATTTTTTGACGGCCGGCAACAGAATGCCGCCAGGCGTCAAAATACATCGAGTTTTAAAATTTAAAATTATTGTGCTGCAGCTTTCTTAATGGCCGCGACGGCGGCTTTCAATACCCCTAAACCATCCACCTTGCCATACAGAAGAGAATCGATGACTTCTACCGGTTTATTTGGCAGCAGGCGCTGAATTTCCGGTAACATATACGCAATTTGTGGCCCTAATAATACAACGTCGGCTTCCGGTCCCTTTTCACCCGCGAGAGTTTCAGGATAGGCTTCAATAATGACCGGGACTTCGTATTTTTCCGCCTGCGCCCGCATTTTGGAGACCAGCAGTGACGTGGACATGCCTGCCGAGCAGAACAGATAAATGTGTTTCTTTTCCATGAACGCTTCCTCAATGTGTGAGACCAGGGCCTTCAGTAACCGCTGAGAGCCGGTAAGACTGGTAACATCCGGTTAATTCTGTTTATGGGTTGAGTATACGGCAAGCTGAGCCGTCGTGATAATTCCCTGTTGAACAGAATTGTCTCTCATTGACCTCCGGTTTTGACTACCCTCACATTTTCACCCAAATAATTCGCGCAATTAAATAAGCATCAGGACTCACAAAAAAGCCCGACCAGTGGTCGGGCTTACGTACAACTCAGTCAACAGTAGGGCGCTTACTTAGCGTTGCGCGGATCCGTATCATACTCAGCGCAGGTCTGGTAGCCGGAGTTCATCACGTGCCCCGTTTCGTCGAGGGCCACAAAGTAGGTCTCCACTTTACCATCTCGTTGACCGAGGATATAGGTCTGGCAGGTGCCGCGGGCATGGACCATCGTCACTTCCGTTGAAGGTTTGCCAGCGATCTGCATCACCTGCTCACGCGACATTCCTTTCTTCACATCTTTCACCACCGGCTGGGTAAACTGGTCTTTGGTACGATCGTAAGCGGTACAGCCCGCGAGTAAGGTTAACGCGACGGTGACGCCCAGTATTCCTGCTAAGCTTTTGTTCATTTTGGTTCCTCTCTTCCACTGTGTAACGATAAGCCTGGAATAAATAGTGTTATTTTTCAAGCCGAACAGCGAAATCATGTCTGATTGTGTTATTGCGTAAACAGGATTGACGCTCCGCCGACGACCGGCGCTTTCTCCTGCGCGCGGGCATCTATAATGAAATCCTATGTCATTGATTGCCTTCTTTTCCGGCAGTCAAAACCTCGGTCCTTGTCGTTTCAGCGGCAAAGAGGTAGCTTTAAGCCAACAGGTTGCCAAACAGATTCACTTTCGGAGGGCGCGATGACGCTACAACAAGAGATTATTCAGGCGCTGGGCGCGAAGCCGCAGATTGATGCCGCAGGCGAGATCCGCCGCAGCGTCGATTTCCTGAAATCCTATCTGCAGACTTACCCTTTTATTAAATCGCTGGTGCTGGGTATCAGCGGCGGCCAGGACTCGACCCTGACGGGGAAACTGTGCCAGATGGCGATCAATGAACTGCGCGCCGAAACGGGCGACAGCAGCCTGCAGTTTATCGCCGTCCGTTTACCCTACGGCGTGCAGGCGGATGAGCAGGACTGCCAGGATGCCATCGCCTTTATTCAGCCTGACCGCGTGTTGACGGTGAATATCAAAGCCTCGGTACTGGCAAGCGAACAGGCGCTGCGCGAAGCGGGGATCGAACTGAGCGACTTCGTTCGCGGCAACGAAAAAGCCCGTGAGC
Source organism: Klebsiella sp. 7-CIP_Kleb. (assembly GCF_050378655.1). NCBI lineage: Bacteria > Pseudomonadati > Pseudomonadota > Gammaproteobacteria > Enterobacterales > Enterobacteriaceae > Klebsiella > Klebsiella sp. 7-CIP_Kleb. The sequence continues at coordinate 81,265 of NZ_JBNRLJ010000002.1, forward strand.
GCATGAAAGCCCAGTACAGCATCGCCGGGATGACCAAAGGGGTGGTGGTCGGCACCGACCATGCGGCGGAAGCGATTACCGGCTTCTTCACTAAATATGGCGACGGCGGCACCGACATCAACCCGATCTTCCGCCTGAACAAACGTCAGGGCAAACAGCTGCTGGCCCATCTCGGCTGCCCGGAACATCTGTATAAGAAGCTGCCGACCGCCGATCTGGAAGACGATCGCCCCTCCCTACCGGATGAAGTGGCGCTGGGGGTGACCTATGAGAATATCGACGACTATCTGGAAGGCAAAACGCTGGACCCCAGCATCGCCAAAACGATCGAAGGCTGCTATCTGAAAACCGAACACAAGCGTCGGCCACCGATCACCGTATTTGACGATTTCTGGAAAAAATAGTCCCTCCCCCGCCCCGGCCCGCGCCGGGGTTGTTTTTTGCGCTTTTCGCCGCAAAAACCGCCTGCTATACTGGATAGATAGACAGTATCAGGAGTTATTGTGGCCAGAAAGCAATCTGCCCCGCGTCTGGAGTTTGAGGCGGCGGCGATCTATGAATATCCCGAACACCTTCGCCCGTGGCTGGAGGCGCTGCCGAAGCTGCCGGGCGTCTATCAGTTTCACGGCGATAGCGACACGATGCCGCTCTATATCGGCAAGAGCGTCAACCTCCGCAGCCGGGTGCTCTCCCACCTGCGCACCCCTGAAGAGGCGGCGATGCTGCGTCAGTCCCGGCGTATCACCTGGCAGCGCACCGCTGGCGAGCTGGGAGCGCTGCTGCTGGAGGCGCGGTTGATTAAAGAGCAGCAGCCGCTGTTTAACAAGCGGCTACGGCGTAACAAGCAACTCTGCGCCTGGCTGCTTGCGGACGACCGGCCGCAGATTGTCTATGCCCGCGAGGTTGATTTCTCGCACCAGCAGCATCTCTATGGTCTGTTCGCCAACCGGCGGGCGGCGCTGCAGATGCTGCAGAGCCTTGCTGACGAACAGCGCCTCTGTTACGGCCTGCTCGGTCTGGAGCCGCTCAGCCGCGGCCGCGCCTGCTTTCGATCCGCACTGGGCCGCTGCGCCGGCGCCTGCTGTGGAAAGGAGAGCGTGGAGGCGCACCGTCAGCGTCTGCTGGCGCAGATGAGCAAGCTGCAGCTGGTGTGCTGGCCGTGGGCAGGACCGGTGGCGCTGGAGGAGCGCGGCCCGGATATGACGCAGTATCATGTCATTCATAACTGGCTGTGGCTGGGAGCCGTCGACTCGCTCAAAGAGGCCGCTGCGCTGACCCGCCTGCCCGCCGGATTCGACCAGGATGGTTACAAAATCCTCTGTAAGCCTCTGCTCAGCGGCAACTACCCGTTGCATCCGCTTGGCTGAAAGACCAGAAAGAAAAAACCGCCGGCCCTGCCCAACGCCTGATGGCATTATTGGGCAAGACCGGCGGTCTTGATTCAGTGCGCTACATTATTCAGCGGGTGCAGGCATTTTACCTGCCGGTGCGTTGCGTTCTGTCAGATGCTTCTCAAAATTGGCATTGAACTGTTTTTTCTGGTCTGGGGTCAGAATGTTGTAGATCTTGTTCTGCGTTTCCAGGCGGGACAGCGCCATCGCTTTGTGCTGCGCTTCCATCTTATCGATCTGCGCTTCCGCTTTCGCCTTGTCGAAGGTATCGCTGGCGATCAGCTCGTGCATCGCGCGACGTTCGTCAAGGGACGGACGCTTCATGTTTTCGCGCTGGCTCTTCATGATGTCGCGGATCTGCTGCTTCTGCGCATCGGTCAGGTTCAGCCCTTTAAACATCATGTCATGCTGACCCGGGCCGCCTTTATGATGCATCATCATCGGCTTGCTGTCGCTCGGCGCGGTGGTGGTATCGGCGGCGTGTGCCAGGTTAGCCGCGCCCAGAGCCAGAGTAGAGGCAACAAACAGTGCAGTGAGTTTCTTCATCATTCAATCCTTACTTTACGTTATTCTTACGGCGCGTTGCCGTGTTGACGAGATTAACTTTACGACGTTTATCGTCAATTAGTCAGAGCAAGAGTAAAACAATGAAAGTGTAAAAAACAGTTTCTCACCAATTATGGAGGAAATAAGGAATTTGAACGAAGAATTGCAATAAAAAATAAATAACTTGCTGTTTTGCACAGGAATTATGGAGAGTATAAAGGAGCGACGATTAAAAACAAAGCATTTTACCAGGAATAATCTGCAAATTTACACTGGCGCACGAAAAAATAAGAAGATGAATAACCACGCGCGAAATAAAGCAGGCCGCCCGGCGGACGGCTTGCCCTCAGGATAATTTTTCCAGCATCAGGCCAGCGCGCAGCCCCCTGGCCACCGCCGGATTGGGAAACAGAACATACTCCGGCTCTGCCCCCACCACATACCGCGTCTCCCCCTCCTCCGCCAGCAGCGTGCCTGGGGCGAAGGGGGTGAAGTTCAGCGTCTGTTCCGCCATATGCAAGCGGAAATCATCGCTATGGCGGGTGATCTGCTGCACCACCCGGTAGCGCAGCGGCGCCGGGGCGTCGGCAATGGCCAGATCCCCCACCAGCAACCGGGAGATAGCCCCCTCGGCGGCGGCAAACTGCGTTAGATCGTTTTCCCCCAACGGCAGCGCTTTACCCAGTTCAAGAGTGCAGGCCAGCGCCGCGAACCGTTCGCAGCTGAAATGGGTGAAGGTCCCGCCCGGCTGGCGATGAAATACCAGCGCCTCCAGCCCGGCGCCGCCCAACCAGTGAAGAAAATCCTCCTCCCAGGGCGTATCGCGGGCCGGGAGCACGCCGAAGCGCGGATGCAGCGACCCGCGGATCGCGGTATGCAGATCGAGGTGCCAGCGCGGACCATCATGGTCGCGATAGAAACGGGCCACCGCCTGCTCCAGCCGCTGCGCCCGCTGCGTCTCCTCGCTGGCCGGGAACTGCCGCCAGCGCTCGCCAAACATCCGGTTCATATCGCTGTGCAGATAGCGTTTATTCGCCCGCAGCGCCGGCGGGTTACCGACGATCACCAGCAGCCGCCAGCGCAGGGGGAGAGCCTCCCGGACCAGCCGCTGCACCAGCCGGTCGACAATCTCCACCGGCGCCGTTTCGTTGCCATGGATGGCGCAGGAAAGCACCAGCCCGCGCTCGCAGCGCGCATGCGGCGTCAGCTCGAGGATCCCCTCGCCGAGCCAGTGCCAGCGGAAATGGGCCGTCTCGCCGTGAAAGTGATGGGGCAATCGCCCCGCCAGGGTTAATGCCAGAAAGTGTTCCACCGCGCCCCCTTATTGCTGAAATGGATAAACCGAACCGAGCTGCAGGATCTGGGTCAACCGATCCAGCGCATCGCGCCCTTCCCGCAGCAGCTGTGGGTCGGCGAGGTCGGCCTGGGTGAGGCGGTCGCGATAGTAGCGATCCACCCAGTCATTGAGGGTGGCAAACAGCGTATCGTTCATCAGGACGTGCGGATTGACCGCCTGATACTCCTCGGACGTCAACACCACCCGCAGGCGCAGGCACGCCGGACCGCCGCCGTTGGCCATACTCTCGCGCAGATCAAACACCTGCAGCGCGGCGATGGGGTTATCTGCGGCCAGCAGCTCATTAAGATAGTTCCACACGCGCGGATGCGCCTGGGCTTCCTGGGGCAGGATCAGCGCCATGCTGCCGTCCGCCCGGCTCAACAGCTGACTGTTGAACAGATAGGTAGCAACCGCCTCTTCCACCGTGACCCGGCTGGCGGGAACCACCAACGGGGTAAAGCCCGGCACCTGCTGCGCAAGCTGCTGCAAAACCGCGTCCTGGTCGGCAAAGGCCTGCTCATGGCAGAACAGGACCTGACGGTTGCTCACCGCGATGACGTCGTTATGAAAAACCCCCTTATCGATCGCCGCCGGATGCTGGCGGGCGAAGATCAGCTGGCGGGGATTGACCTGATTGAGGCGCGCCACCGCCTGGCTTGCCTCAAGGGTTTGCCGCGCCGGATAACGACGCGGCGCCTCCTCGCTTCCCCGACGGCGGCCATAGACAAATAGCTGGACGCCGGGGGCGCCAAATTCGCCGCCGAGACGGTTATGGTTCGCCGCCCCTTCGTCGCCAAACCAGGCAGAGGCAGGCAGCGCCGGGTGGATGGCAAATCGCGTGCGGTCCGGGAATATCGCCTGCAGCAGCGCTCCGGTGGTGGAGGCTTCACTGGCGCGGTGTAATTTATCCTGCAGATTCGCCACCGTCAGATGCACCAGGCCATCCAGCGAATCGGCGGAGGGACAAACCGTCGCGGCGTTCGCCACCCACATCGCCGAGGCCGAACTCACCGCCGACAGCAGATCCGGATCCTGCTGGGCCGCACGGGCCACCACCTGCTCATCGCTGCCGCTAAAGCCCAGCTGACGCAGGAGCGACACGTTGGGTCGTTCCTGAGGGGGGATCACCGCCTGCGGATAGCCGGCGTCGGCAAGGGCTTTCATTTTTTTCAGCCCCTGCTTCGCCGCCAGCTGCGGGTTCGACACCCGATAGCGGTGCCGGGTGGAGGCCTCATTGCCAAAGGAGAGCCCTGCATAGTGATGGGTCAGTCCGGGCAGACCATCAAAGTTGACTTCGCGGGCGGTCATAACGCCTCCCCGGCCCGGAAGTCGAGCCCCGGATTGAGACTGGCGGGCAGCGTCAGGGTCGGCGATTCGAGACTGGCCATCGGCCAGGCGCAATAATCTGCGGCATACCAGGCCCCGGGGCGATGATTGCCTGAGGCTCCGGTGCCGCCGAACGGCGCGGTACTCGCCGCCCCGGTCAGGGGTTTGTTCCAGTTGACTATCCCGGCCCGTGCCTCAAGCAGCAGCCGATCGAACTTCTCTCGTTCCGGGGAGATTAACCCGCAGGAGAGGCCGAAGCGGGTGGCGTTGGCCAGGGCAATCGCCTCTTCGAAAGTATCGTAGCGCCAGACCCCAAGCAGCGGGCCGAACACCTCTTCATCCTCGACCTGGGCCATGTCGCTCATGTTGACAATCCCCGGCGTCAGCAGCGACGTCCCGGCCTGCAATAACCGCGGCTCCAGCAGGGTGACCGCGCCAGCAGCGACCCGCTGCAGCCAGGCCTGATGCACTTTCTGCGCGGCCTGTTCAGAGATAAGCCCGCCGAGAAACGGCTGCGGCTCAGCGTCCCACGCCGCGGGGATCAGCCGTTGGCTGACCGTCACCAGCCTGGAGAGGAAGGCATCCCCCGCCTCTCCGCGCCGGACCAGCAGACGTCGGGCGCAGGTGCAGCGCTGGCCGGCGGTAATAAAGGCGGACTGGATGGTCAGATGCACCGCGGCATCGACGTCCCGTGGGTCGTCAACGATCAGCGGATTATTGCCGCCCATCTCCAGCGCGAGGATCTTTTGCGGCTGCCCGGCCAGCTGGCGATGCAGATGAAAACCGGTGGTCGAGCTGCCGGTAAATAGCAGCCCGTCGATGTCCGCCTGGCCGCTGAGCGCCTCGCCGGTTTCCCGTCCGCCCTGCAGCAGGTTGAGCACGCCGGCGGGCAGGCCAGCTTGCTCCCACAGCTTCACCACCGCTTCGCCGCTGTGCGGGGTTAATTCGCTGGGTTTAAAGACCACGGTATTGCCCGCCAGCAACGCCGGCACGATATGCCCGTTCGGCAGATGGCCCGGAAAGTTATAGGGACCAAAGACCGCCAGCACGCCATGCGGCCGGTGACGCAGCGTCGCGGCGCCATCGGGCAGATCGCTGTGCTGTTCACCAGTGCGGGTGTGATACGCCTTCACCGAGATCGCCACCTTGTTGATCATCGCCGTCACTTCCCCGGCCGCCTCCCAGCGCGGCTTTCCGGTCTCGGCGCCGATAATCGCCGTCAGCTCCGCCTTGCTGGCCTCCAGCAGGCTGGCAAACTTTTCGACGATGGCCTGGCGGTCGGCAAACGGCAGCCGCGCCCAGGCCGGGAACGCCTGGCGGGCAGCCGCGACCGCCTCGGCAACCTGCCCGGCATCCGCCGCCTCGCCCTGCCAGACAATCTTCAGGTTGACCGGATCCTGTTTGCTGAAGCGCGGCCCATCGCCGGGCCGCCATTCACCGTTAATCCACAGACTCATGCGGTTTTCTCCTCAGGGATCAAGCGCACCATGCGCACCTGGTCGCCAGCATGACACTTCAGCATATCCAGCTCGCGGGCGCTGAGGATCAGGGTGTCGCCATCCGGGTCGGCATGCACCAGCAGGGCGCGGAACTGGTGATACTGTTCGTTCGCCACCAGGCACAACGGCCAGTCGCCGGGTGGCGTTTCGCCGGCCTCGGTGGTCACCAGACGGCTTTTGCGGATCGCCCGCACCCGGTCGATATCGCACTCCAGGGTCGGGCCTCCGTCGAAAATATCGATGTAGTTCAGGTAGCGGAATCCCTCTTTCTCCAGCACCGTCCGGGCCGGGGCGGTCTGCGGATGGACCTTGCCGATCACCGCCTGCGCCTCGGGGGTGAGGAAATCGATATACAGCGGATGCTTGGGCATCAGGGCGGCAATGAAAGCCTTTTGTCCGGTGCCGCACAGGTAGTCGGCGCGGGAAAACTCCATGGCGAAAAAGCGTTTGCCCAGGCTCTCCCAGAACGGGGAATAGCCGTGCTCGTCAATCACCCCGCGCATCTCGGCGACCACCTTCTCATTGAAGCGCTCGCGAAAAGCGGCCATAAATAAGAAGCGCGATTTCGACAGCAGATAGCCATTGCCCTCTTTGCGCCACTGCGGGTCGAGGAACAGGGTGCACAGCTCACTGCTGCCGGTGTGGTCGTTGCTGAGAAACAGCGTCGGCAGCGCCTGGTAGACGTTAAGCTCCTTCGAGGCATGGACCTGAGTGCCGACCCGGTAGTTGTACCAGGGATCGTTGAGGCCCACCGCCACCTCTATCGCGCAGATGCCCACCACCGTGCCGCTCTCGCTCTCCTCCAGCACAAAGACATAGCCCTGCTCGCTTTTCGGCAGCTCGCCGCGCCAGGTTTGCTGCGAGCGGGCGATCCGCGCCGCGAGGGTCGCTTCATCCACCGGCAGCGAGGTCAGCCCGCCGCCGGTCTCCGCTGCCAGCTTCAGCAGCCCGGGCAGATCGCCCGGCTCCACCGGTCGAATAACCATCATGATGAGACTCCCGCCAGGAAACGCGAGCAGGCCCGCTCGACGCGATCCAGACCGCTGTTCACCTCTTCTTCACTGACGTTCAGCGCCGGAGCGAAACGCACCACGTTGGCGCCGGCGATCAAGATCATCACCCCCTCTTCCGCCGCCAGGTTGCTGAGGGCTTTCGCCTTCCCGGCCCAGGCGTCGTTCAGCACGCAACCGAGCAACAGCCCCAGGCCGCGGATCTCCTTGAACAGGCCATAGCGGGCGTTGATCGCCTGCAGACGTTCGCAAAACCACTGATGGCGCTGTCTGACGCCGGAGAGCACTTCCGGGGTGTTGACGATCGACAGCAGCTCGCCGGCCACCGCCCCCGCCAGCGGGTTGCCGCCGTAGGTGGTGCCGTGGGTGCCGACGGTCATCACGCTGGCGCAGGCCTCTGTGGCCAGCAGCGCGCCGATGGGGAAGCCGCCGCCCAGCGCTTTGGCGGTAGTCAGCACATCGGGCGTCACGCCGTAGTGCATATAGGCGTACAGCTCGCCGGTGCGTCCGACCCCAGTCTGCACTTCATCGAAAATCAGCAGGGCGTTGTGCTGGTCGCAAAGCTGACGCAGGCCGCGTAAAAACTCGACGCTGGCCGGCACCACGCCCCCTTCACCCTGCACCGGCTCGACGATCACCGCGCAGGTTTGGTCATTGATTAAGGCCTTTGCCGACTCGAGATCGTTAAACACCGCATGCTGGATCTGCGGCGGCAGCGGAGCAAAATCCCGGGAGTAGGCCGGCTGACCGCCCGCCGAAACGGTGAACAGCGTCCGCCCGTGGAAAGCGTTCTGAAAGGCGACGATGCCGCTTTTCTCGCTGCCAAAGCGATCGTGGGCATATTTACGCGCCAGCTTGAGCGCCGCCTCATTAGCCTCGGCCCCGGAGTTACAGAAGAAGACCCGATCGGCGAAAGTGGCATCAATAAGCATTTTGGCCAGCCGCAGGATCGGCTCATTCGTATACCCGTTGCCGGTATGCCAGAACTTGCCCGCCTGCTCGGTGAGGGCCTGCACCAGACGCGGATGCGCATGCCCCAGCGCGTTCACGGCTATACCGCCGGCAAAATCGATATACTCTTTGCCCTGCTGATCCCACAGCCGCGACCCGGCGCCCCGCACCGGAATAAACGCCGCTGGCGCGTAGACCGGCATCATCCATTCATCAAAGTGGTTACGCGTAATTGACTGAGACATATCGACCTCTTCCGGTAAATTAAAAGTAGCAATAATGTTAATAAATATGAGTTATTACGCTGTAAATGTAGATTGCACGGTTCGTGCCAGCCAGCGATAAAAATGCATAAACCGGATGAGATAACGCAATATCAACGAGTTACAACCTAACGCCATTCATATAAAATGCATATTTAGTGAATAACTATCAGATGAAGGGGGATGAACAGTGATTAAAGAAGATAAGTTATGCAACGGTAAGATATAATTCTGTAATTGTGATCTTCTGCGAAATTTATCGTAGATATTTGCCCTTTTTTGGCGCGGCGTGCCCGCAAAAGGGGCACCCACGGCACGATCATGCGCAGCGATTGGCAGAATGACGCATCGGATGGCAGCCAGCCTGGCGAATTTCTGCTACCATCCCTGCACTATTCACCTTGCACAGTGGCAGCGACTATGAAATTCGTCTCTTTTAATATCAACGGCCTGCGCGCCCGCCCACACCAACTGGCCGCCATCGTCGAAAAACACCAGCCGGACGTGATTGGCCTGCAGGAAACCAAAGTTCACGACGACATGTTCCCTCTCGAAGAGGTCGCCAGACTCGGCTATAACGTCTTTTATCACGGCCAGAAAGGCCATTATGGCGTCGCGCTGCTGACCAAAGAGACGCCGATTGCCGTCCGCCGCGGTTTCCCTAACGATGGCGAAGAGGCTCAGCGCCGCATCATCATGGCGGAGATCCCGTCGCCCTTCGGTAACGTCACGGTGATTAACGGTTATTTCCCGCAGGGTGAAAGCCGCGATCATGAGACCAAATTCCCGGCCAAAGCGGCGTTCTATCAGAATCTGCAGAACTACCTGGAGAGCGAGCTCAACAAAGAGAATCCGGTACTGATCATGGGCGATATGAACATCAGCCCTACCGATCTCGACATCGGTATCGGTGAAGAGAACCGCAAACGCTGGCTGCGCACCGGCAAATGTTCCTTCCTGCCGGAAGAACGGGAATGGATGGATCGCCTGCTGGGCTGGGGCCTGGTGGATACCTGGCGTCAGGCTAACCCTGACAATCATGAGCACTTCTCGTGGTTTGATTACCGCTCCAAAGGCTTTGACGATAACCGTGGGCTGCGCATCGACCTGCTGCTGGCCAGTCAGCCTCTGGCCCAGCGCTGCGTGGAGACCGGGATCGATTATGAGATCCGCGGGATGGAAAAACCATCCGACCACGCGCCGGTGTGGGCCACCTTCCGGCCGTAAGTCACGTCCTTCTCTCGCCTCCCGCCGCGCGGGGGGCAGAATTTCCTGAGCAAAATCAACAAAGCGACGGTAAACCATTGTGACCGTCGTCGGAACAGGATACTGTCGCGCGCACTTTTTGACGTCCACCGCGTCCAGGCTGTACAGGAGACCCCTTCATGAAAAAGAAGCCATCATCCGGCCATTGGTAAAGGGCTGGTACTTCTCGCGCTGGCGGCCACGCTGGCCGTTATCAGCCACCGCGTTGGTCTTCACGATCTGCTGACTCACCTGCATCTGCTGCAGGAGACCCTCCGCCATCATGGCGCCTGGGGCTATCTGGTCTATGTTGCGCTATTTATCATTGCCACCCTGTGCCTGATCCCCGGCAGCCTGCTGGTGATCGCCGGCGGGGTGCTTTTCGGCCCGCTGACCGGCTCTCTGCTCTCGTTTGCCGCCGCCACCGTCGCCTCTTCGTTGTCGTTTTTGATCGCCCGCTGGCTGGGGCGCGATCTGCTGCAGCGCTATGTAGGCCATACCGCCGTCTTCCAGGCCATTGAGCGCGGTATCGCCCGCAGCGGCAGCGATTTCCTGATCCTCACCCGCCTGGTGCCGCTCTTTCCCTACAACATTCAGAATTACGCCTACGGCCTGACGGCGCTCCCCTTCTGGCCTTTTACTCTGATCTCCGCCGTGACCACCCTGCCGGGCCTGGTCATCTATTCGGTGATGGCCAGCGAACTGGCCCGCGAAGGAGCGACCCTCGCTTTCGCGCTCAAGTTGAGTCTCGCCGGCGGGCTGCTGTTTGCCCTGGTGCAGATGGGCAAACGGTTTGCCCGCGCCCGCCGTGTGGCAACGCCCGGCGAGGAGGTGCGCCATGACCCGACCTGATCGCCGTCACCTGCGCCGCGCCAGGCTGGCCCTTGCCGTGGTGGCTGTCGCCGGGCTGACCGCCTGGCTGTGGTTCCCCGACGGGCAAGCCTTTCTGCAACACAGCCTGACGGCGTTAGCGTCGCTGAATCCTCAGCATGTTAAAGACTTTATCGCCGCCTGGGGGACGCAGGCGGCGCTGGTCTCTTTTGCGCTAATGATCCTCCAGGCGATCGTCGCCCCGCTGCCGGCCTTCCTGATCACCCTGGCGAACGCTGCGCTGTTCGGCGCCTTCTGGGGAGGCATGCTGTCGTGGTTCAGCGCCATGGTCGGGGCCGGGCTCTGCTTTTGCATCGCCAGAGCGCTGGGGCGCGAGATGGTGGAGAAGCTCACCGGCCGCACGGTGCTGCGCAGCGTCGACGGCTATTTCGCCCGCTATGGCGCGCAGACGATCCTGGTCTGCCGCCTGCTGCCGTTTGTCCCTTTTGATCCGGTCAGCTATGCCGCCGGACTGACCTCGCTGCGCTTCTGGCCCTTTATGCTGGCCACCGGCGTGGGCCAGCTGCCGGCGACCATCGTCTATTCCTGGGCCGGGAGCCTGCTGACCGGAGGCGCTTTCTGGCTGGCCACCGGCCTTTCGCTGCTTTTGGCCCTGGCGGTGGTCATCTCCATCGCCAAAAATATTTACCGTGAACGTCATAAGAGATCGTCGCCATGAGCTTACCCCCGCTGGATACTGTCCCCCTGATCCTTCGTCCGCAGGCCTGGCTGCACCGCCGGCATTACGGCCAGGTGCTGAGCCCCATTCGCTGGTGGGGACGGATCCCGTGGCTGTTTTACCTGGTTTCGCTGTTCGTGGGCTATATTGAACGCCGCCGCTCACCGTTGGATCCGGTGTTGCGCTCGCTGGTCAGCGCCCGCATCGCCCAGCTGTGCCACTGCGAATTCTGCATCGATATCACCAGCATGACCCTCGCGGCGCGGAGCGGGAGCCAGGACAAGCTGCTGGCGGTCGCCGACTGGCGCAGCAGTAAGCTGTTTAGCGAGCAAGAGCGTCTGGCGCTGGCCTATGCCGAAGCCGCCACCCAGACGCCGCCGGAGGTGGATGATGCCCTGCGTAGCGCGATGGCCGCGCATTTTGACGCCCGGGCGCTCACCGAGCTGACCGCCCTGATTGGCCTGCAAAATTTATCGGCGCGGTTCAATGCCGCGATGGCGATCCCTGCCCAGGGGCTGTGCAAGATACCTGGTTCTTCCCCGCACCATAAGGAGTAACGATGCGCCGTTTGCGTGATTTCAGCCTCTGTCTGTGCCTGCTGCTTCTCTGGCCGCTGGTGGTTCAAGCCGACGACAGCTGGCGGCAGACCCAGACGGAAGCCCGCGGCCAGACCGTCTGGTTTAACGCCTGGGGTGGAGACCCGGCCGTCAACCGCTATCTGGCGTGGGTCAGCGAGGAGGTCAAACGCCACTACGCGATCGACCTGCGTATTGTCCCTATCGCCGATGCCGCCGACGCGGTGAAACGCATCCAGACTGAGGCGCAGGCCGGCCGTCGCCGCGGCGGGTCGGTGGATCTCCTGTGGATCAACGGCGAGAACTTTCACACCCTAAAACAGGCCAACCTGCTGCTCACCGGCTGGGCAGAATCGCTGCCCAACTGGCGCTATGTCGATCTGCAAAAACCGGTTCAGGAAGATTTTTCTGTCGCCACCGAGGGCGCGGAGTCGCCGTGGGGCAGCGCCCAGTTGACGTTTATCGCCCGCCGCGGGCAAACGCCGCAGCCCCCCGCCAGCCCGCAGGCGCTGCTGGCCTTCGCCAGAGCCCATCCCGGCAGCGTGACCTACCCGCGGCCGCCGGACTTTACGGGTACCGCCCTGCTGGAGCAGCTGCTGATCGCCCTCACCGACCAGCCTGCCGCCCTGCGCCAGCCGCCGGAGACGGCGACCTTCTCGGCGGTCACCGCCCCGCTGTGGCGCTATCTCGATGCGCTGCACCCGACGCTGTGGCGGGCGGGTAAGGATTTCCCGGCGTCGCCGGCGCGGATGGACGCCATGTTCAACCAGGGCATCCTCCGCCTCTCGCTGACGTTTAACCCGCTCCATGCCCGCCAGAAGGCCGTCAGCGGGGAGTTACCGGCGGACAGCTACAGCTTCGGCTTTACCGGAGGGACCCTCGGCAACGTCCATTTCGTTACCATCCCGGCCAACGCACGCGCCGTCGCCGCGGCCAAAGTGGTCGCCAATTTCCTGCTTTCCCCTGAGGCGCAATTGCGCAAGGCGGATGCCGCCGTCTGGGGCGATCCAAGCGTACTGGACCCGCAGCGTCTGCCTGACAAACAGCGTCAGGCGCTGGCGGCCACCCTGCCGCAGGATCTGCCGCCGGTGCTTGCCGAGCCACATGCGGCGTGGGTTGACGCGCTGGAGCAGGAATGGCTGCGCCGCTACGGTACCCACTGATCCTGCTGGCCTGGGGAACGATGGCGGTCATCTATCTGCCCTTATTCCCCGCCGCCGCAGGGCTGATGTGGCCGGCGCTCTCCCCGGTCCACTGGCGGGCGCTGTTCGCCGACCCGCAGCTGGGCCAGGCGCTGGCCGCCACCCTTGTTTCCACGCTGCTGTCCGTCGGCGGTGCGCTACTGATCGCCCTGACCATCGTCGCCGCTCTCTGGCCTTCGGCCCGCTGGCGGCGGCTGGCTTCCCGCCTGCCTTTGCTGCTGGCGGTGCCCCATCTTGCCCTGGCGACGGCGGCGCTGCTGCTGTTCGCCGAAGGCGGCTGGATCTGGCAGCGGCTGCCGTTTTTGACGCCGCCGGTCGACCGGTACGGCATCGGGCTTGGCCTGACGATGGCCCTTAAAGAGAGCGCCTTTGTGCTGTGGGTGATCTACGGCCTGCTGGGGGAGGCGCGCCTCGCCGACCAGGCGACAGCGCTAAAGAGCCTCGGTTACGGCCGCTGGCAGTGCCTGCGCTGGCTGGTGCTGCCTGCGCTGCTGCCCGCCCTCGGCATGGTGCTGCTGGCCGCCGCGGCCTGGAGCCTGTCGACGGTAGACGTCGCCCTGGTGCTGGGGCCCGGCAATCCGCCCACCCTCGCCGTGCTGGCGTGGCAGTGGTTAAGCCAGGGCGATGACATGCAGCAGGCGAAAGGGGCACTGGCCAACCTGCTGCTGCTGGCGATCCTCGGCGGGCTGGCGCTGGTCGCCTGGGGCGGATGGCGGCTACAGCGTCGGCGTCTGCCCGATCTGCGCGGCATTCGGCATCCCCATCCCCACGCCCTGCCCGGCCGCCTGCTGGCGAGTGCCCTGCCGCTGAGCGGCCTGCTGTGCGCGCTATTGCTGGCGTGGCTGGCGCGCTCGGCGCCGCCGCAGATGGATGCCCTGGGCAACAGCCTTGGCCTCGCGCTGATGGCTTGCGCCCTCGGCGCGGCCGTCTGCCTGCTGTGGCTGGCCTGCGGCCCGAAGCGGGGAGATGGCTGGGTCTGGCTGCCGCTGGTGCTGCCGGCCCTGCCGCTGGCCGATGGCCAGTACCGGCTGGCGCTGTACGCCTGGCTAGACGGCGAATGGTGGACCGTCCTGTGGGGCCATCTGCTGTGGGTGGTGCCGTGGATGCTATTTATTTTGCGCCCGGCCTGGCGCCAGCGCGATCCGCGGATGACGGTGATCGCCCGCACGCTCGGCTGGGGACCCACGCGTATTTTCTGGCTGTTGACTCTGCCCTCGCTGACCCGCCCGCTGCTGACCGCCCTGGCGGTGGGCTTCTCGGTGAGCATCGCGCAGTATCTGCCAACGCTATGGCTGGGGGCAGGCCGTATCCCGACGCTCACCAGCCAGGCGGTGGCGCTCAGCAGCGGCGGCGAGGCGCAGACGCTTGCCGCCCAGGCGCTGTGGCAATTACTGCTGCCGGCGGTATGCTTTATCCTGACGGCCCTGCTGGCCTGGCTGGCAGGCCGCTATCGACGAGGACTTCGCTAGTGCTAACCGTAAACCATCTGACCCTGAGCGTGAACCGTCAGCCGCTGCTGCGGGAGGTCGACTTTTCGGTGGCCCCGGGTGAAGTGCTGACGCTGATGGGCCCTTCCGGCAGCGGAAAATCGACGCTGTTTGCGTGGATGATTGGCGCCCTGGCCGGCGACTTCCGCGCCGAGGGCGAGCTGTGGCTCAACGGGCGGCGGTGCGATACGCTGCCCACGGAGCGCCGGCGCATCGGCATCCTGTTTCAGGACCCGTTGCTGTTCGACCATTTCAGCGTCGGGCAAAATTTACAGCTGGCGCTACCGGAAAGCGTGCGCGGCGAGGCGCGAAAAGCCGCGGTGGAGCAGGCGCTCAGTCGCGCCGGGCTGCATGGCTTCGCCGCGCGCGATCCGGCCACGCTCTCCGGTGGACAGCGGGCGCGGGTGAGTCTGCTGCGCGCCCTGCTGGCGCGCCCCGAAGCGCTGCTGCTGGATGAACCCTTCAACCGCCTGGATGCCGCCCTGCGCGCCGCGTTCCGCCGCTGGGTATTTGAGGAACTGGCCCGCCAGGCCATTCCGGCGATCCTGGTGACCCACGATCGCGAGGACTGTCCGCCGACGGGGCGCTGCCTGACGATGGAGCGCTGGCAATGAAGAGCAATAGCGTGCAAACCTGCGTTACCGCAAAGAAATCAACGCCTGGCAAGCGGAGAATACGCCCTCCACTTTTTACCGTCGGGCATTTCGATGAAACGTGTTTCTCAATTGACCGCACTCGCCCTGTTCATGGGGCTTGCTGCTTCCACCACCTTCGCCGCTGAAACCATGCCAGCGCTCACTCTTTCCCACCTGCAACAGCAGCACGGCGTGGCCATCGACACCCGCCTGAGCGCTTATTACAACGGCTGGCCGCAGCGCGCCAACGGCCCGGAAGGGCATGAGCCGCAGGCGCTGAATCTTTCCGCCCGCTGGCTCGGCGCCATGAGCGACGAGCAGCTCCGCGGCTGGGCTAAGCAGCACCAGCTCCAGGCCGATACCCCCCTCGCGCTGTACGGCAGTCCTGAGGATAACGCCAGCGTCGCGGCGCGACTGAAACAAGCGGGCTTCACCCGGCTCAACACCCTGAGCGACGCCCTGAGCCAGGGAGACCGTCTGCAAAAGCTGCCGCACTTTGAACAGCTGGTTTATCCGCAATGGTTGCACGACCTGCAGCAAGGGAAAAGCGTGGCCGCCGCCCCGGCCGGCGACTGGAAAGTAGTTGAGGCCGCCTGGGGGGCGCCGAAGCTCTATCTGCTGAGCCATATCCCGGGCGCGGGCTATATCGATACCAATGAGGTGGAGAGCGAACCGCTGTGGAATAAAGTGTCCGATGCGCAGCTGAAGGCGATGCTGGCGAAGCACGGCATCCGCCATGACACCACGGTGATCCTCTACGGTCGCGACGTTTACGCCGCGGCGCGTGTGGCGCAGATCATGCTGTACGCCGGCGTCAAAGACGTGCGCCTGCTGGACGGCGGCTGGCAGACCTGGTCCGACGCCGGTCTGCCGGTGGAGCGCGGCATGCCGCCGACGCCGCAGCCGGCGCCAGATTTTGGCGCGCCGATCCCCGGCCAGCCGCAGCTGATGCTGGATACCGAGCAGGCCCGCGGCCTGCTCCACCGTCAGGACGCCTCGCTGGTCAGCGTCCGCTCGTGGCCGGAGTTTATCGGCACCACCAGCGGCTACAGCTATATCAAACCGAAGGGCGATATCGCCGGCGCCCGCTGGGGCCATGCCGGAAGCGACTCCACGCACATGGAAGACTTCCATAACCCGGACGGCACCATGCGCAGCGCCGACGATATCGCTGCCCTGTGGCGCCAGTGGAACATCCTGCCGAACCAGCAGGTGGCGTTCTATTGCGGGACCGGCTGGCGGGCCTCGGAAACCTTCATGTATGCCCGGGCCATGGGCTGGCCGCACGTCGCTGTCTATGACGGCGGCTGGTACGAATGGAGCAGCAACCCGCACAATCCGGTCGCCCGCGGCGAGCGCGGCCCGGAAAGCAGTCAGTAACCCCCCCCCACCAGCGCGTCGCCACCAGCCGGCGACGCGCGCTTTCCCGCTCACGCCACCCGCTTTAAGGTCTGGTAGCCGCTGGCGATACGCGTCGCCGTCGTCAGCCAGCATAGCGCGCCAAACAGCCACGCCAGCCAGGCAAAATGCGCCGGAAACAGGCAGCTGAGGACAAACAGCAGGATGGTTTCCGTCCCCTCCGTCAGCCCCCCGAGGTAGTGCAGCGATTTATGGGCATAGCCGGGATTGGCGATCTGGTGCTTTGCCGCCAGCGCGGCAAAGGCGAGAAAGCTGCTGCCGGTGCCGATAAAGGCAAACAGCAGCCAGCCGCCCGCCAGAGCGTTATTTTGCGGATCCGCCAGGATAAAACCGAACGGCACCAGGGCATAGAAGAGAAAATCCAGTGAGATATCGAGAAAACCGCCGGCGTCGCTCAGCCCGCGCCGCCGCGCCAGGGCGCCGTCCAGGCCGTCCAGCAGGCGGTTGAGAAGAATGGCCGCCAGCGCCGCGCCATACCACCCTAATGCCAGAAATGGCAGAGCCAGCACGCCGATGGCAAAACCGAGCAGCGTCAGCCTGTCTGGTGAAATACCCGGGCGGTCAAGCGCGCCGGCGACAGCGGTAAGGAGGGGTTTGAGGCGAGGATGCAGGTGGCTATCAAGCACGAGGGTCTCCAGCAGAGTTGGCGGTTGTCAGTGAAGGTCTATGGCGGTGATAATAGGCCAGTTTGGCCTTATTAACGTTGATGCTTATGCTAAAAATGATTGAAGTTGTCGCCGCCATTATTGAACAGGATGGCAAAATTCTGCTGGCGCAGCGCCCGCCCCACGCCGACCAGCCGGGAATGTGGGAGTTCGCCGGCGGCAAAGTGGAGCCAGGTGAAAGCCAACCGCAGGCGCTGACCCGGGAACTGCAGGAGGAGATGGGCATCATCGCCCACCCGGCATGCTATATCGCCAGCCATCAGCGGGAAGTCTCCGGTCGTCAGATCCATCTGCACGCCTGGTGGGTGCCGGATTTTCAGGGCGTGCCGCTGGCCCACTATCACAGCCAGCTGCGCTGGTGCCTTCCTGCCGACGCCTTAACCCTCGATCTCGCCCCGGCCGATATCCCCCTCCTGCACGCCTTTATCGCCCAGCGCCCGTCCCTTTCCCTCCGCTGATCCGCTCGCCGCCTCGTCATCGTTTTTAGTTATGACGGGCGGGCAATTATAAATTTTGCTGACGGCTTAATTTTTCCTTGCTTGCCTAAGGATTAGCGGTGTTATAGTCGGAAAATCGGTTTTTTCAAGGACCGAATCATAATAAATACATGCAACCACAACCATAAGGGGAACTTATATCTATGGATCAGACGTGCACTCTGGAAGGCTTTCTCACCCGCGTTCAACAGCGCGATCCTCATCAAACCGAATTTGCTCAAGCCGTCCGGGAGGTCATGACCACCCTGTGGCCTTTCCTTGAGGAAAATCCGCGCTATCGTCAGCTTGCTTTGCTGGAACGTCTGGTGGAACCGGAGCGCGTGATCCAGTTCCGCGTGGTGTGGGTGGACGACCGCAATCAGGTCCAGGTCAACCGCGCGTGGCGCGTGCAGTTCAACTCGGCCATCGGCCCGTATAAGGGCGGAATGCGCTTCCACCCGTCGGTAAACCTGTCGATTCTCAAATTCCTTGGCTTCGAGCAGACCTTCAAAAACGCCCTGACCACGCTGCCGATGGGCGGCGGGAAAGGCGGCAGCGATTTCGATCCTAAAGGCAAGAGCGATGGCGAAGTGATGCGCTTCTGCCAGGCGCTGATGACCGAGCTTTATCGCCATCTGGGCCCGGATACCGACGTACCGGCGGGCGATATCGGCGTCGGCGGCCGCGAGGTCGGCTTTATGGCCGGAATGATGCGTAAGCTCTCCAACAACAGCGCCTGCGTCTTCACCGGTAAAGGCCTCTCCTTCGGCGGCAGCCTGATCCGTCCGGAAGCCACCGGTTACGGCCTGATCTACTTCACCGAAGCGATGCTCAAACGTCACGGCCTCGGCTTCGAAGGCGCTCGCGTGGCGGTTTCCGGCTCCGGCAACGTCGCGCAATACGCCATTGAGAAAGCGATGGAGCTTGGCGCGCGGGTGGTCACCGCCTCCGACTCCAACGGCACCGTCGTTGACGAAGCGGGCTTCACCAAAGAAAAACTGGCCCGCCTGATCGACATCAAAGAGCGTGCCCACGGCCGGGTGGCCGACTACGCCCGCGAATTTGGCCTCACCTATCTCGAAGGCCAGCAGCCGTGGTCAGTGCCGGTGGATATCGCTCTGCCTTGCGCCACCCAGAACGAACTGGATGCCGACGCCGCTCGCCAGCTGATTGCCAACGGCGTGAAGGCCGTGGCGGAAGGCGCCAACATGCCAACCACCATCGCCGCGACCGATCTGTTCCTTGAAGCTGGCGTGCTGTTTGCCCCGGGCAAAGCGGCCAACGCCGGCGGCGTGGCGACGTCCGGTCTGGAGATGGCGCAGAACGCCGCGCGCATGGGCTGGAAAGCGGAAAAAGTGGATGCCCGTCTGCATCACATCATGCTGGATATCCACCACGCCTGCGTGCAGTACGGCGGTGAAGCGAAGCAGACCAACTACGTGCGCGGCGCCAATATCGCTGGTTTCGTCAAGGTGGCGGACGCCATGCTGGCCCAGGGCGTGATTTAACCTCCCCTCACGCCATCCCGGCGGCTGCCCGCCGGGATGTCTCTCACGATGTCATCGTGATCACCACTTTCCCCAGATGCTGACCACTGTCCAGACAGGCATGCGCCTCGGCAATTTCCGCCATCGGGTAGCTGGCGTAGATCATCGGCTTGCATTTCCCAGCCTCAAGCAGCGGCCAGACGTGGCGCCGCAGCGCCTCGGCAATCTCCTGTTTCTCCGCCGCCGTCCGGCCGCGCATGGTGGAGCCGGTGACGGTGGCCCGCTTGAGCATCAGGGTCTGAATGTCGACCTCATGGGCCATTCGCCCGCCCATAAAGCCGATGATGACCAGCCGCCCGTCCTTTTTCAGCAGCCCCAGGTTGCGGTTAAAGTAAGGGCCGCCCACGATATCCAGAATGACATCCACCCCTTCATCGTTGGTCAGCTGATGAATTTTCTCAGCAAAATCTTCGGTTTTGTAGTTGATCGCCGTGGCGTAGGGCCGCAGCGCGGCAATTTTTTCGTCCTGGCCAACGGTGGCATAGACGGTCATCCCCAGCGCGTGACACAACAGGATCGCGGTGGTGCCAATCCCGCTGGCGCCGCCGTGGATCAGAATGCTCTCGCCGGGCTGCAGCTTACCGAGCTGGAAAACGTTCGCCCACACCGTGAAGAAGGTTTCCGGAATGGCGGCCGCTTCGCTATAGCTGAGGCCCGCCGGGATCGGCAGCGTCTGGCCTGCCGGGACGGCGCAGTATTCGGCATACCCGCCGCCGTTGGTCAGCGCGCAGACGCGATCCCCGGGGGCAAAGGCCGCGACCTGCGCACCAACCTTCACGACCACGCCCGCCACCTCGAGGCCGGGCACGGGGGTAACCCCCTCAGGCATGGGATACAGACCCTGGCGCTGCAAAATATCCGGCCGGTTGACGCCCGCCGCTTTCACCTCGATGAGCACCTCATGTTCCCCGATAGTGGGGATCTCACCTTCGCGGATCTGCAATACCTCCGGGCCACCCGGTTGGCTGATAGCGATATATTTCACGGGTCCTCCTTATCGCCTGTGAGAGAATTAAGCAAGGCATCGGGAAGGGCAATGGGCGCCCCCGTTCTGCGGGGCGATCGTCCCCCCCTTCCCGGCTGTTTAGTGTAGACCATTGACCAGTCTGGCGGAGAAACGGCGGCCGTGGGGAATGGCCTCCTCACGGCCGCCGGGCAGGTTATTGCGGCGGCGGCGCGGCATCCTCTGCCGCTTTTTTGCCTTTCGCTTTGCCTTTACTGAACGATTTTTTCGCCCCGCCCGGCGCCACCAGACCGCGGAACTGGCGCACCGGCGTGCTGCGCGCCTGCTCGATTAGCTGATACAGCGTGCCCACCAGCGGCTGCATAAAGTCCTGATAGCGGCACTGTTTCTCGCTGATTTGCGTCAATACCGACTCCCAGTGGGCGGTCATGTCCGGTCGACCGGCCATCTCCGGCAGGGAATGAATCAGCGCCCTTCCGGCCTCCGAGGAGTGGATATAGCGCCCCTTTTTAGTCAGGAAACCGCGCTTAAACAGCAGCTCGATAATCCCGGCGCGGGTTGCTTCGGTGCCGAGGCCGTCGGTGGCGCGGAGGATCTTCTTCAGATCTTTATCCTGCACGAAGCGGGCAATCCCGGTCATCGCCGACAGCAGCGTGGCGTCGGTAAAGTGGCGCGGCGGCTGCGTCTGGCGCTCCACCACTTCGCCCCTCTCGCACAGCAGTTCATCGCCTTTGGCCACCACTGGCAGCGGCGTGCCGTCGTTCTCTTCATCGCGCTCTTTGCTGCCAAGCAGCGTCCGCCAGCCCGCCTCGGCCAGAAAACGCGCTTTGGCGACAAACTTACCGTTGGCGATCTCGAGGTCAATCTGGCATTTACGGAACACCGCGTCCGGGCAGAACTGCATCAGATACTGGCGGGCGATCAGGGTGTAGACCTTCGCTTCGTTATCGGTGAGTTTGACCTGGCTGCTGCGGGCGGTCGGGATAATCGCATGGTGCGCGTCGACCTTTTTATCATCCCAGCAGCGGTTGCGGATCTCCGGATCCACCACCGGCTGCGGCAGCAGATCCGCCGCATGGACGGCAATCGCATTCAGCACCGCATGGCGGCCGGCGAAATGTTCTTCCGGCAGATAGCGGCTGTCCGAGCGCGGATAGGTGATGAGCTTGTGGGTTTCATACAGCTTCTGGCAGATATCCAGCACGTTTTGCGCGCTGAAGCCGAAACGTTTGGCCGCCTCAATCTGCAGCGCCGACAGCGAAAACGGCAGCGGCGCGGGTTCGGAATCGCGCTTATCGTTATAGCCGGTCACCAGCGCCGGCTGGCCTTCAATACGCTTAACCACGTGCTCGGCCAGCGGACGATGCAGCAGGCGCCCTTCTTCATCCTGGTAAGGTTCGCAGGCTTCGCTCGGCACCCAGGTCGCGACAAAGCGCTCCTCCTGCGGCGTGACGATATGCGCTTTGACATCGAAGAAGTCTTTGGCGACGAAGTTTTCAATCTCTTCATCGCGGCGCACCACCAGGCCGAGCACCGGGGTCTGCACCCGCCCCACGGAGAGCACCCCCTGATAGCCGGCGTTGCGCCCCAGCAGGGTATAGGCCCGGGTCATATTGATGCCGTACAACCAGTCGGCGCGCGCCCGCGCCAGCGCCGACACGCAAAGCGGCACAAACTCGCTGTTAGCGCGCAGGCGGTTGATCGCCCGCTCAACCGCCTGCGGGTTAAGATCGTTTATCAAACAGCGCTGCACCTGCTGACGCTTCTCCGGCGCCAGCTGCAGGTAGTCGAGCACCTCATCCACCAGCAGCTGCCCCTCACGGTCGGGGTCGCCGGCGTGGATAACCTCCTCGGCCTCGCCCAGCAGGCGCTTGATGACATTCAGCTGTTTGGTGACCGAAGGTTTTGGCTGCAGCTGCCATTTCTCCGGCACAATCGGCAGATCGGTGAGATTCCAGCGGGCATAGCGGCTGTCATAGACGTCCGGCTGCGCCTGCTCCAGCAGGTGACCGATACACCAGGTGACCACCTGCCCATTGCCGCACTCAATAAAGCCATCGCCTTTGCGATGCGGTTTAGGCAACACATCGGCGATAGCCCGACCGAGACTCGGTTTTTCTGCAATAAACAACCGCATCGAATCAACGGATCTCGATCATGGGTCGTCCGCCGCGGGCGGTCACCAGCTCGCCGATGGCGGCCAGCTTAATACCGAACTCCGCCGCGGCAGCCTGCACTTCCGCCTCCGCCTCCGGGGTCACCGCCAGCAGCAGACCGCCGGAGGTCTGCGGGTCGCAGAGCAGATCGCGCCACTCCGTCGGCATCTCGCCCATCAGATGGCCGTAGCTGGCAAAGTTGCGCCCGGTGCCGCCCGGCACCGCGCCGGCGGCGATATACTCCTCCACCCCCGGCAGTTTCGGGATATCGGCATAGCGCAGTTGCGCCTGCACGCCGGCTCCGCGACAAACCTCGCTGAGGTGGCCGAGCAGGCCAAAGCCGGTGACGTCGGTCATCGCCTTCACCCCGTCGATAGCGGCAAACGCGGCGCCGGCGAGGTTCATCTGGCACATGGTCTCCGTCGCCAGCCCCTGATGCTCCGGCTTGAGCAGCGATTTTTTCTCTGCGGTGGTCAGCACGCCGATCCCCAGCGGTTTGGTGAGATACAGTTTGCAGCCCGCCTGCGCGGTGCTGTTTTTCTTGATGCGCTCGGTGGGCACCACGCCGGTGACCGCCAGACCGAAGATCGGCTCCGGGGCGTCAATGGAGTGGCCGCCCGCCAGCGCGATCCCGGCCTGCTGGCAGGCAAAGCGCCCGCCCTCCACCACCTCGCGGGCGATTTCCGGCGCCAGGGTGTTGATCGGCCAGCCGAGAATGGCAATCGCCATAATCGGTTTCCCGCCCATGGCGAAAATATCGCTGATGGCGTTGGTGGCGGCAATGCGGCCAAAGTCGAACGGATTATCGACAATCGGCATAAAAAAGTCGGTGGTGCTGACGATTGACGTGCCATTACCGAGATCGTAAACGGCGGCATCATCGCTGGTTTCGTTGCCGACAAGCAGGTTCGGGTCGACGAACTTCGCCTGCTCGCTATGCAGGATGGTTTCCAGCACTTTCGGGGAAATTTTACAACCACAACCGGCTCCGTGGCTGTATTGCGTTAAACGAATGGCTTGCTCGCTCATGGACATCTCCTGTCATTGCAATCCCGCTATGTTAGCGCCCAAACGCCAGGGTGGTAAGTACGACAGTCTGAAATCGCGTATGGTTGCTCATTAAGCAGACAAAAAGCCGTTTTTGCGAGACGCGGCAATTTTTTCCCGACCATTTTCACTTTTACTTAAAGATGACAGAAATGTGACAACACAGGACTGTCTTCTCTGGAATGATTATGACGTAAGGAAATTCTAATGAAAAAGCGTGTTCTTGCCCTTTGCCTGGCCAGTTTTTTCTCCGTTAACGCCTTCGCACTGGTTCCCCCCGGTAACGATGTCACCACCAAGCCCGATCTCTACTATCTGACCAATGCCCAGGCCATCGACAGCCTGGCGCTGTTGCCGCCGCCGCCGGCGGTGGGCAGTATCGCGTTCTTAAACGATCAGGCGATGTATGAGCAGGGGCGCCTGCTGCGCAACACCGAGCGCGGGAAGCTGGCGGCAGAGGATGCCAACCTCAGCGCGGGCGGCGTGGCTAACGCCTTCTCCAGCGCCTTCGGTTCGCCGATCACCGAAAAAGACGCGCCGCAGCTCCATAAGCTGCTGACCAATATGATTGAAGACGCCGGCGATCTGGCGACCCGCGGCGCGAAAGAGAAGTATATGCGCATTCGGCCGTTTGCCTTCTACGGCGTCTCCACCTGCAACACCACCGAGCAGGACAAGCTGGCGAAAAACGGCTCTTACCCGTCCGGGCATACCTCCATCGGCTGGGCCACCGCCCTGGTGCTGGCGGAGATCAACCCGCAGCGGCAGAACGAAATTTTGAAGCGCGGCTATGAGCTTGGCGAGAGCCGGGTGATCTGCGGCTATCACTGGCAGAGCGATGTCGATGCGGCGCGCATCGTCGGCTCCGCGGTGGTCGCCACGCTGCACACCAACCCGGCCTTCCAGCAGCAATTGCAGAAAGCCAAAGACGAATTCGCCAAAACGCAGAAGTAACGTCATCACCGTTGAACTCCCGGATACGGCGCCTGGCGCGCCTTGTCCGGGCGACAAATCGCGATTGATTCGAAGGGTAGGGTTTGAAGGCCGGGTCAGGCGCCAGCCGCCGCCCGGCATAGATGCGGCTCCGAGCTTGCTGCCGTCGCCCGGCGGCGCTGCGCTTGCGCGGCCAGCCGGACGGTTCCCTCTCCCTCCGGGAGAGGGCCAGGGTGAGGGGAAGCACTGCAGTGTGGTTGTTTATGTTATCTGTGGCTTCAGCGTAGTTTGCGCTCCCGGTTAATCGTCTGCGTTATGTCACTCATGGCGCCGGGAGCGCACAGGGGGCGGCCAGTCGCCGCCGCCCCCTGTACCCCCGGGATCCGGCCAGCAAAATCGCCGCTGCGCGGTCCCTTCGACTTATCCCTGCAGGCTTCGGGTCGGGCCGAGGCAGCGTCCATGCAAAACACGGCCCTCAGCCCGCATCCATGCGGGCTGCCCCGGCCTGCCGGGAACGTCTCAGCGATTTTGAGGCCGCCAGCACCGGCAGTTTCAGCAAGAAAAGTGAATAAATTAACGACAGGTCGTACGAACGTAGGCCGGGTAAGGCGACAGCCGCCACCCGGCACAAAATCGGCTCCGTACCCGCTGTCCTTGCCCGGCGGCGCTGCGCTTGCGCGGGCCTACAGACAGTCAGAGCCGGATGCGTTGGCCGGGTAAGGCGCAAGCCGCAGCCCGGCATAACACCCGCTGACTCAGAATCGCGTCACAAACGGCGCGGTATCCGGCAGGGCAATGGTGGTTGAGGCTTTCAGCTGCGGCGTGCCCAGATAGAGGAAACCGACGATTTTATCCTGCTCGCGGCACTCGAAGCCGGCGCGCACCACCGGGCTCTCGGTCAATGCTCCGCTGCGCCAGATGCCGTTGAATCCCTGAGCCAGGGCCGCCATCTGCATCGCCATCACCGCGCAGCCAGCGGACATCTCCTGCTCCCAGCGCGGCACCTTCGGGTGGTCTTCACAACGCGCCACGACGGTAATGATTAGCGGCGCGCGGAACGGCGCATTTCGGGCTTTCTCTATGCCCTTCTCATCCTGACCGGCCTCCCTGGCCCCCTTTTCCAGCAGCTGACTGAAGCGTTCGCGGCCGTCATCGGCGATAATGAAAAAGCGCCACGGCTGCAGGGTGCCATGATCCGGGGCGCGCAGCCCGGCGCGCAGAATGTTTTCCAGCTGTTCGCCGGCCGGGGCCGGTTCCGCCAGGCGGGAAGCGCTGCGGCGATTAAGCAGTAGGTCGAGAGCATCCATCTGTATAACTCCTGTGATGTCATTTTTCATAAAATTAACATGCACAAGGATTTTGTTACAGCGCGGTCGGTGATTCCTGCTGACAACCGACGGCTCACTCTTTAGGATAGCCAGACGCGGCGGCCCCTGCGGCCTGCCCATTTTTAGATAACGTTAGGGAGAAGACATGCGAACCCTTTGGCGACTGATTGCCAGCTTTTTTAAATGGACGTGGCGGATACTCAACTTTATTCGCAAACTGGCCCTCAATGCGATCTTCCTGGTACTGGTGCTGGTGTGTATCGGCATCTGGAGCCAGTTCAGCAGCACCACCAGCGAACATGCCGCCCGCGGCGCGCTGCTCCTGGATATTACCGGCGTGGTGGTGGATAAACCTTCCGCCAGCAGCAAACTCGGCGTGATAGGCCGCCAGCTGTTTGGCGCCAGCTCGGACCGTTTGCAGGAGAATTCTCTGTTCGATATCGTGCAGACCATCCGTCAGGCGAAGGATGATCGTAATATCACCGGTATTGTGCTGGATCTGAAAAACTTCGTCGGCGGCGATCAGCCGTCCATGCAGTACATCGGTAAAGCGCTGCGCGAATTCCGCGACAGCGGCAAACCGGTCTATGCCGTCGGCAGCAGCTACAGCCAGGGCCAGTACTACCTGGCGAGCTTTGCCAACAAAATCTGGCTCTCGCCGCAGGGCGAGGTAGACCTCCACGGCTTCGCCACCAACGGGCTGTATTACAAGTCGCTGCTGGATAAGCTGAAAGTCTCCACCCATGTCTTCCGCGTCGGCACCTATAAATCCGCCGTCGAGCCTTTCATTCGCGATGACATGTCCCCTGCCGCCCGCGAAGCGGACAGCCGCTGGATTGGCGAACTGTGGCAGAACTACCTCAACACCATTGCCGCCAACCGGCAGATCACCACCCAGCAGCTCTTCCCGGGCGCCCAGGGCATTATCGATGGCCTGCGTAAAGTGGGCGGCGATACGGCGAAATATGCGCTGGACAATAAGCTGGTGGATGAGCTGGCGACCTCCACGGAAGTGGAAAAGGCGCTGACCAAACAGTTTGGCTGGAGCAAAGCGGATAACAATTATCGGGCGATTAGCTATTACGACTACAACGTGAAGACGCCGTCTGACCAGGGTTCCGCTATCGCGGTGATCTTCGCCAACGGCGCCATCATGGACGGCGAGGAGACCCCGGGCAACGTCGGCGGCGACACCACCGCAGCGCAAATTCGCGATGCGCGCCTCGACCCGAAAATTAAGGCCATCGTTCTTCGCGTGAACAGCCCTGGCGGCAGCGTGACCGCCTCGGAAATCATTCGTGAAGAGCTGGCGGCAACCAAAGCCGCGGGTAAACCGGTGGTCGTTTCAATGGGCGGCATGGCGGCGTCCGGCGGCTACTGGATCTCCACCCCCGCGGATTACATCGTGGCGAACCCAAGCACCCTCACCGGCTCCATTGGCATCTTTGGGGTGATCAACACCGTGGAAAATACCCTCGGGTCGATTGGCGTCCACACCGACGGCGTCGCCACGTCGCCGCTGGCGGATATCTCCAGCACCAAAGCGCTGCCCCCGGAAGTGCAGCAGCTGATGCAGTTGAGCATTGAGAACGGCTATCAGCGCTTTATCACCCTGGTGGCTAACGCCCGTAAGAGCACGCCGGAGAAAATCGACCAGATAGCCCAGGGCCACGTCTGGACCGGGGAAGATGCCAAAGCCAACGGTCTTGTCGACAGCCTCGGCGATTTTGACGACGCGGTGGCCAAAGCCGCCGAGCTGGCGAAGCTGAAAACCTGGCACCTTAACTACTATCAGGAAGAGCCAACCTTCTTCTCGATGGTGCTGGACAGCCTGACCGGCTCGGTACGCGCCTCGCTGCCGGCCGCCATTCAGGCCTGGCTGCCTGCGCCGGTGGCCGCGGCGGCCGAGACGGTGAAAGCGGAAAGCGACAAGCTGGCGGCGTTCAACGACCCGCAGAACCGCTATGCCTTCTGCCTGACCTGCGCCAACATTCGTTAATACGCAGCGGCTGCCCCGTCTCACGGGGCAGCCTTTTTTCCGCACCTGCCAGCGCCGCCACAAAGCGAGCGGCCAACACTGTATTTTTTCCTCCGTCTCTTTATACTGCGCCTGTCTACGACCAACCTAAGCGATGCTATGCAAAAAAAATCGATTTACGTTGCCTACACCGGTGGGACCATCGGTATGCAGCGCTCCGAACACGGCTATGTACCCGTTTCCGGCCATCTGCAGCGTCAGCTGGCGCTGATGCCGGAGTTCCATCGTCCGGAGATGCCGGACTTCACGATCCATGAATACCATCCGCTGATGGATTCATCCGATATGACCCCTGAGGACTGGCAGCACATCGCCGACGATATCCGCAGCCATTACGCGGAGTATGATGGCTTTGTGATCCTCCACGGGACCGACACCATGGCGTTTACCGCCTCAGCGCTGTCGTTCATGCTGGAAAATCTCGGCAAACCGGTGATTGTGACAGGGTCACAAATCCCGCTGGCCGAGCTGCGTTCCGACGGCCAGATCAACCTGCTCAATGCCCTGTACGTCGCCGCCAACTATCCGATTAATGAAGTGGCGCTGTTCTTCAACAATCGACTGTACCGCGGCAACCGTACCACTAAAGCCCATGCCGACGGCTTTGACGCCTTCGCCTCGCCCAACCTCGCGCCGCTGCTGGAGGCCGGGATCCATATTCGCCGTCTCGGTACCCCGCCGGCGCCGCAGGGCCGTGGGGAGCTGATTGTGCACCCCATCACCCCGCAGCCGATTGGCGTGGTGACGATTTACCCCGGCATCTCCGCCGACGTGGTGCGTAATTTCCTGCGCCAGCCGGTGAAAGCGCTGATCCTCCGCTCCTACGGCGTCGGCAATGCCCCGCAGAATGGCGAGTTTATTCAGGTGCTGGCGGAAGCCAGCCAGCGCGGCATTGTGGTGGTCAATCTGACGCAGTGTATGTCCGGCAAAGTGAACATGGGCGGCTATGCCACCGGCAATGCCCTCGCCCAGGCGGGAGTCATCAGTGGTTTCGATATGACGGTGGAAGCGACGCTGACCAAGCTACACTATCTGCTGAGCCAGCAGCTGGACGTTGACGCCATTCGCGCGGCGATGCAGCAGAATCTGCGTGGCGAACTGACCCCTGACGAAGCTTAAGGAGGACGTATGGCACATCGAGCGCTGTTACTGGTTGATTTGCAGAACGACTTCTGCGCCGGCGGCGCGCTGGCGGTTCCCGAAGGCGACAGCACCGTCGAAGTGGCCAACGCGCTTATCGACTGGAGCCTGGCGCGCGGCGAGCCCATCGTCGCCAGTCAGGACTGGCATCCGGCGGATCACGGCAGCTTCGCCAGCCAGCACCAGGTGGAGCCCTACACCGTGGGCGACCTGGATGGCCTGGCGCAAACTTTCTGGCCGGATCACTGCGTTCAGCACAGCGAAGGCGCGGCGCTGCATCCCCTGCTCCAGCAGCAGGCGATCGCCGCCGTGTTCCACAAAGGGCAAAACCGGGTCATCGACAGCTACAGCGCTTTTTTTGACAACGGTCACCGGCAGAAAACCGAACTGGACGGCTGGCTGCGTGGTCAGGGGATCGTGGAGCTGACCGTTCTCGGCCTCGCCACCGATTACTGCGTCAAGTTCACCGTGCTGGATGCTCTGGCGCTCGGCTACGCGGTCAACGTCATCACCGACGGCTGCCGCGGGGTGAACCTTCAGCCGCAGGACAGCAGCCAGGCGTTTATGGAGATGGCCGCCGCGGGCGCCACGCTCTATACCCTTGATGACTGGCGGGAAACCCACGCCTGATCCTTCACCCGGCGCTTCCGCGCCGGGTCTTCTTCTGCCGCTTCGTTATCGTCCATAAATTGAACTCTCTCGCAGTTTCAAGAGGTTATTGCTGGTAGTCTGGCAAGGCTGTTTTTTCGCCACGCCATTTCCGTGGCGCGGTTATTTTTTTATGTCAAAGAGGAACCACTATGAAACGTTTGCCCTTGCTGGCAGCCTTGCCCCTGCTTTGCGCTTCCGCGCTCTCTGCCCAACCGCTGATGTCCGTCGGCTATTTCAACGGCGGCGGCGACGTCACTGCCGGGCCGGGCGGGGATATCGACAAGCTGGACGTCCGGCAGATCACCCATCTCAACTACTCGTTTGGCCTTATCTATAACGATGAAAAAGACGAGACCAATGCGGCCCTGAAGGATCCTGACCATCTGCACGAGATCTGGCTGTCGCCAAAGGTGCAGGCGGATCTGCAAAAGCTCCCTGCCCTGCGTAAACAGAACCCGGACCTCAAGGTCCTGCTTTCGGTCGGCGGCTGGGGGGCGCGCGGTTTCTCCGGCGCGGCGGCAAGCAAAGAAACCCGTAAGGTGTTTATTCAGTCTGCGCAGGAAATCGTTGAAAAATATGGTCTGGATGGGATTGACCTCGACTGGGAGTTTCCGGTCAACGGCGCGTGGGGGCTGGTTGCCAGTCAACCGGCCGATCGCGATAACTTTACCGCGCTGTTAAAAGAGCTGCGCGCAGCGTTTGGTACGAAGAAACTGGTCACTATTGCCGTGGGCGCCAACGCCGAGAGCCCGAAAAGCTGGGTGGATGTCAAAGCGGTGGCCCCGGTGCTGAACTACATCAACCTGATGACCTACGACATGGCCTACGGCACGCAGTACTTCAACTCGAACCTGTATGACTCCAGCCACTGGCCGACGGTTGCGGCGGCGGATAAATACAGCGCCGATTTTGTGGTCAACAATTACCTGGCCGCCGGGCTTAAACCCAGCCAGATGAACCTCGGGATTGGTTTTTATGGCCGGGTACCAAAACGGGCGGTCGAGCCGGGGATTGACTGGAGTAAAGCGGATGCGCAAAAGAACCCGGTCACCCAGCCCTATTTTGGTCCACAGCAGATCGCGCTGTTTGCCTCGCTGGGCTATGACCTGAGCAAAGACACCTACGTGAAATACAATGATATCGTGGGCAAATTGCTCAACGATCCGCAGAAACGCTTTACCGAGCACTGGGACGATGAGGCGAAAGTCCCGTGGCTGTCGGTGCAGTCCGCGGAGGGCAAGCCGCTGTTCGCCCTCTCCTATGAGAACCCGCGCTCGGTAGCCATTAAGGCGGACTACATCAAGGCGAAGGGCCTCGCCGGGGCGATGTTCTGGGAGTATGGCGCCGATGACCAGAACCAGTTGGCCCGCCAGCTGGCGGAATCCCTGGGGATCAAACACTAATCGCGGCTGTTCCTCCGCCGCATCGTCGCCGCCGGGCGGCGTGACGCAGGCAGCATCGCCTGCAATGCAGGTATATCGCGCCGCCCGGGATAGGTTATGATGCCTGTTATCCGCTGCGCCAGGGGCTGGCGCAGCTTAACCGTTTGACAGGAGGCAGGGGGCCATGGCCTATATCCCCAAAAATTACGCACGTCTGGAAGTGGGTTATCGCGAAAAGGCGCTCAAGCTCTTTCCCTGGGTATGCGGACGCTGCTCGCGGGAGTTTGTCTACTCCAATCTGCGCGAGCTGACGGTGCACCATATCGATCACGACCACTCCAATAACCCGGAAGATGGCAGCAACTGGGAGATGTTGTGCCTCTACTGTCACGATCACGAACACTCCAAGTACACCGAAGCCGATCAGTATGGCTCCACGGTGGTGGCCGGCGAAGATGCGCAAAAGAGCGTCGGCGAGGCCACCTACAATCCGTTTGCCGACCTGAAAGCGATGATGAACAAAAAGTAAGCGAAGCGGCTGACCGCCGGGCGCGGTCGTGGACGCTGACCCTTCCGGCTCCGGATCACCCGACGCCGGAACCTCTCCCCGCCGGCCGGCGGTTTATTGCAGCTTCACGGTGGCGATCGGCTTCGGCACGATACCGAAATCTTCTTTCAGCTGCTGTTTGCTCTTCATCACCATCTGCCCGCGGGTGTCGATGGTCATATGCTGGGCGTCGGTGTTATACCGGGCCTGCCACAGCATCACCAGCTGCAGGCTATTTTCCTTCTGCTCCGGCGTCAGCGCCACGCCATCCGGCCATTTTCCCAGCTCCACCGCCGTCGCCAGACGCTGATACACTTCCGGGGTCATGCTGTCGATAATTTGCTCAATATCCATCTTCCGCTCACCTCCACCTGGAATAATTTGCTGAATCGTTTCTTCAACCCTTGATCTGCTCGCCGTTCTGCTCATCGGTGAAGCTGAGCGACGCCGAATTCACACAATAGCGCTCGCCTGTCGGCTGCGGGCCATCCGGAAACACGTGACCGAGGTGGGCATCACAATTTCCGCAGCGGATCTCTATGCGCTGCATGCCGTGGGAGCTGTCGTCCAGATAGCGAATGGCCTCTTCGCTTACCGGCTCGTAGAAGCTCGGCCAGCCGCAGCCGGAGTCGTACTTGGTCTGGGAGTTGAACAGCGGCGCATCGCACACCAGGCAGTGATACACGCCATTTTTCTTGTTGTGCAGCAGCCGTCCGGTGAAAGGCGGTTCGGTACCATGATGTTGGGTCACGTAAAACTGCATTTCGCTCAAGCCGTTTTTCAGCTCTTCCGGGGAGGGTTTATTTGCCATGGGCTTACATCTCGCTTTGCAATGGACAACTTTCGCCCCAATTCTAACAAAACATTAACAATGAAGCGTACACTTTTGTTCTAAACTTATCCGGTGCCCACAGGCAGCCAGATAATTGTGACTTAAATCACGTTTTTATCTTAAATGCCCTTTAAAATTCCGCGCGCAGCCCCCATATGGAATTGGGCTCAAAGGGAGAGTGAGGCAAATCAATCGCGCAAAGGTCTGCTCAGGATTGATTTGTCGCAATGATTGACACGATTCCGCTTGACGCTGCGTAAGGTTTTTGTAATTTTACAGGCAACCTTTTATTCACTAACAAATAGCTGGTGGAATATATGACTATCAAAGTAGGTATCAACGGTTTTGGCCGTATCGGTCGCATTGTTTTCCGTGCTGCTCAGAAACGTTCTGACATCGAGATCGTTGCAATCAACGACCTGTTAGACGCAGAGTACATGGCTTACATGCTGAAGTATGACTCCACTCACGGTCGTTTCGACGGCACCGTTGAAGTGAAAGACGGTCATCTGGTCGTTAACGGTAAAAAAATCCGTGTTACCGCTGAACGTGACCCGGCTAACCTGAAGTGGGACGAAGTTGGTGTTGACGTTGTTGCTGAAGCAACCGGTATCTTCCTGACCGACGAAACCGCTCGTAAACACATCACCGCTGGCGCGAAAAAAGTCGTTCTGACTGGCCCGTCCAAAGACAACACCCCGATGTTCGTTCGCGGCGCTAACTTCGACACTTACGCTGGCCAGGACATCGTTTCCAACGCATCCTGCACCACCAACTGCCTGGCGCCGCTGGCTAAAGTCATCAACGACAACTTCGGTATCGTTGAAGGCCTGATGACCACCGTCCACGCTACCACCGCTACCCAGAAAACCGTTGATGGCCCGTCTCACAAAGACTGGCGCGGCGGCCGCGGCGCAGCTCAGAACATCATCCCGTCCTCTACCGGCGCTGCTAAAGCAGTAGGTAAAGTACTGCCAGAACTGAACGGCAAACTGACCGGTATGGCGTTCCGCGTTCCGACTCCGAACGTATCCGTTGTTGACCTGACCGTTCGTCTGGAAAAAGCAGCGTCCTACGAAGAAATCAAGAAAGCTATCAAAGCCGCTTCTGAAGGCGCAATGAAAGGCGTTCTGGGTTACACCGAAGACGACGTTGTTTCTACCGACTTCAACGGCGAAGTTTGCACTTCCGTGTTCGATGCTAAAGCGGGTATCGCACTGAACGACAACTTCGTTAAACTGGTTTCCTGGTACGACAACGAAACTGGCTACTCCAACAAAGTTCTGGACCTGATTGCCCACATCTCCAAATAAGTTGAGATGAAAAAGTAATCTGTAAGAGCGACTTCGGTCGCTCTTTTTTTTGTCTGCAGAGATAGGATTGCACAATGATAAATAAAATTTTTGCTCTCCCGGTGAATGAAACCATTTCGCCCGTTATCTCCCGTCGCCAGCTGGACGACCTGGAGCTGATTGTCATCGACCATCCGCAGGTGAAAGCCTCTGTGGCGCTGCAGGGGGCGCATCTGCTCTCCTGGAAACCCGCCGGTGAAGAAGAAGTCCTGTGGCTGAGTAACAACACCCCGTTTAAACAGGGCGTCGCCCTGCGCGGCGGCGTGCCGATTTGCTGGCCCTGGTTTGGCCCATCGGCGCAGCAGGGCCTGCCGTCGCACGGCTTTGCCCGCAACCTGCCGTGGACCCTGGAAGGCCATGATGAAGACGACGGCGGCGTGATGTTGACCTTTGCGCTGCAGAACAGCGCCGAAACCATGAAGCTGTGGCCGCATGAGTTCACCCTCTATGCCCGCTTCAAGCTGGGCAAGACCTGCGAAATCGAGCTGGAAGCCCACGGCGAATTTGAGACCACCTCTGCCCTGCACAGCTACTTCAACGTCGGCGATATCGCGGCGGTGAAAGTGAGCGGTCTTGGCGAGCGCTATATCGATAAAGTGAAAAATGCCGAAGAAGGCGTTCTGAGCAACGGCGTGCAGACCTTCCCGGATCGTACCGACCGCGTCTATCTCGACGCCGAAGGCTGCAGCGTGATCCACGACGACGCGCTCAGTCGCACTATCGACGTGGTGCATCATCATCAGCACAACGTGGTGGCCTGGAACCCGGGCCCGGCGCTGTCCGTCAGCATGGGCGACATGCCGGACGATGGCTACAAAACCTTCGTGTGCGTCGAAACCTGCTGCGTGACCCAGCCGCAGAAAGCCAGTGAAGAGACCCCGTCTCGCCTGGCGCAAACCATCAGCGTGAAAAAACGCTAAGCGCAAAAAGCCCCGTTTATCACGGGGCTTTTTCTCTTCTCCACCAGGATGCGCTGTGGGTTAAACCATATCCAACCGCGTTTTCCGCGGCGGCGGTGGATAGAGGCGGTCCAGCTGCGCAAGCTCTTGCGGGCTGAGAACGAGATCAAGCGCGGCGGCATTCTGCACCACATGTTCAATACTGGCCGCTTTCGGGATCGCCAGCATTCCCGGATGACGAATCACCCAGGCCAGCAGCAGCTGCGCCACCGTCACGCCCCGCTCGTTAGCCATTTTGATGATATCGGTATGCTGAAAAAGTCCATCGCGTAAGCGCCCCGCCTGCGCCAGCGGACAATAGGCCATCACCGGCAGGGTGTGCTGCTGGCACCAGGGCAGGAGATCGTATTCAATGCCCCGCGACGCGAGATGATAGAGCACCTGATTGGTGGCGCAGCGTTCGCCACCCGCCGTGCGCCACAGCGCCTGCATATCGTCGGTGTCCAGATTGGAGACGCCCCAGCGGCGGATTTTACCCTCGGCCACCAGCCTTTCCATCGCCTCGACCGTCTCCTCTAGCGGGATATCGCCCCGCCAGTGCAGGAGATACATATCCAGATAGTCGGTCTGCAGCCGGCGCAGACTGTTTTCACAGGCGCGGCGCATCGCCGCGCCGCCGGCGTGCCAGGGATAGACTTTGGAGACCAGCACCACCCGGTCGCGCAGGCCGCGGACCGCCTGGCCCACCACCTCCTCCGCCCCGCCGTCGGCATACATCTCAGCGGTATCGATTACCGTCAGGCCATGGTCGATGCCCGCGCGCAGTGCAGCCACCTCCTGCTGACGCTGCGCCGCGTTCTCGCCCATATACCAGGTCCCCAGCCCGATGGCCGGAACTGCCGCCTGCTCGCCAAAGCATACTGTTTTTTTCACCATCGTCTCCTCCTTAGCGCCCTGCACCACCATAAAGCAAAACAGGGCACGAAGCCCTGTTTTGATGCATAAAGCGCACTGTAATAATGCACAATCAGAAGGTGTAAGTGATCCCGGTTGAGATCAGACCGCTCCAGGATTTGTCCACCATCGGACTATCGGTAATTTCATCCGACAGACGGGTGTAGCGCGCAATACCGTATACGCTCCAGTCGCCGAGGAAGCGATAGTTGGCCGACAGCTCCAGATACGGGTTCCAGCTGCTGTCCGGATCGTAGCTGCGCATGCCGCTGCGACGGGACTCATGCTGCGAGACGCCATAATAGTATTCGTTCTGATTGTCGCTGTTCCACTCCACGCCGATGCCCGGCGTCAGCGTCAGGTTCCCGTTGGTGTAGCGGTACAGCCAGGCGAGATCCCAGTTGATGCCGTTGCTGTTATCCAGCGTATCGCCGGCAATCGTCGTGCGCAGGAAACCATAGGGCGTGTTGTGGACATAAGAAAGACCGGCCATCACGGTTGATTTACGTTTATCCAGGCGACGCATTTGTTCGCTATCGCTGTCGCCCGGCTTGAAGTACATCGGCGACCAGTAAGCCGTTATCGACAGCTTATCATTGGTGTCATTCCACAGGTAGTAACCCCCACCCAGACCGTGGAACCAGAAGTTATCGCTCTCATAACTAATGACCGGCACCGGATACACATCCGCATCATACTGCTTGTACGGATGCTCAACGATGCCGACGCCAGCGCCAAGCGTGAACTTCCCATCGGCATGCGCCGCGCTGGCGGAGGTCGCAATCAGCACGCCGAGTGCCAGAAGTTTGATTTTAGTCACAATCCATATTCCCGTTGTCAAATAATCAGCCCGTGCAGTTTACCGTCGTAGGTCTCATGCCTCAAATTCTTTACCCGATATGACACAAATCGTTCACTTTCCCACCCTTCTCTTACCATCTGGTGACAGCCCGATGACAGCTTCACGTCCCGGCGAAGCAAAAAGCGTCTTTTTCAGGATGAGTTATTGATATGTCATTGAAATTGATTTTCTGCGTCATGCAAGATTTCTAAATGCATCTACGCTTAAATTTAGAAGGTGTAATTGCAGGGCACATTCACGCTACCCCACCCGCAACCTGGCATAAGGGTTGCTGGATACCAGGAGAGCGATGTTCAGCTTATGTCTTCCGGGGGCCCCCACTATTCATATGAACGGCTCTCAACCTGTGCTAAAAAACGAAAGGACGGCATGCCATGAATATATTCGATCACTATCGCCAGCGCTATGAAGCTGCCAAGGACGAAGAGTTCACACTGCAGGAGTTTCTTACCATCTGCCGGCAAGATCGCAGTGCCTATGCCAATGCGGCAGAACGTCTGTTGATGGCCATTGGTGAACCCGTCATGGTTGATACGGCTCTCGAGCCGCGGCTATCCCGTCTCTTTTCAAACCGGGTTATCGCACGCTATCCGGCGTTTGAAGAGTTTTACGGTATGGAAGACGCCATTGAGCAGATCGTTTCCTACCTCAAGCATGCCGCCCAGGGGCTGGAAGAGAAGAAACAGATCCTCTATCTGCTGGGACCGGTGGGCGGGGGTAAATCATCGCTGGCTGAACGGCTGAAAGCCCTGATGCAGCGCGTGCCTATCTATGTGCTGAGCGCCAACGGCGAGCGCAGCCCGGTTAACGATCACCCGCTGTGCCTGTTCAATCCGCAGGAGGATGCGCAGATCCTTCAGAAAGAGTATGGCGTCCCTACCCGCTATCTCGGCACTATTATGTCGCCATGGGCGGCCAAACGCCTGCATGAGTTTGGCGGCGATATCACGAAATTCCGCGTGGTCAAAGTCTGGCCATCGATTCTCGAACAGGTCGCCATCGCCAAAACCGAACCGGGCGATGAAAACAACCAGGATATTTCGGCGCTGGTGGGTAAAGTGGATATTCGCAAGCTGGAACACTATGCGCAGAACGACCCGGACGCCTACGGCTACTCCGGTGCGCTGTGCCGCGCCAACCAGGGGATCATGGAGTTCGTCGAGATGTTTAAAGCGCCGATCAAGGTGCTGCATCCGCTGCTGACCGCGACTCAGGAAGGTAACTACAACGGGACCGAAGGGATCTCCGCCCTGCCGTTTAACGGGATCATCCTTGCCCACTCCAACGAATCGGAATGGGTGACCTTCCGTAATAACAAAAACAATGAGGCCTTCCTCGACCGCGTCTATATCGTCAAAGTGCCTTATTGCCTGCGGATCTCCGAAGAGATCCGTATCTATGAAAAACTGCTCAACAGCAGCGAGTTGACTCATGCGCCATGCGCTCCGGGCACTCTGGAAACGCTGGCGCGCTTCTCGATTCTGTCGCGCCTGAAAGAGCCGGAAAACTCGAGCATCTACTCGAAAATGCGGGTCTATGACGGCGAGAGCCTGAAAGATACCGACCCGAAAGCGAAATCCTATCAGGAGTATCGCGACTACGCCGGGGTGGATGAAGGGATGAACGGGCTCTCCACCCGCTTCGCCTTTAAGATCCTCTCAAGGGTGTTTAACTTCGACCATGTTGAAGTGGCGGCCAACCCGGTGCATCTGTTCTATGTCCTGGAGCAGCAGATTGAGCGCGAACAGTTCCCGCAGGAGCAGGCCGAGCGCTATCTGGAGTTCCTCAAAGGCTATCTGATCCCGAAATACGCCGAGTTTATCGGCAAAGAGATCCAGACTGCCTATCTGGAATCCTACTCCGAGTATGGGCAGAACATTTTCGATCGCTATGTCACCTACGCTGACTTCTGGATCCAGGATCAGGAATACCGCGATCCGGACACCGGCCAGCTGTTTGACCGTGAATCATTGAATGCCGAGCTGGAGAAAATTGAGAAGCCGGCCGGGATCAGCAACCCGAAAGACTTCCGTAATGAAATCGTCAACTTTGTGCTGCGCGCCAGAGCCAACAACAGCGGACGTAATCCGAACTGGACCAGCTATGAGAAACTGCGCACGGTTATTGAGAAGAAAATGTTCTCCAATACCGAAGAGCTGTTGCCGGTCATTTCGTTTAACGCCAAAACCTCAACCGATGAGCAGAAAAAACACGACGACTTTGTCGACCGCATGATGGAGAAAGGCTACACCCGCAAACAGGTTCGCCTGCTGTGCGAGTGGTACCTGCGGGTTCGTAAATCGTCCTGATGCGTCCAGCCCGGCGGTGCGCCGCCGGGTCAACTGCAGCTGAATGATGATAAGTAAAGTTGGCTAATGCAGTACAGGAGGGCATATGACCTGGTTCATAGACCGACGCCTGAACGGGAAAAACAAAAGCGCCGTCAATCGTCAGCGCTTTTTGCGCCGTTATAAGGCGCAGATTAAACAATCAATCTCCGAGGCCATCAACAAGCGCTCGGTGACCGATATTGAGAGCGGAGAATCCGTCTCGATCCCGACGGACGATATCAACGAGCCGATGTTTCATCAGGGTCGCGGCGGACTACGCAACCGCGTCCACCCGGGTAATGACCATTTCGTGCAAAACGATCGGATCGAACGCCCGCAAGGGGGCGGCGGCGGCGGTGGCAGCGGTCAGGGGCAAGCCAGCGCCGATGGCGAAGGGAAGGATGAGTTTGTCTTCCAGATTTCAAAAGATGAGTACCTGGATCTTCTGTTTGAAGATCTCGCCCTGCCGAACCTGAAGAAAAATCAGCACCGGCAGCTAAACGAGTTTAAAACCCATCGCGCGGGTTTTACCTCTAACGGGGTGCCGGCCAACATCAGCGTGGTGCGTTCGCTGCAGAACTCGCTGGCCCGCCGGACGGCGATGACCGCCGGCAAGCGCCGTGAACTACGCGCTCTGGAGGAGGATCTGGAGACCATCAGCCGCAGCGAGCCGGTGCAGCTGCTGGAGGAGGAGCGCCTGCGCAAAGAGATTGCCGAACTGCGGGCTAAAATTGAACGGGTGCCGTTTATCGACACCTTTGACTTACGCTACAAAAATTATGAAAAACGGCCAGAGCCCTCCAGCCAGGCGGTAATGTTCTGCCTGATGGACGTCTCAGGCTCGATGGACCAGGCCACCAAAGACATGGCCAAGCGCTTTTATATCCTACTGTATTTGTTTCTCAGCCGGACCTATAAAAACGTCGATGTGGTCTATATCCGCCACCACACCCAGGCGAAAGAGGTGGATGAACACGAATTCTTCTATTCTCAGGAAACCGGCGGCACCATCGTTTCCAGCGCCCTCAAGCTGATGGATGAGGTGGTGCAGGCGCGTTATGACCCGGCGCAGTGGAACATCTACGCCGCCCAGGCGTCGGATGGCGACAACTGGGCCGATGACTCCCCACTGTGCCACGAACTGCTGGCGAAGAAAATTCTGCCGGTGGTGCGTTATTACAGCTATATCGAAATTACCCGCCGGGCGCACCAGACCCTGTGGCGCGAGTATGAACACCTGCAGGCGACCTTTGATAATTTCGCCATGCAGCATATTCGCGACCAGGAGGATATCTACCCGGTATTCCGCGAACTGTTTCACAAGCAGTCCTCTAAAAGTGAAGCGTAGTTAAATAAAATCAGCCAGTTAGCGTCACCTGCTGGCTGATTTATTTTTTAAATGCTTTTATTTCTCTATTAATCAATACGCTCATTTTTTGTGCAGAATAGATGCAGCTGCCTCATCGCAAAATGCTTCTTTCCCCCATGTTGTACATTCCAGGTACAAATCCCTAACCCTGTGTATTATAACTGCCTAATCTGCTTCAAACATTCACGCGATCGTCAGCGTTGCACTGTTTCCACTCTCAGGAGCCTGCTATGACCCCTTTTTATCAATTGACCGCCACCCGCCTGCGCGGCCAACCTCTCTCCATGGCTGACTATGCTGGCAAGGTGGTTCTGGTGGTGAATACGGCCAGCCATTGTGGCTTCACGTCACAGTATGCTGGCCTGGAAGCGCTCTACAAAAAGTACGCGGCTCAGGGGCTGGTGGTGCTTGGTTTTCCGTGCAACCAGTTTGGCAAGCAGGAACCCGGCGGTGCGGATGAAATCGAGCAGACCTGTCACGTTAACTACGGCGTGAGCTTCCCGATGTTTGCGAAAGTGGACGTCAACGGCCCCGCTGCACACCCGCTGTTTCGTTATCTGAAACAAGCGTTGCCCGGCGTGCTCGGCGGACGGATCAAGTGGAATTTCACCAAGTTCCTCATCGGTCGCGACGGCACACCCCTCACGCGTTTTGCGCCGTTCACGACACCGGAGAAAATGGAGGCTTCCATTGTTGCCGCCCTCAAGCGCTGAGTGTGCAGTCATTCCACGTTCACCCAACGGTGGCTGTCTGCCCATACAAGATAGATGTTGGTTCCTGGCCTGTAGCCGACCGCGCCAGCTGTCGCCGGAACGCCCTATTTCACGTCAGGGGCTGTAAACGCGCAAAACCGTAAGATGCTATATGCGAAGCGCCTGTTTCTGGTTGACGAACTTATCAGTTGCGGGAGAATAATGCTGACAAACGCATGCCAGCTTATTCCCGTCAGGATCGCGCAGGTAGGCCACATAAAAGTCGGGGCCATAGGCGGGGCGTGTGCCCGGTGCGCCTTCATTTTGCCCTCCTGCAAGAAGGCCTGCGGCATGGAACTGTCTGACAATCTCTGCGTTATCAGCCTGGAATGCAAACATTGTCCCGTTTCCCGCCGTTGCGGAATGTCCGTCAAAAGGAGGGCAAATACAAAAGCTGAACGCCTTATCCGGATTATTTTTATCTCCCCACATTGCCCAGCTTTCTGTCCAGGCCGGCAGACGTGAGTAGCCAAGAACATTAAAAATAGCGTCATAAAAATCTACTGAGCGCTGAAAATCATTGGTACCTATCGTGATATAAGCCAGCATCTTATGACATCCTCTTTGCCGTTTCGCAGAACAGGCAGGATACCTCTTAACGTAACAATAAACGATTTCCGCTGATGCGCCTGACGCCGTTTGCCGTCTGAGCATCGGCGGTTTCGACATAGCCCGACCTGTTAAACGCTGGCGCAGTTGAGCGGTCCAGGGTTAATTAACCGGTGACGTCAGTCGATCTCACGCGGCCAGCAACCGTCTGTTGCTGGCCGATCTTCCACCTGCCCGGTCATCAGTCTACAGCGGCGACACGGCCTCAACTTCATGCTGAAACACGTAGGGGTCGGAGAGGAGTTCGAATACTTCATCGTCCGGATAGGTGACCGCGACGTGATAGTCTTCGCCTGCGAAGGCTTTGACCGCCGCGAGATCCTACCAGTAGGTGGCGAGAAAGAAATGCGCCCATTCGCCCTGATTTTCCCGGCGCACCAGGGCGCCTCTATTGCCGGCGATGCTCTGAGCGTGTTCTACGCCGGTCCGCTCGAGGTGGCGGGCAAACCCCTCAGCATGCTGCAATGGCACACAGCCGTGCCAGGTCCTGACAATCATTTGCGTTCTCCTGTGGTGATAAACGTCTCACCCTAACATCGACAGGCATTTCTGGGGGAGCGCGACAATGCGGCGCTGGCCACAACACTAAATTATTTTGCCGGACGGGGATATCCTCTCACTCTGCACGATTTTCGACTGCGGAGCAGCATTGGGCCGAATATTGCGCGGCGAGTATCGCTGTTAGCTGGCGCGGAAAAAATCGTGGCTCGTCAGCCTCGGGCAGTCGTATCGCTACACGCCCCTTCAGGGCATCGCCAGCCGATCTTGATGGGCCGCAAAGAGGGTGATGAGATGGTCGGCGATAACCCGCACGCGTCTGGACCCGGCCAGGTCGGAATGCATCACCAGCCAGAGAGTCTGATCCGCGCCGATCTCCGGCTGCAGGCACTGCAGGCCGCTGGCCCGTGCCATAAAGTGCGGCAGAACGCCCAGTCCGAGGCCCGCGGATACCGCGGAAACCTGGGCCACGAGCGTATTGGCTTCGACTTTACACGGCCGGCCGCGCAGGGTGCGCGCGATCCATTGGGCGGCCGGCAGGTGCTGGTGAGTTTCCGGCCACCCCACAAAGTCCGCCTCGCTCAGCGACAGGCCGTCCGCACCGGCCAGATAGCCGGCGGCGCCATAGACGCCAAACCCCACCGTCCCCAGTCGCTTTAACGTCAAATGCCCGGCCTCAGGCTTGACCATGCGGATCGCCAGATCGGCATCCCGACGGTGCAGGTTCACCGGCTGCACGCCGCTCAGCACCTCCACCCGCAGCTCGGGATAATGGTCCAGGAGCCCTTTCAGGGAGGGCAGAATAAAATGCGTGGCCAGGTTATCCGAGGTGGCCAGGCGGACAACCCCGGCGACATGCCCCTGCAGTTGCGCCGCTTCGCCAAACGCCAGGCCTGCGTATTCCAGCGCCTCGGCCCGCGCGAGCAGGGCTTCGCCATCATCGGTCAGGCGATAGCCGCTCTGATGGCGGCTGAAGAGCGGAACGTTCAACGCCTGCTCCAGCCGATCCAGCCGGCGGGAGACCGTGGCTATCCCCATGTTCATCTTGTCGGCGGCGCCGCTCAGCGTTCCCGCCCGGGCGATGGCGAGGAATATGCGCGCATCATCCCAGTTAAATTCTGCGGTCATCTGTTTTCCATTTATGGAAAACGACTCTCCGTTTTCCGCTATTTTTTATCAGTTTCGCAGGGATGATACTGCACGCCACTCGCGGAGACAACCAGGCCATCCGGTCGCCTGCTCTCTCCTCACCTGAACGTCCGTGTACCGCGCGGAACGCTCCTTTCCTAAGGATACGCCTGATATGAAAGAGATTGCTTTACCCCTCCACCCGGCGCCGGCGCGCGTCTGGATAGCCGTCGTTGCGCTCGGGATCTGCGCCTTTTCAATCGTCACCAGCGAACTGGCGCCGGTGGGCATGCTCAGCGCCCTGGCGGCGGATTTTCACCAGACTGAATCCGGCATGGGTCTCGCCGTCACCGCCTATGGCTGGGTGGGCGCCCTGGCGGCTCTGCTTTCCGGCGCAATGCCGGCGCGTATTTCCCGCAAGGCGCTGCTGGTCGGGCTGATGCTGATCCTCGCGCTTTCCTGCCTCGCGGCAACCCGGTCTTATTCGATGTTCGCCCTGATGAGCGCCCGCATGATTGGCGCCCTGGCGCATGGCGCCTTCTGGGCCTTAATTGGCATCGTCGCCGCCCAGCTGGTGCCGTCGCACCGGCTGGGGCTGGCCACGGCGATCATTTTTGGCGGCGTGTCGGCGGCAAGCGTAGTGGGGGTGCCGCTGGCGAGCTTTATCGCCACCCTGGCGGGCTGGCGACACGCGTTTATGGCGATGGCCCTGCTGTCACTGATCGCCGCTGCGGTGCTGTGCTCGACGCTGCCCGCGCTGGCCGCCCCAGCCCCCGTCAGGCTGCGCGTTTATCGTGATATTTTCCGCAATCCGCTGCTCTGTGGCCTGTATGGCGCCACG
This sequence comes from Klebsiella sp. 7-CIP_Kleb., assembly GCF_050378655.1. NCBI lineage: Bacteria > Pseudomonadati > Pseudomonadota > Gammaproteobacteria > Enterobacterales > Enterobacteriaceae > Klebsiella > Klebsiella sp. 7-CIP_Kleb. The sequence goes on from NZ_JBNRLJ010000002.1 coordinate 125,002, forward strand.
GCATGCATCATTACCGCTCACTTTGCCGCCTTCACCTACATTGAACCGCTGCTGATAAATCTGCAGGGAGTCCCGACGACCGCCCTCTCCGGCCTGCTGCTGCTGTCAGGGGTTTCCGGGCTGCTGGGTAACGTTATCGCGGGGAAGCTCATCGATCGTCATCTGAAGGGGCTGATTTTCGCTGCGCTGCTGCTGAGCGGGGGCGCGCTGGCGATCCTTGGCTACGCCCGTTTTGCGCCACTGCCATTCTGTTTTAGCGGGCTACTGTTAGCCCTGTGGGGCGCCGGCATCGCGATTGTGTTCGTCGGCTTACAGACCTGGCTACTGCGCAGCGCGGGCGCGGTCGCCCAGCCGGCGTCAGCCATTTACGTGGCCATTTTTAATGCCGCCATCGGCACCGGGGCGCTTGTCGGCGGCCAGCTGATCGCCTCAGCTGGCCTGTCGGGAATGGTGTGGCTGGCGGCGGGGATCATGGTGGGCAGTACGCTGCTGATCGCTCTGCTGAAAGCGCCCTCGGGCCGCTAAACGCTGCCCTGTAAAACCGCGTTTTCACGGTCCAGCGTGAAGACCTGCCACACGACGCGGGTCGCGCTCAAGGTAAAAATGGCCGTCGCCAGCGTATTTTCCTCATCCGGATCGTCGGGAGACAGCCGGTAAATCGGTAACAACGGATCCTGCTGGTCGGAGAGCATCGCTTTCGCTGTCACGCCATCCAGCGGCGGGTTCGTCGCCAGCCACGCGTCCAGGCGCCGCTGGCGCGAGCCGGAGCTGCCGGTCACGATCTGTTCAATAGCCGCAAGCTGGGGATGGATCAGATGGTTGGCATGCCCGCTGGTGGCGGACAACGCGAGCACCGAGCTGCCGGAGCCGGTGGCTTCCACGCTAAACAGACGGCTATCGCCCATCTGGCCCAGGATGTGGTGAAACGCGCCCGCGCGAGGCGTGGCGCTCAGCAGAGTGACGGCTTCCTCTAAGGTGGTGGCGTTCAGCGAGGCGCGGGCCAGAATCTGGCGCGGCATCCCGTCCGGACGATGCACGGCGCGAATATTGTTGACCGTATTGACTATCCCCTTCTCATTCACTGCGAAGGTATGTCCGCACAGGGAGCCGGGATAGGCGAAGCTGGTAAAGGCGAGGCCCACGTCCGGGGTTATGCTGACGATGGCGCAGTCTTCACGCAGCTGCGGGAAGCCGTCTTCATTGTGCGCAATGATCAACTCGCCCTCTGCGCTTCTCCCCGCCAGGGTGGTGCAGCCATCCGACGTCGAACGTACCAGATCGCCGCGACAGTTCCAGGCGAACACCTCATCCACCGGCGCCTGCAGCCCCTCCGCCATGCCCTCCAGCTCCTGCCAGATCAGCGGGAACTGAGCCTGCACGGCTGCGCGCATGCGCTGGGTCTGTTCCGTCGTTTTCAGGGCGGCCACCGTTTGCCACAGCGCCGTTTGCCTGATTTTTGTCTGCCAGGCCTCACGACCAAACGCGCCAAGCTGCTGACCGACCGCAAAAGCGGAACCTCGGATTGCGATTGTTTTCATATTGTCATTATTCACTTATGTTCAGGATACGTGTTGCAAAAACTCTTGCAGACGCGGATTGCTGCTGGCCGTGAGCAGCGCCTCAGGTGAACCATCTTCGGCAATAGTGCCGCCATCAATAAAAATCAACCGGGAAGCCACCTCTCTGGCAAAGCCAATCTCATGGGTCACAATCACCATCGTCATGCCCTCGTCGGCCAGCGAGCGCATGACCTTTAACACCTCATGCCGCAGTTCAGGATCAAGGGCGGATGTTGGCTCATCAAATAACATCATTTTGGGTTTCACCGCCAGGGCGCGAGCTATCGCCACACGCTGCTGCTGACCGCCCGAGAGCTCGGCAGGATAGTGGTTAGCGCGTTCACGCAGCCCCACGCGATCCAGCAACGCCAGCGCCTGCTCCCGCGCTGGGGCCTTGCTCTGCTTGCGCACGCGAAGCGGACCGAACATGACATTCTCCAGGGCGGTCAGATGCGGGAACAAATGAAACTGTTGAAACACCATACCGGCTTCGCGGCGAATATCACACTCATTCGCGTGCGGATCCGTAATATGCATGCCCGCCACCAGCAGCGTGCCCGAGGAGATCTCTTCCAGTTTGTTAATACAACGCAGCAGGGTCGATTTTCCCGAGCCGGAAGGACCGATGATCACCACCACCTCGCCCGCTTCAATCTTTAAATTGATATCGTGCAGCACCTGAGTGGCGCCGAAGTTTTTCGCCACCGCGCTAAATTCAACCATGCTCATAAAATATGGATCCTTTTCTCAACTTGTTTTAGCAGGAAGCTCAGGCACAATGTCAAAAACAGATAAATCATCGCCACCGCCGTCCACACCTCCAGCGCCCGAAAGTTGCCGGCAATAATCTCTTGTCCCTGACGGGTTAATTCTGCCACGCCAATCACAATAAACAGCGACGTATCTTTAATACTGATAATCCATTGATTGCCTAATGCCGGGATCATCCGCCGAAAAGCCAGCGGCATAATGACATGCCACAGGGTGCTGCGCGGCGATAATCCCATCGCGAGGCTGGCTTCTTTAAATCCTTTATTGATCGACAGAATCGCGCCCCGGGTGATCTCCGCTATATAAGCCCCGGAGTTAATCACAATGGTGATAATGGCGGCAGGAACCGGGTCAATACGCACCGGCAACACCATCGGCAGGGCGAAGTAGATAAACATCACCTGCACCATAATTGGCGTCCCGCGGATTAATTCCACAAACACCAGCGATACCGTTTTGGATATTGCCCCGCCTAATGCGCGGCAGGTCCCGGCCAGCAAGCCAATGATTAATCCACCTAACAAACCTGATAACGAAATAATCAGCGTCAGCTGCAAGCCTTGCATCAGCAGCGGCAATGCATCCCAAATATAGCGACTGTCAAAATTCATGCTTCTACCCGTAAAGAAAATATGAGGTCGGATCGCTCCGACCTGGCAGGGTTATTTCGGCTGTTTAGCAAACCACTTTACGTAAATCTTGTCGTAGGTACCATCGGCGCGCAGGGCCTGCAGGGCCTGGTTGACTTTTGGCGTCAGGCTGCTGTTTTTCTGCATCGCAAAGCCATACTGCTGTGGCAGAATGCTGTCCGTCTCACCAGTGGATTTGACCTTGCCATTACCCGCCGTCTTCACGTAGTAAAGGACATTCGGCGAATCATGAACGACGGCATCGAGATTACCGGCCTGCAGGTCAAGGTAAGCGTTATCAATATTCGGGAACTCGATATAATTCGCTTTATATTTGCTTTTCATAAAGCTGGCTGCCGCCGTCCCCTGCTTAAGGCCGACTTTTTTCCCGGTCAAATCACTGAATTTAACAATGGAATTGTCGGTACTTTTCACGGCTATTAACAGGTCGGCATTATAATATCCTTCACTGAAGTCCACGACCTGCTTGCGCGCATCGGTAATCGTTATTCCCGCCATCGCCACGTCCAGATTACGCGACTGCAGACCGGGGATCAGGCCGCCGAAATCCATCGGCCTTAATTCGTAGCTGATATGCATTTTCTTCGCAATCGCGTCCCACAGATCGATATCAAAGCCGACATATTTATCGCCTTGTTTAAATTCAAATGGAACAAAGGCAGTATCGACACCCACCGTTATTTTATCTTCTGCTGCTGTAACAAAACTGGCTGAACAAATAACTAATGCCAGCGTCAGCTTTAATTTCTTAAATAATCCACTCATAATTACCCTCAGCGTCAGTGAAATAGCCTACAACGAACGTCACCCTGCGAAATATCTCGCCGGAAGAACCAATAACAAGAGCTGATATACCGGGCGCAGTTTTATGCGCCCGAATAAAAATGATAACTTATGCAGAAGACAGAGAGTCAGAGGTAGCCGGTGCTGGCGTCTGGGCGCTGTTCATCACCATGGAGAGAAAACTGTAATAACCGTTTATTCCAATCAGATCCACCACGCCCTTCTCGCCCCATAACTCAATGGCTTGTTGCCAGGTCTCATCGCTGACCTTTTGCTGTTGATGCAGCTGCTGACAGAAGTCATAGACCGTCTGCTCATCGGGCCGGAGATCCACGGGCCGGCGCCTTTCCTTAATCGCCTGCACCGCCGCGGCAGCGATCCCTTTCTCGCGTGCTATCGGCGCATGGATCGCCCACTCAACCGGCTGCGACCAGTGCCGCGCGGTCAGCAAAATCGCCAGTTCAGAAAGACGCTGGCCCAGCGCGCTGCGATAGCGCAGGTACTCCCCCATACGCTGGGCATGGGCCATCAGCTCGGGGCTCCGCAGCAGCGGTTCAAAGGGCGGCAGCAAGGCGCCGCGCGGTCCGTTGATAATCTCTTCCGCTAACTGACGCTGCTGAACATCCCATTCCTGTTCCGCCAGGGGCGGTAAACGATTGCTCATAATTTCCCCGTCTCTTCGCGGATCACGCAGTTCAGGGTATCGACCACAAAATCGAGCTGCGCCGGGGTGATGATAAACGGCGGTGCAATCAGAATGTGGTCGCCAGACTGGCCATCGATGGTGCCGCCCATGGGATAGACCATCAGTCCACGCGCCATGCAGTTTGCTTTGATCGCAGCGTGCAGCTTCAGGGAAGGATCGAACGGCGTTTTGTCGTCTTTATCACGCACCAGCTCGACCCCCGCAAACAGGCCGCGTCCGCGCGTATCACCGACATGCGGTAACTCCCCCAGCACCTCGCGCAGCGCCTTGTGCAGATAGGCGCCCTGCTGTTTGACGGCGTCCAGCAAATTATCGCGCGCGATCACTTGCTGCACCGCCAGGGCTGCCGACGCGGCGGTGGCATGACAAATGTAAGTGTGACCATGCTGGAACAACCCGCTGCCCGCCTTTAGCGCGGAGACGATAGTCTCACTCGCCAGCACCGCCCCAATCGGCTGATAGCCTCCGCCGAGTCCTTTGGCGATGGTCACTAAATCGGGCACCACGTCATCCTGTTCAAACGCATGCAGCGTCCCGGTCCGCCCCATACCGCACATCACCTCATCCGCGATGTACAGGATGCCGTATTTGTCGCACAGGCGGCGGACCCCTTGCAGATAGCCCGGCGTCGGCGGCGTGGCTCCCGTCGTCGCCCCCACCACGGTTTCGGCACAGAAACCGATGATCGTTTCCGGGCCGGCCTCAAGGATGGCTTGCTCCAGCTCATTAAGCAGGCGCTCGGTATATTGCTGTTGGGTCTCGTCAGCCCGGCGATCGCGGTACTCATTGCAGGCGGAGACGCGGATAACATCCATTAATAAGGGAGCAAACTGACGACGGCGCCATTCGTTCCCCCCCACCGCCAGCGCGCCCAGCGTATTGCCGTGATAGCTCTGTTTACGGGCGATAAAGCGGGTGCGCGATGGCTGGCCGATCTCCACAAAGTACTGCCGCGCCATCTTCAGCGCTGTCTCTACCGCCTCAGAACCGCCCGAGACAAAGTAGGCGTAGTTAAGCTCGCCGGGCGCCGTGCGGGTGAGATGTTCGGCAAGCTGCTCGACGGCATCGCTGGTGAAAAAGCTGGTATGCGCATAGGCCAGCCGATCGATCTGGCGGTGCATCGCCGCCAGCACATCAGGATGCGCGTGTCCGAGGCAGGAAACCGCCGCCCCGCCGCAGGCATCAAGATACGGTTTTCCCTGGGCATCAAAGATATAGGCCCCTTGCGCACGTGAAGCCACCATCGGCGTGCTACGCAGGCTGCGGTGAATGACATGACTCATACTGGGTTCTGCTCCTGAATCCGCTACATGAATTGAGCGTATCTTGCAGGATCCATTTGGATCACGTCAACGAATTAAAGATATAAATGCATCCGTTATTCTTATAATTGATACATTTGAATCATTTATCAGGACTTACCGGGGATCACGTAGGCGCCAGACTCAATAAGATAGCGTTCGGCATTTTCAATTTTACTCACCGCCTCCCGACCGTGGCGCACCACCAGCATCGCCAGCAGGCACTCCGCCAGGCCCATGCCGGAGACCACGGAAGGGAAAAATGACGGACTGTCGATGGAGAACAGCAGCGTGCAGTCTGCCGCCTGCGCTAAGGGGGAAACCGGCGAGTCGGTAATGGCGAGGATCTTCGCCCCGGCCTGCCGGGCTGCCTGTAAAACATCCAGTGATTCGCGTGAATAGGGAGCAAAGCTGGTGAGTAAGACGCAGTCCCGGGCGGTTAGTTCGCGGGTAAAAACTTCGATATTGCTGGCCAGGCCATCGATCAATGACACCTGGCGGTTAAACAGTCGATAGACATAGAACAGCGACCACGCGATCGGAAAGCTGGCGCGGAATCCGCAGATATAGACATTCTCCGCGCTATCGAGCAAGGTCACCGCCTGCTCCATCTCCTGGGCATTTTCATTTTGCGTAAAGGTCAGATTCGCCTGATGCGCCTGAAAAACCTCTTTATACAGCTGCGTTTGCGTTCCGCGGGCCATCATTTTTTCCGCTTTTGATACGTATGTATCATTGCGCAGCCCCAGATCGTCAATGAAATCACTTTTCAGCTCGCTCCAGCCGCGGTAGCCCAGCCGCTGCGCCAGACGCAGCAGCGTCGCCGGTTTTACCCCGGCTTCCGCCGCGAAGGCACGCATTGATAACACCACCAGCTGACTGGCATTTTGCAGTGAGAACTCGGCGGCGCGTTGCAGCTCGGGCGACAACCCGCCGAATTCATTAATGATTTTTTCCCTGAGATTCATGGCAGCCACTGACTGGTTTTAAGTGAAAGCTATCTAATCATATTTGAGATCAAGACTCTATAGGCTGGTCTAACACCCGGGGGCCATCCTTTGCGCTCCTGAGCATGGCGAACCGCCTGCCCGTCACTTCTCCAGCCAGTCGATAAAAAACGCCATAAACGCCGACACCTGCGGCGGTTGCAGCTTTCGCTGGGGAAAGACAAACTGCAGCCCAACCTCCTTGCGGTCTAAAGGGCTAAATCCGGTGAAGCGATCGGCAAACAGCACCTGAAGCCGCCCCTCCTCGACATCCCTCTTCACATCCCACCATGATTTACCGGCGATCCCCGACCCGCTGAGCGCCCACTGCCGCAGCAGCGCCCCATCGTCGCAGACCATCGCCGGCGTCACCCGGATGATCTGCTCTTTTCCCGCCTCCTCAAAGCGCCACTCGTTCATCACCACACCATGCCGCTCCAGCGCCAGGCAGCGGTGATGATGCAGCGCCTCGGGCGAAGCCGGCGTTCCACGGGCGGCAAGGTAAGCCGTCGAGGCCACCAGCACCCGGTGGTTAGGACGGATGTGGCGGATGGCCAGGCTGCTGTCCGGCAGATTACCGACGCGAATGCTCATATCCAGCCGGTTGGCGACCAGATCCTCCACGCGCTCGCCTAAGTAGACGGAAAAGGTCACTTCCGGGTGACGGCGGGTAAAGTCGACGATGGCCGGGCTAAGGTATTGTCGGCCAAAGTCGGAGGGGGCGGAAAGGCGAATATCGCCGCTCAGGACGCCCTCTTTTTGCGTCAGCAACGACTCGGCGTGGCGCGCCTCCTCCAGTACGCGCCGCGCGGCATGATAAAAATCTTCCCCCGCGTTGGTCAGGGTGATAGCGCGCGTGGAGCGATGGAACAGGCGGGTCTGGTAACGCTCTTCCATCGCCTTCAGGCGGGCCGTCATGGTGGCCGGCGAAAGTGACAACCGTCTGCCGGCGGCGGAGAGTCCCCCCGCTTCGGCGACTGCCACCAGCAGCGCCATATCTTCCAGCTTGCCCATTTTTCGTATATCCCGAAAAGTGAATCTATTTTTCGTCTAATTATCAAAATCAGTTCCCGACTGTAAAGTGATTTCCATTCCACTTCGCAAGGGACACCACTATGAACACGCTCTCACTTTTTGATCGTCATCGCATCGGTACGCTGCCGCTGAAAAACCGTATCGTCATGGCTCCCATGACCCGGGCGCGCGCGCTGCAGCCGGGAAATATCCCCTCCGCGCTGATGGCGGAGTATTACCGCCAGCGCGCCAGCGCGGGATTGATCGTTACGGAAGCGACGCAAATCTCTTCCGAGGGACAGGGATATTCCTGGACGCCCGGCCTGCATTCCGCAGACCAGATTGCCGGCTGGCAGTTGACGACCCGAGCCGTACATCAGGCCGGCGGCGTTATTTTTTCTCAGCTCTGGCACGTGGGACGCATGTCGCACGCCCGTTTTCATGCGGATGGTCAACCCGTGGCCCCCTCGGCGCTGGCGCCGGACGCCCAGGTCTGGGTGGTGGATGAGCAGGGCCGGGGCCAGATGGTGGACTGTTCACCGCCGCGGGCGCTCTCCCGGTCGGATATCCAGCGTATTGTCGCCGATTACCGTCAGGCGGCGCGCAATGCGATCGCGGCGGGGTTTGACGGCGTGGAAGTACACGGCGGCAATGGCTATCTGATCGACCAGTTCCTGCGGCGGACCGCCAACCAGCGTACCGATGAGTACGGCGGCAGCCTGAACAACCGGATCCGTTTTGCCCAGGAGGTGCTGACCGCCATCGGCGACGCAATCGGCCGCGAGCGGACGGGCATCCGCCTTTCCCCCTTCATTACCCAGCGCGGGATGAATGACCCGCAGGTGATCGATGCCATCCTTGCCCTGGCGGCCTGGTGCGAACAGCAGGGCATCGCCTTTATCCATCTGGCGGAGGCGGACTGGGACGATGCCCCAGCCGTTCCCCGACGCTTCCGCGACACGCTGCGCGCGACCTTCAGCGGCACGCTGATCGTGGCCGGGAATTACGATCAGCAGAAGGCGGAGCGCATTCTTGACGCCGGTCTCGCCGACCTCGTGGCTTTCGGCCGGCCGTTTATTGCCAATCCCGACCTGCCGCAGCGGCTTCTGCACCGCTGGCCGCTGGCGACCGTCAGCGATCCCGGTACGCTGTTTGGCGGCACGGCGGCGGGCTATACCGACTATCCCTTCTATACGGAGCATAAAGAGTGAAAATGACCCGCAAAATGTTACCTGCCGGCCGTGGTGTCGCGGTTGCCCGCACGCTGGCCAGACGCGGCCTCATTCGCCGTCGCTGCGCCACCGCGCTGCTGCTTGTCGCAATGTCCGGCTCCGCGTATGCAGCCCAACAGGATCTGCTGAAGCCGGCGCAACTCATCGCTGACGGCAGCCTTCCCGCGGCCACTCGCGCCGCCAATGAATATGTCGCCAGGCAGTATGCCACGTTCTGGAATACCGGTGATGCCGCGCTGGCCCGGGCGGCGCTGGCGAAGAATTTTATCGATAAAACGCCCCCGGAAGGCCGCCGACAGGGGCCGGAAGGAGCGATCCTCGCCTCCAGAGCGTTTCGCCAGGCGGTGCCGGATTTACGCTGTGATGTCGAACAAATGATCGTGGCCGGTGACCGGGTGGTCTCACACTTACATTTTCATGGCCACTTTACCGGGACCTTCGGCACCCGGCAGGGTAAGGGACAAAATATCGATTTTATCGCCACCGATATCTATCAGATCCGCGGCGGTAAAATTACCGCCAACTGGCATATTGAAGATAACCTGACGCTGATGAAACAGCTGGGCGCGCAATAAGCTGCCTCCGGACGGTGCGTCAGCGATCGCCAACACGGCGAGCCGCCCCGGTCTCCGCTGGGACGACTCGCCTGGCGTCAGCCGGCGCTTAGATTTGCGCCAGCCCGCCGTCGACATAGATCTCTGCGGCGTTAATAAAGCTCGACTCATCCGACGCTAAAAACACCACCGTCCGGCCAATCTCCTCCGGCTCGCCCAGCCGCCCGAGCGGTACGCCGGCGGCCAGAGCATCGAACAAGCCCTGGCGATCCGCCTCCGCCACCAGCCCTCCCAGACCCGGGGTACGTACCGGCCCCGGGCTGACCACATTGATGCGGATCCCGCGGTCGCTAACCTCCAGCGCCCAGGAGCGCGCCAGGCTGCGTACTGCGGCCTTACTGGCGCTATAGATGCTGAAGTTAGCCGTCCCTTTTACCGCCGCCGTAGAGCCGGTCAAAATCACCGAGGCGCCGTCGGTGAGCAGCGGCAGCGCTTTCTGCACGGTGAACACCACCCCGCGCACGTTAGTGGCAAAAATCCGGTCAACGTGCGCTTCGGTAACGGCGCTGAGCGGCAGCATGTCTCCGCCGCCGGCATTGGCGAACAGTACATCCAGCCGGCCGGACTCGTCGGCAATGGTCGCAAATACCGCGTCAAGGTCGCTTAACACGCCGGCATCAGCGCGGATCCCGCGGGCGGCGGGTCCGATGAATCTTACCGCCGCATCCAGCTCCTCCTGACGGCGGCCGGTGATGTACACCTTCGCGCCCTGCTCCGCCAGCGCTTTCGCCGACGCCAGGCCAATCCCGGCGCTGCCGCCGGTGACTAACGCCACTTTATCCGCAAGTTTTTTGCTCATGGTGCATTTCCTTGGTTAGAGTATAAACAGGCCAGGCTCGCGAAAGCGCCCCGCCGGGTATGGAAAGCACTGTAATCGTCCCGGCGAGGCGGAAAAATGGCCTAATCTGAAAAACACTCTTCCCCTCGGTGGATAATCACCTCCAGTAACCAGGATAAAGCGAATAATGGACCGGTTTTCAGCTCTTAAAGCCTTCACCCGCGTTGTCGAAGCCGGCAGCTTTACCCGCGCCGCGGACTCGCTGAATATGCCCAACGCCACCCTCAGCAAAACCATTCAGCAACTGGAGGCGCATCTTGGGGTTTCTCTCCTGCAGCGCACTACGCGGCGTATCACCGTGACGCCGGAAGGACGGGAATACTATGAAAAGGCCCGGCGCCTGCTGGAAGACCTGGAAGAGATCGACGCCGCCTTCAATACCGCCCGCAATAAGCCAAAGGGCCATCTGCGGATCGCCATCGGCGGGTCGACCGCGCGCGATGTGCTGATCCCGCTGCTGGCGGACTTTATGACCACCTGGCCGGATATCCGTATCGATTTGCAAGTGGCCGATAAGCCCTCGGACCTGATCGGCGGCAATATTGACTGCGCCATCCGCGGCGGACCGATGGAAGACTCGACGCTGATCGCCCGTAAAATCGGCGAGGCGGCGCTGGTTACCTGCGCCACCCCGGGCTATCTTCAGCGCTATGGTACGCCCGTCTCACCGGATGAACTGAACCATGGCCACCGGCTCATCAGCTACCTGTCGCCGGCCAGCGGCAGAGCGTTTCCGTTTCGTTTTGCCCGTCACGGCGTCAGCACCGAGCTGAAGACGGAGCACCATCTCGGCATCAATGAGAGCAACGCGCATATTGCCGCCGGCGAGGCGGGCTTAGGCATTGTGCAGACCTTTACCTATTCGCTGAAACCGGCGCTGGCGAGCGGCGAGCTGGTGGAGATCCTCAGCGCCTGGCGCCCGGCTCCCTATCCTTTTCACGTTGTCTATGCCCGGCACCGGCACGTCCCGCCCCGGCTCCGCGTCTTTATTGACTGGCTGGCGGCGGTTTTTCCGTCTGCGGTGCAGGGATAGCGCGCGTTATCTGACGCGGAGCAGGTCGCCGTATCGCGTGGTGTAGCGCGGCGATAGCATCTCTCGCTTCATCTGCCACTGCTGCTGGACCCCCTGGCCGGCAAAATAGAGCGCCCCCCTGCCGTTTTTCGCATTCAGCTGGTCGAGCACCTGCATCAGCCTGGCGCTGTTCTGCCGCGGGGCAAGCTCGTCGAACAGGTTCAGCTGGGCGACGCCCTGGCTGTAGAAATCGCCGAGCATCACCCCGGCCTTCTGATAGCGATGCCCCGCTTTCCAGATGGCGTCCAGGCAGTTTGTCGCCGCGGCGATAATATCCCGGGAATCCTGCGTCGGCGTCAGCAGCTTCAGTGAGGCGCTGTTGCCGTAATAGGGTTCATTCAGCGCGAAGGGGCTGGTTTTGACAAAGGCGGAGACGAACCGGCAGTACTGATGCTCACCGCGCAGCTTTTCTGCTGCCCGCGCGGCATAGCTGCAGATCGCCTGGCGCATATCCTCATAGGCCGTAATGCGATCCCCGAACGAGCGGCTGCAGATAATTTCCTGCTTAGCGGGAGCAAACTCCTCCAGCGCCAGGCAAGGCTCGCCGCGCAGCTCCCGTACCGTTCGCTCAAGCACCACCGTGAAGTGCTTGCGGATAAAGCGGATATCGCTCTCCGCCAGCTGGAGTACCGTGCCGATCCCCATTGCCTCAAGCTTTTTACCGATCCGCCGCCCGATGCCCCAGACCTCACTCACCGGCAACAGCGCCATCAGCTTCCGCTGCCGCTGCGGGCAGGATAAATCCACCACCCCGCCCGTCTGCCGCTGCCACTGCTTCGCCGCGTGGTTGGCCAGCTTCGCCAGGGTTTTGGTCGGGGCGATCCCGACGCCCAGCGTCAGATGGGTGCGCTGCTGCACCGTGGCGCGGATTTCCCGGCCAAAGTCGGTCAGATCTTTGCAGTGGCGCACGCCGCTGACATCGCAAAAGGCTTCATCGATACTGTAAATTTCGCAGCGCGGGGCGAGCTCTTCCAGGGTGGTCATTACCCGGTTGGACATGTCGGCGTACAGCTCATAGTTGCTGCTGAACGCCACGACGCCGTGGCGAAGAAACGCCGCCTTCTGCTTAAAGTAGGGTTCGCCCATTTTCACAAACGGCTTCGCCTCCGCCGAGCGGGCGATCACACAGCCATCGTTGTTCGACAGCACCACCACCGGGCGCCCCTTCAGGTCTGGCCGGAATGCAGTCTGGCAGCTCGCATAAAAGGCGTTCACATCACAGTGCGCGAACATGATCAACCCGCCGCCTTGATGATGTAGGTCACCACGCCGAAAATATCGAGCGTCTCCTCGCGGCCGACCACGATGGGCGAATAGGCCGGGTTCATCGGGTTAAGCTGCACCCGGGGCAGAAGTTGCAGCTTTTTTACCGTAAATTCGCCGCCGACGGCGGCAATGACGATATCGCCATGCTCCGCTTTACGCGCGCTGTCCACCACCAGCAGATCGCCTTCGTCAATGCCGGCATTGATCATGCTGTCGCCTGCGGCTTTGACAAAATAGGTCGCGCTGGGATGCTGCACCAGCAGCTCGTTGAGGTCGATTCGCTTCTCGACATAGTCCTGGGCCGGGCTGGGAAAGCCGCACTGCACCAGGTCGGCAAAAAAGGGAAAGGAGACAATCTGACGTAGCTCAACCGGCGTGTAAAAGTTCATTTTTTAACCCATCACACAATACTGAATATATATACAGTAGTTTTGCCTGTTTTGCCGGTCAATATCGGCTCCAGCTATCAATCGCCAGCACTGAAATAACTCCTTGATGTCAATGGGGGTCCTCTTCAGCGCCCGCGAACCGTTTGCTGCTTTTGCGCGCAGCCCGCCCGCCGCGCAAGGTGGTAGATGCGCCGCGCCGCGGCATTCGCTTGACACTGTACATTAATACAGTAAAACTAACGCCCGCGATCAGCATACAGAGGACAGAAGATGTTTGTGGAACTGATTTATGACAAGCGCAATTTTGCCGGGCTGCCGGGCGCCAGAGAGACCATTCTTAACGAGCTGACCAAACGCATGCAGCGCATTTTCCCGGAGGCGGAAGTGCGCGTGAAGCCGATGATGACGCTGCCGGCGATCAACACCGACGCCAGCAAGCATGAAAAAGAGCTGATCAGCCGCACGGTGCAGGAGATGTTTGAAGAGGCGGACATGTGGCTCACTGAAGAGTAATGCCGCCCGTTAGTCGCGGCGCCCCCCCTCTTTAAGAGCTTTCCCGGATGTGGCAGAGCCACGGGCAACAGTACAATAGCGGCGGTTGCAGACTGGCAATGCAACCTTCGCTCACCTGCTGGCTCTTGCATACGGCCAGCAGGTGAGCCCTACCTGTCTCCCCTCATCGCCTCACAGCGTCTCCGGTAGCGCCGCTATAATTCTATCCACCAGCTCGCGATGCTGATGCACCTTCCCACATTTAACGATGATCTGCCTGGCGTTGTCATAGCCCGGGGCCCACAGCCGATTATTAAGCAGAACGTCCTTGTAGACCGCGATCAGCGGTTTGTTCCACGCCGCTGCCATGTGCACCACCGAGGTGTCCGGGGAGATAATCAGCTCCGCCAGGGCGATCAGCGCCATCGCATGGTGTAACGTGTTAAATGGGTTAATCACCACCTCCGGCGGCAGCGGGATGCGGATCTCACGCCGGTGATCGAGCAGAATAACCGCGATCCCCGGATGGCGAGCCAGCAGCTTGTCGAGCAGTTCGGCCAACTGCGTCTGCGAGAGACTGCGGTCGCCATGGCCGGCAAAAATATTAATCACTACCGCTTTTCTGCTCAGCGATGCCAGATACTGCGCCACCTCCTGCATAATCGGCCCGGGCACCGCCAGGTCGTAAGCGTCCAGCCCGCGGGTGTCCAGTTTGAGATAATCGGCGATCAACTCGAACGTTTTCGTCACGTGCCAGCGCTGGCAGTCAAAATCAAAAGAGTGGGAGTAATGCTTAATCGACGGCCATTTATTAAACCCGAGCACCGATTTCGCTTTTATTTGTCGGAAAAGCCGCAGGCGATGCACGGGAATATCGAACAGCGAAGGGTCAATAATAATATCGTACTTATTATTAGCCAGTTCATTAATAACATCGCGGGGAACGTTATGATTAAATTTTCGCAAAAAATCGGCTGACGTAACCGGGTCAGCTTCATAAATATAGCGGATCCGCGGGTTATAACGCATCACCTGGCTATTAGAGGTCGTCAGCAGGAAATCAACGATATAGCCTGACTGATGCAGGCATTTCACCAGCGCGGAATCCACCACCACATCGCCGACCGCCCCCTCATTGCGCATCAGTAAGACGGTTTTCGCGGACGACAAATCCACCGGCTGACGGCGTCGGCGATCCCAGAGCGCTTTCGCCACGCCCACCCGCAGGGCATTACGTACTTTCTTAGTAAAGTAATTTCGCCGTCTGTTGAGCTCCCTTATTTTATTAAACTTCTTGCGTGGGGAGCCCTGCATGGTTGCATCGTGCATCATCCTAACCTCATTACGGCAATCATTAATATTCTGTGTCGTCCGATAGAGACTGAGCGAAATAAAAAAAGTTCGATTGAAAATGAAAATCATTCTTTTTTTTATTTACAAAACTCATCCAGCCCTGCGGGATTGCACCACAGCACTGTGAAGCAATAATGAGTGAATAGTGAATTTGCCGGCCCACCGTTGGCAGGCCGGCGCAACAGCGCTAAGCTGGCTGCTTTATGAAGTCAGGAGGACGCTATGCTTGAAGCAGTAGAAGGTAATATCCATCAGCGGCTGTGCGCGCTGCTCGACGAACATCAGGCGCGCTATCGGGTGATGGCGCACGAGGCGGTCGGCCAGTGCGAAGCCGTCTCGGCGATCCGCGGCACCGCGCTTGGCCAGGGCGCGAAAGCGTTAGTCTGTAAAGTCAAAGGAAACGGCGTCAACCAGCATGTGCTGGCGATCCTCGCCGCCGATCGGCAGGCCGACCTCACCAGCCTGGCCCGGCATATCGGCGGCAGCAAAGCCTCGCTGGCCAGCCCGGCGGAAGTGGAAGCGCTCACCGCCTGCACGTTCGGCGCCATTCCCCCCTTCAGTTTCCATCCGGCGCTGCGGCTGGTGGCCGACCCGCTGCTGTTTGAGCGCTTCCCACAAATCGCCTTTAACGCCGGGCGCCTGGACCGATCGATCATTCTCGATACCGAAGACTATTTACATATCGCCCGACCGGAGATCGCGACCTTTCGCCGTCTTAGCTAACCGGGCATCGGCCCTGATTTCCGCCGCATGGCGTAAAAATCCTGTTTATTCACGCCACGATGCGTAGAGTCAGCGGGATATTTTTTGGCATTCTTTTTTTGGCAAGGACCTCTGTACATGTTTGATACCACCCTGTTGATCCTGCTGGGTCTGGCGGCGCTCGGCTTTATCAGTCATAACACCACCGTAGCAATCTCCATCCTCGTGCTGATTATCGTGCGCGTCACGCCGCTGAACGCCTTCTTTCCCTGGATTGAGAAGCAGGGCCTGACCGTCGGGATCATCATTCTGACTATCGGCGTGATGGCGCCCATCGCCAGCGGCACGCTGCCGCCATCGACGCTGATCCACTCCTTTATGAACTGGAAATCGCTGCTGGCGATTGCGGTCGGGGTGTTTGTCTCGTGGCTTGGCGGACGCGGCGTCTCGCTGATGGGCTCCCAGCCGCATCTGGTGGCCGGGCTGTTGGTCGGTACGGTGCTCGGCGTCGCCCTGTTTCGCGGCGTCCCGGTCGGGCCGCTGATTGCCGCCGGGATCATCTCGCTGTTTATTGGGAAGTCGTAGCCAGGCTGCCGTGATAGCGGCCCGGCGTCTGCCCCAGCCCTTTCTTAAACATGGTGATGAAGGCGGTGGTGGAATCGTAGCCCAGCGCCTGGGCCGTCTGCTGTACCGTCTGCCCGCGGATCAGCTGCTGCAGTGCAAGGATCAGCTGCAGCTGATGGCGCCAGCGGCGAAAGCTCAGCCCCGTTTCACGCACCACCAGCCGCGCCAGATTGCGCTCGCTCATCGCGAACTCCGCCGCCCACTGGTTCAGGGTCTGCCAGCGCGCCGGATCCTCAGCCATCATCGTCACCATCTGGCGAATTTTCGGGTGGTTCGATACCGGCAGCTGCAGGTGCTCCTGCGGCTGACGGGGCAGTTCATCAAACAGAACCTGCACCAGCCGGGCCGTGGCGGGGGCGGCCAGCGACTCCCCGCCGCGTTCCGCCAGGGCGAGGATCAGCTCCCGCACCAGCGGGGAAATCTTTAACGTACAGCAGCGGTCCGGCATCGGCGCGGCGCCCGGCTCGATGAACAGGAAGCACACCTGGGCGCCGGGGGTGGCGCGGTTACTGTGGGAAAGCTGCCCCGGGACCCACACCGCATACTGCGGCGGCACCATCCACATCGCGTTCTCCACCTCGCAGGTTAAGGCGCCGTGCAGGGCGAGGATCAGCTGCCCCTTACGGTGGGAATGCGCCGGAATATACTGCTCCGCCTCCACCACCCGAATACGAAAGGCAATGGCCGATTCGTGGCCACTGTCCGGTTCATAACCATCCAGACCCAGTCCGATCATCATGTTGTCCGATATTAGCGATAATCTGTCATTTTAGCTTGATTTAAACAGAGGACAAAGTCGCTATCGTAACCCCCCTCTTTAGTTACTTTGAGAATGATATGTCTTCTGTGACCTCCTCCACCGGCCGCCGCTCCGCGCTGCTGATTGCCGGTATCCTGCTCATCGCCACCACCCTGCGCGTGGTCTTTACCGGCGCGGCGCCGCTGCTGGACGCGATTCGTAGCGACTATGGCCTGACCACCGCGCAGACCGGGCTGCTCACCACCCTGCCGCTGCTGGCCTTTGGCCTTGTCTCGCCGCTGGCGGCAGGGGTTGCCCGCCGGTTCGGCATGGAGCGCAGCCTGTTGCTGGCGATGCTGCTGATCTGCGCCGGCATTGCCCTGCGCTCCCTGCCCTCCGCTGCATGGCTGTTTATCGGCACGGCGGTGATCGGTTGCGGCATTGCGCTGGGAAACGTGCTGCTGCCCGGGCTGATTAAACGGGATTTCTCGCAGCATGTCGCGCGGATGACCGGCGCCTATTCCCTGACGATGGGCGGCGCAGCGGCGCTAGGCTCGGCGCTGGTGGTCCCCGTGGCGATGGCCGGATTCGGCTGGCGCGGGGCGCTGCTGCTGCTGATGATCTTTCCGCTGCTGGCGCTCCTCAGCTGGCTGCCGCAGTCCCGGCGTCAAGCGGAGGCCCCGCTGACCGGCTCAGGCGCCATGCATAACCGGGGGATCTGGCGGTCGGCGCTGGCCTGGCAGGTGACGCTGTTCCTCGGCATCAACTCGCTGGTCTATTACGTGATTATCGGCTGGCTGCCGTCGATTCTGCAGAGTATGGGCTATAGCGAAGCGCAGGCCGGCTCGCTGCATGGCCTGCTGCAGCTGGCGACCGCTGCGCCCGGCCTGGCGATACCGCTGATCCTGCATCGGCTGCGCGACCAGCGCGGGATCGCGGTGCTGGTCGCCCTGATGTGCGCCATCAGCGCCGCCGGGCTGTGGCTACAGCCAGGGCTGGCGATCGGCTGGACGCTGCTGTTCGGCTTTGGCTCCGGAGCCACGATGATCCTCGGCCTGACGTTTATCGGCCTGCGCGCCAGCTCGGCGCACCAGGCCGCGGCGCTGTCGGGGATGGCGCAGAGCGTCGGCTATCTGCTGGCCGCCTGCGGGCCGCCGCTGATGGGCAGGATCCACGATGCCAATGGCGACTGGCATATTCCGCTGCTGGCGGTGGCGCTGATTTCGCTGGTGATGGCGATCTGCGGCGCCCTCGCCGGGCGCGACCGGGAGATTCATCCCTGAAGATGACCGGCAGCGGGCGCTGCCGGTAGGGTTATTGTGCCGCGGCGCGCAGCAACGCCTGCACCAGCGGCGCAGGACGCCCGTCCAGCGCGTGGCGCTCATGCTGGAACAAGGTGGCGACAAAAAACGGGTGCGTCACCAGCTCGACGGCGCGGATCTCACCCTCTTCATCCCAGCCGGTGACGCGCAGATCGCCCTGCTCCAGCTCCGCGGCAAACGCGCTGTCCACACCGTAGCGGCAGTGGTAGCCCTCTTCAATGCTCTCCCGACCATAGGCGCGGGCAATCAGCGTATTCGCCCGCAGCTCGACGACGGCAGAAGCCTCCACCAGCGAGCAGCTGAGGGGCGCGATCACCATCCGCCCTTCGCTGTCGGTTTCCGCATGACCGGCATCCTGCCAGCCGAGCACGTTACGGGCGTATTCAATCACCGCGTGCTGAAAGCCGCCGCAGGTGCCGAGGAAAGGAATGCTGTTTTCACGGGCATAGCGGATAGCGGTAAACGCGCCTTCCGGGTGACGATACGGGCTGCCGGGAACGACCCAGACGGCATCGTACTCCGCCAGCGCGTCGCCGGAGGCGATCGACGGGGTGGCGAGCCAGTCATATTTCACCGGCTGCTCCAGCACGGCGGCAGCATCGTCTATTGCCAGGGGAATGGCCTGATGGGCAACAATATCGGGGTGATAATCGCCGACAAGGGCGAGGCGTAAAGGGGTTTTCATAGCAGGTTCCTTATGTCTGGACGAGACGAGCAGCACAAGGCACGTCAGGATAGCGATCCCCTCTGTGGAACACAATCCTTATTTTCACCCCACCGCCGTGGCCGGCGGGTGAGGTATACTGGAGCAAGCGCAAAAGGGAGAGAGGATGAAAAGTAAGCTTTTGGTCAGCGCCTGCCTGATGGGATTCCAGGTGCGATATAACGGTAGCGAGAAGGCGCAGCTGGCGGCGACCCTGTCACGCTGGCAGCAGGCGGATCGTCTGGTGATCCACTGCCCGGAGCTGGCGGCCGGTCTGCCGACGCCCCGCCTGCCGGCGGAGATCGTCGGCGGCGCCGGCGGCGATGTGCTTGCCGGACGGGCGCGGATCGTGGAAAGCGACGGCCGCGACGTCACGGGACATTATCAGCTGGCCGCCTGGCTGGCGCTCAGCGCCGCCCGGGAAGCGGGCTGTCAGGCGGCGTTACTCACCGACGGCAGCCCCACCTGCGGCAGCCAGTTTATCTATGACGGTTCCTTTCGCGGGCGGCGCAAAGCGGGCGTCGGCGTGGCCGCCGAGCTGCTGCGCGCCCACGGCATCACGGTATTTTCCGACGGGCAGATCCCGCAGTTGCTCGCCTGGATGGCACAGAGGGAGCAGGATGATGATTCAATGTAAACGGGTGTACGATCCGCAGGAAAGCAGCGACGGCTACCGGGTGCTGGTCGACCGTCTCTGGCCGCGGGGGATTAAAAAAGAGGCGCTGGCCTGTGATGAGTGGTGTAAAGAGTTAACGCCGTCCGCTGAGCTGCGGAAAGCCTTTCACGGCGAGGCGATCGATTTCGCCCACTTCAGCCAGCGCTATCTTCAGGAGCTCGACGCCCATCGCGACACGGGCCTGCGGCTGGCGGCGCTGGCGCAGCGCCAGACGCTGACGCTGCTGTACGCCGCGAAGAACACCGAGCAGAATCATGCCCGGGTGCTGGCCGCCTGGCTGGCGGCCCTGCCGGTTACGATTTAGCCGGATGGTCCCGGCGCCATAGCGCCCACTCATCGAGGGTTTCGCCGCTGGGCAGCTTGCACTGGGTGCTGACGCCCTGCGGCGTTTGCACCGGCACCCGGGTGCCGCCGGATTGCTGACAGTAGACCGCCGCGGGATTGGGCATGCCGATGGTTTTCGTCGGCGCGGTGGGCTGCGGCTGGGCACAGCCGGCCAACGCCAGGGGCAAAATAGCCAGTAACTTTTTCATCTTTTCTCCCTTTCTCCAATTCCCGGGGATTTTAGCCTGAATCTCCATGGTTTCTCCATCTTGCCTGCACTTTTCCCCCGTAGAGTAGCCCCTGTTCTCGAACTGACCAGAGAACAGATCATTCCATAATCAATGAGTTTTTCCCCGTCGCCCCCGACGGGGCTTTTTTTCCCGGCGAGTCGACAAGTATTCCCCAGAAAGATGTGATAAATTTAAAAATATCACTGTTTATTCGACGCTGATGTCCGTTTGCAGCCCAATATGCTGGGGTGACGTTTGGCGTGCTGGAGCTGTATTATTCATGTCAGATTTTATTCTTGCCCGGGTGTCGCAAACCCTTGCTACGGAACAGTCCCTGGAAACCCTGGTGCGCCAGCTGCTGGAGATGCTGGAGGCGGTGACGCGAATGGAGTCCACCTACCTTACCCGCATCGATATCAACGCCCAGCGGCAACAGATCATGTTCGCCCACAACAGCAGCGAAATGCAGATCCCGGAAGGGTTTTCCGTCCCCTGGGATGAATCCCTGTGCAAACGCGCCCTTGAGGATCAGTGTACGTTTAGCAATGACGTCGCCCGTCGCTGGCACTCCTGCATCGCCGCCCAGGAGCTGGGGATCGCCACCTTTTTAAGCATTCCTGTGCGCCTGGCCGACGGCTCTCTGTTCGGTACCCTCTGCGCCACCAGCCGGCAACAACAGCCTTATAACCTTGAAGGTGAACAGGTCATGGGCCTGTTCGCGAAGCTCATTTCCCACTACGTGGAAAAAGACACCCTGGTGCAACAGCTGCAGGCGGCAAACGTCGCGCTGGAGCTGCACTCGTCTACCGATGAGCTCACCCAGCTCCCTAACCGCCGCGCGCTGTTTAAGCAGCTGGCGCTACGCTTTGCCTCCGCCCGCGCTCAGCAGCAACAGGTCGCGCTCATTTTTATCGATCTCGACGGTTTCAAAGCCATTAACGATCGGTTCGGCCATCCGTGCGGCGACAGCTTTCTGGTGCAGGTCGGTGAACGACTCACCGCCGTCGCGCGCCGTGAAGATATCGTTGGCCGCCTTGGCGGCGATGAGTTTTTGATCGTCGGTAGCGCCCAGCCGCCCGCGGCGCAGCAGGCGTATGTCACCACCCTGCGCCAGGCCCTGTGCGGGGTCTACTTCCTCGGCGAACAGCGTATCAACTATGAGGGCGCCAGCTTCGGGGTGGTCATCTGCGATCCGCAGAGTATCGATGTTGAAGCGGCCTTACGCGCTGCCGATGAGGCGATGTATCAGGATAAGAAGTCTCGCCGGCAGGAGAATTTTATTCATATTGACTAAAGTCACGCGATATCCAGTATCATGCAGGGCATCATTCGTGGGTACAGGGACACTATCATGAAATTGGGTATTCTTTTCCCGGTGGCGATCTTTATCATCGCCGTCGTCTTTCTCGGCTGGTTTTTTGTCGGCGGCTATGCGGCGCCGGGCGGGGCATAATGAAAAAAAGCACCATTATTATGCTGGTTGTCGCCATCGTGGCGGTGGCCGGCGCCCAGTTCGGCTGGTGGTGATCGCCGCGACGATATTGCGGAGTTGTCCTATCCCATCAATAAGTTAACGCTTTACACTCACGTTATCCGCCGCGGCATTCTCGGCCACGGGGAAAGAAAAATAGCGGGAGAAGTAAGGATGAAAAAGCCGATCGTGTTACCGTTGATTATCGCGCTGTGCACGCTGTTATCGGGATGCATTGTTGACGATGGGTATCACCACCATCGCCACCATCACCACTATCATGACGATGATTAATGCTTCACGCTGTTGATGAGCCGATAAGACAGGGCGAACCGCGGTTCGCCCGTTGACGCTTAATCCTGACGCTCGTCGCCGAGGAAAATAAAGCCGAGCGGAATAGCGAAGAGCGCGGTAAAGACGATGCTGTAAACTGTCACCATCGCCCCCTGCAGGAAGAACATAGACGTCGTCCACTCCGAGTACGGCATATTGTACTCGCTCACCACGCCGCCAAAGGTCGCCCGTCCCACCACCGCCAGCGCGATAGCAAACACCGCCGCGAGCGACAGACAGTATTTTTTGCAGTTTTTATTGCTGAGGAGTTTTTGCAGAATCATCCGGGCTTCCTTTTTGCTGAGCGATAAACGGCTGTATATGTAACACCAATGCAATAAAAAATGAAGGGTTTTTGTTACAGGACAGAATAAGAGGCGGCGGGCCGGTCTGTGAGTAACCGGCCCGTGGGGATCAGGACTGCAGGGTAGCCAGGCGCGCGGCGAATCCAACGAAAACCAGGCCAATCAGGCTGTTGCCAAGTTTAGCCAGCTTCTTGCGGGTTTTGACGTAGCGGGTGACAAACGAGCCGGAGAGGATCAAAAAGCTCATATAGCAGAAGCTAATCACCTCAAGGGTCAGCGCCAGAATAAAGAACGCCACCCCGGGGGCTTTGGCGTTGACATCGATAAACTGCACGAAAAACGACACATAAAACAGAATCGCTTTCGGGTTGGTCAGGCTCAGGGTCAGGGAACGCTTGAGGATCGCGCTCGCCGGCTCTGCGCTGGCGTCGGCCTGGCCGTCACGCTGGGTCAGCACCGCATAGAGCATTTTGCCCCCCAGCCACAGCAGGTAAATCGCCCCGAGGTAACGGACGACGTTAAACAGCACCGGCGTGGTCTTAATCAGCGTCGCCACGCCGGCAAAGGCCAGAAACATCAGCACCGCGTCGCCAATAAAGACGCCCGCCGCCGCCAGATAGCCTTTCTTCACGCCGTGGGCAATGCCCGTCTTCAGCACAAAAAACGTATTAGGGCCAGGGACGAGGATGATAAACACCGCCCCGACCAGGTAAGTCAAATAATTCAGAACACCAAACTCAGCGAACACTCTGCACTCCTTCGCGCACGACTAAAACATGATCCGGCTCACGTTACCCCAACTGTCGGGATTTTGAAAGCGCAGCCTGTGCGGGAAGGTTAATAGACGGAAGGTTCACCCAGCGGGCGGGTTTTAAAACGGCGATGCACCCACAGATACTGCTCAGGGGCGCGGAGGATCTCGCGCTCAATCACCTTGTTGATATAGCCGGCGGCGATCTGCTTATCCTCACCCGGATAGTCATTCATCACTTCGCTAATGTGCAAGCTGTAGCCCTGGCGATCCAGCTTGCGCACCATGCTGATGCTCAGCATTTTCGCCCCCGATAAGCGGGAAAGCACATAGGTGCCGTTAGTGGTTGCCGCCTGCGGGACGGAGAAAAACGGCGCAAACACGCTGCCCTTGGGGCCGTAATCCTGGTCCGGAGCAAACCATACCGCTTCGCCTGATTTTAAGGCATGTACCAGGCCGGTCAGGTTGTTACGATCGATCATCGCTTTGTTCGAGCGCAGGCGACCGCGGGTTTGCACCCACTCCATCAGCGGACTGTTATGCGGACGATAGGTGGCCATCATTGGACGACACAGCCCCATGGCGCGCCCGCCCAGCTCCAGCGACATAAAGTGCACGCCGACGACCATCACCCCTTTCCCGCCGCTAAGCGCATGATTAAGATTGGCAAAGCCCTCGACATCAAACCATTTTTTGACCCGTTCGTCGCTCCAGAACCAGGCCATGCCGGTTTCAATCAGCCCCATTCCCAGCGACATAAAGTTTTGATCGATCAGGGTCTCGCGCGCCGCCGGCGACATCTCCGGGAAGCAGAGTTCAATATTGCGCCGGGCGATATGTTCGCGGCGTTTGAGAAAACGTCGGGAAAGACGACCCGCGCTGGTGCCGATAAAATGCAGCAGCGGATAAGGCAGTTGTACAATCAACCAGAGGATGCCGAGCCCAAACCAGGTCAGCCAGTTGCGCGGGTGTAAAAGTTGTTTATTAAATACGCAGGCCATGATTTTTCCTGTAAACATTAATTATGTGGTAACGCTTAAGGAAAACAGAATCCATTTATCATCATTAGGCGGTACGTACAGCAAGTAGGACAATACTAATCCGCTGAAATTCCCTCCGGCAAGTAAAAAACAGCGTGCTGACAAAAAAACATAATTGCGGCACAAATGTTACTAAATGTAAACTTAAATCTTATCCTCTTCTTAATATATTCATCGTGCATATCATTTTCACGCTAATCATCAGCGTTACTACCGGACATAATCGAAACCCGACGCGAGAACGCCTTGTCTGCCGGGGTCTGATGCCCGCTCAGCCACACGGCCCGCAGCCTGCCCGCGTCTCCAAGCTCTTCGTCTGTGCCGCGAAAAAATAAAAGGGTTCCCCCTTCAGCGTGACTCATTTTTTATCCGTCAGCATAAGGAATATTAAAATCGCCTTAAGGGAATAATTAAGAATAGACTTATTTAAAGATGCTTTAAAAATAAGCGCCCTGGCAATTGTTTGCGCGTTAATACCGCCCTTACCCGCCGCTGAAAAAATATTTCTTTACGCCTTACCGGCATAAAGCACCGTGTTTAGCGCGGACAGTGACCCGACATCGGGTCACTGTAGGGCAAACCGCAGCGAAGACGTGATGGACGCCCCGGCGGCAGAGGATCAGTAGGTGTGGAAATATTGCTGGATCAGCAGCGGATCTTTGGTCTGCGTCAGCGCCGTCATCAGCAGAATACGCGCTTTCGCTGGATTGAGGGAATCGGCCACCAGCCCGGGCTGGCTGTCGTCCGGCGGCACCACGCCGCTGCCGGTGCGGGAGGCGCGCACCACCACGATGCCCGCCTGCTGCGCTTTTTTAATACCGGCGGCGCTACGTACCGACACCGAACCTGCCCCCGTGCCGGCGTAAATAATACCGTCGGCATGATGGGCGATCGCCGCATCGTACATATACTCCGGGTCGTCCTGGTAACCATAGATGATTACCACTTTCGGCAGGGCCTTCAGCTGACGCACATCGAAGACCGAGCGCAGGGTGTGGATCTTATCCACCCGCGTTTCAAACTGGGGTTTTCCCCCCACCACGACGCCAAGATACCCCTCCTCCGGCGCCCGGAAAGTATCCAGCGAGGTGGCATTGGTTTTGGTGACGAAGCGCGCCGCGCCGATGCGGTCGTTAAGCACCACCATTACCCCGCGCCCGCGGGCATCCGGGTCGGCGGCGACGGTGACGGCTTCCAGCAGATTCATCGGCCCGTCGGCGCTGATCGCCGTCGCCGGACGCATCGCGGCGGTAAAGACCACCGGTTTATTGCTTTTCACCGTCAGATTGAGGAAATAAGGGGTTTCATCGAGGGTGTCGGTGCCATGCGTGATCACCACGCCATCGACATCATCCCGGGCTAATAACGCATTCACCCGCTTCGAGAGCTGCAGAATAATATCGCTGGTCATATTCTCACTGCCGATATTCGCCACCTGCTCACCTTCGACGTGGGCAATTTTACTGATTTCCGGCACGGCGTTAATCAGCGTCTGCACGCCAATTGCCCCGGCTTTATAGCCCGTCGTCTGGGTATTGCTGGCCGCCGAGCCGGCAATCGTCCCGCCGGTGGCTAAAATGACAATATGCGGTAAACGCGTCTCGCTAAACGCCAGGCTGCTTATCGTCAGTAACGCAATGGCAAGTAATGCTCTAAAATTCATACAGGTCACTCCCTTCATAGACATTAATCAAACTTACGCTTGCTTAATGCAAAGGGCTTGCCAGAATTGATATCTTTTACGGGGGGTAAATGGTTAACTATCAGACAATAATAAGGTTCTCGCCTCAACATCGCCCAAATCTGGTGCATGACTGGATCTGAACCGGGCAGGCGCCATGACCCCATACATTATGAGTTTTTACCCGTTCAGCAACACACAACACGCATTGCGATCAGATTATCGACACTTCCGTCACCCTCGAGGTCATTTATGCCCGCCAGGTGACGCGAACGGAGAACAGAAATGCGCATTGCCCTGAAGTCGGCCCTGATGCTGACCACCAACGTCATTCAGATCATTAACCCTGAACTGCACCGGCATATGCAACGAACGGCCTTAATCGCGCTGACGCTGGCGCAAAGGCTGGGGCTGCCTGCCGAGCGTCAGCAGACCATTTTTTGCGCCGCGCTGCTGCACGATATCGGCGTACTGGGTGATAGACGCACCATCCATTCGCTGGATGCCATCGATAATATCCACGATCCGCATCAGCGCCAGGGGGCGGCGATGCTTGAGGGGTTAGCAACCTTCCAGCCCATCGTCCCCTTTATTCGCGACCACCACTTTAGCCCGGAGCACCGCGGCAGCCGCGAACAGCATATTGTCTATTTCGCCGATGCCTTTGAACGGCTGCTGCCGGCGGATAGCCGCGTGGCCGCGTGGCCCACGCGGGCAGTGGTGGAGCAGTTCGTCACCCTGCACCGGGAGATCGATCCGCTGCTCTGCGATACCCTGTGCGAGGTCGCTGAAAATGCGAGCTTCTGGCAGCACCTGCATCCCGGGCATATTCAACGGCTGCTGGAAATTATTGCCCCCATCAACACGCTATATCTGGATATTGACGGTCTGAAAGATGTCTGCCTGCTGATTGCCAAAATTGTCGACACCTACAGCAGCTTTACCGCCAGCCACAGTATTATGGTGGGGGAAATCGCCCGCCAGCTTGCCCATTGGATGCAGCTGCCAGAGCCCACCTGCCAGCAAATACAGGTTGCCGGCTATCTGCATGACATTGGTAAGGTTTATATCCCTCTTTCTATTCTGGAAAAAGAGGGCGAGCTGGATGACGACGAGCTGAGTCAGGTACGCGAGCACAGCTACATGACCGGAGATCTCCTGAGCGACTACAGCGAGCTTGGCGACATTATCAACTGGGCCTCGAATCATCATGAAAAACTGGACGGCAGCGGCTACCCTCTGCATCTCGAAAAGGATCACCTGACCCTCGCCGACCGGATTATCTCCATCGCCGATATTTTCACCGCCCTGACCGAAAATCGCCCTTATCGTAAAGGGATGGCCTGGCAGGAGGCCTTACAGATTATGGAAACGGATGTTATAAATGGCGCTCTGGATCGCGATGTCTTTCTCGTTTTACGCCACCATGCGGAAACGCTACACGCCATCATTCTTCAGACCCTTGAACACCCCCGCAGCGAGCACCGTCCCTGAAGCGGGCCGCCGTCATAACCGGGGGCGGGTTCTATAATTAAAACCGCTTCATCTGCATGCAAGGAAACACAGGGTGAGAATCGCCACCATCACCAACTGGGCCTACGGGATCACCGTCGGCCTGACGCTGGCATCCGGGAGCGCCATGCTCATGGCCTCCAGCGCTGACCGCGTCGAACGCCAGGCGGTACAGCAGCGCCAGGTCTTTGATACCCTCTCCGACGAGGTGGAAAACGACGCCTGGGCGTTGTCTGACCTCGCCCGGCTATACGTGGTTAAGCCCTCGCCGGAGACGCTGGAGCAGTATCAGCAGCTGCAGCGGAGCGACAAAAGCATTGAGCTGCGGCTGGCCAGATTGAAAGATAACGGCGCCAACCGCGAGGAGCTGGCGCTGCTGCACGATGGCCTGCAGATTGCCGCTGAACTTCAGGATGAACAGCAGGCCGCCCTGGCGCATGTCGCCAACGGCGATGCGCCAGCGGCCATCGCGATACTGTATGGCAAAGCGTACGAGACCGAGCTGGAACGTATGCAGACGCAGATCGATCGCTTCCGCCAGATGCTCGAAAATCGCGCCGCCGTTGCCATTGACCAGGCTACCGACCGCTCGCGGATCTGGCGAACCCTGTCGGAAATCATGGTCGGCCTGACCGCCCTGATGTTTTTGTTCGTCCTCGGCTTTATTCTCAAACGCCGGGTGCTCTACCCGGTGGTTCGCCTGAGCGACGTGGTGCAGCGTCTCGCCTCCCAGGACTATGCGGTGGAGACGCCGCAGTTCACTCAGGTGGATGAGATTGGCGATATGGCCCAGGCCATCCGCATTTTTCGCGAGAACGGCCTGGCCCGCCAGCAGTTGGAGCAGCAGCGCGACGCCGACTGGGCGATCCGCGAACTGCTGGCGCGCATGACCCAGCGGCTGCAGGGCTGTGAAACCATTGAGGATGTGATTAAGGTGGCGGAACTGTTTGCGCCGAATATCGCCCCGACGATCCCCGGGAAACTGTATATTCTGGATACCGATCCCTGGCAGATGCGCTGCGTGGCGCAGTGGCTAACGCCCACCGGGGAGACGACGCCCTTTTCACCCGACGACTGCTGGGCGATACGTCGGGGACTCAGCCATCCGCCGGTGCAGGGCGAACCCGATATCACCTGCTATCATCTGCCAGAGGCGCACGCCGGCCAGTCGCTCTGCGTACCGCTTATCGCCCAGGGCGAAGCCATCGGGCTGCTGACCTTTCAGAACGTTACCGCCAGTGACGCCCCTTCCCGGGCCTACCTTGAGCTGATGGCGGAAGCGCTGGGCCTGGCGCTGGCCAATCAGCGCTTACGCAGCGCCCTACTGGAAAAAGCGCTGTTCGATTCCCTGACCGGCCTGCGTAATCGCCATCATCTTGACGAAGCGCTGCATTCACAGATGGCGCTGGCGGTCCATACCCACACCCCGCTGAGCTGTCTGATGATCGACATCGATCATTTTAAAGCCATCAATGATCGCTACGGCCACGAGGCCGGGGATCTGGTGATTAAGAGCGTCGCCACCATCGTGCAGCGCGCGGTGCGCGATATCGGCATGGCTTTCCGCTACGGCGGCGAGGAGTTTCTGGTGCTGCTCCCCGGCATTGACGAAGCCGAGGCGCACCAGTGCGCCAGCGAGATCTATACCCAGGTGCATAATATGACGCTGCGCGATGGTCTGACCGAAATAGGTCAGGTGGATGTGTCGATTGGTATCGCCAGCTATCCGCAGCATACCCAAAGCGACAGCCTGCTGCGCGCGGCGGACGCCGCGCTGTACCGGGCGAAAGAGCTGGGCCGCTCAAGGATTGTCAGCTTTGGCCGCCTGAAGACCGGTTAACCGGGTGAGTGCTCAGTCGCATTGAGCAGCGAGATGACTTTCCGTACTACCGCCGAACGGATATGGCGGTGGTAAACCATGCTCAGCTCACTCTCCGCCAGCCGGTCCTGAAGATCGATGTACACCACGTTATCGAGGCGTAAGGCCCGCGCCGAGACCGGAACCAGGGCCACCCCGACCCCGGCGGAGACCAGGCTAATCATCGAGGTGACGTCGTTGACCCGCTGCGCCACCTGCGGCGTAAAGCCCGCGACGCGGCAGGCGTCAATAAATACCTGCTCCAGCCCGGTGCCCTGCGGATCGTTAAGAGAGATCCAGTTATCCGCGCGCAATGAGGCCAGATTGAGCGCCCCTACCCCTGCCAGTGGATGCTGCTGATAGAGCGCCAGACAGAGCTTTTCCCGCATAAACGGCCTGACCACCAGCGCGTCCGGCGGCGAGGCCAGCGGCGCGCGGATGATGGCGATATCCAGGCGCAGATCCAGCAGCGCTTCGTAGAGCATTTGCACATCGCCATGCACCAGCGACAGCTCAATCCCCGGCCAGTCGGCGCGCAGCTCGCGCAGGAGCCCCGGCAGTTTGCTGTCGTACATCGCGCTGGAGACATACCCCAGATGCAGTCTTCCCTGCTCGCCCCGCGCGGTGCGCTGGGCGTCCAGTGCCGCCTGGTCGACCATCTCCAGCGCCAGCCGCGTCTTCTGCCAAAAGGCCTCGCCCGCGGCGGTCAGGGTCAGACGGCGGTTAGCGCGGGAGAAGAGCACCACCCCCAGACGCTGCTCGAGCTGTTTGATCTGCTGGCTGAGGGCGGGCTGGGCGATATGCAACCGCTCCGCCGCCCGGTGCATATGTAACTCTTCGGCAACGACCACAAAATGGCGTAACGCTCGCAAGGACATGGCCGGACTCCGGTGGGCTTGATTGATAACAAAAATATTATCAATAAAGCATGAATGATGCAATTGATAACCATTAGCCTGCGAAGCATACTGTGCGCATCGACACGCTAAGGAGAACATCATGACCGCACCGATTCAGGATCTGCGCGACGCCATCGCGCTGCTGCAACAGCATGACAATCAATACCTCGAAACCAATCATCCGGTGGACCCTAACGCCGAGCTGGCCGGCGTTTATCGCCATATCGGCGCCGGCGGCACCGTGAAGCGCCCCACCCGCATTGGCCCGGCGATGATGTTTAACAATATTAAGGGCTATCCGCATTCGCGCATTCTGGTGGGCATGCACGCCAGCCGCCAGCGGGCAGCGCTGCTGCTGGGCTGCGAAGCTTCGCAGCTGGCGCTGGAGGTGGGTAAAGCGGTGAAAACACCGGTCGCGCCGGTAGTCGTCCCGGCCGACAGCGCCCCCTGTCAGGAGCAGATCTTTCTGGCCGACGATCCGGACTTTGATTTGCGCACCCTGCTCCCGGCGCCCACCAACACCCCGATCGACGCCGGCCCCTTCTTCTGCCTGGGCATGGCGCTGGCCAGCGATCCTGACGACGCCTCGCTCACCGACGTCACCATCCACCGCTTGTGCGTGCAGGGCCGGGATGAGCTGTCGATGTTTCTTGCCGCCGGCCGCCATATCGAAGTGTTTCGCCAGAAAGCCGAGGCTGCCGGAAAACCGCTGCCGATAACCATCAATATGGGTCTCGACCCGGCCATCTATATTGGCGCCTGCTTCGAAGCCCCCACCACGCCGTTTGGCTATAACGAACTGGGCGTGGCCGGCGCGCTGCGTCAGCGCCCGGTGGAGCTGGTGCAGGGCGTCAGCGTCCCGGAGAAAGCCATCGCCCGCGCCGAGATCGTTATTGAAGGCGAACTGCTGCCCGGCGTGCGCGTCAGAGAGGATCAGCACACCAACAGCGGCCACGCGATGCCGGAATTTCCCGGCTACTGCGGCGGCGCCAACCCGTCGCTGCCGGTGATCAAAGTCAAAGCGGTCACCATGCGGCACAATGCGATCCTGCAGACGCTGGTGGGACCGGGGGAAGAGCATACCACCCTCGCTGGGCTGCCGACGGAAGCCAGTATCTGGAATGCCGTCGAGGCTGCCATCCCGGGCTTCTTACAAAATGTCTACGCCCACACCGCGGGCGGCGGTAAATTTCTGGGGATCCTGCAGGTGAAAAAACGTCAGCCCGCCGACGAAGGTCGTCAGGGACAGGCTGCGCTGCTGGCACTGGCGACCTATTCCGAACTGAAAAACATCATTCTGGTTGATGAGGATGTCGATATCTTTGACAGCGACGATATCCTGTGGGCGATGACCACCCGCATGCAGGGGGATGTCAGCATCACCACCCTCCCCGGTATCCGCGGTCACCAGCTCGATCCTTCCCAGACGCCGGAATACAGTCCGTCGATCCGCGGGGAAGGTATCAGCTGCAAGATGATTTTTGACTGCACGGTCCCCTGGGCGCTGAAGCCACACTTTGAGCGTGCGCCGTTTGCCGATGTCGACCCGCGTCCGTTTGCTCCGGAGTATTTCGCCCGTCTGGAAAACGGCCACGGTCAGTAAGTCAGTCAAGCTGGGCGACTGGCGCCGGACACGCGGCGTCTGTCGCCCGATTCAGCGCCATCCGGAGCGGATGGCGAAGGCCGGGTTAATTAATCGCCGCGGCGAGGTCTTTTTTCACCTGCTCGCGCTGCTCGGCAGTCAGCACCTGGCTGACGTCAAAGTAGTATTTCACACGATAGTAGCGCACCTGCTGATCCAGCTGGCCAAAAGCAGCCAGCTGCTGTTTGACTTTAGCTTCATCCCATTTCCCGGAGTGAATAACGTCGGCCAGGGCGCCGTCCTGATAGCCGCTGATTTTAATCTGGCTCACATTGTTTTCGAATCCCTGACGCAGCGCCTGGATTTTGGCGACCTGCTCCTCACTCAGCTTCAGATGCTGGACGACCGGGTCCTGCGAGACAGACGGCACGTCAGCCGAGGTCGACGCCTGGCTGGCGGCAGTGAAGCAGGTGGTCAGCGCAATGGCGATCAGGGTGTTACGCAAGCGTGTATTCACAATGAGTTATCCTTCAGGCAAGTAAAAGAGACGGGATTATCATCGCGGGAATAAAGCCTATCTGTAACAAAGCATTCGTTTAAAACTGGATAAGAAAAGAATGGCAGGTCACCGAAACCTCGACCCGGTGGGGGCTCAGCAGCAGAGAAAGATATATTCATCCTTCCAGTAACGGCCCTGACCAATGATATCCCCGGCCGCAGTGATTAACCGTTTTTGCTTTTCGGTTTCGATCCCCTCCACAATCACATGCCCGGTCAGGGTATGAATAGCCTGTAACAGCCCAGGCAAAGCGGGATCGTTTTCTTTGTCCCAGAAATAATCTTTATCCACTTTGACGCAATCGAAGCGAAATCGCTCCAGCAGCCGGAAAGTCGTGCGTCCGCGTCCAAAGTCATCCAGCCAGACCGGGCAAAGCGCCGCCAGCGTGCTCAGCGCCGTCAGTTCGCGACCGGCGATAAACTCATGAAAATTCTCATTTATTTCCAGGGCGATGTATTTACTGGCGCGCAGAAAATCACACAGATAGCGATCGGTCAGAATAAAATGGCTTAATAAATCATCAATATTCAGCGAGATCGGCTTATTATCGACCTGGGAAAAATCAAAGACGGAAAGCAATTCGATTTGCCGGGTAAATAGTGCAAGCTTGTCGCGTTCGGTGAGCGTGGAGAAAGAAAACGTGGGCGCGGAGGTGTTATTTTGTGCGGGTGCTATAATGTCTTTAGTGAGCAATTCCCACGAGTGGTAGGCACCATCATCGCTAATAGCGGGCTCCAGAACGAAGCGATAAGAGGTATTTTTCACGTTTTCTTTAACCATTTAAAAAATACCAGAAATAAGAAAGGGTTAAAGCATGTCATATATTTCCCGCCAACAAAAATAGTTTAAAATGATCGATAAGAAACATTCGATAGCTAAAAGCTATCAAGATATAATTTATTGATCGGTAAAGTGAATTAATATAAATTTGCCACCGCTGTCATCCCCACCTAAGTCAAAATTAAAATATCGTTTCAAACCAGCTAGTTACAAAATAATCCATCACCAGGCATTGCGGCTTCATGCTTTTTCTCTACGGGGAAAAAAGCATGGAGTAATAAAACCGAAAAAAAACAAGCCGCCAGTTTTTGGCATTTTTATGCCGAAGATCAATAACGCATCACCCGGCACGGCCCGCCTGCCACGCCTGCCACGCCGTCTGCAGGCGATAAATCAGGCAGACGGGTCAACGAAACGTCATATTTTCCCGCTACCTTACTGGCAAAAGAGGCGAAGTGGGAAAAGGATAGTGAGAAGAATATACGGGGTTCCGCTGGCGCTGATGCTAGTCATGCTCAGCGCCAGCGCGTGGCTGGAACCGGCTCCGCGGCATGCCGCCAGAGGCCTGTGCGTCTGGTTTGATGGAGCAATGGTCGACTGCCTGCAGAGGCAGCGGCTGGGCGAAGGGAGGCCCGCTCACGCGCTGGCCAGACGATAAACCGGTACCCGCCGGGTGGTATTGAACAGAGTGTCGCAGACCTCCACCTCCTCAGTGATAATGGCCATACCGGACCGGCGCAGCTGGGCAATGTCCGCCGCTACCCGCTGACTGCCGAACCAGAACAGGGCATCCAGCGCGGTAACCGGCAGGCCGGCGATTAATGCCTGCCGGAGTCGATCCCGGGCTGGTTTAATCTCCCGGGCGATCTGCTGGTACGGCGCCGCCGTCTGGCCCGTCGCCTCGACGCGACGAATACGGTTTGTCAGGTGGTAATGAAAGCTCTCCGGTACAGCCTGTAAATCCTGCTTCAAACTGTAGACGCAGCCGTAACGTTTGCCGTTGAAAACGGCGGCTTTACGACTGAGCTGCAGCGTCTCGCGGACGTCGGCGATCAGCTGCGGCGCGCGCACCAGCAGCAGGCGAAAAGGCAGCTCGAAGCTGGTGACATAGTCGACGTTCAGCAACGCAATGCGCAGACGCTCCTCTGCCCCGGCCTGCAGCTGACGGCACTCCTGATAGACTTCTCGCCACTGCTCCCGCAGCCGCGACGTTTCACCGGCTTCGGTAAACTGGTATTTTTCAATATCGTAATCAATTCTCCCGAGCACCGCACATTCCTTCCTGAATCAGTCCCGGCGTTATACTATCATCCTCCGGCGCGGTACCCTATGCCCAGCGCCGTCGCCTCTGTCGGTTATTTACGATAAAGATAACGGGTGATGACCACATCAAGAACAAACAGCAGGAAAATAACGCTGCTTAACCACAATAAGCCTGCGAATAAATCAAGTAATTGCATCGTTGTTCCCTCGCCGTTGGCCATAAAAAATAAAGCCCCATCACCATAAGGTAGTTAAGAACTACCTTAACAGCCACAGATTAAAAATTATTTAGCGATATGAAATCCCGAGCCCTTGCAGGTTCATTTTACTGACATCAAATTGTCATCAAACAATGTCTATCATCAGCCGACGCCGCAGGATGGTTCCTGCCGTCATGGTATCGCCGGCAAACGCGCGACCGCACGGTTTAACAACACGGAATAATATCGCCCTACCTCACTCTTACTGTCATTGCATAATCTTATATCAGGCGCCATTACCATTCTGCTGAATAATCCGGAATGCGCTATAAGTCATAAACGCCCTGCTGATTGGTTGACCATGGAGAAATACGATGCCCAGCGAAAAAGCCCGCAGCCTTGACCATTTCTATGAGTTACTGGCGACAGGACAACATCAGAAAATCGAACTCGATTTTGACGTCGCCGCAGACGATTTTTTTAAAATCGCCACCGAGTTTGGCGACATTGGCGCGAGGATCACCCGGGTGAATGAGCGATTTATTATTAAGATCAAGTCGCCAAAAGCGTAAGCCTCTGCCCGCCTTCCCCGGCGGGCGTCAGGCCAGCATCATGCGGGCTCTGTGGCTCGCAGGGAGTCACAGCCTGCCCCTGATTGAACGCCCATCGCGTGGGTACGCTTTCCTGTTGGCGGGTGACACCTTGCGCCTGTTGGGCTTTGCCGCCGTCTCCAGGCCCGGAACCCTTTTTGACCCTGCGGTGATCCGGGTGGAGAAGATAATGATCGGTATCTTAAGCGCCGACCTGACCGACGGCTTCGGGCTGCCGGTGCGCCCCCATATTGACACCCTGCCCAAGCAAGGAGGGAACGGATCGCCGGTCTGCCCGCGACTATCTGGTTCATTCCCGGGCCGCCGGCGCGTATCTCGCTCAGTGATAGCCTTCACTGCCGGACACTTTGCCGCGAAAGACGTAATAGCTCCAGGCGGTATACATCAGGATCACCGGGATGATCAGCAGCGCCCCCGGCAGCATAAATACCTGGCTGGAGGGCGGCGCGGCGGCATCCCACAGGGAGATGTGCGGCGGAATAATGTTCGGCCAGACGCTGATTCCCAGCCCGCTGAAGCCGAGGAATATCAGGCCCAGCGTCAGGATAAAGGGACGAGCATGGCTTGCGGGGCGCGCACTCAGGCGCCAGATCCACAAGCTCAGGGTCAGCACCAGGATCGGCACCGGCACGAACCAGAAGAAATTGGGCAGCGTAAACCAGCGTTCCGCCACGTAGCGCCAGCCCAACGGCGTCCAGACGCTGACCACCGCGATCACCGCCATCAACGCCAGCAGCGCCTTGCGGGTCAGCTCGCGCATCCGTTGCTGCAACGCGCCTTCGCTTTTCATGATCAGCCACGTGGTGCCCAACAGCAGATAGGCTACTACCAGCCCCAGACCGCAGAACAGATTGAAGGGGGTAAGCCAGTCCAGCGTCGAGCCGGCGAAGCGGCGGTCAGCCACCGCAAAGCCGTTGATAAACGCGCCGACGACAATCCCCTGGCTGAAGGTCGCCAGCAGCGAGCCGCCAGCGAAGGCATAGTCCCAGAAGGTGCGATGCGAGGGAACCGCTTTAAAGCGAAACTCAAACGCCACGCCGCGGAAAATCAGGCCGATGAGCATCGCCGTCAGCGGGATAACCAGCGCATCGGTGATCACCGCGTAAGCCAACGGAAAGGCGCCGAACAGCCCTGCCCCGCCGAGCACCAGCCAGGTTTCGTTACCATCCCAGACGGGCGCCACGCTGTTAACCATCACGTCGCGCTCTTCGGCGTCATGCACCACGCTGAACAGCATTCCGATGCCTAAATCGAAACCATCCATCACGATATACATCAACGTGGCGAAGACAATGATGACAAACCAAATCACCGAGATATCGATGCTCATGATGCGTTCTCCTCATCCCGCACCGGCTCTGCCGCCGAGAGCGGACGCGCCGGGGTGCCTGCGGTTTGCGAGGTCAGCTCCGTCACCGGCTGCGGCCCTTTTTTGATAAGCCGGAAGATATAGTAATACCCCACGCCAAACACCGCGCAGTAGACCACGATAAACACCAGCAGGCTGATGGCCATCTGCAGCGTGCTGTGCAACGACACCGCGTCCCGGGTGCGCAGCAAACCGTAGATCACCCACGGCTGACGGCCCATCTCGGTGGTCACCCACCCGGCGACCAGCGCAATCAGACCGGCGGGCCCCATACAGAGCGCAAACCACTGGAAGGGACGCGAATGGTACAGCCGCCGCCGATAGCGAAGCCAGGCGCTGCAGATCCCTAAGGCGATCATCAACACCCCCATCCCAACCATAATGCGAAACGACCAGAACACGGCGGGCGAATAGGGCCGGTCCTCTTTCGGGAAATCTTTCAGGGCCGGCACCTGCTTATGCAGGCTATGGGTGAGGATCAGGCTGCCGAGCGCCGGCATCTCCAGGCCATAGCGGGTGCGCTCCTGCTCCATATCCGGCAGGCCAAACAGTAACAGCGGGGTGGCCTCGCCCGGCCGGTTTTCCCAGTGTCCTTCAATCGCCGCAATCTTCGCCGGCTGATGCTCAAGGGTGTTAAGGCCATGCATATCCCCCACCACCGCCTGGATGGGCGCCACCAGCAGCGCCATCCACATCGCCATCGACAGCATTTTGCGGATGGCCGGCGAGTCGTTGCCGCGCAGCAGATGCCAGGCGGCGGAGGCCCCGACGAACATGGCGCTGCTGAGGAACGCGGCGATCGCCATATGGAACAAGCGATACGGGAATGAGGGGTTAAAGATAATCGCCAGCCAGTCCTGCGGGATAAGGTGGCCATTTTCGAGGGTAAAACCCTGCGGCGTCTGCATCCAGCTATTGGAGGCGAGGATCCAGAAGGTGGAGACCAGGGTGCCAAGGGCTACCATGCAGGTGGTAAAAAAATGCAGCGCCGGCGGCACCTTGCTCCAGCCGAACAGCATCACGCCGAGGAATCCCGCTTCGAGGAAGAAGGCGG
Source organism: Klebsiella sp. 7-CIP_Kleb. (assembly GCF_050378655.1). Taxonomy (NCBI): domain Bacteria; kingdom Pseudomonadati; phylum Pseudomonadota; class Gammaproteobacteria; order Enterobacterales; family Enterobacteriaceae; genus Klebsiella; species Klebsiella sp. 7-CIP_Kleb. The sequence goes on from NZ_JBNRLJ010000002.1 coordinate 162,616, forward strand.
TCAGCACTTCATACAGCAGCAGCGGGCCGGTAATACTGCCGGCAAACTGGGAGAATCCGCTCCAGTTGGTGCCGAACTGATAGGACATGACTAATCCGGAAACCACGCCCATGCCAAAATTGACGGCGAAAATTTTCAGCCAGAAGTTGTAGAGCGAGCGCCAGACGTTATCCCGGGTTCGCAGCCACATCCCTTCCAGCACCACAAGGTAGCTGGCAAGGCCGATGGTGATGGCCGGAAACAGAATATGGAAGGAAACGGTAAAGGCAAATTGCAGTCGGGCCAGATGAAACGCGTCAAATTCAAACATAATCCGCACCCATCATTATGAAACGCCCCGGCCGCAGCCGGGGCTTATGCGAACATCACTTAGCCGATGATGAGGTGTTTTGCTTACCGGCGCCGAGTTCGGCGCCGGTCAAAGGATCACCCTGCGGGTCAGACTGTGTTCGCTTCAGCATCGCTTTGCACAGCGCTTCCTGCTCCGGCGTCAGGCCGACAGAGGCGCTGCCATCTCCGCCATCCACGGCCGGCTGCGGATCCTTGACATAATCGAAGTGTTTGTCACTGTTCCAGCTGCCGCGTACTTCTCCACCTTCAGACATATTGTAGTAGGTGTTCGCGTACTCGCTAATGGGCGGCAGTTTGCCCGGCGGATAGTTATTACGAATCGACTGCAGCGCTTTCTCAAAAGAGAGCTGATGCGCCGCTTCGCGAGTCATCAGGAACGCCAGCGCGTCCTTCACGCCGGGATCGTCGGTCACGTTGATCAGCCGTTCATAGACGATCTTCGCCCTCGCCTCCGCCGCGACGTTCGATCGCAGGTCTGCGGTGGGTTCGCCGATAGTATCAATGTAGGCCGCTGTCCACGGCACGCCCGCCGAGTTGGTCAGCGGAGTACCGCCGCCGTAGAGCAGCGACGTAATATGGCTGTCGTTGCCGTTGGCGGTGAGCGAACGATAGAGTTCCGCCTCGCTCTCGGTGCCCTCCGCCAGCGCCCCTTTGGCGCCTTTATTTAGCATGCCGACCAGGGTGCCAATGATCTCCAGATGGCTTAGCTCCTCTGTCGCGATATCCATCAGCATGTCTTTACGGCCGGGATCGTCATCGCTTAATCCCTGAGTGAAATAACGACACGCGGCGGCCAGCTCGCCCTGAGGGCCGCCAAACTGTTCGAGCAGTAAATTCGCGAGCCCCGGGTTGGGTTCAGCAACGCGCACGGTATACTGCAGTTGTTTCACATGACGAAACATAGGCCTGCCTCCTGGGTTATTTTTTCGCTTCTACGCCGTCAGCATCTGAACGCAGGAGAAACTGCTCCGTGGTCTGAGGAATATGTTTGATCAGCCAGTCGGCCATTTCCCGCTCTTCCGCCAGGATGGCCTCAATGGCTGGGATGGAGGCGGTATCGCCCGCTTTTTCAGCGGCCGCCAGCAGAGAGGTATAGCAGGCGATCTCAAACTGCTCGAAAACGTACCCGCTGATCGAGCCTTTGACGATTTCATCGGAAGGAAACATTCCGCCAATGGACTGGCCAAGAGCCGCCATTTTACTCATCGAATCTTTAATCACCGAGCGCGAAATGTCGTTGCGGTCGAGGATCTCTTCCAGCACGGTAATTTGCCGTTTGGTCTCATTAATATGCTGTTCGATTCTGGCACGGAGATCCGGATAATTATCGATACGGCCAGCCATTGATTCCAGCATGGATTCTGCCTGTTTTTCCATGGCATGCGCATCTCGTAGCCAGTCATGATAATGTTCAATGTGATTCATCGTGATTTCCTCGTGTCAGGGAGCGTTTATTTTTCCGCTTTTTTATTAATATTACCTACCGCCAGGTCGGTTAATTTAACATCGGTTTGCTTTTCTTCTTCCAGGGTTTCGGCCAGCAGTTTGACCGCTTTTTTATAACCCAACTGTTCCGCCAGGGTAACCAGGGTACCGTAACTGGCAATTTCGTAATGCTCGACCTTTTGCGCAGCGGCAATTAACGCGGCATCGCGTACCTCATTTTTTTCCGTGCTCTCAACGACTTCATTGGCCTCTTCGATCAATCCTTCCATGGCCACGCATTTCATGCGTTTGATTTTCAGACCAGATTCCTGCTCAATAATCTGGTCGATACGTTCAATCTGGCCCTGGGTTTCTTCAAGATGAGCATTGAACGCCGCGCTGAGTTTTTCACTGGACGCCGCTCTGGCCAGTTTTGCCAGCCCGCGGGTTAATTGTTTCTCTGCGCTGTAGGTATCTGAGAGCAGGTGAATAAATACATCTTCAATGCTTTTCATATTCATAGAAATACCTTCTGGAGTCAGAAAATAACTGCGAGTCTGTGACAGACTCGCAGGAGATACTTTCACTTCAGGGTGCAAGGAAAAGGATAATCAGGAATTATCGGACTTGCGGCCACCGCCGTGGCTGTTTTGTCCGCCTTTTTTACCCGCTTCAGACGCACGCTGCGGATCATTTTTAAAGTTCCCGCCGCTGTGCTGACCACCTTTACGACCTGCTTCAGAAGCTTTTTCACGGTCTTCAGCAAAATTTCCGGAACCACCACGATGCTCTGCCATATTTCACCTCATGTATATCGGTTATGTCAGTACGATACGAAAATATTCCGTATCACTCGTCGTTCGATATTTAAATCTAGCGGGTAATGCTGGTTAGTCAAATTATTATCCCGTGTTTTTGATGCCTTTTAGGAGTAATTCGGAATAATTCTACAAAACACATCAAAAATAACCAGACGGTACATTCCCGCTAACTTACTGTGTTCAGGGAAATAATGCACACAGAGCACCACTGTGGCAAAGAATTATTTATACCGGCGGAGTACTCCTGTTGGGTTATATAACGAAGCGGCAGTAACGCCCTTAGTCTGGTTGAAATTCAGATTTTTTCTTTTTTTAAGGCAAAAAAAAGCCGCTGGGGAAGCGGCTGGAAAATAAAACGGAGCGAATATCATGCCCGATTAAGCCTGGCATACATAAGGGGAATAGGCAAATAACCTCAAATAACCTCAACAAACCAGCCGCTAAATAAGCGAAGCGTGGAATACATTCACTGAGTGGAATATCACGCAGTTCCATTATAAGTACTCTACGCTTTATTTTTACTGTGGTTTATCGGCGGCAATAACGTTAGGTCACAATGCCTTTTCGCCTGCTGCTATCAGCCATTCTCTCCAGGAGAAGACTTTATGAAAGCACTCACTTATCATGGCCCCCATCATGTCAGCGTCGACACCATGCCCGGCCCGGCCCTTGAGGCGCCGGACGATATTATTCTGCGCGTCACGGCGACGGCGATCTGCGGTTCCGATCTGCACCTTTACCGCGGTAAGATCCCCGGCACGCACCATGGTGATATTTTCGGCCATGAATTTATGGGGGAAGTGGTGGAAGCCGGTTCCGAGGTCACCGCGGTTCGTAAAGGTGATCGGGTGGTTATCCCGTTTGTCATCGCCTGCGGAGACTGCTTCTTTTGTCGCCTGCAGCAATATGCCGCCTGCGAAAGCACCAATAGCGGCCAGGGGGCGACGCTCAACCGAAAAGGCATTTCGCCACCGGCGGCCCTGTTCGGCTACAGCGATTTGTACGGCGGGATCCCCGGCGGCCAGGCGGAATATGTGCGCGTTCCCAAAGCCAATACCGGACCGTTTAAAGTGCCAGACACCTTACCCGATGAAAAGGTGCTGTTTCTGTCAGATATTCTGCCTACCGCCTGGCAGGCGGTAAAAAACGCCGAGGTCAAACCCGGCAGCAGCGTGGCTATTTTTGGCGCCGGCCCGGTTGGCCTGCTGTGTGCCTCCTGCGCCAGGCTCAATGGCGCAGAGCAGATATTTATCATCGATCATAACGATTACCGACTCGACTTCGCGCAGCGGCGCTATGGCGCGATCCCGATAAACTTCGACCACCATGACGATCCGGCGCAGTGGATTATCGACAACACCGCCGGCCATCGCGGCGTCGATGCGGTGATTGACGCCGTCGGCTTCGAGGCGAAAGGCAGCCTTACGGAAACCGTCCTCAGCACCCTGAAAATCGAGGGCAGCAGCGGGAAAGCGCTGCGCCAGTGCATCGCTGCCGTGCGCCGCGGCGGCATCGTCAGCGTGCCCGGGGTTTACGCCGGTTTCATTCACGGATTTATGTTTGGCGATGCCTTTGATAAGGGGCTGACCTTCAGAATGGGGCAAACCCACGTCCATGCCTGGTTGCCGGATCTACTGGCGCTTATTGAGCAAGGGTTGCTCACCCCGGAGGAGATTGTCACTCACCATATGCCTCTGGAGGAGGCCGCGCGCGGCTATCAGATCTTTGAGAAACGTGAAGAGGCATGCCGCAAAGTGATCCTCGTGCCGGGGATGCAGCCCGGAAAGGCAACGCTTTGAGGCGGAGATTAACGCAGCGAAATCCCTCGGAGGCCAGTCTGCGCCGTGCTATAAAAACAGCATGCGCTGGCCGGCCGTCGCTGATACAGCCGTTAACCACAGGGGAAGGAAATGCTCGAGTTACGCCCGAATTGCGAATGCTGTGATAAAGATCTGCCGCCAGACTCACGCGAAGCGTTTATCTGTTCGTTCGAGTGCACCTTTTGCCAGGACTGCATGACGGCGCGGCTTAACGGCCATTGCCCGAACTGCGGCGGCGAACTGGTGCGGCGCCCTGTGCGTCCCGAAGAGGCGCTCCGGCGCCACCCCGCCTCCACCCTGCGTCGCCATGGGCAGTAAAACCGGATGAGCAGGCGTAGCGAAAGGGAGCCCTCGGGCTCCCTTTCTTCATCCTTATTTCGCTGCCGAAAAGCGCCACTCTGCGGCGGTCGACAGCGTCACAAATGGCCCGGCAAGGGTGACATTGTGATGGCCAATGATGTCAGGCGCTGATAAACGTTCGTTATCCATGGTTGAGTGCGCATCTGAGATCAGCACCGTCCGTAATCCCAGCGCCGATGCCGCTCGGCAGGTCGTGTCCACGCAGAATTCGGTTTTCATCCCGGCAATAACCAGCTGTTTTACGCCGGCCTGAGCGAGCTGATGCGCAAGGTCAGTTTGCTGGAAACAGGAAGGGTACTTTTTAATAAAGACGATATCCCGCTCGCCGTTAACACCCATCTCAGGCAGCAGTTGAGTTAATGGACTTTGCGCGGAGAACGGAGAGTCGTCAGCTCCGGTATGGCGGGCAAAGAAGACGGGCACCTCAGCCTGTCTCGCTTTTTCAATCAGCAGGCAAACGTTCGCCAGAAGCGCATCGGCCTGATACGGGGAAACCGGGCCACGGAAAAGCCCCTGCTGCATATCGATAATTAACAGGGCATGCTCAGATGAAATCATGATGGGTCTCCATTCAGTCTGTCACGAACGGAGAGGTCTCTCCCCGTCCACATTGGCGGGGAGTGAGGATCTGTTTGTCAGGAGCCGGTCACAGATACGCCCACACCACCGCAGGTTACGGTCGTGGTGGTGACGGTGGTGGTTGGCTGCACTGACGTAATCATTATCTGACCTTCACTTATTCCTTACAGATAAAACATAAGCGCCATTAAAACGGCTCTTTTCTTATAGCATTGAGCAGATACGGATGGCAATTTATGCGCGATCAACGCAGCCGCCAGCACATAAATCCCCCCTCCACAGAGAAAAGGCAAATCTATGCAACATGCTTATACCAGCAATATCACATGGACCGGCAATCAGGGCACGGGTACCTCGGGTTACAAGGCTTATGCCCGGACCTGGGATATCGCGGTAAAGGGAAAAGAACCCATTCATTGTTCAAATGATCCATTACTGGGCGGCGATCCCGGCAAAATGAACCCGGAAGATCTCCTGCTCTCTTCTCTCTCTGCCTGTCACATGCTGTGGTACTTACATCTGGCCTCAGATGCCGGCATTACGGTCATGGAATATCAGGACTCGCCGGTGGCAACGGGTGAAGTATTTAAAGGGGGCGCGGGTCGCTTTATTTCTGCCACCCTCAGGCCGAAAATCACCGTATTACCAGGAACCGATCTCGACGCCGCCACGGCCATTCATCAGCAGATCCATCACGTCTGTTTTATCGCCCGATCGGTCAATTTCCCGGTCAGTTACCAGCCTGAATTTATTATTTTTAACGCAGAGTAACGCGTTTCTGGGACGGTAATTCGGCGCGCAGGCGCTGTGCCGCACGGACAGATCAGATGGCTCCGCGCGGCAACAGCCACGTAGTGCCATCCATCGGTCTGTCAGCGCCCGGGTTAATCAGGAAGCATGCGAGGCCTTGCCGGTGGATGCCGCTAAGGCTGACAAAACCTGGGTATGGGCATAGCGTAATACTGATTTTATCTCGTCGGCAGAGATATCTGCCAGGCCAAACCCACGGAGCAAAAAAGCGCCTTCCACGGCAAGAAACGCGTGGCGCACGGCAACGTACTCCCCGCTCACCGAACGAAGCGGATCGAGGAGTGATCGGTAAAGACTTCGGACGGGTTCCAGCATGCCGGGAGCATGAACGAGCGCGGTGATAAGAAACGCCGCCATTTGGGTGGAGACGTCCTCTTCCGCCAAAGCCTCTTCGATATGCGCGAGTACGAGTTCGATCGGTCCCACCGGAGCGGCAGGAAGACGCTGCCGGACTGCCTCCTGAAAACGGGCCACTTCACGCTCCAGGACAGCGTGAATCAGACCGTCCTTGGAAGAAAAGGTATATACCAGGCCACCCTTGCTTATGCCGGCACGCTCGGCGACGGCATCCAGGGTGAATAATCGGCCACCCGACTCAAGAATCAGGCTTTCCGCGGCATCCAACACCTTTTCTTTATCGATCTCTTTTTTACGCGTCACAACTTCCCCTTGTCTTTTTCGACTGATCAGTCGCATAATATTTTCGACTAGCCAGTCAGATTAGCACTGCGACCCGGTAGCAACAAGATTGCTACTGCATTTTTCCACAACAACATATTTATAAGGCAATGAAATGGAAGAATTTGTACCATCTGCAGCCATCGCACATTTTGTCATGAAGGTGAAAGACGTTGAGTCGAGTTATGCCTTCTACCAGGGCCTGGGACTACGCGGTATCGACAAATTTCCGGAAATGGCAATCATTGAGCTTCGCGGCGGCACCCATCTCCTGTTAGCCGCGAAAGACGATCCCATGGCGGGTGCGCTTCACGCCAGCCGCGTTGGCCAGCGTCCTGATTTTATTAGCGAAAAGATTGATCTGATGATCGCCGGACACACCAGAGCCGATCTCGAAAAATATCGTGCCGAATTAATGGCTAACGGCTACTCCCCTGCGGATATTGCCGAAGCACCGCTGTATGGGCATGATTACTTCTCAATGCTGGATCCTGATGGCCATGGCGTGAGCGTCTATACCAGCCACTGTGGCGATAAGCCAGTGTGAGATAACGCCGGGTGGTGATGGCCCTCCTGTCCTGCTTCCCGCCTGTCGCCATCGTCCGCCCTGCCGTAGCTTACTGCAGCCTGACGCTCGTTAGCCCTGCGCCAGAGGCCGGTCTGATGTTGAAAAAGGCGTATCGGGTAGTGGTACCCACCGTCAGACCGTTTTTTTTCCTAACAGGCATATTTCGCTACAGACCGAAGCATCCTGCTCGGGCCGTCAGTAGACTGCGGGGAAATTCACCACGGAGCAGACTGATGATTGCAGTACTTTTCGAGGCCGACGCCTTACCAGAAGCACAGGAAAGATATTTACAGCTTGCGGCCGGGCTGACGCCTTTGCTTTCAGACACGCCGGGGTTTATTGCCATTGAGCGCTTTCAGAGCCTGAATTCGCCCGGCAAAATCCTCTCGCTATCCTGGTGGGAAGATGAAGCATCGGTGGCCAACTGGCAGCAAAATGAGCGGCATCTGGCTGCCCAGCGCGAAGGCAAAGCATCGATTTTTTCATACTACAGAATACGCGTTGCCCGCGTGTTCCGGGATTACGCATCGGATCGAGGAGCGTAGCCAGATGTATGACATTCACGTGATTCTCAGCAACACGCCGGGCTCGCTTGGCGCAATGGGTATGGCGCTGGGTAACAACGGCGTGGGGCTCGAAGGCGGTGGCGTATTCACCACGCCTGATGCCGGACATGCGCATTTTCTGGTGGAAGACGGTGAGAAAGCCCGCAGGGTACTGACCGAGGCCGGTTTTGCCGTCAGCAGTGTATGCCGTCCTCTGATCAGAAAGTTACCTCAGGAACGACCAGGGGAACTGGGCGACATCGCAGACACCCTTGCCCGCAATGGCATTAATATTCTGGTACAGTACAGCGACCACCGTAACCGGCTCATTCTCATTACCGATGATGACACCCGGGCAGCGGAAGTGACCAAAAAATGGGCCATACTTTCTGAATGAATCTCCTGAAAACGCAGCAAGACAGTGAGCCAGAGGCGGCACTGGAAACCGCGATGGCGATGGTGGCCTCCGCCCTCTCTGACCCGTCAAGGGTCAGTATTCTCTGCGCGCTGATGGATGGGCGCGCATGGACGGCAACCGAACTCAGTACGGTTGCCGAGGTGTCTGCCTCCACCACCAGCGGGCATCTTGCCCGACTGCTCAGCAACGGGCTGGTGGTGTGTCTCGCGCAGGGGCGTCACCGCTATTACCGCCTGGCGGGCGCGCATATCGCCGCGCTACTGGAAAACCTGATGGGCGTCTCAATGCAGTCGCATAAGGCGCTGGCCACCAGCACGCCGGTGACACTTCGCTACGCTCGCACCTGCTACGACCATCTGGCGGGCGAACTGGCGGTGAAGATTTATGAGTTTATGCTGCGGGAAAAATGGCTGGCGGCCGATGGGCAGTCCCTGACGTCAGCCGGTAAAACCCAGCTTGAAAGCCTGGGCGCGGTACTTAACGCTCGCCCGCGACGTAAGCCTTGTTGCCCCTGTCTTGACTGGAGCGAAAGACGTTTTCATCTGGGAGGCGACGCCGGTTCGGCGGTGATGGCGCTGTTTGAGCAGAAAGGATGGATAACCCGCGCGCCGGGATATCGGGAAGTGCAAGTGACGGATAGCGGCAGAGCGGCGCTGTCCCGGCTGTTTAATCTGAAGGTGGGTGGATAGCCTGAGTTTAGGCTACATCGCATTTTCGCCGAACGGCACCGGTTTAAGCCGGTCGGGCCATCAGTAAGACCCCTGGCGTTCAATCCATACCCACTTGCGATCTCGCGGTAAACTGAGCTAGCCCTGTTGTAAGCGCATGGCTTTGATGGACATTGTGTTGCGGGAAATCGACCATGCTACCGCGCAGCGAGTGTCCGGCAAAATAACGGCCTGAATGCGATAAAAAAACGGGAGCCCATCGGCTCCCGCTCTTACTTAATCCACCAGCGGGATTACATGTTCGCGATAATCGCGTCGCCAAACTCTGAACATTTCAGCAGTTTAGCGCCTTCCATCAGACGTTCGAAGTCATAAGTCACGGTCTTGGCGGCGATAGCGCCTTCCATGCCTTTGACGATCAGGTCTGCGGCTTCGAACCACTGCATATGGCGCAGCATCATCTCTGCGGACAGGATGATGGAGCCCGGGTTCACTTTGTCCTGGCCAGCATACTTCGGCGCAGTACCGTGAGTCGCTTCGAACAGCGCGCACTCGTCGCCGATATTGGCGCCCGGGGCGATACCGATACCGCCAACCTGTGCCGCCAGCGCGTCAGAGATGTAGTCGCCGTTGAGGTTCATACAGGCGATAACGTCGTATTCCGCAGGACGCAGCAGGATCTGCTGCAGGAAGGCGTCGGCGATCACGTCTTTTACCACGATCTCTTTACCGGTGTTCGGGTTCTTGATTTTCACCCACGGGCCGCCGTCGATCAGCTCGCCGCCGAACTCTTCGCGAGCCAGCTGGTAGCCCCAGTCTTTGAACGCGCCTTCGGTGAACTTCATAATGTTGCCTTTGTGCACCAGAGTGACGGAATCACGATCGTTGGTGATCGCATACTCAATGGCTGCACGAACCAGACGTTTGGTGCCTTCTTCAGAGCACGGCTTGATGCCGATGCCGCAATGTTCCGGGAAGCGAATTTTCTTCACGCCCATCTCATCGCGCAGGAATTTGATCACTTTGTCTGCTTCAGCAGAGTCGGCTTTCCACTCGATGCCTGCATAGATATCTTCGGAGTTTTCACGGAAGATAACCATGTCGGTCAGTTCCGGGTGCTTAACCGGGCTCGGGGTGCCCTGGTAGTAACGTACCGGACGCAGGCAGACGTAGAGATCCAGCTCCTGGCGCAGCGCCACGTTCAGGGAACGAATGCCGCCGCCGACTGGGGTAGTCAGAGGACCTTTGATAGCAACGCGGTAGTCACGAATCAGATCGAGGGTTTCAGCTGGCAGCCAGACATCCTGGCCATAGACGTGTGTCGATTTCTCACCGGTGTAAACTTCCATCCAGGAAATTTTACGCTCGCCCTTATAGGCTTTCTCAACGGCGGCATCAACCACTTTCAGCATCGCTGGGGTAACGTCAACGCCGATACCGTCACCTTCAATGAACGGGATAATCGGATTGTGAGGGACGTTCAGTTTGCCGTTTTGCAGGGTGATTTTTTGACCTTCCGCCGGAACTACTACTTTGCTTTCCATTAACCTCTCCTTCGAGCGCTTCTGGTTCTGCTCTTCCCTCTTCACGCGAGCCTGGTGTTGGCTGAGTCGGCCAGCTTCGGAGTACCGGGTCATCCCGCTAACCGGAGCTATCGCGTCCGTGTCGCCTTCCTGCCTGTAGTGCGAATCGGTTTGAGCAATTTTTTGTTAATAATTTGTAATGAGCATGTCAATACTACCTGAATGTTTGCGTCCATGAAAGGCATTCGTAATTAGGCTATAATGCGGCAATTGATAGAGCCTGAAAATACCATGCAGAAAACTTCATTTAGAAAACATCGCGTTGAGCGATTCAGCACACAACAAGTCACCAGACAACGTAAAGAACGCCAGCCAAAAACTGTGATCTTGTTCAATAAACCCTATGATGTGTTGCCGCAATTTACCGACGAGGCCGGGCGCAGCACGCTGAAAGATTTTATTCCGGTGGCGGGCGTCTATGCTGCCGGTCGGCTCGATCGCGACAGCGAAGGCCTGCTGGTGCTGACCAACGACGGCGCGCTGCAGGCGAAGCTGACCCAGCCGGGTAAGCGCACCGGCAAGATCTACTATGTTCAGGTGGAAGGCGAACCCACGCCCGAGGCGCTGACCGCCTTGCGCGACGGCGTCACCCTCAACGACGGCCCCACCCTGCCTGCCGACGTAGAACTTGTGGAGGAACCCGTCTGGCTGTGGCCGCGCAACCCGCCGATTCGTGAGCGCAAATCGATTCCCACCCGCTGGCTGAAAATTACGCTCTACGAGGGACGCAACCGCCAGGTGCGCCGGATGACCGCCCACGTCGGCTTCCCCACCCTGCGTCTGATCCGCTACGCCATGGGCGGCTATACACTCGACGGACTGGCCAATGGCGACTGGCGCAAAGCCGAATAACTGAAAAGGAAAAGCGATGTTTAAACCTCATGTCACCGTTGCCTGCGTGGTTCACGCCCAGGATAAATTTCTCATCGTCGAAGAAACCATTAACGGCAAAGCGCTGTGGAACCAGCCGGCGGGCCATCTCGAGGCCAATGAAACGCTGCTGCAGGCCGCTGAACGTGAACTGTGGGAAGAGACCGGCATTCGCGCCACGCCGCAGCACTTCATCCGTATGCATCAGTGGCTGGCTCCCGATAACACCCCGTTTCTGCGCTTCCTGTTCGCTATCGAACTTAGCGATCCGTGCGCCACTGAACCGCACGACAGCGATATCGATCGCTGCCTGTGGCTCAGTGCTGAGGAAATTCTTAACGCGCCAAACCTGCGCTCGCCGCTGGTTGCCGAAAGCATTCGCTGCTACCTGCAGGACCCGCGGCAGCCGCTGTCGCTGATTGGCGCCTTTAACTGGCCGTTCACAGGGGGTGAATGAACGGTGAGCGCGTGCTAGAATACGCCGCCTCGAAGTTCAATGTAGCGAGTATTTCCATGTCAGAAAGCCAGAAAAAAGTGATCGTCGGCATGTCCGGCGGCGTCGACTCCTCGGTCTCCGCGTACCTGTTGCTGCAGCAAGGGTATAAGGTGGAAGGCCTGTTCATGAAGAACTGGGAGGAAGACGACGGCGAGGAATACTGCACCGCCGCCGCCGACCTTGCCGATGCGCAAGCGGTCTGCGATAAGCTGGGCATTGAACTGCACACCGTTAACTTTGCCGCCGAATATTGGGATAACGTCTTTGAGCTCTTCCTGGAAGAGTACAAAGCCGGCCGCACGCCGAACCCGGATATTCTGTGCAATAAAGAGATCAAATTTAAAGCCTTCCTCGAGTTTGCTGCCGAAGACCTCGGCGCCGACTACATCGCCACCGGGCACTATGTGCGCCGCGCCGATGTCGACGGTAAAAGCCAGCTGCTGCGCGGCCTCGACGGCAATAAAGATCAGAGCTACTTCCTTTATACCCTCAGCCACGAGCAGATTGCCCAGAGCCTGTTCCCGGTGGGTGAACTGGAAAAACCGCAGGTGCGTAAGATCGCCGAAGAGCTGGATCTGGTCACCGCGAAGAAAAAAGATTCCACCGGCATCTGCTTTATCGGCGAGCGTAAATTCCGCGATTTCCTTGGCCGTTACCTGCCGGCGCAGCCGGGCAAAATCCTCACCGTCGACGGCGAGGAGATCGGTACCCATCAGGGGCTGATGTACCACACCCTGGGCCAGCGTAAAGGGCTGGGTATCGGCGGCACCAAAGAGGGTAGCGAAGATCCATGGTACGTGGTCGATAAAGACGTTGAGAATAATATTCTTATCGTCGCCCAGGGCCATGACCACCCGCGCCTGATGTCCGTCGGTCTGATTGCCCAACAGCTGCACTGGGTAAACCGTGAACCGCTGCAGGGCACCCTGCGCTGCACGGTGAAAACCCGCTATCGCCAGACCGATATCCCCTGCACCGTTACCGCGCTGGATGAAGACCGTATCGAAGTCCGCTTCGATGAGCCGGTCGCGGCGGTGACACCGGGCCAGTCCGCGGTATTCTATTTGGGTGAAGTGTGTCTCGGCGGCGGAATTATTGAACAACGACTGCCTCTGCAGTCCTGAACGCGCGTTATTTCCGCCGGGACGAACCGCCCCGGCGGCTGACAAGGAGTATGTGTGGCGAAGAATTACTATGACATCACCCTGGCGCTGGCTGGCGTTTGCCAGGCGGCGCGACTGGTTCAGCAACTGGCGCATCAGGGACATTGCGACAGCGATGCCCTGCATGTGTCGCTGAACAGCATCATCGACCTCGATCCCGAGTCGACGCTGGCGGTGTTCGGTGGCAGTGAAGCCAATCTTCGCCTCGGCCTTGAAACGCTGCTCGGGGTGCTCAATACCAGCAGCCGTCAGGGCCTCAATGCGGAACTCACCCGCTATACCCTGAGCCTGATGGTGCTGGAGCGCAAGCTCGCCGCCAGTAAAGGGGCGATGGACACGCTCGGCAACCGCATCGCCGGCCTGCATCGTCAGCTGGAGCACTTTGACCTGCAGTCCGAAACGCTGCTCAGCGCCATGGCGGGCATCTATGTCGATGTGATAAGCCCGCTGGGCCCGCGTATTCAGGTGACCGGCTCCCCTGCCGTGCTGCAAAGCCCGCAGGTGCAGGCGAAAGTTCGCTCAGCGCTGCTTGCGGGTATTCGCGCCGCGGTGCTCTGGCATCAGGTGGGCGGCGGACGTCTCCAGCTTATGTTTTCCCGTAATCGTCTGGTTAACCAGGCAAAGCAAATTCTTGCTCATTTAACCCCGGAGTTGTGATCTATGGAATTATCCTCACTGACCGCCGTTTCCCCTGTAGACGGCCGCTACGGCGATAAAGTCAGCGCGCTGCGCGGTATCTTCAGCGAATTCGGTTTGCTGAAATTCCGCGTTCAGGTGGAAGTACGTTGGCTGCAAAAACTGGCCGCCCACGCAGCGATCAAGGAAGTTCCTGCTTTTGCTGCCGACGCAAACGGTTTCCTTGACAAAATCGTCGCCGATTTCAGCGTCGAAGACGCCGAGCGCATCAAAACCATCGAGCGCACCACTAATCACGATGTGAAAGCGGTAGAGTACTTTCTGAAAGAGAAAGTCGCTGACATCGCCGAACTGCACGCCGTGTCGGAGTTTATTCACTTCGCCTGTACGTCCGAAGACATCAATAACCTCTCCCACGCGCTGATGCTGAAAACCGCCCGCGACGAAGTGGTTCTGCCTTACTGGCGCAAACTGATTGACGCGGTAAAAGATCTGGCGACCCAGTACCGCGATGTGCCGCTGCTCTCCCGTACCCACGGCCAGCCAGCGACACCGTCCACCATGGGTAAAGAGATGGCCAACGTCGCCTACCGTATGGAGCGCCAGTACCGTCAGCTGAACCAGGTGGAAATCCTTGGTAAAATCAACGGCGCGGTGGGTAACTACAACGCCCACATCGCCGCTTACCCGGAAGTCGACTGGCATCAGTTCAGCGAAGAGTTTGTTACTTCGCTGGGCATTCAGTGGAACCCGTACACCACGCAGATCGAGCCGCATGACTATATCGCTGAGCTGTTTGACTGCATCGCGCGCTTTAACACCATTCTGATCGACTTCAATCGCGACGTGTGGGGCTACATCGCGCTCAACCACTTCAAACAGAAGACCATCGCCGGGGAAATCGGCTCCTCCACCATGCCGCACAAGGTGAACCCGATTGACTTCGAAAACTCCGAAGGCAACCTCGGCCTGGCCAATGCGGTCATGCAGCACCTGGCCAGCAAACTGCCGGTTTCCCGCTGGCAGCGCGACCTGACCGACTCCACCGTTCTGCGTAACCTCGGCGTGGGCATCGGCTATGCGCTGATCGCCTATCAGTCCACCCTCAAAGGGATCAGCAAGCTGGAGCTGAACCAGGATCGCCTGCTGGACGAACTGGATCACAACTGGGAAGTACTGGCTGAGCCGATCCAGACCGTGATGCGTCGTTACGGTATCGAAAAACCGTACGAGAAGCTGAAAGAGCTGACCCGCGGCAAACGCGTGGACGCGGAAGGGATGAAGCAGTTTATTGACAGCCTCGCCCTGCCGGAAGAGGAAAAAGTGCGTCTCAAAGCGATGACCCCGGCCAACTATATCGGTCGGGCAACCACCATGGTTGACGAGCTGAAGTAATCGCCCTGCCCCTCTTTCCGCCGGAAAGAGGGGCGTTTTATCGCCGGAAAGCGATCAGATCCAAACGTCGTTCACTGCCGTCCGCTCGCCGCCCTCGTGGCCGGTATTTAACACCCCGCGCGGTTCAATCAGCATCAGCTTCGCTTCCGTCTCCGCCGAGGTCTTATGTTCCACCCCTCGCGGCACGACGATCATCTCCCCGGCCTTCACCAGCACATGTCCGTCGCGGAAGTCCACGCGCAATACCCCCTCCACCACCATCAGCGTCTCATCGGTTTCCGGGTGGCTGTGCCAGATAAAGTCGCCGGCGATGCGCACGATCTTGAACTGATAGTCATTCATTTCGGCCACCACTTTGGGCTGCCATTGTTCGCTGAACAGGGAAAATTTCTGAGCAAGATTAACGAGTTGATACATAGGCTGTCTCCTTGTGATAAAGGCAGTCAGCATAGTTCGCCTCGCCGCGTTGACGCTTGAACGATTGTGCAACCTGCGCCGCCTTAGCCGCGGATCGCCCGCAGCCAGCGCCCCGGAGAGAGGCCAAAGCGGCTGATAAACTGGCGCGTCATGTGGCTCTGGTCGGCAAACCCCGCGTCAGCGGCAATATCCACCAGACGCTCCCCGGCGCGCATCCGCTGGCGACAAAAATCGAGCCGGCGCATCATGACGTAGCGCCACGGGCTGGTGCCGTACAGCGTTCTGAAATCACGGCTCAGGCTCCAGCGGTCCCGGCCGCTGACCTGCGACAGGGTGTCGAGGGTCATATCCTGCATAAAACAGGCATGGATATACTCCCGGGCCCTCTCCGCCGCCTGATAATCAAACGCCTGGCGACGGGAACGCTGCCCGCCGACCACGGCCAGGGTCTGCGCCAGGTCGTACAGGGCGTCTTCTTCCTCCAGCGGCTCGAAGGTATCCGTGACCGCTTTCAACAGCGGCTGCACGGCGCGACCTAGCCGTGGATCCGCCGACAGGCCGCCGGGGATAAACGGCAATGGCCTGCCGCCGAGTATCTTCTGGATCAGCGCTGGCTCAATGTAGACCATGCGGTAGTGAAACCCCGCCTCGGTGCCCGCCTCGCCATCGTGTATTTCGTCCGGGTGAAGGACCATCGTCCCGCCGGGCAGACTGTGCTGTAGCCCGCCGCGATAATGAAAGCTCTGCACGCCAGCGATCGTCTGGCCGATGGCGTAGGTGTCATGCCGGTGCGGCTCGTAGCCGTGGCCGCCGAAGAAGGCTTCGATGCGCTCCGTCCGGCTGGGCGATTGCGCCAGCCTGACCCAATCCGCGCTCTGCTGCTGAGACATAATGAATAACCTGCGGCGTTCTTGAGGGAGGATTCCAGCACTATTACACAAAAAATTAACATCACCAACCCGCTCACTGCCGCGCCCAGCCGCTGGGCGTTTGCTGAAATTACGCATAGAATGAAGGAGTTCCATACCCGCTGCGCAAAAGGCGCCGCTCAACGCCGGCCTGCCCGGCGATGCTCCACGCCGTTTGTATAAAAAGCTTTATTTAACAGCTGTTTATATTTTGCGTATATAATAAGCGTCAGACTACTTTCGAAATTGCAAGGGAGAACAGCCATGCGCGTACTCGTGGTTGAGGATAATGCCCTGCTGCGTCACCACCTCAAAGTTCAGCTCCAGGAGCTGGGCCATCAGGTCGATGCCGCAGAGGATGCCAAGGAAGCGGATTACTATCTGGGCGAACATCTCCCGGATATCGCCATCGTCGATCTCGGCCTGCCGGACGAAGATGGATTATCGTTGATCCGCCGCTGGCGCAGCCACGACGTGTCGCTGCCGGTGCTGGTGCTGACCGCCCGCGAAGGATGGCAGGATAAAGTCGAAGTGCTCAGCGCCGGGGCGGATGATTACGTCACTAAGCCTTTTCATATTGAAGAGGTTGCCGCCCGCATGCAGGCGCTGCTGCGCCGCAACAGCGGCCTGGCCTCGCAGGTGATCTCTCTGCCGCCGTTTCAGGTCGACCTCTCCCGGCGCGAGCTGTCGGTGAACGATCAGCCGATCAAGCTGACGGCCTTTGAGTACACGATTATGGAAACCCTGATCCGCAACCGCGGCAAAGTGGTCAGTAAAGATTCCCTGATGCTCCAGCTTTACCCGGATGCCGAACTGCGTGAAAGCCATACCATCGACGTGCTGATGGGCCGGCTGCGTAAGAAAATTCAGGCTGAATACCCGCAGGACGTCATCACCACGGTGCGCGGCCAGGGCTATCTGTTCGAACTGCGCTGATGAAGGGACTGTTGCGGCATATTTTCCCGCTGTCATTACGGGTTCGCTTCCTGCTGGCGACCGCCGGGGTGGTGCTGGTGCTCTCCCTGGCCTATGGCATGGTGGCGCTGGTGGGCTACAGCGTCAGCTTCGATAAAACCACCTTCCGTCTGCTACGCGGCGAGAGCAATCTCTTTTATATGCTAGCCAAGAGGGAGAACGGCGCCATTGATGTCGATATCCCGGAAAATCTGAATATGGAAAGCCCGACGGTGACCCTTATTTACGATGAGAAGGGCAAACTACTGTGGGCGCAGCGCGATGTCCCCTGGCTGACGAAGCGCATTCAACCGGATTGGTTGAAACGCAATGGCTTCCATGAAATTGAAGCCGATGTCGACAGCAGCAGTATGCTGTTGCGCAATAACCATGAGGTTCAGGAACAGCTGGACGCCATCCGCGAACAGGGCGACGATTCGGAGATGACCCACTCGGTGGCGATCAACTTCTACCCAGCCACCAGCAAAATGCCCCAGCTCAGTATCGTGGTGGTCGACACCATCCCGGTGGAGCTCAAGCGCAGCTATATGGTGTGGAGCTGGTTTATCTACGTGCTGGCCGCCAACCTGTTGCTGGTGATCCCCCTGCTGTGGGTCGCCGCCTGGTGGAGCCTGCGCCCCATCGAGTCGCTGGCCAAAGAGGTGCGCGAGCTGGAGGAACATCACCGCGAGAAGCTCAATCCCAACACCACCCGCGAGCTGACCCGACTGGTGAGCAACCTTAACCGGCTGGTTCGCAGCGAGCGTGAACGCTATGACAAATACCGCACCACCCTCACCGATCTCACCCACAGCCTGAAAACGCCGCTGGCGGTGATGCAGAGCACGTTGCGCTCGCTGCGCGGCGAGAAGATCAGCGTCGACGAGGCGGAGCCAGTGATGCTGGAGCAGATCAGCCGTATCTCGCAACAAATTGGCTACTATCTGCATCGCGCCAGCATGCGCAGCGGCGGCACCCTGCTGAGCCGGGAGCTGCATCCGATCGCCCCGCTGCTCGACAGCCTGACCTCCGCCCTCAATAAGGTCTATCAGCGCAAGGGGGTCAATATCTCGCTCGACATCTCGCCGGAGATCAGTTTTGTCGGCGAGCAGAACGATTTTATGGAAGTGATGGGCAACGTTCTCGATAACGCCTGTAAGTACTGCCTGGAGTTCGTGGAGGTTTCCGTGCGCCAGACCACCGACAGCCATCTGCACATCCTGGTGGAAGACGATGGGCCGGGGATCCCGCTGAGCCAGCGCCGCGCCGTCTTCGACCGCGGCCAGCGGGCGGATACTCTGCGTCCCGGCCAGGGGGTGGGGCTCTCCGTCGCCCGGGAAATCGTCGAACAATATGACGGGGAGATCATCGCCGGCGAGAGCCTGCTCGGCGGCGCCTGCATGGAGGTGGTGTTTGGCCGCCAGCTGATGGAAGATAAAGAGAGTTAATCGTTGAGTTTTTTCACGGCGCCTGCATCGCCGGGACGCCGCATCCGTTATAATCCCTGTCAGACACCTGCAGTGGAATATCAATATGGATTATCAATTAACGCTTAACTGGCCCGACTTTATCGAACGCTACTGGCAAAAACGGCCGGTGGTATTGAAGCGCGGCTTCGCCAATTTTATCGACCCGCTGAGCCCGGACGAACTGGCTGGACTGGCCATGGAGAGCGAGGTCGATAGCCGCCTTGTCAGCCATCAGGATGGAAAATGGCAGGTCAGTCACGGTCCCTTCGAAAGCTACGATCACCTGAGCGAAAACAACTGGTCCCTGCTGGTGCAGGCGGTTAACCACTGGCATGAGCCGTCTGCGGCGCTGATGCATCCGTTCCGCGCCCTGCCGGACTGGCGTATCGACGACCTGATGATCTCCTTCTCAGTACCGGGCGGCGGCGTCGGCCCGCATCTGGATCAGTATGATGTGTTTATCATTCAGGGCACCGGCCGTCGACGCTGGCGCGTCGGGGAAAAAGTGCCGATGAAACAGCACTGCCCGCATCCGGACCTGCTGCAGGTTGACCCCTTCGAGGCGATTATCGATGAAGAAATGGAGCCGGGGGATATTCTCTATATTCCGCCAGGATTCCCGCATGAGGGGTATTCGCTGGAAAACTCGCTCAACTATTCGGTCGGCTATCGCGCGCCGAATGCCCGCGAGTTGTTCAGCGGATTTGCCGACTACGTTCTCCAGCGCGAACTGGGCAGCCAGCGCTACGCCGATCCAGACGTGCCGTCGCGCGACCATCCGGCGGATATTTTACCGGCCGAACTCGACCGCCTGCGCGAGATGATGCTGGGGCTGATTAACCAACCGGAGCACTTTAAGCAGTGGTTCGGCGAGTTTATCACCCAGTCGCGTCATGAACTTGACGTCGCGCCGCCGGAGCCGCCGTATCAGCCTGACGAGATTTATGATGCCCTGCAGCAGGGCGATACCCTGGAACGCCTTGGCGGCCTGCGGGTGCTGCGCATTGACGGCGAGGTGTTCGTCAATGGCGAGAAGATCAACTCCCCGCACCGTCCGGCGCTGGACGCCTTAGCTACCCACCTGACGCTGCGCGCCGACCATTTTGGCGATGCGCTGGAAGATCCTTCCTTCCTCGCCATGCTGGCGGCGCTGGTCAACAGCGGCTACTGGTTCTTTGGCGACTGAGTCTCCATCCTGCCCGGCGGCACTGCCCTTGCCGGGCCTATGGGTTCTGTTGTCACCGGCTGGACCGTAGGCCGGATAAGGCGAAGCCGCCATCCGGCATCTTATGCGACAAGCAGAATGACCGGTCTGGTTGCGAAGGTTATTTCCCTGTTCGTGCCGCCGTCAGCTCGGCGATACGCACGATCACCTGCACCGCTTTCTCCATCCCTTCCAGGGTGACAAACTCATGTTTGCCGTGATAGTTGTAGCCGCCGGTAAACAGGTTCGGGCACGGCAGTCCCATAAACGAGAGCTGCGCGCCGTCGGTACCGCCGCGGATCGGTTTCATCTGCGGTTCGATATCGCAGTCCACCATCGCCTGGCGGGCAATATCGACCACGTGCGGGTGGGCGATCACCTGCTCATGCATGTTGTAATAACTGTCCTCGATCACCAGCTCGATATAGCAGTCCGGGTGTAGCCCCTTGCCCACCTTTTTGGCGATCTCCATCATCTTGCGCTTGCGCGCCTCAAAGTGCTTGCGGTCAAAATCGCGGATGATGTAGTGCATCTCGGCCCGATCGACGCTGCCTTTGATGCTGGTGAGGTGATAAAAGCCTTCATAGCCTTCTGTGGTCTCCGGCGCCTCGTCGGCCGGCACTTCGGCATGAATGCGCGCGGCCAGCGACAGCGCGTTGACCATCACCCCTTTCGCGGTGCCGGGGTGCACGTTGTTGCCGACGATCTTAATGGTCACCGAGGCGGCATTGAAATTTTCAAACTCCAGTTCGCCGACCCCGCCGCCATCTACGGTGTAGGCCCAGCGGGCGTCAAAGGCCTCGACGTCGAAATGCTTCGCCCCTTTTCCCACCTCTTCATCGGGGGTGAAGGCCACGCGGATATCGCCGTGGGGGATGTTTTTCGCCTGCAGGGTCGCCAGCGCGGTCATGATTTCGGCGATGCCGGCCTTGTCGTCCGCCCCCAGCAGCGTCTTCCCGTCGGTGGTGATCAGCGTCTGCCCCAAAAGCTGATGCAAAACCGGGAACATCACCGGAGAGAGCACCTCATCGCCAATGCCGAGCGCGATATCGCCGCCGCGATAGTTTTCGACAATCTGCGGGTTAACGTTTTTGCCGCTGAAATCCGGGGAGGTGTCGACGTGAGAGATAAAGCCGATGGCCGGGATATCGCCCTCAACGTTGGCGGGCAGGGTTCCCATTACCGTCCCTTTTTCACTCAGCGTTACCTTGACCAGTCCCATTTCTTCCAGCTGCGCCTGCAACAGGCGTAACAGCTTCCACTGCCCTTCCGTGCTGGGGACCTGACGAACGCCAGGCTTCGACTGCGTGTCCAAAGAAACGTACTGCAAAAAACGCTCAAGCAATTTATCCATGTAGCCACCCTCTTCTTTTGTGACAACATTATTGATAAGCCAGAAAAGACAAATATTGCGTCAGGTCATTTTTAGCCCGTAAAGCGAAATTTAATAACGGAACCGACGTTATGGTGTAAAGGTAGACTATGCGGGCGTATCAAGGATTGGCGATTACCCTCGTTTGCCGTAGAATGCTGGCCCTTATTAAAAACGTGCAACCCCAAAGGTGGTTAATCACAAACCCCGCAGCGGCCGGAAATTTCCGTTGCGTCTACATGGGACAGAGTCAAAAATTGAATATACAACCGCGTTCGCGTTCGCCGCTGGTGCATCTGGCGGGAATTCGCAAGAGCTTTGATGGTAAAACGGTCATCGATAACCTTAACCTGACCATCAACAATGGTGAGTTTCTCACCCTGCTTGGCCCCTCTGGCTGCGGTAAAACCACCGTTCTGCGCCTTATTGCCGGCCTGGAAAACGTCGACAGCGGACGGATCCATCTCGAAGATCACGATATCACTCATGTTCCGGCGGAAAACCGCCACGTTAATACCGTATTCCAAAGCTACGCCCTGTTTCCGCATATGACGGTGTTCGAGAACGTCGCCTTTGGCCTGCGGATGCAGAAAACCCCGGCGGCGGAAATCACACCGCGGGTGATGGATGCCTTAAAGATGGTGCAGCTGGAGGCCTTTGCCCAGCGCAAACCGCACCAGCTCTCCGGCGGCCAGCAGCAGCGCGTGGCCATCGCCCGCGCGGTGGTCAACAAACCGCGCCTGCTGCTGCTCGATGAGTCCCTTTCGGCGCTGGATTACAAGCTGCGCAAGCAGATGCAGAACGAACTGAAAGCGCTGCAGCGTAAGCTCGGCATCACCTTCGTCTTCGTCACTCACGACCAGGAAGAGGCCCTGACCATGTCCGATCGCATCGTGGTGATGCGTGATGGCAAAATTGAGCAGGACGGCACCCCGCGCGAGATCTACGAAGAGCCAAAAAACCTGTTCGTCGCCAGCTTTATCGGCGAGATCAATATCTTCGACGCCACGGTCATTGAACGCCTCGACGAACAGCGCGTGCGGGCCAGCGTGGAAGGGCGTGAATGCAACATCACCGTCAATTTTGCGGTGGAGGCCGGCCAGCGCCTGCATGTCCTGCTGCGCCCGGAAGATCTGCGCGTCGATGAGATCCACCACAACAGCGACGCCGACGGCCTGATAGGCTATGTCCGCGAGCGCAACTATAAGGGCATGACCCTCGAGTCGGTGGTGGAGCTGGAAAACGGCAAAATGGTGATGGTCAGCGAATTCTTTAACGAAGACGACCCGGATTTCGACCACTCTCTTGATCAGAAAATGTCTATCAATTGGGTAGAGAGCTGGGAGGTGGTGCTGGCCGATGAAGAACACCAGTAAATTCCAGAATGTGGTGATCGCCACCATCGTTGGTTGGCTGGTGCTGTTTGTCTTTCTGCCCAACCTGATGATCATCGCCACCAGCTTCCTGACCCGCGACGACGCTAACTTCGTCAAGCTGGTCTTCACGCTGGACAACTACTCGCGGCTGCTGGATCCGCTCTATTACGACGTGCTGCTGCATTCGCTGAACATGGCGCTGCTGGCGACCCTCGCCTGCCTGGCGCTGGGCTACCCGTTTGCGTGGTTCCTTGCCCGGCTGCCGCAGAAGGTGCGCCCCCTGCTGCTGTTCCTGCTGATCGTTCCCTTCTGGACCAACTCGTTGATCCGCATCTACGGGCTGAAGATTTTCCTCAGCACCAAAGGCTACCTTAACGAGTTTCTCCTGTGGCTGGGAGTGATCGACACGCCGATACGCATTATGTTCACCCCGTCGGCGGTGATTATCGGCCTGGTATACATCCTGCTGCCGTTTATGGTGATGCCGCTTTACTCCAGCATTGAGAAACTGGACCGTCCGCTGCTGGAAGCGGCGAAAGATCTCGGCGCCAGCAAGCTGCAGACGTTTATCCGCATCATCATTCCGCTAACCATGCCGGGGATCATCGCCGGCTGCCTGCTGGTGATGTTGCCGGCGATGGGGCTATTCTACGTTTCCGACCTGATGGGCGGCGCCAAGAACCTGCTGATCGGCAACGTGATCAAGAGCCAGTTCCTCAATATTCGCGACTGGCCGTTCGGCGCAGCAACCAGCATTACCTTAACCCTGGTGATGGGCCTGATGCTGTTGATTTACTGGCGCGCGGCGCGCCTGCTGAATAAAAAGGTGGAGCTGGAATGATCGGTCGACTGCTGCGCGGCGGCTTTATGACCGCCATCTACGCGTATCTCTACATCCCTATTATTATCCTGATCGTTAACTCGTTTAACCGGTCGCGCTTCGGCATCAACTGGCAGGGGTTCACCACCGACTGGTATAGCCTGCTGATGAACAACGATAGCCTGCTGCAGGCCGCCCAGCACTCGCTGACCATGGCGGTGCTGTCGGCGACCTTCGCCACCCTTATCGGCTCGCTGACCGCCGTGGCGCTGTATCGCTATCGCTTTCGCGGCAAACCGTTCGTTAGCGGTATGCTGTTTGTAGTGATGATGTCGCCAGATATTGTCATGGCTATCTCCCTGCTGGTGCTGTTTATGCTGATTGGCGTCCAGCTTGGCTTCTGGTCGCTGCTGTTTTCGCATATCACCTTTTGCCTGCCGTTTGTGGTGGTCACCGTATACTCCCGGCTGAAAGGCTTTGACGTGCGGATGCTGGAGGCGGCGAAAGATCTGGGCGCCAGCGAGATGACCATCCTGCGTAAAATCATCCTACCGCTGGCCCTGCCGGCGGTGGCCGCCGGGTGGCTGCTGAGCTTCACGCTGTCGATGGATGACGTGGTGGTCTCCTCGTTCGTCACCGGTCCGGGGTATGAAATCCTGCCGCTGAAGATCTATTCGATGGTGAAGGTCGGCGTTTCGCCAGAGGTGAACGCCCTGGCAACAATACTGTTGGTTCTGTCGCTGGTGATGGTCATCGCCAGTCAGTTAATTGCACGTGATAAAACTCAGGGGACGTTAAAATGAAAAAATGGTCACGCCACCTGCTCGCGGCGGGCGCTCTGGCAATCGGCATGAGCGCTGCCCACGCGGACGACAGCAAAACGCTCTACTTCTACAACTGGACCGAATATGTGCCGCCGGGCCTGCTGGAGCAGTTCACCAAAGAGACCGGCATCAAGGTTATCTATTCGACCTACGAGTCGAACGAAACCATGTACGCCAAACTCAAGACCTATAAAGACGGTGCGTACGACCTGGTCGTCCCGTCGACCTACTTCGTCGACAAGATGCGCAAAGAAGGCATGCTGCAGAAGATCGATAAGAGCAAGCTGACTAACTTCAGCAACCTCGATCCGCAGATGCTGAACAAACCGTTCGACCCGAATAACGACTACTCCATCCCCTACATCTGGGGGGCGACGGCTATCGGCGTTAACAGCGACGCTATCGATCCGAAAACCGTCACCAGCTGGGCCGACCTGTGGAAACCGGAATACAAAAGCAGCCTGCTGCTGACCGACGACGCGCGCGAAGTGTTCCAGATGGCGCTGCGTAAGCTGGGTTATTCCGGCAACACGACCGACCCGAAAGAGATTGAAGCCGCCTATAACGAGCTGAAAAAACTGATGCCCAACGTCGCGGCGTTTAACTCCGATAACCCGGCGAACCCGTATATGGAAGGCGAAGTGAACCTCGGGATGGTATGGAACGGCTCGGCTTATGTCGCACGCCAGGCCGGTACCCCGCTGGAAGTGATCTGGCCGAAAGAAGGCGGCATCTTCTGGATGGACAGCCTGTCGATTCCGGCAAATGCTAAGAACGTCGACGGCGCGCTGAAGCTGATTAACTTCCTGCTGCGCCCGGATGTCGCCAAACAGGTCGCGGAAACCATCGGCTATCCCACGCCAAACCTGGCGGCGCGCAAAATGCTCAGCCCGGCAGTGGCCAACGATAAATCGCTCTATCCGGACGCCGCCACCATCGAAAAAGGCGAATGGCAGAATGACGTCGGCAGCGCCAGCGCCATTTATGAAGAGTATTACCAGAAGCTGAAAGCGGGCCGCTAATCCCGCAGGGCGGAACCGCGGTTCCGCCCTTTTTTCCCCTCAGTTTAGCCTCTCAGCGCGCGCCAGAGGATCGCCGGCAGCTTGCGCCAGCGCGGCCGATGGTAAAAATCCACCAGCCGCTGCGCCACCGCTTCCTGCCCCCGGTGGGTAATAAACCAGGGCGGCAAAGGCATCAGCGTCAGTTCGCCATGCCACAGACTGCGCGGAAACGGCCGAAACGGCGCCTCAATCACCGTGCGCTCGGTTTTCTCCAGCATAAAGCTGTTATGCACCTTGCCCCGCCCGCTCTGAATATCGTCGAGCGTATGGCCAGGGAACGCCCCCCACGGGCAAGGGGCTAACAGGAAGGCTACCCCGCTCCAGCAGTTGATCGCCACCGTGCCGTAGCGCAGCTCGGCGATCAGCGCGTTAAAACGCTTACGCCCTATCGCTTTACGGGTGCGCGGGTGGATCACAATATTGGCCCCCAGCGTGCCCTGCAGCCGCTGATTGGCATAGCCGATCGCCTGACGCAGAAAGCTTTCCGCGCTGTCGGCCTCAAGGCGGGTGATCGACAGCCCCGGACCAAAGACCTCCTGCTGGCAGAAGTCGGGGTCATCCTCGGTGTTCGCCACAATCAACGGCAGCGCATCGCCGCGCGCTATCTCCAGCGGCTGGCGGGCGCGCAGGCGAAAGTTAGTCAACCGGTTTTCCGCACCGGGGTAATAGTCCTGGCGGGTATTGGCGGCGATCAGCCGGTACAGCTGGTTAAGCAGGGCCGACGCCGGCTCCCAGCCCTGCTGCAGGATCAGCACCTGGCTGGCCACGCAGT
Organism: Klebsiella sp. 7-CIP_Kleb.; assembly: GCF_050378655.1. Classification (NCBI taxonomy): domain Bacteria; kingdom Pseudomonadati; phylum Pseudomonadota; class Gammaproteobacteria; order Enterobacterales; family Enterobacteriaceae; genus Klebsiella; species Klebsiella sp. 7-CIP_Kleb. Next base: position 188,979 of record NZ_JBNRLJ010000002.1, read on the forward strand.
TAAACCCGCCGTTGTTCATTTTCTGCGTCGCCAGCTGCTGCGCCTGAAAAGCGATATCCGCCTCGCTCCATGGCCCGGGGACGATAATGGTGGGGCTGACCCCGCCCAGCTCTGAGGTCACCCGGCGCGGGTTCAGCGGCATCCCGGCGGCCCGACGCTGGCGAGCGGCCTCACCGTCGCCCCAGACGATGGCGTCATGGCTCTCCCGCGATCCGGTGATATGGATCTCATCGACAGCGGGATGGGTGGTCAGCCACGCCCCCGCCCGGGCGTCGCCGGTGACGATGCGGAGCGCATCCATGGCGATCAGCGGCGCCAGAGCCTGAGCCAGCAGATCGTGCAGATAATCATTCACCGGATTGAGCTTCAGCAGGCAGACCTGATTTTCAATAAACAGCTTGTGTAACACGTCCAGCGGCGCGATAGAGGCCACATTTCCGGCGCCGAGCACCAGCGCCAGCTTGCCCTGCCGCGCGGCCGGCGGGATGTCGTATGCGGCTGCCGCGCAGCGATCGAGATTGGCCCGGGTGACTCCCGGCTGCATCCAAATTTCAGCGCGAATACCGGAGAGCAGCAACCGATCCCAGAGCGTGCCGGGCACCACCCGCAGCGCCAGCCGGCCGTCCGCCAGCGTCCTCAGCGGGATCCGCCGCAGAAAGGTTTTCTCCTCCAGTTGCTCCAGGGTGGTGATAAGCCCGTTGCAGCCGACCATTAGCGCGCAGGGGCCCGCCAGCCATTCTTCGCCCGTCAGCGGATCCCCCGGCGGCAGCCCTTTAGCCCTCGCCGCCGCCTCCACCCACGCCGGCGCTATGCTGGCCAGGGCATCCTTGATCTGGCGCAGGAGCGCCAGACGACGGTTCACTGAGGTTTCCGCCCAGCGCTGGCGCGCCGCCGACAAGGCGTGCAGCGCTGCGTCATACTGAGAGCAGGTCGTCAGACCGGGTCGCGCGTGGCTCATTGTCCCTCACTCATTAAAATTTCCCCGTAGGCCTGGCGCAGCTGGTTTTTAAGCACCTTACCCGTGGCGCTGACCGGCAGCGCATCGACAAATATCACCCGGTCCGGGATCTGCCATTTAGGCACCCGTTTCTCAAACCAGGCCAGCAGATCGCTCTCCTCCACTTCCCCCCCTTCCGCGCGGACGCACAGCAGCACCGGCCGTTCGTCCCAGCGCGGGTGGCGGGCGGCGATGGCCGCCGCGCTGCGTACCGCCGGATGCGCGATGGCAATATTCTCCAGCTCAACGGTGGAGATCCACTCGCCACCGGACTTGATAATATCCTTTGCCCGATCGCTGATCACCAGATAACCATTGGCGTCGAGCGTACCGATATCGCCGGTATCAAACCAGCCTGCCGCGGTCAGGGCGCTTTCGTCCTGACCATAGTATTGCTCTACCACCCAGTGCCCCCTCACCTGCAGATACCCCTGACTTTGACCATCCCGGGGCAACGGTTCGCCATCCACGTCGACCACCTGCAGCTCGATGCCAAAAATAGGCCGCCCCTGACCGGTACGCTGCTTTTGCTGCTCCTGTGCCGGGAGGGCGTCATGTTTGCTCAACAGCGTGTTGATGGTGCCGATAGGCGATGTTTCGGTCATTCCCCAGGCGTGGGTCAGCGCAATGCCGTAATCGCGCTGAAAGGCCTCGGCCATCGACGGCGGCAGCGCGGAGCCACCAACCAGCGCACGTTTGAATTCAGGCATTCTCACGTCTGTCCGACGCATCGCCGCCAGCAAGCCGGCCCAGATCACCGGCACGCCAAACCCCACGGTTACTTTCTCGGCAGCCAGCAGCTGCAGCAGGCTGTCGCCATCGAGGTGCGGCCCCGGCAGCACCAGCCGCGCCCCGACCATGGCGGCGATAAACGGCGTCCCCCACGCGTTGACATGGAACATCGGCACCACCGGCAACAGGCTGTCCCTGGCCGATATCCCGGCGGCGTCCGGCTGATTGCCGCTCAAAGCGTGCAGGACCAGCGAACGATGGGTATTCAACACCCCTTTCGGCCGGCCAGTGGTTCCCGAGGTATAGCAGAGCGAGGCCGGCGTCAGTTCATTCAACTGCGGCCAGCGATAGTTTGCCATTCCCTGCTGCAACAGATCGTCATAAAACAGCAATGAGGGCAGCTGGCTGAGCGCCGCTTCGCTGCGCGGCTCCATCAGCACGACGTGTTTCACCGTCGGCAGCTGCGCCAGCAGCTGCGCTACCAGCGGCATAAAGGTCTGATCAAAGAACAGCACTTCGTCGGCAGCGTCATTGAGGATATACAGTAGATGGTCAACCGACAGCCGCGGATTGACGGTATGCGTTACCCAGCCGCCGGAGGCGACGGCAAAATAGATCTCCAGGTGGCGACGGTTGTTCCATGCGAGGGTGGCGCAGCGGGCGCCCGGTGGCAGCCCCAATGATGCCAGCGCCGACGCCAGCCGCTGAGCGCGGCAGGCCACCTCCCCCCAGCTGCTGCGCTCCTTCTCACCGCCAGCGCTCACCGAGACGATCTCGGTCTCGCTGTGGTATTGCGCCGCATGGCTGAGCAGCGCGGTGGTGGTGAGATCCTGATAAATCATCGGTGACGGCATGGCGGGGTCTCCTTTGCAGACTTCCGGGCGGGGGAACAGGGTCGCGGCGCGAACGTGCGGACGCCTATTGAATCTGGTCTACATTTGCCGGTATGCACAAAAAAACGTACAGAAATCAGCGGTCACGCACAAAATAGAGTAGGAAATCGCTCAGAAAGGAGAAGCCGAGAATGACAGGATGGAGATCATTGCCCGGCGCCGGTCCGGGCCATATCGTCAGAGCGACCGCCGGGGGCTGACGGTAGCCAGGAGAAAGTTATGCGCGTCTCAGGGGGAAGCGGATCAGCGTCGTCCGCCGTCGCGCTGACCTTTACCCTTCCCTTTTGCGGCTCGCCGCTGCAAAACACCCTCCATGATGCCGACAACCCCGTTGAGGGGTTTCCACAGCGCCACCAGCAGCAGCAACGGGCCGTATATTCGCACACCGCCGGTCGCTATCTGGCCGGTTAGCAACAGGGCTAAACCATCCAGCAGCAGGCACAATGCGCTGCCGGTGCCGACGAACAGACACAGCAGGAAGAGGATCGGTCGGCTGTCGGCGTGTAGCGGTAAAGCACGCTGGCTCCAGACGCCAACGAGAATGGCCGCGAACAACATGATCGCTTCGATAACCAGCGGATTATGCATGGTCTGACTCCTGTCATGACGTATCATCCTTGTCAGCAGCGCTGCCGGAGGCGGCGGGCGTCGCCCTCGTCCCCGGCAGGCTGCTTCAGTTTACAGCGCGTTTTCCTGCAGCAGCTTATCGATAAAGGCGGGCACCACTTCGCTCGCCAGTCCGTAGTGCTTTTCGGCAAACTCGCTGCCCACCTGGCTGGGCTCCAGGTTCAGTTCAACGGTGTGGGCGCCGTGCAGCCGCGCCTCGTGCACAAAGCCGGCCGCCGGATAAACGTGGCCGGAGGTGCCGATGGCGATAAAGATATCCGCTTCGGCCAGCGCGCTGTAGATCTCGTCCATCCCCAGCGGCATTTCGCCAAACCAGACCACGTGGGGACGCAGCGCCGCCGGGAACTGGCAGCAGTGGCACTTGTCCTCTGCGGTGACGTCGCCGGTCCACTCCAGTACCTGGCCACTCCACGAACAGCGCACCTTCAGCAGCTCGCCGTGCATATGGATCACCCGGCGGTTGCCGGCGCGTTCGTGCAGATTATCGATATTCTGGGTGACCAGCAGAAAATGGTCGCCCAGCAGATCCTCCAGACGCGCCAGCGCCAGATGCGCCGCGTTCGGCGCGATCTCCGGACTCTGCAGCTGACGACGGCGGGCGTTGTAGAACGCCTGCACCAGCGCCGGGTCGCGGGCGAAGCCTTCCGGCGTCGCCACATCTTCCACCCGATGCTCTTCCCACAGGCCATCGGCCGCGCGGAAAGTTTTGATCCCCGACTCCGCCGATATCCCCGCGCCGGTTAACACCACCACTCTCGGTTTGGCCATCGCTTCAGGCTTCATCCTGTCCTCCCTAAAGAAAATCCGCTGACGCAGACGGTCACGCAACTGACGTTTATTGCGACGAAAACGGCTCAATCGATGTAAACGGCGCGACTGCATAGCTACCTCTGTGATTAATGAGTCAGATGAAGGAAGGCCGCACCGCGCATTCCCCCGGCATCGCCGTGGCGCGCGCGCTCAATGCGCGGTACCCTGGCGACCGGCAGAAGATGGCGCGGTAATCGCTGCGCCAGCCCTTCGCTAATGGCCGTAAAGTTAGATAATCCACCGCCGAGCACCAGCAAATCCGGGTCGACAATGGTCAGTATATTCCCCAGACACACCGCCAGCAGATCGAGATAGCGCTCTACGTGCGCCTGGGCGCGCGGATCGTACTGCTGCCACTGCGCCACAATCTCCGGCGAGGTGAGCGGTTGCTGATAAAAATGTTCATACAGCCAGGCAAAACCGCGGCCGGAGAGATAATTTTCAATGCAGCCCAGCTGGCCGCAGCCGCAGCGAAGCAGCGGAAAATCACGCCCGACCACCTCCAGGGCATCCACCGGCAGACGAATATGACCAAACTCGCCGGTGATATAGCTATGTCCGGTAATCGATTTACCGTTCAACACCAGGCCGCCGCCCACGCCGGTGCCGAGGATCAGCCCCATCACCAGCGGGTATTGCGTAAACTCATCGTCCCACGCTTCCGACAGCGCGAAGCAGTTGGCGTCATTATCGAGGCGCACATCGCGCCCCAGCCGCGCGCTGAGGTCGGCGCGCAGCGGCCGGCCGCTGGCGGCAGGCACGTTAGCGGCATACAGCGTGCCGTCCGCCGTTTCCGGCATCCCCGGGATACCGATCCCAACCGACCCCTGCTGGTCGAAGCGCTCATCGGCCTCGCGGACCAGCGCCTCTACCGCCTGGAGAAAATCCTCATAACTGCTTTTCGGCGTGGCGACGCGTTTTTCCCACTGCAGCCGCCGCTCCTGATTAAATACGCCCAGCGCTATCTTGCTGCCGCCAATGTCAAATCCATAGTACATTTCAGCAATTCCTCTTGTGTCGTCAGCCAGGCCGACGATGACGATAAATTACTGGCCACTCAGCACCCTCGCCGGGTCGATACGGCTGGCGCGGCGGGCGGGATACCAGCTGGCCAGCAAACTCAGCAACAGTGCTGTCACCAGCACATAAAAGACGTCCAGCCAGTGCAGTTCTGACGGCAGGAAGTCAATAAAATAGATGTCGCCGGAGAGGAATTTATGTCCAATCAGGTATTCGATGCCGTTGATGATTGACGTCAGGTTCAACGCGCAGATCACGCCGATCACCACCCCAAACAGGCTGCCTACCGATCCGGCTAATAAACCATACCACACGAAAATCGCGCGAATTAAGCCGTCTTTTGCGCCAAGCGTGCGCAGCACCGCAATATCGCCGCTCTTGTCTTTGACCGCCATCACCAGCGTCGAGACGATGTTAAAGCAAGCCACGCCGATCACCAGCACCATTGCCAGGTACATAATGGCGCGGATCATCTGGATATCGCGATACATATAGCCGTAGGTGCCGATCCAGCTCTTGATATAGACGTAGCTGTTGGTCACCTCGCCGGCGTCGCGCACCAGCTTGTTAGCATGGAAAACGTCCGTGACCTTGATGGCGATACCGGTCACGCTGCCGCCCATCTCCAGGTACTGCTGCGCATCCTGCATCGGGATCATGGCAAAACTATGATCGAGCTGGCCGCTCAGCTGCAAAATACCTGTCACATGCAGCCTGACGCGTTTCGGCTGCAGCAGCTGATGGTCGGCGTCGGCGTTAGGGATCATGATCGACACCCAGTCTCCCTGCTTCACGTGCAGCGCATCAGCGACGCCTTTACCCAGAATCACCTGCTGTTCACCGGCCTTGAAGCCGGCCCACGCGTTATTCTGCACAAAGGTGGGCAGCGCGCTGAGCCGGGTTTCCTGCTGCGGGTCGACCCCTTTCACCTGGATGGCGCGCATATTGCTGCCGCTTTCCACCAGGCCGGTGAAGTTAATATAGGGCGCCGCGGCGACTATCCCCTTCACTTTCTGCACCTTAGCCAGCGCCTCCTGCCAGTTATTCCACGGCTGGTTCACGGGTTCGATTTCACCGTGCGGCACCACCGCCAACACGCGGTTATTCAGCTCGCGCTCAAAGCCGTTCATCGCGCTGAGACCGACGATCAGCACTGCCACCCCCAGCGCAATACCGATGGTGGAGATCACCGAGATCAGCGACACCATGCCGCCGCGCCGCCGGCCGCGGCTGAAACGCAATGCAATCAGTAACGATAACGGAGAGGCCATTACTCGGCCCCCATCAGGGTCAGGTCGGCGGTCAGGCGGCCATCGCGCATCTCCAGCTGGCGGCTCATCCGCTTCGCCAGCTGCAGGTCGTGGGTCACCACCAGAAACGCGGTGCGCTGCGCGAGGTTCAGTTCGCCCAGCAGCTGGAAGATGCTGTCGGCGTTGCGAGCGTCGAGGTTACCGGTCGGCTCATCCGCCAATACCAGTCGCGGTTTGTTCACCAGCGCGCGGGCAATCGCCACCCGCTGGCGTTCGCCACCGGAGAGTTCCGACGGACGGTGATGGCTGCGGTGTTCAAGCCCGACCGCCTGCAGCATCGCTTTCGCCTGACGTTCAATGTCCGCCGGCTTCTTTTTGCCAATCAGCAGCGGCATCGCCACGTTTTCCAGTGCGCTAAAGTCCGGCAGCAGATGGTGGAACTGATAGATAAAGCCCAGCTCGCGGTTACGCAGGTCGGCGCGCGCGGCGGTGGAGAGCTTGCTCATCGGCTGGCCGGAGAAAATCACGTCGCCAGAGGTGGGGGTATCGAGGCCGCCCAGCAGATGCAGCAGGGTACTTTTGCCGGAGCCGGAGGTACCGACGATGGCCATCATCTCGCCTTCATCAATGCTGAAGCTGACATTGTGCAGGACATCGGTTTGCACATTGCCTTCCTGATAGCGTTTGCACAGGTTGTCGCATTGCAGCAGGATCTTATTCATAACGTAAAGCCTCAGCGGGTTGAGTGGCGGCAGCGCGCCAGGAAGGGTACAACGTAGACAACAATGCCAGCGCCATCGCCACCAGGGCGATAACGACGACCTGCAGCGGCTCAATCGCCACCGGCAGCGCCGCGCCGTCAAGGAAGGCGCCGATGATCGGCATTAAATTATTCAACTGGCTGGCCAGCAGCGCACCAAGCACCGCTCCCAGCAGCGCGCCGACGATCCCTGCGCTGGCGCCCTGCACCATGAAGACGGCCATAATCTGCCGCGGCGTCAGCCCCTGGGTCTGTAGGATCGCCACTTCGCCCTGCTTCTCCATCACCATCATCCCCAGCGAGGTAATAATGTTGAAGGCCGCGACGGCGACGATCAGGCTGAGCAGCAGGCCCATCATATTTTTCTCCATGCGCACCGCCTGGAACAGTTCACCCTTGCGCTCGCGCCAGTCCTGCCACTGGGTGCCCGGCGGCAGCGTCTGCTGGCTGAGGGTATCCACTTGCAGCGGTTTATCCAGCCACAGGCGCCAGCCGGTGATATTCCCCAGCGGATAGCGCATCAAACGGGAAGCGTCGTCGATGTTGGTCAGCATCTGATAACCATCGACTTCGCTGTTGGCAGCGAAGGTGCCGATGACCGTAAACAGGCGCTGGCTCGGCACGCGGCCCATCGGCGTAAACTGGCTGGCGGAAGGAACCATCAGGCGAATTTTATCGCCGCGATTAACCCCCAGCTGACCCGCCAGCTGCTCGCCGAGAATAACGTTATATTTACCCGCCTGCAGATCGCTCTGTTTGACGTTCACCAGGTACGGGGTCAGGGGATCGTTCTGCGCAGGGTCGATGCCCAGCATGACCCCGACCGCCACGCTGCGCGCGCTCTGCAGCACCACGTCGCCGGTGGTGATCGGCGCCACCCGGGTTACGCCCTGGAGTTTCGCCTCGCGCTCCGGCAGCTGTTGGGGATTCACCGAACCCTGTTTGGCGCTAAGTATGGCCTGGGGCATCAGCCCCAGGATGTTGTTTTGCAGCTCGCGTTCAAAGCCGTTCATCACCGACAGGACCGTCACCAGCGCCATGACGCCGAGGGTAATACCGATGGTGGAAAGCCAGGAGACGAAGCGACCGAAGCGGTCGGCTGCTCGCCCACGCATATAGCGCAGGCCGATAAAGAGTGCGGCAGGTTGATACATGTCATCCATCTGGTTGCTGATAGCCGATTCCCGAGTATATAAGCGATTAGGGGCAGCGTAAATGACTGATACCTGACGACTTTATTAGCAAAAATCCTAAAACCCAAGCAAATACAAACGGATAGATAAGTACTTACTTATTTATCTTTACGCTTATCGACAGCGCTGACCTTTCTTCACCCAACACGCGATGGCAATTCGGGTTGGCGAATCCAGACCAATCGCGGATAATCTCACTATTGAATATCAGCGAGTTGCCCTCCATATCGGCAGAGCGAATCCCTAAGAGACCATGAAACCGTCTATGCCTGAACAATATCGATACTCATTGCCGGTGAAAGCCGGTGACCAGCGCCAGCTTGGCGAGTTGACCGGCGCAGCCTGCGCCACCCTGGTGGCGGAGATGGCCGAACGCCACAAGGGCCCGGTGGTGCTGGTGGCGCCTGACATGCAAAACGCGCTGCGTCTGAACGACGAGATCAGGCAGTTCACCGACAGCATGGTGATGGGGCTGGCGGACTGGGAGACGCTCCCTTATGACAGCTTCTCACCGCATCAGGACATCATCTCCTCCCGTCTTGCCACCCTTTACCAGTTACCCACCATGCAGCGCGGCGTGCTGATCGTCCCGGTCAGCACGCTGATGCAGCGCGTCTGTCCGCACAGCTTCCTTCACGGCCACGCGCTGGTGATGAAAAAGGGTCAGCGCCTGTCGCGCGATGCGCTGCGCGATCAGCTTGAGGGGGCCGGCTACCGCCATGTCGATCAGGTGATGGAGCATGGCGAATATGCTACCCGCGGCGCGCTGCTCGATCTGTTCCCGATGGGCAGCGACCAGCCCTACCGCCTCGATTTCTTTGACGATGAAATCGACAGCCTGCGCCTGTTCGACGTCGACAGCCAGCGCACGCTGGAGGAAGTGGCGGCCATTAACCTGCTCCCGGCGCACGAATTCCCCACCGATCAGACCGCCATCGAGCTGTTCCGCAGCCAGTGGCGCGACCGCTTTGAAGTGAAACGCGATGCCGAGCATATCTATCAGCAGGTCAGTAAAGGGACGCTGCCTGCCGGTATCGAATACTGGCAGCCGCTGTTCTTCAGCGAGCCGCTGCCGCCGTTATTCAGCTATTTCCCGTCCAGCACGCTGATCGTCAACACCGGCGATCTCGAGACCAGCGCGGAGCGTTTCCAGAATGAAGCCCGCGCCCGTTTTGAAAACCGCGGCGTCGATCCGATGCGCCCGCTCCTGCCGCCGGAACTGCTGTGGCTGCGCAGCGATGAGCTGTTTAGCGAACTGAAAAAGTGGCCGCGCGTACAGCTGAAAACCGAGCGCCTGGCGGACAAAGCGGCAAATACCAATCTGGGCTACCAGACGCTGCCGGACATCGCCGTCCAGGCACAAAACAAAGCGCCGCTGGATAATCTGCGCCGCTTCCTCGAAGCGTTTACCGGCCCGGTTATCTTCTCGGTGGAAAGCGAGGGTCGCCGTGAAGCGCTGAGCGAAATGCTGGCGCGGATTAAAGTTGCGCCAAAACACGTGCTGCGTCTGGAGGAAGCCACCGGCAACGGCCGCTATCTGATGATTGGCGCCGCCGAACACGGGTTTATCGACAGCCAGCGCGGCCTGGCGCTGATTTGCGAGAGCGACCTGCTCGGCGAGCGCGTAGCGCGCCGTCGTCAGGATTCCCGTCGCACCATTAACCCTGACACACTCATTCGCAACCTTGCCGAACTGCATATCGGCCAGCCGGTCGTTCACCTGGAACACGGCGTGGGCCGCTACGCAGGCATGACTACCCTGGAGGCGGGCGGCACCACCGGCGAATACCTGATGCTGACGTACGCCAACGATGCCAAATTATACGTTCCGGTCTCCTCCCTGCATCTTATTAGCCGCTACGCCGGCGGAGCGGAAGAGAACGCGCCCCTGCACAAGCTGGGCGGCGATGCCTGGACCCGGGCGCGGCAAAAAGCGGCCGAGAAGGTACGCGACGTCGCGGCCGAATTGCTGGATATCTACGCCCAGCGCGCAGCGAAAGCCGGGTTTGCCTTTAAACACGACCGCGAACAGTATCAGCTGTTCTGCGACGGTTTCCCGTTTGAAACCACGCCGGATCAGGCGCAGGCGATCAACGCCGTCCTCAGCGATATGTGCCAGCCGCTGGCCATGGACCGCCTGGTGTGTGGCGATGTGGGCTTCGGCAAGACCGAAGTGGCCATGCGCGCCGCCTTCCTCGCCGTGGAGAACCACAAACAGGTGGCGGTACTGGTGCCGACCACCCTGCTGGCTCAGCAGCACTATGACAACTTCCGCGATCGTTTCGCCAACTGGCCGGTACGCATCGAAATGCTCTCCCGTTTCCGCAGCGCTAAGGAGCAGGCGCAGATCCTCGAGCAGGCCGCGGAAGGCAAAATCGATATCTTGATCGGCACCCACAAGCTGCTGCAGAGCGAGGTGAAGCTCCGCGATCTGGGGCTGCTGATCGTCGACGAAGAGCACCGGTTTGGCGTGCGGCATAAAGAGCGTATCAAAGCGATGCGCGCCGATGTCGATATCCTGACCCTCACCGCAACGCCGATCCCGCGAACGCTGAACATGGCGATGAGCGGGATGCGGGATCTGTCGATCATCGCCACGCCGCCGGCGCGCCGCCTGGCGGTAAAGACCTTCGTTCGCGAATACGATGCGCTGGTGGTGCGCGAGGCGATCCTGCGTGAAACGCTGCGCGGCGGCCAGGTTTACTACCTGTTTAATGACGTCGAGAACATCCAGAAAGCCGCCGACAAACTGGCGGAGCTGGTGCCTGAGGCGCGGATCGCCATCGGCCACGGTCAGATGCGGGAGCGTGAGCTAGAGCGGGTGATGAATGACTTCCATCACCAGCGCTTCAATGTGCTGGTGTGCACCACCATCATCGAAACCGGGATCGACATTCCCACCGCCAACACCATCATCATCGAACGCGCCGACCATTTTGGCCTCGCACAGCTGCACCAGCTGCGCGGCCGCGTTGGCCGCTCCCATCACCAGGCCTATGCCTGGCTGCTGACGCCGCATCCAAAGGCGATGACCACCGATGCGCAAAAGCGCCTCGAAGCCATTGCCTCGCTGGAAGATCTCGGCGCCGGCTTTGCGCTAGCCACCCACGATCTGGAGATCCGCGGCGCCGGGGAACTGCTGGGCGAAGATCAGAGCGGTCAGATGGAGACCATCGGCTTCTCCCTGTATATGGAGTTGCTGGAGAATGCGGTGGATGCGCTGAAAGCCGGGCGCGAGCCGTCGCTGGAGGATCTCACCAGCCAGCAGACGGAAGTCGAACTGCGCATGCCTTCCCTGCTGCCTGACGATTTCATCCCCGACGTCAATACCCGCCTGTCGTTCTATAAGCGCATTGCCAGCGCCAAAAACGAACAGGATCTGGAGGAGATCAAAGTCGAGCTGATCGATCGCTTTGGCCGCCTGCCCGACGCCGCCCGCAACCTGCTGGATATCGCCCGTCTGCGTCAGCAGGCGCAGAAGCTGGGGATCCGTAAACTGGAAAGTAACGAAAAAGGCGGCGTGATCGAATTTAACGAGAAAAACAACGTCAATCCGGTGTGGTTAATTGGCCTGCTGCAGAAGCAGCCGCAGCACTTCCGCCTGGACGGGCCGACGCGCCTGAAGTTCATGCAGGATCTCGAGGAGCGTAAGACGCGGATGGACTGGGTTCGCCAGTTCATGCGCCAGCTGGAAGAGAACGCCGTCGCCTGATCGCGGGGGGATATGGCCGTTACGCCGTATCCCCCTTTCCACATATCTGGCAATCTTTACAAACATTTTGCAATCCGCCTGGATTTCCCCACACAGACTCACGCCATAATCTCATCTCCTTTTTCATATAAAAATAACCACTTATATATTTTGGAGTTATGGTAATGAGAATCCGTTTCCCCTTGATGCTGGCGCTGGTCGCGCTGGTTGCTGCGCTGGCGCTGCCCGCGCGCGCTAACACCTGGCCCCTTCCCCCGCCGGGCAGCCGACTGGTGGGGCAGAATCAGTTCCATGTGGTGCAGGATAACGGCGGTTCGCTGGAGGCGATTGCCAAAAAGTACAATGTCGGCTTCCTGGCCCTGCTGCAGGCCAATCCCGGGGTGGACCCCTACGTTCCGCGCGCCGGCAGCGTGCTGACCATCCCCCTGCAGACGCTGCTGCCCGATGCGCCGCGCGAAGGGCTGGTGATTAACCTTGCCGAACTGCGCCTCTACTATTACCCGCCGGGCAAGAATGAAGTGACCGTCTACCCGATCGGCATCGGCCAGCTGGGCGGAACCACCATCACACCGACAATGGTTACCACCGTGTCCGACAAGCGGGCCAATCCGACCTGGACGCCAACCGCCAACATTCGCGCGCGCTACAAAGCGATGGGGATTGAGCTGCCGGCGGTGGTGCCTGCCGGTCCTGACAACCCGATGGGACATCACGCCATCCGCCTCGCCGCCTATGGCGGAGTCTATCTCCTGCACGGCACCAATGCCGATTTCGGCATAGGTATGCGCGTCAGCTCCGGCTGTATTCGTCTGCGCGACAACGATATCAAGGCGCTGTACAACGCCATCTCGCCGGGCACGAAGGTGAATATTATCAACACGCCGATCAAGGCGTCGGTAGAGCCGGACGGTCGCCGTCTGGTTGAGGTCCATCAGCCGCTGTCTGAGCATATCGATGACGACCCGCAGACCCTGCCTATTACGCTTAACGCGGCCATGAAGGCGTTCAAACAGGCGCCGCAGACCGACGGAACAGTGATGGAGCGCGCGATGAATTACCGCTCGGGCATGCCCATTGACGTCACCCGTCATGCGGACCCCGGCCCGCAGTCGCTGTAACCTCACACCGCAGAAAACAAAAAACCCGCCTGAAGGCGGGTTTTTTGTTGGCAAGGGTCAAACAGGGGTACAACAGGGTTTTACTCATCGCTGACCGGTGAAGGGGGCCGGGCAGCGACGCATCGGGTTTACTTGTAGATAACCGCGGTACCGTGAAGGGTATTCGGACCGGTTACCGAAGTAATACGGTATGAGGTGGCGCCCATCTCATCCGCTTTCTGCGCCAGCTGGTCTTCCAGCGAACCCAGGTTAGTCCCTGCGGAAGCTGAGATAGTACCCACTTTATGCTGGCCGGCTGGGGTGGACTGCACCTCAACAGCGGCAAAGCTGGCGAAAGAGAGGGAGCTAAGAACGGCGGCAATAGCCAGAGTATTAACGGTTTTCATGATTATTATACCTATGCAGATGAATTTTATAGTAGGGTCGTAAGCATTAACTTAACGATCGATAGGTAAATATTAATGTGATCTAAGTCACACGTCAACGCATTTTTATAACGATCGTTTAACTATTTATAAAATGCTTAATTTTCATACGCATATGAATTATTTATTTTTGAACCAACAGCGCTGGCCCCGGCGATCGTTTATTTTTATAATGACGATTCACCAAACCAACATAGGTACAACGGCATCATGACAACTGACGTTCAGAGTTGCGCCAAAAAAAGCCGTGGCCGACCGAAGGTGTTCGACAGGGATGCGGCGCTGGACAAAGCCATGACACTCTTCTGGCAGCACGGCTATGAGGCGACCTCGCTCGCCGATCTGGTCGAGGCGACAGGAGCAAAAGCCCCCACCCTGTATGCGGAATTTGTGAATAAAGAAGGACTGTTCCGCGCAGTATTGGACCGTTACATTTCGCGCTTTGCCGCGAAGCACGAAGCCGTGCTGTTTGCTGAGGGAAAATCCGTCGATCGGGCGTTGCGCGACTACTTCACCGCGGTCGCCACCTGTTTTACCAGCAAAGAGACACCGGCCGGCTGCTTTATCATTAATACCTCCGCCGCGCTGGCCGCCTCCTCGACGGATATCGCCAATACCATCAAATCCCGCCATGCGATGCAGGAGCAGGCGCTAACCCAGTTTCTGCAGCAACGGCAAGCGCAGGGCGAACTGCCCGCGGGCCGCGACGTGGGGCAGCTGGCGCAGTTTCTCAACTGTGTCCTGCAGGGGATGTCCATCAGCGCACGGGAAGGCGCCGATTTTGACAAACTGATGCAAATCACTGACACCACCCTCCGTCTCTGGCCGCTGGTCCTCGAGTCCTGATGCGCCCCGCTTCCGGCGGTGTTCAACCGCCGGAACCGCCCGCCGTTTCGCTTTATCCCCACAAAATAGATTGATTTTTATTACCTTTTCTCGCGCAAGATAAACGCAAATGATATTGATTGCGATATTCATTATGTGCAAAATCCTTTTTTGAGTTTTTCCAGATGTTTCGCATTGTAACGAATACCGGCCCGACGCCGGCCCATAACAACGACAAAACAACTTGCTCATAAAAGGAATGGATATGAAAAAGCGCCTCTGGGTGCTCCACCCTCTGCTGCTGGCCAGCGCGCTGCCTGCGCTGGCGGCTCAGTCTGAAGAAGACAGCATTATCGTTAGCGCGAACCGCACCCATCGCACCGTTGCCGAAATGGCCCAAACCACCTGGGTCATTGAGGGCCAGGAGATTGAGCAGCAGGTCCAGGGCGGAAAAGAGTTCAAAGACGTGCTGGCGCAGCTGATCCCGGGCATCGACGTCAGCAGCCAGGGGCGCACCAACTATGGGATGAACATGCGCGGGCGCGCCATCGTCGTGCTGATTGACGGCGTCCGGCTCAACTCTTCCCGCACCGACAGCCGCCAGCTCGACGCCATCGACCCGTTCAACATCGAGCATGTCGAAGTGATCTCCGGGGCAACCTCGCTGTACGGCGGCGGCAGTACCGGCGGACTTATCAACATCGTCACCAAAAAAGGGCAGCAGGATCGCCAGGTCGATCTTGAGGTGGGCAGCAAGAGCGGGTTTGCAAACAGCAACGATCATGATGAGCGTGTCGCGGCGGCGGTCAGCGGCGGGACAGACCACGCGTCCGGGCGTTTATCGGTAGCCTATCAGCGTTTCGGCGGTTGGTACGACGGCAATAACGATGCGCTGATCCTCGATAACACCCAAACGGGGCTCCAGCACTCTGATCGTCTGGACGTCATGGGGACGGGGACGATCGAGATCGACGACAACCGCCAGCTGCAGCTGGTCACCCAGTACTATAAAAGCCAGGGCGATGATGACTATGGCCTGTGGCTCGGGAAAAATATGTCCGCGGTCACCAGCGGCGGCAAAGCGTACACCACCGATGGGCTCAATTCCGATCGTATCCCCGGCACCGAGCGCCATCTGATCAGCCTCCAGTACTCCGATGCCGATTTCCTCGGCCAGAATCTGGTGAGCCAGGTGTACTATCGCGATGAGTCCCTCACCTTCTATCCATTCCCGACGCTCAGCAAAGGTCAGGTCAGCAGCTTCTCCTCGTCGCAGCAGGATACCGATCAGTACGGGGCAAAGCTGACTCTCAACAGCCAGCCGCTGGCGGGATGGGATCTCACCTGGGGTCTCGACGCCGATCATGAGACCTTCAATGCCAACCAGATGTTCTTCGATCTGCAACAATCGCTGGCGTCCGGCGGGCTGCACAACGAATCGATCTACACCACCGGTCGCTATCCGGGATACAGTATCTCCAACGTCGCGCCGTTCCTGCAGTCGAGCTATGATCTGAACGATATCTTTACCCTCAGCGGCGGGGTTCGCTACCAGTGGACCGAAAACCGGGTTGACGACTTTGTCGGCTACGCCCAGCAACAGGATATCGCGAACGGCAAAGCGCGCTCCGCCGACGCCATCAAAGGCGGCAAAACCGATTATGACAACTTCCTGTTTAACGCCGGGATCGTGGCCCATCTGACCGAGCGTCAGCAGACCTGGTTTAACTTCTCGCAGGGCGTTGAGCTGCCGGATCCGGGTAAATACTATGGCATCGGGAAATACGGCGCGGCGGTCAATGGTCATCTGCCGCTGCTCTCCAGCGTCAACGTCGATGACTCGCCGCTGCAGGGGATCAAGGTTAACTCGTATGAGCTGGGCTGGCGCTATACCGGCGATAACCTGCGCACTCAGCTGGCGGCGTATTACTCGACTTCGGATAAGACCATCGTCGTCAACCGTACCGATATGACCATCGATGTTCAGTCCGACAAACGGCGTATTTACGGCGTTGAGGGTGCGGTCGATTACTTTATTCCGGACAGCGACTGGAGCGTCGGCGGCAACTTCAACGTGCTGAAATCACAGGTGCAGACCGATGGCCGCTGGCAGAAGTGGGACGTCACCCTCGCCTCGCCGTCCAAAGCCACCGCCTGGGTGGGCTGGGCGCCGGATCCGTGGAGCCTGCGCGTGCAGAGCCAGCAGGTGTTTGACCTCAGCGACGCCGCCGGCAACAAGCTGGAAGGCTATAACACCGTCGATTTTATCGGCAGTTACGCGCTGCCGGTGGGAAAACTGACCTTCAGTATCGAAAACCTGCTTAACGAAGACTATATCACCATCTGGGGCCAGCGCGCGCCGCTGCTCTACAGCCCAACCTACGGCAGCTCGTCGCTGTATGAATACAAGGGCCGCGGCCGCACCTTCGGTCTGAATTACGCGTTAACCTTCTGATAAAAAAAGCCCCTCAGCCTGAGCGATTGAGGGGCTAATCAATACACAAATCTGTTTTTAGATTTTGTTGTTCAGGACCAGCTGGCCGTTGTTGTCCAGCGGGATCTGGCTGCCAGGATCGTGATCCATCCGGATTTTCCCCTGCTGATCGCCTATCTTATAGGTCACATCGTAACCCAGCATTTTGTCGGATTTGTCATACACCGTTTTGCAGCGCTGTTGCGTGGTGGTGTAGGTGTCGTTGTCCTGCATCGCGCCCTGGATCTGGTTACCGGCATAGCCGCCGCCCAGCGCGCCCACCACCGTCGCCACGCTGCGTCCGTGACCGCCGCCGAACTGGTGGCCAATCACCCCGCCCGCCACCGCGCCCAGCACGGAACCGGCGATGCGGTTTTCATCCTGTACCGGACGACGATGGGTCACGGTGACATTGCGGCATTCCTGGCGCGGGGTTTTCACGGTTTCTTTAATCGGTGTACTGGAGACCACTTGCGCATACTGCGGGCCGCGATCTAACACGTTGAGACCAGCGACAGCTGCAACGCCCAGCGCGGCAGCCACGCCTATCCCTATACCCGCCAACATAGATTTATTCACGGGAGATCCTCCTTTGTTGCTGTTGATACAATTTTGCAACCGGACCCGGGAAGGCGCAAATCAGATAGCGGATGAAAAGTGCGAGAATTCGCTGCAAATCAAAGGGATTCAGAGGATTCCGAGCGGGATCGCCGCCGGTTCAGCAGAAGAGCCCGGAGGCGCCGCCAGGGCGCGCTCCGGGTCGCAACAGCGATTAATGCAGCTTGAGGCGCGGGCGAATGATGCGGTTGATGCGCCCAACCAGCATCATCAGGCCGGTTTTGAAATAGCCGTGCAGGGCGATCTGGTGCATACGGTACAGGGAGATGTACACAAAGCGCGCAATGCGCCCTTCCACCATCATCGAGCCGCGCATCAGGTTGCCCATCAGGCTGCCGACGGTGGAGTAGTTGGATAGCGACACCAGTGAGCCATGGTCTTTATAGGTATACGCCTTCAACGGTTTACCTTTCATCTGCGCGAGGATGTTATTCAGCGCGCAGGTGGCCATCTGGTGCGCCGCCTGGGCACGCGGTGGTACAAAGCCGCCTTCCGGACGGGCGCAGGAGGCGCAATCGCCAATGGCGAAAATATCCGCGTCGCGGGTGGTCTGCAACGTCGGCTCAACCACCAGCTGATTGATACGGTTGGTTTCCAGGCCGCCGATCTCTTTCATGAAATCTGGCGCTTTGATCCCGGCCGCCCAGACCATCAGATCCGCTTCAATATATTCGCCATCTTTGGTGTGCAGGCCGCCCGCATCGGCGCTGGTGACCATGGTCTGCGTCAGCACCCGTACACCCAGCTTGGTCAGCTCATTATGCGCCGCCCCGGAAATGCGCGGCGGCAGCGCCGGCAGAATGCGTTCGCCCGCTTCGACCAGCGTGACGTTCAGCGCTTCGTTGGTCAGCCCTTTGTAGCCGTAGCTGTGCAGCTGTTTCACGGCATTATGCAACTCAGCGGAGAGTTCCACGCCGGTGGCGCCGCCGCCGACGATGGCAATGTTTACTTTACCGTTAGCGCCGAGGTTCGCGGAGTATTTAAGGAACAGGTTGAGCATTTCCTGATGGAAACGACGCGCCTGGTGCGGGTTGTCGAGGAAAATGCAATTCTCTTTAACGCCAGGGGTGTTGAAGTCATTCGAGGTACTGCCCAGCGCCATCACCAGCGTGTCGTACGGCAGTTTACGCTCAGCCACCAGCAGCTCGCCTTTTTCATTGCGCAGCTCGCCGAGGGTGATGGTCTTCCCTTCGCGATTGATATCGACCACCGACCCCAGCTGGAACTGGAAGCCGTGGTTGCGGGCATGGGCCAGATAGCTCAGCGCATCGACACCTTCATCCAGAGAACCGGTGGCCACTTCGTGCAGCAGCGGCTTCCACAGATGGCTGTGGTTACGGTCCACCAGGGTGATTTTCGCTTTCTTATGGCGCCCTAACTTTTTCCCCAGCTGAGTTGCCAGTTCCAGTCCGCCTGCGCCGCCACCCACAATTACGATTTTTTTCAATGGCGTAGTCATGTGTACCCCTAAAATTATTAACCAATTGTTAAATAAAAGTTATTAAAATAGCCTTTATTTAACAACAAGTTACGTCAATGAAACCATTCAGCACTGTCGAGAATACCATGAACGGTGCATTGGTCATACCAAAATTGATGTGCATCAAGTTTTGTCGCGTATTTTTTCAGCGAAACCAATAAGTGTAGACATGAAAAAACCCGCGCGGCGAACCCGGCGCGGGTTTGGAGACAGGGGAAAGGCTTAACCGAGGGTTTTAAACGCTTTCAGCCGCTGCAGGTGCGGCGAAATGTTTTTAAACTTATGGGTCTGCTCTTCATCCCAGATAATTTCATAATAGTGGTGCAGAAGGTCGGCGGAACGCTGGCTGTCCAACGCTTCGTCCTGTCGGGAAAGCACCACCAGACAGCGATCGCGGTTCTTTTCGCGGAAGTTGGTCACGCATTTGGTGGCGATGTCAGCATACTCTTCCGGTCGGTCGATTTTGCCTTCCATATTCTCATGCGGAAACAGGTTCGGATTGAACACCGCCTGACGGATATCGCACAGGAAACCAATCCGCTCCGCCCAGTAACCGCCGAGTCCAACGCCGCAGATCAGCGGCCGGTCATCGGCGGTAAGCTGCAGCATTTTATCAACCTCTTTCAGCAGATGCTGCATGTCGTGCTTGGGATGGCGCGTGCTGTAGCTTATCAACCGCACGTCAGGGTCAATAAACTGCAACTGCATCACCTTCTCGTGGTTACCGGGGCTGTTCGAGTCAAAACCGTGTAAATAGATAATCATCGCATCCTCACCAGACAACAACGCCCCGCAGAGCGTTACGCGGACTTCGCCTCTTGCCAGCGCGCATGAAGCTGCTCCAGCTGGGCACTCACCGTTTTCCAACGGGCTGAATCCCTTAACTCCTGACGGGAAAAGGAACCTTTATGATACAATTTCGTAACACGCTCTGCTTTGATCGGCGACAGGTTATCCAGCACACTAACCGCGCCCTTACGATTATTGCAGACGAGTATCATATCGCAACCGGCGTCGAGCGATGCCTGGCCGCGTTCGGCATAGCTGCCCATGATCGCCGCCCCTTCCATCGACAGATCGTCGGAGAAAATCACCCCATCGAAGCCCAGCTCGCCGCGCAGCACCGTTTTCAGCCAATAGGCCGAACCGCTCGCCGGACGCGGGTCGAGCTCCGGGTAAATCACATGCGCCGGCATAATGGCATCCAGACGCTGCTCGGCGATAAGGCTTTTGAATACCGCCATATCGTGGTCGCGGATAACCGATGCCGGACGCGGATCGAACGGGGTTTCTTTGTGCGAATCGGCAGTCACCGCCCCGTGTCCCGGGAAGTGTTTGCCGGTGGTTTTCATGCCCGCGGCGTGCATGCCGTCAATGACGTGACGCGCCATCGTCAACGCTTTCTGCGGATCTTCATGATAAGAACGTTCGCCGATTGCGGCGCTGATGTGACCGACGTCCAGCACCGGCGCAAAGCTGATATCGATGTCCATGGCGATCATTTCGCTGGCCATCAGCCAGCCAGCCTCGGCGGCCAGTTTGCCCCCCTCTTCCATCCCCAGCAGCGCAGCGAAAGACTGGGCCGCCGGTAAACGGGTAAAGCCTTCGCGGAAACGCTGAACGCGTCCCCCTTCCTGATCGACCGCCACCACCAGATGGTTACGGGAGGCTTCGCGGATCTGGCGCACCAGCTCCCGCAGCTGCGCCGGATCGTGATAATTTCGGGTGAAGAGGATCAACCCTCCCACCAATGGATGCGCCAGAATCTCTCGCTCTTCCGCATCCAGTTCATACCCTTCAACATCCAACATCACTGGGCCCACACTGACCTCTCTTATCCTTTGCGTTCGTTGTCTAACTGACACCATGTTTCATCTGCCAGCATGATAAATTGCCGATCCCCGCTCTGCCGCCAGCGCATTTCATACCAGCCCGCCATGAGCAGCAGTACCCACGGACGCCAGCGCGCCACCTGCCGCCATAGCTGCTGCGCGTCGATAGCCGCCCGTCGGGCATATGCCGCCACCAGCTGGCGGCGCTCGTCCGGGGCGATCCACACGGCGGCCAGCTCCAGCGCGATATCGCCATCGCCGGCATATTCCCAGTCGATCAGCTTCAGACCGGCGTCACTGTGGATAATATTGCCGGCATGGACATCCATATGCAGCGGCGCCAGCCGCAGAGGACGAGGCTCTCCCCGGCGGCACAGCCGCTGATGCCAACGTAGCCAGCGCGGCGTGCGCCGGGCCGGATCGCTCCTCTGCCAGTACTGCGCCAGCAGCGGCCCGAGACTAACACGCCAGCCGAACCGCGGTTGCTGATGCAAATCATACAATAAGCCAGACAGTTGCGGGCAGTCAGGTAACTCGCTTTTCACCTCACCCGCGCAATACTCCACCACCATCCAGCAGGGCGAGTAAAACAGAGGATTGGGCGCCAGCCTGGCAGGCAGCCGGCGCAGCGCACGATACTGACGGCGAAAATAACAGGCAGCGGCAGACGGGTCGTGCGGCTGACGCAGCACTCGTCGCTGGTCGCCATCGCTGATAATCACACTGCCGCCGCTGAGGCCGGTCTGGCTCAGCGAGGCGACAGGATGATAGTGGGGAAAGAAGCGCGACAAGAGCTCGTCGCGCGTTAGCTTATTGTTGCTGAACCGCACCTTTACCTGACCAGATAATCTCGCCGGTTTGCACCAGCATCAACTGCATCTTCAGCTCGGGCGCGTTGACGTTGCCAGTGGCATTGGAATAAAGCACATACTGTGCGCCCACGTTGCGGGCGATGCCCATGGCTTTGCTGCGGCTGCCGAGGCTGTCCTGCGGCGACAGGCCCAGCTGCTGCTTGGCGACCGCCAGCTGCTGCGGTGAAACAAGGGTAAATTTGCCGTTGCCCGCCAGCGCGTTACGTAACGCGGTGGTGGCTTCTCCGGCATTCAGCGAACCGTTGGTGCGGTTGTTCACGCTGTCAACCAGCAGAATACTGCCGGCATTGACCCCGCCCGCCTGCAGCATCTGTCCCACCATCGGCTGCACCGCGCCGTTCCAGTCATAATGACGCACGCGCGGCGCCGGCTGACCCGACTGCTGATCCTGATGCTCAATCGGTCCTGGCTGCGAAGGGACGGAAGGCACCGCCGGTACCGTCGGCACCGTGGGCTGTGGCTGCGCAGGCTGCTGCGGCTGCGGTTTGGCCTCTTCTACCGGCGCGGGCTGCTCACGCAGCCCCGCACAGCCTGCGAGGAATATCGCCAGTGCTGTGATTAACGCATAGCGACACATTTTCATCATTATAATTACCCCTTACAGATAAAGATAAAGGCGGGCCTTATGCGCCCCCAGGATATTGGCGCTGCCATACAACGTCACCGAGGAGCGAGCCGGGACCACGATGGTGCGCGGCGCCTCCAGGGGGTGCATCTCCAGCCCTCGGGCGTCATACCAGAAAAAACGATAATGCACGGTGACCGGCTGTTGGCGCTCGTTATACAGCGTAGAGGAGGCGGTAGCCTGTATCTCCGTCGCCACGACGACAGGCTCGCTGGCGCTGATCCCGGCGGCCAGCACGCTCGACTCCATCACCAGCGCCTGCTGGTCAGAAACCGGGATCTCCGGGTGTGAACTACATCCGGCCAGCAGCCCCGCCGCCAGACACGCGCCCAAAAGGGTCCTTAGCATGGCGTTAGCCTTTGTGCGCCAGCATCGGACCCAGCGGACGACCGCCCAGCAGATGCATATGGATATGGTAAACTTCTTGGCCGCCGTGGCGGTTGCAGTTGACGATCAACCGGTAGCCATCGTCGGCGAGGCCTTCATCGCGGGCAATCTTCGCCGCGACGGTCATCATCCGGCCCAGGGCCAGCTCATGTTCGGTGGTGACGTCATTTACGGTAGGAATCAGAACGTTCGGGACAATCAGAATGTGGGTGGGCGCCTGCGGGGAGATGTCGCGAAAAGCGGTCACAAGCTCATCCTGATAAACAATATCCGACGGGATCTCCCGGCGAATGATTTTGCTGAAAATCGTTTCTTCTGCCATGACTGATTCCTTATTAGTTTTATCCCGTACGCTGGCCTGCTTCTGCAGATAAACGCAGACGCACAGGTTCCGGTAAGAGTATGAGCGACATCCTCCCTCTCTTTCAACCTGAAAGCTCTTTTTCTTATTCAACTATAGACTTAGCTGCTGAGGGAATAAGCATTTGGCGGACAGTTAGCAGGGTTATCGCCTCTGGAAGGCCGATCTTGTCACGTAAAAAAGGCAGCCAGTTGGCTGCCTTAGTCTCCCCGATACTACGTCTTAACTGTTACGGATGTACTCATCCATTTCAGTTTTCAGGTTATCGGACTTGGTACCGAAGATGGCCTGTACGCCAGAACCTGCCACTACCACGCCAGCGGCGCCCAGTTTTTTCAGGCCAGCCTGGTCAACTTTCGCTACATCCGCCACGCTAACACGCAGACGAGTAATACATGCGTCGAGGTTGGTGATGTTCTCTTTACCGCCGAAAGCGGCGATCAGAGCCGGGGCCATCTCGCTGGTTGCGCCAGCTTTGCTCTCTTCGGTGGTATCTTCACGACCCGGTGTTTTCAGATCCAGGGCTTTAATCAGCACGCGGAAAATGACGTAGTACACGATCGCATAGCAGATACCGACGATCGGGAACAGCCACAGCTTGCTGCTGTTACCGGACAGCACGATAAAGTCGATCAGGCCGTGAGAGAACGAAGTACCGTCACGCATACCCAGCAGGATACAGATCGGGAACGCCAGACCCGCCAGGATGGCATGGATAACGTACAGGATCGGCGCCACGAACATGAACGAGAACTCGATCGGCTCGGTGATACCGGTCAGGAACGAGGTCAGCGCGGCGGAGATCATGATACCGCCCACTTTGGCGCGGTTTTCCGGTTTAGCAGAGTGCCAAATCGCGATAGCCGCTGCCGGCAGACCGTACATTTTGAACAGGAAGCCGCCAGACAGTTTGCCCGCGGTCGGGTCGCCTGCCATGTAGCGCGGGATATCGCCGTGGAATACCTGACCAGCCGCGTTGGTGTATTCACCGATCTGCATCTGGAAAGGAACGTTCCAGATGTGGTGCAGACCAAACGGCACCAGGCAACGCTCGATGAAACCGTAGATACCAAACGCCACCACCGGGTTCTGATAAGCAGCCCACTGGGAGAAGGTCTGGATCGCGGAACCGATCGGCGGCCAAATGAAGGAGAGGATCACGCCGGTGAAGATAGCGGCCAGACCAGAGATAATCGGTACAAAGCGCTTGCCCGCAAAGAAGCCGAGATATTCTGGCAGCTTAATGCGATAGAAGCGGTTGAACATGTACGCGGCGATAGCACCGGAGATAATACCGCCAAGCACGCCGGTATCAGCCAGGTGTTTTGCCGCAATCTCGTCAGCAGGTAAATGCAGCACCAGCGGCGCAACCACCGCCATGGTTTTCACCATGATGCCGTAAGCTACCACTGCAGCCAGTGCGGATACACCGTCGTTATTGGTGAAGCCGAGGGCCACACCGATAGCGAAGATCAGCGGCATGTTGGCGAAAACTGAACCGCCTGCTTCTGCCATAACGTGGGAGACCACGGCTGGCAGCCAGCTGAAGTTTGCGGAACCGACGCCCAGCAGGATACCTGCGATAGGCAGTACGGATACCGGCAGCATCAGCGATTTACCGACCTTCTGCAGGTTAGCAAATGCATTCTTAAACATAATTGAGAGTGCTCCTGAGTATTTGGTACTTTTTTACGTTTTCACGCATTGGCCCGGGGGGAGAACCGCGCCGTGGACAGGACATCTAAGCGCCCTTTATTTATTACACAGAGTAAAATAATTAACGGGATGATTGTTTGACGGCTATCACGTTTCAATCAGCCTTCCGGTAAAAATTTACATCAGCTTACATAAGTTGTATCCAGATGTTGCCAAAAAACCTTCACCGCCACTTTTGTGGCGGTGAACTTTACTCGCTTTGGCTATTAATTACGAGCCTTAAAATAATAAGCAGATCAAGCAGGTTGCAAGCGGGCGGGGTCAATGTGGAACAGCGTGGCAAAATTGTCGGTGGTCTGCTGAGCCAGTTGCTCCAGCGACACACCCTTCAGTACCGCCATGTATTCAGCAACGTCACGCACCAGCGCCGGCTGGTTCTCTTTGCCGCGATGGGGTACCGGCGCCAGGTATGGCGAATCGGTCTCCACCAGCAGACGATCCAGCGGAACATAGCGCGCCGCATCGCGCAGCTGCTCGGCGTTACGGAAAGTGACGATACCGGAAAACGAGATATAGAACCCCATGTCGAGCAGCTTACCCGCCGTCTCCCTGTCCTCAGTGAAACAGTGTAGTACGCCTCCGCAATCCGTCACCTTTTCTTCGCGTAAAATGGCCAGGGTATCGGCGCGAGCATCACGGGTATGCACGATCACGGGCTTGTTCAGCTCCCGGCCGATGCGGATATGGTCACGGAACGAAGTTTGCTGCTGGACTTTGGTTTCCGGGGTATAAAAATAGTCCAGTCCGGTCTCTCCCATCGCGACGACGCCCTCTTCCGCCGCCAGCGTGCGCAGCGTCTCCACCTCGTAGGGCTCATCCTGATTTAACGGGTGCACGCCGCAGGAGAAGACGACGTTGTCACGCCTTCCTACCAGCTCGCGCATACTGCGGTAGCCAGACAGCGTCGTGGCGACCGCCAGGCAAAATTTCACATCGCGTGCGGCCGCTTTTGCCAGTACGTCATCGACGTTTTTGTGCAGGGTTTGATAATCCAGACCATCAAGATGGCAGTGGGAGTCGACTAAAAACATAATGTCTCACTCAGAGGTGGGAGACGGGTAAAACCGTCCCGGGTTGCAGGTAATGTTCCCAGCGCAGCAGGCGCTCGGTGAGCAGCAGTTCGCGGTTGACGCCGACGACGTTCAGCAATTGCTCGCGGCAGGTACAGACGTCATGGGCAATCGCCTGCAGCCGGGCGGCGGGCAGACTGTGCGCCAGCTGCTCCAGCAGCGGCCAGACATCCGGGTTACTCACCAGGGCAATTCCCTGCTGTCGTTTTTGCGCATCGACCAGCAGCGATGCCAGCCAGTGCAGGCGAACCGCCGCCTGTTCATGATTGAGTATCGGCAGCAGCGCCAGCCAGTCACCGCTCGCCAGTGTGGTCGCCAGCGCCTGACACAGCTGCTGTCGCGCCGTCCACTGCGGCTCCTTAAGCAGCTCGAGCGCAGCGGCCGGCGCGCTGGCGCACAGACGTAACGCGGCCAGCAGCGCCTCCTGCGGCAGGTTCACCTCACGCTCCAGCCAGGCCAGGGCATAAGATTCCGTCGGCGGCGACAGGTGGTGCAGGCGGCAGCGACTGCGCAGGGTGGTCAGCAGACGCGCCGGCTCCTCGCAAGCGAGGAAGAACCAGGTATTTTCCGGCGGCTCCTCCAGCGTTTTCAGCAACGCGTTGGCGGCGGCATCGGTCAGCAAGGCGGCATCGCTAATCCATACCACCTTCGCCCCACCAAGACGCGCGCGCTCATAGAGCTTGTCGTTGACATCGCGCACCGCGTCAATACCCAGCGCGCTCTTGCCTTTCTCAGGGCTCAGCGGATAGTAATCGGGGTGCGTACCGGCCTGCATCAGCTGGCAGCTGTGGCAGTGACCGCAGCTTTTATGCCCTTCAGGCTGGCGGCACATCAGGAAGCGGCACAGCGCATAAATCAACGCCTCGCCGCCCATCCCGCTCAGGGACTGTAACAGTAAGGCGTGGTGGCCACGTCCGGCCTGATAGCTACCGACCAGTTGCTCGAACGAGGGGCGCAGCCACGGATACCATTTCATGCCGGTTGCTCCGCCATCCACTGGGCGATCGTGGCGCGAATATCGCGTGCGACGGCATCCAGCGGCTGCGTCGCGTCCACCGTGCGGATAGAAGGATCTGCCGCAGCCAGCTCAAGGTAGCGCGCGCGGGTACGATTGAAGAAGTTCATCGACTCCTGCTCAATGCGATCCAGTTCGCCGCGGGCGCGGGCGCGCTGCAGCCCCACTTCCGGCGTAACGTCGAGGTACAGCGTCAAATCGGGACGAAAATCGCCGAGAACGGCGTCGCGCAGCGTCGCCAGCATCGTGCGGTCAATGCCCCTGCCGCCGCCCTGATAGGCCTGGGTGGAGAGATCGTGACGATCGCCGATCACCCACTGGCCGCGAGCCAGAGCAGGCTTAATCACCGTCTCCACCAGTTGGACGCGCGCCGCGTAAAACATCAGCACTTCCGCTTTATCGTTAATCACTTCATCGCCCGTGGACTGGATATCCAGCACCAGGCTACGCAGTTTTTCAGCAAGGATTGTGCCCCCCGGCTCACGGGTAAACACCATATCGTGAATACCTGCCGACTGCAGCGTCTCCACCACCAGTTGACGTGCGGTGGTCTTCCCGGCGCCCTCCAGCCCCTCGATGACGATATAGTTACTGCGCATTTTTTTCCTTAAGTACTTTCAGATAGTCCTGCACCGCGCGGTTATGGCTGACCAGGTTTGTGGTAAACGTATGGCCCCCTTTCCCGTCGGCGACAAAATAGAGGTATGGTGTTTTCGCCGGATGGGCGGCCGCCTTCAGCGACGCTTCGCCCGGCACCGCGATAGGGCCTGGCGGCAGGCCGCTGATGGTATAGGTATTGTACGCGGTCGGCGTCTCCAGATCCTTACGCGTTAACTTTCCATTATACCCTTCGCCCATCCCGTAGATCACCGTTGGGTCGGTCTGTAAGCGCATGCCGATGCGCAGGCGGTTGATAAATACCGACGCGACGCGATCGCGCTCTTCCGCCACCGCGGTCTCTTTCTCAATAATCGAGGCCATGGTCAACAGCTGATTCTGATCGGCATAGGGCAGATTATCCATCCGTCCTTCCCAAACCTTCGCCACTTCGGTGACCATTTTCTGATGCGCGCGCTTGAGGATGGCGATGTCGCTAGTATTGGCGGTATACATCCAGGTATCCGGCCAGAACCAGCCTTCCACCCAGTCGGCATGGTCAAGACCTAACGCCTTAGCCACCGTCGCGTAGCTATCGTCTTCAAGCGTGTGCTTCACGTAGGGAGCATCGCGCAGCTGACGAAGGTAGTCGCTGACGCGCATGCCTTCGACAAAGCGCAGCGGAAACTGCGCCTCTTTGCCGCTGGCCAGCAGCTGCAGCATCTCGCGCACCGTCATTTGCGGCGTGAGGCGATAGGTCCCGGCCTTGAAGTGAGACAGCTCAGGCTCCATCCGCAGCAGCCACTGGAACACGCGCGGGCGATTGATCACCTTCTCGCGATAGAGATCCTGCCCCAGCGCCAGCCGGCCGGTGCCGGCTTCGAGGGTAAAGATGGTCTCTTCTTTAATCAGCAGCTTGCTGTCCGCCAGCTGGCGTACCTTCCACATTCCTGCCGCCGCGGCGATGCCCAACAGCACCACCAGCAACAGGATAAAACGTAACATTTTCTTCATACTAACCAGACAGCTCACACAAAGGGGCTAAAAAATGGTAAAGCTCGCGCGAGGACCAGACGGTCTCCTCCCAGCGACGAACCGGCACCAGCGGCATCAGCGCATTGCAGATCAGCACTTCATCGGCCTCCCGCAACGCCTCGGGACGCGCTGTCACTTCGACAACGCGAAACGTCGATGGTGCCAGCTGCGCGATACAGCGCTGCCGCATTATGCCGTTGACCCCGGCATAATCGAGTCGCGGAGTAAATACATCCCGTCCCTGACGCCAGAATAAATTCGCGGCACAGCATTCCGTAAGCCACCCGTCACTGTCAAGGACCAGCGCCTCATCGGCGTCCGTCTGTTCAAGATGAGAGCGAATCAGCACCTGCTCCAGACGATTAAGATGCTTCAGGCCAGCCAGCCAGGGGTTGCGCCCCAGGGTCACCGGGCTCCGGGTCAGGGTAATGCCCTCCTCCCGCCAGCGCGCGTAGTGCGCCGGAAGCGGAGAGTCGCTCAGAATACGGGTGGGCGACGCACAGCCCGCCGTGCTGTATCCCCTTCCCCCAACGCCGCGGGTAAGGGTCACCTTAAGCACGCCCTGCGCGTGCGGTCGAGCCAGACGCTGCATCTCGTCGCTTAGCGTCAGCCAGTCGTCAAACGGGATGCGTAATTTTTCGCAGGTTGTCTGCAAACGCTGCAGATGGGCGTCCAGTAACGCAACCTGTCCATGCTGTATACGGGCAGTGGTAAAACAACCGTCGCCAAACTGGACGGCGCGATCGTTCGCCGCCAGCGTGTCCTGTTCAACGCCATTTATCAAGAACATAAAGGACTCCTTTTCACTGGTCGGTGAGTGTCTCAGGACACGGAGCAGAGGACAAGTGGAGAAAGCCGAATAAAAAAGGCCCGACAATCGGGCCTTTTGTTAAAGCAGTACCGGGGCAAGCCCTGTCACACTTTTTTGAAGATCAGCGAACCGTTAGTGCCGCCAAAGCCGAAGGAGTTGCACAGGGTGTACTCCATACCGGAAACCTGACGCGCTTCGTGCGGAACGAAGTCGAGGTCGCAGCCCTCATCCGGGTTGTCGAGGTTGATCGTCGGCGGAACCGCCTGATCGCGCAGCGCCAGGATAGAGTAAATCGACTCTACCGCCCCTGCCGCGCCCAGCAGATGCCCGGTCATGGATTTGGTGGAGCTCACCAGTACGCGGCTCGCCGCATCGCCGAAGACAGACTTAACCGCCTGCGCTTCCGCTTTATCGCCAGCCGGCGTCGAGGTGCCGTGGGCATTGACGTAGCCGATCTGGCACGGTTCGATGCCCGCATCGCGAATGGCATTCACCATCGCCAGCGCGGCGCCCGCGCCATCTTCCGGCGGTGATGTCATATGGTAAGCATCGCTGCTCATGCCGAAGCCGACGATCTCGGCGTAGATTTTCGCGCCGCGTTTTTTTGCGTGCTCGTACTCTTCCAGCACCACCATGCCCGCGCCGTCGCCCAGCACGAAGCCGTCGCGATCTTTATCCCACGGACGGCTTGCCGCCTGCGGGTTGTCATTGCGCGTGGAGAGCGCCCGCGCTGCGCCAAAGCCGCCCACGCCAAGCGGGGTACTGGCTTTTTCCGCACCGCCTGCCACCATCGCATCGGCATCGCCATAGGCGATGATGCGCGCAGCCTGACCGATGTTGTGCACGCCTGAAGTACAGGCGGTCGCGATGGAGATACTTGGTCCACGCAGACCAAACATGATGGTCAGATGGCCGGCCACCATGTTAACAATTGTGGAGGGAACGAAGAATGGGCTGATCTTACGCGGTCCGCCGTTGACCAGCGAACTGTGGTTTTCTTCGATCAAGCCGAGACCGCCAATACCAGAGCCGATTGCGGCGCCAATACGGGTAGCATTCTCTTCCGTCACTTCAAGGCCAGAATCCTGCATGGCCTGAACGCCAGCGACAATTCCATATTGAATGAAGGCATCCATCTTGCGCTGCTCTTTGCGCGAGATGATGTCATCACAGTTAAAATCCTTTACTAAGCCAGCAAATTTCGTTGCATAGGCGCTAGTATCGAAATGGTCGATCAGGCTGATGCCACTCTGACCGGCAAGGAGAGCTTTCCAGGTAGACTCTACGGTATTGCCGACAGGAGACAACATGCCCAGTCCGGTCACAACTACACGACGCTTAGACACGTTTGTCCTCCAGGGAGGGAAAATAGATTCTTGTGGGACAAATAAAGATAAAACTCAGGCGGTCGAATGACCGCCTGGAGATGTTCACTTACGCCTGGTGGCCGTTGATGTAATCAATGGCAGCCTGAACGGTGGTGATTTTCTCAGCTTCTTCGTCCGGAATCTCAGTATCAAACTCTTCTTCCAGAGCCATTACCAGCTCAACGGTGTCAAGAGAATCAGCGCCCAGGTCTTCAACGAAGGAAGCATTGTTGGTAACTTCTTCCTGCTTAACGCCCAGCTGCTCGCCGATAATTTTCTTAACGCGTTCTTCGATAGTGCTCATACTCTTAAATTTCCTATCAAAACTCGCTTTCGCGATGGTTTTCGTAGTGTATAAAATGTTGAAAAATTTGCAACTAAATCCCGGCAGGTCTTACCACGATTTTGCGCTATTTTGAGGCCGTTTGCCCTAAGAACGCAAATCTTTTCGCACAAAACCGCACAGAGAACCGTGCGAAGTGCGCGGTTCCTGAACGTTTTGCACAAATCTCGGTCAGACCATGTACATTCCGCCGTTGACGTGCAGGGTTTCACCAGTGATGTAACTTGCTTCGTCAGAGGCTAAAAATGCAACCGCGCTGGCGATTTCATTTGGGGTGCCAAGGCGCCCCGCAGGAACTGCCGCCAGCGTACCCGCACGCTGCTCATCGGTCAGCGCACGCGTCATGTCCGTTTCAATAAAGCCCGGAGCAACAACGTTTACAGTAATACCGCGGGACGCAACTTCACGCGCCAGTGATTTACTGAAGCCGATCAGACCCGCTTTCGCCGCAGCGTAGTTGGCCTGACCCGCATTTCCCATGGTACCAACCACAGAACCGATAGTGATAATACGTCCATGACGCTTTTTCATCATAGCGCGCATTACCGCTTTTGACAGACGGAAAACCGATGACAGGTTGGTTTCGATGATATCGTTCCACTCGTCATCTTTCATGCGCATTAACAGGTTGTCGCGAGTGATCCCGGCATTATTCACCAGGATATCCACTTCGCCAAACTCTGCGCGCACATTTTCCAGAACAGATTCAATAGATGCCGGGTCGGTCACATTCAACATCAGACCTTTACCGTTGGCGCCTAAATAGTCGCTGATCGCCTGCGCGCCGCTTTCGCTGGTCGCAGTACCGATAACTTTCGCGCCGCGGGCGACGAGCGTTTCAGCGATGGCGCGGCCAATACCGCGGCTTGCACCGGTAACCAGCGCGATTTTTCCTTCAAAACTCATGGTTTTCCTCTTTTATTGCTCAAGCGCCGCAGACATCGCCGCCGGCTCGTTAAGCGCGGAAGCGGTCAGGGTGTCAACAATACGTTTGGTCAGGCCGGTGAGGACTTTACCCGGGCCAACCTCATACAGATGCGTTACGCCCTGAGCAGCCATAAACTCAACGGTTTTAGTCCACTGAACCGGACTATACAGCTGGCGTACCAGCGCGTCGCGAATGGCGTCCGGCGCGGTTTCGCACTTCACGTCGACGTTATTTACCACCGGGATCGTCGGCGCGTTGAAGGTGATTTTCTGCAGCTCAAGCGCCAGTTTCTCCGCAGCTGGCTTCATCAGCGCACAGTGAGACGGCACGCTCACCGGCAACGGCAGCGCCCGTTTAGCGCCCGCGGCCTTACAGGCGGCGCCTGCGCGTTCAACGGCCTCTTTGTGACCGGCGATAACCACCTGGCCCGGGGAATTGTAGTTCACCGGAGAGACGACCTGCCCTTCGGCCGATTCTTCACAGGCTTTGGCAATAGCCGTGTCGTCCAGACCGATAATCGCTGACATGGCGCCAGTACCTTCCGGTACAGCTTCCTGCATGAATTTGCCGCGCAGTTCAACCAGGCGAACGGCATCAGCGAAAGCGATAACGCCCGCGCAAACCAGCGCGGAGTATTCGCCGAGGCTGTGACCAGCCAGCAGCGCCGGCGCTTTGCCGCCCTGCTGCTGCCAGACGCGGTACAGCGCCACGGAGGCGGTCAGCAGCGCTGGCTGGGTCTGCCAGGTCTTATTCAGTTCTTCTGCCGGGCCCTGTTGCGTCAGCGCCCACAGATCGTAACCCAACGCTGCGGAAGCTTCACCGAAGGTCTCTTCAATGACCGGCCAGGTCGCCGCCATATCGGCCAGCATGCCTACGGCCTGCGAGCCCTGTCCCGGGAACACAAAAGCAAATTGCGTCATGTTTAAATCCTTATACTAAAAACGAACCAGCGCGGAACCCCAGGTGAAACCGCCACCAAAGGCTTCCAGCAAAATCAGCTGCCCACGTTGAATGCGGCCATCGCGGACGGCCTCATCCAGCGCGCAAGGGACTGACGCCGCGGAGGTGTTGCCATGGCGGTCGAGGGTCACTACGACGTTATCCATCGACATGCCCAGTTTCTTCGCCGTCGCGCTGATGATCCGCAGGTTTGCCTGATGCGGCACCAGCCAGTCCAGCGCAGAACGTTCAAGATTATTCGCGGCCAGCGTCTCATCAACGATGTGCGCTAACTCAGTGACCGCCACTTTGAAGACTTCATTGCCGGCCATCGTCAGATAGATCGGATTTTCCGGATCGACGCGATCGGCGTTCGGCAGGGTCAGCAGTTCGCCATAGCTACCGTCAGCATGCAGATGCGTCGAGATAATGCCAGGCTCTTCGGAGGCGCCCAGCACCACCGCCCCGGCGCCATCGCCGAAAATAATAATCGTCCCGCGATCGGTCGGATCGCAGGTGCGCGCCAGCACATCAGCGCCGACGACCAGCGCATAGTCCACCGCGCCGTTCTTGACATACTGATCGGCGACGCTCAGCGCATAGGTGAAACCGGCGCAGGCGGCCGCGACGTCAAACGCCGGGCAGCCCTTGACGCCCAGCATAGACTGAATCTGGCATGCCGAACTCGGAAACGCGTGCGTGCCGGAGGTGGTCGCAACAATGATCAGACCAATTTGCTCCGCGGACACGCCCGCCATCGCCAGCGCCTGCTTTGCGGCTTCAAAGCCCATCGTAGCAACTGTTTCATGCGCTGCGGCAATACGACGCTCACGGATACCTGTGCGGGTGACAATCCACTCGTCAGAGGTCTCTACCATTTTTTCCAGGTCGGCGTTTGTACGCACTTGCTCGGGCAGATAGCTGCCGGTACCAATAATCTTCGTATACATGTACGCTCAGTCACTCTTGGGTAATATACCCGCCTCGTTCAACCGCCGCGGCGTTAGTGGTGTCCATTTGTCCCGCTTTGCTGTCGGGCGTTCACGTCACTGTCGCTTTCCGGCAGCTCGAAACCAGCTGGGTATAAAGATTCCAGGCGCGCGGCGATCCGTTGAGGAATTTGCCGCTGCACCGCCTGCACTGCCTGCTCTATCGCGACGCTAAAGGCGCGTTGATTGGCAGCACCATGACTCTTGATCACGGAACCGCGCAATCCTAACAGACAGGCGCCATTATACTGGTCGGGGTTGAGGTGACTGAATCGCCTCGCCAGGCTTTTTTGTAACCAACGTTTTAGTAACAGCAGCCACCACGACCGTTTTTTGCCCTCTCCCTGAGATTTCAGCAGTGAAAGGAACATTCTGACAACACCTTCCATGGTTTTTAATGTGACGTTGCCCGTGAATCCATCACAAACCAGCACATCGGTTTTTCCGGTCAACAGTTCACTGGCTTCAAGATAGCCGATGTAGTTGAGGGAAGGCAGCGTTTTGAGCACTGCAGCAGCATCGCGGATGCTGCTGAGGCCTTTCATCTCTTCTTCGCCGATGTTCAGCAAGGCGACGCGAGGATTGGCAATGCCGACCACCTCTTCCGCCAGCACTGCCCCCATCACCGCGAATTGCACCAACATCGTGCTGTCGCAATCGACGTTGGCGCCGAGATCCAGCACCACGGTTTTGCCCTTCTGCTGGTGCGGCAGCACCGTCACCAGCGCCGGCCGCTCAATACCTTCAATCGGTTTGAGCAGCAGTTTCGCCAGGCCCATCAGCGCGCCGGTGTTCCCGGCGCTGACGCAGGCTTCCGCCCGCCCTTCTTTCACAAGCTCCAGCGCCACGCGCATTGAGCTTCCGCGACTGCTGCGGATAGCCTGTGCGGGTCGCGCATCACTGGCAATAACTGACTGCGCAGGAATAATCTGCAGACGCGAACGTTGTTCGAAGTCAGCTTTGGCGAGTAATGGCGTGATGGCGTCGGGATCGCCGACTAAAAGAAGTGTGAGTTGCGAATTAGAGTTCAGTGCCTGCAGTGCTGCAGGCACTGTCACGGATGGGCCGAAATCGCCCCCCATGACATCTAACGCCAGGGTTAGACGTGTCAAGGTATCGTCGCTGCCCGGTTCGGTGATTCCCCAGTTGCCCGGGGAGTCCTCACTAAGCTTCATCACGCTGGCACCCGCGAATTTTCACGCTGCAGACGCAACAATCCGGGCATTGACGCCTCTGGTTATCGGGTTAACCGAGTGCCCAGGTACGTACAAACCCGCCATGGCCTGCAACGGGAAATCCTGCGAGTATCGCGTGATTACTTAGCGATAACCTTGCGACCGCGGTAGAAACCGTCGGCAGTGATGTGGTGACGCAGGTGTTTCTCACCAGAAGTTTTGTCTACAGACAGGCTGGTGACTGCGGTCAGCGCGTCATGGGAACGACGCATGCCACGTTTGGAACGGGTTGGTTTATTCTGTTGTACGGCCATGGACCTTACTCCTCAATTACTTACGCTTTAAGCTGGCTAATACGGCAAATGGGTTTGGTTTTTGTGCCTCTTCAGGCAGTTCGCCAAAGACCATGTCCGCGTCGGACACTTCACAGTGTTCAGAATCATGCACCGGAACTACGGGCAGGGAGAGGATAATTTCATCCTCGACCATTGCCTGCAGGTCGATTTCACCGAATTCGTTAACCTCAATCGGCTCATACGCTTCCGGTAGTGCTTCGGCCTGTTCGTCATTTCTGACGGGGCTAAAACAATACGTGGTGTGGACGTGATGGGAGAACGGTTTCCCGCAACGCTGGCATTCGAGGGTTACCGTCACCTTCGCATCGCCTGTAATAACGGCGAGACGCTGGTTATCGATAGCGAACGACATGCTGCATTCCACATCGCTGTCCACGCTGACTACAGAATCGGCTACACGTTCAACCTGATCGCGGGCATAGATGCCTTCGTAATCAAGGCGTTTTTGAGCCGTGCGTACCGGATCAAGAGTCAGGGGTAATTTTACCTTTTGCATAGGGCGCGCATATTAACTTTGTAATGTCATAGAGTCAAAGAAAAAGGCAGCCTCAGGTTGCCTTTTGCCATTTATTCGCACACATTGCGGCGCATAGTTTAAGATGATGCTCTGCGAAGCGCTATATGTGGATGAAAAAATATGTCTCAACTTATCCTGGCGTCAACCTCTCCCTGGCGGCGCATGCTGCTGGAAAAACTGGGGTTACCATTTGAATGTGCGGCGCCTGACGTCGACGAAACGCCCCGCCCTGAAGAATCCGCGCGTCAGCTTGTCACCCGGCTGGCGCAGGCCAAAGCGCAGAGCCTGGCTTCGCGCTACCCCAATCACCTTATTATAGGCTCCGATCAGGTTTGCGTATTGGACGGTGAGATCACCGGCAAACCGCACACCGAGGAAA
Organism: Klebsiella sp. 7-CIP_Kleb.; assembly: GCF_050378655.1. NCBI lineage: Bacteria > Pseudomonadati > Pseudomonadota > Gammaproteobacteria > Enterobacterales > Enterobacteriaceae > Klebsiella > Klebsiella sp. 7-CIP_Kleb. The sequence continues at coordinate 225,226 of NZ_JBNRLJ010000002.1, forward strand.
ATGCCCGCAGGCAGTTGAGAAAGGCGAGCGGGTCGATCATCACCTTTTATACCGGCCTCGCGCTGTACAACTCCGCCAGCGGTCATCTGCAAACCGAATGCGAGCCCTTTGACGTCCACTTCCGGCATCTCAGCGATAAAGAGATCGAAGGCTATGTGCGTAAAGAGAACCCGCTGCAGTGCGCCGGGAGTTTTAAGAGCGAGGGGTTAGGTATTACGCTGTTCGAACGGCTGGAAGGCCGCGATCCGAATACGCTGGTCGGTTTACCCTTGATCGCGCTCTGTCAGATGCTGCGCCGCGAAAATTACAACCCGCTGTTAGGCTGAGGTAAAAAAAACGGCGGAACTGATTCCGCCGTTGCACTTATTTGCTCTTCCGTAGCACCTGTAGACAGTGCTTCAGCTGGTTATCCAGCGGCGCCTCAACGCGCATCACCTCCCCGCTCCCTGGGTGGGTAAACTTCAGCGCAGCAGCGTGGAGGAACAGGCGGTTTAAGCCGGTACCAGAGAGTTGCTTGTCAAATTCGCGGTCGCCATAGCGGTCGTCAAAGGCGATAGGATGGCCGGCATACTGGGTATGAACGCGAATCTGATGCGTGCGTCCGGTGACCGGACTGCAGCGCACCAGAGTGGCGAATTCATAACGCTCTTCCACTTTGAAGCGCGTCTCTGACGGCTTGCCTTCCTGACTCACGCGGACGATTCTCTCGCCGCTCTGCAAAATGTTCTTCAACAGCGGGGCCTGCACCACTTTGGTATGCGACTGCCACTGGCCGCGCACCAGCGCCAGATAGTCTTTCTGCATGCCTTTATCACGCAGCTGCTCGTGCAGCGAACGCAGCGCCGAGCGCTTTTTCGCCACCAGCAGCACGCCAGAGGTATCGCGGTCGAGCCGATGTACCAGCTCAAGGAAGCGCGCCTCCGGGCGCAGGGCGCGCAGCCCTTCAATCACGCCGAAGCTCAGGCCGCTGCCGCCATGTACCGCGGTACCGGATGGCTTATTGAGGACCAGAATATGATCGTCTTCATAGAGGATCACCTCAGAGAGCGCCGCCACTTTCTGCAGATGCGGCGATACCGCCTCTTCTTCACGTTCCGCCACACGCACCGGCGGGATACGGACTTCATCGCCCGCTTCCAGCTTATACTCCGGCTTCACGCGTTTTTTATTCACCCGCACCTCGCCTTTACGCAGGATGCGATAAATCATGCTCTTCGGTACGCCTTTCAATTGGGTACGCAAAAAGTTGTCGATACGTTGCCCCGCTTCATCAGCAGCAATGGCAACCATTTTTACGGTTGGGGTCTCAGTTTTCATGGTGCGCGATTCTAAATAGCCGGACGCATTAGCGCCACTCATTTTTATATGCTTATATTTATCATTATCCTGTTTTCACGGTTTGCCTGACCGCCATATTGTTTGTTATTAGAACAATCTGTATGGGCAGGTGATAAAACTGTGAGTAACCGGGTGATAAAAGGTGAAAGTCAACTTGCTATAACAAGGTTAGCAATGGAATAATGAGACCGTTTTCCGTATTGCATCTTGTTAGAACAAGACATTAGCGGAATGACCAGTTTTGTCTGACCGATCGCCCACGCAGCAATGGCGTAAGACGTTGTGATCTTTCAGACAGTTAGCGGGCTGCGGGTTGCAGTCCTTACCGGTACAGGCTCTATGGATTTCAAGTCGCAGGAAGGCGTCAACTCCGGGACTCCCGGGAGCTCATCTGGATCCGCTGATCGAGGTGAGCAGGTTAAGCCATCATGCCTGCAACGCGAAAGACGACGAGTATAAATGGAATATTCTCTGGTGATACATCCCAGGCTGTTCCCCTGAATAATTGCGCTGTGTTTCCGTTTGAAACACAGGCGACCGACACTCTGCGCCTCTTAAGCGCGCGACAACCGTGAGGTTGGCGACGTGAACCAGACACGAGGCCATCGGTTTTCCCCCGGAAAGGCATTACTCTGCCCGCAGCTTAGTCGTCAATGTAAGAATAATGAGTAAGTTACGATGAAAAGAATGTTAATCAACGCAACTCAGCAGGAAGAGTTGCGCGTCGCCCTTGTTGATGGGCAGCGCCTGTACGACCTGGATATCGAAAGCCCCGGGCACGAACAGAAAAAAGCGAACATCTACAAAGGCAAAATCACCCGCATTGAACCCAGCCTTGAAGCCGCGTTTGTTGATTACGGCGCCGAGCGTCATGGTTTCCTCCCCCTCAAAGAAATCGCCCGCGAATATTTCCCCGCCAACTACAATGCGCACGGCCGTCCTAATATCAAAGACGTACTGCGTGAAGGTCAGGAAGTTATCGTGCAGATTGATAAAGAAGAACGCGGCAACAAAGGCGCTGCGCTCACCACCTTTATCAGCCTGGCGGGCAGCTATCTGGTATTGATGCCGAACAACCCGCGCGCGGGGGGAATTTCCCGCCGTATCGAGGGCGACGACCGTACCGAACTGAAAGAAGCGCTGGCGAGCCTGGAGCTTCCGGACGGCATGGGCCTTATCGTTCGCACCGCTGGCGTCGGCAAATCTGCCGAAGCCTTGCAGTGGGACCTGAGCTTCCGTCTGAAACACTGGGAAGCGATTCAGAAAGCCGCGGAAAGCCGTCCGGCGCCGTTCCTTATCCACCAGGAAAGCAACGTCATTGTCCGCGCCTTCCGTGACTATCTGCGCCAGGATATCGGCGAAATCCTGATCGATAATCCGAAAGTGCTCGAGCTGGCGCGCCAGCATATCGCCGCGCTGGGTCGTCCGGATTTCAGCAGCAAAATCAAACTGTACACCGGTGAAATCCCGCTGTTCAGCCACTACCAGATCGAATCCCAGATTGAATCCGCCTTCCAGCGTGAAGTGCGTCTGCCGTCCGGTGGCTCTATCGTCATCGACAGCACTGAAGCGCTGACCGCGATCGATATCAACTCCGCCCGCGCCACCCGCGGCGGCGATATCGAAGAGACGGCGTTCAACACCAACCTCGAAGCGGCTGACGAGATTGCCCGCCAGCTGCGTCTGCGCGACCTCGGCGGCCTGATCGTTATCGACTTTATCGATATGACTCCGGTTCGCCACCAGCGCGCTGTGGAGAACCGTCTGCGCGAAGCCGTCCGTCAGGACCGGGCGCGCATTCAGATCAGCCATATCTCGCGCTTCGGCCTGCTGGAGATGTCCCGCCAGCGCCTGAGCCCGTCGCTGGGCGAATCCAGCCACCACGTCTGCCCGCGCTGCTCCGGCACCGGCACCGTGCGTGATAACGAATCGCTGTCGCTCTCTATTCTGCGTCTGATCGAAGAAGAAGCGCTGAAAGAGAACACCAAAGAAGTGCACGCCATCGTTCCGGTACCGATCGCCTCCTATCTGCTGAACGAAAAACGTGCCGCGGTGAGCGCTATCGAATCCCGTCAGGGCGATGTGCGCGTGATTATCGTGCCAAACGACGAAATGCAGACGCCGCACTACTCCGTCCTGCGCGTGCGCAAAGGTGAAGAGACCTCAACGCTGAGCTACCTGCTGCCGAAGCTGCATGAAGAAGAGATGGCGCTGCCGGGCGACGATGAGCCGGCAGAACGGAAACGTCCGGAACAGCCGGCCCTGGCCGCTTTTGTCATGCCTGACGCGCCGCCAGCCCCGATGCTTGAAGAGCCTGTCGCCGCGCCTGTCGCCGCAGCGGCACCGGTCGCGGCCACCGCACCGGCGCAGCCTGGCCTGCTCTCACGCTTCTTCAGCGCGCTGAAGAATATCTTCTCTGGCGCCGAAGAGGCCAAACCGGCTGAGGTTAAGGTCGAGAAGAAAGCGGAAGAAAAACCGGAGCGTCAGCAGGAGCGCCGTAAACCGCGCGCCAACAACCGCCGCGATCGCAACGACCGCCGTGAAAACCGCGACAATCGTGACAACCGCGATAACCGTGACAATCGTGACACTCGTGCGGACAATGCCGAGGGCCGTGAACCGCGCGAATCGCGTGAAGAGAACCGTCGCAACCGTCGCGAGAAGCCGTCGCAGAATGTGGAAGCCCGTGATGTTCGCCAGACCTCAGGCGACGACGCGGAGAAAGCGAAATCCCGTGACGAGCAGCAGCCGCGCCGCGAACGCACCCGCCGCCGCAATGACGACAAACGTCAGGCGCAGCAGGAAGCCAAAGCGCAGACTCGCGAAGAGCCGGTAGCGCAGGAGACGGAGCAGGAAGAGCGTGTGCAGACCCTGCCGCGTCGTAAACCGCGCCAGCTGGCACAGAAAGTACGCGTTGAGTCCGCTGTCGTTGAGCAGGTTGCCGAGATCGTGCCAGAAGCCGTAGTGGCGGAAGTTATCGCTCCGCGCAGCGAGCCGGTGAAAGCCGAGCTGCCAGCAGTAGTGGAGAGCGTGGCGGACCAGGACGAAAATGGCGAATCCCGTGAAGCGAACGGTATGCCGCGTCGCTCACGTCGTTCCCCGCGTCACCTGCGCGTCAGCGGTCAGCGTCGTCGTCGCTATCGTGACGAACGCTATCCGACCCAGTCGCCAATGCCGCTGACCGTGGCCTGCGCATCGCCGGAGATGGCTTCCGGTAAAGTCTGGATCCGCTACCCGGTGGTTCGTCCGCAGGATCAGCAGTCGGAAGAGGTTCAGGTTCAGAACGACAACCTCGTGGAAACCGTCGCGGCCGTCGCGACCCCGGTTGCCGTCGTTGAAACCGTTACCGCTGCCCCGGTCACCGTCGAGCCGGCTACCATGGAGCCGGTTACCGCCGAGCCTGTGGTCGTCGAGCCGGTCGTAGCCGCCGAGCCGGTGGTGGTTGATGCTGCGGAAGGTATCGCGCCAGCAGCCGTCGAGCCAGCGCCGCAGGAGCTGGTCACCGAAGCGCCGGCTGTCGAAGCGCCTCAGGCTATCGCGCCAGCGACGCTCGACGCCGAGCCGGTGGTGGTAGAACCTGAAGTGGTGGAAACGGCGCCTGTCGTTGAAGCGCCAGTGGAAACCATCGCGCCGGCGGCGGAAACCGCAGTTGAAGCACCGGTTGTCGAAGCCGCGCCTGTCGAGCCGGTCAAAGTCGAGCCTCCGGTGAGCAAGCCGGTAGTGGTGGCGGGTCATCGCCATGCCACCGCGCCAATGACCCGTGCGCCAGCGCCGGACTATGTCCCGGAAGCGCCGCGCCACAGCACCTGGGTGCGCCCGCCATTCGCTTTTGAAGGCAAAGGCGCCGCCGGCGGTCATAGCGCCACCCATAAAGCCACCGCTGAACCGACCCGCCCACAGCCCGTCGAGTAAGCGTGCTAAATAAAAAACCGGCCTCCTGGCCGGTTTTTTTATGCGCTTTGCGGAGGCTGCATGCCGGCGAGGTCCGGCATGATCTCCCGCATCAGGTCGAGGAATTTACGCAGCCGCGTCGGATAATAGCGCGCCCAGGGATAGACCAGGTGGACCGGCAGCGAGGCGGGACGCCACTGCGGGAACAGCTCTGTCAACCTTCCGGCAGCAAGATCCTCCGCCACGGCCCAGCTGGACACCATCGCCACCCCCAGCCCCGCCAGCGCAGTGTTACGCGCGACGTAAAGGCTGTCGGTGCTCAGACAGGGGGTGATCGCCGTGGAGACGAGCTGCCCGCTGACCTGATGTCGGAGCCGCACCTCATGCTGATAAAAGGTGTTAATGGCGATCCACGGCAGGCCGGATAACGCCTCCAGCGAGGTTAACGGCGGGTACTTCGCCAGCAGTTCAGGGGAGGCCACCACGCAGCGCGGCACTTCCGCCAGCAGCACGGAGACCGTGGCCGGATCCACCTCCGCCCCCACGCGGATGGCGCAGTCGATATTATCGCTGAGAAAGTCGACAGTATTATCATTCAGCATCCACTCCACCGACAGTTGCGGGTGGCGCTGGAGAAAGGCGACCAGCGGCCCCAGCAGCTGCTGCTGGCCAAAAGCGTGCGGCGCCCTCACCCGCAGCACCCCCACCGGCCGATCGTCGGCAATACGCAGGTCGTCTTCCAGCGCCAGCCAGGCATCCACCAGCTGGCGGGCGTGACGGTAGCAGCGTTCGCCATCGTCAGTGAGCTTCATCGCATGGGTGGTACGCAGGATCAGCTTGACTCCCAGCAGCCCTTCAAGGGACTGCAGGCGGCGGCTGACGGTCGCCTGGGTGGTCTCCATCTGCCCCGCCGCGGCGGAGAGCGACCCTGCCTCTATAATACGAATATAGGTACGCATCAGCTCAATGCGATCTATACGCTCCTGTCTTTTCATTTTTCTTTTGCCTATACGTGCTACGTATAACCGTTTTACCACCAGCCCGGCTACCGCGCCAGCCGCATTCAGGGAAAAATAGCCCCATTGCATTCACGAGGTATTGATCATGACACCGACTTCCCTTTCCACCCGCGACGCAGGCTGGATTATCTTCATTCTCGCGCTCGGCGCCGGCTTTAGCGTCGCCTCTATCTACTACGCGCAGCCGCTGCTGCCGTTGATGGGCGCCAATCTCCACCTGACGGTAGAAGGTATGGGTCTGGTCCCTACTCTGACGCAGGCGGGTTATGCGCTCGGCATTCTGTTCCTGCTCCCGCTCGGCGACCGCCACGATCGCCGCCGGCTGATTTTGGTGAAAAGCGCGCTGCTGGCGCTCCTGCTGCTCCTGTGCAGCCTCACCGGCCAGCTCAGCTCACTGCTGGTGGTCAGTCTGCTGATCGGTATGGCGGCGACCATGGCGCAGGATATCGTCCCTGCGGCGGCGATCCTCGCCCCGGCGGGCAAGCAGGGCAAAATGGTGGGCACGGTGATGACCGGGCTGCTGCTGGGGATCCTGCTTTCCCGGACGGTCAGCGGCGTGGTGGGCGCAGTGTTCGGCTGGCGGGTGATGTATCAGGCGGCGGCGGTCAGCGTGGCGCTGATTGGCCTGGTGATGTGGCGGGTGCTGCCGCGCTTCGCCATTCACTCGACGCTGAGCTATCCGCAGCTGATGGCCTCAATGGCGCATCTGTGGCAGCGCTACCCGGCGCTACGCCGCGCTGCGCTGGCTCAGGGGGCGCTCTCTGTCGCCTTCAGCGCCTTCTGGTCGACGCTGGCAGTGATGCTCTCCGAACACTATCACATGGGCAGTGCGGTAGCGGGCGGCTTTGGTATCGCCGGGGCTGCCGGGGCGCTGGCCGCGCCGCTGGCCGGCGGACTGGCCGATAAATTTGGCGCCGGTAAAGTGACTCAAATGGGGGCGGCGCTGGTCACCGTCTCCTTCGCCCTGATGTTTATACTGCCGCTGCTGCCACTGCATGGCCAGCTGGCGCTGATTGCCCTGTCGGCGATTGGCTTCGACCTTGGCCTGCAGTCAAGCCTGGTGGCGCATCAGAACCTGGTGTATGGCCTCGAGCCGCAGGCCCGCGGCCGCCTTAACGCCCTGCTGTTTACCGTGGTCTTCATCGGGATGTCGCTGGGGTCGGTGCTGGGCAGCAAGCTGTACGTGCTGGCCGGCTGGAACGGGGTGGTTACCCTGGCGGTGGTCAGCGGGGCGATCGCCCTGGCAATCCGCCTGCTGGAGAATGCCCGTATCGTCGCTGCCGAACGCCGCGCATCATAAAAAAACCCGCTTCGCCTGAGGCGAAGCGGGTTCATCCATTCCCGCACAACCGCTTAGGCTGTACGTCGGGCAAACTCTTTCACGCGGAAGCCCAACAGCAGCAGTGTGGCGAAATAGGCCACCACCCCGGCGACAACCACCACCAGCAGGCGCATCAGACGGAACGGCATCGTCCCCAGCGACCACTCCGGCATGATATGCATGACGCCCAGCAGCGCCGCAGCCATAACCAGCACCGCAGCAATCAGACGCAGCAGGAAGGCCAGCCAGCCCGGTTGCGGGGTAAAGATCTTCTGTTTACGCAACTGCCAGTAAAGCAGCGCGGCGTTCAGGCAGGCCGCCAGGCCAATGGACAGCGACAGACCCGCATGCTTCAGCGGGCCGATAAACGCCAGGTTCATCACCTGGGTCATAATCAGGGTGACAATAGCAATCTTGACCGGGGTCTTGATGTCCTGGCGGGAATAGAAGCCCGGCGCCAGCACCTTCACCACGATAAGCCCCATTAGTCCCACGGAATAGGCCACCAGCGCGCGCTGGGTCATTGCCGCATCAAAAGCGCTAAATTTGCCGTACTGGAACAGGGCCACGGTCAGCGGTTTGGCGAGGATCCCCAGCGCCACCGCGCTCGGCAGCGCCAGCAGGAAGCAGAGACGCAGCCCCCAGTCCATCAGCCGGCAATACTCGTCATGATTACCGCTGGCGAAGCTTTTTGACAGCGATGGCAGCAGGATAGTGCCGAGCGCCACTCCCAGGACACCGGACGGAAACTCCATCAGACGGTCGGCGTAGTACATCCAAGACACCGATCCCGACACGAGAAACGAAGCGAAGATAGTATTGATAATAAGGGAGATCTGGCTTACCGACACGCCAAGGATCGCCGGCCCCATCTGCTTCACCACCCGCATCGCGCCGGCATCTTTCAGATTGATGCGCGGCAGGACCAGCATGCCAATTTTCTTCAGGTGCGGCAGCTGGTAGGCCAGCTGTAGCACGCCGCCGACCGTGACCGCCCAGGCCAGGGCCAGCACCGGCGGATGAAAGTACGGTGCGGCAAACAGCGCAAAGCCAATCATGCTGACGTTGAGGAACGTCGGCGCAAAGGCCGGCACCGAGAAGCGGTTCCAGGTATTAAGGATCGCCCCCACCAGCGAGGCGAGGGAGATCAGCAAAATATAGGGGAAGGTAATGCGCAGCAATTGGGTAGTCAGCGCAAATTTATCGGCGGTATCAGCAAACCCGGGGGCGGTGATGGTGATCACCCACGGCGCCGCCAGCATCCCGATAACGGTGACGATCGCCAGGGCCAGGGTCAGCAATCCGGAGACATACGAGACAAACACCCGGGTGGCATCTTCGCCCTGCTTGCTTTTATATTCGGCAAGGATCGGTACAAACGCCTGAGAGAAGGCGCCTTCGGCAAAAATACGCCGCAGCAGATTAGGCAGTTTAAAGGCGACGAAAAAGGCGTCGGTCGCCATCCCGGCGCCAAAAATGCGCGCCACAATCGCATCGCGGGCAAAGCCCAGCACGCGCGAAAACATGGTCATCGAACTGACGGCCGCCAGTGATTTTAAAAGGTTCATTACGCTGTTATTCCAAACCCTGGAGTAAAACGCCCGCAAATGCGGGCGCTGGAAAGTGGCGATAGTCTACCGGGTTCAACATGAATTACTACTGTCAGTTGTTACAACGGATTATTCGCTGATGGCGTCGCGCCAAAGTTTGTCGACCACCCGCTGAGCCAGCAGCGCCTGTTCGCCTGCGGTTTCAGGAACCGTCTGATTTTGCACGCATTCGATAAAATGGCGCGCGCAGCCGACAAAGCCGCGCTGCTCAAGGGTGGTTTGCCAGCTGGCGACCGGGCGCTGGACCACGCCGTGACCGCACTCCTCCTGCCATTCGCGCATCTCGCTGACGGCATATAGCCCGCCATCCGTAACCGCCTGCACCCACTCGCGCTGGCTGCCTGCGCGGCGGTGCATGCTGGTGGTGACCTGCAGCCGGGGCGAACTGAACTGGTGTTCGGCATACAGCATCTCGCCCTGCGGAGTGATCTGTAGCGCGCCACCGCGCAGACGCGCCTGACCGTCGGCCAGCCATAGCGCGGTATCCACCACGTGCAGATAGTCATCAAGCAGGGTAAAGCGCAGATCGTTGCCCACGCTATCGCTGCGGTGCTTATCCATCCGCAGCGAGGCCGCCTCGCCCAGCCGCCCCTTTAGCTCCCGATAGAGCGGTGCGAAGCGGCGATTGAAACCGACCATCAGCGTCAGACGACGCCGCGCCGCCAGCTCGACCAGCGTCTCCGCCTCACTCAGCTTGTCCGCCAGCGGTTTATCTACGCAAACATGAACCCCGGCATTCAGCAAATGATTCACCACTTCATAATGTGAAGCCGTCGACGTATGAACAAAGACCGCATCGCACTGCGCCGCCAGGGCATCCAGCGATTCAGCGTATGGCATTCGCCAGGTTTCGCAAACCCGCAGCGCCTTCTCTTTTCCCGGCGACCAGGCCGCCTGCAGCGTCCAGCTTTCCGCCGCCCCCAGAACCGGCAGCCACGCTTTCTGCGCAATACCGCCCAGGCCAACCACCCCGATGCGCAATCTTGTCCCCACGTTTAGTCCCCCAGATGGTGTAACAGCGAATCGAGGCGCGCTTTCAGCTCCGCCACCTCGCCTTCCAGCGCTTCAACCCTGGCACGCAGATCGTCTTCCTCTTCCAGCGGCGAGAGTGCTTCCACTGTCGTGATCAGTGTGTCCATGTCGTCGCAAAACAGATGCATATAGCGGCTTTCCCGTTTCCCCGGCTCCCGGGGCAGACGGGCGACAAAGGGACCATCTTCGCGGGTCGCCAGCCCTTCCAGCACGCTTTCCACTTCCGCCATATCGCTGAACTCATGCATCCGCTGCGCCCGACTGCGTAATTCACCCGGCGTCTGGGCGCCGCGCAACAGCAGCGTCGTCACCACCGCCACCTCGCCGGCGCTGAGCTTCAGATCGCCAAATTCGGAGTTGCAAAAGCGCTGCTCATACTTAGTGACCCGATTGCCGAAGCCACTGACCGTACGCAGATAATGGCGTTTCACCAGGGTATCCAGCAGAGCCTGGACTTCGCCTTCGCTCAGCGACATCACCGGCTCGCGGTTGGTTTTCTGATTGCAGGCGGTCACTACGGCATTCACCGACAGCGGATACTGCTCAGGCGTGGTGACCTGCTTTTCCAGCAGACAGCCAATGACGCGCGCTTCGTGCGCGGTTAACTGATATTTCATCCTCTCTCCTTAACGTCCCGCTGACCAGTCCGGCGTCGTTAGCGCCGTCAATACATGGTCACGCCACTGCCCGTCAATCAGCAGGTAATCTTTGGCGTAACCCTCTTTTTCAAACCCCAACCGCGCCAGCAGCGCGCCGCTGCGCTGATTATGCGGCATATAGTTGGCCATAATGCGATGAATATGCTGCGTACGCTGCATATAGCGAATCGCCGACGTCAGCGCTTCAAACATCAGCCCCTGCCCCTGCCACTTCTCGCCAATAGAGTAGCCGAGATAACAGGCATGGAATGACCCGCGCACCACGTTGGAAAAATTCGCCACGCCGACGATCTCCTTTTCCTCCGGATCGAGCAGCGCGAAATAAAAAGCAGACCCCTGCTTATGAAACTCGGCGATCATCGACAGACGCGCCTGCCATCCGGAAGGATAGCAGTGGCTGTCGTCACGAACCGGCTCCCAGGGTTTTAAGAACGCCTTATTCTCGGCGTAATAATCGGCCAGACGCCAGGCGTCACGATCGTGAACCAGGCGCACCACCAGCCGGTCCGTCGTCAAACGCACCTTCGGCACGTTACTGCGATAGCCAAACATTTCCTTTTCAGTCCCCCTGACTTCATTCTTGCTGCCTTCACTATACCTGTCCTGCGCGACGGTGTGAAAACAGCAACATACCATTTTCTGCGCCATCTCCTCTTTTCGATGAATAGCCTCAATCGAACTTGCATTTTGATAAAAAAATATTGTCGCAAGGGCGCTGGGAAAAGCAGCAGATTGCCCGCAGAATATCTACGCTTATCTCTATTTTTCCCTGGAGGGGAAATGTCCCGCGTCTCGCAGGCAAGGAGCCTGGGTAAATATTTCCTGTTAGTCGATAACATGCTGGTCGTGCTGGGCTTTTTTGTCGTCTTCCCGCTGATTTCCATCCGCTTTGTCGATCAGATGGGCTGGGCGGCGCTGATGGTCGGCATCGCGCTCGGCCTGCGCCAGCTCGTGCAGCAGGGATTAGGTATCTTTGGCGGCGCCATCGCCGACCGCTTTGGCGCCAAACCGATGATCGTCACCGGTATGCTGATGCGCGCCGGCGGCTTCGCGGCGATGGCCGTCGCCCATGAGCCGTGGGTGCTGTGGTTCTCATGCATACTTTCCGGGCTCGGCGGCACGCTGTTCGACCCGCCGCGGGCGGCGCTGGTGGTTAAGCTGGTGCGCCCGCATCAGCGCGGCCGCTTTTTCTCCATCCTGATGATGCAGGATAGCGCCGGCGCGGTGATTGGCGCGCTGCTGGGCAGCTGGCTGCTGCAGTATGATTTCCGCCTGGTGTGCAGCGCCGGCGCCGCGCTGTTTATCGCCTGCGCGGCGTTTAACGCCTGGTATCTGCCGGCATGGAAGCTCTCGACGGTAAAAACGCCGATCCGCGAGGGGCTGGGCCGGGTGCTGCGGGACAAGCGCTTCGTCACCTATGTCCTGACGCTGACGGGCTATTACATGCTGGCGGTTCAGGTGATGCTGATGCTGCCGATCATGGTGAATGACATCGCCGGCTCGCCGGCCGCCGTAAAGTGGATGTACGCCATCGAAGCCACCATTTCGCTGACCCTGCTCTATCCCATTGCCCGCTGGAGCGAAAAACGTTTTCGCCTTGAGCACCGGCTGATGGCCGGTCTGCTGGTGATGACCCTGGCCATGCTCCCCATCGGCATGACCAGCAGTTTGCAGCAGCTGTTTACCCTGATCTGCCTGTTTTACATCGGTTCCATCATTGCTGAACCTGCCCGGGAGACGCTGGGCGCCTCGCTGGCGGACGCCCGGGCGCGCGGCAGCTATATGGGCTTCAGCCGCCTGGGGCTCGCCTTTGGCGGCGCGCTGGGATATGCAGGCGGCGGCTGGCTGTTTGATGCTGGTAAAGCCGCCGGTCAGCCCGAGCTGCCGTGGCTGATGCTCGGGGTCATCGGGGTTATCACCTTCCTGGCGCTGTGGTGGCAGTTTAGTCCGAAACGCTCTGCCTCCGGCATGCTGGAGCCGCGGACCTGATGCGCGCGGCGGCGGTTTCTCCTGCTTTCAGCCTATTCTGCTGGTATCGAGGATGCTGACAGGTCATGATGCTTTGTGTCAGGATGAATGAAGGTATGAGCCAGAGGAACCCCATGAAAAAGATTTTGATCGCCGCCGCGCTGATTGTCAGCGGCCTGCTGAGCGGCTGTAATCAGCTGACCCAATACACGGTAAGCGAGCAGGAGATTAACCAGGCCCTGCAGAAGCGAAACCATTTTGCCAAAGATATTGGTCTGAAAGGCGTTGCCGACGCCCATATCGAACTGCAGAACCTCACCAGCGCCATCGGGCGCGAGGAGCCGGGCAAAGTCACGCTGACCGGGATCGCTAACGTTGACCTGAACTCCCTGTTCGGCACGCAGAAAGCGACGATCGATCTCAAGCTCAAAGCGCTGCCAACCTTTGACAGAGAGAAAGGCGCCATCTTCCTGCAGGAAATGGAGGTGGTGGATGCCAAAGTGGCGCCCGAGAAGCTGCAGTCGGTCATTCAGGCCCTCCTCCCCTACCTGAATCAGTCGCTGCGCAGTTACTTCAGCCAGCAGCCGGCCTATGTCCTGCGTGAGGACGCCAGCACCGGTGAAGCACTGGCGAAGAAATACGCCAAAGGCATTGAGGTGAAGCCGGGCGAGATTGTCATCCCCTTTACCAATTAATCTCCAGGGCGCCGCGGCGCCCTCAATTTTTTACGGAAATGAGTGCAAAGGAAAACGTTTACGCTTATCCTTAGTGCCCGGCAAAAAACAGCCCTGATGACTGAACCTATTAGCCGGAGCCTTCCATGACAGCACAATCCCAGGTATTGAAAATCCGCCGCCCAGACGACTGGCATATCCATCTACGTGATGACGATATGCTGAAAACCGTCGTGCCTTATACCAGTGAGTTTTATGGCCGGGCGATCGTGATGCCGAATCTGGTGCCGCCTGTCACCACCGTCGCGGCGGCTATCGCCTATCGCCAGCGCATTATGGACGCCGTCCCGGCCGGGCATGATTTTACCCCGCTGATGACCTGCTATCTGACAGACTCCCTCGACCCGGCGGAGCTGGAGCACGGCTTTAACGAAGGCGTATTCACCGCCGCCAAGCTCTACCCGGCCAACGCCACCACCAACTCCAGCCACGGCGTCACCAGCACCGACGCCATTATGCCGGTGCTGGAGCGGATGGAAAAACTGGGGATGCCGCTGCTGGTACATGGGGAAGTCACCCACGCCGAGATTGATATATTCGATCGCGAAGCGCGCTTTATTGAAACCGTGATGGAGCCGCTGCGCCAGCGCCTGCCCGGACTGAAGGTGGTCTTTGAGCATATCACCACCAAAGATGCCGCCGAGTATGTGCGTGACGGCAATGAACGGCTGGCGGCCACTATCACCCCGCAGCATCTGATGTTCAACCGTAACCATATGCTGGTCGGCGGTATTCGTCCTCACTTGTACTGCCTGCCGGTACTTAAACGCAATATTCATCAGCAGGCTCTGCGGGAGCTGGTCGCCAGCGGCTTCAGCCGCGCCTTCCTCGGCACCGACTCCGCACCGCACGCCCGCCACCGTAAGGAGGCCAGCTGCGGCTGCGCCGGCTGCTTCAACGCCCCGACCGCCCTCGGCAGCTACGCCACGGTGTTTGAAGAAATGAACGCTCTGCAGCACTTTGAGGCTTTCTGCTCGCTGAACGGCCCGCGCTTCTACGGTCTGCCGGTCAATGAGAGCTACGTTGAACTGGTGCGTGAAGAGACGACCGTTGTGGACAGCATTTCCCTGCCTGATGACACCCTGGTGCCTTTCCTGGCGGGTGAAACCATTCGCTGGACCGTGAAGAAATAAAAACGTAGCCCCCTGTTGTCAACGCCAATCGGATACTGTATAAATAACCAGTATCGAACGCAGGGGGCAATTATGCGCATTGAAGTGTCTATCGCCAAAACTACCGCCTTACCCAAAGGCGCGCTGGAAGCGCTGAATAACGAACTCTCTCGCCGTATCGCCGAGCAATTCCCGGCCACCGACAGCCAGGTGAGCGTCCGCTACGCCACCGGCAATCAGCTCTCGGTGTTTGGCGCCCTGAAAGAAGACAAAGACCGGATAAGCGAAATCCTGCAGGAAACATGGGAAAGCGCGGACGACTGGTTTGTCCACGATCTCTCCTGAAGCATGGCGGGATCCAGTTACTCTGGTTTGCTCCCTCATTGTGCTTTTTTTGCCGGGTCGCCCCGGCTTTTTTTAGCCCCTCTTCTGTTCAGAATAGTCCTGATTATTCTGCTCAATATCGACTAAAGTGGCCATTTTACGCGCTTATCTTGAATAAAAAAGCGGCAAAAGAAGAAAATCATGCTGCCTTTCATTTAATTTCTCGAGTTTATTCTTGATCCCTGATATAATTAACTTGCTTCAAAAAATATGCATTAAACCTCGAGAATTGTTGTCTTTTAACATATGAATAAGGGGTTATGATGGAAAAAAATAATGAAGTCATTCAGACCCATCCCCTCGTTGGATGGGACATCAGCACCGTTGATAGCTACGATGCGCTGATGTTGCGCCTGCACTACCAGAACCCCACTCAAGAAAACAGTAATGATGCTGAGATCGGCCAGACGCTATGGCTAACGACGGACGTCGCACGTCAGTTTATTTCAATCCTGGAAGCAGGCATTGCGAAGATTGAATCTGGCGAATACCAGGAAAACGAGTACCGCCGACATTAACGCGGCTTGCGAATGACTTAACATTAAACTTAACAGGCACCTGCGGGTGCCTGAATTATTTTCGGGCTTGTATAAGCACAGGGAGTTAATTACCCTGCTAACAAGGCAATTACCCGGAACTCACCATGCAATACGATCTTATCATTATTGGCAGCGGCTCCGTCGGCGCCGCCGCTGGCTATTATGCGCGCCGTGCCGGACTCAATGTTCTGATGACCGATGCCCATCAACCTCCCCACCAGGAAGGCAGCCATCACGGCAGCAGCCGTCTTATCCGTCACGCCTATGGCGAAGGTGAGAAATATGTTCCGCTGGTGCTGCGTGCCCAGCAGCTATGGGATGAACTGGCAGAGATCAGTGGCGAAGCCGTGTTTGAACGCACCGGCGTCATTAACCTTGGCCCCGCCAGCTCCGCTTTTCTCGCCAACGTCGCCGCCAGCGCCCGTGCGTTCAAGCTTGAGGTGGAAGAGCTGGATGCCCAGGCCGTGATGCAGCGCTGGCCAGAGATACGCCTCCCCGAGGACTATCGGGCGATTTTCGAACCCGCTTCCGGCGTACTGCGCAGCGAGCTGGCCGTCGAAACCTGGATCCGTCTGGCGCGGGAAGCAGGCTGCGCGCAGCTATTCAACTGTCCGGTCTCGGCTATTCATCACCATGCTGACGGGATCACCATCGATACCCTCGACGGTGAATATCATGGTAAAAAGCTGCTGGTCAGCGCCGGGACCTGGGTCACCCGCCTGCTCCCGGACCTCCCCATCCAGCCGGTACGTAAGGTGTTTGCCTGGTACCAGGCCGATGGCCGTTACAGCAGCAAGAATCACTTTCCGGCCTTCACCGGCGAGTTGCCCAACGGCGATCAATACTACGGTTTCCCGGCAGAAGATAACGAGCTGAAGATTGGCAAGCATAACGGCGGTCAACCGATCTCCATGCCGCAGGAGCGAGTGGCATTTGGCGCTGTCGCCAGCGATGGCTCCGAATCGTTTCCTTTTTTGCGCAACGTCCTGCCAGGGATCGGCGGCTGCCTGCACGGCGCCTCCTGTACTTATGACAATACCGTCGATGAAGATTTTATTATCGATACGTTACCCGGCAGACCAGACACGTTGCTAATCACCGGTTTGAGCGGGCATGGCTTTAAGTTTGCCCCGGTGTTGGGGGAAATTGCCAGTCAGTTTGCTCAGGGCGAAGCATCGAGCTTCAACCTGGCGCCCTTCTCGCTGGCGCGCTTTAACGCGTAATGGAATGCGGCACTTTTGCCGTCGGGCAAAAAAAAACGGCCTCTGTCGAGGCCGTTAGTCATTGAGAGCGATTATGCGTCGCCTGTTTAATTTGCTGGTCAATAACGTCCGCGAGCACTTTATGATCTACCTGGCGCTTTGGCTGCTGCTGGCGATCATCGATCTCGTCTGGTTATGGTTTTTCTGATGGCTCAGGATCGAGGATCCCGAGTTTGGTGTTCAGCCGACCACGAGATTTATTAAAGATTTTATTGCCGTTTTCACGCCCGGCGCGCAGCTTACGCTGCTCCTCTTCCGGTAGCTTATGCTCTTCCATGCAGGCTTCGCTACAGCAGCCGGCAAACTTCTCGGCGCAGCTCGGGCACTGGATAAACAGCAGATGGCACCCATCGTTCAGGCAGTTGGTATGGGTGTCGCACGGAGTGCCGCACTGATGACAGTGCGCGATAACGTCATTGGAGATCCGCTCGCCCATCCGTTCATCAAAGACAAAGTTTTTGCCAATGAAACGCACAGGCAGCCCCTGCTCACGGGCGCGGCGGGCGTACTCGATGATGCCACCCTCGATGTGCCAGACCTTATTGAAGCCGTTATGCTTCATCCAGGCGCTGGCTTTTTCACAGCGAATACCGCCGGTGCAATACATGACAATTTTCTTGTCTTTATGGTCCTGCATCATTTCCACGGCTTTCGGCAACTGGTCGCGGAAGGTATCCGCCGGGATCTCCAGCGCGTTTTCGAAATGGCCCACCTCATATTCATAGTGGTTGCGCATATCGATAAACACGGCATCCGGATCGTCAAGCATCGCGTTGACCTCAGCCGCCTTGAGATAGTCTCCGACGTTGGAGGCGTCGAAGGAGGGATCGTCGATGCCGTCGGCAACGATGCGGTCACGCACTTTCAGGCGTAGTACCCAGAACGATTTACCGTCGTCCTCGAGAGCGATATTGAAACGCAGCCCCGCCAGCGCCGGATCGAAGCCATAGAGAAACTCACGCAGGGCTTCAACGTTGCTTTGCGGCACGCTGATTTGCGCGTTGATCCCTTCCCGGGCCAGATAGATGCGGCCAAAGACTTTCAGCTGGGTTAAGGCAACCCACAGCGCATCGCGGGTCGCCTGCGGATCGACAATGGTGAAATATTTATAGAACGAGATCGTCGTGCGCGGCTCGGTTTCAGCCAGCATTTGCGCCTTTAACGTCTCATTTGAAATGCGGTTGTGTAACACTGGCATGGTGTACCTGCTCGACATAGAAATGAGGAAATAAACGGCGGGCATGATATAGCAAAGCTTATTAATTTACATCCCTACATTTTACGCTACATTTTTCTCACCCGGTCGCCCACCCACTTAACAAAACAATGTGGCTGTCGCCGCCTTTGGCTGGCCGGTAAAAAAATGCGATAATATAAGATGTTGCTTACTGATACGGGTATGAAATGACTCATTTGCCTAAATTTTCTCCGGCGCTGCTGCATCCGCGCTATTGGCTGCTGTGGCTGGGTATCGGCCTGCTGTGGCTGGTTGTCCAACTGCCCTACCCGCTGATCTACCGCATCGGGAACGCCATCGGCCGCCTGGCCATGCGCTTTATGAAGCGCCGGGCGAAGATCGCCTATCGCAACCTTGAGCTCTGCTTCCCCGAGAAAAGCGAGCAGGAACGTCACCGGATGGTGGTGATGAACTTCGAATCGGTTGGCATGGGGCTGATGGAGACCGGTATGGCCTGGTTCTGGCCAGTTCGCCGAATCGCCCGCTGGACCGACACCATCGGCTTTGAGCATATTCGCGATGTGCAGGCGCAGCAGCGCGGCATTCTGCTGATCGGCATTCATTTCCTGACACTGGAAATGGGCGCGCGAATGTTCGGCATGAACGAGCCGGGGATTGGCGTCTATCGTCCCAACGATAACCCGGTCATCGACTGGCTGCAGACCTGGGGCCGGCTGCGCTCCAACAAGGACATGATCGACCGCAAGGATCTGAAAGGTATGATCCGCGCGCTGAAAAAAGGCGAGGTGGTGTGGTACGCGCCGGATCATGATTACGGCCCGACCGCCAGCGTCTTTGCCCCACTGTTTGCCGTTGACCAGGCGGCGACCACCTCCGGCACCTGGATGCTGGCGAAAATGTCCAAAGCCTGCATCGTGCCCTTTGTTCCACGCCGTAAACCGGACGGTAAAGGTTATGAACTGATTATCCTGCCGCCAGAGTGCTCCCCGCCGCTGGACGATGCGGAAACCACCGCCGCTTGGATGAACAAGATCGTAGAGCAGTGCATTATGATGGCCCCGGAACAATATATGTGGCTCCATCGCCGCTTTAAAACCCGCCCCGAGGGGACGCCCTCCCGCTACTGATCTCCTTTCCCGGCCGCGCGCCTCCCGGCCGGGAATCCCCACCGCTCAGGCTTTACGCTCTGCTTTAGCTTTAAAAGCTCTCCTCCATTGCGGCATTTATTTCCCAGGCGCATAATTAGCAGGCTCATATTTTCTCTTAATTTGACCTGCTGCGCAGGCCAGTGGAACCCTATGTCGTCTGCTGATACCCCCATTAACTGGAAACGAAACCTGACCGTCACCTGGCTTGGCTGCTTTTTAACCGGCGCTGCCTTCAGCCTGGTCATGCCCTTTCTGCCGCTTTATGTCGAACAACTCGGCGTCACCGGCCATAGCGCCCTGAACATGTGGTCCGGGCTGGTCTTTAGCATTACCTTTCTCTTCTCCGCCATCGCCTCGCCGTTCTGGGGCGGACTTGCTGACCGCAAGGGACGTAAAATCATGCTGCTGCGTTCAGCCCTCGGGATGGCCATCGTCATGATGTTGATGGGGATGGCGCAGAATATCTGGCAGTTTCTGCTGCTGCGCGCGCTGCTCGGCCTGCTGGGCGGCTTTATTCCCAACGCCAACGCCCTGATCGCCACCCAGATCCCACGCCATAAAAGCGGCTGGGCGCTGGGCACGCTGTCAACCGGCGCGGTAAGCGGCGCCCTGCTCGGCCCGCTGGCGGGTGGTTTCCTGGCAGACCACTGGGGCCTGCGTACCGTCTTCTTTATGACCGCCGCGGTGCTGTTTATCTGCTTTCTGTTTACCCTGTTTTTAATCCGTGAAAATTTTGTCCCAATTGCTAAAAAAGAGATGCTCAGCGCGAAGGCGGTATTCTCCTCTCTGCAGAATCCGAAACTGGTGCTCAGTCTGTTTGTCACCTCGCTGATCATCCAGGTCGCCACCGGCTCCATTGCGCCGATCCTGACGCTTTACGTGCGCGATCTGGCGGGTAATGTCAGCAATATCGCCTTTATCAGCGGGATGATCGCCTCAGTGCCGGGCATTGCCGCCCTGATGAGCGCCCCCCGTCTGGGCAAACTGGGGGATCGTATCGGACCGGAAAAAATCCTCATCGTGGCGCTGATTATCTCGGTGCTGTTGCTGATCCCGATGGCGTTCGTCCAGACCCCGCTGCAGTTAGGTATCTTGCGGTTCCTGCTCGGCGCCGCGGACGGCGCGCTGCTGCCGGCAGTGCAAACCCTGCTGGTGTATAACTCCACCAGCCAGATCTCCGGGCGGATCTTCAGCTATAACCAGTCATTTCGTGATATTGGCAACGTCACCGGCCCCCTGATCGGCGCCTCGGTTTCCGCCAACTACGGCTTTCGCGCCGTCTTCCTTGTCACCGCAGGAGTGGTATTGTTTAACGCGATCTATTCGACCCTTAGCCTGCGCCGACCAGCCGCGGACGCCTCGCAGCCCGACCGCCATTCAGTAAATTAACGTCCAGAGGGGCTCAGCCCCTTGACGCCTTGCCAAGCGCCTTCTATAGATTGAATCGTGTTCAATTCATATTCTTCTCAGGAGATTCGCTATGCCAAAGGATTCGATGTTCTATGCCACGCTCGAAGAAGCTATTGATGCAGCACGTGAAGAATTTCTCGCCAACAACCCTGACAGCGATGAAGAGAGCGCTAACGTTGAGCAGCTCAATATTCAAAAATATGTGCTGCAGGATGGCGATATCGCCTGGCAGGCCGAATTTTTTGCTGACGAAGAGGAACAAGGCGAATGCTTACCGATGCTTAGCGGCGAAGCCGCGCAGAGCGTCTTCGATGGGGATTATGATGAGATAGAGCTCCGTCAGGAGTGGCTGGAGGAAAATACGCTTCATGAGTGGGATGAAGGTGAATTCCAGCTCGAGCCCTCGCTGGACACCGAAGAGGGACAGACGGCGGCCGACGAGTGGGACGAGCGTTAATCAGTTATAGGGCCCGTGGCTGGCGTCCAGCGGCAGCAGAAGCGTATCGAATACCAGCGAGAACGGCAGGTCCAGAATGGTGAGATAGCGCCATCCTGAATCGCGAACGTCCCACTGCACGCCCGGGTAATATTGATTGCCATGCCCCTGCCCGGGCACCGTCCGGCTGATAATGCTGCCGCAGCCGCTGAGCAGCAGCGCCATGGCAATGATCGGTAGTATTCGCATCCATAACCTCGTCTTTCAGATAAAAAAATACCGGCATCGCTGCCGGTATTTTCATTAACGTACGGCTTATTTCGTTTTCAGCGCCAGCGGGTTAAGCGCCAGCTGCTGATAGGCGTTCACCCACGAGGAGTATTTCTCCGGCGCGGCCCATACGCGATAGTGCAGACGCGACATGGTTACCGGGTCGCTCAACAGCACCAGTCGACGATCGCGGTTCAGCTTATCCGGCGTTTCATTCAGCGCCTGCTCGACATGACGCTCGCGGGCGATCTCCAGGATATGACCCTGACGGTGCCGCGCGGTGGCCATCGCGGTGGCAAGGGCGTTAAACGACGGGTTAAACACCGCGTGCATAAAGCCATCGTCCAGCGAACGCTGACGGTTCAGCGTCAGGTACGCATCGGTATCCTTGAGCACCTGCGGCGGCGAATACTCTTCCGGAATCAGGAACAGCTTCCAGCGCTTGGTGCGCAGGCCCACGGTCGCCCGGCTGGAGATAGCCGACACGAACGGCGACAGAATCAGCGATACGACAATCGGCGCCAGCCAGAACAGGAAGCGCAGATCCAGCCATGCCATTCCGACCGCCCATACCAGCCCCAGCAGCAGCTGCGAGCCGTGACGCATAAAGGCTTCTCCCCACGGCGTGGAGTCATCATCACGCTGCGGCGAATTCCACACCACTTCCCAGCCGAGGAAGGCGCTGACCACGAAGACGGTGTGGAACAGCATGCGAACCGGCGCCAGCAGGACCGAGAACAGCACCTCCAGCAGCAGGGAAAGCGTCACGCGGATAAATCCACCGTACTCCTTCGGCCCCTTACACCACACCAGGATAATACTCAGCAGCTTCGGCAGGAACAGCAGCACCATGGTCGAGGCGAACAGCGCAATAGCCAGCTCCGGACGCCACTGCGGCCACACCGGGAACAGCTGACGAGGCTGCAGGAAGTACTGCGGCTCGGTCAGGGCATGCACCACCTGCAGCGCAGTCGACAGGGCAAGGAACATAAACCACAGCGGCGCTGACAGGTAGGACATCACGCCGGTAAGGAACACCGCTCGGTGGACCGGGTGCATCCCTCTCACGAGGAACAGGCGGAAGTTCATCAGGTTGCCCTGGCACCAGCGGCGGTCGCGTTTCAGCTCGTCCAGCAGGTTCGGCGGCAGCTCTTCATAAGAGCCCGGCAGATCGTAGGCAATCCACACGCCCCAGCCGGCGCGGCGCATCAGCGCGGCTTCAACGAAGTCGTGCGACAGAATCGACCCGGCAAAGTTGCCCTCGCCCGGCAGCGGCGCCAGCGCGCAGTGCTCAATGAACGGCTTCACGCGGATAATGGCGTTATGTCCCCAGTAGTGGGACTCCCCCAGCTGCCAGAAGTGCAGACCCGCCGTAAACAGCGGACCATACACCCGGGTGGCAAACTGCTGGCAACGCGCATACAGCGTGTCCATGCCCGAGGCGCGTGGGGATGACTGGATGATCCCGGCGTTCGGGTTCGCTTCCATCAGACGCACCAGGCTGCTCAGACACTCTCCGGTCATTACCGAGTCCGCGTCAAGCACCACCATGTAGCTATACTGGCTGCCCCAGCGGCGGCAGAAATCATCGATGTTGCCGCTCTTACGCTTCACGCGACGACGACGACGACGGTAGAAGATCTGCCCTTCGCCCTGCACTTCGGCAATCAGCTCCATCCACGCCTTTTGCTCAGCAACACAGATATCGGGGTTATAGCTGTCGCTGAGGATATAGACGTCGAAATGGGCGCCGTTGCCGGTGGCTTTCACCGACTCCCAGGTCGCCCGCAGCCCGGCGAACACGCGGTCAACGTCTTCGTTACAGATCGGCATAATAAGCGCTGTCCGGTGCGCCGGGTTCAACGGTTCGTCACCGACCGTCGAGGCGGAAATACTGTACTTATCGCGACCGATCAACAGCTGCAGGAAGCCCATTAACGCGGTCCAGAAGCCAGCGGAAACCCAGCAGAACAGCACCGCGAAGAGGATCAGAATGCCGCTCTGCAACACGTACGGCAGCAGCTGCATGAACGAGATCCACAGGTTCTGCCCCACCATGTCGGCCGGGTTGATCAGCGCCCAGCCCTGATAAGGCAGAATGGTTTTCATGTACCAGGTGGCCACCACGGTCTGCGACAGCGTCAGCAGCAGCAGGATGTAGCGACGAATGGTGCCGACGGTACGCCATTTTTGCTCGCTCTCGCGCTCTTCTTGCGTCAGGCGGGAGAGATAGCGCGGCGTGACATCGCGTCCGCGCAGACGGTCCCAGAAGCGGCCAACCGGGTTGGTACGCCACGGGTCCGGGATCATCGAGGAGCGCTTGGCTTTCGGCATCGCATGCAGCTGGGTGCGGCCTTCATCATCCTTCACCAGCTGATCGCCAGACAGCGAATCCGGCCAGCTGTGCGCCAGCCGCGCCTTTACCGACCCCAGCGGGGAGTCGTCTTCGCGGGCGAAGGTCTGATGTTCGTCATCCAGGGCCTGATGAACGGCCTGCAGGCTGGTGTCCGGCAGCGCCGATTTCTCGGCGTCCGACAGCGGCAATGCGTCAATGTACTTCGTTATCTTATTCATTGGCAGGCAGCTGATAGCTCCAGGTTTCGCTCAACGTGTCATCACCGTTAACCAGTGCGGCGCGCATTTCCGTCGTTTTCTTCGGATCTTTCACCTTCAAACGCAGGATCATACGCCAGCCTTTGGTCACCGGATTGTAACGCACGGTATTTTCAACGATTTCAGCGTTATCGCCGGTGCTCGCCTGGGCGGCGACCGGGGTATCCGCTGGCAGTTTTTTCATATCGGCGCCGGTAAAGTCGACAATGAAAGCAATGGTGCCGTCCGGCTGGCGGATCAGGTTCGACTGCTTCACGTCGCCGGTAGAGCGCCGGGTCTGCATAACGTACGCGTTATCGGGCGCATGCAGCTTGTCTTCATCGCGGCTGAAGGTGATGGTGTACTTGAAGTTCATCTCCTTGCCCGGCTCCGGCAGCTGATCCGGCGTCCAGTAAGTCACGATGTTATCGTTGGTTTCATCGTTGGTCGGGATTTCGACCAGTTCGATTTTCCCTTTGCCCCACTCCCCTTTCGGGGTGATCCAGGCGCTCGGGCGCAGGTCATAACGATCGTCAAGGTCCTCGAAGCGCGAGAACTGACGGCCGCGCTGCAGCAGGCCGAACCCTTGAGGGTTTTCCATCGCATAGCTGCTAACGGCCAGGTGTTTCGGGTTGTTCAGCGGACGCCAGATCCACTCGCCGTTGCCCGCCAGGATCGACAGACCATTGGAGTCGTGCAGCGCCGGACGATAGTTGAGCGCCGGAGAAGGCTGGTTGGAACCGAACAGGAACATGCTGGTCAGCGGCGCCACGCCCAGTTTGCCCACTTTGTCACGCAGGTAAACTTTGGACTGGACATCCACCACGGTGTCGCGTCCCGGCATGATCACAAAGCGATAGGCGCCGGTTGCCCGCGGTGAATCCAGCAGCGCATAGATAGTCAGACGCTTGTCGGTAGCTTTTGGACGCTCGATCCAGAACTCACGAAAACGCGGGAACTCTTCGCCGGAAGGCAGCGCGGTATCGATAGCCAGACCGCGCGCGGACAGACCGTATACCTGACCCTGACCCAGCACGCGGAAGTAGCTGGCACCGAGCATGCTGACGATTTCATCGTTCTTATCTTTGCTGTTGATCGGATACAGTACTTTGAAGCCGGCGAAACCAAGGTCTTTCACCGTGTCTTTATCGTGCTGAACGTTACCAAAGTTAAAATAGTCCGGGCTATATTTAATTTTACGCACGCTGGTGGCCGTCACTTCATTGATGGTGACCGGCGTGTCGAAGTACATACCCTGATGGTAAAATTCAAGCTTGAATGGGGTTTTCTGGTTATTCCAGTAAGCTTTATCGTGATTAAACTGAATTTGCTGGTAGTCCGCGTATTTCATATCGCGGAAAGCGGAGGGCAGGTTACTCTTTGGCGCTTCATAGCCTTTCCCGGCTAACGTTTTGGCCTCTTTTGCAACGTCATCAATGCTAAATGCCCATGCAGATGAAGTACACAGGGACAACATTACGGCTGCGCTTAACCAACGCATTTTCATCATCTGTGGTTTATGTTTCATATAAGTAAGCACTTCCCCCTTTGTGTGCTTAAATCGATCCGATCTATTTTAATGGAAACTCAGGCAATCCGACAACATAATCCCTGCTTTGTTCAGCGTAGCGGCGCAGGGAATAAACAGTTCGCAGTCCCGTTTGCACTTTGCGTGCTTATCCTGGAGACAGGTACCCCGAGTTCATGTAGGGTTGCTGATAATGTAAGCGTTATCATCTTGAGTGATAAGACGAATTATCTGAGATTGTCGTGAATCGTATGAATAATACTCCGGTACAGCGTGAATATTTTTTCGACAGCATCCGCGCCTGGCTGATGCTGCTGGGGATCCCTTTTCACATTTCGCTGATTTATTCCAGCCACAGCTGGCATGTCAACAGCGCTGAGCCCTCGTGGTGGCTGACGCTGTTTAATGATTTCATTCATGCCTTCCGCATGCAGGTCTTCTTCGTCATCTCCGGCTATTTTTCCTATATGCTGTTCCTGCGCTACCCGCTGAAAAAGTGGTGGAAAGTGCGCGTCGAACGGGTCGGCATTCCGATGCTGACCGCCATCCCGCTGCTGACGCTGCCTCAGTTTATTATGCTGCAGTACGTCAACGGCAAGGCGGAAAACTGGCACACCCTTTCCGGGTACGACAAATTCAACACCCTGGCGTGGGAGCTCATTTCCCACCTGTGGTTTTTGCTGGTCCTGGTGGTGCTGACTTCGCTGGGCGTGGTGCTGTTCAAATGGCTGACGCGCCGCCCGGCAGGAGGTGCTCACGCCTTCGGTGACACTGTCACTATGGGCCAGCTGACGATGATTTTCCTTGCGCTAGGGGTGCTTTACGCGCTGATCCGTCGGTCATTGTTCGTGATCTATCCGCCCCTGCTGAGCAATGGTCTGTTTAACTTTGTGGTCATGCAGACGCTGTTCTATCTGCCCTTCTTTGTGCTGGGGGCGCAGACCTTTATTAATCCGCGCTTAAAGGCGATGTTCACCACGCCGTCGCCATGGTGCTACGCGGCAGCGCTGCTGGGATTTATCGCCTATCGGCTGAACCAGCAGTACGGCTCCGGCGACGGCTGGATGTATGAAACGGAATCGGTGATCACCATGGTGCTGGGGTTGTGGATGGTCAATGTCGTCTTTTCGCTCGGCCATCGCCTGCTTAACTTCCAGTCGGCGCGGGTGACCTATTTCGTCAATGCTTCGCTGTTTATTTACCTGGTGCACCATCCGCTGACGCTGTTGTACGGGGCGTGGATCACCCCGGCCATCAAGTCAAATACCTTAGGCTTTATTGGCGGGTTGGTTTTTGTGGTGGGTATTGCCCTGATCCTGTACGAAATTCACCTGCGTATTCCGCTGCTGCGTTTCCTGTTCTCCGGTAAACCGATGAACAAACCGGCCAAAACCCCGGCCTCGGCCAGTTAACCTTTAGCTTTTGCGGCACGCCTGGCGTGCCGCGCTACGCTTGCTCATCAAACAGCCGGTCGAAGATCATGTTATACAGGGCTTCTAAATCCGCTTTATCGACCGGGGTGGATGCGCTCAGCTCACAGCGGTAGGCTGCCCCCTCCGTCAGAACGGCGATGAGCTCTGAAGCGGCATTGCGTCGCGCATCGCTGAGCCCGGGATGATAACGCTGCGACAAACGCCCGCCCTCCTCTTTCAACCGCCGGTCGGCCTGCACCAGGATCTCGCGCAAGCGTGGGTTGCGCGAGGCTTCGGCGTTAATTTCCATCAACAGATAATTGTCGCTTCTGGTGGCTGCCGAAGTCGGGATCCTGCCCGCCAGCACCGCCGCTTTTCGCGCCAGATTGTGGTTCTCATCGATCATCTCGCCGACTCTGGCGTTGACGATTTCGCTGACAATTGCTTCGATGATCGCTTCCTTGCTGGCAAAAATGCGATACAGCTGACCGACGCTCAGACCCGCCTCGCGGGCGATATCCGCGACAGAGGCGCCATGCAATCCCTTCGCCGCGAAACATCTTTGCGCAGCGGCAACGATCTCCGCGCGGCGCGCCTGCTGCTTCTGCTGTACTTTTCCTTCTGACACCCTGCTCCCTCCTGCTATCCATCATTCCTGTCAATATCGGCGGTTATCATAGCCTATTCTGCTGAATCAGGGGCATGCCGCCAGCAGGCGACGATAGATAGCTGCCGTTTCCTCGTCGAAACAGACGAACAGGACCCGTTCAAGCGGGTTATAGCGGGTGAGAAACGCGGTCACGGTGCGCACGGCGATCGCCGCCGCTTCCTCTTTCGGATAGCCATACACGCCGGTGCTGATCGCCGGAAACGCAATGGAGCGATAGTTGTTTGCCGCCGCCAGCTGCAGGCTGTTTCTGTAGGCATCGGCCAGGGTTTGCGCCTCCATGCGGTCGCCGCCGTGCCAGACCGGACCCACGGTATGGATCACCGCGCTGGCGGGAAGATCGCCCGCCATCGTGATCACCGCATGCCCAGGGGGACATTCGCCCTGCTGCTGCAACACCTGCTTGCAGGCCGCCAGCAGCGCGGGACCGGCCGCCCGGTGGATCGCGCCATCCACCCCGCCGCCGCCCAACAGCGAGGGGTTTGCCGCATTCACAATCACATCGACATCAAGCGTCGTAATATCGCCGAGAATTACTTCAGGTTGAACAGCCATTTCTCCTCCTGTCGGCATAGCGCGTGGGTACGGCTTTCTGCCGATACTAGGGCATACCCGCCCCCGGGAGCAAGATTATCCCGCAGCGCCGGCGACAAGATGGTAAAAAAAACAGGACCCTGAGGGTCCTGTTGATATCATCGTCCCGCCGTTCAGGCGTTGTCGTTGACGAACGATTTTTGCTTTTCCGCACGGGCCGCCAGCCACAGGCCACTATTCTTCATGGCATAGCCAAAGACCAGGCCCAGCGCCAGGGAAGGGATCACCAGACGCCAGTCGCCATCTGCAGCGAAGGTCGCGCAGGCGCCGATAAAGGTGCCAGGGACAAACGACAGCAGCCTCTGTCGCGCCTGGATGCACATCAGAAAGGCCACGACGCCGGTCATCATATAGCTGAGGATCTGCAGCTGTGGGGCCAGCGCGCTACCGTGGATAATCACCAACGCCCAGACCACGCCGCTCATTACCGTGCAGGAGGAGATGGCCAGACCTTTCAGACCGCCCTGCGGGCAAGCGAAATAGGCCGTACAGCCGAGGAAACCGGCCCAGCTCAGCAGGCCGAGGGCGACGGCCACCCATCCCCAAATCCCGGAGAGAATGCCCGTCGTCAATGCGATTGCGAAGAGTATGTTCATGGCGCGTATCCTAGCAGATACGCACCGAAAGAATGCGATCTAAAACACACTAAATGAATGAACCTGATTTCAGTTACATTAAATTAGTGACTTAAATCACATTTTATTGCTCATCTTCTTCCTGAAGCTCTTCCCACATCGCGGCGATGGCGTCGCGGGTTAACGGCGCCATGGTGCGCCAGAACAGTGTGTGCGCATGCGCTTCGACTTTCCCCAGCATCGTCCCGCACCACGGCAGGATATAGTCGGCAAACAGGAGCTCCAGCGTCTCGCTCTGCGCTTCTGTGGCATGATCCTCCAGCCAGGAGGCGGCCAGCAGCAGCGATCCGAGATGATCCGCCGGACCTTCTCCTGTCGGGATGCCGTGATTGCTCAGAAAAGACCGGACCTCCGCTTCAGAGGAACCCTCCACCCACGCGCTACGGTACGGCGGAACGCTGCAGGCTTCACCGACGAACAGCGCATTATAGTCCGTCGCCAGGGACTGCATTTCACAGCTTTTCTGCAGACGCGCCAGCAGCTCGTCCTGCTCCAGCGGCCAGCTGGCGGCCAGTTTGCCCTCGCGGATCAGGGTAAACAACGGCACCAGCAGCGGGTCCTGCGGTTGACGGTAATACAGCGAACCCAGCACGCGGCAGAGGATTGAAAACTCGTTCATTCAGTTATTCCAGTTATACAAATTAAAGGTCAGCAAATTCCGGGATCGCCGGCATACCACGCGACTCGAGGAAGTCGAGCAGGCGACGCGGAGAAACGTTGAGGATCCTCTCCTCCGGGAAATCGACAGCATCGAGGATCTTGCGGCACTCGGTAAACTCTCCGAGGGTAAACGCCGTATGAGAGTCCGAGCCCAGCGCCACCCACCCTCCGGCGTCGCGCACCGCGGCGGCGATAGCACGGCAGTTATCTTCACTGCCCACGCGCGATGAAACGAAAGAGGAGTTATTGATCTCCAGCGCCACCTGGTAACGGGCCGCCGCTTCGGCAATGGCCGGGATATCCACCGGGAATTTCGGATTACCGGGATGGCTAATCATATGCACTTTACCGCTGGCCATCGTGGCAATCATCGCCTGCGTATGGGTGGCGCTATCCTGCGGCGGAAACACCGGCTCGTGGAATCCGGCGATGATCAAATCGAGCGACGTCAACATCGGCCCGGAGCAGTCGATCTCACCTTCGATATTTTTAATATTCGACTCAATACCGCGCAGGATCCCCACCCCGTCTACCAGGCGGGGCCAGATGCGCATATTAACGAAGTGCCAGTAATGCGGGGCATCCGCCATATCCGGGCCATGGTCGGTGATGGCGAAGAGTTTGATCCCTTTACGCTTTGCTTCCGCAATATAATCGTGCAGGGTGCTGTAGGCGTGGGTGCTGGCGACGGTATGCATGTGCAGGTCAACGGGATACATCACATTCTCCTCTTCTGTTTGCCGCAAGAATAGCAGGAAACCGGGCTATTGATTAGCAAAAACCCCGCCGTGGCGGGGTTCGCTTATCTTAATAACCGCGCTGACGATCGACCTGACCGCTAACCGATTCCCCTCGCTCCAGCCGGCTAATGGTCCCGGCGATATAGGCAATTGCCTCCATCGGGCGGGTGACTGCCGCCACGTGGGGAGTCATAGCCACCCGCGGGTGCGCCCATAGCGGACTCTCCTGCGGCAGCGGTTCGCGACTGAAGACATCGAGCATCGCGCCTTTGAGCTTACCGTTGTTCAGTGCCGCCAGCAGATCCTCTTCTACGACATGCACGCCGCGGGCAAGGTTGAGGAGATAACTCTCATCAGGCAGCTGCGCCAAAAGCGTCTGGTTGATAATACCGACGGTTTCGGCGGTATTCGGCAGCAGGTTGATCAGGACGCGAGTCCCCAGCAGGAATCCACCCAGCTCGGCCTGGCCGACAAAGCTCTGTACCTGCGGCCAGGATTTACGGCTACGGCTCCAGACGCGAAGCGGGAATCCCCAGGGTTGCAGGCTTTCCGCAACCTTCGCCCCCAGCACGCCGGCGCCCATAATCCCGATGGTGAATTCGTCGGCGCGGTACTCGGGCAGCGGCTGCCAGCGGGAAGCCAACTTCAACGCCTGATAGTCATCGAACCGGCGGAACCAGTGGAGCACCTGGCTCACGGCATACTCCTGCATCTGCCGTCCCATACCGGTATCTTCGAGACGAAACAGCGGGATCGACAAGGGCAACATATCCGGATGATCGCGCAGCTTACTAAGGATCGAATCCACTCCCGCCCCAAGGGCGAACACGGCCTTCAGCGCCCTGCCTTGCAGCATCTCTACCGGTGGATGCCAGACCAGGGCATAGTCCGCCGGCTGGTTATCGCCCGCTTTCCATTCGCGTACTCGCGCGCCGGGTAACTGCTTTTCCAGCTCTCGGATCCAGTATTGGGTATCAAAGGTCGGATGGTAAAAAATAATCTCCATAGGGGCTCCTGATAGCAGACGCCCGGAGCAGGTTAATGCAGGCGTCTTATTTTACTCATTGTTTTCTATTGGTTTGCCAGCATAACAAATTTCCCCTTGCCGCAAAGTGAAAAGGGAGTGGCGACAAAAAAAACGGATTTCGCACGTTTAAGGAGCAAGTTGTTCGAAGTTTGTCTAAACGCGCTGATTTTGCAAAAAGTTGATTGACGGGCGATACGTATTTCCCTACATTAGCGCCCGTTCCCGACAACAACGGGAAAGACAATATGGTGAGGTGTCCGAGTGGCTGAAGGAGCACGCCTGGAAAGTGTGTATACGGCAACGTATCGGGGGTTCGAATCCCCCCCTCACCGCCATATTTTAAGAAGAGCTCGTACGCAAGTACGGGCTTTTTTTTCGCATGTGGCACCCGCCGGGGGGGATGAGAATCCCCGACCGGGGTTCGACAACTGGCGCAGCCAGTTGGACAGACCGTGAGCCCGCGAGCGGGCTGCCCCGCAGGGGCGAGCGAAGCGAGTCAATCCCCCCCTCACCGCCATATTTTAAGAAGAGCTCGTACGAAAGTACGGGCTTTTTTTTCGCATGTGGCGCCCACCGGGGGGGGTAGAGAACCCCCGACTGGGGTTCGACAACTGGCAACGCCAGTTGGACAGACCGCGAGCCCGCGAGCGGGCTGCCCCGCAGGGGCGAGCGAAGCGAGTCAATCCCCCCCTCACCGCCATATTCGAGATGAGAGCCTGTACGCAAGTACGGGCTCTTTTCTTTTATATTCTCCGCCGGGGAGAGCCCCCCGAGAAAAGCCAATCCCGAAGCTAATCCTCTTCCATTCGCTGATACTCTTCGCTGAGGTAATCCACCAACGCCCTGACGGAGGGCAGCAGCCCGCGCCTTGAGGCAAATACCGCATGGATCACTTCCCGCCGCGGCTGCCACTCATCCAGTACCACCTCTAACTCCCCTGACGCCAGCTGATCGCGCACCATTAACAAAGGAAGCTGCACCACCCCTACGCCGGCCATCGCCGCCTCGCGCAGCGCCAGCATATCGGTGGTCACCATTCGCGGCGTGAAATACACCTCCGCCCTTGCCCCCTCAGGCCCGGTAAGCTGCCATTTATGCTGATGCTTGTTCGCCCCCAGGCTGAGCCCAGGCCAGGCGCTCAGCTCAGACGGCGCCTGCGGACGTCCGAGCCGGGAAATCAGCTCCGGACTGGCCACCAGCCGGTGCCCTCGGTCCGCCAGCACGCGCATCACCAAATCGCTGTCCTCGATAGGCCGGGGCCGGACGCGGATCGCCACATCAATGCCCTCCCCGACCACATCCACCCGGCGGTTGGTCGCCTCAAGATGCAAAGTGACCCCGGGATAACGCGCCATAAATCGCGCCAGCATCGGTCCAATATGGACATGCAGCAAGGTGACCGGACAAGTGATCCTGACGCTGCCGCGCGGCTCGGCGCGCAGCGTGTCGACCGCCTGCTGCGCCGCCTCGGCCTCTATCAGCATCGCTTTGCAATGCTGGTAAAAGGTCTGCCCGACCTCGGTAACCGCGAACTGGCGAGTGGTTCGCTGAATCAAACGCACGCCCAGCCGCTCCTCGAGTTGCGCAATGCGGCGGCTGAGCTTGGATTTCGGCTGGTCAAGCGCTCGCCCCGCCGCGGCGAAACCGCCATGGTCCACGACCTGGACAAACCAGGCGAAGTCATTGAGATCCTGCATCCTTCCTCCATTGTTCCATTTTTGGAACAGTATAGGCCATTTTTGCTTACTACCGCACATGTCGTCCCGGATATAAGCTTATTCACATCAGATACCGATACACAGGAGAAAGCCATGAAACAGATTACAGGAGTCTACACCGCGCCCGCGCAGCATTGGGTAGGCGACGGCTTCCCGGTTCGTTCGATGTTTTCCTATCAGACGCACGGCCAGCAGCTGAGCCCCTTCTTACTGCTCGACTATGCCGGGCCGTACACCTTCCCGGCGGGCAGCAATAAACGCGGCGTCGGTGAGCATCCGCATCGCGGATTCGAAACCGTCACCATCGTCTACGCCGGTGAGGTAGAACATCGTGACTCCACCGGCCGTGGCGGGGTGATTGGCCCAGGCGACGTGCAGTGGATGACGGCTGGCGCCGGGATCCTGCACGAAGAGTTCCACTCTGAGGCCTTCACCCGCAGCGGCGGCGAGCTGAAGATGATCCAGCTGTGGGTCAACCTGCCCGCCAAAGACAAAATGACGGCCCCCGGCTACCAGAGCATTACCGCCGGGACGATCCCCACCGTCGCGCTGACGAATGGCGCCGGACAGGTTCGGGTTATTGCCGGCCAGTATGACGACGTCAGCGGCCCGGCCCATACCTTCTCACCGCTTAACGTGTGGGATATGCAGCTGAATCAGGGGAACGACCTCACGCTGCGCCAGCCGGAAGGCTGGAGTACCGCGCTGGTGGTACTGGAAGGGGAAGTGATCATCAACGGTTCCGAATCCGCCCGCGAAGGCCAGCTCGCCGTCCTGAGCCAGGCAGGAGAGACACTGCATCTGGAGGCGACCGCCCTGGCAAAAGTTCTGCTGATGGCCGGAGAACCGCTGCAGGAGCCGATTGTGGGCTATGGCCCCTTTGTCATGAATAACAAAACGCAGATCGCAGAAGCCGTTCGCGATTTTAACAGCGGCCGCTTTGGCCAAATCTAACTGATTGAGGTGAATACTATGTCTACTCCCGCTAATTTTAACGGTGCTCGTCCGGTGATTGATGTCAACGATACCGCAATGCTGTTGATTGACCACCAGAGCGGCCTGTTCCAGACCGTCGGCGATATGCCGATGCCAGAGCTGCGCGCTCGCGCCGCCGCGCTGGCGAAGATGGCCTCGCTTGCCGGGATCCCGGTGATCACCACCGCCTCCGTGCCGCAGGGGCCGAACGGTCCGCTGATCCCGGAGATTCATGAGAACGCGCCGCATGCGCAATACATCGCCCGTAAAGGCGAGATCAACGCCTGGGATAACCCGGAATTCGTCGCCGCGGTGAAAGCGACCGGTCGCAAAACGCTGATTATCGCCGGGACCATCACCAGCGTCTGCATGGCCTTCCCGGCGATTGCCGCCGTCGCCGACGGTTATAAAGTGTTTGCCGTGATTGACGCTTCCGGCACCTACAGCAAAATGGCGCAGGAGATCACCCTGGCTCGCGTGGTACAAGCTGGCGTAGTGCCGATGGATACCGCCGCCGTCGCCTCTGAGCTGCAGCGCACCTGGAATCGCCCGGACGCAGCAGAATGGGCGGAGGTGTACACCAAAGTCTTCCCGGCCTACCAGCTGCTGATTGAAAGCTACAGCAAAGCGCAGGACGTGGTGAAGAATAACGAACAGCTTGATTCCCAGCGCTAAAACACCCGCCCCACTGCGTCGCAGCGGGGCATTGTTCATTGCGTGAGCGGTCGGTAAAGAAAGAAGAAAATATGCTTGACCGTTTTAACGCAACTCCCTATAGTAGCGCCCCGTTGCCCACCCAAGGTGAGCAGCAAGACAATATGGTGAGGTGTCCGAGTGGCTGAAGGAGCACGCCTGGAAAGTGTGTATACGGCAACGTATCGGGGGTTCGAATCCCCCCCTCACCGCCATATTCGAGATGAGAGCCTGTACGCAAGTACGGGCTCTTTTCTTTTATATTCTCCGCCGGGGGGGATGAGAACCCCCGACCGGGGTTCGACAACTGGCGCAGCCAGTTGGACAGACCGCGAGCCCGCGAGCGGGCTGCCCCGCAGGGGCGAGCGAAGCGAGTCAATCCCCCCTCACCGCCATATTCGAGATGAGAGCCTGTACGCAAGTACGGGCTCTTTTCTTTTATATTCTCCGCCGGGGGGGATGAGAACCCCCGACCGGGGTTCGACTACTGGCAACGCCAGTAGGACAGACCGCGAGCCCGCGAGCGGGCTGCCCCGACAAAAACGCCGGGAGCGTTTTTGAACAACGCCTGCGTTGGCCCCGCAGGGGCGAGGCCCATGGATGGGCCGAGTAACGGCGAGCGAAGCGAGTCAATCCCCCCCTCACCGCCATATTCGAGATGAGAGCCTGTACGCAAGTACGGGCTTTTTTTTCGCATGTGGCACCGCAGACATCCCCGGGGTCGGCATCAATGCCTCTCCCGGGCTACCAGACCGTATCCGCCAGGTAGCCCGCTATGCGCAGCGCCGCCGGGAGGCCCCCAAAAACAACAAAGCCCGGGCTCGCCCGGGCCTTGCTCACAGTATGACGATTAATAATAGGCTTTCAGCGTCCGCTGGCAGAGGGCCGAGCGCACGCAGTCATCGGTGGTGAAACGCACGATGCCGATCATCTCGTCTTCCTCAAAACGCGCAAGCGCATCGCTCAGGCCGGACCGCACCCCTGAGGGCAAGTCGCACTGGGTGATATCGCCATTGACGATGACCGTCACGTTCTCCCCGAGGCGGGTTAAAAACATCTTCATTTGCGCTGCGGTCACGTTCTGGGCCTCGTCCAGAATCACCACCGCATTTTCAAAAGTACGTCCGCGCATATAGGCGAACGGCGCGATTTCCACCTTGCCGATTTCCGGACGCAGGCAGTACTGCATAAAGGAAGCCCCCAACCTTTTCACCAGCACGTCGTAAACCGGTCGGAAATAGGGCGCGAACTTCTCGGCGATATCTCCCGGTAAGAAGCCGAGATCTTCGTCGGCCTGCAGAACGGGACGGGTAACAATAATTCTGTCCACATCCTTATGGATCAGCGCTTCAGCTGCCTTCGCCGCACTGATCCAGGTCTTGCCGCATCCGGCTTCGCCGGTGGCGAAAATCAGCTGTTTATTGTCGATGGCATTCAGATAATGCGCCTGAGCCTCATTGCGCGCCTCAATTGGGGAAGTATCACGGCTGTCCCGCGCCATGCCAATTGCTTCTACGCCACTCATTTGCACAAGCGATGTGACCGATTCTTCTTCACGCTGCTTATGGCTGCGTGAATCCCGTCTCAGCACACGTTTTGCTTCACGACGAGCTTTGATCACTGCTTTTTGTCTTCCCATGGATAGCACCTTGCGTTGTAGGTTTACATCACACGCGTCAACATCGACGCGACTATGCGCACGAACGATTGAGGTTTGGCTTCCTTGTAAGCCATTGCTTGCCGGTAGAACTGACAACGAGTCGCGGCTACGCGCACCGCGTACCCTGCCAAGGTGGTAATAATTCGAAGCGGAGGGAGAAAGAGTGAGAAAATCGCTGCCGGAAGCGGGGCTTCCGTGCTGAAGAGTACGGTCTGTGGTTTTACGTTGTCCGGTACGGGACCTTACCATTCGCGATCTCCATAGTGAAACGTCACACTGCCGGGAACTACCGCGTATGTAATAAGTACATCAAAAAAGATTCTTAATGCAACTTATTTTTCACAATGACGCAACAAATAGTTCTTAAGCAAGTGTAGGAGACTATCGGTCATTTGTATTACAGAAATATAACACATGGCAGGAAATATAATAAAAAAGAGAAAAACAGCAGAAAACGCCCTGCCCTTGCGGACAGGGTCGGTATCAGGCCTGCAGCAGCGTCTGTCCCAGGTAGTGCTTATCATCCACCACGCCGGGTAAAACAAAGAAATAGCCCCCGCCGATGGGTTTGACGTACTCCTCCAGCGCCTCGCCGTTAAGCCGTTTCTGCACCGTCAGAAAACCCTTTTCCAGGTCGTGCTGATAGCAAACGAACAACAGCCCCATATCCAGCTGCCCGGCATTAGTGACTCCCAGCGAATAGCTGTAGCCGCGGCGCATCATCAGGCTGGACTGGGTTTCCGGCGTGCGAGGGTTGGCCAGACGAATATGGCTATCCAGCGCGATCGTCTCGCCGTTAGGATCTTTACTGTAATCCGGGGTATCGTGTTCGTTTTTCATCCCCAGCGGCGCACCGGTGTGCTTGTCGCGGCCGAAGATGGTCTGCTGCTCCTTGAGCGGCGTCCGGTCCCAGAACTCGACGTGGAACTGGATGATGCGCGCCGCCTGATAGCTGCCGCCCACCGCCCAGGCCGGCTCGTCCTGATCCGCCGTGACCCACACGACCTGATCCATCAGCGCGCTGTCATGGCTCGCCGGGTTAGCGGTACCGTCCTTGAAACCCAGCAGGTTGATGGGGGTTTCTTTGCCTTTGCTGCGCGCCGCGCTATCGGAGATAAATCCTTCCCGCTTCCAGCGCACGCTGAGCAAATCCGGCGTATGTTTGATGACATCGCGCAGGGCGTGGATCACCGTGTCCTGAGTATTGGCGCAGATCTGCAGCAGCAGGTCGCCATGGCACAGGGCGGCATCCAGTGAATCATTGGGGAAGCGAGTCATCGGCTGCAGCTTTTTCGGCGCTTTATCCGCGAGACCAAAGCGCTCATCAAACAGCGAATGGCCGACCGAGACGGTGATGGTCAGATTATCCGGGGCAATCCACGGCCCTAAGATGCCGGAATCCATCGGCGGCAGACGCGGATTAGGCGTATCCGGCGCGGGGCCGCCCTGGGTTAAAAAGGCGATACGCTGGGTCAGCAGCCGAAACAGACGCTCGAGGTCGGCTTTATCTGACGCCAGCACATCGAACGCCACCAGCATCATCGAGGCCTGCTGCGGCGTCAGAATACCCGCCTGATGCCGGCCATAGAATGGCTGTTTTTCCTGGCGCGCGTCAGGTGTGAGCGTCCCGGGGGAACTTTCCGCTTTTGCCGCATGCGCCACCGGGCAGCCGCCGGTGATGGCCAGCGCGCCGATCCCTTTCAGTAAGCGACGACGTGACGGCTCGTTCACGTCGTGTGGTTTCTGTTGTGCCATCGACTTAGTCCAGACCCAGGATCCCGCGCAGCTGAGCCAGATCTTCCGCCAGGGTGGTGATCGGCCCTTTCAGCGCATTACGGTCAGCGGTGGTCAGCTTATCGTAAGTTTCGAAACCCTCTTTGGTGCGGTATTTGCTGAGGATACTGTCCACTTTCTTAAAGTTGGCGTCCACTTTAGCCAGCAGTGCGCTGTTCTCTTTTTGCAGCTGCGGGCGCAGCAGATCGACAATTTTCTGCGCGCCGTCAATATTGGCCTGGAAGTCCCACAGGTCGGTATGGCTGTAGCGATCTTCTTCACCGCTGATCTTGCTGGCTGCGACTTCTTCAATTAATCCTGCCGCCCCGCCCACGACTTTTGACGGTGGGAACGCCAGCTCGCTGATGCGCTTTTGCAGCTCCAGCACATCGCTGTTCAGCTGATCGGCATATTTTTCCATGCCCTTGACGCTGTTATCGCCAAACAGCGCCTTTTCCAGACGGTGGAATCCGGTGAATTTCGGATCTTCCGCTTTTTTCTCGAAATCGTCTTCGCGGGCGTCGATGCTGCCGTCAAGGTCAGAGAACAGCTCAGCAATCGGCTCAATGCGCTCGTAATGCTGGCGCGTCGGGGCGTACAGCGCTTTCGCTTTTTCGATGTCGCCAGCTTTCACCGCGTCGGTAAAGGCTTTGGTGCCGCTGACCAGCTGCGCGGTTTCCGCCGTCACATAGGCTTTATAAGCGGTGATCGCTTCGCCGAGGCTCAGCACCGCATCCGCTTTCGCCGCGTCTTTGGTGGCGGCGCCGGTGACGATCAGTTTGCCTTTCGGGTTGGTGAGCAGACCGCAGGTCATGTCATATTCGCCCGGCTGCAGGTTTGCGGTGAGCTTCTGGGTAAAGCCCGGCGCGATGTTTTCGCGCTCTTCCACCACCATCACCCCTTTCAAAATCTCCCACTCCAGCGCTTTCTGGCTGTGGTTCTGAATAATAAACTGGGTTTTACCCGCGTTAACGGTCACCTGCATCGGCTCGCACTGTTTGTCGTTGACGGTGACTTTGACCTGCGGGATATCCGCAGCCTGAGCACCGAATGCAGAGCTGAGCAGCGCGGCCACGGTCACCCGCAGCGCATTACGGCGAAAATGAATCATCATGATCATCCCTTTCGGTAAGTAGAGTGTCGCTTATAAGCTCGCAGCGCCCGATCAGGCAGCCCGCGAGGCAGTCGTATTATTTCGCGGCGGCAGCGCAAACAGCACCAGCGCCGGGATCAGATAAAGCAGATAGACAGCCACTTCGCTGACGCTTGGCGTCTCCTGGTAGCCGAAGATCCCTTCCAGCAGCGTGCCGAACAGCGTATGCGTCGACAGCACAGTGCTCAGATCGAAGGCGGTCTCCTGGAACAGGTTCCACAGGCCCGCCTCGTGGAAGGCGCGGATCGCCCCCGCCGCCAGGCCAGCGGCCACCAGCAGGATAAACAGGCTGGTCCATTTGAAGAACACGCCAAGGTTGAGACGGATACCGCCCCAGTAGAGGAGGAAACCCAGCACGATTGCCGTGGCCAGCCCCAGCATCGCCCCCAGCGGCGGCCAGATGCCAACGTCCTGCTGGAATGCCGCCAGCAGGAAGAAGACCGACTCCAGCCCCTCACGGGCGACCGCGAAAAAGACCATCATCACCAGCGCCCAGCCGTGGTGATTGCCGCGCTGTAGCGCCTTATCCACGGCCTGCTCCAGCTGCTGCTTGACGTTGCGTGAGACATTGCGCATCCAGAAGACCATCCACGTCAGGATCACCACCGCAATGACCGCGACGATCCCTTCGAACAGCTCCTGTTCGCGCTGAGGAAATTCCCCGGTGGTTTCGTTGATAAAGATGCCTAAGCCAAGACACAGCGCCGCTGCGAGGATCACGCCAATCCACATCACGCCAATCCAGTTGCCGCGCTGGGTGCGTTTCAGATAGCTGGCGATCAGGCTGACAATCAGCGCCGCCTCCAGGCCTTCGCGTAACATAATGAGAAATGGGACAAACATGCCAATACCCTTAAATGTAAAGCACCGTCAACGAATGCAAAAACAGGTAATATTTATGATAGTGATTATCATTACAATACTCAGAAACACAAGCGAAATGTTTAGAGAATGATGACTATCTGTAAATAAATCGCTGGCAAATAATGACTTATGAAAATATTCGCCTGGTATGAGGGAAAAGAATAAGCAAAGGATTTTTTACGCCAGATATTTACCCGTCGCGGCGGCTATGGCTAAATGGCGGCCTTATTGACCTGCGAAAAGAACAACATGACTGCATTTTTTCATTTCCTGCTGGCGCTGGCGGTGATCCTCGCCCTGGCCTGGCTTGTCAGCTACGACAGACAAAAAATTCGTATTCGTTATATTCTTCAGTTGATTATTATAGAAATAGCGCTCGCTTTCTTTTTCCTGCACGCCGAAAGCGGCCTGTGGCTGGTAAAAAATATTTCCGGCTTTTTTGCTTCGCTGTTAGGCTTTGCCGCCGAAGGGACCAATTTCGTCTTTGGCGGCATGAGCGAAAAAGGCTTAGCCTTTATTTTTCTTGGCGTCCTGTGTCCGATTGTGTTTATTTCCGCGCTGATTGGTATTCTCCAGCACTGGCGGATCCTGCCGATTTTTATTCGCGTGATTGGCACCCTGCTGTCGAAGGTCAACGGCATGGGTAAGCTGGAATCTTTTAACGCCGTCAGCTCCCTGATCCTCGGCCAGTCGGAAAACTTCATCGCCTACAAAGGCGTACTGGGCGACCTCTCCTCACGGCGTCTGTTCACCATGGCGGCGACGGCCATGTCGACCGTATCGCTGTCGATCGTCGGCGCCTATATGACCATGCTGGACGCCAAATATGTCGTCGCGGCGCTGATCCTGAATATGTTCAGCACCTTTATCGTGCTGTCGGTGATTAACCCGACGCGGCCGGGCAGCGAGCAGGAAATAAAGCTGGAGAAGCTGCATGAATCACAGAGTTTCT
The DNA here is from genome assembly GCF_050378655.1 of Klebsiella sp. 7-CIP_Kleb. Lineage (NCBI taxonomy): Bacteria > Pseudomonadati > Pseudomonadota > Gammaproteobacteria > Enterobacterales > Enterobacteriaceae > Klebsiella > Klebsiella sp. 7-CIP_Kleb. Next base: position 266,200 of record NZ_JBNRLJ010000002.1, read on the forward strand.
TTGAAATGCTCGGGGAATATATTCTGGCCGGCTTTAAAGTGGCGATGATTATTCTGGCGATGCTGATCGGCTTTATCGCCCTGATCAGCGCCATTAACGCGCTGTTCGCTACCCTGTTTGGCCTCAGCTTCCAGCAGATCCTCGGCTACGTCTTCTATCCGTTAGCCTGGCTTATCGGCATTCCGCTGAGCGATGCGCTGAACGCCGGCAGCATCATGGCCACCAAGCTGGTCGCTAACGAATTTGTGGCGATGATTGAGCTGCAAAAGATTGCCGCCAGCATGACGCCGCGCGGGCTCGGTATTCTCTCGGTCTTCCTGGTGTCGTTTGCTAACTTTGCTTCAATCGGCATTATCGCCGGGGCGATCAAAGGCCTGAATGAACCGCAGGGCAATATCGTCTCCCGCTTCGGCCTGCGGCTGGTGTTTAGCGCCACGCTGGTGAGCCTGCTTTCCGCCAGCTTCGCCGGGCTGGTGCTGTAAGACAAACGGCGGGGCTGCCCCCGCCGTTTACTCAGAACTGCACGCAGACCGGCTGGTCGACACGCATCACCGACTCCTGCGCGAAGCGCGATTTATAGCCCTCGCGCAGGGCCTCAATACCGGTCTCGCTCTGCGCGTCGTGGCCATGGATCACCATCAGCGCCTTGCTCTGCTCCCGCACCACCTGACCATTCTGGCCAAGCCACTGGCCGTGGGCATCAAACACCGTCAGCCCGTCGCGAAAGCGCGGCGTGACGTCGCGGTCGACAAACTGTTGCCACTCTTCAGCGGTGATGTCTTTCCCCGCCGGGCGGCTCAGACCGAAGTAAAGCGTGGTTTGCACCATGGACTGATCCGCCGGGCAGGCGCCGGGCTTCGGCGCGCTGGTCGATGAACTTCCACCCGCCGCGCAGCCGCTGAGTAACCCTGCCAGCACCAGCGCCATTACACCCTGTCTGAACGTCATCTTTGCTATCCTCATTGTTATTAGTCAGGAAATATCAGCGGATTTTCAAATAATTAGCAAGGGTTATAATATTCCGGCCCGGCAACAGGCAATAAAAAGCCCGCCAGCGGCGGGCTCGTGAGCGTCAGATGAGCTTACTCAGCCGTGGCGCGTACCGGCGGCGGCGTATGGTAGTGGGCATCCGCTTCAGCGAAGCGCTGCTGCATGCTGGCTGACGGCGCTTTATCCAGCAGACTAAAGACCACAATCCCGATGCTGCCGAAGACAAAGCCCGGAATAATTTCATACAGGCCCAGCCAGCCAAACTGCTTCCAGACGATCACGGTCAGGGCGCCAATCACCATCCCGGCCAGCGCGCCGTTACGGGTCATACGCGACCACATCACCGAGAACAGCACCACCGGGCCAAAGGCGGCGCCGAAACCGGCCCAGGCATAGCTCACCAGACCCAGCACGCGGTTCTCCGGGTTGGCCGCCAGGGCAATGGCCACCAGGGCAACCACCAGCACCATCATACGGCCCACCCAGACCAGCTCTTTCTGACCGGCGTTTTTGCGCAGGAAGGCTTTATACAGATCTTCAGTAATCGCGCTGGAGCAAACCAGCAGCTGACAGCTCAGGGTGGACATCACCGCCGCCAGAATCGCCGACAGCAGGATCCCGGCAATCCACGGGTTAAACAGGATTTGCGCCAGCTCGATAAACACGCGTTCGGCGTTCTGGTTAACCGCGCCCGCCAGGCTCGGGTTGTTATTGAAGTAAGCGATGCCAAAGAAGCCGACGGCCACCGCCCCGCCGAGGCAGAGGATCATCCAGGTCATACTAATGCGACGCGCGTGGACGATGCTGTGGTGCGAATCCGCCGCCATAAAGCGCGCCAGAATATGCGGCTGACCGAAATAGCCCAGTCCCCAGCCCATCAGCGAAATAATCGCCACGAAGTTCAGCCCTTTCAGCATGTCGATATTTTCGATGCTCTTCTGCTTAATGACTTCCAGCGAATCGCCAAAACCGCCGACGGATATAATCACGATTACCGGGGTAAGGATCAGCGCGAAAATCATCAGGCTGGCCTGCACGGTATCCGTCCAGCTGACGGCGAGGAAGCCGCCGACAAAGGTATAGATAATTGTCGCCGCCGCGCCGGCCCACAGCGCGGTTTCATAGCTCATGCCAAAGGTGCTTTCAAACAGACGCGCCCCCGCCACAATTCCCGAGGCGCAATAGATAGTAAAGAACAGCAGAATAACCAGCGCCGAAATAATTCTCAGCACCCGGCTTTTATCTTCAAAACGGCCGGTAAAATAATCAGGCAGCGTCAGAGCGTTATTATTCACCTCGGTATGCACGCGCAGGCGCCCGGCGACCAGCTTCCAGTTAATCCACGCCCCCAACGTTAAGCCGATGGCAATCCAGCTTTCGGAAATCCCGGAGAGGAAAATGGCACCCGGCAGGCCCATCAGCAGCCAACCGCTCATGTCCGAGGCGCCGGCGGAAAGCGCGGTCACAAATGGCCCCAGACTCCGCCCCCCGAGAATATAATCATCAAAGTTTTTGGTCGAACGCCAGGCAATAAACCCTATCAATACCATACCAAAAATATAAACAATAAATGTCACCAGCATCGGTGTGCTAATAGCCATGCAAAGTCTCCAGAATTTTTATCGACAGCGTCCAACTTCGTCGTTTTTTTCCACTACCGGAACGGGGTAATGGCGCATTGTTTAATTGGGCGACCGTATCCTGACGGAAGCTTCGGTTTTTCACAAACGATTTAACACAGCATTTACACGAAAATCCGACGGCGCAAAACGTCAATTTGCGAGAGGTTGCACTCTCTCACGTTTTTAAAGGTTGCACCAAACAAAAGTGTTAACTCACGCATACAAATACCCTATGAGCCCGGGGTTAAAATTCTGCTATTTTAGGCATTATTTTTAACAAATCCGCCATTTCACGGCTTTCGTCACAAGCCATAATTAACATGGTTGCACAAAGTTGCAACATAGTGGATATTTCCATGCAACCGCATAAGCTAACGATAAATGACAGGAGTTTTGAGCATGGGCACCACCACCATGGGTGTTAAGCTTGACGACGCAACCCGCGAGCGCATTAAGTCCGCCGCGAGCCGCATTGACCGCACGCCGCACTGGCTGATTAAGCAGGCCATCTTCAATTATCTGGAAAAACTGGAGAACGATGAGACGCTGCCCGAGCTACCGGCGCTGCTCTCCGGGGCCGCCAACGAAAGCGATGACGCCAGCGTATTAACGGAAGAGCCGTATCAGCCGTTCCTCGAATTCGCCGAGCAGATCCTGCCGCAGTCGGTAAGCCGCGCGGCGATCACCGCCGCCTGGCGTCGCCCGGAAACCGACGCGGTGCCGATGCTGCTGGAGCAGGCCCGACTGCCGCAGCCGCTGGGCGAGCAGGCGCATAAGCTGGCGTATCAACTGGCGGAAAAACTACGCAACCAGAAGACCGCCAGCGGCCGCGCCGGCATGGTGCAGAGTCTGCTGCAGGAGTTCTCCCTCTCCTCACAGGAAGGGGTGGCGCTGATGTGTCTGGCGGAAGCCCTGCTGCGTATTCCGGATAAAGCCACCCGCGATGCGCTGATCCGCGACAAAATCAGCAACGGCAACTGGCAGTCGCACATTGGCCGCAGCCCGTCGCTGTTCGTCAACGCCGCCACCTGGGGGCTGCTGTTCACCGGCAAACTGGTCTCCACCCACAACGAAACCAGCCTCTCCCGCTCGCTGAACCGCATCATCGGCAAGAGCGGCGAACCGCTGATCCGCAAGGGCGTGGATATGGCGATGCGACTGATGGGCGAACAGTTCGTCACCGGGGAAACCATCGCCGAAGCGCTGGCCAACGCCCGCAAGCTGGAAGATAAAGGTTTCCGTTACTCTTACGACATGCTAGGCGAAGCGGCCCTGACCGCCGCCGACGCCCAGGCCTATATGGTCTCTTATCAGCAGGCGATCCACGCCATCGGCAAAGCCTCTAACGGCCGCGGCATTTATGAAGGGCCGGGCATCTCCATTAAGCTGTCGGCTCTGCACCCACGCTACAGCCGCGCCCAGTATGACCGGGTGATGGAAGAGCTCTACCCGCGTCTGAAATCGCTGACCCTGCTGGCGCGCCAGTATGACATCGGCATTAACATCGACGCCGAAGAGGCGGACCGTCTGGAGATCTCTCTCGACCTGCTGGAAAAACTGTGCTTCGAGCCGGAGCTGGCGGGCTGGAACGGGATTGGCTTCGTGATTCAGGCCTACCAGAAGCGCTGTCCGTTTGTCATTGATTACCTGATTGACCTCGCCACCCGCAGCCGCCGTCGCCTGATGATCCGTCTGGTGAAAGGCGCCTACTGGGACAGCGAAATCAAACGCGCGCAGATGGAAGGTCTCGAAGGCTATCCGGTCTACACCCGCAAGGTTTACACCGACGTCTCCTATCTCGCCTGCGCGAAAAAGCTGCTGGCGGTGCCGAACCTGATTTATCCACAGTTCGCCACCCACAACGCCCATACCCTGGCGGCTATCTACCAGCTGGCGGGCCAGAACTACTACCCTGGCCAGTATGAGTTCCAGTGCCTGCACGGCATGGGCGAACCGCTGTACGAGCAGGTGGTGGGCAAAGTCGCCGACGGCAAACTGAACCGGCCGTGCCGGATCTACGCCCCGGTGGGCACCCACGAGACGCTGCTGGCGTATCTGGTGCGTCGTCTGCTGGAGAACGGCGCCAATACCTCCTTCGTCAACCGTATTGCGGACAATACCCTGCCGCTGGACGAGCTGGTGGCCGACCCGGTCAGCGCGGTAGAAAAACTGGCGCAGCAGGAAGGCCAGGCCGGCCTGCCGCATCCGAAAATCCCGCTGCCGCGCGATCTCTATGGCAGCGGCCGAAGCAACTCCGCCGGTCTGGATCTGGCTAACGAGCATCGTCTGGCCTCCCTCTCCTCTTCCCTGCTCAACAGCGCCCTGCATAAATGGCAGGCATTGCCGATGCTGGAGCAGCCGGTAGCCGAAGGCGAGATGCAGCCGGTAGTCAACCCGGCTGAGCCAAAGGACATTGTCGGCTACGTCCGCGAAGCCAGCGATGACGAAGTGCAGCAGGCGCTGACCAGCGCTATCAACAACGCGCCAATCTGGTTCGCCACCCCGCCGCAGGAGCGCGCCGCCATTCTCGAGCGCGCCGCGGTGCTGATGGAAAGCCAGATGCCGACCCTGATGGGGATCCTGGTGCGCGAAGCGGGTAAAACCTTCAGCAACGCCATCGCCGAAGTGCGCGAAGCCGTTGACTTCCTCCACTACTATGCCGGCCAGGTGCGCGACGATTTCGATAATGAAACCCACCGTCCGCTGGGTCCGGTGGTCTGTATCAGCCCGTGGAACTTCCCGCTGGCGATCTTCACCGGGCAGATTGCCGCCGCGCTGGCGGCCGGCAACAGCGTGCTGGCGAAACCGGCCGAGCAGACGCCGCTGATCGCCGCCCAGGGCGTGGCGATCCTGCTGGAATCCGGCGTGCCGCCAGGGGTGATCCAACTGCTGCCGGGCCGCGGGGAAACCGTCGGCGCCGCGCTGACATCCGATGAGCGCGTGCGCGGCGTGATGTTCACCGGCTCCACCGAAGTGGCCACCCTGCTGCAACGCAATATCGCCAGCCGCCTCGACGCTCAGGGACGCCCGACGCCGCTGATCGCCGAAACTGGCGGGATGAACGCGATGATCGTCGACTCGTCGGCGCTCACCGAGCAGGTGGTGATCGACGTCCTGGCCTCCGCATTCGACAGCGCCGGCCAGCGCTGCTCCGCCCTGCGCGTCCTCTGCCTGCAGGAAGAGGTAGCCGACCACACCTTAACCATGCTGCGCGGCGCGATGAGCGAGTGTCGCATGGGCAATCCGGGCCGCCTGACCACCGATATCGGTCCGGTTATCGATGCAGAAGCGAAAGAGAATATCGAATGCCATATTCAGACGATGCGCGCCAAAGGCCGCACCGTCTATCAGGCGGTGCGCGAGAATAGCGAAGACGCCCGCGAATGGAACCACGGGACCTTCGTGCCGCCGACGCTTATCGAACTCGACAGCTTTGACGAGCTGAAAAAAGAGGTTTTCGGCCCGGTGCTGCACGTGGTGCGCTATAACCGTAACGAGCTGGATAAACTGGTGGAGCAGATTAACGCCTCCGGTTACGGCCTGACCCTCGGCGTGCATACCCGCATCGACGAGACCATCGCCCAGGTCACCGGCAGCGCGAAGGTGGGCAACCTGTACGTCAACCGCAATATGGTTGGCGCCGTGGTCGGCGTGCAGCCGTTCGGCGGCGAAGGGTTGTCCGGTACCGGTCCGAAAGCCGGCGGCCCGCTGTACCTTTACCGTCTGCTTTCCAGCCGACCGCAGGGCGCCGTTGGCGTGACCTTCGCCCGCCAGGATGCAGAGCGTCCGCTGGACGCCCAGCTGAAAACGCTGCTGGAAAAACCACTGCAGGCGCTGCAGCAGTGGGCGGCGGGCCGACCTGAGCTGCAGGCGCTGTGCCAGCAGTACAGCGAGCAGGCGCAAAGCGGCACCCAACGCCTGCTGCCGGGGCCAACCGGCGAGCGCAACACCCTGACGCTGATGCCCCGCGAGCGCGTGCTGTGCGTGGCGGATAATGAGCAGGATACGCTGATCCAGCTGGCGGCTGTGCTGGCGGTCGGTTGTGAAGTGCTGTGGCCGGACAGCGCCTTGCAGCGCGATCTGGCGAAGAAACTGCCGCGGGACGTCAGCGAGCGGATCCGTTTTGCCAAAGCGGATCAGTTGCCCGGTCAGGCCTTCGACGCGGTTATCTATCACGGCGATTCCGACCAGCTGCGCGAGCTGTGCGAGCAGGTGGCGGCGCGCGACGGGGCGATTGTCTCCGTGCAGGGCTTCGCCCGCGGCGAAACCAATCTGCTGCTGGAGCGGCTGTATATCGAGCGTTCGCTGAGCGTCAACACCGCGGCGGCAGGCGGTAACGCCAGCCTGATGACCATCGGCTAACCCGGGCCCCCCGGTGGCGCTGTGTTACCGGGGCTACATAACACCGTAAAGGGTAGCCCGGATAAGGCGTTGTGCGCCGCCATCCGGGCTATCTGCGATGCGATCAGCTAATGACAGCCGACGTCAGCTGTGCTTAATTAGGGCTCCCTGACGGGAGCCTTTTTTATGGGAGCAGAACAATGAAACGCATGTTATTTGCCGTGGCGGCCCTGCTGGCCAGCGGCGCGGCGCTGGCGGACGAGTGCAGCAACGCCAACACCCAAACCGAAATGAATCAGTGCGCGGCCGCGCAGTTTCAGGCGGCCGACAAAAAACTGAACGACACCTGGCAGCAGGCTCTGCAGCGGGCGGCGGGTAAACAGCAGACATTACTGAAACAGGCGCAGCAGGCATGGATTGCTCTGCGCGACGCCGACTGCGCCTTCCTCGCGTCCGGCGCCGAAGGCGGCAGCATGCAGCCGATGCTGCTGAGCCAGTGCATGACCGATAAGAGCGTGGAGCGGGAATCTTTCCTCGCCTCGCTGCTGCAGTGCGAGGACGGCGATCAAAGCTGCCCGCTGCCGCCGGCCAATTAACTAACGGACGCGAATGCCTTCGATAATCATCCGCTGGACATTATCGACCGTTTGTTCGAAAAAGGCCGCGTCCTGCAGCGTGGCGCCGGTGACCGCCTCTACCTGGGTGGCGAAGTCGGCGTAATGCTGGGTAGTGGCCCAGATCATAAAGATTAAATGCTGCGGATCGACCGGCGCCAGCTTGCCGCGGTCGATCCAGCCGGAGACAATCGCCGATTTCTCATCGACCAGCGCTTTCAGATCCCCGGTCAGCTCACCCATCAGCAGCGGCGCGCCCTGCAGCATCTCAAGGCAGAAGAGCTTCGAGGCCTGGGGGTGATCGCGGGACACCTCCAGCTTCAGGCGAATATACTCGCGGATCGCCACCAGCGGGCTGATATCCTCGCGAAAGGCCTTCAGCGGCGCCAGCCAGATGGCGAGGATCTGCTGCAGAACGGCCACGTACAGCGCCTCTTTCGAAGGGTAGTAATAAAGCAGATTGGTTTTCGACACCCCGGCACGCTCAGCTACCTGCTCCAGCCGCGTACCGTGAATACCAAATTGCGAAAATGCCTCCAGCGCGGCGGCCAGGATGGCCTCCTTTTTGGCGCTGACCGCTTGTGAACGTTTGCCGTTTTTCTTCACCGCGCCCTGTGCCATACATCCTCTCCTTCAGTTGACGCCACCAGCATAGCAAAAGCCCTTCGCCGACACGACCCCATGCACCCTGATTGCGCATGACTGCCGTTTTTTCGTGCACTGATTTTGACCATCCAGTCCACTTTTTTATCGTCCTTTTTAGCAACCCAATAGCAACACATTAATAACATTAGCATTTATAAAACTGGCATCGCGTTTGCTTTACCTGTTCTGCGAGGTGGTCCAGGGCGAGGCAGGATGCCGCACCACCGCAACCCATCTTCCATGACTGTAGAGAGGTAGGTATGAAAATTGGTGTTTTCGTTCCCATTGGCAACAACGGCTGGCTGATCTCCACCCATGCCCCGCAGTATATGCCGACCTTCGAACTGAATAAGGCTATCGTGCAGAAAGCCGAGCACTACCATTTCGACTTCGCGCTCTCCATGATCAAGCTGCGCGGCTTCGGCGGGAAAACAGAATTTTGGGATCACAACCTGGAGTCCTTCACCCTGATGGCCGGCCTGGCCGCGGTGACCTCGAAGATCCAGATCTACGCCACCGCCGCCACCCTTACGCTGCCGCCGGCGATCGTCGCCCGGATGGCCTCCACCATCGATTCCATCTCCGGCGGCCGGTTTGGCGTCAATCTGGTGACCGGCTGGCAAAAACCGGAATATGACCAGATGGGCATGTGGCCGGGGGATGACTATTTCGCCAGCCGCTATGACTATCTCACCGAATACGTTCAGGTGCTACGCGACCTGTGGGGCACCGGGCGCAGCGATTTCAAAGGCGATTACTTCACCATGAACGACTGCCGGGTCAGCCCGCGCCCTTCGCAGCCGATGAAGGTGATCTGCGCCGGGCAGAGCGACGCCGGTATGGCCTTCTCCGCCCAGCACGCGGACTACAACTTCTGCTTTGGCAAAGGGGTCAACACGCCGACGGCCTTCGCGCCGACCGCAGCGCGCATGATGCAGGCGGCGGAAAAAACCGGCCGTGACGTAGGCTCCTATGTGCTGTTCATGGTGATCGCCGACGAAACCGACGAAGCGGCGCGCGCCAAATGGGAGCACTACAAAGCGGGCGCCGATGAAGAAGCGCTGGCGTGGCTCACCGAGCAGAGTCAGAAAGACACCCGCTCCGGCAGCGATACCAACGTGCGCCAGATGGCCGACCCAACCTCGGCGGTCAATATCAATATGGGCACCCTTGTCGGATCGTATGCCAGCGTCGCCCGTATGCTTGATGAAGTAGCGAGCGTGCCCGGCACCGACGGCGTGCTGCTGACCTTTGATGATTTTCTTGCCGGCATCGACGCCTTTGGCGAACGCATTCAGCCGCTGATGCGCTGCCGGGACCACATTGCTCCTGTTACCCGTGAGGTGGCCTGATGATTACCCTTCCCGCTCGCCCGGAATCCCTGACCTTCGCGCCGCAGCAGAGCGCGCTGATTGTTGTCGATATGCAGAACGCCTACGCCAGCCAGGGCGGCTATCTGGATCTTGCCGGCTTTGACGTCTCCGCCACCCGACCGGTTATCGACAATATTAATACCGCCGTCGCCGCCGCCCGCGCCGCGGGCATGCTGATTATCTGGTTCCAGAATGGCTGGGATGACCAGTATGTTGAAGCCGGCGCCCCGGGCTCGCCGAACTACCACAAGTCCAATGCGCTGAAAACGATGCGTCAGCGCCCGGAGCTGCAGGGCAAGCTGTTGGCGAAAGGCGGCTGGGACTATCAGCTGGTGGACGAACTGACGCCGCAGGAAGGCGACATCGTGTTGCCGAAACCGCGCTACAGCGGCTTCTTTAACACCCCACTCGACAGCATTTTGCGCAGCCGCGATATACGCCACCTGGTGTTCACCGGGATCGCCACCAACGTCTGCGTCGAATCGACGCTGCGCGATGGCTTCTTCCTCGAATACTTCGGCGTGGTGCTGGAGGATGCCACCCATCAGGCCGGCCCGGCCTTCGCCCAGCAGGCGGCGCTGTTCAATATTGAAACCTTTTTCGGCTGGGTCAGCGACGTCGAGAGCTTCTGCCGCGCGCTATCCCCTGCCACCCCGCTGTCTTTAGCCAAGGAGAAACGTTATGCCTAAACAGGTGATCATTCCGCCAGGCACTACCACGCCGATTGCCCCCTTTGTTCCGGGGACGCTCGCCGATGGCGTGGTCTACGTCTCCGGCACTCTGCCGTTTGATAAGCAAAATAATGTGGTGCACATCGGCGACCCAAAGGCGCAAACCCGCCACGTGCTGGAGACCATCAAGAGCGTTATCGAAACGGCGGGCGGGAGTATGGCGGATGTGACTTTCAACAGCATCTTTATCACCGACTGGACAAATTACGCCGCGATTAACGAGGTTTACGCCGAGTTTTTCCCCGGCGATAAACCCGCGCGCTTCTGCATTCAGTGCGGTCTGGTGAAGCCCGATGCGCTGGTGGAAATCGCCAGCGTCGCCCATATCGGCACCCCGACATGATGAGGCTCAATATTGCTCCAGCCCCATGGCCCGGCGCGCCGGTGGTGGTCCTCAGCGCCGGTCTGGGCGGCGGCGGCGGCTACTGGCTGGCGCAGCGCGCGGCGCTGGAGGAACAGTATCAGCTGGTGAGTTATGACCATAACGGGACCGGGGAGAACGCCGGTCCGCTGCCCGCCGACTACAGCATGGCGACGATGGCCGGAGAGCTGTTCAGCGCTCTGCAGGCGGCGGGGATCGCCCGCTTCGCGCTGGTGGGCCACGCGCTGGGGGCGCTAATTGGCCTGCAGCTGGCGCTCGATCGCCCCGAGGCGGTGAGCGCCCTGGTGCTGGTCAACGGCTGGCTGTCGCTGTCGCCGCACACCCGCCGCTGCTTCCTGGTGCGCGAGCGTCTGCTGCATGCCGGCGGCGCGCAGGCGTGGGTCGAAGCACAGCCGCTGTTTCTCTACCCGGCGGAATGGATGGCCGCGCGCCTGCCGCGCCTCGAAGCGGAAGATGCGCTTGCCATCAGCCATTTTCAGGGCAAGGAGAACCTGCTGAAGCGGCTGCAGGCCCTGAAGCAGGCTGATTTTTCGCGTCGCGCGGCGGCCATCGCCTGCCCGACGCTGATTATCAGCGCCGCTGACGATCTGCTGGTCCCGGCCTCCTGCTCCCGCGTGCTGCAGACGGCGATCCCCGGCAGCCAGCACGTGGAAATGCCATGGGGCGGCCATGCCTGTAACGTCACCGACGCCGATACCTTTAATACCATTTTACGCGACGGGCTGGCCGCTATGCTGCCGGTCGCCACGGAGACCCGATGAACGACGCGATAAACCAGACGGCCTGCGAGACGCTGTTTACCCAGGCCCGAACCCACAACGGCTGGCTGGATAAGCCAGTGAGCGATGCGCAGCTGCAGGCAGTCTGGGACCTGATGAAAATGGGGCCGACTTCCGCCAACTGTTCGCCGGCGCGCATCGTGTTTGTGCGCAGCGCGGAAGGCAAAGAGAAACTTCGCCCGACGCTCTCCAGCGGCAATCTGCAAAAAACCATGCAGGCGCCGGTGACCGCCATCGTGGCGTGGGACAGCGCCTTTTACGACCGGCTACCGACCCTGTTTCCCCACGGTGACGCCCGCAGCTGGTTCACCTCCAGCCCGCAGCTGGCGGAGGAGACCGCGTTTCGCAACAGCTCCCTGCAGGCGGCATATCTGATTTTCGCCTGCCGGGCGCTGGGTCTCGACACCGGGCCAATGTCCGGCTTCGACCGGGAAAAAGTCGATGCGGCGTTTTTCGCCGACAACGGCTGGAAAAGCAACCTGCTGGTGAACATCGGCTATGGCGACCCCGGCAAACTGTACGGCCGCCTGCCGCGTCTGTCCTTTGATGAAGCCTGCCTGCTGGCATAAGGAGTTTACGATGGAGTTAGCGGACAAAGCGAGTTTCCGTGACGCCATGGCCCACGTCGGCGCCGCGGTTAACATTATTACCACCGATGGCCCGGCGGGCCGGGCGGGATTTACCGCCAGCGCGGTCTGCAGCGTTACCGACACGCCGCCGACCCTGCTGGTCTGCCTGAACCGCTCGGCCTCGGTGTGGCCGGTGTTCAGCGAACATCACACGCTGTGCGTCAATACCCTGGCGGCGGGACAGGAGGCGCTGTCGACGCTGTTTGGCGGAAAAACGGCGATGGACGAGCGCTTTGCTGCCGCCGACTGGCAGACCGGCGCCACCGGCTGCCCGCGGCTGGAGGCGGCGCTGGTCAGTTTTGACTGCCGCATCGACCAGCGCGTCAGCGTCGGCACGCACGACATCCTGTTTTGTCACGTCGTGGCCATTACCCGTCACCCGGAACCCCGGGGTCTGATGTGGTTTGACCGCGGCTATCACACGCTTATGCGACCCGCTTGTTAACCTCTAACCCGGGATATCATCATGGCACTCTTCGATTTTCCTCGCTGGAAGCTGACCTCCCCCGCCGCCGAATCCGGCGTCGTCGCGCCCGATGAACGCTTATCGGCCGGGCAAACGCTGGTGATGGGCGTGCAGCACGCCGTTGCGATGTTCGGCGCGACGGTGCTGATGCCGTTGCTGATGGGGCTCGACCCTAACCTGTCGATACTGATGTCGGGAGTCGGCACCCTGCTGTTCTTTGTCGTCACCGGCGGACGGGTGCCGAGCTATCTCGGCTCGAGCGCCGCCTTTGTAGGGGTGGTGATCGCCATTACCGGCTTTAATGGCCAGGGGCTGAACCCTAATCTAAGCGTCGCCCTTGGCGGGATCATCGCCTGCGGGCTGGTCTACACCCTGATCGGTCTGGTGGTGATGAAGATCGGCACCCGCTGGATCGAGCGCCTGATGCCGCCGGTGGTGACCGGGGCGGTGGTGATGGCTATCGGCCTGAACCTGGCGCCGATTGCTGTGCGCAGCGTGTCCGCCAGCGCCTTCGACAGCTGGATGGCGGTGTTGACCGTGCTCTGTATCGGCATAGTCGCGGTATTTACCCGCGGGATGCTGCAGCGTCTGCTGATCCTGGTCGGCCTGATCGTCGCCTGCGCGCTGTACGCCCTGCTGGCTAACGGCTTTGGCCTCGGCAAACCGCTGGACTTCTCCCCCCTCGCCCAGGCGGCGTGGTTCGGGCTGCCGCACTTTACCCCCCCATCCTTTAACGGCCAGGCGATGATGTTGATTGCCCCGGTCGCGGTGATCCTGGTGGCCGAGAACCTCGGGCACCTGAAAGCCGTCGCCGGGATGACCGGGCGCAATATGGACCCGTACATGGGGCGCGCCTTCGTCGGCGACGGTCTGGCGACCATGCTCTCCGGCTCGGTGGGCGGCAGCGGGGTCACGACCTATGCGGAGAACATCGGCGTCATGGCGGTGACCAAGGTCTACTCGACGCTGGTGTTTGTCGCCGCGGCGCTGATTGCCATGCTGCTGGGCTTCTCGCCTAAATTCGGCGCATTAATCCACACCATTCCCGGGCCGGTGATCGGCGGCGCCTCGATCGTGGTCTTTGGCCTGATCGCCGTCGCCGGGGCGCGGATCTGGGTGCAAAACCGCGTCGACCTCAGCCAGAACAGCAATCTGATCATGGTGTCTGTGACCCTGGTGCTGGGCGCCGGCGATTTCGCGCTGTCGCTGGGCGGCTTTACGCTGGGCGGGATTGGTACCGCCACCTTCGGGGCGATCCTGCTGCACGCGCTGCTTCATCGCGGGACGCGGGAGGCGAAGGAGGCCAGAGTAACGCCGGTTTAAGCTACATTAGCGCGGCGTTGGCGCAGGGAGCGGGTGGGCCGGATAAGGCATTTATACCGCCATCCGGCCTGCCGGGAACGTCTCAGCGATGTTGAGGCCGTCAGCACCGGCAGTTTCAGCAACAATGGTGAATAAATTAACGACAGGTCGTACGAACGTAGGCCGGGTAAGGCGCAGCCGCCACCCGGCAGAAAAGCGACGCAGTGCCTGATGCTATCGCCCGGCGGCGCTGCGCTTGCGCGGGCCTGGAGACGATCAGAGCCGGACGAGCAGGCCAGCCAGGCTAAGCGCCACTGTAGGATCAGAAGCGTAAAATTACGGCTCGCGACGATCGGCCAGGTCCGGGAGCGGCTGCGCATCGTCATTTGTTGACATCTGCGGCGGCGGTTTGCGCTTCCACTTCAGCTCGCTCACCAGCACTCCCGCGAGGATAAAGAAGCAGCCAAGGAGGGCCAGCAGCGGCAGACGCTCGCCGGCCAGCCGGCCAAAAATACCGGCCCATACCGGTTCGCCGGTATAGATCAGCGTGGCCCGCGTCGGCGAGACGCTGCGCTGCGCCCAGTTCATGGTCACCTGAATGATCGCGCTGAAAATGCCCAGCCCCAGCGCCACGCCGAGCAGCGTCGGCGTCAACGGCGGCACCGACTCACCGGCCGGCTTCATGGCAGCGAAAGCCACCAGCGACGCGGTCGCCAGCTGCACCACCGTCACCCGTCGGACATCCACTTTTCCGGCCCAGGCGCTGATAAGGATAATCTCCGCGGCGATCGCCAGCGCGCTCGCCAGAGTGATCATCTCCCCCACGCCAAGCGCCAACAGATTGTTTTCCGGCCCGGCCAGCAGGATCAAACCGATAAAGGCCAGCACAATCCCCACGCAGGACATCAACCCTGGCATACGCCCCAGACACAGCCACTGCAGCAGCGGCACCAGCGGCACATACATCGCCGTGATAAAGGCAGACTTGCTGCTGGAGATCGACTGCAGCCCCCAGGTCTGCAGGCCATACCCCAGCGCAATCGCCACGCCAATCGCCACCCCCGCCTTCACCTCCAGCCACGTCAGGCCGCGCAGGGTGCGGAGCGAGAGCAGGCCCACCGCCAGCGCGGCGGTCGCGAAACGCAGGCCGACAAAAAACAGCGGCCCACTGAGGCTGACCGCATACTGTACGGCAAGGAACGTCCCTCCCCAGAACATGGTGATCATGATAAGGAGCGCTTCCTGGCGGCTAACGGAGAATTTTAACGAAGACATAAGACAGCCATGACGATAAACGGGCGACCAGTGTGCAATCGGCCCGGCGGGAGCGCAACCTCCGACAGCTAAAAAAAACCGCCGGCAGATGCCGGCGGCGAGGGCGATGCGGTTGGGTCGGGGAGATTAACACCGCATCAAAGAGAACAGTGCCAGTCGCGCGTTAACTCTCACGACTACCATGACTGTTTTTACCCCCTTTTTTGCCAGCCTCTGAGGCGCGCTGAGGGTCATTTTTAAAATTCCCCCCGCTATGCTGGCCACCTTTACGTCCTGCTTCTGATGCTCTTTCACGGTCTTCAGCAAAGTTGCCAGAACCGCCACGATGGTTTGCCATTACTGACCTCCATTAGGTTAGACATCATAGTGCATTACGCGGGAGCGGCGACGCCGCTGTTCTGCCGCGTATCTATAAGGTTAGTGAATGACTGCCGGTGACGATGGCAAATGTCACATTCAGAAACAAAGCCTGGCGAAAAAAATCCCCTCGCGCCGCCTGATGGCGCTAACCTGCTCTGCTGCCGAAGAAAAAATAGTCAGCAAAAAATGTATCCTGATGCTACATCCTCGCCGCACCGGCCAGTATAGCGTAGGCATCGCTTCCCGCTTCTCAGCCGCTCAGGCCGCGCTGCGCAAGGAAAAGTAAATAATGTTTTGTCATTTTGTTATAAATCAAATAAATGCCCGTTGGATTTGCACTCTTCGGCAGAGGCTTTATCTTTAAAGGTACCAGCTATTTGGCTGGCTTATAATGCAACCGAGGAGTGATGGAAATGGCTAAAATTCTGGTGCTTTATTATTCCATGTATGGACACATTGAAACCATGGCTCACGCCGTCGCCGATGGGGCGAACCGGGTGGACGGCGTTGAGGTGGTTGTGAAGCGCGTGCCGGAAACCATGCAGGCAGAAGCGTTTGCCAAAGCTGGCGGGAAAACGCAAAACGCGCCTGTCGCCACGCCGCAGGAGCTGGCTGAGTATGACGCCATCATCTTTGGTACCCCGACTCGTTTCGGCAATATGTCCGGACAAATGCGCACCTTCCTCGATCAGACCGGCGGCCTGTGGGCATCCGGCGCGCTGTACGGCAAGATCGCCAGCGTATTCAGCTCAACCGGCACCGGTGGCGGCCAGGAACAAACCATTACCTCCACCTGGACGACGCTGGCCCACCACGGGATGATCATCGTCCCGATCGGCTACGGCGCACAGGAGCTGTTCGACATCTCCCAGGTCCGCGGCGGGACGCCTTATGGCGCCACCACTATTGCCGGCGGCGACGGCTCGCGTCAGCCAAGCGAGGAAGAGTTAGCCATCGCCCGCTATCAGGGTGAACATGTCGCCAAACTGGCCGTTAAACTGCACGGCTAATCTTCCGCAGGAGGAGCACTATGCCAACTCAAGAAGCAAAAGCACATCGCGTCGGCGAATGGGCAAGTTTACGTAACACCTCGCCGGAGATCGCCGAGGCAATTTTCGAAGTTGCCCACTACGATGAAAAACTGGCTGAGCAAATCTGGGAGGAAGGCAGCGACGAAGTGCTGGCGCTGGCCTTTGCCAAAACCGATAAAGATGCGCTGTTCTGGGGTGAACAGACGATTGAGCGTAAAAACGTATAGGGCGTTTATCCCTGCCGAGTCTCACCCTAACCTGCTAAAAACCCGGATTGCTCCGGGTTTTTTCATTATTTCGCCGCCTCGTTGATCACCTTTTTAAAGGTCTCCAGCGGGCAGAATCCCTGGTCATCGACCGGGCAGCCGTTAAGCGCCAGCGTGACCCGCTGCGGCGGGGTCTGTAACGTCAATGGGTCGGCATTACGCAGCTGCTCAGTGCTCTGATAGACATACTCAATCTTCATCAGATCGCGGTTGCTGCCGCTGTCGTGCCAGCGCTGAAACAGCAGTTTGCCGCCGATAGGCGTGCGCTCGTACTGGCCAGGAAGTTGATAGGGCTTAAAGTCCAGCGCCGTCAGCAGCGAGGCGATATTCGAGTCGTGTCCCACCAGCAGGGTGACTTTCGCCTTGCTGGCTCCCTCGCCCACCAGCGCGTTATCGATATATTTAACCAGCGGTTTGGCCACGTTTTGCGCCACTGCCGTCGAGGTGAACAGACTATCCTGGTAGCCGTTTTTCAGCTTCGACAGCACCTGCCACTGCTTATCGCTGGTGATTTCCCCCCACGCCACCTGATCTTTCGGGAAGCCTTCATAGTATTGCAGGGTGAAGGCGTCCACCAGCGAGTTGCCCACCTTCAGCGGCCCGGATACCCCCGGCTCCTGCTGATAACCGGCGCTAAAGGTATCTTTACCCTCGCTCAGGGAACAGACCTGCTTCTCTTTGCAGGAGGGCGAGTTGCGGTAATCGATCATTGTCTCCAGCAGCTTGTAGCTCTCGGTCAACTGCATCCCCTGGCGCTCTTTTTCCATCGCCTGCAGCGCTTTCTCGCGAAACGCCGGGGAGTCGTCGGTGATAACCGGGTTGAAGGTCGGGTCCATGGTGCCCATCTGCGGCTGATGATGCACCGCAATGCCGCAGCCCGGGAACGCGCCGGTGATAAAGAACTGCGCAGTGGCGACGGTGCGCTGCAGGCTGTTAGCGTAGGCGTAAACGGCGTTTTCCGGCGGGCACTCCCCGCTGGTCACCAGCTTCTGTTGCGCCAGCCATTCGCGCATATAGTGGCCCATATACACCTCCAGCACGCCTCCCTTGGTGGTCAGCTGGCCGCCCGGCACATCCCACTGCGGCCAGGCTTTGGCGGTGGACTGCTCCAGCACGCTGCCGTTATTGGCCAGCGGCGCGCGAAGGTTGTGACGACTCATGATCAGCACCTGCTGCAGCTGATACCCCTCTGGGGCGGCCGTGTCCTGCGCCTGGGCGCCAGCGGATAACATGACCGCGCCGGCTACGGCGGCGGCGAGTAGACATATTTTCATCCCTTCATCCTTAGTCATTTATTATCATCGGGTTAATTGTGACGGATTTAGGCCATTTTTCCTGGCATTCGCTCGCAAACTTAGACCGGAGCCGAAAATTTCCTCTGCCGACCAAATAGTTTTATAATGAAACAACTAACCTGGAGGCTTTCGTGAAACGTACCCGTCTGGAAAACAGCTGCTGTCCTGTCGCCCGCTCCCTCGACGTTATCGGCGACTGGTGGTCGCTGCTTATCGTCCGTGATGCCCTCCGCGGGGTACGCCGTTTTAGCGAATTCCAGAAAAACCTCGGCATTGCCAAAAATATGCTCGCCGGGCGGCTGAAAATGCTGGTGGATGAAGGCATCCTGCATTTGCAGCCGGCCTCCGACGGCAGCGCCTGGCAGGAGTATGTCCTGACGGATAAGGGCCGCGCCCTGCAGACCGTGCTGGTCGCCCTCTCCCAGTGGGCGGACGACTATCTGTTCGACCCGGACGAACCGGCGACGCGGCTCATTGACCGCCAGCAGCGTCAGCCCCTGCGTAAGCTGGTGCTGCAGGCGGCCGATGGCCGTGAGCTGTCCCCAGCGGATATCACCATCGCCCTCCCGCTGAACGACTAATCGCTCCCTGCGGCAGGCAGAAATAAAAAAAGCCCGGCAAAATGGTTGCATTATTAAACCAGATATCTCATGCTGAATTTGGTTTAATAATGCAACCTTTTAAGAGGCAATACTCATGTCCCAGTCATCGCACACTGCTTTTATCACCGGCGCTTCCTCAGGTATCGGCGCGATCTATGCCGAACGACTTGCCGCCCGCGGCTACGATCTGATCCTCGCCGCCCGTCGTGAAGATCGGCTGCAGGCGCTCGCCGGGCAACTGCAGGCGCGCTACGCCATCCGGGCCAGCATCCTCAAGGCCGACCTGAGCGAGGAGCAAGGCATTGAAGCCGTAGAGCAGCGTCTGCAGCAGGATCCCGCCGTTGACCTGTTCATCAACAACGCCGGAACGGCAAAAATGGCGGGCTTTCTCGCCAGCACGTCGCGCGAGCACCAGGCGATTCATACGCTCAACACCACCGCGCTTCTGCGCCTGAGCTATGCCGCACTGGCCGCTTTCGCTCCCCGGGGCCGCGGAACGCTGATCAATATTGCCTCTATTCTTGCGCTGCATACGCTGCCGGGCAGCGCGGTCTACAGTGCCAGCAAAGCCTGGGTGTTGAGCTTTACCCGTGGCCTGCAGGATGAGTTCGCCGACAGCGGCGTGCGTATTCAGGCGGTATTGCCGGCGGCGACCGCCACCGATCTGTGGCCGACCTCCGGCGTGGCGCTCGACGCCCTGCCCACCGGTACGGTAATGACCACCGAGGATCTGGTTGACGCCGCTCTCAGGGGACTCGAAATGGGGGAAAAGGTCACCTTACCGCCGGTGCATGATCTGGGACTGTGGGAGGCTTTCGAGCAGACGCGACTGGCGCTGTTTACCAGCGCGCGAACCGGGCAACCGGCGCCGCGGTATCGCTAATTCGCCCCGGCGGCGGGCATTATTCCGGCAGCGGAACCGCCGCCAGGGTACAGATCGCCTCGTGCTCCCCGCCGCGGCGATCGGTGATCACTACCTTATCGCCCGCTTTTTTGCCTTCACAGGGTTTCAGGACCTGCTCCACGATCCGCTCGCGGCTCGCCTGACGTTCATTTTCAGCCTGACTGGCGAAGGCCGTCAGCGCCAGCGCCACGCCCAGCAGGCTGAGGGTTGTCTTATACATGTCTTACTCTCAGATCATTCTTATTCGCGGTCAGCGTAACCCGTTGCTGGCCGCACTTCTGTAAAATCACTTAACGGAGTGTTACGCCATTTCAGCTGAAAGCCAGGCTGTCACATTCCTGCGGGAAATATTTTATCACAACCCCGACAGCAGTTATTCTCGCGATGAGGCGTCATCTTTCAGACATATCCCGATGTTATCTTCACACAGAGCCCTGTATCTTTTTCCCTTTCTAAACAGAATATTAGGTTGGTCTATGTCGGGTCTTATTCTCTTTATCGTCGCGGTGGCGCTGCTGGGCGTCGCCATCTACAGCCTGGTGTCGTACCTCAAAGAGCGGCGCGCCAGTCAGTTACCTGTCCATAAAAAGAAGAAATAATACCTTCCGTTCTCCGCCGTTTTCTGCTGATTTCTTTACCATCCTGTACTGTCCCTTACCGAACCAAAAACAAAGGCAGGCCTGCGGGCCTGCCTTCGTTCGGTTTCAGCGTCAGGTTCTAGGACTCCCAGGCCTGCTCCGCCTTGGCGGCATCGAACTGCGGCGGCGGTTTACGGAAGCGTCGGGTCAGATAAGCCAGATACAGCAGACCAAGCGCCGCCCACACCAGGCCGAGCGTCAGGGAAGTGGCCTCGAGGTTGATCCACAGCACCCCTACCGTCAACGCCCCGACCATCGGCAGCAGCAGATAGTGCAGTCGATCCTTCCAGGTTTTGTTGTACCCCTTGCGCCGCCAGAAGTGGTTGAACACCGACAGGTTAACGAAGGTGAAGGCCACCAGCGCGCCGAAGTTAATTAACGCGGTGGCGGTCACCAGGTCGAAGAACAGCGCCGACAGCGCGACGATACCCACCATAATCACGTTCAACGCCGGGGTGCGCCATTTCGGATGCACATAGCCGAAAATGCGCTCCGGGAAGACGTTATCGCGACCCATCACGTACAGCAGACGGGAGACGCTGGCATGGGACGCCAGGCCGGACGCCAGGGTGTTAACAAAGGTGGTGCAGAGGAATATTGACTGGAACAGCTTGCCGCCCACGTACAGCGCAATCTCCGGCAGCGCGGCGTCCGGGTCTTTAAAGCGATGAATATCCGGGAAAAACAGCTGCATAAAGAACGACGCAACGATGAAAATAATGCCGCCGTACATCGCGGTGAGAAAAATCGCCTTCGGGATCACCCGCGCGGCGTCAGGCGTCTCTTCCGACAGTGTGGTCACGGCGTCGAAGCCGAGAAACGAGAAGCAGACAATGGTCGCCCCGGTAATAATCGGGATCAGATGCGCATTCTGACTGATAAACGGCTGCAGCGACCAGACGGTCCCTACCCCCTCGCCTTTGTGCAGCCCCTGAACCACCAGAATGACGAATACCACCATAATCGAGATCTGCACCAGCACGAACAGGGTGTTGAAGTTCGCCACCAGATTAACGCTTTTCAGGTTTGCGGCGGTCAGAATGGCGACAAAGGTCACCACCCACACCCATGGCGGCACCTCAGGGAACAGCGCCGAGAGATAGATCTTCGCCAACAGGACGTTGATCATCGGCAGGAACAGATAATCCAGTAGCGAGGACCAGCCGACCATAAAGCCGACGTGCGGACTGATGGATTTTTGCGCGTAGGTGTAGGCGGAGCCGGCTTCCGGGAACTGGCGCACCAGTTTGCCGTAGCTGATGGCGGTGAACAGCACGCCAGCCAGCGCCAGCAAATAAGACGCCGGGACGTGGCCGTTGCTGATACCGGAGACGATGCCGAAGGTATCAAACACCGTCATCGGCGTCAGATAGGCCAGCCCCATCATCACCACTTGCCAGAGTTTGAGGGATTTACGCAGACGCGGTCTGCCCGCCTGAGCGGCGTTATGCGCAGGAAGATTAATAGCCATCGCCCATTCCCCCCTTGCGGATAACAGTTTGCGGACACAACGTTCGCGTAACAAACCTGCTTAGCAAGGGGATAAGGCATAAATAAAAGGGTAAGACGGACCGGTGAGCGGTTGCTGGCTGGCATCCAATGCGGCCTGAGCGGCCTCCCTCTCCCTGCGGATATTTGAACATCTGCATCATCTCATTTCCTCGTCACACACTGTGTCGTTAACTGAAGCCCCGTTGCCGCCTGCGCTCCTTAACGCGACATCCGGGAAATGGCTGGGCTCCCAGCAAAAAGGACGACCAGGCTCCGCTCAGGCCGTATGATGCTACTCATGCGCCCCTTGCGGGGCGACCATCAGGCGTTTTTCAACATCCACTCAATTTCAGTTTCTGTGATAAGACGCTCAAACTGCAGTAATTCATCATGCTTGCAGGCATGGAAAACGTGGCAGAAACGCTCGCCGAGGCGCTCACGCAGGTGATCGTTCTGCATAAACTCCCACAGCGCATCGCTCTGGCGGATCGGGAACGGCAGACCCTCTTGTTCCAGGCCGTTACCTTCCACCTCTTCCTGCAAAGGCAGTTGAGGGTTATCCAGCCCGTGCAGAATACCGGCGAAAATCGCCGCCATTACCAGATACGGGTTGGCGTCCGCCCCCGCCACGCGATACTCCACGCGGTGGTTCTGCCGCTCGCCGCACGGGATCCGCAGCGCCACGGTACGGTTGTTATGCCCCCAGGAAGCCTGCGTCGGGACATACATCCCCGGCTGGAAGCGGCGATACGAGTTCACGTTCGGCGCCAGCAGCGCCATCGAGGCCGGCATCAGATCGATCATCCCGGCCAGCGCGCGTTTAAGCAGCGCGGAGTCTTCCCCGTCGCCGTCCACCAGCACGTTTTCCCCTTTATTGTTCAGCATGCTGATGTGGATATGCATTCCGCTGCCCGCATGCTCTTCATAAGGCTTAGCCATAAAAGTGGCGTGCATCTTATGCTTCTCCGCCATTAAACGCACGAGACGTTTTAACGCCAGCGCATCATCGCAGGCGTCCAGCACGTTATCGGTATGGTGGAGGTTGATTTCAAACTGGCCCGGCGAGGCTTCGGCCACCGCGCCGTCGGCGGGGATCAGCTGCAGTTTCGCCAGCTCGTCGATGTCGTTGAGCACGTCGGCAAAGTGGTTCAGGTTATCGACCGAGTAGACCTGGCTTTGGGTGTTGCGATCGTCGGTGCCCGGCGCGCACGGCGGCTGCAGGTAGCCTTCGGCATCGCGTTTGCGGTCCAGTAAATAGAACTCCAGCTCTACCGCTACCACGGGGAACAGCCCGCGCTGGCGCAACTGCTGCCAGAGGCGGTTGAGTACGTTCCGCGGCTCAACGTCAAAGGGAGCGCCATCTTCATCAACCATGGTCAGCTGTACCTGGGCTATCGACTGCGGATCGGCCGCTGAAGGCGTTAAGGTGCCGGGCACCGGAATGCAGCTGCGATCCGGCTCGCCCATCTCCTGGCCCAGACCGGCCTCTTCCACGACGTTGCCGAGAATATCCATCGCAAACACCGAGGCCGGGAAATAACAGCCTTTCTCCAGCTTGCTCAGGCCGGCAACCGGGATGCGCTTGCCGCGGAAGCAGCCGTTCAGGTCAGTGAGGAGGACATCGACATATTGGGTATCAGGGTAGGTTTCGAGGTAGCGCTTCACTTCTTTCGCGAACGCGCTGACCCGTCTCTCTTCCGTTTGCTGAACAAAATTCTCAACTTCTACGATATTGGTTTCCATGATTCACCGCCGTTGGTTTGGTTTCGGTCCTGCACTCAGACCGTTAAATATAATGTCCACCCCATCGACTGTGTATGCAAATAAATTGTTTGTCAAATGTTAAATTAAGTTTGCAAAGGGCTATTTCCACTGCTAGATTGAGAAAATATTGAACGATATGGCCGTTAAACCCGCTATAGCGGTCATAATTTAGTCCACTTTGTGAGGGCGATCATGGAAAATATAATGTACAAGCCAGTTATTGGCGTCGTGATGTGTAGAAACAGGCTTAAGGGTCACCAGACCCAGACCTTGCAAGAAAAGTACCTGAATGCAATTGTTAACGCCGGCGGACTGCCGATCGCCCTGCCACATGCGCTGGCTGAGCCGGATCTGCTGAACGCGTTAGTCGATAAACTGGATGGGATATACCTGCCAGGCAGCCCCAGTAACGTGCAGCCGCACCTTTATGGTGAAAACGGCGATGAGCCTGACGCCGACCCCGGGCGTGATCTTCTGAGCATGGCGCTGATTAACGCCGCACTCGAAAGGCGCATCCCCATTTTCGCCATCTGTCGTGGACTGCAGGAACTGGTTGTCGCCACCGGTGGGACTCTGTATCGTCGTCTGTTCGAGCAGCCTGAGCTGCTGGAGCATCGCGAAGATCCTGAACTGCCCGTCGAGCAGCAGTATGCGCCGTCCCATCAGGTTGAGGTTCAGGAAGGAGGATTGCTGTCGCAATTGATACCGGGCTGCAACACGTTTTGGGTAAACTCGCTACATGGGCAAGGGGCAAAAACCCTCAGTCCGCAGCTGCGCGTGGAGGCGCGAGCGCCGGATGGACTGGTGGAAGCGGTCAGCGTGAACGATCACCCTTTCGCGCTGGGCGTACAGTGGCATCCTGAATGGAACAGTAGCGAATACGCCCTGTCGCGTATGTTGTTTGATGGTTTTATCACCGCCTGTCAGGGCCATCATGCTGAAAAGCGGCGGCGCTGACCACTACCGTTAAGGAAATGCAAATATGAGCGATGACGGACTGGCGCCAGGGAAACGTCTGTCAGAGATCCGCCAACAGCTGGGTCTTTCGCAGCGTCGTGCCGCCGAACTGTCTGGGTTAACACATAGTGCCATCAGCACCATAGAGCAGGACAAAGTCAGTCCTGCCATCAGTACGCTGCAAAAGCTGCTGAAAGTCTATGGGCTGTCGCTCTCGGAATTCTTTTCTGAACCCGAAAAGCCGGACGAACCCCAGGTGGTCATTAATCAGGATGACCTTATCGAAATGGGCAGTCAGGGCGTTTCCATGAAGCTGGTTCATAACGGAAATCCGAACCGTACGCTGGCGATGATTTTTGAAACTTACCAGCCTGGAACCACGACCGGGGAGAGGATTAAGCATCAGGGTGAGGAGATAGGCACCATACTGGAGGGTGAGATTGTGCTGACGATTAACGGTCAGTCGTACCACCTGGTGGCTGGACAGAGCTATGCCATTAATACCGGCATCCCGCACAGCTTCAGCAACACCTCGGCAGGCATCTGCCGCATCATCAGTGCCCACACCCCCACCACATTCTGAATATTTAGCCTGAACGAGCTTCAGGCTTTCTTCAGACCTGCGGCGGCGGAAATTTTATTTTCGTCGCCGCGAAAAACTCGCAGTCATAACGTTGGTGCCGGAAGGGAATCTTATTTTCTGCTGGCCCTGAAATAATTAACGCCGTGAATGGCGACTCACCCCTGAATTATTCGGCATGCAGACAACCTGTCGAAATTTAGGGTGATAAAACGGTATTCAACTCCGGGGATACACTATGCTCTGCGCCTGGCGCAGCGCCCCCGTGCAGCCTGAAAACGCCGATGTGATTAATTTGCCGATAATGTTTTTTAAGGAGTCATGATGAATTTTCAGCACCTGGCTTACTGGCAGGAAAAAGCGAAAAGCCTGGCCATTGAAACACGATTATTTATTAACGGCGAATATTGCGCCGCGGTCGATAATACCACCTTTGAAACCATTGACCCTGCCGCGCAGCACACGTTAGCCCATGTCGCTCGCGGCAAAAAAGCGGACGTTGAGCTGGCGGTGAAGGCCGCGCGTCGGGTCTTTGATAACGGCGACTGGTCACAGGCCACCCCCACACAGCGTAAAGCGGTTCTCACACGCTTTGCCGACCTGATGGAGGCCCACTGCGAAGAGCTGGCGCTGCTGGAAACGCTGGATACCGGCAAGCCGATTCGCCACAGCCTGCGCGACGATATTCCCGGCGCCGCCCGCGCCATCCGCTGGTATGCCGAAGCGCTGGATAAAGTCTATGGCGAAGTGGCTCCTACCGGCAGCAACGAACTGGCGATGATCGTCCGCGAACCGATTGGCGTCATCGCCGCGGTGGTGCCGTGGAACTTCCCGCTGCTGCTGGCCTGCTGGAAGCTCGGCCCGGCGCTGGCGGCGGGCAACAGCGTGATCCTTAAGCCCTCGGAAAAATCGCCGCTCACCGCGCTGCGCCTCGCCGGGCTGGCGAAAGAGGCGGGCCTGCCGGACGGCGTGCTGAACGTGGTCAGCGGCTTTGGTCACGAAGCCGGACAGGCGCTGGCCCTGCATCCAGACGTGGAGGTCCTTACCTTTACCGGCTCCACCCGCACCGGCAAGCAGCTGCTGAAAGACGCCGGCGACAGCAATATGAAGCGCGTGTGGCTGGAAGCGGGCGGCAAGAGCGCCAACATCGTCTTCGCCGACTGCCCTGATCTGCAAAAAGCGGTCAGCGCCACCGCCGGCGGCATCTTCTACAACCAGGGGCAGGTGTGCATCGCCGGCACTCGCCTGCTGCTGGAGGAGAGCATCGCCGACGAGTTCCTGGCACGACTGAAAACCGAAGCGCAACACTGGCAGCCGGGCAACCCGCTCGACCCAAACACCACCATGGGCATGCTGATTGACAACACCCATGCCGACAGCGTGCACAGTTTTATTCGCGGCGGCGAAAGCAAAAGCATGCTGTTCCTCGACGGGCGGAAAAATCCGTGGCCTGCCGCCGTCGGCCCGACCATTTTTGTTGACGTCGACCCGGCCTCCACCCTCAGCCGGGAAGAGATCTTCGGCCCGGTGCTGGTGGTGACTCGCTTCAAAAGCGAAGACGAGGCGCTGCGGCTTGCCAACGACAGCGACTACGGCCTCGGCGCTGCGGTATGGACCCGCGATCTCTCACGCGCCCACCGCATGAGCCGCCGCCTGAAGGCCGGTTCGGTCTTCGTCAACAACTATAACGATGGTGATATGACCGTCCCCTTCGGCGGTTACAAACAGAGCGGCAACGGACGCGATAAGTCGCTGCACGCGCTGGAAAAATTCACCGAACTGAAAACCATCTGGATTGCCCTGGAGTCTTAATCATGACCGAACATACCACCAGCTATTACGCCGCCAGCGCCAACAAATATGAACCCTTTCCGACGCTGGACGAATCGATAAGCTGCGACGTCTGCGTCGTCGGCGGCGGCTACACCGGACTCTCGTCTGCCCTGCATCTGGCCGAAATGGGCTACGACGTGGTGGTGCTGGAAGGGGCGCGCATCGGCTTCGGCGCCAGCGGCCGCAATGGCGGTCAGCTGGTTAACTCCTACAGCCGCGATATCGACGTGATTGAAAAAAACTACGGCCCGGATGCCGCTAAAATGCTCGGCAGCATGATGTTCGAAGGCGGCGATATTATTCGCGAACGTATCCAGCGCTACCAGATCCAGTGCGATTATCGCCCGGGCGGCCTGTTCGTGGCGATGAATCACAAACAGCTGGAGACGCTGGAAGAACAGAAAGCCAACTGGGAGCGCTACGGCAACACGCAGCTGGAGCTGCTGGACAGAGAGGCGATTCGTCGCGAAGTGGACAGCGACCGCTACGTCGGCGCCCTGCTCGACCACAGCGGCGGCCATATTCATCCGCTCAACCTCGCCATCGGCGAAGCGGACGCCATTCGCCTGAACGGCGGCCGGGTCTATGAGCAGTCGCCGGTCACCCGCATTCAGCACTCCACTCCGGCAGTGGTCAGCACCGCCCGCGGCCAGGTCACTGCCCGCTATGTGATCGTCGCCGGCAACGCCTATCTCGGCGACAAACTGGAGCCGGAGCTGGCGAAGCGCAGCATGCCTTGCGGCACCCAGGTGGTCACCACCGCTCCGCTGTCGGAGGAGGTCGCTCGCTCGCTGATCCCGAAAAACTACTGTGTGGAAGACTGTAACTATCTGTTGGATTACTACCGCCTCACCGGCGACAACCGCCTGCTGTATGGCGGCGGCGTGGTCTACGGCGCCCGCGACCCGGACGATGTGGAACGGCTGATTATGCCGAAGCTGCTGAAAACCTTCCCGCAGCTGAAAGGGGTGAAAATCGACTACCGCTGGACCGGCAACTTCCTGTTGACCCTCTCAAGGATGCCGCAGTTTGGTCGCCTCGATACCAACATCTACTACATGCAGGGCTACAGCGGGCATGGGGTCACCTGTACCCACCTCGCCGGACGGTTGATTTCGGAACTGCTGCGCGGTGACGCTGAGCGTTTCGACGCCTTTGCCAAACTGCCGCACTACCCGTTCCCGGGCGGCCGCAGCCTGCGCATTCCCTTCACCGCCATGGGCGCCGCCTACTACAGTCTGCGCGACCGCCTGGGGGTTTAATCGCCTCTGCCGACGGCGCTGGCCGTCGGCTCATGCTGCGGATAGTGCTGCTGAAAGTAGTGGCGCAGAAACTCCACAGTGGTGCGAATTTTAGCCGACGTCGCCAGCCGGGAAACATAGACTGCCCAGACGTTGGCAGGCTGAAAGAATTCCGGCAGCACATGCACCAGATGGCCGCTGGCGATATTCTCCCGGACGTCCCACCATGAACGTAACGCAATTCCTTGCCCGTCCAGACACCACTGATGCACAATTTCACCATGGTTTGACGACAGCGGCCCGGTCACCTTGATCGCATGCTGCCCCTCTTTGCTGTGCAACTGCCAGATGCCAAACGGATGATCGCGTTCTTTAATCACCAGGCAGGGTAAGGCGGCCAGATCGCTCAGCTGTTTCGGCGGTGGATGGCGGGCAAGGAATTGCGGCGAGGCGCAGAGCACGCGGTGGTTGGCCGCCAGCTGGCGGGCAATCAGATTCGGCGCGATATCATCGCCCACACGAATATCGAGATCCACCCCTTCATTGACTAAATCCACCAGCCGGTCCTGGACATCGAAACGCAGTTCCAGCTGCGGGTACTGAAGGGCCAGCGCCGACAGCGCCGGGGCCACCACCCGGCGACCAAAGCCGAAGCTACTGATAATACGCAGCGTTCCCTGCGGCACCTGGCGCACGTCGGAAAGCTCGTCCATCATCTCATCGACATCCTGCAGAATGCGCTGCGCCCATTCGTAGATCCGCTCCCCCTCCTCGGTAATGGTGACCCGGCGGGTGGTCCGGTGCAACAACACCACATTCAGGGTTTGCTCCAGCAGCGAAACCCGCTTGCTGATGAACGCCGGTGATACGCCAAGCTCTTCGGCGGCGGCGGCGAACCCGGCCCGGCGAGCGACCAGCATAAAGACGCGTAAATCATTTAGCAGCGGCAGATTATTCATGATCTGTGTTTTATGTTTCACCAGTTAGCGTGATTAATTATGAACCAGTCAATTATAGGATAAGCAGGTGGTCAAACATCATCGCTAAAAAGTGAGAACCGGAATGAAAAAAACCTATCGTATTGCCGCCATCCCGGGTGACGGAATTGGCAAAGAAGTTCTGCCTGAAGGGATTCGCGTGCTGCAAGCCGCCGCACAGCGGTGGGACCTGGCGCTGAGCTTCGAGCAGATGGAGTGGGCAAGCTGCGAATATTATGCCCATCATGGCAAGATGATGCCGGACGACTGGCGCGAGCAGCTGCAGGGCTTCGATGCCATCTACTTCGGCGCCGTCGGCTGGCCGGATACCGTTCCCGACCACATTTCGCTGTGGGGGTCGCTGCTGAAGTTCCGCCGTGAGTTTGACCAATACGTCAACCTGCGTCCGGTGCGTCTGTTCCCCGGCGTCCCCTGCCCGCTGGCGGGCAAAAAGGCCGGCGATATCGATTTTTACGTGGTGCGCGAAAATACCGAAGGCGAATATTCCGCCCTCGGCGGGCGCGCCAATGAAGGCACCGAGCATGAAGTGGTGATTCAGGAGTCGGTCTTTACCCGCCGCGGCGTGGACCGGATCCTGCGCTACGCCTTCGAACTGGCGCAAAGCCGCCCACGCAAAACGCTGACCTCCGCAACCAAATCCAACGGTCTGGCGATCAGCATGCCCTACTGGGATGAGCGGGTGGAAGAGATGGCCAAAAACTATCCGGATATTCGCTGGGACAAGCAGCATATCGATATCCTGTGCGCCCGCTTCGTGCTGCAGCCGGAGCGTTTTGACGTGGTCGTCGGCTCCAATCTGTTCGGTGATATTCTCTCCGATCTCGGCCCGGCTTGTACCGGCACCATCGGTATTGCGCCATCGGCGAATCTCAACCCGGAGCGCACCTTCCCGTCGCTGTTCGAACCGGTTCACGGGTCGGCGCCGGATATCTATGGTAAAAATATCGCCAACCCGATCGCCACCGTGTGGGCCGGGGCGATGATGCTCGATTTCCTCGGCAACGACGATGAGCGCTATCACGCCGCGCACAACGGCATTCTGGCGGCGATTGAGCAGGTGATTGCCAGCGGGCCGAAAACCCCGGATATGAAAGGCAGCGCGTCAACGCAGCAGGTCAGCGACGCTATCTGCCAGGCCATTTTGTCTTAACCCTGTCGGCCGCTCCCGTGAGCCACCTGTAGCCGGGTCAGCCGCAGCCGCCACCCGGCAACACCACGGGTACCATGCCTGATATCTTGCCCGGCGGCGCTGCGCTTGCGCGGGCCTAAACGCCAGCCGGACGGTTCCCTCTCCCTCCGGGAGAGGGCCAGGGTGAGGGGAAGCACTGCAGTGTGGTTGTTTATGTTATCGGTGGCTTCAGCGTAGTTTGCGCTCCCGGTTAATCGTCTGCGCTATGTCATTCATGGCGCAGGGAGCGCACAGGGGGCGGCCCGTCGCCGCCGCCCCCTGTACCCCCGGGCTCCGGCCAGCAAAATCGCCGCTGCGCGGTCCCTTCGACTTATCCCTGCAGGCTTCGGGTCGGGCCGAGGCAGCGTCCCTGCAAAACACGGCCCTCAGCCCGCATCCATGCGGGCTGCCCCGGCCTTCCGGGAACGTCTCAGCGATTTTGAGGCCGCCAGCACCGGCAGTTTCAGCAACAATGGTGAATAAATTAACGGCAGGCCGCACGAACCCCTGGCCGGGTAAGGCGACAGCCGCCACCCGGCAAGAATACAGGTACCGTGCCTGATATCTTGCCCGGCGGCGCTGCGCTTGCGCGGGCCGACAGACAGTCAGAGCCGGATAATCGGTTTGCCACGGTTTCGCCCCGGAAAAACGGCTGTTCTGCGTTATTTCCGGGCAGATGGCGCTCCCGGTTAATCTTCTGCGTTATGTCTGGCATAGCGCAGTGAGCGCACAGGGGGCGGCCCGTCGCCACCTTCCCCTTTACCCTCGCGCTCCGGTCAGCGACGCTGGCCGGATAACCGATCACAGCTCCAGCTCACGGCGCAGCAGTTGCGCGATATCTTCGCGGCTCTGCGCGGAGACCAGAGCTTGACGGAACTCCGCGTGCATAATGCGTCGCGCCAGGCGTGAGAAGATGCGCATATGCTGGTCGCCCGCCGAGTGCTTGTTTAGCGTCAGCATAATCACAAACTGCGCCTCTTCATCGCCCCACATCACCGGCTGCGCCAGCCGGGCGACGCTGATGGTCGACTGCTCAATATGCTCGGATTTACTGTGCGGTATGGCGAAGCTAAAGCCAAGCCCGGTGGAGAACACCGCCTCACGGGCCCACAGGTCAGCCTCCAGCTTGCGTGGGTAGCGGCAGCGACCGGCCAGCAGCAGGTTATCCGTCATCCCCTTCAGCACTTCTTCCTTACTACGCCAGTCGCTGTTGAGCGTAATGCACTCGGCGCTCACCAGCGGCACCTCCTGCTGGCGCATACGGAACTGGGCCAGCAGATGCTCCACCTCCAGCGAGGTACGGCACTGCATCGCCTGATTCAGCAGCTGACGGCAGGCGCGGCTGTCCAGCTGCGCCAGACGTGCTTTGGTCGCCGGGATCGCCGGCGCGCTCATACTCAGTTCATCCAGGCCGAGGCCGACCAGCAGCGGCAGCACCGAACCTTTGGCCCCCAGCTCGCCGCACAAGCCAATCCATTTCCCCTGCCGGTGCGCCGCCTGCACGGCATAGTCCAGCGCACGCAGGAAGGCCGGGTTGAGACTGTTGTAATGGCGCGTCACTTTCGCGTTATCGCGGTCGACCGCCAGCAGATACTGCGTTAAGTCATTGCTGCCGATGCTAAAGAAGTCCACCTCTTCGCAGCACTGATCGATGATGAACATCACCGACGGCACCTCCAGCATGATGCCCAGCGGGATTTTTTCATCAAACGGGATCTGTTCAACGCGCAGCGACTGTTTGGCCTCCGCCAGCCGCTCTTTCACCCACAGGATCTCTTCCATGGAGGAAATCATCGGGATCATGATCTTCAGCGCGCCGTGCGCCGAGGCGCGTAGAATCGCCCGCAGCTGAGTATGAAACAGCGCCTGGTACTCTTCATAGATGCGCACCGCGCGGTAGCCGAGGAAGGGGTTATTTTCCGCAGGAATGTTGAGATAGGCCACCGGCTTATCACCGCCGATATCCATAGTCCGCACAATAATGCTGCGCCCGGCGGCAGGCTCCAGCGCCTGACAGAAGATGTTGTAAAGCTCATCTTCCGATGGCGCGCCGGGCCGGTCCATATACAGCATCTCTGTGCGGAACAGGCCAACCGACTGCGCACCATTGTTGAATGCCGCCACCGCCTCTACCGAATGGGCGATGTTCGCCGCGATCTCGACGCGGATACCGTCTTCCGTCTGCCCTGGCTTATCCAGCCATACCTGCTGCTGTTGCTGGATCTGCGCCTGAACCCACGCCTCCTGCTGATAGTAGCGCGCCACCGCCGGACTCGGATCCACCACCAGCAGTCCGGCGGTGCCGTCGATCTGCACCTGGGTACCCTCCCACGGCAACAGTGCGTCGAGGTCAACCCCCACCAGGGTCGGAATATTGAACGAGCGGGCGAGGATCACGGTGTGCGACGTGGTGCCGCCGCCGCGCAGCAGCAGCCCTTTGAGATGCGCTTTATCCAGTTCGAGAAACTGGCTGGGGGTCAGCTCGTCGGCAAGGCAAATGGTGGCCTCCCGCAGCTGGCCCGGGGGCGGAAAGCGGGCTTCGCCATAGATATGTTGCAACAGCTGGAAGCAGACATCGCGCACATCGAGCACCCGCTCCTGTAGATAAGTGTTGCCGGAGTCGCGGAACCGTGCGCAGAAGTGGTCGCTGGTGGCGACAATCGCCTGCGCGCAGCTGAGGCCGGTAAGAATGCCGTCGAGCAGGTGCTGGCGCAGCGAGGCATCCGTCGCCAGCGAGCGGTGGGCATCGAGGATTGCGCTGGCGGTGCCGTCGTTGTCCAGCAGCCGCAGCTCAATATCTTTTACCAGCAGGCGCAGGCCATTATCCAGCGCCGCCTGCTCCTGTTCAGGAGCGACGGCGCCCGGCAGTTCCCCCAGCTCATGCAGATCGCGGGATTTCAGGTGTATTAGCCTGCCCCCCGCGCTGCCGGCGCACACCGGGCGGGCATGAAACAGCGTCGGGTTCAGCCGCGAGAGCGACGCAGGCACCGGCTGGATCTCCAGCGCATGCGCAGCGGGCAGCGGCGCGTCGCACTGCGGGAATTCATTTTCGATAAAGGCGCTTAAGGCGGCGAACGCGTCGGCTTCATCTTCGCCATGAATGACCAGCTGGCAGGCGTCGCCCTTCAGGGTATTGCTGCCGATGATCGCCAGCGCGCTCTTGGCATTTCCGCTGGTCTCGCGGCGCAGATTGCGCCACTCAATCGCCGATGAAAAACGGTTACACAGCGTTTCGACCAGACTGGCCGGACGCGCATGCACGCCGTTTGGCAAATCACATGTAAATTCAATGACCAGAGCCATCGTCTTCCTCCTGAGCAATCCATTATTTACCCAAAAGGTAATGAATGAAGGGGCCGGGGACTAGGTGATAAAACTGGCAATTACTGGACTATTGTACACACGATACTTTTTTATGCCCGCCATCACAATTCCATCCATTTAGCGCCCATCCTTCCTGCCATCACTAAGATTTGAGGTGGATCGCAATTCCTTTCTAACCTTACAAATGTCCAGTAAATGCACTTTTTCTCTACTGTTTTATGCGGCGACCTTTTTCTAATGTTGAGCCATCAATACTGTCACGGGCCCTACAGCGCTCAGGAGCAAACAATGAACGAACTGGTGCAAATACTAAAAAATACCCGCCAGCATCTGATGACCGGCGTGTCACACATGATCCCCTTTGTGGTCTCCGGTGGGATCCTGCTGGCGGTGTCCGTCATGTTGTATGGCAAAGGCGCAGTTCCCGATGCCGCCACCGATCCCAACCTGAAGAAGCTGTTTGACATCGGCGTCGCCGGGCTAACGCTGATGGTCCCTTTTCTCGCCGCCTACATCGGGTACTCCATCGCTGACCGCGCCGCGCTGGCGCCCTGCGCCATCGGCGCCTGGGTGGGCAACAGCTTCGGCGCCGGCTTCTTCGGCGCGCTGATCGCCGGCATGATCGGCGGCCTGGTGGTCTACTACCTGAAAAAAATACCGGTCCACAAGGTGCTGCGCTCGGTGATGCCGATTTTCATTATTCCCATCATCGGCACCTTTATTACTGCCGGGATCATGATGTGGGGGCTCGGCGAACCGGTGGGCGCGCTAACCGCTAACCTGACCGGCTGGCTGCAGGGTATGCGTGAAGGCAGCATCGTGGTGCTGGCCATCATTATGGGCCTGATGCTGGCCTTTGATATGGGCGGCCCGGTGAACAAAGTGGCCTACGCCTTCATGTTGATCTGCGTCTCGCAGGGGGTCTACAGCGTGGTGGCTATCGCCGCCGTCGGCATCGCCGTGCCGCCGCTGGGGATGGGGTTGGCGACGCTGATCGGCCGTAAATATTTCACCGCCGAAGAGCGGGAAACCGGCAAAGCGGCGCTGGTGATGGGCTGCGTCGGGGTCACTGAAGGGGCGATTCCCTTTGCCGCTGCCGACCCGCTGCGCGTTATTCCGGCCAATATGATTGGCGCTGCCAGCGGCTGCGTCACCGCGGCGCTGTTGGGGGCCCAGTGTTACGCCGGCTGGGGCGGGCTCATCGTGCTGCCGGTGGTCCAGGGCAAACTCGGCTTTATCGCCGCGCTGTTGGTCGGTGCCTGCGTCAGCGCCGCCTGCGTCATTGTGCTGAAAGCGCTGGCTAAAAAGAAATCGTCTGACGCTAAAGCCGACGACGAATTAGATCTTGATTTCGAAATTAACTAACAGACTGGAAGGAACAGATTATGACCCACATTATCGCTGTCACCGCCTGCCCGTCGGGCGTGGCTCACACCTACATGGCCGCCGAGTCGCTGGAAAGCGCCGCCCAAGCCAAAGGCTGGCAGGTTAAAGTCGAAACCCAGGGCTCAATCGGCATTGAAAACGAACTGACCGCCGAAGAGATCGCCGCCGCCGATATGGTCATCCTGACCAAAGATATCGGTATCAAATTCGAAGAGCGTTTTGCCGGGAAAACTATCGTGCGCGTCAATATCAGCGATGCAGTCAAGCGCGCCGACGCCATCATGAACAAGATAGACAGCCATCTTTCTCAGCGTACCTGAAGCCTTACAAGGGGCGCCCTCGCGCCCTTCGCCACCACATGGAGTTTGTCATGACGAATCGTACTCAACGCCTGAAAGCCAGCCTGTTCGCCCAGCCGCGCGAAATCTCCCTGGAGCGCGCTCTGCTGTATACCGCCAGTCATCAGCAAACGGAGGGCGAACCGGTGATTATTCGCCGGGCGAAGGCCACCGCCTGGATCCTCGATAAGGTAGACATTTCGATTCGTGATGATGAACTGATTGCCGGCAACCGGACCATCAAACCGCGGGCAGGCATTATGTCGCCGGAGATGGATCCCTACTGGCTGCTCAACGAACTCGACGCCTTTCCGACCCGGCCGCAGGACCGCTTCGCGATAAGCGAAGAAGATAAGCAAATATACCGCGAAACGCTGTTCCCCTACTGGGAAAAGCGCTCAATGAAGGATTTTATCAACGGCCAGATGACCGACGAGGTCAAGGCCGCCGTCAGCACCCAGATATTCAGCGTGAACCAGACCGATAAGGGCCAGGGCCATATCATCATCGACTATCCGCGTCTGCTCAATCATGGCCTCGGGGCGCTGGTGGCGGAGCTAAAAGCCCACTGCGAGCAGCAACCCGGGAACCACTTTTATCAGGCGGTGCTGATCCTGCTGGAAGCCTCCCGGCGCCATATTCTGCGCTACGCCGCGCTGGCCGAGGAGATGGCTGGGCACTGTCAGGACCCGCAGCGTCAGCAGGAGCTGTTAACCATCGCCGCTATTTCGCGCCACAACGCGGAGCACCGGCCAACGGACTTCCCCCAGGCCTGCCAGCTGTTCTGGTATATAAACATCATTCTGCAGTACGAATCCAACGCCAGCTCAATTTCACTGGGGCGTTTTGATCAGTATATGCTGCCGTTTTATCAGGCGTCGCTGAATCAGGGTCAGGATCCGGCGTATCTCAGGGAGCTCCTGGAGTCGCTGTGGGTGAAATGCAACGATATCGTGCTGCTGCGCTCCTCGAGCAGCGCGCGCTATTTCGCTGGTTTTCCCACCGGCTACACCGCTCTGCTCGGCGGACTGACGGAAACCGGACGCAGCGCGGTCAACGCGCTGTCGTTTTTATGCCTCGATGCCTATCAGAACGTGCAATTGCCGCAGCCGAATCTTGGCGTGCGGGTCAACGAGCTGATTGACCGCCCGTTCCTGCGTAAAACCGCTGAAACCATCCGCCTGGGCACCGGCATTCCACAGATTTTCAACGACGAGGTGGTGGTCCCCGCCTTCCTCAATCGCGGCGTGTCGCTGGAAGACGCCCGCGACTACGCGGTGGTCGGCTGCGTCGAGTTGTCGATCCCTGGCCGCACCTACGGCCTGCATGATATCGCCATGTTCAACTTGCTGAAGGTTATGGAACTGGTCCTGCAGGAAAATGAAGGGCAACCGGAGGTCAGCTGGGAAGGACTTATCAGTCAGATCCGTGACAAAATTCGTTATTACATCAAGCTGATGGTCGAGGGCAGCAATATCTGCGATATCGGCCATCGCGACTGGGCGCCGGTCCCCCTGCTCTCCTCGTTCATTGAAGATTGCGTCCGGCACGGCAAAGATATCACCGCCGGCGGCGCGCGCTATAACTTTTCCGGCGTCCAGGGCATCGGGATCGCCAACCTGAGCGATTCACTGCACGCCCTGAAGGGGATGGTTTTCGATCAGCAGCGTCTCAGTTTTGACCAACTGATGGCGGTCCTGAAAGCCAACTTCCGCACGCCGGAGGGAGAAAAGATCCGCGCCCGGTTGATTAACCGTTTTGAGAAGTACGGTAACGACATCGACGAAGTCGATAATATTAGCGCCGATCTGCTGCGCTTTTACTGCAAAGAGGTGGAGCAGTACCTGAACCCGCGCGGCGGCCATTTTACTCCCGGCTCCTATACCGTCTCGGCGCATGTGCCGCTGGGCTCGGTGGTGGGGGCTACCCCGGACGGGCGGCTGGCCGGCGAACAACTGGCGGACGGCGGCCTGTCGCCGATGGTCGGCCAGGATGCTCAGGGGCCGACGGCGGTGCTGAAATCGGTCAGCAAGCTGGATAACTATCTACTGTCGAACGGTACGCTGCTTAACGTCAAATTCACCCCGGCAACGCTGGCCGGCGACGGCGGGCTGAACAAGCTGGCAGACTTTTTACAGGCTTTCTGCAAGCTCAAGCTGCAGCATATTCAGTTTAACGTGGTCAATGCCGACACCCTGCGTGAAGCGCAGCAGCGGCCGCAGGACTTTGCCGGCCTGGTGGTGCGCGTCGCGGGCTACAGCGCCTTCTTTGTTGAGCTGTCGAAGGAGATTCAGGATGACATCATCCGCCGCACCGCGCATCAGCTGTGAGGTGATGGAGACGCGCGCCGATCGGGCGCGTATTTTTAACCTGCAGCGCTACTCGCTCAACGATGGCCAGGGGATCCGCACGGTGGTCTTTTTCAAAGGCTGCCCCCACACCTGCCCGTGGTGCGCCAACCCGGAGTCAATGTCGCCGAAGATCCAGACCCTGCGCCGGCAGAGCAAATGTCTGGGCTGCGCCCGCTGTCTGCAGGACGTCGCCGAGTGTCCCTCCGGGGCATGGGAGCAGATCGGTCGCGACGTGACGCTGGAGAACCTCCTTCAGGAGGTGCTCAAAGATGAAGTCTTCTTCCGCGCCTCCGGCGGCGGTGTCACCCTCTCCGGCGGGGAGGTGCTCATGCAGGCCGGGTTTGCCGCCCGTTTTCTTCAGCGCCTGCGCCAGTGGGGGATCCGCACCGCCATCGAGACCGCCGGCGACGGCGCCTTTGACCGTTTGCTGCCGGTGGCTGAATCCAGCGACGAAGTGCTGTTTGATTTTAAAATCATGGATCCTGAGCTGGCGCGGTCGCTGCTGCGAATGAATCAGCCGCGGGTACTGGACAATTTTCGCCAGCTGGCGACAAGAAACATCAATCTGATCCCGCGGGTGCCGCTGATCCCGGGTTACACCATGAGCGTGGATAATTTTCGCCAGATACTGGCGTTTCTCGCGCCGTTCGCGCTAAAAGAAATGCACCTGTTGCCGTTTCATCAATATGGCGAGCCAAAATACCGTCTGCTGGGCAAACCCTGGACGCTGGCCAGCGTGAAAGCGCCTGGCGAAGCGGACATTCAACCTTATCGGATAATGGCCGAAGCGGCCGGATTCCACGTCACTATCGGCGGTTAACGCCAGGAGGATGTTATGGACTTCAATATTGTCGCCGTCACCGCCTGCGTCAGCGGGGTGGCGCACACCTATATGGCTGCCGAACGACTGGAAAAGGTCGGTCATCATGAAAAATGGCACCTGAAGGTGGAAACCCAGGGCGCGCTCGGCGTTGAAAATCGCATTACCGCAGAAGATATCGCCCGCGCCGAAGTGGTGCTGCTGGTGACGGATATCGAAATTGACGACGCCCAGCGCTTTAGCGGCCTGCGGACGATTAAAACCAGCATCAAGAGCTTCCTGCTGCAGCCGCAGCAGATCGTCGAGGCCGTGAAAAGCATCATGAAAAAGCCGGTCGTCTATGTAGAACTTCCCTGACCGGCGACGAGTCTTACTCTACATCCAGCAGCCACTTTTGCGCTGGCGTCAGGCGGCTTGCCGTTTCCGGCGTCAGCCAGCGCCGCTGGTCCTGCTGCGGCGTATCCGCGCGATCGATATATAACCCATGCAGCACGCGTCGTCGGCTACCCTCACGATTACGGGTACCGCCGTGCCAGGCGTGGGCGTTGTAGATCATCACGCTGCCGGCCGGCGCAGCAAACACAATCTCGTCTGGGTGGGCCTGTTCCGGGTCGTCCAAGACTTCTTCCGGCAACTCCGGCCGCAGGTGGGTTCCAGGGATAATCCGCGGCGCGCCGTTAGCGGCGCTTAAATCGTCTATCGCCCAGATGGTATTCACCAGGTGGACTTTGGGAAAATCCGGGCGCGGCTTTTTCCAGTCGGCGTGCAGCGGCTGGTGACCGCCGTTATACAGCGCCTCACGCGCATTAAGGCTGGAGACTTTAAAATCACCGTTGAAGATATAGCGGCAGGCGGAGAGGATCAGCGGGTGGGACCAGACTTTCTCCCAGATAACCCCCTTATTCACCAGGTTGGCGATCCGCGTCGCAGTCGCTTCCTGATGGTGTTCCATCGCCAGATTGTCGCCTTCACGCTCAACCAGGGTATCAATTAGCTGGCGCATTTCGCTCAGCCACTGGGCGTCAACGACGTTATGCACGACGGTGTAGCCGAGGGTGTCGAGTTCATGTTTCATTTGCGCACTAAGCGCCTGACTGGCGCCTAACGCATCGAGAAAACTAGCCGATGGTGAGTTCATTTTGCGTTCCTTTTTAACGTTCCGATAACACAAACAAACTCTACTGGTCCATCCGCGGCATGACAGGAGGCGAGCGCTACGAAAAACTGGACATACGTACGCGAGCCGCCGAAGTGTGATGGGCATCAACAATCTCCTCTCCGGCGATGCATGCGCGGCGCCTGGCAGGGAATTCGCTGCGCAAATTGACGAAACAAACGCTGTCTGGGGATAAAAAATAGATTACCATCAACAGGATAATGCGCATGCTGAGGGCAAAGAATGATTGAAGATCTGCCAGATATTCTGCATCGGTTAATCAGTCAAAAAGATCATTTACAGGTGAGATTTCCTGAGCCGGATATCTCCGTCCCTGCCCTCGCCCTCAACGTGCCGTTTCCGCGTCTGGAAATAGTGCTGGAGGGCCAGCTCAGTGAACAGGGGCTGCCACTGGCCGCCTCGACGTTAACCACTTTACAGGTGCTGTACGTGCAGGCGGGAAAATGGACGCTGCCGCAGTGGACCGGCCCGGCCACCACCCTGAGTATTCTGTTTGGTCGACAGAAGCTGGGGTTCAGTATTCAGCGCTGGGACGGGAAAAGCCTGCACACGGAAAAGCAAAGCGTTGCCCGCCTTGGACCGCGCGTGGGCTCTTACCTGTTGCTGAGCCTGAACGAAGTCAGCCTGCAGCCCGATCCGCTGACCGCGCGGTTGGTGGTCGCCGCGCTGCTGAGTCACTG
Organism: Klebsiella sp. 7-CIP_Kleb.; assembly: GCF_050378655.1. NCBI lineage: Bacteria > Pseudomonadati > Pseudomonadota > Gammaproteobacteria > Enterobacterales > Enterobacteriaceae > Klebsiella > Klebsiella sp. 7-CIP_Kleb. The sequence continues at coordinate 306,553 of NZ_JBNRLJ010000002.1, forward strand.
TCGCGAACAGCTGGTTGGGCTGGAAATGCGCGTCAGTCGCAGCCGGGATCTGTTTCTCGCCGTTCAGGACTACCTCGAGGAAAATCTTAGCCTGCCGCTGACGCGGGAATCGGTGGCCAGACGTTTTCACATCACGCCCAACTATCTTTCGCATATTTTTCAGAAATCAGGCTCGGTGGGATTTAACGAATATCTGACCCGGGTGCGTCTGGAAAAGGCAAAACAGCTGCTGCGCGGCTACGACCTGAAGGTGAAAGAGATCGCCCATAACTGCGGCTTTGTCGACAGCAACTATTTTTGCCGGGTCTTCAAACGCTACACCGAGCGTTCGCCGTCAGAGTATCGGCGACACTGCCGCAGCGCGCAGCAGACCTAACCTGCCGTGTCGGAATATTACGCCCACTCCACGCGCCCACGCCCGTTGTGCTTGGCCTTGTACAGTGCCTCGTCGACTTTGCGGATAAACGTCTCCTGCGCTTCGCCCGGCCGCCAGGTTCCCACGCCAATGCTGATCGACAGCGGCGCCTGATGATTGATCAGGATGGTGCGGGCATTGTCGAGGATCGACTGCGCCAGGACGTGCAGCTCAGGCTCCGACAGGCCATCGACGATAATGGCAAACTCTTCCCCACCAATACGCGCCGGCAGGACCTGCTCGCTGGTCAGTTTCGCCAGCTGTTTCCCCAGGGAAAATAACACTTCATCCCCCACCAGGTGGCCCCAGGTATCATTGATTTTCTTGAAAAAATCGATATCCAGAATCATGAGCCCCAGCGCATGCCCGGACTTTTCGCGAATGGTATCGATGAAAAAACGGCGATTGGGCAACTGAGTGAGCTCGTCCTTCAGTGATTGCGAGCGCGCATCAACGTACAATAGGTTGATGCGCTCAATAATTTTGTAGACGCCCACCACGGTCAGCAGCATCCCGGAGAGGCGCAGCAGATCTTCGCAGTAATAACCCATCCAGCGCGGCTGAACCACTATCTCATCCATCACATCGAACGTGCCGCCAGCAATCCACAGCAGCAGCCCATAGCGCACCCAGTTGACGGCGATATGGCTCATCCGCACCTTTGCTGAGCTCCACAGCATAAACACCAGAAACAGCAGCGCCAGCAAATCGATATAGAGCCCGGGGTTGGCCAGGATCTCACGCCACGTGCCGATCGGCGGCGACACCAGCGCACAGCCGACAGCGACGGCGACGATGACCAGCAGCGCAGGCAGCAGCGTACCCCGCGCCAAAGCGGACGGAATGGAGCGATTCGCAGGAGTATGGCATTCAGGCATAACGATGTCTCACGGTAACAACAGGGCCGATCGCGGGACAGGATAGCAGTTAAGCGCAGCGGGACGAATGAAAAAGCGACGCGCCGACAAAACGGCGGTGAGGTAGACTGACCCCGCGGAATTGTTCCAACGTACTACCACTCCATGGCGACGAGGTCAGTGGCGCGGATACTATCGGCTAAATCCGTGAGTTGATTAGCTTTCCGTGCGGCGCCACCGTTATCCGGCGGCGCCTGCTCAGAGATTAGCCGCTGAACACGCGCGCCTTGCCGCTGACCGTCAGTCGCACCGTCGCGCCTGGCTGCCACGCCGGCTGGCTTACGGTTCGCAGGACAATCGGCCGATCGTGCCCGGACATCGACAGCGTCAGCGTGGAGAGCTGGCCGGAGAAATCAACATCGTGGATGGTGGCGGTACTTTCCTGTGGTCCGCTCACGCTGACGCTCAGTTGCTCCGGACGCAACATCACCTTACCTTCACCAGCAGGATGCGCTGCGTCTGTCGCCAGGTCGCCCAGCACGCAGCTGGCCCGCCCGGGGCTCAGCCGTGCGGGGAGGATCAGGGCATCGCCGAGAAACAGCGCCGTCTCTTCGTCCACCGGCTGCGAGTAAACCGCCAGCGGGGTACCCACCTGGGCGAAACGTCCCTGGCGCATCACCGCCACCTGTGTGGCGAACGACAGCGCTTCGGTCTGGTCATGAGTCACCAGAATCGAGGCGATGCCGGTCTCCGCCAGCAGATCGGCGGTCGCTTTGCGTGTGCTGGCGCGCAGCCCGGTGTCCAGGGCAGAAAAGGGCTCATCGAGCAGCATCAGCGCCGGCTGCTGGGCCAGGGCGCGAGCCAGGGCCACACGCTGCTGCTGGCCGCCGGAGATCTCATGCGGCCAGTGGCGCGCCAGGCTATGGTCAAGGGCGACCATCTCCATCAGTGCGCCCACCCGGCGACGTTTTTCCTCGCGGCTGGCGTCCAGCCCCCAGGCGATATTGTCCGCGACATTGAGGTGAGGAAATAGCGCCCCCTCCTGCGGAACGTAGCCGATCCGTCGCTGGTGGGCAGGAACAAACACGCCCTCGGCAAACAGAGGCGCGCCGTGCATCACGATGCGTCCGCTGTCGGGCGTTTCGAAACCGGCAAGGATGCGCAGCAGCGTGGTTTTTCCCGAACCCGACGGACCCACAATTGCCGTCCGGCTACCCGGAGCCACCTGAAGATGAATATTATCGAGGACCTGCGCATCGGCGAAGGATTTCGAAACAGAAGACAATTCCAGCATGTTACAACCCTGCCATTTTTTTCGACTGCATATAGAGAACCGCCGTCAGCGGCAGCGAAATGATGATCATCAACAGCGCGTAGGGCGCCGCCGCCACATAGTCGATCTCGCTGGTTAACGCCCAGAAGCCGGTCGACAACGTGCGGGTGCCTAACGGCGAGAGCAGCAGCGTGGCGGTAAGCTCATTGCTGACGCCAAGGAACACCAGCGCGGCGCCGGCGGCCGCCCCCGGGGCGGCAAGTCGCATGGTGATACTCCACAGGGCGCGGGCCGGGCTGCGTCCGAGACTGCGGGCGACGTTTTCCAGCTCCACCGGCGCCTGGGCGATACCGGCGCGCAGGTTAATCAGCGCCCGCGGCATAAACATTAACAAATAGGCCAGAAACAGCGTCACTTCGGTCTGGTACACCGGACGGGCATAGTGGATGGTGACGGTGACCAGCGCCAGCGCGGTCACAATGCCGGGCAGCGAGCTGGTGATGTAATTACACCCCTCCAGCAGGCGGAACAGCGGACGCGGATAGCGCACGCCGAGCCAGGCGATGGGGATCGCGCAGACCGTCGTCAGCAGCGCCCCGCCCGCCCCCAGCAACAGAGTCTGGCGCAGGGAATGCCACAGATCGGCATGTAGCCAGTTATCGATACCGCCCAGCCACAGCCAGCGCCCCAGGACCAGCAACGGCACCCCCATCGCCAGCAGCACCAGCAGCAGAAACAGCAGCTGCGCGCCGAAGGCGGCCCCTTTACCCAGCACCAGGCGCTTCTGCTCGCGCGCCGCCCCGGCGCCGATACGCGCATAGCGCGCTTTACCACGCGAAGCGCTCTCCAGCAGCAGGATCGCCAGACAGCACAGAGCCAGCACGCCCGCCAGCATATTGGCGGCCGGACCGCTGAAGGTCGACTGGAACTGATCGTAAATGGCGGTAGTGAAAGTATCGAAGCGGATCATCACATACAGACCATATTCCGCCAGCAGATGCAGGGCCACCAGCAGCGCACCGCCGCAGACGGCCAGCCGCAGCTGCGGAAGCACCACCCGGAAAAACACTTTCCACGGCGGCGTGCCCAGCGACGCGGCGACATCCTCAAGGGTGGGATCGAGTCGGCGCAGCACGGCCGCCACCGGCATATAGATAAACGGATAGTAGGCCAGCACCGAGAGAAACACCCCAGCGCCCAGGCCATGCAGCGAGGGTACAGCGCTGATCCAGGCGTAGCTCTGGACAAAGGCCGGAATGGCCAGCGGGGCCACCGCCAGCGCCGACCACAGCTGCCGCCCGGCAAGCGCGGTACGTTCCGTCAGCCAGGCCAGCGTCACGCCAAGCACAATGCTGATGGGGACAGTCAGCACCGTCAGCCACAGGGTATTGCTGAGCAGTTCGCCTACCCGCGGGCGAAAGACCAGCGCTTTGATTGTCGGCCAGCCGGTATCGAATCCGACCGCCACCACAAACCCTAACGGCAACAGCGCCAGCAATGAAAACAGGAGCGCTAAGGCAACCATCGGAAATGCAGGACGCCTGCGCTCAGGCAGGCGTCCTGTTTTCTTTCCGAGCGACAGACTCAGAACAGACATAGCAACATCACTTCCTCAGGATCAGAGCAGGCCAGCCTGCGTCATCAGTTCAATGACCTTTTTACTGTTCAGCGAGGAAGGTTCCACCTTCGGGGCATCCAGATCTTTCAGCGGGGTCAGTTTCGGGTTAGAGGCCGCGTCTACCCCCACCGCATATTCGAAGGCGTTATTGGTGCGCAGCGCATCCTGTCCCTGCTTACCGGTGATCCATTTAATAAAGGCCTGCGCCTGTGCTTTATGTTTGCTGGAGGCCAGCACGCCGCCGCCGGAAATGCTGACGAAGGCCCCCGGATCCTGGTGTTTGAAGTAATACAGTTGGGTGTTTTTGCTGTTCTCGCCGGTTTTTGACTGGTCAACGAAGCGATAGTAATGATAGATCACTCCGCCGTCGATCTGCCCGGCGTTGACCGCTTTCATCACCGTGCTGTTGCCTTTATAGGCGACAAAGTTGGTTTTCATCGCCTTCAGCCAGTCGAGGGTCGCCTGCTCACCCTTCAGCGCCAGCATCGCGCTGACGATAGCCTGGAAATCAGCCCCCGATGGCGAAGCCGCCCAGCGGCCCTTCCACTCCGGTTTTGCCAGATCCATCAGCGAGTGCGGCAGCTGCGCCTCGCTGATTTTTGCCGGGTTATAGACGAACACGGTGCTACGCGCGGCGATGCCAATCCAGCGACCGTGCTGAGGGCGATATTGTGCCGGAACCTGCTGCAGAGTGGCCGCATCCAGCGGGGCAAAAAGTTTGGCGTTATCAACCAGCACCATCGACGGTGAGTTCTCGGTCAGAAACACATCGGCTGGCGACGCGGCGCCTTCCTGAACCAGCTGATTACCCAGCTCGCTGTCATCGCCATTGCGCAGCGTGACTTTAATACCAGTCTCTTTCGTAAATCCATCCACCCACGACTTCACCAGATTTTCGTGTTGGGCGTTGTAGACCACAATCCCGTCCTGACCGTCAGCCGCCATCCCCTGCGGCGCCAGAAACAGAGAAGCGGCAACCAGCGCTGCCGTACAGAGGGGCGATAAGCGAGATTTCATGAACGCATCCTTAATGAACCAGGGAAATTAATGGTAAATAGCCTGAGCGGAGAGGATTAAATCACAGCAAAAAAAGAATGATAATGAAAACAATTATCATAAACTTAAAAAAGCAAAAAATAGCGCAAGCACGCCACTACGGACTGGAAAATGCTAATAACCAGCCGGCCCAGAAAAATATATTAAGAAAACATTAATTTTTTATTTTTATTACCGGCAGAAGAGGTACGTAGCGTCAACGCGATATAACCGGCCTTTGTCGGCAGGTATTGTGATAGCGATCATATTTTTATGATGCACCGTCATCGCGGAAGTTATCTCCCTTCTACGATCATAGAAAAGCCTTTACTGCCAGAGAGATGGTTCACTTTATGCACAAACACCATTGCATGCCCAACAAATGAAAGAGATAAAGCGACGAAACGCATGGATTGCCTTTTCCCTGGCGCTGGTGGTATTTCTGGCTGGCGTGTTCGTAATAAACTGGCAACTGTGGCATTCCGATCAGGCCTCGCATGTCGCCACCGCCCGTCAGGCGGCAAAGAAAATCGCCGTTATTCTGGATGAGGCCCGCGCAGCAACGATGACGGCGATGAACGTTAGCCGCGGCGGTTGCTCCGTGCAGGGCCAGTTTCAGCTCGGGACCGAGGCCGCCCTGCAGCCGCATCTGCGCACAATTGTGCTGGTAAAACAGGGCCAGGTGTGGTGCTCGTCGCTGCCGGGCAATCGGGTACTGATGCTCCATCCTGAGTCTTTACCCGATGAGCCACTGCAGCTGATGCCCGCCAGAATGATGGTGAATAAGCGGCCAGTGCTGATCTATCACACTCGTTCGGCGCAGGTAAGAGTCATTGTCAGCATCAGCGATATCCATTTGCGCGATGCCTTGTATAGCGATGAGGATAACGGCGGGCTGGCGCTTTTGGTTCACAATCAAATGATTGCCAGATATGGCGATGTGAAGCCACTCAACGCTGGTCCGAACCAGGATATTTTTAGCTCACCAGACTATCCATTTCACATTGCCTATCCTGAGTCGCCTTTTTTTAGCCCCGGCCGCTTATTTCATAATGGGTCCGGGCTGCTGATTTTTATTTTCTCTGTTTCGTTGCTGTTTTATTTTCTGTTGCGCAAATACCTCAATGTCTATACCTCAGAAGAGGAGAGGCTGCGCTACGCCATCGCTCAGGGCGCTATCGTTCCCTACTATCAACCGCTGGTGAACGGGAAAACCGGAGAGATCTATGGCGTGGAAATCCTTGCCCGCTGGCCAAACACCACGGCGCAGTGGCGTTCGCCCGCTGAATTTATTCCGCTGGCCGAGCGTACCGGCTTGATTATCCCACTCACTTGTAGCCTGATGGCGCAGGTCGCCGCCCAGATGAGGCCGATCTTCAGTAAGCTGCCGGACGGGTTTCATATCGGCGTCAATATCAGCGCATCACATATCAACGCTCCGTCGTTTATCGATGACTGCCTGCACTTTCAGCGCGGCTTTGAGGGCACAGCGGTGAAGCTGATGCTGGAGATCACCGAACAGGAGCCGCTGTTGCTCAACGAGGCGGTTGTCGACAAGCTCAACGCGTTACACTCCCGCGGGTTTTCCATCGCGCTGGACGACTTTGGCACCGGCTATTCCGGGCTTTCCTATCTGCATGAGCTGGTTTTCGACTATATCAAAATCGATCAGAACTTTGTCGGCCGGGTGACTGACGAGGCGCCGTCAAGCAAACTGCTGGACTGCGTGATAGAGATGGCGCGGACGTTGTCACTGCGCATCATTGCCGAGGGCGTCGAAACTCAGGCCCAGCTGGATTATCTCAATCGCCAGAATATTCATCTGTTGCAGGGCTACTTTTTCTGGAAGCCGATGCCCTACGTCGCGCTGGTGATGCTTCTGCTGAGCAAACCAAAGGCGCGGATTATCGAAGAATGAACGGGGGATCGATAATCCGCGGCCTTCCAGGCCTGCCTGAGCGTCATTTCGCAGTCAACAGGTTCAGTGCATCCTGACGAGTCTCTTTAATCGAAAAGACGCGATCCATGCGGGTGAGCTTGAACAGGTTTTGGATTGTCCCATTGACCGAGCAGAGCACCAGCTCTCCCTGCCCACTGACGCTCTTGAGAATGGATACCAGGGCGCCCAGGCAGCTACTGTCGATGAAATCGACATGGCTCAGGTCCAGCACCAGGTTTTTCGTCTGACCGTCAAGGGCCACAAGAACCTGCTGCTTAAACGCTGATGCGACGGAAGCATCCAGCCGGCGAACCAGGGGGACAATGACCTTGACGCCCTGCTCAGTATGTAATTCAACGTTCATGTTCATCCTCAATGTTGGCTGATAACCGTCGACGCGTCCCTGCTCTGTTCGGCATGTGCTCTCTTTAGCACCTGATACCCCAAATATCCCTGGCGTAGCCGCGGATGGTTCGGTCGCTGGAAAATTCCCCCATCCGGCAAATATTGAGCAAGGCCCGGCGGTGCCACTGATCCGGCTGTTCAAAATCGGCCATTGCCTGCCGTTGCACCAGACAATAACTGTCGAAATCCAGCAGATGGCAGTAATGATCGGCCCCTGTCAGCATCTGATGCAGTGGCGCAAACAGCTCGCGATCGGCTGAAAACAGCCCGGACACCAGGCTATCGACAACACGCGCGATAGCCGGGTTGTCATGATAGAACCCATGATGCCGCCCAAGGCGTCGGCTCTCTTCAATCTCTTCCGCCACCGCGCCAAACAGATAAAAATTCTCGCTCCCCACCGCCTCGCGGATTTCGATGTTCGCCCCATCATAGGTGCCAATAGTTAACGCCCCGTTCATGGCAAACTTCATATTGCTGGTGCCGGACGCCTCGGTGCCGGCGGTGGAAATTTGCTCAGAGAGATCCGTGGCGGGAATGATTTTTTCCGCCAGCGAGACTTTATAATCTTCGAGGAATACCACTTTAAGCTGCCCGGCAACCTGCGGGTCACTGTTAATTTTTCGGGCAACGGTATTAATCAACTGAATAATCAGCTTTGCCATCCGATAGCCTGGCGCCGCTTTACCCGCAAACAGATGCACCTTTGGCGCGATAGTACGCCCGTTCTCTTTGATATCCAGATACAGCGCGATCACGTGCAGAATATTGAGCAACTGGCGCTTGTATTCATGAATACGTTTGACCTGACAGTCAAACATCGCCAGCGGATCCAGCGCGATGCCGTAGCGTTGAGCCACCAGCTCGCTGAGTGCGGTTTTATTGGCAAATTTTATGGCCCGGATACGCTCAATCACGGCTGGCTCGCTGGCCAGATCTTCCAGGCGGGAAAGCAGGGGTAAATCAGTTGGCCACCCTTCCCCCAGTTGTTGCTGTAAAAATTCTGCCAGGCCCGGGTTAGCCTGCTGCACCCAACGACGCGGCGTGACGCCGTTGGTCTGATTAATGAATTTCTCCGGGGTCATAAAATAGAAGTCGGGCACCAACTGTTTTTTGACCAGTTCCGAATGCAGCCACGCTACTCCGTTGACGCGGTGGCTACCGACAATGGCCAGATTAGCCATGCGAATTTGCTTATCGTGATGCTCGTCAATTAAAGACAGTGAAGATAACAGATGAGGTTTATCCGGCCAGCGCCGGGCTACTTCTTCAAGGAAACGATGGTTAATCTCAAAGATAATCTGCAAATGACGCGGCAGTAGTTTCTCAAACAACGACACCGGCCAGGTCTCCAGCGCTTCCGGCATCAGCGTATGATTGGTATAGGCGCAGGTATTTTGCGTTATCTCCCACGCCTGCTCCCATGGCAGTCGGTATTCATCGACCAGGATCCGCATCAGCTCCACCACCGCTAATGCCGGATGGGTGTCATTAAGCTGAATAGCCACATGCTGCGCTAGCAAAGTAATGTCGTCATTAACCTCGGCATAGTCACGAAAAATATCCCGTAGCGTACAGGCCACCAAAAAATACTCCTGCGTCAGACGCAGCTCTTTTCCGGTCAGGACCTCATCGGAAGGATAGAGTATTTTTGAAATATTCTCCGAGGCGATTTTCTCACTTACTGCCTTAATATAATCCCCGCGATTAAAAATATGGATATTAAAGGAGTCAGAGGCCACCGCGCTGTAAAGGCGCAGCGTGTTAGTTGATGTATCCCGGTAGCCGGAAACAAAATAATCATGGGGAATACCGATGATGGTTTTCCAACCGAGCCACATCGGATTGTAGTTGCCATCAATATCTTCGCTGTGCTCAATATACCCCCCCAGCGGGATCAGAATTTGCTGAGCGTGATGCTCCACCAGCCATGGGGAATGCATGGAGTGCCAGTCATCAGGATGCTCGACCTGCTGATCGTTTTGAAAGGACTGGCGAAAAAGCCCATATTCGTATTTGATGCCATGCCCGGATGCGGCAATATCAAGGGTAGCCATCGAGTCGATAAAGCAAGCGGCTAAACGGCCTAACCCGCCGTTACCCAGCGCGGCGTCAGGCTCCTCGTCAAGGATCAGTTCAAGATCAAACCCCAGGTCATTGACCACCTGGCGCATCTCATCCAGTAAATTCATATTCACCAGGTTATTACGCAGCGACTGGCCGAGTAAAAATTCCATCGACAGGTAGTAAACGCGCTTTTTTCGATCTTCGCGCTGCCGCGCCTGGCTCGTCAGAAAATGGTCCTGCTGAAAATGACGAATGGCTAGCGCCACCGCGTTAAAAATATCGCCATTTGTCGCTTTATTTAAGTTAACACACAGCGTGTATTTTAATTTCTGTTCAACCAACGCCCGTAATGCTTTGATATCTTGCGGGTTAATGACAGGCATGCTGACCTCACTGGTCTCTGTTTCTGCGAAAGCACCATGGCAGGTAAATCATCGTTTTCCAAGTATAGACGAAGATATTTTGCACCAGGTTTTTTATTCCTGAGCACCATTTCCGTTTATAATGTGAGACTGAATAATTAAAATAACAACAATTTGAAATGGATTAATCGTCACATTTTCACCAGCGATAACGCTGCAGGCAGGGTGGGTTTGCGCAGTCGTGACGTGAAGATGACGCGCCGTCAGAAAGACCAGGGGAAAAGTAAAAAGGGGTTACCTTTCGGTAACCCCTTCTTTTATATGGCGGAAGCGCAGAGATTCGAACTCTGGAACCCTTTCGGGTCGCCGGTTTTCAAGACCGGTGCCTTCAACCGCTCGGCCACACTTCCGGTGTGAGGCGCACTATAAACACCTCGGCGGATGCTGTAAAGCACCATTTTGTTCAACTGCCTTAAAAACAAACAATTTTGTGTTATTCGTCTGAATTTCAGGCAGTTCGCGCAGAAAATCAGCGCCCGTCGCCGCTAGCGGATGGGTGTTTTTTAATGTACATGTCTTTGGTGTAGTAATACCCCAGCTTATCCGGCGTGAAGCCTCCCACCCAGGGTTTCACTAAATGGGTACGCACATAGTGATAGACCGGAATGGCGGGAACATCCTGCGCCAGCAGATCTTCCGCTTGTTGATAGTATTTGCCCCGGCTAGCCACATCGGAGGCTTTCGCCGCATTGCGCAGCGCCTCATCGTAAGCCGGGTTGCTGTACTGACTGGTGTTCTCGCTATCCCCGGTACGGAAAGTGTTGAGGAAGGTGGCAGCATCGTCGTAGTCGGCGGTCCAGGCATAGCGGACAGCGTCAAAGTTATGCGTATGCATGGTATCCAGCATCGTCTTCCACTCCTGGTTCTGCAGCTTCACCTCGACGCCGAGGTTTTTCTTCCACATAGAGCTGGCGGCGATGGCGATACGCTGGTGCGACTCATAGGTGTTATACAGCAGGGTAAAGACCAATGGGTGACTGTCATCATACCCCGCCTGCGCCAGCAGTTTTTTCGCCTCGGCAATCCGCTTCTCGCGCGGCCAGCTGGCGTAATCCGGGTTGTGCAGCGTCACGCCGCCGATATCCGGCTGGCTGATCACCCAGGCCGGGCGCTGCCCCTGGCCAAGTACTTTTCCGGCAATGATATCTTTATCAAGCGCCATATTCAGCGCGCGACGCACTCGGGCGTCGTTAAACGGCGGCCGGGTAGTATTGAATTCGTAGTAATAGGTCGCCAGCTGCGGCGAAACGTCCAGCTGGTCGCCCATGGTTTTCTGCAACTGCGCAAACTGATTGATCGGCACCGTATAAACAATATCGATCTCCCCCGCTTTGTAGCGGTTGACATCGGCAGCCTCGGAAGAGATGGGCAGGTAAGTCACTTTATTAATAACGGTGTGCGCATTATCCCAGTTCTTCGCATTACGTTCAGCCACCAACCGCTCATTCACCACCCATTGGGTCAGCTTATACGGGCCGCTGGTAACGATATGCTCTGGGCGGGTCCATTTATCGGCAAAACGCTCCACCAGCACTTTGTCGATCGGTACCAGCGAAGGGTGCGCCAGCATCGCCAGGAAGGCGGCATTCGGCTGGTTCAGAGTGACCTGCAGCGTGGTGTCGTCCAGCGCTTTCACCCCCAGCGTCTCTGGTCCCTTTTGCCCCAGGGCAATTTCACGGGCGTTGGCGATATGCATATTGCCGGGATAGCTCGCATAGGGGGAGGCGGTGGTTGGCGAGACCAGCCGTTGCCAGCTCCAGACGATATCCTGCGCCGTGATGGCCGTGCCGTCGGACCAGGTCAGACCAGGGCGTAAATGGAAGGTCCATAACAGGTTGTCCTTGTTTTCCCAGCGTTCCGCCAGTCGGGGCTGGATCGCCCCCGCAGGCGTCACGCTGACCAGCCCTTCAAAGAGATCGCTAATGATGTTGAATTCAATGTCGCTCTCGACTTTATGCGGATCGAGTGAGGCAGGTTCACTGCCGTTATTTCTGACCAGTTCCTGCTTTTCTGCCAGCTGAGTCCCCGGCGGCACCTGCGCCGCCTGCGCCCCGCCGAACATTGCTATCATACTTACGGCCAGGAGCGTTCGCGTGATGTGATTGTTTTTATGTAATGTCATTTCCCTTTGCCTTTAACGTACGGAGTTATTCCCCCTTCCACACTTAGTCGCAGAATTTCAATAAAGCAATATTTTTCAGCAACCTATAAGATTTCGATCGGCTCACCGAAGCGAAACGCGAAAACATATCGCTTTTTCCAATCCACGTAGAATTTTATGCTAGTCAAACGCGGCAAAAACTAAGTAAAGATGGGTAAAAGCATTAGGGCTTCACGCTTGTTTTTCTTATTCTTTATCCCTAATTACATCTGTCATAAGAGAGTGACTCATGGATCGCATAATTACATCATCGCGTGACCGTTCCTCGCTGCTCAGCACGCACAAGGTTCTGCGTAACACTTACTTCCTGCTCAGCCTGACGCTGGCGTTTTCCGCCATCACCGCTACCGCCAGCACGGTGCTGATGTTGCCTTCCCCGGGGCTGATTTTGACCCTCGTGGGGATGTACGGTCTGATGTTCCTGACCTATAAAACGGCGAATAAGCCCACCGGGATTATTTCCGCCTTCGCCTTCACCGGCTTTCTCGGCTATATCCTTGGGCCGATGCTGAACGCGTACCTTTCTGCCGGCATGGGCGATTTAATCGGCCTGGCGCTGGGCGGTACGGCGCTGGTCTTCTTCTGCTGCTCGGCCTACGTGCTGACAACGCGCAAAGACATGTCTTTCCTCGGCGGGATGCTGATGGCCGGCGTCGTGGTGGTGCTGATTGGTATGGTCGCTAACCTGTTCCTGCAGCTGCCGGCGCTGCACCTGGCGATTAGCGCGGTGTTCATCCTGATCTCTTCGGGCGCCATCCTGTTCGAGACCAGCAACATCATCCGCGGTGGTGAAACCAACTACATTCGCGCCACGGTCAACCTGTATGTCTCGCTGTACAACATCTTTGTCAGCCTGCTGAGCATCCTGGGCTTCGCCAGCCGGGACTAACCGCTCCCCTGCTACCAGAGGCCTCGCTTATGCGGGGCCTTTTTTTTTGCTACACTGCGGCCAATTTCAGGCGGTATGTGAAAAATTATGTTTATTTTTGAAGGCAACGAAATTGAGACGGATAGCGAAGGCTATCTGAAGGATACTACCCAGTGGAGCGAGGCGATGGCCGACGTTATCGCCGCACAGGAAGGGATAACGCTCGCCGTTGAGCACTGGGAAGTGGTGCGCTTTGTGCGCGAGTTTTACCTTGAATTCAACACCTCACCGGCGATCCGCATGCTGGTCAAGGCGATGGCCAACAAGTTTGGTGAAGAGAAAGGCAACAGCCGCTATCTCTATCGCCTGTTCCCGAAAGGCCCCGCCAAACAGGCGACCAAAATCGCCGGGCTGCCGAAGCCGGTGAAGTGCATCTAATAGAGGATCGCGAATTTGTCCCAGCTGCGGGTGGGTTGATGGGGTTCAGTCAACACCCGGTCAACCCGCGCGCTGCGCGGCCCGCCGGCTTTCAGCCAGGCGATGAGTTTCTCCACCTGCTCCGCCTCGCCGCAGGCAAGGACTTCTACGCCGCCGTCGTCCAGATTACGGGCATAGCCGGTCAACCCCAGCTGCAGCGCTTCCCGCTGCGTGGAATAGCGAAACCCTACGCCCTGAACGGAACCGTATACCCATGCCATGGTGCAGATACTGGCCATTAACCTCTCCTTTTGACTTACCCTTTACGCTGAGGATAGCAAATTCGCTCAGCGTACGTGCTTTGGTAGTAAACCATAGTGCTGGCGAAAGCGCGCGGTAAAGCGCGATCCCGACTGATATCCGCTGTTCTGCGCGATTTCGCCTATTGGCCGCGAGGTGGTCTGCAGCTGTCCCAGGGCGTGGGCCATCCGCACCTCCTCGACGATCTGGCGAAAACTCTGCGATTCCTGCTGCAGACGACGGCGCAGCGTGGACTCTCCGAGAAAGAGCATTTTCGCCACCCGCGACACGCTCCATGCCTGCGCCGGCGATAGCATGACCAGCTGCCGAACCTGCGCCGACAGATCCTGCTGCCGCTCGACGAGCAGCGGGCCGGCATACCCCGCCTCGTGGAGCGCCAGCAGCAGGCCCATGGTCTGGTGCTGCTGCAAAGCAGTGGATAATCCTTCCCGCACCGCCTGCAGAACGCTTTGCCACATAAAAGCCAGCTCACTGGTCACCGGGGCGCAGAGCGAAGTCAGACGCCCCGGTGGTTTTTCGCTGAGATAGCGGGTCTTAAACGCCGTCAGCAGCTCAGGCGTCAGCGACAGCAGATCGGAGCAAAAGAGGCCGTTGTCCGGCTGGTTAATCACTTCCAGCTCAACGTCAGCCGGCAACACAATCAGCTGTTGCGGTGTCGCCAGCACACGGCTCTCCCCTTGCACAATCACTTTGCTGCCGCGTTTCACCCGACAGAGCGCCGGGGAAAACAGACGCACGCGGTGCAGCCTGCACAGCCGTCGGGTGGTAATCTCCGCGGCGGTCAGGGCGTTATGCTGAAAATGGATACTCTCCATCAGACCGACCTTTTGTTTTAGCGCCCGGCCGTCGCCGTCAATTGCGCGCTGGCGAGAGCATGGCTGTGTAACAGATACCCGACCAGCGCCCCGCTGGCCTCGGCATTCACCGGCAGCGTGGGGACATCCAGCGCCCACACCGTAAAACGGTAGCGGTGCGGTTTATCTCCCGCCGGCGGGCAGGCGCCGCCGAAGCCGGCATAGCCAAAATCATTGCGCCCCTGCACCGCTCCGTCCGGCAGTGTAGCGCTGTTTTTATCTCCCGCACCAGCGGGTAACGAAAAGACGCTGCTGGCGATATTGACCACCGTCCAGTGCCACCAGCCGCTGCCGGTAGGCGCATCAGGATCCCGGACGGTGACCGCGAAGCTGCGCGTCCCCGCTGGGGCATTTTTCCATGCCAGCTGCGGAGAGACATTGCCTCCGGTACAGCCGAAACCGGCAAACCAGTGCTGCTGGGCCAGCGCTTGCCCGTCATGCATATCATCGCTGCTT
The DNA here is from genome assembly GCF_050378655.1 of Klebsiella sp. 7-CIP_Kleb. Classification (NCBI taxonomy): domain Bacteria; kingdom Pseudomonadati; phylum Pseudomonadota; class Gammaproteobacteria; order Enterobacterales; family Enterobacteriaceae; genus Klebsiella; species Klebsiella sp. 7-CIP_Kleb. Next base: position 321,661 of record NZ_JBNRLJ010000002.1, read on the forward strand.
ACGCTAAACGGCGCTGCCATCGCGCCACTGCTCACTGCCGCGACCATCGCCACGGTCATCCGCATTCCTGTTTTCATCGTCTTCTCCTCCTGGGGGTGAGAAGACAGGGTATGACAGTCCATGCACGGTGAATGTGCCGATGCGCCTGCGTTTTGTGCCGAAACGCTCACCTGCGCCTGCCGGAGGAAAGATGCTTGCGTGCGCCAGGTGTGCTAATCTACGCGCCATTTTTCGGTGCCGACATTCCCGTTGCTTAAAGGTAGCTCCATGACAGATTCCCTATTCCCCCGCTTAGTGTTAGCCAAAGGACGCGAGAAATCCCTGCTGCGTCGCCATCCGTGGATTTTCTCCGGCGGCGTCGCCCGTATGGAAGGTAAAGCCCGCAGCGGTGAAACCATCGATATCGTTGACCATCAGGGAAAATGGCTGGCCCGCGGCGCTTACTCGCCCTCGTCACAGATCCGTGCCCGCGTGTGGACATTCGACCGCAACGAAGCCATCGATAACGCCTTCTTTGAACGCCGCCTGCAGCAAGCGCAAACCTGGCGTGCCTGGCTGGCCGAGCGCGATGGCCTCGACAGCTACCGTCTGATCGCCGGCGAGTCTGATGGGCTGCCGGGCGTGACGATCGACCGCTTTGGCAACTTTTTCGTGCTGCAGCTCCTCAGCGCAGGCGCCGAATACCAGCGCGCCGCCATTATCAGCGCCCTGCAGACCCTGTTCCCGGACTGCGCCATTTACGACCGCAGCGATGTCGCGGTGCGTAAAAAAGAGGGTCTGGAGCTGGCCCAGGGGCCGGTGGTGGGAGAACTGCCGCCAGCGCTGCTGCCGATTACCGAGCACGGTATGAAGCTGTTGGTTGATATTCAGGGCGGGCACAAAACCGGCTACTACCTCGACCAGCGCGACAGTCGCCTGGCGACCCGTCGCTACGTGGCGGACAAACGGGTGTTGAACTGCTTCTCCTACACCGGCGGCTTTGCGGTGTCGGCGCTGATGGGCGGCTGCCGCAAGGTCACCAGCGTGGATACCTCGCAGGAGGCGCTCGACGTTGCGCGCCAGAACGTGGAGCTCAACGGACTGGATCTGTCCAAAGCGGAGTTTGTGCGCGACGACGTGTTCAAACTGCTGCGTAAGTACCGGGATCAGGGAGAGAAATTCGACGTCATCGTGATGGATCCGCCGAAGTTCGTGGAAAACAAAAGCCAGCTGATGGGCGCATGCCGCGGCTATAAAGACATCAATATGCTGGCGATCCAGCTGCTGAACCCCGGCGGCGTGCTGCTGACCTTCTCCTGTTCCGGCCTGATGACCACCGATTTATTTCAGAAAATCATCGCAGATGCCGCAATTGATGCCGGGCGTGATGTACAATTTATAGAACAGTTCCGTCAGGCTGCCGACCACCCGGTGATCGCAACCTACCCGGAAGGGCTGTATCTGAAGGGGTTTGCCTGTCGCGTCATGTAACTTGAAAAACGAAACATGAGCCTCATATAGGGAGTATTCATGTTTCCCAGGAGGTGCCTATGATAGCCAGCAAATTCGGTATCGGCCAACAGGTCCGCCATACGCTCTTGGGCTACCTGGGCGTCATCGTCGATGTCGATCCCGAGTACTCGCTCGCGGAGCCGGAAGAGGATGAAATTGCCGCTAATGACGAACTGCGTGCGGCGCCCTGGTACCATGTAGTGATGGAAGATGATGACGGTCAGCCGATCCACACCTATCTGGCTGAAGCGCAGCTGAGCAGCGAACTCCGCGACGAACACCCGGAGCAGCCGTCCCTTGACGAACTGGCCAAAACGATTCGCCAGCAGCTGCAGGCTCCGCGCCTTCGCAACTAAACAAAACCCCGCCTGGCGGGGTTTTTTGTTATTTTGCTAATCCCAGTCTCGGCAGCTCTATGGCCGGGCAGCGATCCATCACCACGTTTAACCCGGCTTCTCTGGCCAGCACTGCGGCCTGCTCATTGATCACCCCCAGCTGCAGCCACAGCGTTTTCGCGCCGATAGCAATCGCCTCCTGCGCCACGCCCCATGCCGCTTCTGAATTACGGAAGACATCAACCATGTCGACCTTTTCCGGAACATCGGCAAGCGTTCCATATCCCTGCTGCCCCAGCAGCGTCTTGCCCGCCACCTTCGGCGAAACCGGGATAACGTGATACCCCTGATCCAGCAGATACTTCATGACCCGGTAGCTCGGACGGTCAGGTTTGTCGCTGGCTCCGACCAGCGCAATCGTCCGTGTCGAGGTCAGGATGTCAGCAATATCATTCTCTTTCATGGTTTCCTCCTGCTATTTCACCTAAGTGTATGCTAATCCGCAGCAGGGGGCCATCCAGGCTAACCCACAGATCCAGCAAAATTTTCATCCGCGATGCTTGCAGCGACAGCCACATTCAGTAATCTGTCAACAGGTCAAAATGTGGAATGAAAATATGGAACTGACAACACGTACCCTGCCCGCGCAAAAACATATCGCGCTGGTGGCTCACGATCACTGCAAAGATATGCTGATGAAATGGGTTGCTCGCCATCAGGCGCTGCTGGCGCAACATGTTTTGTACGCCACCGGCACTACCGGCAACCTGGTCTCCCGGGCTACCGGGCTGGAGGTCAATGCCATGCTGAGCGGCCCGATGGGCGGCGACCAGCAGGTGGGCGCCCTCATTTCAGAAGGCAAAATCGACGTACTGATCTTCTTCTGGGATCCGCTGAACGCGGTTCCTCACGACCCGGATGTCAAAGCCTTGCTGCGCCTGGCTACGGTCTGGAACATTCCGGTCGCCACTAACGTCTCCACCGCTGACTTTATTATCCAGTCGCCGCACTTCGCTCAACCGCTCGATATTCTGATCCCGGATTATCCACGCTATCTTGCCGAGCGCCTGAAATAATCGAGCCGCGATTACGGCTTCCTGGCCACAGGCACATCCAGCGCCTGCAGGATCTCAACAAACGGCGACGGTTGCGCCTTGTTAAATAACAGCCACACCCGGTGACGGGCGCGGGTTATGGCCACGTACAGCAGTCGACGCTCCTCCGCATCCGGAAAATCTTCCGGCTGCGGCAGGAGCGCCTCCTCGATGATCGACTCGCGCGCCGGGGCCGGAAACGCATCCACGCCCTCCTGCAGTCCCAGCACAATGACATAGTCGGCCTGCTGACCTTTGCTGGCATGAATGGTCATAAAATCAAGCTGCAGGTGCGGCCAACGCGTCGCCGCCTTATCGAGCGCCTCGGGCTTAAGATGGTGATAGCGGGCAAGCAGCAGGATCCGCTGCTCGGGCTTAACGTAACCGCTCAATTTATCCAGAAGATCGTCCAGCTTATCGTCGGCTAACAGCGTGACGGCCTTTTTATCTCCCGCCGTCAGGCTATTCAGCGGTTTGCTTAACTGATGCGGATTCTGCTGGATAAAACCATTGGCTATTTCGCCGATTCGCCCGTTAAAGCGATAGGTGGTATCCAGCGCACAGCAATCCCCTTCGCCAAAGTAGTGGTTGAACGCGGTGGTCAGGGAGAGCTGCGCCCCGCTGAACCGATAAATCGCCTGCCAGTCATCGCCAACGGCAAAGAGCGTAGTTTGGCTATTTTGCCGGCGTAGCGCGGCCAGCAGCGAGGCTCGCTGCGGCGAAATATCCTGAAATTCATCCACCAGAATGTGTTTCCACGGGCTGACAAAGCGGCCTTTATCGAGAATATTGACCGCCTGATGGATCAGGCCGGAAAAATCGACCGCATTCTCCGCCTTCAGCGCCGCCTTCCACTCTTTCAGCAGGGGCGACATCAGCTTCACCCGTTTACTGAACAGATCGCGTACCGTTTCCGGCGCGCCGGCGATCATCTCCGCCTGGGAGCCGCCGTGCATGCGCATCAGGCTGATCCAGCGGTCAAGCCGGCTGGCCATCCGCCGCTGCACTTTTTTATCCTGCCAGAAGTCCCCCTCCGGCAGTTGCCAGCCCATCTCCTCTTCCAGCCACAGACGCCAGCCTTTCGCCTGCGCTTTTTTCTCATGGCACTGCTTTTGCCAGCTTTTCAGCAGCAATGCGTGACGGGCCGCAGTATCACTTTCCAGCTTACTGATGGTGGGCACTTTTTTGCTGCCCTGCTGGATAATATGCAGCGCCAGCGAGTGGAAGGTGCGAGCGGTAATATCGTCTGAAGCCAGACGCTCGCGGATCCGCTCATCCATCTCCTGCGCCGCCTGGCGGCCGAACGCCAGCAGCAGTATTTGCTCTGCCGCCGCTTCTCCCCGCGCCAGCAGCCAGCCCGCTCGCGCCACCAGCACCGAAGTTTTACCACTGCCCGCTCCCGCCAGCACCAGCAGGGAGCGCTCGCCGTTCACCACCGCCCGCGCCTGCGACGGGTTGAGCGGGGAGGATTCCACGCCGTCAAAAAAGCCGCGATACTGCTCCAGCATCGCCTCGGTAAAGGCCTGGTTATGGGCCTGACGCGCCGCTTCAATATCCCCTAACCAGCGCTGACATTCCCGCCACAGTTCCCGGCAGTTATCAAAGGCGTCAAGCCGGCTGGTGGGCATCGGCAGCCCGGTTAACGCATGGCGAATATTATCCTGAACGTCCGCTACCTGCTGACGCGTCAGCCACTTACCTTCTGCCCGGGTGCGTTCGATGGCTGCCAGCTGCTGCTTCAGCACCCCGGCGGCGATATTGCTCATTTCCGTGCTCCACTGCTGCCAGAGCGTATGCAAATGGTGATAAAAGCGCTGCGTTTCGCTCCATTCGGTACCGTGCAAACGCACGACTTTATCGTCCGGCAGCACAAACTCCAGCTCGCCCCAGACCAGACCGCGCTTACAATGCACTGACAATAACTGATTGAAAGGGATAAGATACTCATGACGATCGCCGGAAACCTTTACCCCGGCGTTCAGTAACTGCACCCTGTCATAAGGATGCTGAGCCATGCGTTTGCCCAATGTTGTCGCTTTAAGTTCCATATAATGTCGATTTTCAATCAGGGTGGATTGTTTTTCAGTTTAACCGCCCCGGACCAGGTGCTCCAGCGCAAAAAAACGTTACAATTGTCAGGTCTTCTTATTCACAGGGCAAAACCGAGGGTTTATGCGTACCATTCTGAATATTCTGAACTTTATCCTTGGCGGTTTCGCCACCACTTTAGGCTGGCTGCTCGCCACCCTGGTCAGTATTATGCTGATCGTCACGCTGCCGCTGACTCGTTCCTGCTGGGAAATCACTCGCCTTTCGTTATTCCCCTACGGTAACGAGGCGATTCATGTTGATGAGCTCGAGCCTGGTCGACAAAACAGTCTGCTGAACGCCGGCGGCACCATCCTGAACATTTTGTGGTTTATTTTTTTCGGCTGGTGGTTGTGCCTGATGCATATTTTCAGCGGCATCGCCCAGTGCCTGACTATCATAGGCATCCCGGTGGGGATCGCTAATTTTAAAATCGCCGCCATCGCCCTCTGGCCAGTGGGGCGCCGGGTCGTCTCTGTTGAAACCGCGCGCGCCGCGCGTGAAGCCAATGCGCGTCGTCGCTTTCAGTAACCGAACGGAACACGGACATGATTAGCCCCCTGCTACGCCGCTACACCTGGAACAGCGCCTGGCTTTATAACGTACGCATTTTTATCGCGCTCTGCGGCACGACGCTGTTTCCCTGGTGGATCGGCGAAGTCAAACTCACCATCCCCCTCACCCTCGGCGTCGTGGCCGCGGCGCTGACCGACCTTGACGACCGTCTGGCGGGCCGTCTGCGCAACCTCGCCATTACTCTGGTTTGCTTTTTCATCGCCTCCGCCTCTGTGGAGCTGCTGTTTCCGTGGCCGCCGCTGTTTGCCCTTGGTCTGACCGTGTCTACCATCGGCTTTATTTTGCTCGGCGGCCTCGGCCAGCGCTATGCGACCATTGCCTTCGGCGCCCTGCTTATCGCCATCTACACCATGCTTGGCGTTACGCTGTACGATCACTGGTATCTGCAGCCGTTGTTCCTGCTGGCGGGTGCCGTGTGGTACAACCTGCTGACGCTGTCCGGCCACCTGATCTTTCCGATTCGTCCACTTCAGGACAACCTGGCGCGTAGCTATGAGCAACTGGCCCGCTATCTGGAGCTCAAATCACGGCTGTTTGATCCAGACCTTGAGGATGAGAGCCAGGCGCCGCTGTACGATCTGGCCCTCGCCAACGGCCAGCTGGTGGCGACCCTTAACCAAACTAAGGTTTCACTGTTGACCCGTCTACGAGGCGACCGTGGGCAGCGCGGTACTCGTCGCACGCTGCAGTATTACTTTGTGGCCCAGGATATTCATGAACGCGCCAGCTCATCGCATATCCAATATCAGACCCTGCGCGATCAATTCCGCTACAGCGATGTGATGTTCCGTTTCCAGCGCATGCTGTCGATGCAGGCGCAGGCCTGTCAGAAACTCTCGCGGGCGATTCTGCTGCGCGAACCCTATCAGCATGATGCCCATTTCGAACGGGCGTTTATGCATCTCGATGCAGCACTCGAGCGCGTGCGCGCCGGCGGCGCATCCGACGAGCAGCTTAACGCCCTCGGCTATTTACTCAATAACCTGCGCGCCATTGATGCGCAGCTGGCCACGATTGAATCGGTGCAAACCACCGCGCCCGCCGGGAGTAATACCGAGACGCTGCTGGCCGACGACAGGCTCGGCGGGCTGAACGATATCTGGCTGCGCCTGCAGCGCAATATGTCGCCAGAGTCAGCCCTCTTTCGCCACGCGGTGCGTATGTCGCTGGTGCTTTGCGCCGGCTACGCTTTTATCCAGTTTACCGGGCTTCAGCATGGCTACTGGATCCTGCTGACCAGCTTGTTCGTCTGTCAGCCGAACTATAACGCCACCCGCCATCGCCTGGCGTTGCGGATCATCGGCACCCTGGTCGGGGTGGCGATCGGCCTGCCGGTCCTCCTGCTGGTACCGTCGGTTGAAGGACAGCTGCTGCTGATCGTTCTCACCGGCGTGCTGTTCTTTGCCTTCCGTAACGTGCAGTACGCCCATGCCACGATGTTTATTACGCTGCTGGTGCTACTGTGCTTTAACCTGCTTGGCGAAGGTTTTGAAGTCGCCCTGCCGCGCATCATTGATACGCTGATCGGCTGCGCCATCGCCTGGGCGGCGGTGAGCTTCATCTGGCCGGACTGGAAATTCCGCAACCTGCCACGGGTGTTGGATCGCGCGATGAACGCGAACTGCCGTTATCTGGATGCCATCCTGGAGCAGTACCACCAGGGCCGCGACAACCGGCTGGCCTACCGTGTCGCACGCCGTGACGCCTACAACCGCGATGCTGAGCTGGCTTCCGTCGTCTCGAACTTGTCGACGGAACCACGGGCGGATGCCGCCCAGCGCGAGACCGCCTTTCGCCTGCTGTGTCTCAATCATACCTTCACCAGCTACATCTCCGCCCTCGGCGCGCATCGGGAAAAACTGTCCACGCCGGACATCCTCGCCCTGCTGGATGATGCGGTCTGCTATGTGGATGATGCCTTACATCATACCCCAGCGGATGAACAGCGAGTGCAGAAGGCGTTGACCAGCCTGCAAGACCGGATCCACCATCTGGAGCCGCGCGCGGACAGTAAAGAGCCCCTTGTGTTACAGCAGATTGGCCTGCTGCTGGCGCTGTTGCCTGAAATCTGCCGCCTGCAGCAGCGGGTACACGCTCAAACGGAATAACCGTTGTCCACTAGCGGGCAGCCGCCCATTCCAGAAGCTCCTGACGCCGTGGCGTCGGGAGCGCGGCGGCATGGACGCCAACGATAGCCCCCTCCAGCGCCAGCAAGACGTTGTGTGATAGGGAAGCATTGTTCTCACGCAGCTTTAGCCAGGCCCGGCGGGCGCCCACCTCCCGTAGTGCTAACACATCTGGTATGCCCGAGTGAATCAGCTGCAATTCCATATGAAAGCTGATATTAGGTAAATCTTTCAGGCGTCCCGACGACCGGCGGCGACATTTTTCACGCTGGGCGCTCTGCCACGACATCAGCGATAAGCGGAAAAGCTGTTTCTCATCGCGCCACAAGGCATCGTCAATTTGATAATACTTTAGCGGCACGATGCGCCCATGTCGGCGCAGCATCAATAAAGGATTATGGTGTTCTACCCGATAGGCAGCGCTCTGCTCGCAGGCTTTCAGATAAATATTTCCCTCTGCCACCATCGCAAACACGGTATCTTCGATAGCCAGGCTGTAGCCGCCAAACAGGGGGCGAGAGTGAAGTTGACCCAGCGGTGAGACGCAGGCCTGAAATTGCGGGAGCCGCGGACATACAAGTTTTTTCATGATCATTCCTTTGTGAATCATGTAATTAAACTTAAGTTGTTAACGGATCCGCTAAGAGAAAACATAAGGGACTTCCCTGACAGCAGCAAGATGATTTTTGCCTGCTTTTCCACCAGAGTGCGGTTTTGCGAGACGCTTTCAGAAAATTGCAGCTGTTGCTGCAACTGGAAGACAGGAGAGAAAGGATTAGCTGGCGTTAAGGATGGTGTTGAGGTCAGCCGCAAAGCCGGACAGTCAGGGTGGCTGAAAGCGATTAAATTTCCATCAGCAAAATGACAAATTGCGGTTGATCTTTTCCCCTGGTGGATATACTGTATATGCATACAGTAACTACAGGCGGGATAGACTATGTTTACTTCAGCTCACGCAAACCGTTCAGCACAGGCTTCTGCTCCGGCAGGCCACTACGCTCATCGTTCTGGCGAACAGGCCGCCAATGGGCTGATCAGTGAAATTGTCTATCGTGAAGATCAACCCATGATGACACAGTTGTTGTTGCTACCTTTATTACAGCAGCTGGGTCAACAGTCTCGCTGGCAGCTGTGGCTTACGCCGCAACAAAAGCTAAGCCGCGAGTGGGTTCAGTCTGCCGGTCTGCCGCTGTCTAAAGTCATGCAAATTAGCCAGCTCTCTCCTTGCCATACCGTAGACTCTATGATCCGTGCCCTGCGCACCGGTAATTATAGTGTGGTTATCTGCTGGCTGGCGGAGGAGTTAACCGCTGACGAACATGAGCGTCTGGTCAATGCCGCCCAGGAAGGCTGCGCAATGGGGTTCATCATGCGCCCGGTCCGAAATCAGAGCACGCTCGGCAGACAACTCAGCGGGCTAAAAATTCACTCAAATTTGTATCATTGAGTGAAATTAGGATTATTCCTGGAATTTTTTTTACCGGTGGTAAAGGCGTTGTGTTTTTTAGGGTCTTTTTCGCGGAATGCCTGCCACACGGGGATTTGTGCCTTTTTTTCGTGTACGAAAATCAACCATATTTGTTAAATATTGTGTACACAACCCTTTTTTTTCATATGCCTGACAGAGTTCACACTTGTAAGTTTTGAACTAAGTTGTAGACTTTACATCGCCAGGGGTGATCGGCTTACGCTGCATGTATCAGCATAGTTAACAACAAGTCACGCCCCCGGTGAAGGATTTAACCGTGAGGTCTTTTGTAACTTCATGGCGAATTTTGGATGATAATGAGGCGCAAAAAATGAAAAAGACAGCTATCGCGATTGCAGTGGCACTGGCTGGCTTCGCTACCGTAGCGCAGGCCGCTCCGAAAGATAACACCTGGTATGCAGGTGGTAAACTGGGTTGGTCCCAGTATCACGACACCGGTTTCTACGGTAACGGTTTCCAGAACAACAATGGTCCGACCCGTAACGATCAGCTTGGTGCTGGTGCGTTCGGTGGTTACCAGGTTAACCCGTACCTCGGTTTCGAAATGGGTTATGACTGGCTGGGCCGTATGGCATATAAAGGCAGCGTTGATAACGGTGCTTTCAAAGCTCAGGGCGTTCAGCTGACCGCTAAACTGGGTTACCCGATCACTGACGATCTGGACATCTACACCCGTCTGGGCGGCATGGTTTGGCGCGCTGACTCCAAAGGCAACTACGCTTCCACCGGCGTTTCCCGTAGCGAACACGACACTGGCGTATCCCCAGTATTTGCTGGCGGCGTAGAGTGGGCTGTTACTCGTGACATCGCTACCCGTCTGGAATACCAGTGGGTTAACAACATCGGCGACGCTGGCACTGTTGGTACCCGTCCTGATAACGGCATGCTGAGCCTGGGTGTTTCCTACCGTTTCGGTCAGGAAGATGCTGCACCGGTTGTAGCTCCGGCTCCGGCTCCGGCTCCGGAAGTGGCGACCAAGCACTTCACCCTGAAGTCTGACGTACTGTTCAACTTCAACAAAGCAACCCTGAAACCGGAAGGTCAGCAGGCTCTGGATCAGCTGTACACCCAGCTGAGCAACATGGATCCGAAAGACGGTTCCGCTGTTGTTCTGGGCTACACCGACCGCATCGGTTCCGAAGCTTACAACCAGCAGCTGTCTGAGAAACGTGCTCAGTCCGTTGTTGACTACCTGGTTGCTAAAGGCATCCCGGCTGGCAAAATCTCCGCTCGCGGCATGGGTGAATCCAACCCGGTTACTGGCAACACCTGTGACAACGTGAAAGCTCGCGCTGCCCTGATCGACTGCCTGGCTCCGGATCGTCGTGTAGAGATCGAAGTTAAAGGCTACAAAGAAGTTGTAACTCAGCCTGCGGCTTAAGTTATCACTGATGAAAAAACCCGCTTCGGCGGGTTTTTTTATGCCTTCTCGCTCGCTTTAGCGGCTGAAGGCTGAAGGCTGAAGCTGAAGCTGATAGCTGATAGCTGATAGCTGATAGCTGATAGCTGATAGCTGATAGCTGAAGACCGTGAGCGATGGATTGTGCATTGTCGACCGTGCGCTGCGACCTGCGCCTTAGCAACCGCTGAGCGGGCATGCCGGTTACTCTTTACCCAGCAGTACCTGCAGATCGTGCTTCAGGCTCGACATTTTACTGGCATATTTCTCTTTATGCTCAGCATCCTCAATCAGCTGGACAATGGTTTCGGACAAGGTTTTCCCCCGCCGCTGCGCCAGACCGGCAAGGCGCTGCCAGACGACAAACTCAAGGTCGATTGACTTCTTGCGCGTATGCTGATGCTCGGCGTTAAAATGGCGTTTCCGTCGCGCGCGGATAGTCTGCTTCATGCGGTTCATCAGCGCCGGATTCATATGCTGCTCAATCCAGGCATGCACCAGCACAGGTTCATTCTCGAGCGTCAGCAAGTCATCTACCGCAGCTTGCGCAGCGCTGGCCTCAATGTAGCGGGTAATCAGCTCACCTTCCCGGTGCTTCTTTACCAGATATTTCCATTTCCAGCCGCTTTCAAGATTTTCCAGTTGTTGATATTTCATTGCGATCTCAATGTGACCGTGTAACTCATTTCAGGATATCAGTTTTTTCCTGATGTGCTGAATATAAATCATTATTCGTGATGTGGATGGCCGGGTAATCATCGGGGTACTCATAATCCTCCGTGTGCTCTGACGCGGCATCAGGTATAATTGCGCGCTTTACATCTAACTAAAAAACAGCGACTTTGACCATTACGAAACTGACCCGAACCGACCTTGCGCCTGATCTGGAACCTTACCAGGCGCTGTTTGCTCAAGCGGAACTCTCTCATCCGGCCCCCTCCCTCTCGGGCGATCTGCAGCCGCGTTTGTTCTATGCGCTTGAGCAGCTGCTGTGCACCCCGGCAGTCTCCTCCTTCATGCTGGTGAAAGCCCCTGAGGAGCCGGAATATCTGCAATGGCTGGCGGCTGAAACTCGTACGCTGCACGAACCTGCCGCATCGCTTCACGGAGTCCGCTATGAGGTTAACGGCGCTCACGTGACGCTCGCGCCGGCGCAACGCGCTGAAGATAATTTTGCCAGTACCGCTCCGGTCGTGGCGGCTGATTGGCTGGAGGCGGAACAGCTGTTTGGCTGCGTACGCCAGTTTAACGGTGAAATCACACTTCAGCCCGGCCTGGTCCATCAGGCCAACGGCGGCGTGCTGGTGCTTTCACTACGCACGCTACTGGCACAACCGCTACTGTGGGTGCGCCTGAAAAATATGGTGACCCGTCAACGCTTTGACTGGCTCTCCATCGATGAATCACGGCCGCTGCCGGTCAGCATCCCTTCCATGCCGCTGAGCCTGAAAGTCATGCTGGTGGGCGAACGCGAATCTCTGGCCGATTTCCAGGAAATGGAGCCAGAGCTCTCTGCCCAGGCCATCTATAGTGAGTATGAAGACACCCTGCAGTTTGCAGACGCCGATACGCTGAAGGCCTGGTGCCAGTGGGTATGGCAGAATGCACAGCAGCTGGAATTACCGGGCCCGGCGAGCGATGCCTGGCCACTGCTGATCGATGAAGGAACGCGCTACACCGGCAACCAGGAGACCCTGCCGCTCAGCCCGCTATGGATAGCCCGCCAGCTGCGTGAGTCTGCCGCCTTCTGCGAAGGCGAAGAGATTACCGGCGAAGCGATGCAGACGATGCTGGCGCGCCGTGAGTGGCGTGAGGGCTACCTGGCGGAGCGTATGCAGGATGAAATCCTGCAGGAACAGATCCTGATTGAAACCGAAGGCGAATGCGTCGGGCAGATTAACGCCCTCTCGGTCATTGAATTCCCCGGTCATCCACGCGCCTTCGGCGAACCTTCGCGCATCAGCTGCGTCGTGCACATTGGCGACGGCGAGTTTATCGACGTCGAGCGTAAAGCCGAGCTGGGCGGCAACATTCATGCGAAAGGCATGATGATCATGCAGGCTTTTCTGATGTCCGAGCTGGAGCTGGAGCAACAACTCCCCTTCTCCGCTTCGCTGACCTTTGAGCAGTCCTACAGTGAAGTGGATGGCGACAGCGCCTCCATGGCTGAACTCTGCGCCTTAATCAGCGCTCTGGCCAACGTGCCGATTAATCAAAGCATCGCGATCACCGGCTCTGTCGACCAGTTTGGTCGTGTGCAGCCGGTCGGCGGTCTGAACGAGAAAATTGAAGGCTTCTTCACTATCTGCCAGCAGCGCGGTTTAACCGGCAAACAGGGAGTGATTATCCCTGCCGCCAACGTTCGCCATCTTAGCCTGAGCCACGAGCTACGTCAGGCCGTTGCCGACAACCAGTTTGCTATCTGGGCAATAGACGATATTAGCGAAGCGCTGCCGATGTTGACCCAGCTGATGTGGGACGGTGAAGGACAGACGCTGCGACAAACCATTCAGGAGCGGATAGCGCAGGCGACCCAGCAGGAGACTCGCCATCGTTTTCCGTGGCCGCTACGCTGGTTAGGTGGGACAAGTTCTAACTGATCGGACTTGTTCAGCTTACACGTGTTAGCTATCCTGCGTCCCGAACTTAAAATAAGGCTTACTGAAAACATGGTAGATAAACGCGAATCCTATACAAAAGAAGATCTTCTTGCCTCTGGTCGTGGTGAACTGTTCGGCGCGAAAGGCCCGCAGTTGCCGGCGCCAAACATGCTGATGATGGACCGCGTCATCAAAATGACCGAAACCGGTGGTAACTACGACAAAGGTTATGTTGAGGCCGAACTCGACATCAACCCGGACCTGTGGTTCTTCGGTTGCCACTTTATCGGCGATCCGGTGATGCCGGGCTGCCTGGGCCTGGATGCCATGTGGCAGCTGGTGGGTTTCTATCTCGGCTGGCTCGGTGGCGAAGGCAAAGGCCGCGCGCTGGGCGTTGGCGAAGTGAAATTCACGGGTCAGGTTCTGCCGACCGCGAAAAAAGTGACCTACCGCATCCACTTCAAGCGCATCGTTAACCGTCGTCTGATTATGGGCCTTGCGGATGGTGAAGTGCTGGTTGACGATCGCCTGATCTACACCGCAAGCGATCTGAAAGTGGGTCTGTTCCAGGATACTTCCGCTTTCTGATAACGTTCAGCAGCGATTAAAAGGCGAAGCCCCCGCTATGCGGAGGCTTCTTTTTTAAAGAGACAGTGTCAGGCCGTTAGTACCCTGTCCTCCATGGCTTCTCGCCAGCCTCCCAGCCACCATGAGCGTTGATTAAGGCTCTGGTATGGACACATTTCTTTCGATCTTCCTGCGATACCCGCCTGATATCCGCGTTGATGTGCCCGTTCCAGGCGATCTCGTTTTTGTCTCTTCATGCCTCGTTTCCCTCATTCTTTGATCTGGTGGAAAAGAAAACAGTGGTCGCAAATTATGCAGCCACGGGTTACGAATACCGCGAAATGAAGGCAACGTCAATGCGCAAAATTCACGCCATTGTCATATTTGTGACCTATATAAGAGTTCATTTTTTGTTCACCTGACACACCGGCCGGTAACGAACTGACCTGACAAAAAAAAGCCGTGCGGCTCAGATGAACCGCACGGCAGATCAGCGTGATGAATTTTACTTATGGCAGACGGTTAAGCTCGCTGGCAATGGCCGCCGCCTCCTGGCTCCACGCCTGCGCCAGGGTCTTGACCATCGCGTCATAACCATCCTGATCCTGCTTAAGCACGATGTTGAACGGGCGCTTGATCAGCTGTCCCTGATGCTTCAGCAGCCACTCACCGCTGACGATAACCCGCCCGTCGTAGCGTCCGTGAAAGCCATTGACCGCGACGTTGAGCGTATCCTGCTCGCTACCCAGCGGCTGGGATGACACCACCCAGCCCGGCAGCTGTTGGCTCAGGTTCGCCACCAGCGTGGTGCGCAGCTGCTGGTCCAGTGGGCTGGCCCACAGATTATTATTGGCGATCACATACTGCACGTCGGTGGTCTGATAGACCACCCCGTTACCCGCCAGGTAATCCGGGATGCTGACCTGCTCAACCCACAGCAGACGCGCCCCCTGGCTGGCGGCGCTCTGTGCGCCGCCCTGCGCCACCGGCAGCTGGTAATACGTTTTGCTTTCGCCGCCGCTACTGCACGCCGTCAGCACGCATACGGCTGCCGCCAGTAACCATTTTTTCATTATTTCGCTCCCTTCGGCTGTGGGTCTTTTTTATCCTTCGCCTCAAATACCAGCGCATTGCTCTTATCATTGAGCGTTTTCAGGACCGGCTGCAATTCACGCAGCACCTGATCCAGACGCTGCATATCGGCCACCATCTTATTGTAGGCCGCGGAGCCCGGCTGGAAGCCCTGCATGCTGCGGTTCAGCTCGCGCAGCGTCGTCTGCATATCCGCAGGTAACTGCTGCATCGACTGGCTGGAGGTGATCTTATTCAGACTATCCAGCGTGGTCTGCACGTGCTGCATGGTCTTCTCGCTCTGCGCCAGGGTGCTGGTCGCCTGCTCCAGTAACGGATTGAGCGGCAGGTTATTAATCTTATCCAGCGCATCCATCAGACGCTGCTGGATCTGCGCCAGACCACCGCTGATGGTCGGGATAATCGGATAGCCGTTAAACTCCTGAATTTTCCCGCGCGGCGGCGCCTTCGGATAGAAGTCGAGATCGATATACAGCGCGCCGGTCACCAGGTTACCGGTTTTCAGCGAGCCGCGCAGTCCGCGGTTGATCAGATCGTCAATGTGGGCACGAATATTCGGATCGCCGCCCAGCTGGTTAATCAGACGTTGCGGTTCCACCCGCACTTCCACCGGAATGCGATAATCGTCGTTCAAACGCTGCTTCAGACCGGGAATGAAGAACGGCACTTTGCCGACGGTTCCCAGACGGATGCCGCGGAACTCCACCGGCGCGCCCGGCTGCAGGCCGCGAACCGAGTCTTTGAAGAACATGACATAATCGATATGCTCGGTAAAGACCGAATCCTGGATGCTCTTCTGATCGTCAAATAAATGGTATTCCGTTTTATTTGCCACCGGCTCGCCGAGATCCAATCCTTCAGGAATATCGAAGCTCACGCCGCCGCCAAACAGCGTCGACAGCGAACCCATCTCGACGCGCATCCCCGCCGAAGTCAAATCTACAGCGATGCCGCTGTCCTTCCAGAAGCGGACATTGGTGGTCACCAGGCGGTCATTGGGCGCATTGATAAACAACTGATAAGTGATACGACGTTTCTGGGTGTCGAAGGTGCTGGTTTCCACCGACCCCACGCGATAGCCGCGGAACAGCACCGGATCGCCCGGCGACAGCTGCCCCGCCTTGCTGCTTTCCAGCAGAATACGGATCCCCTTGGCATCCGGCGAGGCCAGCGGCGGAGAATCCAGTAGCGGATACTGCGCTGGCACCGAACCTTTCGTCCCCGGCTGCAGTTCAATATAGGCGCCGGACAACAATGTCCCAAGACCGCTGATCCCCTCGCGACCTACCTGCGGTTTCACCACCCAGAAGACGGAATCGTTGTGCAGTAATTTCTGCATCCCTGAGTTGAGGCGGGCTTTGATTTCCACGTGGGTTAAATCGTCGGTCAGCGTCGCGCTCTCCACTACCCCAACGTCCACGCTGCGGCTCTTGATGCGGGTTTTTCCCCCTTCAATCCCTTCCGCGTTGGTGGTGATCAGCGTGACCTCAGGGCCCTGATGGCTGTAATGATAGAACAGGATCCACGCCCCGATCAGCGCAGTGACGATAGGAAAGATCCACACCGGTGACCAGTTCTTCACCTTCTGCACTTTCGCTTCTCCGCTCTTATTTTCCATGTTGTTGTATTTCCTCATGGCTTGAATCTGGCTCACGATCCCACAGTAAACGGGGATCAAACGTCATGGCTGAAAACATGGTCATCACCACCACCAGCGCAAACATCACCGCGCCGATAGCGGGATAGATATTCATCAACCCTCCCATGCGCACCAGCGCAGAGAGTACGGCGATGACAAAAACATCAATCATTGACCAGCGGCCAACAAATTCCACCACTTCATAGATCAGATGCATGCGTTCCGAATCGCGCTCACCGTTGCCATTGGCGTTCCAGCACAGCCAGGCAATAGCGATCATCTTCAGCGTCGGCACCATAATACTGGCGATAAAGATCACCAGCGCCACCGGATAAGAACCTTCGCTCCACAGTAAAACGACCCCAGCCATAATGGTCGACGGCATTTTATCGCCCAACAGATCGGTGATCATGATCGGCATAATATTGGCAGGAAGATAAAGGATAAATGAGGTCACCAGCAGCGCCAGCGTCCACTGCAGGCTGTTTTTACGCCGCGCCGTTCCTTTACTGTGACAGCGCGGGCAGATCGTCAGATCGGCCGGCAACACCGCCGTGCAGCACGCGCAGGAGCGCAGCCCCTGGCGGATACCGGCCACACCGACCTTCAGCGGTTGGGTAATGGCCGGCATGGGGGCGATATCATCCCACAGCCAGCGGCGGTCGACGCACTGAAAAGTACGTAACTGCAGCAGGCAAAACATACACCACGGCACAAAACTCAGACCGATGCCGATATCGCCGTAGGCCATCAGCTTGACGAAGCTCACCAGCACGCCGGCAAGAAAGATCTCCGCCATGCCCCAGGTTTTCAGGTGGAACAGAATACGCGCAAGGAACGCCTTGAGACCGGCGGGCATTCTGACCCGATTGACCAGCAGCAGAATGGTGACCAGGCAAAACGCCGGTACCAGCTGCACAAAGAGTAAAAAGAAAGTGCCGAGGCTGGCGTAATCCTCGGTAAATAACACATTGGGAATTTCCAGTAGCTCTATTTCGCTGCTGATCCCGCCCACTTTCATATAGATGAACGGAAACAGGTTGGCCAACAGCAGCATAAACAGCGCGACCAGCGCATACGCCGTGGGACGCTGGCGAGGCGCGTCCCACGTGGTGGTTAATGTTGTACCGCAGCGCGGACAAGCGGCTTTCTGGCGATGCTCAAGCTGCGGCAAAGCCACCAGCAAATCACATTGGGGACATAAAATATGTCGCGCAGCATGATGATGATCGCACATGACAACTCCTCGGCTCAGGCGCCGTTCTTTAATCCTTCGAGATATTCCCAGCGTTCAAAGGCCGCTTCCAGCGCCTGTTCCGCTTCGGCCAGCTTTGCCAGCACCTGCTGCGTGCGATCGTGCGGTTGTCCAAAGAAGTCGGGATCGGCCACCTGCTCCTGCAGCGTCTGCAGTTCGGCCTCGAGGGCTTCCAGCTTCTGCGGCAGCTGTTCCAGCTCGCGCTGCAGGTTATAGCTTAGTTTGTTACCGCCGCGTTTGACAGTTTCTGCTTTTGGTTGAGCGACTTCCAACGTTTTTTTCGCTGCCGGCTGCTTCTGCGCCAACGACTGGGCCTGCTGTCCGCGGGCGTCGTGATAGCCGCCGATATACTGGCCGATGCGACCGCCGCCTTCGAAGATCCAGCATTCGGTTACGGTGTTATCCACGAACTGACGATCGTGGCTCACCAGCATCACGGTGCCCTGATAGCCATCGATCAGCTCTTCCAGCAGCTCCAGCGTTTCGACATCCAGGTCGTTTGTCGGTTCATCGAGAATCAACAAGTTGCTGGGTTTCAAAAACAGCCGCGCCAGCAGCAGGCGGTTACGTTCCCCGCCAGAGAGCGCCCGCACCGGGGTCATCGCCCGTTTCGGATGGAACAGGAAGTCCTGCAGATAGCCCAGCACATGGCGCGGCTTACCGTTAACCATCACCTCCTGCTTACCTTCCGCAAGGTTATCCATCACCGTCCGGTCCGGATCCAGCTCTGCGCGGTGCTGGTCGAAGTAGGCGACTTCCAGTTTGGTACCGACGTGGATCCGCCCGCTGTCGGCCTGCAGCTGGCCAAGCATCAGCTTCAGCAGCGTGGTTTTCCCGCAGCCGTTGGGGCCAATCAGGGCAATCTTGTCGCCGCGCTGGATCTGCGCGGAGAAATCTTTCACCAGCACTTTGCCATCAACCTGATAGTTGACGTTCTCCATTTCGAAAACGATTTTGCCGGAGCGCGAAGCCTCTTCAACCTGCATCCTGGCACTGCCCATCACTTCCCGGCGCTCGCCGCGCTCACGACGCATCGCCTTCAGGGCGCGAACGCGGCCT
This sequence comes from Klebsiella sp. 7-CIP_Kleb., assembly GCF_050378655.1. Taxonomy (NCBI): domain Bacteria; kingdom Pseudomonadati; phylum Pseudomonadota; class Gammaproteobacteria; order Enterobacterales; family Enterobacteriaceae; genus Klebsiella; species Klebsiella sp. 7-CIP_Kleb. The sequence continues at coordinate 340,471 of NZ_JBNRLJ010000002.1, forward strand.
TCGTTACGCGTGCGGCGCGCTTTGATCCCCTGACGGATCCACACTTCTTCCTGAGCGAGCTTGCGGTCGAATTCCGCATTCTGCAGTTCTTCAACCCGCAGGGCTTCTTCTTTATCCAGCAGATACTGATCGTAATCGCCCGGGTAGGTCACCAGCTTGCCGCGATCGAGGTCGACGATGCGCGTCGCCATATTGCGGATAAAGGAGCGGTCGTGCGAAATAAAGATAATGGTGCCTTTAAAGGTTTTCAGGAACCCTTCCAGCCAGTCGATGGTTTCGATATCCAGGTGGTTGGTAGGTTCATCGAGCAGCAGCACGCGCGGCCCGCTGACCAGCGCGCGGCCCAGCGCCGCTTTACGCAGCCAGCCGCCGGACAGGGAGGCCAGCTGCGCATTGGCATCAAGGCCAAGCTGCTCAATCACTTCGTTAATGCGGCTGTCCAGCTGCCACAGCCCCAGGTTATCGAGCTGCTCCTGCAGGCGCGCCAGTTCATTTAAATTTTTGTCGCTCGGATCGGTCATGACCTGATGTGATACGTCATGGTAGGCCTTCAGGTAGGCCGCCTGCTCGGCGATGCCTTCCGCGACAAAATCGTACACCGTACCGGCGACATTACGCGGCGGATCCTGCTGCAGACGCGCCACAATCAGATCCTGTTCATAAATAATGCGCCCGTCATCCAGCCCCTGCTCGCGGTTGAGGATCTTCATCAGGGTCGATTTACCGGCGCCGTTGCGTCCGACGAGGCAGACGCGCTCGTTATCTTCGATATGCAGCTCGGCATTATCCAGCAGCGGCGCATCGCTGAAGGAAAGCCAGGCGCCATGCATACTAATCAGTGACATTCTTTATTCCTTTCAGGCTGCGGTAATCAGCCAGCAGTTGTGGATCTGACGGTTGCGGGCAAAATCCTGCGACAGCGTTTTTTGCGAAATCTCTTGCGCCTTCAGGCCAAGCGCCGCCAGCCCGTCATGATCCATACGGAAACCGCGTTTGTTATTCGAGAACATAATGGTGCCGCCTTTACGCAGCAGACGTTTCAGATCGGTCATCAGGCGAATGTGATCGCGCTGGACGTCGAAAGCATCTTCCATTCGTTTGGAGTTGGAGAAGGTCGGCGGATCGATAAAGATCAGATCGAACTGCTCGGTGCTCTCCCGCAGCCAGCCCAGGACGTCCGCCTGCATCAGGCGATGCGCGCGGCCGGTCAGGCCATTGAGACGCAGGTTGCGTTCCGCCCACTCCAGATAGGTGCGCGACATATCCACCGTGGTGGTGGAGCGAGCGCCGCCGAGGCCGGCGTGGACGCTGGCGCTGCCGGTATAGGAGAACAGGTTGAGGAAATCCTTGCCTTTGCTCATCTGGCCAAGCATACGGCGGGCGATCCGGTGGTCGAGGAACAGACCGGTATCCAGGTAGTCGGTGAGGTTGACCCACAGACGCGCGTTGTACTCCTGCACCTCGATAAAGTCGCCTTTCTCCGCCATCTTCTGATACTGATTTTTCCCCTTTTGCCGCTCGCGGGTCTTCAGCACCAGCTTGTTCGGCGCGATTCCTAACACCGCGATAGTCGCGGCGATAATATCGAACAGGCGCTGGCGCGCTTTATGCGCGTCGACAGTTTTCGGCGGGGCATACTCCTGGACCACCACCCAGTCGGCGTAGCGATCGATGGCCACGTTGTATTCCGGCAGGTCAGCATCGTACAGGCGATAGCATTCAATGCCTTCCTGACGGGCCCATTTTTCAAACTTCTTCAGGTTCTTACGCAGACGGTTAGCAAAATCTTCTGCCAGCATCGCCGGCTTGCCGCCTTCGCTCTCCGCCAGGTGATAATTCTTCTGCACGCAGTCCAGCGGGCCGTTCTTGGCTTTAAACTGTTTGTCGGCGCGCAGCTGCAGGCAGCTTAACAGCTCCGGCGAGGCGCTGAACACCGACAGGTTCCAGCCGCCAAACTGACTTTTCATGATCCGGCCCAGCAAGCTGTGCAGGGCGATCAGCGCCGGCTCGCTTTCCAGACGCTCGCCGTACGGCGGGTTGCTGATCACGGTGCCGTACGGGCCTTTCGGCAGCGGATTATTCAGTTGGGCGACGTCTTTGACTTCAAAATCGATCAGCTCGCCGATGCCGGCCCGACGGGCGTTGCGGCGGGCGCGGTCAATGACGCGTGCGTCGACATCGGATCCATAGAAGCGTGACCCATATGCCGCCAGCCCCTGACGGGCGCGGGTTTGCGCTTCCGCTTTGACCTCTTTCCAGATGGCGTCGTCGTGCTGCGCCCAGCCGCCAAAGCCCCAGTGGCCGCGGTGCAGGCCCGGCGCGCGGTCGGTCGCCAGCATCGCCGCCTCAATCAGCAGGGTACCGGAGCCGCACATCGGATCGAGCAGCGGGGTGCCCGGCACCCAGCCGGAGCGCATCACGATCGCCGCCGCGAGGTTTTCTTTGATCGGCGCCATACCGGTGCCATCGCGGTAGCCGCGCAGGTGCAGGCCTTCGCCGCTCAGATCCAGCGAGATGTGCGCCGTCTCTTTGTTCAGCCAGACGTTGATCCGCAGATCGGGCGACTCACGATCGACGTTCGGACGCGGCAGATTCTTACGGGTGAAGCTGTCGACAATAGCGTCTTTGACCTTCAGCGCGCCGTACTGGCTGTTGCGGATCTCCTCATTGAGGCCGCTAAAATGCACCGCGAAGGTGGCGCCAGGGTTGAACATCTCCGTCCACGGAATGGCCTGTACGCCGAGGTACAGATCCAGATCGCTGTATACGCGACACTCGCCCAGCGGCAGCATGATGCGCGAAGCCAGCCGGCTCCACATCAGGCTTTGATACAGCAGGCGCGTATCCCCCTGAAAATGGACCCCGCCCTGGACTACCTGGCAGTCCGTCGCGCCAAGCCCTTCCAGTTCAGTTTTTAACAGCTCTTCCAGCCCACGAGCCGTACTGGCAAACAGAGAATTCATATCGTCACTTTTACTTAAAGAAAATTGGTGCGCATTATAGCCAATATGTGCCCTATGTCATAAAGTTATAGGCTTATTTTTGGAACCCGGAGGCAGCGTATGGTAACGCTCTCGCGTCTTTTTATTCATCCCGTTAAATCCATGCGCGGCATGGGCCTGACCCACGCCTTTGCCGATATCAGCGGCCTGGCCTTCGATCGCCTGTTTATGGTCACCGAAACTGACGGCACCTTTATTACCGCCCGTCAGTTTCCGCAAATGGTGAAATTTATTCCGGCGCCGCTGCATGATGGCCTTCACCTGACCGCACCGGACGGCAGCAGCGCCGTGGTGCGTTTTAACGATTTCGCCCCTCAGGCCGAACCGACAGAAGTCTGGGGCAACCATTTTACCGCCCTTATCGCGCCCGCAGCGGTTAATCAGTGGCTCAGCGGCTTTTTCAATCGCGATGTCCAGCTTCGCTGGCTGGGGCCACAGTTAACCCGCCGGGTGAAGCGCCACGATGCGGTACCGCTCTCCTTCGCCGACGGCTACCCTTACCTGCTGGCTAACGAGGCCTCCCTGCGCGATCTGCAGCAGCGCTGCCCGGCCAGCGTAAGCATAGAACAGTTTCGCCCTAATCTCGTGGTCACCGGCGCGGCGGCCTGGGATGAAGACAGCTGGAAAGTGATCCGCGTCGGCGAGGTGGTATTTGACGTCGCCAAACCGTGCAGCCGCTGCATTTTTACCACCGTCAGTCCGGAGCGCGGGCAGAAGCATCCCAGCGGAGAGCCGCTGGAAACTTTAAAGCGCTTCCGTACCGCGCAGGATAATGGCGATGTCGACTTTGGTCAGAACCTGATTGCCCGTAACAGCGGCGTGATCCGGGTGGGGGATGAAGTGGAAATCCTCGCCCGCGGCCCGGCGAAAGCCTACGGCGCCGGCGAAAGCGACGATACCTCGGCTCCCGAGGCGCAGCAGCAGGCCACGGTTGCCATTGAATGGCAGGGTCAACAATTTACCGGCAATAACCAGCAGGTGCTGCTGGAACAACTGGAGCAACAGGGCATTCGCGTCCCCTACTCGTGTCGGGCGGGGATCTGCGGCAGCTGCCGCATCCGTCTTGAAGAGGGGGAAGTGAGTCCGTTAAAGAAAAACGCGGTCGCCGGAGATGGCACCATTCTCGCCTGCAGCTGCGTGCCGAAAACGGCCCTGCGCCTGGCGCCTTAAACCGCCTGCCCCAGGCTGTAGCTGACCGCGCTCTGCGCCGGCTGCAGCCTGTCGTTCATGATTTTAATGACATCGCCCAGCTGCATAACCCGGCCGGCAAGCGTAAGACCCGGCTGAGCCAACAGACAGAGCGCGGCATTATCGCCCGGCTCCACCACCAGTAAATTCACCTGCTCGCCGGTATCGCTCAGCCAGACGCAGGCCGCGTCGCCGCCGCTCGGCTGCCAGTGATGGGTATGGGCGATAAAGTGCCAGCTTTTCGGCATCTGCGGTTTGAGAAAACGGATGGCGGTGAGCGCGTTAAGGACTAATTCCGCACGCTGCTCTTTCGATAGCTCGAGATCGCGACATTTTTCTTCAAAAGAGAAATAGAGCGCGGCGTCATCAACGCAGAATCCCGATGGGGCAAAGGCGTCCGGCGTCAGCATGCGCCGGGCGAAGCGCGAGCGAAATAACATGCCATTGGCCAGATCGAGCATCATGCGGTCGTGCTCTTCATCGTAATACCAACGCCAGTTATCGTCAGGTTTAATCCGCATTTTTCCCCCTGTCCCCTTTCATACGCCTCTGCAAAGCTGTTGCGACTTACCGCAGAATATTTTCTAAAATTAAGAAAAGTCTAAAATGTTTAAATAAGCAACAGTGAGGGAATATAAAACAACCAGGGCCGGAAATAAAGCCCTGGGGGGATTCAAAGGGGGAAAAGATTAGATGTGGGTAACAATTTCTTTAATCAGCGGCGGACCTTTAAAAATAAATCCGGAATAAATCTGCACCAGCGATGCCCCAGCGGCCATCTTTTCCCGCGCGGCAATCACGGAATCAATACCGCCCACGCCAATGATAGGCAAACGGCCATTCAACTCTGCGGAGAGCATGCGAATAATTTCGGTACTCTTTAATTGTAATGGACGACCGCTAAGCCCGCCGGTCTCATCGCAATGTTTCATTCCCTGGACCAGAGAACGATCGAGAGTAGTATTGGTGGCAATCACCCCATCAATATTATGACGCACGAGGCTATCGGCAACCTGGATCAATTCCTCAGGCAAAAGATCCGGCGCGATCTTCACGGCGACCGGCACATATTTTTGATGCTTCTGCTGCAGCTCAAGCTGCTTATTTTTAATACCGGAGAGTAAATCGTCGAGCGCTTCGCCGTATTGCAGCGTGCGCAGCCCCGGGGTGTTCGGCGAGGAGATATTAATGGCGATATAGCCAGCGTAGGGATAGACTTTTTCCATACAAATCAGGTAATCATCTTTCCCGTGCTCAACCGGCGTATCTTTATTTTTACCGATATTGATGCCCAGCACGCCGTCAAAATGCGCCTTTTTCACGTTCTCGACCAGGTTATCGACGCCATGGTTATTAAAGCCCATGCGGTTGATCAACCCCTCAGCATCCACCAGACGGAAGATCCTTGGCTTATCGTTGCCCGGCTGCGGACGCGGCGTCACGGTGCCGATCTCAATGGAGCCAAAACCCATCGCGCCCAGCGCGTCAATGCATTCCCCGTTTTTATCCAGCCCGGCCGCCAGACCCAGCGGGTTTTTAAAGGTCAACCCCATGCAGGTGACAGGCCTGGCCGGCACCTTCTGGCGAACCAGGATTTCCAGCGGCGTCCCGGTGACACGGCGTAATTGTTGAAAAGTAACTTCATGAGCGCGCTCAGGATCGAGCTGAAAAAGGGCTTTACGAACGAAGGGGTAGTACATGAACTCTCCTGGATTCCCGGTGTGCAAACCGGGGGCGTATTATGTGCGATCTGTTGCGGAAAGGGAATTGACCTGCGACAAAAAATCCCCCATCAGCGCAAACGATTACCTCCCCGCGCGCCGTTATGCGCTTTTCGGCTATCTAACGGTGGATAAATCATTTAGGGAAATAATGGCCCTCTGTCACACTCACTATAAATGTTATCAATTATAGATAAATGCAAACATTTAGTTATAAGGAGAGAGAGATGCGCGTCATTACGCTTGCGGGCAGCCCGCGTTACCCTTCCCGTTCCAGCGCCCTGCTGGAATATGCCAGAGAGACGCTCACCGCCGCCGATATCGAAGTCTGCCACTGGCATCTGCAGAACTTTGCCCCGGAAGACCTTCTCTACGCTCGCTTTGACAACCCGGCGCTGCAGACGCTCAATGAGCAGCTGGCCGGGGCTGACGGCTTGATCATCGCCACGCCGGTGTATAAAGCCTCGTTTTCCGGCGCCCTGAAAACGCTGCTCGACCTGCTTCCTGAGCGGGCGCTGGAGGGCAAAATCGTACTGCCGCTGGCCACCGGCGGCACCATCGCCCACATGCTGGCGGTGGACTACGCCCTGAAGCCGGTGCTGAATGCCCTCAAGGCTCAGGAGATCCTCCACGGCGTCTTCGCCGACGACAGCCAGGTGACCGATTACCAGCACAAGCCGCAGTTTACCCCGAACCTGCAGCGGCGCCTCGATGAAGCCCTCGAGACCTTCTGGCAGGCGCTGCACCGCCCCAGCAGCCGCGCGCCGTCATTAACGTCTCTGCGTGGGGTGGAACATGCTTAATCCTCTCCGCGCTCTGACCCTCGGCGGACTGCTACTCTTTTCCACCTTGGGCCACGCCGCCCCGGCGGCGCCTGACGCCCTGCGCATCGGTTATCAGAAAGGCAGCGTCAGCATGGTGCTGGCGAGAAGCCATCAGCTGCTGGAGCAGCGCTACCCAAAGACCCATATCTCGTGGATAGAATTCCCGGCCGGTCCGCAGATGCTGGAGGCGCTGAACGTTGGCAGCATCGATATCGGCAGCACTGGCGACATTCCGCCTATCTTTGCGCAGGCGGCGGGCGCCGATCTGGTGTATATCGGTTCGGAACCGCCCAAGCCCAAAGCGGAAGTGATTCTGGTGGCGCAGGGCAGCCCGATTCATAACGTTGCTGAGCTGAAAGGAAAAAAGGTCGCTTTTCAGAAAGGCTCCAGCTCCCACAATCTGCTACTGCGCGCCCTGCAGCTGGCAGGTTTGAAGTTTAGCGACATTCAGCCGGTCTATCTCGCCCCCGCCGATGCGCGCGCCGCCTTCCAGCAGGGCAATGTCGACGCCTGGGCGATCTGGGATCCGTATTACTCCGCCGCGCTGCTGCAGGGCGGCGCCCGGGTGCTAACCGACGGAACCGACCTGAAACAGACAGGATCCTTCTATCTCGCTTCCCGCCCTTACGCTGAACGCAATGGCGCCTTTATTGAGGGTGTACTCGATACCTTTACGCAGGCCGATGCCCTGACCCATAGCCAGCGCGCGCAAAGCATTACGCTGCTGGCGAAAACGATGGGGTTACCGGAGGCGGTGATCGCCAGCTACCTGGACCATCGTCCCCCCACCTCGGTTACCCCGGTGAGCGCCGAAACCGCCGCTCGCCAGCAGCAGACGGCCGACCTGTTCTATGAGAACAAGCTGGTGCCGAAAAAAGTTGATATCCGGGCCCGCATCTGGCAGCCCGCCGCCGCACAAGGAGCGAAATCATGAGTCTGAATATGTTCTGGTTTTTACCGACCCATGGTGATGGTCGTTATCTGGGTACCGAAGAGGGAGCCCGTCCGGTCGATTATGGCTATCTGCAGCAAATCGCGCAGACGGCGGATCGGCTGGGGTTCACCGGCGTGCTGATCCCGACCGGGCGCTCATGTGAAGATGCCTGGCTGGTTGCGGCCTCGATGATCCCGGTAACGCAGCGGCTGAAATTTCTTGTCGCCCTCAGGCCAAGCGTGGTGTCGCCGACGGTGGCCGCGCGCCAGGCGGCGACCCTGGACCGACTGTCAAACGGCCGGGCGCTGTTCAATCTGGTCACCGGCAGCGATCCCGCCGAGCTGGCTGGCGACGGTGTCTTCCTCGACCACACCGAGCGCTATGAGGCCTCGGCTGAATTTACCCACATCTGGCGCAAGCTGATGGAAGGGGAAACTGTCACCTTTAACGGTAAGCATCAGCGCGTTCGCGACGCTAAACTGCTGTTTCCGCCGCTCCAGCAGCCGCGTCCGCCGCTCTATTTCGGCGGCTCGTCTGAGGTGGCGCAGGATCTGGCCGCTGAGCAGGTCGATCTCTATCTTACATGGGGGGAACCACCGGCCCAGGTGGCAGAGAAAATTGCTCAGGTGCGGGAGAAAGCCGCCCAGCACGGTCGCCGGGTGCGTTTCGGCATCCGCCTGCATGTGATCGTGCGGGAAACCAATGAGGAAGCCTGGCAGGCAGCGGACAGCCTTATCTCTCATCTTGATGATGAGACTATCGCCCGCGCCCAGGCAGCCTTCGCCAGAACCGACTCCGTCGGCCAGCAGCGGATGGCGGCCCTGCACAATGGCCGACGCGATAAGCTGGAAATCAGCCCCAACCTGTGGGCTGGCGTCGGTTTAGCGCGCGGCGGCGCCGGGACCGCGCTGGTGGGCGATGCCGCCACCGTGGCCGAACGGATCAATGAGTACGCCGCGCTGGGTATCGATAGCTTTATCTTCTCCGGTTATCCGCATCTGGAAGAGGCGTATCGGGTCGGCGAGCTGCTGTTCCCGCTGCTCGACGTCGCGGTGCCGTCTGTCCCGCAGCCGCAAAGCCTGCGCCTGCAGGGAGAAGCCGTCGCTAACGAGTTTATCCCGCGTAAAGTGGCGCAGAGCTGAGGAGGTCGTGATGGCAAAATCAACCCATCCCCTGTTATTACGCCTCGCCCCCTGGCTGCTGCCGGTGGGAACGGTCATTGTCTGGCAGCTGGCCTCGTCCGTCGGCTGGCTGTCGACGCGGGTGCTGCCCTCGCCGGAGGGCGTATTGAAAGCGTTCTGGACCCTCTCGGCCAGCGGTGAGCTGTGGCAGCATCTGGCCATTAGCTCGTGGCGGGCGCTGGTCGGCTTCGCCATCGGCGGCTCCATAGGGCTGGTGCTAGGCCTGATCAGCGGTCTGTCACGCTGGGGCGAGCGCCTGCTGGACACGTCGATCCAGATGCTGCGCAATGTGCCGCATCTGGCGCTGATCCCGCTGGTGATCTTGTGGTTCGGCATCGATGAGACCGCCAAGATCTTCCTCGTATCGCTGGGCACCCTGTTCCCGATCTATATCAACACCTGGCACGGGATCCGCAATATCGACCGTGGACTGGTGGAGATGGCGCGCAGCTATGGTTTATCCGGCTTTGCTCTTTTCCGTCACGTGATTTTGCCCGGCGCCCTACCCTCGATTATGGTCGGCGTGCGTTTCGCCCTCGGTCTGATGTGGCTGACGCTTATTGTCGCCGAAACCATCTCGGCGAACGCCGGTATCGGCTACCTGGCGATGAATGCGCGTGAATTTCTGCAAACCGACGTGGTGGTGGTCGCCATCATTCTTTACGCCATTCTTGGCAAACTGGCCGACGTCAGCGCCCAGCTGCTGGAGCGGCTCTGGCTGCGCTGGAACCCGGCGTATCATCTTCAGGAGGCGAACGCATGAACACTGCCCGTCTAAACCCAGGTATCCCGCTGCTGCTGAACGGGGTGACTAAACGCTATGGCGACAACACCATTCTTAACGAGCTGGATCTGCATATCCCCAGCGGCCAGTTTGTGGCGGTGGTGGGCCGCAGCGGCGGCGGCAAAAGTACCCTGCTGCGCCTGCTGGCGGGCCTGGAAACCCCGAACGCTGGCGAGCTGCTGGCGGGCGCAACGCCGCTGGCGGCGATCCAGGACGACACCCGGATGATGTTTCAGGATGCGCGCCTGCTGCCGTGGAAAACGGTGATTGATAACGTGGGGCTGGGGTTAAAAGGCGCCTGGCGCGAAGCCGCCCTGCAGGCACTGGCCAGCGTCGGACTCGAGAGTCGCGCGCAGGAGTGGCCGGCGGCGCTGTCGGGCGGGCAAAAGCAGCGCGTTGCGCTGGCCCGCGCCCTGATCCATCGCCCGCGCCTGCTATTGCTGGACGAGCCGCTGGGGGCGCTGGACGCCCTCACCCGTCTGGAGATGCAGGAGCTGATCGTCTCCCTGTGGCAGGAGCATGGCTTTACGGTCCTGCTGGTGACCCACGACGTCAGCGAAGCGGTGGCGATGGCCGACCGGGTGCTGTTAATTGAAGAGAAGAAGATCGGTCTCGATTTGAACGTGGATATTCCGCGACCGCGGCGCACCGGTTCGGCGAAGCTGGCCGAGCTGGAGGCGGAGGTACTGGATCGGGTGATGAAGCGCGGCAAGAGCGAGAGCGTGCCGCGTTTATTTAGTCATGGCTGACCGGAGTAACGGTCTGCTGTCAGAACGGGGGCATATCGTCATCCGACATGTCCCCGGCTCGCGCTTTGCTCAGCCGGGCGACCAACGACAAATCTGCCGCGTATTCCAGACCGGGTAAGCATCGCGCCACCCGACAACATCACTGCGGCACCAGGTAACCCGGACAGGGCGCAATGTGCGCCGCAATCCGGGTTTACGCCACGGTTACGCCAGCGCCTTACTGATTTTCTCGTACAGATCGCCTGAGAGATCCTTCAGACCCTTCAGCTGCTCCAGCGCGGCGCGCATCAGCGCCTGGCGTTTCACATCGTAACGCTTCAGGCGAATCAACGGCTCAATCAGTCGCGATGCGACCTGCGGGTTGCGCTGGTTAAGCTCGGTCAGCATCTCCACCAGGAACTGGTAGCCGCTGCCGTCTTCCGCATGGAACGCCGCCGGGTTGCTGCTTGCGAAAGCGCCGATGAGCGACCGCACGCGGTTCGGGTTGCTCATGCTGAACGAACGATGGTTCAGCAGACCGCGTACCGTTTCGACCACATTGGCCGCCGGGCTGGTGGACTGCAGGATAAACCACTTGTCCATCACCAGGCCGTCCTGATGCCATTTGTCGTCATACTCCTGCATCAGCGCATCGCGGCACGGCAGCTCAGCGGCAACCGCCGCCGACAGCGCGGCCAGCGCGTCGGTCATGTTATCCGCCTGGTGATACTGCGCCGCCACCAGCTTATCGCCCAGCGTCGGTTCTGCGAATGCCAGATAGCGCAGGCAGGTATTGCGCAGGGCGCGCTTACCGATATCGGCATGCTCCACCCGGTAGCTGTCGAGCTTATTGGCGTTATATACCGCGAGGAATTCGTCCGCCAGCTCGTTCGCCAGGGTGCGGGTGAGCGCCTCGCGCACAGTGGCGATGGCGATAGGATCGATAATGGCGAACATCTCGGCGATTTCGTTGGCCGACGGCAGGGTTAAGATCTCGGCGGCCAGCGCCGGGTCAATCTTCTCGTCGAGCAGAATCGCGCGGAAGGCGTCCGCCACGTGCACCGGCAGCGACAGCGGCTGTCCCTGCTGATGACGGTTAACGTTCAGCTTGATGTAGGTCGCCAGCAGACTCTGCGCCGCATCCCAGCGCGAGAAATCATTCCGCGCATGGCGCATCAGGAAGGTGAGCTGCTGATCGCTCCACTTGTATTCCAGTTTCACCGGTGCTGAAAACTCGCACAGCAGGGCCGGTACCGGCTGGAAATAGACATTATCAAAGACGAAGGTCTGCTCAGCCTGAGTCACATTAAGCACCGGGTGCAGCGGATGGCCGCCCTTCTGCAGGGGGATCACCTTACCTTCGTTATCGTACAGCTCGATGGCAAACGGGATATGCAGCGGCTGCTTCTCGGCCTGCTCGGCGGTCGGTGGCGTACGCTGGCTGATGGTCAACGTATACTGCTCGGTCTCCGGATTATAGTCGTCATGGACGGTGACAATCGGCGTACCGGACTGGCTGTACCAGCGGCGGAAGTGCGACAGATCGACGTTCGAGGCATCTTCCATCGCCTGGACGAAATCGTCGCAGGTGGCGGCGCTGCCGTCATGACGTTCAAAATAGAGCTGCATCCCTTTCTGGAAGTTTTCTTCACCCAGCAGAGTGTGCAGCATGCGGATCACTTCGGCGCCCTTTTCGTAGACCGTCAGGGTGTAGAAGTTGTTCATCTCGATAACCATATCCGGGCGGATCGGGTGCGCCATCGGGCTGGCGTCTTCGGCAAACTGCAGCCCGCGCATAGTGCGCACGTTGTTGATGCGGTTCACCGCCCTCGAGCCGAGGTCGGAGCTGAACTCCTGATCGCGGAACACGGTCAGCCCCTCTTTCAGGCTGAGCTGGAACCAGTCGCGGCAGGTGACGCGGTTGCCGGTCCAGTTATGGAAATACTCATGACCAATCACGCGCTCAATATCGAGGTAGTCTTTATCGGTGGCGGTATCGGTACGGGCCAGAACATATTTGGAGTTAAAGACGTTCAGCCCTTTGTTCTCCATGGCACCCATATTAAAGAAGTCGACGGCGACAATCATATAGATGTCGAGGTCATACTCGAGGCCAAAGCGCTCCTCATCCCATTTCATGGAGTTTTTCAGCGAGGTCATCGCCCACGGCGCGCGGTCGAGATTGCCGCGATCGACGTACAGCTCCAGCGCCACTTCACGCCCGGAGCGGGTGGTAAAAGTGTCGCGCAGGACGTCGAAATCACCGGCCACCAGCGCAAACAGGTAGCACGGTTTCGGGAATGGATCCTGCCACTGTACCCAGTGACGACCGTTCTCCAGTTCCCCTTCCGCCATACGGTTGCCGTTGGAGAGCAGGAACGGATATTTGGCTTTATCGGCGATAATTTTGGTGGTAAAGCGCGCCAGCACGTCCGGACGGTCCAGATACCAGGTGATGTGGCGGAAACCTTCCGCTTCACACTGGGTGCACAGCGCTTCGCCTGACTGATACAGGCCTTCCAGCGCGGTGTTCGCCGCCGGGCTGATCTCATTGACGATGGTCAGGGTGAAATGCTCCGGCAGGCCGCCGATCACCAGCTGATTGTTTTCTTCTTTATAGTCGCTCCACGGCTGTCCGTTCACCTGCAGCGAAATCAGAGTCAGATCTTCGCCGTCCAGGCGCAATGGCACATCAGACGCTGCCGCGTGGCGGGAGACCTTGCTCTCGGCCGTAACAACGGTTTTTGCGGCATCCAGGTCAAAGGTCAAATCGATATCGCTAATCAGATACTCCGGCGCACGATAGTCGTGGCGGTATTTGGCTTGGGGCTGTTGTGTCATAAAAAACCTTTCGCATCTTCGGTAAAGTGTCGTCCCAGTCTATTCCCGTTGTGTCAATCGCGCTATGCAGAATCTTCATCTTTTCAACGTGAAACACGGAAATCGCTACATTTTGTTAACACTCGCGGCACGAAATGCCCTCGACCCGACGCAAAGCTTGTGGTGTGATCCATGTTCAATATATTAAACTAGGCCTCGCAAATGACCGTCAGCGTCGCCATTGCTCGCCATCGCGGGACAGAGCCGGGTAATAAAGGTATACTCCGCCTCCTTTTTCCGCGTTGGTTTCGATGGAACGCTCCAGTGAGAGGATGCTACTGCGCACCATGACACAATTCACTTCTCCTGTACTGCACTCGCTGCTTGATACGGATGCCTACAAGCTGCACATGCAGCAGGCTGTCTTCCACCGCTACGGCGATGTACATGTGGCGGCGGAGTTTCGCTGCCGCGGAGACGACCTGCTCGGCATCTATGCCGACGCGATCCGCGAGCAGGTGGAGTCCATGCGCGACCTGAGGCTGCGGGATGATGAATATCGCTGGCTGTCCACCCTTCCTTTTTTTCGCCAGGATTACCTCGACTGGCTGCGCGATTTTCGCTATGACCCACGCCAGGTCACGGTCACCAATGACAACGGCAAGCTGAACATTCGCCTCACCGGCCCGTGGCGGGAAGCCATCATGTGGGAAGTCCCCCTGCTGGCGGTGATAAGCGAGCTGGTCCATCGCTACCGTTCACCCGAGACGGGCGTGGAACAAGCGCTAAACGCACTGGAACATAAGCTAGGCGACTTCGCCACCATGACCGCTGACCTCGATATGAGCGCCTTCCGCCTGATGGATTTCGGCACCCGCCGTCGTTTTTCACGCGAGGTGCAGGAAGCCATTGTGCAACGCCTGCAGCAGGAGCCATGGTTTGTTGGCACCAGCAACTACGATCTGGCGCGCCGTCTCAACTTAACCCCGATGGGCACCCAGGCCCATGAGTGGTTCCAGGCTCATCAGCAGATCAGCCCGAACCTGGCCAGCAGCCAGCGGGCGGCCCTCGCCGCCTGGCTGGAAGAGTATCCTGACCAACTGGGCATCGCACTGACCGACTGCATCACCATGGATGCGTTCCTGCGCGATTTCGGTCCGGAGTTCGCCACCCGCTATCAGGGTTTGCGCCACGACTCCGGCGACCCGGTGGAATGGGGTGAAAAAGCCATCGCCCATTATCAGAAGCTGGGCATCGATCCGCTGAGCAAAGTGCTGGTCTTCTCCGATAATCTCGATCTGGCGAAAGCCGTCGACCTGTATCGCCACTTCGCCTCGCGGGTGAAGCTGAGCTTTGGGATCGGCACCCGTTTAACCTGCGATCTGCCGCAGGTTAAACCGCTCAATATCGTGATTAAGCTGGTGGAATGTAACGGCAAGCCGGTGGCGAAACTCTCCGACAGCCCGGGGAAAACCATCTGCCACGATAAGGCCTTCGTCCGCGCCCTGCGCGAAGCGTTCGACCTGCCGCCGATTAAAAAAGCGAGCTAATTTTCTTAAGGAGCCTTTCAGGCTCCTTTTTCTTTATTATTTATTGCCGAATTATCCGCTTATGATGCGAAATCTACTTGTCTGATGGAAGATGACAGGTAACATAGATATCCCCCCGCTGTAGGGGAAGAGACTTTTTTATTGGACTATATAGAGAGATTATTATGAGCGTTGTGCCTGTAGCCGACGTACTCCAGGGCCGCGTTGCCGTTGACAGCGAAGTCACGGTCCGCGGATGGGTGCGTACCCGCCGAGATTCAAAAGCTGGCTTTTCATTCCTCGCCGTCTATGACGGTTCCTGCTTTGATCCTGTACAGGCCGTTATTAATAATTCTCTGCCCAATTACAATCAGGAAGTGCTGCGTCTGACCACCGGTTGCTCGGTGATTGTCACCGGTAAAGTCGTGGCTTCCCAGGGCCAGGGTCAGAGCTTTGAGATCCAGGCGACCAACGTGGAAGTGACCGGCTGGGTGGAAGACCCGGACACTTACCCGATGGCGGCCAAGCGCCACAGCATCGAGTATCTGCGTGAAGTGGCCCACCTGCGTCCGCGCACCAACCTGATCGGCGCGGTTGCCCGCGTGCGTCACACCCTGGCGCAGGCGCTGCATCGCTTCTTTGATGAGCAGGGCTTCTTCTGGGTCTCCACCCCGCTGATCACCGCCTCCGATACCGAAGGCGCTGGCGAAATGTTCCGCGTGTCGACGCTGGATCTGGAAAACCTGCCGCGTAACGATCAGGGCAAAGTCGATTTCGACAAAGACTTCTTCGGTAAAGAGTCGTTCCTGACCGTTTCCGGCCAGCTGAACGGCGAGACCTATGCCTGCGCGCTGTCGAAGATTTACACCTTCGGCCCGACCTTCCGCGCGGAAAACTCCAACACCAGCCGCCACCTGGCGGAGTTCTGGATGCTGGAGCCGGAAGTGGCCTTCGCCAATCTGAACGATGTTGCCGGCCTGGCGGAAGCGATGCTCAAGTACGTCTTTAAAGCGGTACTGGAAGAGCGCGCGGACGACATGCAGTTCTTCGCCGAGCGCGTTGATAAAGACGCTATCGACCGTCTGCAGCGCTTTATCACCGCTGATTTTGCGCAGGTGGATTATACCGACGCCGTCACCATTCTGGAAAACTGCGGCAAGCAATTCGAGAACCCGGTGTACTGGGGCGTGGATCTCTCCTCCGAGCACGAACGTTACCTGGCTGAAGAACACTTCAAAGCGCCGGTGGTGGTGAAAAACTACCCGAAAGATATTAAGGCGTTCTACATGCGCCTTAACGAAGACGGTAAAACCGTCGCGGCAATGGACGTCCTGGCGCCGGGTATTGGCGAGATCATCGGTGGTTCCCAACGTGAAGAGCGCCTCGACGTGCTTGACGCGCGTATGGCCGAGATGGGCCTGAATAAAGAAGACTACTGGTGGTATCGCGATCTGCGCCGCTATGGCACCGTTCCACACTCCGGCTTTGGCCTGGGCTTCGAGCGTCTGATCGCCTACGTGACCGGCGTGCAGAACGTCCGCGATGTCATTCCGTTCCCGCGGACCCCGCGCAACGCGACATTCTAAATTTTTCTGACATAAACCTGAAAGGCCAGCGCAAGCTGGCCTTTTTTTATGTCAATTACTGTTATCAAAATTCAACAAACTTAAACATCAAGGCCTCGAATTCACATTTATGTTACGCACTGTTTCGGTGCATCCTGGTGATACAGATCGCACTTTTTGTTCATAACAGAGCAAAACCCCTGATTAATTTGCTCATTTTTTAACCATGCGCCGCACATCTTGCCAAGACAAAGGCTGAATAAAAAGAAGGCGAATTCAACACATAAAATGAGCAAATTTACCTTTATCCAAATTAATCATAAATATTTCATATAGATAGATATGGAAGGGGGATTTACCTCACCATGTGGAACGGAATTTTGATTAAGTTCACAAAGTTCCCAGAAATACATATTTAGTTACATGTTTTTTCGTTTTGTTACTCATATGAGATATTAGTAGCATTTTCCGGCTAGCGAAACGTTGTCGCGGATGGAAAGATGCCTTCAGACACCAAACTCTCATCAATGGTTCTGTAAGTTTTTATTGACAGAACTTATTGACGGCAGTGGCACGTGTTCATATAAAAAATATTAATGAGGGTAATAAATAATGATGAAGCGCAATATTCTGGCAGTGGTGATCCCTGCCCTGCTGGTAGCCGGTGCAGCTAACGCTGCAGAAATCTATAACAAAAACGGCAACAAACTGGATTTCTACGGAAAAATGGTCGGCGAGCACGTCTGGACCACCAATGGCAAGACCAGCAGCGACGATACCACCTACGCCCGTATCGGCCTGAAAGGCGAAACTCAGATCAACGATCAGCTGACCGGCTACGGTCAGTGGGAATACAACATGGACGCCTCCAATGTTGAAGGTTCCCAGCCGACCAAAACCCGTCTGGCGTTCGCAGGTCTGAAAGCGGGCGAGTATGGTTCATTCGACTACGGCCGTAACTACGGCGCAATCTACGACGTCGAAGCAGCAACCGATATGCTGGTTGAATGGGGCGGCGACGGCTGGAACTACACCGACAACTACATGACCGGCCGTACCAACGGCGTGGCAACCTACCGTAACTCTGACTTCTTCGGTCTGGTTGACGGCCTGAGCTTCGCGCTGCAGTACCAGGGTAAAAACGACCACGACCGTTCGATTCACAAGCAGAATGGCGACGGCTTCAGCACCGCGGCGACCTACGCGTTCGACAACGGTATTGCGCTGTCTGCTGGCTACTCCGGTTCCAACCGTAGCGTAGATCAGAAAGCTGACGGCAATGGCGACAAAGCCGAAGCCTGGGCAACCTCTGCAAAATATGACGCCAACAACGTTTACGCGGCCGTCATGTACTCCCAGACTTACAACATGACCCCGGAAAACCAGGGTAACTACTTCGCGGGCAAAACCCAGAACTTCGAAGCCGTTGTACAGTATCAGTTCGACTTCGGCCTGCGTCCGTCCATCGGCTACGTACAGACCAAAGGCAAAGACCTGCAGGCGCGCGGCGGCTTCTCCGGCGGCGATGCGGATCTGGTTAAATACGTCGAAGTGGGTACCTGGTACTACTTCAACAAGAACATGAACGTCTATGCGGCGTACAAGTTCAACCAACTGGACGACAACGCTTATACGCGTGAAGCTGGCGTAGCGACCGACGACCAGGCGGCCGTGGGTATCGTTTACCAGTTCTAATTTGCAGTACACCCCTTCGTGATATGCCTTCAGAGCAGGACTTCGGTCCTGCTTTTCTCTATTCGTGAGGCAAAGATCGTATCTTTCGAAAACCTTCGCGCTTTTTGTCGCAAACGGTTGGCAATTCGTTGTTCTCCCGTTAACCTGATAGCGGATTTCCCTTCAGTAATCACAATGGAACCTCGTCATGTTTGAGAACATTACCGCCGCCCCAGCCGACCCGATTTTAGGTCTGGCCGATCTGTTTCGTGCCGATGACCGCCCTGAAAAGATTAACCTCGGAATTGGTGTTTACAAGGATGAAACTGGTAAAACCCCCGTTCTGACCAGCGTCAAAAAAGCAGAGCAGTACCTGCTGGAAAATGAAACGACTAAAAACTATCTGGGCATCGATGGTATTCCTGAATTTGGTCGCTGCACCCAGGAGCTGCTGTTCGGTAAAGGCAATGCGATTATCGCCGATAAACGCGCCCGCACCGCGCAGACCCCGGGCGGTACCGGTGCACTGCGCGTCGCCGCAGACTTCCTCGCCAAAAACACCGACGTGAAACGCGTGTGGGTAAGCAACCCGAGCTGGCCAAACCATAAGAGTGTGTTTACCTCCGCCGGGCTGGAAGTGCGTGAATATGCCTACTACGACGCGGCTAACCACGCGCTGGACTTTGATGGTCTGCTTGCCAGCCTGAACGAAGCCCAGGCGGGCGACGTGGTACTGTTCCACGGCTGCTGCCACAACCCGACCGGTATCGATCCCACGCTCGATCAGTGGCAGACGCTGGCGCAGCTGTCGGTCGAGAAAGGCTGGCTGCCGCTGTTCGATTTCGCCTATCAGGGCTTCGCCCGCGGCCTGGAAGAAGATGCTGAAGGGTTGCGCGCCTTTGCTGCTCTGCATAAAGAGCTGCTGGTCGCCAGCTCCTACTCGAAAAACTTTGGCCTGTACAACGAGCGCGTCGGCGCCTGCACTCTGGTCGCCGCCGATCAGGAGACTGTAGACCGCGCATTCAGCCAGATGAAGTCGGTGATCCGCGCTAACTACTCCAACCCGCCTGCGCACGGCGCGTCCGTGGTGGCGACCATTCTGAGCAACGATGCGCTGAGGGCGATCTGGGAGCAGGAGCTGACCGATATGCGCCAGCGCATTCAGCGCATGCGACTGCTGTTCGTCAACACCCTGCAGGAGAAAGGCGCGAGCCGCGACTTCAGCTTTATCAGCAAACAGAACGGTATGTTCTCGTTCAGCGGCCTGACGAAAGAGCAGGTGCTGCGTCTGCGTGAAGAGTTCGCCATTTATGCGGTCGCGTCCGGCCGTATCAACGTGGCCGGCATGACGCCTGACAACATGGCGCCGCTGTGCGAAGCCATCGTCGCCGTGCTGTAAGCAATATTATTCGATATCAAGAAAAAGGCCGCGAATGCGGCCTTTTTATGTTCGCGTCAGGTGGGTTACCAGACCGGCATCTCATCCTGCAGGAACGGGTTGTTGCGGCGTTCCTCACCCAGCGTCGACCGCGGACCATGGCCGGGAATAAAGGTCACGTCATCGCCCAACGGCAACAGCTTATCCTTAATGGCAGTGATCAGCTGCCCATGGTCGCCGCGTGGAAAATCACTGCGCCCAACTCCGCCTTTGAAAATCACATCCCCGGAAATAAGCAGTCGGGAAGCGTCATCAAAGAAGACCACATGACCCGGCGTATGGCCTGGGCAGTGCAGCACCCGCAGCGCCACATTCCCTACATTAACCACATCGCCTTCATTGAGCCAGCGATCCGGACGCAGCGGCTGGCAATCCTCCAGGCCGAACATCCGGCTTTGCGCCGGTAAGCCTTCCAGCCAGAACTCATCTTCTTTTTCCGGACCAATAACCGGCACGCCATAATGCTCCGCCAGTTCCGCAGCGGCGCCGACGTGATCGAGGTGGCCATGCGTCAGCAGAATCTGCATCAGCGTGACGCCAGCCTCCGTCACCACCGCTTTGATACGTTCAGCATCGCCGCCAGGATCGACCAGCGCCGCCAGCCGGGTTTGTTCGCACCAGATAAGAGAACAGTTCTGCGCGAACGCGGTAACCGGAATAATACGATAGTTCATGACGCTCCTTTCGTTACCAGTGCCTTACGGGACCGGTATCAATATGCACAAAGTTACTACGTGGGTAATATCCTACACCACCTGCGCGCATAGATAACGCCGCTTTGCGAATATTGCTTAACGAAATACCTTCAATATGGAAATCCATTGCCTGCCCCTTGGTGTGATAGCTGTGTTTTGCTACACCACGGCTTCGTGCGCGAAGCTCATCATTGGTATCGAGGGAACGATAGCCAGAGATAAGCTGGACAGGTTTGTTGGTGCCAAGTAGTCCCTGCAACCGATAAAGATGATCGAACAGATTTGGATCGATGGACTTAATTTTATTCGCGCGGTAATCACGGAAAAAATGGTTAAGTCTTGCTAATTCATCCTGAATATAGCCTCTGCCATCGAAAAACTCCGCCTTGAGTGATTCACCAGTATGCAGGTTATTCAGCGTCAAAATACGCGGACGGGGGGTCGAGAGAGTGGCAAATGCCGGCGCAGGGAGAATGGCGGCAGCACCCAGCGCAGCACCACCCAACGCCAGCAATCTGCGGCGATTAGCGTCAAATTTGTCCATGATAATCAGGTCTACAGTCAATGAATCGTTATATACTTTTTCCGCCTTGCGCGATGCTGAACCTCAGCACGCCATCGCTCGCCACAGCCGTGATGCAGCCCGGCAAAAGAGAACGTTCGCGCTGACCGCGCCACGCATTGAGCGGAATGATATGTATATGCACTTCTGGCGCACGAAAGGCACCTTACCGGGCATTATTGCCAACGTCAAGGCAGCCTCACCCCAGGAAAATCGGGCGCTGCAGAGGAGCAGCGCCCTTTTTTACCCAGTGCTAGGACAACAAAATCCATTGAACTACTTCATTTACCTGATTAATTGTTCAGCTTTCGTCAGAATTTGTGCGCTGGATCGCGCGGTGATATCGTAATTGTAAATATCTGTTCGATATTGTGTACGTCCATCAGCGTCCACAAACGCCGTTAAGTAATATAAATTCACCGGTATATTTTGCCGAATATTGACATAGCGCGTGTCCCCTTGCTTCAGGGCATCAGAAATACGCGAGTCATTCCAGCCCGCATCCTGCAGCAGCATATTGGCCAGCTCCGAAGCCTTATTCACCCTCACACAGCCGGAACTGAGCGCACGAACATCCTTCTGGAACAGATTATGGTTCGGCGTATCGTGCAGGTAGATGGCATCGGAGCTCGGCATATTGAACTTGTAGCGTCCGAGCGAGTTACGCGCCCCGGGCGCCTGCTGGAAGCGGAACGGTAAGTTGTTCTCGGTGATGGTCGACCAGTCAACCCGATAAGGATCGATGGTCTCTTTACTGTTCCAGCCGCGCATCACGGTGTAGCCATGCTGCTCCAGATAGCCTGGATTGTTACGCACCTTCGGCAGGATATCTTTGCGCGCCAGGGTTGGCGGCACGTTCCACGGCGGATTGACCACCACGTTATTCAGCGCGCTGCTCATCATTGGCGTTTTGCGGTCTGGACGCCCCACAATCACCCGCGAGGCCAGCACCTGGCTGCCGTCCTGGTAATAGACCAGCGAGAACGCCGGAATATTGACCATAATGCCGGTGGATAGTTTGCCCGGCAGTAAGCGTAAACGCTGAATGTTCAGGGCCAGCACCCCTGCGCGCTGCGCGGAAGAGACGTTGAGCCAGTCGCGAGTCGACTGGCCGATGACGCCATCCGCCCCCAGCCCCTGCATCGCCTGGAAGCGCTTAACCCCCTCCACCAGCTGGCGATCGTACACGCCGCGCGCCGCGGGTTTGCTCTTTTTCTTCGCCGACGGGCTCACCACATCGCCAGGCAGAACGATATTGGCGGTATTGTCCAGCATCCCGGTACGCTGGAGGATCTCGCGCAGGGCACCGATATCATTGCTCCATTCGCCGGGGCGCAGCGAGCCGCTGCCGGTCATCTGCGGCCACGGGCGAGAATCAGCCACCAGCGCAAGCAGCGACTGATGCATGGCTTCATACTGCGGATGATGCGGCGCCAGGCCGGCGATAAACGCCGGCAGGGAGCCATTGTCCAGCGCCAGCTGCCACTGGTTAATCACCGACAGCGGCGGGGTCGCCATCTTGTACGGCGTTGAACTGTACAACCAGCGGGTCCCCTGGGTGGGGATGCCGCTGATAAAGTGCAGATAGCCCATCATGGCGTCCGACAGCACCACATCGCGCGCCATGCCGCTGACGGCGGGATCGGTCAGCAGACTGACCCAGGTGGTAAACTGCGGCTGAAAACCGGCGATGGCGATCTCCGCCAGCTGCTGCTGGAACGCCTGCACCGCCTCGCGGTTTTCCCACATCGGTTTCATATCCCTGGCGGCGTACAGCGACACCAGCGGATTCATAAAGACGGGTTTATACCCTGCCGGCAACAGCGCCTCGATCTGGGCGCGACTGTTTGCCGCCGTCGCCATCGACAGCGGCTGCTCACCGGCCAGCTTCGCGACCGCCGGCGATTGCCCATCGCTTTGCGCCAGCGCGACAGAGACCTCAGCGGGCGTCGCGGAACTGTCGCCGGGTACGACTTCAGGCTCTTCGGCCTGGACATTGAACAGCGGAGCAAATGCCAGTGCCAGGCTCAGGCTGAGCGCTGACAATGGACGACCATACCGTTTCTTTAGCAACATCCCTTGCCCCCTGTTGTCACACATTGCAGCCCACAAAATTGGGGCTCTTTTTCAGTATATAAAGACGAAAAGGCTTTTGCCTTACCTAATGTAAAGAAGTTTAAAGATTATACCACCCTGGCATGCCGGGCTGGATAGAAAAAAAGGGCAACTTAACGTTGCCCTCTTCACCGCTTAGCCGCCAGAATGTTGCCGCAGCCTCAGGAGGCGTCGGCCGTTCCCGGCAGCGCTTCCGGCAGCGGCGCGGCAAACCCGCGCAGCCCCACCACGTGGACATGTTCGTGATTATTGAACACTTTACGCACCAGTTTATAGGTGGTGCCTTTCTCCGGACTGATGTTCTCCGGCGCCGCGATAATCAGCTGCATCTCCAGACGTTCGCACAGCTCGAACAGCGTGGCGATGGAGCGGGCATCGAGACGCGCCGCTTCATCGAGGAAGAGCAGACGGCAAGGCGAGATATCCTTGCCGCGCAGCCGGCGGGATTCATCTTCCCAGCTCTGGACGACCATCACCAAAATCGACATACCGGTACCGATCGCTTCCCCGGTGGACAGCGCGCCGGACTCCGCGCGCAGCCAGCCGTCGGAGCCGCGGTTAACTTCCACTTCCATCTCCAGATAGTTGCGGTAGTCGAGCAGCTCTTCACCGATGGTTTGCGGCGTGCGCTGCCCCATGTCGATCTGCGGATTCAGGCGCTGATAGAGCTTAGCCAGCGCTTCCGAGAAGGTCAGGCGGTTGCTGTTGAAGAGATCCTGATGCTGTTCATGCTGCTCGGAGAGCACATCGAGCAGCATCGAATGGGTCTCACGCACATTGACGTTCAGACGCACGCTGTTGACCTGGCCGAAGGAGACGCTCTGCAATCCCTGATTGAGCATCCGGATACGATTCTGCTCGCGCTGAATGGTTTTGCGAATAATGTTGGCCACGCTGCGGGAGCTGATGGCCAGCTTCTGTTCGCGGTTTGTTAGCTCTTCGGTCAGGCGGCTGAGCTCAATCTCCATCTGCTCGATCGCTTCCACCGGATCATCGGTGCGGATAATATCCTGGCGGATACGCTCGCGCAGATGCTGGTAGACGGCAACGAAGAACTGAATTTTGCGCTCCGGACGCTTCGGATCTTCCGAGATACGCAGCACGTCGCGCAGATGTTCGTTATCAGCGACCGCCAGACGCAGCGCACCGAGCGCCTTATCCGACATGGAGCGCAGCTCGTCGGCGGAAAGATAGGCCAGCTCGCGGCGGTGCAGACGACGCTCGACGCCGTTGTCTTTCACCAGGCGCATCACCGCGCACCAGCCTGCCTTGGCGGTCACCACCTGCTCGCGCATTTCGCAATAATCGCGCTCTAACTTGCGCAGTTTGCGGGTCAGGTTGTCCATTTCCGCTTCGCAGAAGGTCAATGCTTTCTCCAGCTGATTGCGACGGGAGCGGTTATTGCTCAGTTGCATGTGCAGCTCATCGCGACGCGCACGGGCCCGCTCTTCCGCGCCGGCATCGGCGCGTACGCCAATGTCCTGCAGCTCTTTATACAGATCGTTAAGCAGCTCTTTCTTGGTGTCATACGAGCTCTTCAGCGAGGCCAGCACCTGATTGTACTGGCTAAGCTGCGCCGCATGGGCACGCATCGCGTCGCGCGCGCGGCTGCGTTCGGTTTCCGCCTGCTCCAGACGCTGGCGCAGCTTCTCGTTGAGATCGCTGTTGCCGCTGAGCATTTCCGCCGAATCGGAGTAGCTGAAGTGGGCCCGGCGCTGGACGACTTCCGCCAGGGCAAAAGCCTGCTGGCGCGCATCGCGCTGGGTCTGCTGCGCATAGGCGTAATCTTCTTTCAGCTGCTCAAACTGCTCCGGATCGCTCTGCAGCACCGAAACAATAGGCTCCAGCTTCGCCAACTGATTGCCGTGCTGCTGAATAAAGCGCGCGGCCTCCTGCGCTTCATCCAGACGTTCCTGGATCTCGTCCACGCGGTCGGCCAGCGTATCATCCGCCAGCAGATTCAGGCGCGGCAGCAGGCGGTTAAGCGCCGACACGCCCTCTTTCGCCTGCTCATACTGCACGCGGTTCTGTTGGTTATCGCTTTCATGGGCGCTCAGCGCGCGCTCCAGCTCGCCGCGGCGGCTGTTGAGTTTGCGGATCTCTTCTTCCGGATCGTCCTCGAAGGCCACCGCCAGATGGCTGCCGATGAAGCGGCTAAAAGCCTGATGCAAACGCTGTGTTTTCTGCACGTCAAACGACAGGGTCGCAAAACGCTCGGACAGCGATTCACGCTCGGCATGCAGGGTTTCAATGCGGTTTTCACGCGCGGCGCGGCCAAACAGCGGCAGCGACGGAAAGCGCGAATAACGCCACTGGCGGTCGGCAATCTTCACCACCACCGCTTTTTCCAGCTCGTCCACGCTGAATACGCTATCGTCAAAGGACTGCGGATCGCCTTCGATCAGATAGAGATCTTCCGGACAATCCTCCAGCCCTTCAAGCTGCTCGGCAACCTGCGACAGATCCGGCACCACGATGGCATGGCGCGACGGACCGTACAGCGCGGAGAAGTACGGCGCATCGTCAAGGCTAACATCATCGTAGATCTCGGACAGCAGAACGCCGCCGAACCGTTCCGCCAGCGCGTTGAGGCGCGGATCTTCCGAACCGCCCGGCTGGCTGAGACGCTCGATTTCTTCGTCGATGGCGCGCTTGCGGGCGCCGACCTCGTCACGTTCAACGATAGCTTCGCGCTCGCGCTCCAGCAGCTGCTGCAGGTATTCGGTAACCTCCTGGCCGGACTCAAACTGCTCGCCGCTCTGCTCGCACAGCTGGTTAAGGCTATTCTGCGCCGCCAGCCAGACCGGCGCCCGGCGCATCAGCGTCTGAGTGCGCGACTGCAGCTGCTCCAGCTCCTGGCGCAGGGTCATGCGCTGTTCCTGAGCGTTAGAAACGCTGTCGGCCAGCGAAGCGATGCGCGCTTCCAGCTCCTGATGCAGCGTTTCCAGATCGTCGATATCGTAGCGTTTGCCCTGGCGTTTGCAGAACTCAGCCAGCTGGCGCTCGGCGTCCTGCTGCTCGCGCAGGCGCTGCTCCAGCTCGTTGAGGCGGCTGCGCAGCCCCTGCGCCTGCTCGGCCTGGTGGCGCTGGTTCACGCCGTCGCGCAGCAATTCGCGCGCCACGTCCCAGGCTTCATTGCGCGCCAGCGGGCCGTTAATCGCCGCCACCAGCTGGTAGGCCTGTTCAAACTGGCTGTGCGCGGTTTGCGCCACGCTCATTTTCTGTTCCAGCGACAGCATTTTCTCCGTCGCTTCCTGCTCTTTCGCCTGGAAGGTTTCCAGCCACTCGTCGGCGCTCTCCGGCGTCAGGTCCGGCAGATGGCACAGCGCCTTCGCGCGCTCCAGCGCCTGCAGCGCCTGGTGATACTGAATGGCTCGGGTCTGCTGCACGTCAAGCGCCTGCTGATAGTCGGCGAGCTGGTTTTTCAGCTCATCCACTTCCAGCTCGGCGGCCTCGGCGCGGGCTTCGTTCTCTTCCTGGCGATCGATGGCTTCCGCCACCACTTCGTTCTGCTCTTCCAGACGGATCTGCAGCTCGTCAAGATCCGCTTCGTAGCGCTCGATTTTTTCCTGCTGACGCAGCGCGGTCTGCACCAGGTTCAGGTGATCGCTGGCGGCCTGGTAATCCGCTTCCAGATCGCCTTCTGCGCCGTTATGCTCCTGCAGCTCGCGCGCCATGTCGACGTGCTTATACTGCTCCGCCGCCAGTTGCGAACGCGAGGTAAAGAGATCGCGACGATACTCCAGCGCCTTATCAAGATGAATACGCCGCTCGTTGGCGTGACGCATATAGTCCGCCGCCACGTAGTTGGTGGCTTCGCTAATCAGATGTTTGAACAGATCGCGATCGGACTGGGTGACGCGGATCGCCTCGAGAGTCATGCGGTTTTCCCGCAGCGCCGCTTCCATATCCTGGAATGCCTTACGCACGCCGCTGTTTTCCGGCAACAGGTAGTCGCGCAGCGAGCGGGTAATGGTGCTGGAGATCCCGCCGTATAGCGAGGCCTCGATCAGGCGATAATATTTACTTCGATCGGAGGCGGAACGCAGACGGCGCGCCACCACGCCCAGATCGAACATCAGCGAATGATACTCGGTGATCGAGTTGAACTGCTTAAACTGGACCCCTTCCATCGCCTCGAGCTTTTCTTTCAGCTCATTGAGACTGACTACGCGCGCCTGGCGATCGTTCAGCGTTTCGGTTAACAGCTGGGTCGGCAGGATAGAGGTGGGCAGCCCCTGAATGGCGAAAGGCTTGATATCGACTTTGCGATCGCGCCCGGCAACCTGCTGCAGGCGCACGCCGACCACCACGCGCTGATGGCGGGAGTTGATAACGTCGAGCACTGAGTAACAGACGCCGGCGCGCAGCTTACCGTGCAGGCCTTTATCGCGTGAGCCGCTGGTGGCCCCCGCTTCGGTGGTGTTACGGAAGTGCAGCAGGGTTAAATCGGGGATCAGCGCCGTGACGAAGGCCGCCATGGTCGTCGACTTACCGGCGCCGTTCCCCCCGGAGAGGGTGGTGACCAGTTCATCAAGATCAAAGGTCCGGGCAAAGAAGCCGTTCCAGTTAACCAGCGTCAGCGAGCGAAACTTACCGCGTTCAATCATTACTCTTCCTCCCCGCTATCCGGCTGGTTCTCTTCATTCTCATCATTGAGTTGCAGGTGATTTTCCAGGGCCATCGCTTCCCCGTCGCGGATCAGGCGGCGCTGCGCCTCGCGCGGGTCGTCGCCGGCGCGTACATCGGCGCCAAAGCGGAATACCGATTCGGTAATGCGGAACTTACTGCTGTCGTGGCCCATAAACCACACCATCCCCAGACGGCGCAGGCGGTTTAGCGACGCGCGCATTTTTTCCTGCAGCTTCTGACGGTCCAGATCCGAACCGGTGGAACGGTTGTTGACCAGCTTCAGCAGCCTGGATTCATCCGCCAGGGTCAGCAGCTCGTCATACAGCTCCTGCTGGGTGAAAATTCCTTCGTTTGCCAGGCGCTCCGGGCTGAGATAGAGATAGCAAAGAATTTTGCCCACCATCATATCCAGTTCGGACAGCACTGAGCGTGAAATCAGGGTTGTGGAACGCGGGCGCAGGTAGAAAAACCCCTCCGGCGCGCGGATCAGCTCGACGTTATAGCGAGCGTAAAACTCTTCCAGATAATCCTGGAAGTCCATCAAAAATGCGTGATTATCCAGCTCGTCGAGGCCGATATGTCGGCCCGCGCGCAAGGCGCTGTCCAGCGCCGGAAATAACGGATTGGCTAACGCCTGCGCCAACTTAACCGGCATCACTTGTTCAATATTTGTCAATGACATGCGCCTGTACCTTGGCTCCGTAATCATTAATCGGCTGCCATTTGGCTGGCAGTCCGGTGAAATCTGCCTGGGCGACGCCCAGCTGTACCGCCTGATCCACGACGATCCGCGCCACGTCGAAGTGACGCCCGCGCGGATACTGCGCCAGGAACTCCCGCGCCACCAGGCCGAGATCCAGCGGTATTCCTTTCTCTTTATAGACCGCCAGCTGCGCTTCGATCAGCGCCGCCAGCTGCTCGCGAATTTCGTTAAACTCTTCAAATTCGAGGTCCGCCGGTAGCTCGCCGGTGACCTCTTCATCGCGCAGGGCCATCTCCTCGTCGCGCATATCCAGCAGACGGTCGGCGTTGGCGTAAGTCAGCGCCCACGGCTCATCAAAATAGGTCTGTACCGACTGGCGCAGACGCTGGGCGAAGACGCGGTTCTTATCCATATCGATAGCGGTACGGATAAACTTGTGCACGTGGCGGTCATAGCCGATCCACAGGTCAATCGCCTGTTGGCCCCAGCTGACGATGCGGTCGAGCTTGCTTTGCAGGTCGAACACCAGCCGGTCGACAAAATGGAGATCGTCGCGCGCCATGGTCGAATCCTGAATGCGCAACAGATTCGCCTGCAGCTTATCCCCCGCCGCATCCAGCGTATCCTGCAGTTCACGCAGGGTGCCGGAGGTTTCCGACAGCAACAGTTCACAGCTGGAAATCGCCGCGCGCCAGTCTT
Organism: Klebsiella sp. 7-CIP_Kleb.; assembly: GCF_050378655.1. Classification (NCBI taxonomy): domain Bacteria; kingdom Pseudomonadati; phylum Pseudomonadota; class Gammaproteobacteria; order Enterobacterales; family Enterobacteriaceae; genus Klebsiella; species Klebsiella sp. 7-CIP_Kleb. Next base: position 369,265 of record NZ_JBNRLJ010000002.1, read on the forward strand.
TGTTCAACAGCTGCGCGATATCGTCTTTCACCAGCTGCTGCTGCTCATCCATGATGCGCTGCGTCAGGTCGATGCTGTCGAAAATTTCCGCTACCGAATACTTCAGCGGGGCAAAAACGTTGCGATGCCAGTGAAACTCATCGCCGCCCTCTTCCGCGGCATCCGCTGCGCGCTTCAGCTCGCCGGCGACGATCGACAACTGCATCGAGAGACGCAGCGTCGAAAATTCGCGCTGCCGGATATAATAATCGGTGATCCCGATCCCCAACGGCGTCAGACGATAGATTGCATTGCCTTCGGTAATTTCGCTGGTAAAGCGGTTCAGCAGACGCTGGCGCACCAAATCGTTGATGGCGTTATTGGCGCGCTGGCTGATGGTTTCGCTGGTCTGCTCAAACGCATCACTCACGTGGCGGAACGCATCCACCAGTTCTCCCTCGCTCATTTCCCCTTCCAGCCGTTCGCCATTCAGGGTGGCGATCGCCAGCAGGAAAGAGAGTCTGTCGACCGGCAGCGAGATAGAAAAATCATTTTTCCTGGCCCAGGCAACCAGTTCGGGGACTGTCTGGGAAAATTCACTCATACTTTATCCTTGCATCTGCGGCTATGAGCCTGGCTCTTAAGCGCGGTGACATGAATATAACGGCCCAGGCTGAGGTACGGCTCCTGACGACAGTAGCGCGTCTCCAGCTCCAGCAGCGCCGCATAGCTGTCATGCTGTTGGCGTTTTTCACGCAGATAATCATGAAACACTCGCACGCCGGTTTTGCTGACAATCTGCCAGCCAATCTCTTCCAGCCAGTGATAAACCTGCTGCGGCTCACGCGGATAGTCCGGCGACAGCGTGCGTTTTTTCTTTTTTGGCATGCCCAGTTGTACGTAATCGAAATTACCGGCAACCATATTGTGCATCAGCAGGCCGTTAGCATTGTAGAACATCAACGACAAGCCGCCGCCAGGACGCAGCGTCGACCACAGGGTACGCAGCACCGCCTGGGGCTCCGCCACCCACTCCAGCACCGCATGAAACAGTACCAGATCGACCGGGCTTTCCAAGTGCTGCGCAATATCCTGAGCCGCGCATTGTACAAAATGCATGTTGTCGATCACACCTTTATCGACAGCAGCCTGGCGGGCGCGGGCCACCATTTCAGCGGAGAGATCGCACAGCGTCACGTGATGGCCCAGTTGCGCCACTTTAATGGCCGTTTGCCCTTCGCCGCCGCCGGCATCCAGTACCCTCAGCGGCCCCGGCCCCAGCTGCGCCAGCAGCGGCTCCAGATCCTGCCAGAGGATCGCCTGGCGCAGCTGGCCTTTTGTGGTGCCGTAAATATTGCGCGAAAACTTTTCAGCAATGTCATCGAAATTGCGATCCTGCACGGGCGACTCCACAAGCCAACACAAAACCGCTATTTTGTCATACCCACGCCGAGAATGAAGCGATCTGTTATAAGATCCGAACATAACTTTGGTTATATGGTTAAAAAAGGAACCATCTGGCATGCTTTTCACGCTAAAAAAGATCGTCGGCGGTCTGCTGCTACCGCTTCCTGCCCTGCTGTTGCTGATCGGTATCGGGATCGCCCTGTTATGGTTCAGCCGCTTTCAACGTACCGGGAAGTTTTGCGTGAGCCTCGGCTGGCTGCTGCTGACGCTGCTGAGCCTGCAGCCCGTGGCAGACAGCCTGCTTAAACCGATAGAAGATCGCTATCCCACCTGGCGCGGCGAGCAGCCGGTGAGCTACGTGGTGGTGCTGGGCGGCGGCTATACCTGGAACCCGGAGTGGGCGCCTAGCTCTAACCTTATCAGCAACAGCCTGCCGCGCCTGACGGAGGGCATTCGCCTGTGGCAGGAGAATCCGGGATCGAAAATGATCTTTACCGGCGCGGCGGCAAAAACCAACCCCGTCAGCACGGCGGAGGCCGGGGCGAGAGTGGCGGAAAGCCTCGGCGTACCGCGCAGCGATATCATCGTGCTCGATAAGCCGAAAGATACGGAAGAGGAAGCGCTGGCGGTGAAGGGCGCCATCGGCGACGCCCCCTTCCTGCTGGTCACCTCGGCGTCGCATCTTCCGCGGGCGATGATCTTCTTTCGCCATGCCGGTCTGGATCCGCTGCCCGCGCCGGCTAATCAGATGGCGGTCACGTCACCGCTCAATCCGTGGGAGCGGGTCATTCCTTCACCGGTGTGGCTGATGCACAGCGACCGGGTCGGCTATGAAACGCTTGGTCGCGTCTGGCAATGGCTGAAAGGCAGCTCAGGCGAGCCAGGGCAGGAGTGATTTTGCGGCGAGGTCGAAACGGGCGCGGTCAAAGCGCCCGGTATTGACCAGACTATCCACCTCATCCCACAGCAGATAAAGCCAGCGCCGCCAGACAAAGGCCTCGGAGACCGGCGCCTGCTGCAGGTAACGCCATAGCAGCTGCTCGGCCTGGCCCCCCTCCGCGAGACGGAACAGTTCGTACTCCCGCGGCGCCCACAGCATCATCCCCGGACCAACCATCGCCAGCAGCTGATCGCTGCGCGGATCTTTCAGCATGCTGCGCAGGGTGAAATTGCCGTGCACCAGTACGGCATTATCATTGAAATCGCGGAACAGCTCCGGCAGACACTCGCGCGAGCGGAACAAAACCCGCTTATCCTGCATGGTCAGACCGGTGTCCTGATACAGGTTCAGGGTGCTCCACAACATCGCCACCCGCTGCCGGTACCAGTTCGGCCACAGATTGTCCTGGGTATTATCGACCATCCCCACGCAGCCGCCGCTGTCCTGACGATGCCAGGCCAGCAGCGCCTCGACGATCTGCTCCTGCAGCTGTTCCCAGCGCGCCGGGGTGCGGGTGGGCGCCTCCACCGGGACGCCGCGCAGACGCTCAAGCAGCAGCACGTCCGGCCCGGGATGCTCTTCATGCGTCATCACGCCATAGACCACCGGCATGCGCACCGTACCGCTGCGCGCCAGAGTGGAGATCTTCCAGGCCAGCTGCCGCGCCACGCCGGGGGTGGTGAAACTTCGCGCCAGCAGCGGCATCGGATTTCCCTGCGCGTCATACAGGGACCACAGCGCCGTAGCGGCTTTTTCACTGACACACTCCACCCGGCTCAGCTTTTCGCCAAGCAGGTGACTCAGTTCGGTTCGCAACTGTTCCATTGTCGATTACCCCTATGAACACTACTGATTTCATAATGAGCGCCCGCACCTGGGTTGTCATCGGATAAGATCAAAAATGGGCAAAAAAAGCGTAAAACCGGTGGGGATATCCCCTCCTGCAAGGAGGGGACAGTGGACTAACGCAGTTCAGCGCGGACGCGCGCCAGATCTTCAGGGGTATCGACGCCGGTGCCGGGCACTTCGGCCGCCACGGCGACATGGATCTTCTCGCCATACCACAGCACCCGCAGCTGCTCGAGCATTTCTATCTGCTCCAGCGGGCTTGGCGCCCAGCTGACATAGCGGCGAATAAAGCCGGCGCGATAGCCATAGATGCCGATGTGGCGCAGCAGAGAATCACCAATGGCGTCGCGGGAGTGGGCAAAGCGATCGCGATCCCAGGGAATGGTGGCGCGGGAGAAATAGAGCGCATAGCCCTGCGCATCCATCACCACTTTGACCGCATTTGGATTAAACGCCTCTTCCGCATCGTGGATCGGTACCGCCAGCGTCGCCATTCCGCTGGTGCTGGCAGCCAGATTCTCCGCCACCTGGCGGACGATAGCCGGGGGGATCATCGGCTCATCGCCCTGGATATTGACGATGATGGTGTCATCGCTGAACGCGCACTTCTCCACCACCTCCGCCAGCCGTTCGGTGCCGGATTGATGGTCGGCGCGGGTCATGCAGACCTCGCCGCCGGCGGCTTCAACCGCCCGGGCGACCTCTTCGTGATCGGTGGCGACAATAATGCGATCCGCGCCGGATTCGCGGGCGCGCTCCAGCACATGGACAATCATCGGCTTGCCGTTAATGTCCTGCAGTGGTTTTCCCGGCAGGCGCGTGGAGGCGAAACGCGCAGGAATAATGACCACGAAACTCATGAGTGACTCTCTTCTACCGCCAGCGGACGCGCTTCTGTCTCCAGCAGCACAGGGATACCGTCGCGCAGTGGAAACGCCAGACTATCAAGTTTGCAAATAAGTTCTTGCTTATCCTGACTGTAATACAGCTTACCGTTACAGACCGGGCAGGCGATGATTTCAAGTAAACGGTGATCCATGTTTCCTCCTGATGGACTGGATAGATTTCTCAGCAGCATAACACAGGAAGGTCGGCGCCGGGATCAATCGGCATCGATTTCCCATCCTCGCTCCTGGCCGACAAACAGCCCTTCCGGCAGGCGTCGACACAGGATCCGGTCTGCCGATTGCCAGCGTGCGAAGTCGTTGATCGCCCGGCGCAGCCCCTGCTCCAGACCACGGGTGATCTTCACCTCATCCTCCAGCCACAGGGCGAAGATCTCCAGCTCCCGGCTTTTGCGATGTATTTTACTGTCCATCCGCCCGACCAGTTTCCCCTGGTGCAGCAGAGGCAGTACGAAGTAGCCATACTGACGCTTCGGCGCCGGGGTATAGCACTCCAGGCGATAGCTGAAGTTGAACAGTTGCTCAGCGCGCTTCCGATCCCAGACCACCGGGTCGAAGGGCGAGAGCACGGCGCTATGGCTGGCGGTAAGTTTACCGCCGGGCGCGGACTCCAGCTGCGCCAGCGCGTCGCGATGCAGCCACATCTCGCCAAGCGCTTCCACGTCGACTGGCACAACCAGGCCCTCTTCCTGCCAGGCCGCCAGCAAACCCGGTAGCGCCGGCTGACGTAAACGATAGTAATCCGCCAGCCACTGGGGGCGAAAGATGCCGAGGCTGCGGGCGCTGTTGCGCAGCATGATGGCCTCCGCAGCGTCGCGGGGCAGCGCATCGCGCTCGTCGTCCCAGTGCGGCATCACCCGCCGGGTTAAATCATACACGCGGTGAAAGTTGCGCCGCTCCACCACCATCACTTCACCGGCGGTAAACAGCCCTTCCAGGTGGCGCTTATGCGGTTTCCACTCCCACCAGCCGCTGGCGCCTTTGCGTGTGTGGGCAAAATCCGCCGAGCGAACCGGTCCGTTTTGTCCGATATGCGCCACCAGCTCTGCAATACTTCCGGCATGCTCCTCCATCCACGCGCGATGATATTTCCAGCCCATCTTGTCGGGGTTCAACATTCGGTGGCGCACAAGGGCGAAATCGCTGCGCGGCAGAAAACAGGCTTCATGCGCCCAGTATTCCATCAGCTCGCCGCTGCGCAATGACTCATCCAGCCAGTGCTGCGGATAGCTGCCGAGGCGGCTGAACAACACCAGGTAGGGGCTGCGGGCCACCACGTTGATGGTATCGATTTGCAGCAGCGACATTTGCTGGATGGTGGAAAGGATGTCATTCGGGCGAGCGCGACGCCGGGGCTTTTTTAATAACCCCTGCGCCGCGAGATGGAGGTGGCGCGCCTCATTAATCGATAGTTGCAATACCGACATGCAGGTTCTCCGTCAGGAATTCCAGCACAGCGGCGAGCAAAGCCGGCGCGTCGGTTAACGTTGCGCCAACGCCGCTAAGTCCGCAAGCAACCGCTGTGCGCGTTCATCGGCCATTATGGCGTCGACCGGTAAATACCACCAGTTCGCAGCGGCGAAATCGCGACATTTCACGGCGTCTTTCTCGGTCATCAGCAGCGTCTGCCCGGCGGTTACCAGAGCGGTGACATCGGCCTGGCTCAGCGCCTGATGGTCCGCCAGCGCCACGGTTTTGACCGGCTGGACGCCACAGCTTTCGAGGGTGGCGAAAAAGCGCGGCGGATGGCCGATGCCGGCCATTGCCACTACGTTAGTGAAGGTAGAGACATCGCGACGTTCGCCGGTGAGCAGGTTGACCGCCATCCCGGGACGCAGCTGCATCGGGATCTCTCCCGGACGCGCCACGCCGCCGTTGACGATAATCGCATCAACGCTTTGCAAGCGCGATGCCCGCTCACGCATCGGCCCGGCAGGCAGCCACCAGCCGTTGCCAAAGCGGCGCACGCCGTCGATGACGACAATTTCCCGGTCCCGCGCCAGCTTATAGTGCTGCAACCCATCGTCGGTGACGATAATCTGTAGCTCGTGCGCGCTGAGCAGCGCTTTCACCGCGTCGCTGCGCAGCGGAGAGACCGCCACTGGCGCGCCGGTGCGCTGATGGATGAGCACCGGTTCATCGCCTGCCTGCGCCGTACTGGTCCGGTCAGTTAATACCAGCGGGTAGCGTTCGGCTTTACCGCCGTAGCCGCGAGAGACCACCCCAACGCGAATGCCGCGCTGCTGCAGTTGCTCCACCAGCCAGATCACCACCGGCGTTTTACCGTTGCCGCCGGCGGTCAGGTTACCGACCACCACCACCGGCACCGGCGCGCGCCAGGCTTTTTTCCACCCCAGCTGATAGCTGAGGCGAATCAACGCGCTCACCAGGCCATACAGCCAGGAGAGCGGCAGCAGCAGGCGCCACAGCGGCGACTCACCGGACCAGATGCGCGCGATCATTCGCCGAATTGCATCTTATGCAGCTGGGCGTATACGCCTTTATGCTCCAGCAGGTCGTGGTGCGTTCCGCGCTCCACGATCCGCCCGTCTTCAACCACCACAATCTCATCAGCCTGCTCAATGGTTGACAAACGGTGGGCAATAACCAGCGAGGTGCGGTTTTTCTGCAGCTCATCCAGCGCCGCCTGAATCGCACGCTCGGACTCGGTATCCAGCGCCGAGGTGGCTTCATCGAGGATCAGGATCGGGCTGTTACGCAGTAGCGCACGGGCAATAGCAATACGCTGGCGCTGGCCGCCGGACAGCATCACGCCATTTTCGCCGATGATGGTATCCAGGCCATTGTCCATCTTGTTGATGAAGTCCATGGCGTAGGCCATTCGCGCAGCCTCTTCAATCTGCTCGCGGCTGTACTCTTCAGTACGGGCATAGGCGATGTTATTGGCGACGGTATCATTGAACAGGTGCACGTTCTGTGAAACCAGCGCTACCTGGTCGCGCAGCGAGCTCAGCTTGTACTCGCGCAAGTCATGGCCATCCAGCAGGATCTGCCCATCGTCGACATCGTAGAAGCGCGTGATAAGGCTGGCGATGGTCGATTTACCCGAACCGGAGCGTCCCACCAGCGCCACAGTTTTCCCTTCCGGGATATCGAGATTGATATTGCGCAGCGCGGCCACTTCGCGACCCGGATAGGTAAAGGTGACGTTCTCGAACTTGAGATTGCCTTTCGCCCGCTCAATGACGCGGGTACCTTCGTCTTTCTCCTGCTCGGAATCGAGGATCGCAAACAGCGTCTGGCATGCCGCCATCCCGCGCTGGAACTGGGCATTGACGTTGGTCAGAGACTTCAGCGGACGCATCAGCGCAATCATGGAGGAGAAGACCACGGTAATGGTCCCAGCGGTCAGGGTGTCCATCACGCTCGGGAAGCTGGCGGCATACAGGACAAAGGCCAGCGCCAGGGAGGCGATAAGCTGAATGATCGGGTCGGAGATAGACGAGGCGGAAACCATTTTCATCCCCTGCAGGCGCATTTTATTGCTGACCTTATCAAAACGTTTGGTTTCCACTTCCTGGCCGCCAAACATCAGCACCTCTTTGTGCCCTTTCAGCATCTGCTCAGCGCTGGTGGTGACCTGCCCCATCGTGTTCTGCATATTCTTACTGATATTGCGAAAACGCTTGGAGACCACGCGGATTGCTACCGACACGATTGGCGCCAGTACAATTAGGATCAACGACAGCTGCCAGCTGTAATAGAACATCATCACGAACAGGCCGATAATCGATGCCCCTTCGCGGACCACGGTGATCAGCGCGCTGGAAGAGGAGGAAGCGACCTGTTCAGAATCATAGGTGATACGTGACAGCAGCGTCCCGGTAGACTGCTTGTCAAAGAAAGCCACCGGCATGCCCATCATGTGGCCGAACAGGCGACGACGCATGGTCATTACCACTTTGCCGGAAACCCAGGAGATACAATAGCTCGAGATGTAGCTGGTGATCCCACGCAGCACCATCAGCCCGATAACCACCAGCGGCATCCATAGCAGCACTGAGCGATCCGTTTTACCAAAACCATCATCCAATAACGGTTTAAGAAGCGATAACATGAAGGTGTCACTGCCCGCGTTAAGCACTAACGCCACCGCCGCTACGATTAGCCCGGCTTTAAACGGTGCAATAATCGGCCAAAGTCGGCGGAAGGTCTGCCACGTGGAGAGATCTTTATCGTTCTGCATTCAATAAACCAGCTTGTGTTGAAATAGCCGCATATTCTACCCGTTATCGGCGGGCGCGCCAAACCACTGATGATACCAACGAGGTAAAACTTGATCCCGTAAGCTATGGATTTGCCACCCTTCTGCAGAAAAAACCACCGTTATCTGCCCCTGCTGCGGCGTGGCGAACCAGCGATACCCCCGCTGGCGATAGCGCTGAACGACCTTGTGCGAGGGCATCCGCCACGCATTGTAGCGCGAAGCGGAAACCAGCGCGGCCGCGCCATCCACCCGCCGGACCAGCAGTTCGCTGGAGGAGGTGTTGCTGCCGTGATGGGGAACCTGAATAAGTGTAGACGCCAGATGCTGCCAGTAGCGGCTGATCATCGCCTGCTCCGCCTGACGTTCTATATCGCCGGTCAGCAGGATGCTGGAGCGACCGTCATCGATTCGCACCACGCAGGAGTGATTGTTTCCCTTTGCCGCGCTGCCCGGCAGCGGCCACAGCGCCTGGAAAGTGAGTCCCTGCCACTGCCAGCGTTCGCCGCGATGGCACGGCAGATGACGCGCCCAGCCTAAAGGGCTGCGCACCCACGCCTGCGGCCAAGCCTGCAGCACGGATTCGAGGCCGCCGCGATGGTCAAGATGCTCGTGGCTCAGCATAATCCCCTGCAGCTGCAGATGGTGCCAGCGCAGCCAAGGGATAATCACCTGTCGACCGCTGTCGCCCTGCGGCCATGCCGGCCCGGTATCGTACAATAACGCCTTGCCGTGACGTTCGATCACCATCGCCAGCCCCTGCCCGACATCCAGCATCGTCACCCGCCATTGGTCCGCGGGCGGTTGCCGGCTGAATGGCCGCGCCAGCAAAAACAGCACACTCAGACACAGCGCTGGAGTATACCGCCAGCTCTGAAAACGCCAGCCCATCACCAGCAGCCACGGCAGGCTACTGATCCAGAGCCAACGGGCATCCAGCGTCAGCCAGCCGTCCGGTAAACGTCGTAACCCCCAGAACAACACCGCCAGCACGCGATCGGCTGCCAGCCAGATCAGCGACGCCACCACCTCCGGTCCAGTGAGATGCAGGAGCATTCCGGCGAGAATGAGCGGCACCGCCAGCAGGGTCACTAACGGTACCGCCAGCAAATTAGCGGCCATCGACGTCAGGCTTATGCCATGGAAGAGCAGCAGCTGCAGCGGCATCAGCAGCAGCGTCACGCCAGCCTGCAAATGCACGAGGGCGAACAGCGCTTTCCACGGCCAGCGCCAGCGACTGTCAGGCAGCGGTAACCACTGGAACCAGAAGATCAGCCCCGCCACCGCGAAGGCGGATAGCCACAGGCTTTGCGACAACACCGCCAGCGGATCGGCAACCAGAATCGCCCCCAGACAGCAGAGCCACATCTGCCACGCCGTCCAGCGTTGACCCGACAAACGTAAAGCACAACAGACTGCAAGCCCTACGCAAGTGCGCAGGGCCGGTGGCTGCATACCGGTCAGCCAGGCATAGCCGACTGCGCCCGCCAGCCCAGCCAGCAGCGGTAGCCGCCAGCCGATCCAGCGCCCCGGGAAAAGGGACTGTAAACCGCGCAGCAGGAGCACGATCAGGGAAGCCGCAAGAGCAATATGCAAACCGGAGATAGCCATCAGGTGGGAGGTGCCTGTGTTCTGCATCAGGACTTTGATCTCCGCCGGCAGCACCAGCCGCTCCCCCATCCCCAGGCCCAGCATCACCGGATGCCAGGGATAAGTCTGCAATCGCCGGGTCAGCGACGCCAGGTAGCGGGCGCGCAGACTGCAGCGGGTATCCAACGCGGAAGCGGCGACGATCCCCCCGCTCAGCGGCCGATGCTGGGCCAGCGCATAGCGCTGGCTGTCGAAGCCTCCGTCATTGAGCTGCCCATGCACCGGCCGCAGGCGCAGCGTCATCATCCAGCGCTGCCCCGCACAGACGGGGGCTGGTGCAAGTTCCCCGTATAACGTCACGCCAACCGGGGGGAACAGGAAGCGGTCCGCCAGGCGCACAATCTGTCCGCGGTGCAGAGTCTGGCCATCCGTCTCGTGGAGGAACACTTCCGCCTGCCGGGCGGCGCCGGTGAGGTGCTGCGTTGGCCACAGCGCCTGATATGCGCTCAATACTCCCCAGACCATCAGCAGAAGCGTCATCGCCACAACGGCGATGACCGTCCCGCGCAGACGGGTCAGCAACAGCGCCAGTACGCCGGCGAACGCCAGAATGCCCGGGCCCGGCAACGCGGGTAGCCAGAGTAGCGGCAGTATCGCGATGATGGCGCATCCGGCAAGCCATGGTAGACGCATAAACACCTCCCTGTGAGCGGGCAGTGTTACGCAAAGCGAAGCTGACGTCCTCGGGCAGAATTCAGGCGCGCGTGCAGCGTTCCAGACAATCGTCACGCTTGCAGTCAGGCGCTTTTTTTTTGCGAAGCGGGACGTAAATGGCGGGCACAAAAAAAGCACCCGAAGGTGCTTTTATCGTCAGGCCGGTTGCACGTCGTGCAACTCACCCTTCATAAATATTGGCGCGGTCACGTAATTCTTTCCCGGGCTTAAAGTGCGGAACGTACTTACCTTCCAGTTCGACTTTATCACCAGTTTTCGGGTTACGTCCGGTGCGAGGTGCACGATAGTGCAGAGAGAAGCTGCCGAAACCGCGGATTTCAATGCGCTCACCTTGAGCAAGCGTTGAGGCCATATGTTCCAGCATTTCTTTAACAGCATCTTCCACCGCTTTCGCCGGAATGTGAGATTGCTGGCTGGCAAGTCTTTCAATCAATTCTGACTTGGTCATTATTCCTCCGGTTTCCTTCAAGGCAAAAATTAGCTAACAGCTTAAACAAGGGCGGCCGTAGCCGCCCTTTGTGCTTGATTACAGGACGAATCCTGCAATCTGTCAAGTAAACTCGTCACTATTCAGGTTGTTATTACCTGAATGACAAAGATTACTCGCCTTTCGCTGCTTTGAACGCTTCAGCCATGGCGTTGTTGGAGAAGTTCGCGTCTTCCTGCTTGTTCACGGTAGCGATAGCGTCTTTTTCTTCCGCTTCGTCTTTCGCACGTACAGACAGGCTCACTACGCGGTTCTTACGATCCACGCCAGTGAATTTCGCTTCAACTTCGTCGCCAACGCTCAGAACCAGAGTTGCGTCTTCAACGCGGTCACGGGATGCTTCAGAAGCACGCAGGTAACCTTCTACGCCGTCAGCCAGTTCTACGGTTGCGCCTTTCGCGTCAACTGCAGTGACTTTACCAACAACGATAGCGCCTTTCTTGTTCAGAGCAACGTAGTTGTTGAACGGATCTTCCGCCAGCTGTTTAACGCCCAGGGAGATACGCTCACGCTCTGCGTCAACCTGCAGAACAACTGCTGCGATTTCGTCGCCTTTTTTGTATTCACGAACTGCTTCTTCGCCTGCAACGTTCCAGGAGATGTCAGACAGGTGAACCAGGCCGTCGATGCCGCCGTCCAGGCCGATGAAGATACCGAAGTCAGTGATAGACTTGATTTTACCTTCAACACGGTCGCCCTTGTTGTGGGTTTCCGCGAACTGCTGCCATGGGTTAGATTTGCACTGCTTCAGACCCAGGGAGATACGACGACGTTCTTCGTCGATATCCAGAACCATCACTTCCACTACGTCGCCAACGTTAACAACTTTGGACGGGTGGATGTTTTTGTTGGTCCAATCCATTTCGGAAACGTGAACCAGGCCTTCAACGCCTTCTTCGATTTCAACGAAGCAGCCGTAGTCGGTCAGGTTAGTCACGCGACCGGTCAGTTTGGTACCTTCCGGATAACGTTTAGCGATAGCTACCCACGGATCTTCGCCCAGCTGTTTCAGGCCCAGGGATACACGGGTACGCTCGCGGTCGAACTTCAGCACTTTAACAGTGATTTCGTCGCCAACGTTTACGATTTCGCTCGGATGCTTAACGCGTTTCCAGGCCATATCGGTGATGTGCAGCAGGCCGTCAACGCCGCCCAGATCAACGAATGCACCGTAGTCAGTGAGGTTCTTAACGATACCTTTGACTTCCATGCCTTCCTGCAGGTTTTCCAGCAGCTGATCGCGCTCTGCGCTGTTTTCGGATTCGATAACGGCACGACGAGAAACAACAACGTTGTTACGCTTCTGGTCCAGCTTGATGACTTTGAACTCAAGCTCTTTGCCTTCCAGGTGCAGCGTGTCGCGCACCGGACGAACGTCTACCAGGGAACCCGGCAGGAACGCACGAATACCGTTCAGCTCAACAGTGAAGCCACCTTTAACTTTGCCGTTGATAACACCGGTAACAGTTTCAGCGTCTTCGTAAGCTTTTTCCAGCGTGATCCAAGCTTCGTGACGTTTAGCTTTCTCACGGGACAGCAGAGTTTCACCGAAGCCGTCTTCTACTGCATCCAGAGCAACGTCAACTTCGTCACCAACCTGGATTTCCAGCTCGCCCTGGGCGTTTTTGAACTGCTCAGCCGGGATGGCGGACTCAGATTTCAGACCGGCGTCAACCAGTACTACGTCTTTGTCGATAGCAACAACAACACCACGAACGATGGAACCCGGGCGGGTTTCGATTTCTTTTAAGGATTCTTCAAACAGTTGAGCAAAAGATTCAGTCATGTTTAATCTTCAGGTTAATATTAACGTCCACCTGGCTCCGTGCCGGATGGGGTTGTTTCACATACCCGCTGACCATCCATTGCCGCGGGGTACTGCTATAATTCGGAGGCTTCGGCGCGTTACCGGTTAAGGCTTACGCAACGGCCAATTTTTCGCGCGCATATTGTAGCGCTTTTTCAATCACTTGCTCAATGTTTAGTTCGGTTGAATCGAGAACTAATGCATCGGCAGCCGGGACAAGCGGCGCCACGGCGCGATTTCTATCGCGATCGTCACGCTCTTTTATCTCGGACAAAAGACGTTCAAAGTTAACATCAAAGCCCTTTTCCTGCAACTGCCGCATGCGGCGATGCGCTCGCTCATCGGCCGAGGCATCGAGGAAAATTTTCACCGGCGCGTCCGGGAAAACCACCGTGCCCATATCGCGCCCGTCGGCGATAAGCCCCGGCAGTTCACGGAAGGCGCGCTGGCGGCGCAGCAGCGCTTCGCGAACGCGAGGGAAAGCCGCCACCTTCGAGGCGGCGTTCGCGACCTCCTGGGTGCGAATTTCGCCGCTGACATCTTCCCCTTCCAGCACCACTTCCAGGTTGCCGTCAGTAGAAATAAAGCGCACGTCAAGATGGGCAGCCAGGGGTACCAGCGCCTCTTCGGACTCCACGTCAACATGATGATGCAGCGCCGCCAGCGCCAGAACGCGGTAGATCGCGCCTGAATCTAACAGATGCCAGCCCAGCGCTTCCGCCATTGCCTTGCACAACGTACCTTTACCCGCACCGCCAGGCCCATCAATGGTGATTACCGGAATATTCGCCGTCATCTTTTTCTCCTTCAGCAAGGCGCATGGAATATAAACGCCGCGCATTATACGCATCAATACGCCGGAAAGTGAGCATTGCTTGTAAATTACGGACTACAGGAAATGAAAAGCAGAAGTTTTGCGCAATTATAGCGGGCTGACAGGACATCAGCCCGCGGGATGACAAAGTTTTACTCAGGCAAGGGTACTAATCCGCGCCAGTTGCTCAAAATAGTCGGGGAACGTTTTCGCCGTACATTTGGGATCAAGGATAGTCACCGGCGTATCAGACAGCGCCACCAGCGAGAAGCACATCGCCATCCGGTGGTCGTTATAGGTGCCGATTTCAGCAAACTTCAGCGTCGCCGGCGGGGTGATGCGAATATAATCTTCACCCTCTTCCACCTCGGCGCCTACTTTACGCAGTTCTGTCGCCATGGCGAACAGACGGTCCGTCTCCTTGACCCGCCAGTTGTAGATATTGCGCAGCGTGGTAGTGCCTTGCGCGAACAGCGCGGCGGTGGCGATGGTCATCGCGGCGTCCGGAATATGGTTCATATCCATATCGATAGCCTTGAGCTCGCCACGGGTGCAGGCGATGAAATCGTCGCCCCAGGTGACGGTGGCACCCATTTTTTCCAGTACGTCGGCGAAACGAATGTCGCCCTGTACGCTGCCGCGGCCGATACCGGTAACCTTCACCGTGCCGCCCTTAATGGCGCCAGCGGCGAGGAAATACGAGGCCGATGAAGCATCTCCTTCCACCAGGTAATCCCCCGGTGACTGATACTGTTGCTTGCCGCGCACCACAAAGCGCTGATAAGACTGGTTGTCCACCTCAACCCCGAAGGTTTTCATCAGGTGCAGGGTGATGTCGATATAGGGTTTCGACACCAGATCGCCCTTAATGGAGATAACGGTATCCTGTGGCGCCAGCGGCGCGGCCATCAGCAGTGCGGTCAGGAACTGGCTGGAGACGCTGCCGTCAACGTCGACGTTGCCCCCCTGGAACCCCCCGCGCAGGCGCAGCGGCGGATAATTTTCCTGCTCCAGATAGTCGATCTGAGCGCCGCCCTGACGCAGGGAATCCACCAGATGGCCAATCGGGCGCTCTTTCATTCGCGGCTCGCCGGTCAGCACGATATCGTTGCTGCCAAGGCACAGAGCTGCCGCCAGCGGGCGCATCGCGGTACCGGCGTTGCCGAGGAACAGCTCCAGCGCCGCTGCGGCATGCAGCGGGCCGCCGTTGCCGGTCACTTCACAGCGGGTACGGTCAGCAGACAGGGTGTATTGAACCCCCAGCGCACTCAGGGCATTCAGCATATGGCGCACATCGTCGCTGTCCAGCAGGTTGGTCAGCACCGTCGTGCCGCGGGCCAGGGCGGCCAGCAGCAGCGCGCGGTTGGAGACGCTTTTCGAACCTGGCAGGTTCACGGTGCCCTCTACGCGTGCGATGGGTTGTAACGTCAGGGATTCCATCAAACTTCACTCTCAAACAAACAGAATAAAAACCCCGCAGACAGGCCGCGGGGAGGAAGAAAGAAACGGGCGATTAGCCGTGGCGGCGTTCGAAGTCCAGCATAAAATCGGTTAACGCCTTCACGCCGTCCAGCGGCATCGCGTTGTAGATGGAGGCACGCATGCCGCCCACCACCCGGTGGCCCTTCAGCGCGTGCAGCCCGGCGGCAAACGACTCTTCAAGGAACAGTTTATCCAGCGCGCTGTCCGCCAGCTGGAACGGCACGTTCATGCGGGAGCGGTTGGCTTGCGCCACATCGTTACGATAGAAGCCGCTGTTATCGATCACGCCATACAGCAGTTCGGCTTTCTGCTGGTTGATCTTGTCCATCGCGGCGACGCCGCCCTGCTGTTTCAGCCACTTAAACACCAGACCGGCCAGATACCAGGCGAACGTCGGCGGCGTGTTAAACATCGAGTCATTCTCGCTTAACACGGTGTAGTCGAGGATTGACGGGCAGGCCACGCTGGCTTTACCCAGCAGATCTTCACGCACGATAACCAGCGTCAACCCTGCCGGGCCGATATTCTTCTGCGCGCCAGCGTAGATCACGCCGTAGCGGTTGACGTCAATTTCACGAGACAAAATAGTGGAGGAGAAATCGGCGGTCACGATGACGTCGTCGCCGAAGTTCGGCGTATCGTCAATCGCGATACCGTCAATGGTTTCGTTCGGGCAGTAGTGCAGATACGCCGCGCCCGGCGTCAGCTGCCACTCGCTCATTGGCTTGACCGCGCGCTTGCCGTCGACGGTGATTTTCGCGTCGATGACGTTAGGCGTGCAGTATTTCTTCGCCTCTTTGACCGCGCTGGCCGCCCAGTAGCCGGCGTCCACATAGTCAGCGACGTTTTTATCGCCGAGGATGTTCAGCGGGATCCCGGCGAACTGGCCGCGGCCGCCGCCATGGCAGAACAACACTTTATAGTTGGAAGGGATGTTCAGCAGAGAACGGAAGTCCTGTTCTGCCTCTTCTGCCACCTGGATGAACTCCTTACCACGGTGACTGATTTCCATGACCGACGTACCCAGACCGTGCCAGTCGCACAGTTCCTGCTGAGCCAGTTTGAGTACTTCCGCCGGCAGCATTGCCGGGCCCGAACTGAAGTTATAGACCTGAGCCATTTCCCCTCACCACGTTGCTATGTTGTTTTGCCCGCGAACCGCCGCGGGCATAAGTTATTCCTGTGGCTATCGGTTTTATCATTCAGTGACACGGTCCGCAATGGCTAAAACTCGCCGACGGCAAAACGCGGCGGCCGTCACACAACAGAATCTATCGGCTTGACGTAATAAAACCGACATATTTGCTGTCAGGTGAGCCGTTTCGCCCGGCTGGCCTTCGACCATTCTGCATTTGCGCAGCGGGGACATATTCGCTTTTCTCCCGCCTGCATCGCCATCACGATGCTGCAGCGTACGCAGGCGTAGATCCCTTCCTGAGGAATAGTGGTATAGCGCGTGGTGCAGTGCGTCGGGAGGATCGACAACCCGGCCCTCACCTCGTCATCGGGATAATAAAACACGCTGATCTGGCCGTTGGTTTCAAGGATCGCCAGCCGCACCTGGCCGAGCTGCTCGACGCTGTTGACCCGCAGCTCCATAAAAAATTCGAATTCGGTCATATTTTCCGCATGCAGTTTCTCCCAGGCCAGCTGCCCCTCCTCCACCACCACGATAGGTTTCCCCTCCAGCAGATCCTCCAGCTTTTCGCTATGCCCCATCAGCCACATGATGCCGCGATAAAGCAGCGCCAGCGTGACGAAGACCACCAGCACCGGCAACAGCGGGACATCGTCATAAAACGCCACGTCCCCCGCCGCCGAACCGAGGGTCAAAATAATCAGCACCTCAAACAGCGACATCTGCCGCACGCCGCGCCGTCCGGTAATTTTGAGGAAAATAAAGACCAGAACGAAGGTGTAGAGGCTGCGCAACGCCACCTCGCCGAGAAATTCCACCGGCACTTTATCGAGCGCCATCCGCTGCCAGTCAAAGGCTTTCATTATCATCTCCCTGAGCATTAAAAGATGTCTCTAAGCATAGCCAGATGATGGAGATAGCACCTGTCAGATAAAAGCCGTATCATTGCGCGCTTTCCGTACGACAAAAGTGATCGCCATGACCCAAACGTTTATTCCCGGCAAAGATGCCGCCCTGGAAGATTCCATCGCTCGCTTCCAGCAAAAATTGCTCGACCTCGGATTTGATATCGAAGAGGCCTCGTGGCTGAACCCGGTGCCGCACGTGTGGTCCGTTCACATTCGCGATAAGGAATGCGCGCTGTGCTTTACTAATGGTAAAGGCGCCACCAAAAAGGCAGCCCTCGCCTCCGCGCTGGGCGAATATTTCGAGCGCCTGTCCACCAACTATTTTTTCGCTGACTTCTGGTTAGGCGACACTATCGCTAATGGCCCGTTCGTTCACTACCCGAACGAAAAGTGGTTCCCGCTGACCGAAGACGACGAGGTCCCGGAAGGCCTGCTGGATGCTCGTCTGCGCGCGTTCTACGATCCGGACGATCAGCTGACGGCCAGCATGCTGGTGGATCTGCAATCCGGTAATGATGAGCGCGGCGTGTGCGGCCTGCCCTTTACCCGCCAGTCCGACGGCGAAACGGTCTATATTCCTATGAATATCGTCGGCAACCTGTATGTCTCCAACGGCATGTCCGCCGGCAACACCCGTAATGAAGCTCGCGTGCAGGGCCTGTCCGAAGTCTTTGAGCGCCACATCAAAAATCGCATCATCGCCGAAAGCATCAGCCTGCCGGAGATCCCGGCGGAGGTCATGGCGCGTTATCCGGGCGTCGTGGAGTCGATCGCCAAACTGGAAGCCGAAGGTTTTCCGATCTTTGCCTATGATGGCTCGCTGGGCGGCAAGTATCCGGTTATCTGCGTCGTGCTGTTTAACCCGGCAAACGGCACCTGCTTCGCCTCTTTCGGCGCCCACCCGGACTTCGGCGTGGCGCTGGAGCGTACAGTCACCGAACTGCTGCAGGGCCGTAGCCTGAAAGATCTCGACGTCTTCACGCCGCCGACCTTCGACGATGAAGAAGTCGCCGAGCACGCTAACCTCGAAACCCACTTTATCGACTCCAGCGGCCTGATTTCCTGGGATATGTTCAAGCAGGATGCCGACTATCCGTTCGTGGACTGGAGCTTCTCCGGCACCACAGAAGAAGAGTTCGCCACCCTGATGGCCATCTTCAAGGCCGAAGATAAAGAAGTATATATCGCCGACTACGAGCACCTGGGCGTTTACGCCTGCCGTATCATCGTCCCGGGGATGTCGGATATTTACCCAGCGGAAGATCTGTGGCTGGCGAACAACAGCATGGGCGCTCATCTGCGCGACACCATTCTGTCCCTGCCGGGCAGCGAGTGGGAAAAAGAAGATTACCTGGCGCTGATCGAGCAGATGGACGATGAGGGTCTGGATGATTTCACCCGCGTTCGCGAACTGCTGGGCCTCGCCACCGGCAAAGACAACGGCTGGTATACCCTGCGCGTCGGTGAGCTGAAAGCCATGCTGGCCCTGGCCGGCGGCGATCTGGAGCAGGCGCTGATCTGGACCGAGTGGACCATGGAATTCAACGCTTCGGTCTTCAGCGCCGAACGTGCTAACTACTATCGCTGCCTGCAGACCCTGCTGCTGCTGAGCCAGGAAGAGGAGCGTCAGCCGCTGCAATACCTGAACGCCTTCATCCGTATGTACGGCGCCGAGGCGGTCGAAGCCGCCAGCGCGGCGCTGAGCGGGGAAGCGCCGTTCTATGGCCTCCAGGCTGTCGACAGCGATCTGCAGGCCTTCCCGGCCCATCAGTCGCTACTGAAGGCTTATGAAAAACTGCAGCGGGCGAAGGCGGCGTTCTGGGCAAAATAAGCCCTAAGCGCGCCATCGTGGTTGCCAACAACGGAGCCCAATGTGGCTCCGTTGATTTCACCTGACGAGGTGGCCACTATAGTTTGTAGTTGTAAAGTTAATTAATAGTAAATAACGCGCTTATAACATTTACCATTCGTTAATTTTAAATAAAATACTCCATATTAATTAACTCAAGAAATGGCGTGAAAACGAAAAAATTCAACATAATTTATAAATTTTAAAATTTATTTTCCTCATAATATTCAATCAGTTAATTCAATAAATCACAAAAACCACACACTAAAAAGGCATATAGTTCCGGTGAGATATGATCTATATCAATTTCCCTTCTATAATGCTTTGTTAGTATCTCACCGCCAACTTATATAAAGAGAGAGTTAGTGTGAAAGCTGACAACCCTTTTGATCTTTTGCTCCCTGCCGCGATGGCGAAAGTCGCCGAAGAAGCAGGTGTCTATAAAGCAACGAAGCATCCGATGAAGACCTTTTATCTGGCGATCACCGCTGGCGTTTTCATCTCCATCGCTTTCGTATTCTATATCACCGCGACCACCGGCACTGCCGCGATGCCTTATGGGATTGCCAAGCTTATCGGTGGGGTCTGTTTTTCCCTGGGTCTGATTCTGTGCGTTATCTGCGGCGCTGACCTCTTTACCTCTACGGTATTGATCGTGGTGGCGAAAGCCAGCGGTCGAATTACCTGGGGGCAACTGGCAAAAAACTGGCTCAACGTCTATTTTGGTAACCTGGTGGGCGCACTGCTGTTTGTGCTGCTGATGTGGTTATCAGGCGAATATATGACTGCCAACGGCGGTTGGGGGCTTAATGTCCTGCAGACCGCTGACCACAAAATGCACCATACTTTTGTGGAGGCCGTGAGCCTGGGTATCCTCGCTAACCTGATGGTTTGTCTCGCCGTATGGATGAGCTATTCCGGTCGTAGCCTGATGGATAAAGCGATGATCATGGTCCTGCCGGTAGCGATGTTCGTTGCCAGCGGCTTTGAGCACAGCATCGCCAACATGTTTATGATCCCGATGGGTATCGTAATCCGCAACTTTGCAAGCCCGGAATTCTGGACCGCAATCGGTTCGACTCCGGAAAGTTTCTCTCACTTGACCGTTATGAACTTCATCACTGATAACCTGATTCCGGTAACTATCGGGAACATTATCGGCGGGGGTCTGCTGGTCGGGTTGACATACTGGGTCATTTACCTGCGTGGCAACGACCATCACTAAGGGTTGTTTCAGGCAGTAAATAAAAAATCCACTTAAGAAGGTAGGTGTTACATGTCCGAGCTTAATGAAAAGTTAGCCACAGCCTGGGAAGGTTTTGCGAAAGGTGACTGGCAGAATGAAGTCAACGTCCGTGACTTTATTCAGAAAAACTACACCCCATATGAAGGCGACGAATCCTTCCTGGCTGGCGCGACTGAAGCGACCACCAAGCTGTGGGACACCGTAATGGAAGGTGTAAAACAGGAAAACCGCACTCACGCGCCTGTTGATTTTGACACTGCCCTGGCTTCCACCATCACCTCTCACGACGCAGGCTATATCGAGAAAGGTCTGGAAAAAATCGTTGGTCTGCAGACCGAAGCGCCGCTGAAACGTGCGATCATCCCGTTTGGTGGTATTAAAATGGTTGAAGGTTCCTGCAAAGCGTACAATCGCGAACTGGACCCGATGCTGAAAAAAATCTTCACCGAGTACCGTAAAACTCACAACCAGGGCGTTTTCGACGTCTATACTCCGGACATCCTGCGCTGCCGTAAATCCGGCGTACTGACCGGTCTGCCGGATGCTTACGGCCGTGGTCGTATCATCGGTGACTACCGTCGCGTTGCGCTGTACGGTATCGACTTCCTGATGAAAGACAAATTCGCCCAGTTCAACTCTCTGCAAGCGAAACTGGAAAGCGGCGAAGATCTGGAAGCGACCATCCGTCTGCGTGAAGAAATTGCTGAACAGCACCGTGCGCTGGGCCAGATCAAAGAGATGGCGGCTAAATATGGCTACGACATCTCCGGTCCGGCAACCACCGCTCAGGAAGCTATCCAGTGGACCTACTTCGGTTACCTGGCTGCCGTGAAATCTCAGAACGGCGCGGCAATGTCCTTCGGTCGTACCTCCAGCTTCCTGGATATCTACATCGAACGTGACCTGCAGGCGGGTAAAATCACCGAGCAAGACGCGCAGGAAATGGTTGACCACCTGGTCATGAAACTGCGTATGGTTCGCTTCCTGCGTACCCCGGAATACGATGAACTGTTCTCCGGCGACCCGATTTGGGCAACGGAATCCATCGGCGGTATGGGCGTTGACGGCCGTACTCTGGTGACCAAAAACAGCTTCCGCTTCCTGAACACCCTGTACACCATGGGGCCGTCTCCGGAGCCGAACATCACTATCCTGTGGTCTGAAAAACTGCCGCTGAGCTTCAAGAAATTCGCGGCTAAAGTGTCCATCGATACCTCTTCTCTGCAGTATGAGAACGATGACCTGATGCGTCCGGACTTCAATAACGACGACTACGCTATCGCATGCTGCGTAAGCCCGATGGTTGTTGGTAAGCAAATGCAGTTCTTCGGTGCTCGCGCCAACCTCGCGAAAACCATGCTGTACGCTATCAACGGCGGCGTGGATGAAAAACTGAAAATGCAGGTGGGTCCGAAATCTGAACCGATCAAAGGCGACGTCCTGAACTTCGACGAAGTCATGGAGCGCATGGATCACTTCATGGACTGGCTGGCTAAACAGTACGTCACTGCGCTGAACATCATCCACTACATGCACGACAAGTACAGCTACGAAGCCTCTCTGATGGCGCTGCACGACCGTGACGTTATCCGCACCATGGCGTGTGGTATCGCGGGTCTGTCCGTTGCTGCTGACTCCCTGTCTGCTATCAAATATGCGAAAGTTAAACCGATTCGTGACGAAGACGGTCTGGCTGTTGACTTCGAAATCGAAGGCGAATATCCGCAGTTTGGTAACAACGATGCTCGCGTCGATGATATGGCCGTTGACCTGGTTGAACGTTTCATGAAGAAAATTCAGAAACTGCACACCTACCGCAACGCGATCCCGACTCAGTCTGTTCTGACCATCACCTCTAACGTGGTATATGGTAAGAAAACCGGTAACACCCCAGACGGTCGTCGCGCTGGCGCGCCGTTCGGACCAGGTGCTAACCCGATGCACGGTCGTGACCAGAAAGGCGCTGTTGCCTCTCTGACCTCCGTAGCGAAACTGCCGTTTGCTTACGCGAAAGATGGTATCTCTTACACCTTCTCTATCGTACCGAACGCGCTGGGTAAAGATGACGAAGTTCGTAAGACCAACCTGGCGGGTCTGATGGATGGTTACTTCCACCACGAAGCGTCCATCGAAGGTGGTCAGCACCTGAACGTGAACGTGATGAACCGCGAAATGCTGCTCGACGCGATGGAAAACCCGGAAAAATATCCGCAGCTGACCATCCGCGTATCTGGCTACGCTGTACGTTTTAACTCCCTGACTAAAGAACAGCAGCAGGACGTTATTACCCGTACCTTCACTCAGACCATGTAATTCCCTGTCTGACTGAAAAAGCGTACAATAAAGGCCCCACATCAGTGGGGCCTTTTTAACAAGCAATCCCCGCCCTAGCCTGCTTTGCCAGATATCTATACTTTGGGTATCTGTCAAAACAGACTCGACACAGCCGCTGAGCTGTGCACCAACACGGCCCCGGATGGGCCACATCTGGAGAAAACACCGCAATGTCAGTTATTGGTCGCATTCACTCCTTTGAATCCTGTGGCACCGTTGATGGCCCGGGCATCCGCTTTATTACCTTTTTCCAGGGCTGCCTGATGCGTTGCCTGTACTGCCATAACCGTGATACATGGGATACCCACGGCGGCAAAGAAATCACCGTTGAAGAGCTCATGAAAGAGGTGGTGACCTATCGTCACTTTATGAATGCTTCCGGCGGCGGCGTCACCGCATCCGGCGGTGAGGCGATCCTGCAGGCGGAGTTTGTTCGCGACTGGTTCCGCGCCTGTAAGAAAGAAGGTATTCATACCTGTCTCGATACCAACGGCTTTGTCCGTCGCTACGATCCGGTTATTGACGAACTGCTGGAGGTAACAGACCTGGTAATGCTGGATCTCAAGCAGATGAATGATGAGATTCACCAGAACCTGGTCGGCGTCTCTAACCATCGTACGCTGGAATTCGCCCAGTATCTGGCGAAGAAGAATATCAATGTCTGGATCCGCTACGTGGTGGTTCCGGGCTGGTCAGACGATGATGACTCCGCGCACCGCCTGGGCGAATTTACCCGCGATATGGGCAATGTCGAAAAAATCGAGCTGCTGCCCTACCATGAGCTGGGCAAACACAAATGGGTAGCAATGGGCGAAGAATACAAGCTGGACGGCGTCCATCCGCCGAAGAAAGAGACCATGGAGCGGGTAAAAGGCATCCTTGAGCAGTATGGTCATAAAGTGATGTACTAATCCCGTCCGGGCCGGTGAAGCACCTATGCCGGCCTGCAACGGCGTGGGAAGCAGTGTCCGTCCAGCCATTGCCTTCTCATGCAAAGCGACAGGTTGGTTCTGCAGCAGTAAACATAGGTAATTGAAGCGGATGACGCGCAGCATGCGCTGCGCGTTACAGGATCAGGCGTGCGCCACCGGCGTTGGATGATGCCCGGCTTTGCGCAGCAGGGTCAGCAGATAGATAAACGACACGCTGGCGATCATGATAAACAGCAGGTTATCCGAGAAGTTCTGCATCAGCATCGCCGTCAGCGTCGGGCCCAGCAGGCTGCCGATGGTATAGCTCATCAGCAGCGCCTGGTTCATCGCCACCAGCTGATGGTGCTCCACTTTCTCACAGGCCCAGGCCATCGCCACCGGATACAGCGTGAAACCGGATGCCCCAAGCACAAACAGCGCCGGCGCCATTGCCGCCTGGCTGAGCATCGCCAGACATCCCAGAATCACCACAAAAACCTGCACCCGCAGCACCAGCAGGCGGCCGTAGCGGTCTGCCAGCCGCCCTACCGGCCACTGGCCGAGGATCCCCGCGCTCACCATCACCGCCATCCAGAAGCCAATGCCGGCGTCGCTGACGCCCTGATGGTTTAGCCACAGCGGCATAAGACCATAAAGCGAGCCGAGGACAATCCCCGAGATAATGCAGCCATTGACCCCGTGGCGCGCCTGGCGCAGCTTAAGCATCGGCCAGATCCGTACCGTTTCATGCGGCTCTTCGGCCTGCCCCATAATGCGGGTAAACAGCAGCGGCAGGATCGCCGCCAGCGCCAGGCCCGTCACCCACGGCAGGACGCTCATTAAATCAGTGGGTAGTTTACTGACCATCAGCTGGCCGAGTACGGTACCAACGTAATAAACCATCATGTACGCCGCCAGCAGACGACCGCGGCTGCGAGAAGTGCCGCTGCAGACCAGCGCGCTTTCCACTACCACCCAAATCATCGCGCAGCCTACGCCGGCGATAAACCGCCAGCTCAGCCACGTCCAGAAGCCCACGGTGATCCCCAGCCCTACGCAGCCGACGGCGAAGATTAACGACGCGAGATAATAGCTGCGGTTAAACCCCAGGCGCTTGATCACCCAGCCGGCAAGCAACGTACCGGCCAGGTTGCCGGTAAAATAAGATGACCCCACCATGCCGACCTGCCAGGTTGGCATATTTTCATGGGCGAGCCACAGCGGGACGAGCGTATTCAGCACCGCTATCGCCAGGGTCAGTAAAAGCAGGCCACAGAGCAGCATTTGCACTGGCCGGGTGTAGATGGTCATGGGTAAAAACCGTGAGGAATGTTCAGATCGCGAGCGCATCATGCCACCGCTAAAAACATTGTCAATCCACCTGAAATCAGGCCTGACGCGGTTTTGCAGGGCACGATAGAAGTTTTTTATCCACAGAAGGGGGAAAGGTGAGGCAACAAATAATACGCTATTGTTTTTCTTAATTTATTAATAAATCCCGGCGTTAATTTCAGTCGAAAAATTTCATCTATCAACAGCACGTTTTCATCATGCCGGCACGCCTGCGCCGGCATGATGACGCTGATTAACTGGCGATAGCCATCCCGACGGTCATATGCAGACCATAGAATACGCCGCGGCCAATCATCTCTCCCGCCAGCACCAGAACAAACGCCAGGCCGAGCAGCGAGAGCGCCGGCTTGCGGCCGCGAATCTGCGGCACGCACCAGCAGGCCAGGGCCAGCGCCAGCAGCACCACGCGCCAGGCCATAAGCAGCCCATAATCCGGCACCAGGGCGGAGGCCTGCTGAATTGAGCTGCGGATAGTGGCGAGTTCAATCCCCTGCATCAGGACCACCACAATACTCGCCAGCAGCGCCAGCAAAGTGACCACCGGCAGCAGGCGCATCGCCCAACCGTCGACGCCTGCGACGCGCAGCAGCAGATAGCCCAGCAGCGGGCCGCCGATAAACAGCGTCAGGAAGAAGCTCAGCGGCGTCCAGACGGTATACCAGGTCGGCACCGTGTCGATGGTGTTATAGACCCGCACCATCATCCAGACGAAGATCACCCCCAGCGCCATGGTCACTACCAGCCACAGGCTACGCAGTCCGGCAGGCAGCTTTTTGCACACGGCCAGCAGCCAGCCAATCCCGCCAATGGCGAAGAAGATCGCCCCGCTGGCTATCTCATTACTCAGCGACGAGGCCCCCACGCGATTGAGCGAATTAAAGGCCCGCAGCGGCGAACCGAGGTGCATTGTCGAGGCGATAAACCCGACCCCCATCAATACCCACAGGCCGAACATGCTACCTACCACGCGCTGCTCCTGCTCACGGGAAAGCTTGCCCGTCATCAGCGCCAGCGCCAGGACGATGAAGCCGCCCGCGACGCACTGGCCGAAGACCGTAAAGATCATCAGCGGCCATTCATGCCATCCGTTTCCCATCTCACACCTCCTTCGGGTTCGCCAGGTAACCAGTGGTATCGCCACACGGCCGGGCATTGGCGTTAGGTTTGATCACGATGCTCGGCCGGGTAAAGTGCGCCGAAGGCAGCGGCGCCACCGCCGCCAGCTGGCCGTGCTTAGCGCGCAGTTCGGCAATCGGCCCGAAATCGAGCGCCCGCAACGGGCAGGACTCGACGCAGATCGGCTTTTTCCCTTCGGCGACGCGCTCGTGGCAGCCGTCGCACTTAGTCATATGGCCTTTATCGGCGTTATACTGCGGCGCGCCGTACGGACAGGCCATATGGCAGTAACGGCAGCCAATGCAGACCTCTTCGTTGACCACCACAAAACCGTCTTCGCGCTTGTGCATCGCACCGCTCGGGCAGACCTTGGTGCAGGCCGGGTCTTCGCAGTGGTTACAGGCGATGGAGAGGTAATAGGCGAACACGTTCTGATTCCAGACGCCGTTATCCTCCTGCCAGTCGCCGCCGGCATATTCATAGATGCGGCGGAAGCTGACCTCCGGGGTCAGATTTTTGTAGTCCTTACAGGCCAGTTCGCAGGTCTTGCAACCGGTGCAACGGGCGGAATCAATAAAAAATCCATACTGAGTTGTCATCGGTTACTCCTTACAGCTTCTCAACCTGGACGAGGTTGGTATGCGACGGGTTTCCCTTCGCCAGCGGCGAGGGGCGCTGGGTGGTCAGCACGTTGATGCTGCCCGCCTGATCCACACGCGAGGCGTCCGGGTTATACCATGCCCCTTCCCCCAGCGCGACCACGCCCGGCATCATGCGTGGGGTCACCTTCGCTTCGATATGCACTTCCCCACGGTCGTTGAAGATGCGAATGCGATCGCCGTTGGCAATGCCGCGCTGGCGGGCATCGATCGGGTTAATCCACATCTCCTGCCGACAGGCGGCTTTCAGTACATCAACGTTGCCGTAGGTTGAGTGAACGCGTGATTTATAGTGAAAACCGGTCAGTTGTAGCGGGTATTTTGCCGTCAGCGGATCGTTGTAGTTTTCGAAGCCCGGGGTGTATATCGGCAGCGGATCGATAACATCCCCTTCCGGCAGCTCCCAGGTGGCGGCGATTTTCGCCAGATCCTGCGAGTAAATTTCGATCTTGCCCGAAGGCGTGGTCAGCGGATTAGCCTGCGGATCCTCACGGAAGGCTTTGTAGGCCACATGATGACCTTGCGGATCGCGCTGCTTATAGATGCCCTGCTGACGGAAGGTGTCGAAATCCGGCAGGTCGGGAATCGCTTTGCGCGACTGCTCATACAGATAGCGCATCCAGCCTTCCTGGGTACGGCCTTCGGTAAATTTCTCCTCGACGCCAAGGCGCTTCGCCAGCTCGCTGGTCATCTCATAGATGGTTTTACATTCGAAACGCGGCTTGATGGCCTGGTCGGCAAAAATGACGTAGGACATGTTGCCGCAGGAGGCATCCAGCGCAAAATCCATCTGCTCAGAGGCGGTGCAGTCCGGCAGCAGAATATCGGCGTATTTCGCTGACGAGGTCATATGGCAGTCGATGACCACAATCATCTCGCACTTCTTATCGTCCTGCAGGATCTCGTGGGTGCGGTTGATCTCAGAGTGCTGGTTGATCAGGCAGTTGCCCGCATAGTTCCAGATCATTTTGATCGGCACATCGAGCTTATCTTTGCCACGCACCCCATCGCGCAGGGCGGTCATTTCCGGGCCGCGCTCAATCGCATCAGTCCACATAAACATCGAGATGCTGGTCTGAACCGGATTCTCCAGCGTCGGCATACGTTCAAACGGCAGACTGTAGGAGCCCTCGCGCGCGCCGCTATTGCCGCCGTTGATCCCGACGTTACCGGTCAGAATGGCGAGCATCGCGATAGCCCGGGTGGCGATTTCGCCGTTGGCATGACGCTGCGGCCCCCAGCCCTGGCTGATATAGGCCGGTTTAGCGGTGGCAATTTCCCGCGCCAGTTTAACAATGCGTTCGCGCGGAATACCGGTAATGGTCGAGGCCCACTCCGGCGTTTTGGCGATACCGTCAGTGCCCTCGCCAAGAATGTAAGCTTTGTAATGACCATTGGCTGGCGCACCGGCGGGCAGCGTTTTCTCGTCGTATCCCACGCAGTATTTATCGAGGAACGGCTGATCGACCAGATTCTCGGTGATCATCACCCACGCCAGACCCGATACCAGCGCCGCATCGGTGCCGGGGCGAATCGGGATCCATTCATCTTCGCGTCCGGCGCCGGTGTCGGTATAGCGCGGATCGATAATGATCATCCGGGCATTGGATTTCTGGCGCGCCTGCTCAAGGTAGTAGGTCACCCCGCCGCCACTCATTCGCGTTTCCCCGGGGTTGTTGCCGAACAGCACTACCAGCTGGCTGTTTTCAATATCCGACGGGCTGTTGCCATCTGCCCAACCGCCGTAGGTGTAATTCAACCCGGCAGCAATCTGCGCGGATGAATAGTCGCCGTAATGATTGAGATACCCGCCGCAGCAGTTCATCAGACGGGCAATCAGGGTTTTCCCCGGCGGCCAGGAGCGGGTCAGCGTGCCACCCAGCGTGCCGGTGCCGTAGTTCAGATAGATGGACTCGTTGCCGTAATCTTTAATCAGCCGCTGCGTCGTGCTGGCGATGATATCGAAAGCCTCTTCCCAGCTGATTTGCTCGAATTTACCCTCACCGCGTTTACCTACGCGCTTCATGGGGTATTTCAGCCGATCGGGGTTATAAACCCGGCGGCGCATAGAACGTCCGCGCAGGCAGGCGCGCACCTGATGCAGGCCGTCATAGTTATCGTCACCGGTATTATCGGTTTCAACGTATTTAATCGCGCCATCCACCACGTGCATGCGCAGCGGGCAGCGGCTACCGCAGTTGACGGTGCATGCGCTCCAGACCACCTTCTCACTGGCCGGGGCTGGCGTGTCGGCGGCATGGGCCATACGGGAAAAGGGTAACGTTAGTGCGTTGCTGGCCAGCGCCAGGCCGCCTATTGCCGTGGTTTTCATCAGACCACGGCGGCTTACCTCAGCAGCCAGTAAAGCATCGGGGGCTTTAATTTTCATGGATACTCGCTTTGGTTGCTCACAATAAACTGATAAGCGCTATATAGTCATATATATAACGATTTGAAATATTATTGGTTTTTTATGCTGATTTAATCCAAAGGGAGTATCACTGCATTCGCGGAAGGGATTATTGCCCGGTATCAATAAGGGTGTAAAAAAAGCGCCCGCAGGCGCTTTTAAGGGAGAAGGTAAAAATTAACCGATATATTCGAGGCCGCGCATATACGGGTGCAGGATTTCCGGGATCTCGATACGGCCATCGGCCTGCTGATAGTTTTCCATCAGCGCCACCAGCGTACGACCAACCGCCAGGCCAGAACCATTCAGGGTATGAACGAGACGGGTCTTCTTGTCGGACTTGCTGCGGCAGCGAGCCTGCATACGACGCGCCTGGAAATCCCAGACGTTAGAGCAGGAAGAGATCTCACGGTAGGTGTTCTGCGCCGGGACCCACACTTCGAGGTCATAGGTTTTGCAGGCGCTGAAGCCCATATCGCCGGTGCACAGCGCGACCTTACGGTACGGCAGGCCCAGCAGCTGCAGCACTTTCTCGGCGTGGCCGGTCATCTCTTCCAGCGCCGCCATGGAGTCTTCCGGACGGACAATCTGCACCATCTCAACTTTATCGAACTGGTGCATACGGATCAGACCGCGGGTGTCGCGACCATAAGAACCCGCTTCGGAACGGAAGCACGGCGTATGGGCGGTCATTTTGATCGGCAGATCGTCTTCATCGATAATTTCATCACGCACCAGGTTGGTCAGCGGCACTTCCGCCGTCGGGATCAGCGCGTAGTTGCTGCTGTCAGCCTCTTCTTCCAGCGGACGAGTATGGAACAGGTCGCCGGCGAATTTCGGCAGCTGGCCGGTGCCATACAGGGTGTCCTGGTTTACCAGGTACGGGACATAGTTTTCGCTATAGCCATGCTGTTCAGTGTGCAGATCCAGCATGAACTGCGCCAGGGCGCGGTGCAGACGGGCCAGCTGGCCTTTCATCACCACGAAGCGCGAACCAGTGAGCTTAACGGCGGCGGCAAAATCCAGCCCGCCGTGCATTTCACCCAGCGTCACGTGATCGCGCACGTCAAAATCGAACTGGCGCGGCGTGCCCCAGCGGCTGACTTCAACGTTGTCGTTTTCGTCACGGCCAACCGGCACGTCATCGTGAGGAATATTCGGGATCGCCAGCGCGATATCGCGGATTTCCGCCAGCAGCGCTTCAAGCTCGGATTTTGCGGCATCCAGCTGTTCGCCGAGTTTGTTCACTTCCAGGCGTAATGGCTCGATGTCTTCCCCGCGCGCTTTCGCCTGGCCAATGGATTTCGATCGGGAGTTGCGCTCCGCCTGCAGGTTTTCCGTTTGCACCTGCAGAACTTTACGACGCTCTTCAAGCGCGCGAAGTTTATCTACATCCAGCTTAAAGCCCCGGCGTGCCAGTTTTTCTGCGACTGCGTCTGGCTCGGTACGCAGCAGATTGGGATCGAGCATGCTTATCCTGTGCTTATCGAATTAAAAAAAGAAAAGTGGCCGCAGGCTACGGCCACGGAAATAGTGTAATAACCTTACCGCAACGCCTCAATTAGCGGTAGCGTTTTATCGGGCTATTTTGATCCTGTTCAGCGAGCCAGGCGAGCTTTTCGCCAATTTTGCCCTCAAGCCCCCGGTTTGTCGGGTGATAATAGCGCGTTTGCGCCATTTCCTGCGGGAAGTACTGCTCGCCGGCGGCGTAGGCGTTAGGTTCGTCATGAGCGTAGCGATACTCCTGCCCGTAGCCCATCTCTTTCATCAGCTTCGTCGGCGCATTGCGCAGATGCACCGGAACGTCATAGTCCGGACGGTCTCGCGCATCGGCCAGCGCCGCTTTAAAGGCGGTGTAGACCGCATTGCTCTTCGGCGCGCAGGCCAGATAGACAATAGCCTGGGCAATCGCCCGTTCGCCTTCCGCCGGCCCGACGCGGGTGAAGCAGTCCCACGCCGATATGGCCACCTGCATCGCCCGCGGGTCGGCGTTGCCGACGTCTTCCGAGGCAATCGCCAGACAACGGCGGGCAACATACAGCGGATCGCCCCCGGCGGTGATGATCCGCGCGTACCAGTAAAGCGCCGCGTCCGGCGCGCTACCGCGCACCGACTTATGCAGGGCGGAAATCAAATCGTAGAAACGGTCGCCTTTATTATCAAAGCGCGCGCTGCGCTCGCCGGCGATCTCGGTCAGCAGTTCCGCCTTCAGCACCCGCTTGCCCGCATCATCGCTCTCGGCCATATCGGCCATCATTTCCAGGGTATTCAGCGCCCGCCGCGCGTCGCCGTTTACCAGTTCGGCGATGGCCCTGCGGGTCTCATCCGGCAAAACGATATCCTGGCCGCCGTAGCCGCGGGTTTTATCGTTCATCGCCTGGTCAAGCACCCGCTCGATATCGTCGGTAGTGAGCGATTTCAGTAAATAGACGCGGGCGCGGGAGAGCAGCGCTGAGTTAAGCTCAAAGGAAGGGTTTTCGGTGGTCGCGCCAATAAAAGTGATAGTGCCATCTTCAATATGCGGCAGAAAGGCATCCTGCTGGCTTTTATTGAAGCGATGCACTTCGTCAACAAACAGAATCGTTCGTCGGCCGGCGTTGCGATTCTGCCGCGCGCGCTCAATGGCCTCGCGGATCTCTTTCACCCCGGAGGTCACCGCCGAGATCCTTTCGACATCGGCGCTGGCATAACGGGCGATAACTTCCGCCAGGGTAGTCTTGCCGGTACCCGGCGGCCCCCAGAGGATCATCGAATGCAGGTGCCCGGCTTCGATCGCCCGCGGCAGGGGTTTGCTCGGCGCCAGCAGGTGCTGCTGGCCAATATACTGCGCTAAATTTTCTGGCCGCATGCGAGCGGCCAGAGGTTGAAACGCGTTGTCGGAAAAATCGAGCGACAGATTGCTCACTTTCGCCTCTACTTACGTTGATCGTCCACCGTCACACCTTTCGGCGGCGTAAAGGTGAACTTAGATGCGTCGACGGCGCCGTTCTGCTGCGATTTCAGCTGATAGCTGCTGCGCTGATCGTCCTGCTCGACGGCGCTGAACTGATGGATGGTGCCGTCCCGACCGACGTTGATCGTGAACTGCTTCAGGTTGCCGCTGCCGCTTTTCGGCGTCAGCACAAAATCATCGCCGTTTTGTTTGATATTGTACTGCTGCCAGTCGCTGGACTGGTTGCGGGCAATCAGCATAAACGGCGTGTTGCTGGTGGCGTCTTTCAGCCAGGTCGCCGTGGCCTGCTCGACGAACGGGTTATAGAACCACAGGGTTTTACCATCCGAAACGAGGACGCTCTCATCCGGCTGGGTCATATGCCAGTTAAACAGATTCGGGCGTTTTACCCACAGGTCGCCCTGTCCGTCCTGCACGGCGTTGCCGCTGCCGTCGGTGACTTTTTGCGTAAAGCTGGCATGGAAGCTGCTCACTTTATCAAGACGGCTTTTTAAGTCACTGGCCGCATCTGCCCAGACCTGGCTGACGACCATACCAGACAGTAATGCACAGGTGATTGCGAGTTTTTTCATTGTTCTTCCTTAATGTGCGTCACTCCCGACGCGGGAGCCTCTTCTGCCCCTAATGTAGGACCGCCGACGGCGGCGGGACAGAAGAATTGGCTGATTTTGCGCTTATTTACCCAACTTTGCACTCATTCAAAGGGCGGCGGCGCCAGCACTTCGCGGTTACCGTTATGGCCCTGCTCGCTGACAATGCCCTGCGC
Source organism: Klebsiella sp. 7-CIP_Kleb. (assembly GCF_050378655.1). Lineage (NCBI taxonomy): Bacteria > Pseudomonadati > Pseudomonadota > Gammaproteobacteria > Enterobacterales > Enterobacteriaceae > Klebsiella > Klebsiella sp. 7-CIP_Kleb. Next base: position 402,128 of record NZ_JBNRLJ010000002.1, read on the forward strand.
TTCCATCTGTTCGATGATACGCGCGGCACGGTTATAGCCAATGCGGAACTGGCGCTGCACCCCGGAAATCGACGCTTTACGCTTCTCGGTCACAAAGCTGACCGCCTGATCGAACAGTGGATCCAGCTCTTCACCGCCGTCGAAACCGCCGCCGCCGCCTTCGCTTTCGCTGTCGGAGGTAATGCCGTCAACATACTGCGGACGACCGCGGGCTTTCCAGTCCTGAACCACAGCGTGGACTTCCTGGTCGCGAACAAACGCCCCATGGACGCGCACCGGCGTGGTGGAGTTCGGCCCGGAGTAGAGCATATCCCCCATCCCGAGCAGCGATTCCGCACCGCCCTGATCGAGAATGGTACGCGAGTCAATTTTACTCGACACGGTAAAGGCGATACGCGTCGGAATGTTGGCCTTAATCAGACCGGTAATGACATCCACCGACGGACGCTGCGTCGCCAGCACCAGGTGGATCCCCGCCGCACGCGCTTTCTGCGCCAGGCGAGCGATCAGCTCTTCCACCTTCTTACCGACGGTCATCATCAGGTCGGCGAATTCGTCCACCAGCACCACTATGTACGGTAGCTTTTCCAGTACCGGGTGCACCGCGTCCATACTGTCGCCTGGCTTCCAGTATGGATCCGGGATCGGACGGCCCATGCGTGCCGCTTCAGCAATCTTCTCGTTATAGCCCGCCAGATTTCGTACGCCCAGCGCCGACATTAGCTTGTAGCGACGCTCCATCTCGTTGACGCTCCAGCGCAGCGCATTGGCGGCGTCTTTCATGTCGGTGACCACTTCCGTCAGCAGATGCGGAATACCTTCGTAGACCGACAGCTCGAGCATTTTCGGGTCGATCATAATGAAACGCACATCTTCCGGCTGCGCCTTGTAGAGCATGCTGAGGATCATGGCGTTGACGCCGACTGACTTACCGGAACCGGTGGTACCGGCCACCAGCAGGTGCGGCATTTTCGCCAGATCGGCCACCACCGGATCGCCGGCGATGTCTTTACCCAGCACCACGGTCAGCGGCGACGGGTTATCACGGAACTTGCTGTTGTCGAGCACTTCACGCAGGTAGACGGTCTGGCGCTTTTTATTCGGCAGCTCAAGCCCGACATACGGTTTACCCGGGATCACTTCCACCACGCGCACGGCGACCGTGGACAGCGAACGCGCCAGATCCCGTGACAGGTTAGAGATTCGCGCCGCTTTGACGCCAGGCGCCAGATTCAGTTCGAAACGGGTGATCACCGGCCCCGGCGAGTAGTTCACCACATCCGCTTTAATGCGGAAGTCGGCGAGTCGCGCTTCCACCAGTCGTGCCATCTGCTCAAGAGCAAAGGTATCGACCGGCTCGACTTCACTGGGCGGCGGCGTGAGCAGATCCAGCGACGGCAGCGGCGTTGTCGGCTTTTGCAGCGGTCGACTATCGCCATTGCGCATCAGCAGCGGGTGGATCAGGCTCTCCTGCGGCGCAGGCGCGGCAGGCTGGTGCCCCTGCGGGGCAACCGGCTGTTGCGGCTGCACGGGCTGCGTCGCAGTCTGGTAAGGCTGCTGCGGCACTGGCTGAGGGTGTACCGGCTGGTGCTGCGCAGGTTGATAACCCTGCTGCGGAGCGGCGGCCGGTTGTTGATAGTGCTGGGCTGGCTGCTGCGGCTGTACTTCCGGTGTCGGCGTAAACAGCGGCTCGCTCGGACCCTCTTTGACCAGCGTTTTCATCGGCGAGAATTCATAATCCGCCGGCGAGAACGGATTAGCGCCCGGCGGCTGCTCGGAGGCGTAGCGCTGCTGCTGGGTGGCGGCAAACTGGCGCGCCAGCTCCGCTTCCGCCGCGGCATCGGCGTCATCGTCATCAGTCGCGTTATCGTCTTCCCAGCGATGGCCATAGCGCTGCTGTTGAGTGGCGGCGAACTGGCGAGCCAGCTCATCCTGCTCCATAGCATCCGCTTCCTCATCCGAGAGCAGCTCATCATCATAATGGGGGTCGCGCTCGGCCTGCCGCGCGCGCTGTTCAGCTTCCCGCTGCGACGGTAGCTTGATGCCGTAGGAGGCCAGTTCCCGACGCGTCGGGACGCGAACGCGATTTGGCCGCGGTAGTTTTGGACCAATGCCCTCTTTCACCTGGACCCGCGGTCCGCTGGAGGCCGGGCTGAACAATGGCGCTGTCGCTGCGGACGCGGCGGTCGCCGTCTTCGCAGCGGCTGCGCCGCCGCTGGCAGCCGTTGCCTGATGCACTCCTGCCGCCACCGCAGAAACTACGGTTGACTCCACGGGCGGTTTGGACGGCGAGGCGGGCGGCGTCAGCGGTTTGGTGGCGATCGGACTTTCCGGCTCCGGAATAGGCTGATACCAGGAAGCCAGCAGCTCGCGTTCGCGCGCCCGCTTCTCTTCCACTTCCTCGAAATAATAGAGCGGCGGACGTTTCACTTCTTCCTGCACGACCTCAGGCTCTGGCTGCGCGGCAGGTACCGGCGCGGGCTCAGGCTGATACGCCTGCGGCGCAGGCTGACCGGCATGCGGATCGTAAGCCGGCTGCTGATACGGCGCAGGCTCGGGTTGATACCCCTGCGGCGCAGGCTGGACAGCATGCGGATCGTAAACCGGCTGCTGATACGGCGCCGGCTCTGGCTGATACCCCTGCGGCGCAGGCTGAGCAACATGTGGATCGTAAACCGACTGCTGATACGGCGCCGGCTCTGGCTGATACCCCTGCGGCGCAGGCTGGACGGCATGCGGATCGTAAACCGGCTGCTGATACGGCGCAGGCTCAAGCTGATACGCCTGCGGCGCAGGCTGACCGGCATGCGGATCGTAAACCGGCTGCTGATACGGCGCAGGCTCGGGTTGATACCCCTGCGGCGCAGGCTGGCCGGCATACGGATCGTAAACCGGCTGCTGATACGGCGCAGGCTCAGGCTGATACGCCTGCGGTGCCGGCTGACCGGCATGAGGAGCATAAGCAGGCTGCTGATACGGTGCCGGCTCTGGCTGGTAGAGCTGCGGCGGGTAACCAGCTTCCGGCTGATAAACCGGCGCAGCGCCCTGATGACCAGCCGGTGATTCGGCCCACGGCTGCGGCGCGGCAGTGGCCGCCGCCGCCGCGCCCACCGGCTCAGCGATACTCTGGCCGTTCAGCAACGGATCGTAAGGGTCGAAATCGCCCGGGCGCGCGGCGCTGGCGCCGGAGAACAACACATCATTCTCTGCGGGACGCGCGGCGCTGGCGCCGGAAAACAGTACATCGTCGGCGGCAACAGGCGCACCGCTGGCGCTGTACTGCACTGCCTCTTCCCCGTCATCCATCCGTTTGCCGGAGAAAAGCGCCGCGTCGGTTTTACGCCCCATGGGGTTGGTAAACTTCTCAGCGAGACGTTTACGCCGCGCCAGTGCGCTGCGCAAGATACGGGCGCGACGCGACTCCTGGGGGGTTGCCGCCTCTTCGTCGTCGTACTCTTCATCGTCGTCTTCGTATTCGCCTTCATCGACCCAGGTATCATCCCGACGGGTACGATTGCTGGCAAAGGTGAGCACGGACAGGATGCCGCCGCCCAGTTTTTCCGCAATGCTGACCCACGACCAGCCGGTAAACAGCGTCAGGCCGGCCGCCCAGATGCACAACAGCGCGATGGTGCCGCCGCTGCTGTGCAGCAGCGGTTGCAGGGTGGTGCTCAGCAGGCTGCCAATCACCCCGCCAGAGGCGAAGTACCAGATATCATCGGCGTTAATCGCCGCTAGACCGCAGGAGGTCAGGATCAGGGCTAACGCACCGATGAGGCGCAGCGAAACGGCGAAATAATCAATATATTCGTCATTTTCCTGATGCCGCCAGGCAAACCAGCATCCGCCGATGATGATCACCGGGATGGTGTAGGCCATGACGCCAAAAATGAAAAAGAGGGTATCGGCAAGCCACGCGCCGGGGGCGCCGCCTAAATTATGGATAGGCTCATGCCATGCCGTTTGCGACCAGCTTGGGTCCGAGGGGTTAAAGCTCAGTAATGCCGCCATCAGCCAGATGGCGAAGAGGGAGCAAAGGATGAGCATCGCCTCGAGGAGTCGGCGCCCGCTGCTGAGTTTGGTAAGTTTGACTTCTTTGTCTTCGGTGTATTCCTGGCTCAAGAAAGGCTCTCCAGGTATCAGGCTGTTTCCTGCCTGCTGCTAAAACGGACAACAGCGCCGGGTCTCCCCGGCACTGTTGCTGTATGGATTAACAGGAGTGTAATCAAACTACGTCGAGTTTGCACCTGTTCCGTGTTAGCGCGTCTTAATAACCAGACGATTACTTTGCTTGACTTCTTCCATTACCACATAGGTACGGGTGTCGTTAACGCCCGGCAGGCGCAGCAAGGTCTCGCCCAGTAATTTACGATACGCTGACATATCCGGTACGCGGGTTTTCAACAGATAGTCGAAATCACCGGAAACCAGATGACACTCTTGAATTTCTTCAAGTTTTTGCACTGCGGCGTTAAATTGCTCAAACACATCCGGTGCGCCACGATTCAGAGTAATCTCAACAAATACCAGAAGTGATGCATCCAGATAATGCGGGTTGAGCAGCGCCGTATAGCCCTGAATAAAACCCTGTCTTTCAAGACGACGCACACGCTCAAGGCAAGGCGTCGGAGAAAGTCCCACCCGTTTAGAAAGCTCGACGTTAGAAATTCGCCCATCTTTTTGCAATTCATTCAGGATGTTACGATCAATGCGGTCGAGATCTTTGCCAGGGCGCTTCTTGCTATCTACCATTATTATTGTCTCTCTGTATTCCTTCCCTACTCCTGTTCCGGCTCTGTGCCTTCACTGCCAGAGCCCATCCTGTTATTACCCGTACGACATTGGGTAACCCAGGGGTACGTGAGAAGCCCGTTGCCTGACGGCAGTCACCGACATCACGCATGGCGTCTGTCCACACCATGCGTAGATTTCGTTAACCCGGATAAAAATGGCATTTGCGTGCATGAAAATTCGCCGCACGCCAAATACTGCTTTTCTTCTTCCTTGAATGTTTTCGCAAAAGCACAGGGGATTGTCAAAGCAAAACATCGATTTTTAGTACAAGATGCCAGATATTCATCATCTACCCTGGTTGATTCTCATTTTTTCGTCTTATAATTGTCCCGCCAACAGTAGAAATAGTTATATTCCTTGCCGGGAAAATCGCCAATTCATCGGCCGCTTCTATTGCACACATCGTTAACAAAATCGCTGCGCTCTTTTTTTACGACAACAAATTCCCTACAATCCCAGCCCAATGTATGCCAATTATTATGGGGATCTCATGGGCACAGCCAAACACAGTAAACTGCTTATCCTTGGTTCTGGACCTGCGGGATACACCGCGGCGGTCTATGCCGCACGCGCCAACCTGCAGCCGGTGCTGATCACCGGGATGGAAAAAGGCGGTCAGCTGACCACCACGACGGAAGTGGAAAACTGGCCAGGCGATCCGAACGATTTGACCGGTCCGCTGCTGATGGAGCGCATGCACGAGCATGCCACGAAATTTGAAACCGAGATTATTTTCGACCATATCAGCCGCGTCGATCTGCAAAACCGGCCGTTCCGTCTGACCGGCGACAGCGGCGAATACACCTGTGACGCGTTGATTATCGCCACCGGCGCTTCCGCCCGTTACCTGGGCCTGCCTTCCGAAGAAGCCTTCAAGGGCCGCGGCGTTTCCGCCTGCGCCACCTGTGACGGATTCTTCTATCGCAACCAGAAAGTGGCGGTGATCGGCGGCGGCAACACCGCGGTTGAAGAGGCTCTGTATCTGTCAAACATCGCCTCTGAGGTACACCTTATCCACCGTCGCGATTCCTTCCGTGCGGAAAAAATCCTCATCAAACGCCTGATGGACAAAGTGGAAAGCGGCAACATCGTGCTGCATACCGATCGCACCCTCGAAGAGGTGACCGGCGACCAGATGGGCGTCAGCGGCCTGCGTCTGCGCGATACCAAAAACAGCGACAACGTCGAGTCCCTGGAAGTAGCCGGTCTGTTTGTCGCCATCGGCCACAGCCCGAACACCGCCATCTTTGAAGGTCAGCTGGAGCTGGAGAACGGCTACATCAAAGTGCAGTCCGGTATCCATGGCAATGCGACCCAGACCAGCATCCCGGGCGTGTTCGCCGCCGGCGATGTGATGGACCATATTTATCGTCAGGCTATCACCTCCGCCGGCACCGGCTGCATGGCGGCGCTGGACGCTGAACGTTACCTCGACGGTCTGGCTGACGCCTGCAAATAATCTTTACAAGTCAGTAACAAAGGTAAAGAAGGCGACGAAAAGTCGCCTTTATTTTTGCCGCGATGTAACATTGCCGTGCCCAATATTCCGATAACGACACCTGCAAAGCGCGCAATGAATAAAACCCGTCAACAAGAGTTAACCCGCTGGTTAAAACAGCAAAGCATTATCTCCCGTCGCTGGTTGATGATTTCCCGCCTCCTTGGCGTGGCGAGCGGTCTGCTGATCGTGGCGCAGGCCTGGTTCCTGGCGCGGATCCTGCATCGGATGGTGATGGAGAATATTCCTGCGACCGCCCTGCTGCTGCCGCTAACCCTGCTGGTGCTGACCTTTGTGCTGCGCGCCTGGGTGGTCTGGCTGCGTGAACGGGTCGGCTTTCAGGCCGGGCAGCATATTCGCTATGAAATTCGCCGCCAGGTGCTCGACCGCCTCCAGCAGGCGGGCCCGGCGTGGATCCAGGGCAAACCGGCTGGCAGCTGGGCTACGCTTATCCTCGAGCAGATCGACGATATGCATGACTATTATGCCCGCTACCTGCCGCAAATGACGCTGGCGGCCTGCGTGCCGCTGCTGATCGTCATCACTATTTTCCCGATAAACTGGGCCGCCGCGCTGATCCTCCTCGGCACTGCGCCGCTGATCCCCTTGTTCATGGCCCTGGTTGGGATGGGCGCCGCCGATGCCAACCGGCGTAATTTCCAGGCGCTGGCCCGCCTCAGCGGCCACTTCCTCGACCGCCTGCGCGGCATGGAAACCTTGCGTATTTTTCACCGCGGTCAGGCCGAAACGGATAATATTCGCGACGCCTCGCAGGATTTTCGCCAACGCACCATGGAAGTCCTGCGCCTGGCGTTCCTCTCCTCCGGGGTACTGGAATTTTTCACCTCGCTCTCCATTGCGCTGGTAGCGGTTTATTTCGGCTTCTCATACCTTGGCGAGCTTAACTTCGGCCACTATGGCGCGGGCGTCACGCTGATGGCGGGCTTCCTGACGCTGATCCTCGCCCCGGAGTTTTTCCAGCCATTACGTGACCTGGGCACCTTCTACCATGCCAAAGCCCAGGCCGTCGGCGCTGCGGACAGTCTGAAAACGTTTATGGAAACCCCGCTGACCCAGGTGGAGCGTGGCGAAAAAACCTTAAATGACAACGATCTGATTGGCGTGGAAGCGCGCGATCTGCTGATTAAATCTCCCGAAGGGAAAGTCCTCGCCGGGCCGCTGACCTTTTCACTGCCTGCAGGCGCGCGGGTGGTGCTGGTGGGGCAGAGCGGCTCAGGGAAAAGTTCACTGCTGAACACCCTGCTCGGCTTTTTGCCCTATGAGGGTTCGCTGAAGGTCAATGGCGTGGAGCTGCGAGAGCTGGACGCCGATCGCTGGCGTCGCCTGTTAAGTTGGGTGGGGCAGAATCCCCAGCTTCCTGCCGCCACGCTGCGGGAAAATGTGCTGCTGGCGTGGCCGGAAGCCAGCGATGCCCAGCTTCGACTGGCGCTGGACAAGGCCTGGGTGAGCGAGTTTATCGCTCTGCTGCCGGATGGGATCCATACCGCCGTGGGCGATCAGGCGGGCCGTCTGTCGGTCGGCCAGGCGCAGCGTATCGCGGTCGCCCGCGCGCTGTTGGTGCCGTGCCGCCTGCTGCTGCTGGATGAACCCGCCGCCAGCCTCGACGCCCATAGCGAACAACGGGTCATGCAGGCATTGACCCACGCCTCGACCCAGCAAACCACGCTGCTGGTTACCCATCAGCTTGAGGGACTGGCGGACTGGGATGCCGTCTGGGTGATGCAGGACGGACAGATTATCGAACAAGGCGACTACGCCACGCTGGCCCGCGCCGGCGGGGTCTTCTCGGCGCTGCTGGCCCATCGTCAGGAGGAGATTTAAATGCGCGCGCTCTTACCCTATCTGGCACTGTACAAACGCCACAAATGGATGCTGCTGCTCGGCATCGTACTGGCTATTGTGACCCTGCTGGCCAGTATCGGCCTGCTGACGCTCTCCGGCTGGTTTCTCTCCGCCTCTGCGGTGGTGGGCGTCGCCGGGATCTACAGTTTTAACTATATGCTGCCCGCCGCGGGCGTCCGCGGCGCAGCGATTATCCGGACCGCCGGACGCTACTTCGAGCGTCTGGTCAGCCACGACGCCACCTTCCGCGTGCTACAGCACCTGCGCGTCTTCACCTTCAGCAAACTACTCCCCCTCTCTCCGGCGGGGCTGGCGCGCTTTCGCCAGGGTGAACTGCTCAACCGCGTGGTAGCCGACGTCGACACCCTGGATCATCTCTACCTGCGGGTCATTTCGCCGCTGGTCGGCGCGCTGGTGGTGATTGTGGTGGTGACCTGCGGATTAAGCCTGCTCGATGTCACCCTCGCGCTAACGCTCGGCGGTATCATGCTGGTGACCCTGCTGGTTATGCCGCCGCTGTTCTATCGCGCCGGTAAACCGGCCGGAGAGAGTATGACCCAGCTGCGCGGCCAGTATCGGCAACAGCTTACCGCCTGGCTGCAGGGCCAGGCGGAGCTGATGGTGTTTAACGCCAGCGACCGCTATCGCGCGCAAATGGAAAAGACCGAGCTCAGTTGGCAGGAGGCGCAGCGTCGCCAGGCCGAGCTGACCGCGCTTTCGCAGGCGCTGATGCTGTTGATCGGCGGTATCGCCGTGGTGGCCATGCTCTGGCTGGCCTCAGATGGCGTCGGCGGCAACAGTCAGCCCGGGGCGCTGATCGCCCTGTTCGTCTTCTGCGCCCTGGCGGCTTTCGAAGCCCTGGCGCCCGTCACCGGCGCTTTCCAGCATTTAGGTCAGGTGATCGCCTCCGCGCTGCGGATCTCGCAGATCACTGACCAGCAGCCGGAAGTCTCCTTCGTCGAGGGCGAGGCCTGCAAGCCTGCGCAGGTGGCCTTAGATTTCAGGCAGGTCACCTTCCGCTACCCGCAGCAGCCCTCCCCCGCTCTGGAGAACATCTCCCTGCAGATTGCCGCCGGGGAACATATTGCTATTCTTGGCCGAACCGGCTGCGGAAAGTCGACGCTGTTGCAGTTACTCACCCGCGCATGGGATCCGACACAGGGTGAAATATTGCTCAACGATCAGCCGCTGTCCGGGCTCAGCGAAGCCACCCTGCGGCAGTCAATGAGCGTGGTACCGCAGCGCGTGCACCTGTTCAGCGCCACCCTGCGCGACAACCTGCTGCTGGCGGCGCCTGAGGCTGATGACACTCTGCTCTGCGCCACCCTTGAGAAGGTAGGCCTGGAAAAACTGCTGGAAGATGGCGGACTCAACGGCTGGCTGGGCGAAGGCGGACGCCAGCTTTCCGGCGGCGAACTGCGCCGGCTGGCCATTGCCCGCGCGCTGCTCCACGATGCGCCGCTGATGCTGCTGGACGAACCGACAGAAGGTCTGGATGCGGCCACCGAAAGCCAGATCCTGCATCTGCTGGCGGAAGTCTTACGCGAGAAAACCGTGCTGATGGTCACCCACCGCCTGCGAGGCCTGGCGCGTTTTAATCAGATAATAGTCATGGACAACGGCCAGATAATTGAGCAAGGTAGTCACGCGGAGCTGCTCGCTAAACAGGGCCGGTACTTCCAGTTTAAACAGCGTCTGTAGGCTATTATCTAATTTTTGCTGATGCGTATTGAGGTTAAAATGCGTCTGGTTCAGCTCTCCCGGCATTCTATCGCCTTCCCTTCTCCGGAAGGCGCCCTGCGTGAACCTAACGGCCTGCTGGCGCTCGGCGGCGATCTGAGCCCCGCGCGCCTGCTGATGGCCTATCAGCGTGGTATTTTTCCCTGGTTTTCCCCCGGCGACCCGATCCTCTGGTGGTCGCCCGATCCCCGCGCGGTGCTCTGGCCGGAACAGTTCCATCTCAGCCGCAGCATGAAGCGCTTTCATCAGCGTTCGCCCTACCGCGTCACGCTCAATCACGCCTTTGGCGAGGTGATAGAGGGCTGCGCCAGCGATCGTGACGAAGGCACCTGGATAACCAGCAGCATCGTTCGCGCCTACCACCAGCTGCATGAGCTGGGGCATGCCCACTCCATTGAAGTCTGGCAGGAGAATACTCTGGTGGGGGGAATGTACGGCGTGGCACAGGGGGCGCTGTTTTGCGGCGAGTCGATGTTCAGCCGGGCGGAAAATGCCTCCAAAACCGCGCTGCTGGTATTTTGCCAGGACTTTGCGCAGAGCGGCGGTAAATTAATTGACTGTCAGGTGCTGAACAACCATACCGCATCATTAGGCGCGGTGGATATTCCCCGCCGCGATTATCTGGACTATCTGTCAGTATTACGCGGCTACCGTCTGCCCGAGCGATTTTGGGTACCGCGGGTGCTATTTCCGGGCGGACAATAAAATGTTTTCAGCACATTTTGCGTCAGGATGGTATAATTGCGCGGTAGAGTAGCTTCTGCCTGTTGCCCCGCCGCCGTTTGGGAATAATAAGAGTCAGATAACGCCCATCGTTCTGTCACTCCCCTTTACGTTTGCGCCTGTCACGCGGCATGGCCGTGTGTGTCCCGGGCAATGCGCCAAAACTACTTCGGCGATTCATACCCGTCATATTTCCATTGCCGGCGTGCTGACTGCGCGCCTTGCGGCAAGGTGAATGATTCAGGGTAGACACGTAAAACTTTACTTACATGATGAACTTCGGCATTATCTTGCCGGTTCAAAACTACGGTAGTGATACCCCAGAGGACTAGATGGCCAAAGAAGACAATATTGAAATGCAGGGCACCGTACTTGAAACGTTGCCTAACACTATGTTCCGCGTAGAACTGGAAAACGGTCACGTGGTAACCGCGCATATCTCCGGTAAAATGCGTAAAAACTACATCCGCATTCTGACGGGCGACAAAGTGACTGTTGAGCTGACCCCGTACGACCTGAGCAAAGGCCGCATTGTCTTCCGTAGTCGCTGATTGTTTTCGCCCTTAAGGCGTCAGATGCTGAAGGCCGGGATAATTCCCGGTCTTTTCATTTCTACCGCCAGCAGGCAAAAAAAAACCGGCCCCTGGCCGGTTTTTTACATTGAAGATATCGCCTTAATGGGCGGCTTCCGGTTTGTGCTTCGGCGCGCTCTGGAAGTCGTAGGTCAGCGTATTTTTCGCGCTGTCCAGAGAGACCGTCACCTGCCCGCCGTCGACCAGCGAGCCAAACAGCAGCTCGTTCGCCAGCGGTTTTTTCAGGTTGTCCTGAATGACGCGTCCCATTGGACGTGCCCCCATTGCCCGGTCGTAGCCTTTTTCCGCCAGCCAGTCGCGCGCTTCCTGGCTGACTTCCAGGGAGACGCCTTTCTGATCCAGCTGAACCTGCAGCTCGACGATAAACTTGTCGACAACCTGATGGATCACCGTGGTGGAGAGGTGATCGAACCAGATGATGTTGTCGAGACGGTTACGGAACTCCGGCGTAAAGATCTTCTTGATCTCATCCATTGCGTCCGGACTGTTGTCCTGCTGGATAAGGCCAATCGATTTACGCTCGGTTTCCCGCACCCCGGCGTTGGTGGTCATCACCAGCACCACGTTGCGGAAGTCCGCTTTACGTCCGTTGTTATCGGTCAGCGTGCCGTTGTCCATCACCTGCAGCAGCAGGTTGAACACGTCCGGATGCGCTTTTTCGATCTCATCGAGCAGCAGCACCGCATGCGGATGTTTAATCACCGCATCGGTCAGCAGCCCGCCCTGGTCGAAGCCGACGTAGCCCGGAGGCGCCCCGATTAAACGACTGACGGTATGACGTTCCATATATTCGGACATATCAAAACGCAGCAGCTCAATACCCAGCGCCTTCGCCAGCTGCACGGTCACTTCGGTTTTCCCCACCCCGGTCGGCCCGGCGAACAGGAATGAACCCACCGGCTTGTGCTCATGGCCCAGCCCGGCGCGCGCCATCTTGATGGCTTCCGTCAGCGCCTCGATGGCCTTATCCTGACCAAAGACCAGCATTTTCAGTCGATCGCCAAGGTTTTTCAGCGTATCGCGATCGCTGCGGGAGACGCTCTTCTCAGGGATCCGCGCAATGCGCGCCACCACGGACTCGATATCCGCCACATTGACCGTTTTCTTACGCTTGCTGACCGGCATTAAGCGCGCCCGCGCCCCCGCCTCGTCAATTACGTCAATCGCCTTATCCGGTAGATGGCGATCGTTAATGTATTTCACCGCCAGCTCAACCGCCGCACGCACCGCCTTGGCGGTATAACGCACATCGTGGTGCGCTTCGTACTTCGGCTTCAGGCCGTTGATAATCTGGACGGTCTCTTCCACCGACGGTTCGGTAATATCGATTTTCTGGAAACGGCGGGCCAGCGCACGATCTTTTTCAAAGATGTTGCTGAACTCCTGGTAAGTGGTGGAGCCAATCACCCGGATCTTGCCGCTGGAAAGCAGCGGTTTGATCAGGTTAGCCGCATCGACCTGGCCGCCAGACGCCGCTCCCGCACCGATGATGGTGTGGATCTCATCAATGAACAGGATGCTGTTGGTATCCTGCTCCAGCTGTTTCAGCAACGCTTTAAAGCGTTTTTCAAAATCGCCACGGTATTTCGTCCCGGCCAGCAGAGAACCAATATCAAGCGAGTAGATGGTGCAGTCAGCCATGACTTCCGGCACATCGCCCTGCACAATACGCCAGGCAAGGCCTTCGGCGATGGCGGTTTTACCGACGCCGGATTCCCCCACCAGCAGCGGGTTATTTTTACGCCGACGGCACAGCACCTGAATGGCGCGCTCCAGCTCTTTTTCACGGCCGATCAGGGGATCGATGCCGCCAACGCGAGCAAGCTGATTGAGGTTGGTGGTGAAGTTTTCCATACGTTCCTCCCCGCCGGCTTGCTCTTCATTGCCAGGCTGGCTTCCGCTGTTATCGGAAGACTGGCTCGGCTCATCTTTGCGTGTACCATGAGAAATGAAGTTCACCACATCGAGTCGGCTCACTTCATGTTTACGCAGCAGGTAGGCGGCCTGCGACTCCTGCTCGCTGAAAATGGCCACCAGCACGTTGGCGCCGGTCACTTCGCTGCGGCCAGAAGATTGCACGTGGAAAACGGCGCGCTGCAGCACACGCTGGAAGCTCAGCGTCGGCTGGGTGTCGCGCTCTTCTTCCGTGGCTGGCAGGACGGGTGTGGTTTGTTCGATGAAGGCTTCAAGTTCCTGACGCAATGCCACCAGGTCCACTGAACACGCTTCCAGGGCCTCACGGGCCGAGGGGTTGCTTAGCAGAGCCAGCAGCAAGTGCTCGACGGTCATAAACTCATGACGGTGCTCGCGCGCTCTGGCGAAAGCCATATTTAAACTGAGTTCCAGTTCTTGATTGAGCATAGGCACCTCCCCCAATTTTCATGCCTGAATTCAGGCTTTTTCCAGCGTACACAGCAATGGATGCTCGTTCTCCCTCGCGTACTGATTCACCATAGCGACTTTGGTCTCCGCCACTTCCGCGGTAAACACGCCACAAATCGCCTTACCTTCATAGTGAACCGTGAGCATCAGTTGCGTTGCACGTTCAACATCATAAGAAAAGAATTTTTGTAACACGTCAATAACAAACTCCATTGGAGTGTAGTCATCATTGACCAATATCACTTTATACATAGATGGCGGTTTAATCGCATCACGAACTTCGTCGTCAACCAGGTGCTCGAAGTCCAGCCAATCTCTCTTACTCATCGTCAGTGTTCATCATCGGTTGCTGTTGCCAACAGGCGGAGGCCTGTCGATGACCAGAGGTTATGCTCATCACAAATCTACAACAGATCATAGATAACTATCATCTATCGCTTCTATCCGCGACGGCTGTCACATTCCCCGGCAATAGCGTTAACTGCTTCAAATTTTGACGCATTTTTCGCCGTTCCCCCTCCTCAATCGCTTGACGCGTTTTCGTATTTCTCTAAATTGTAGTGGCGAGAGTTGGCGAGCAATTGAACAACTCGTCACTCCACCACCGGTTCATTCCATCTTACTAATAAAGATTTACGAAGGATGTCGAAGTATGGAAATGGGTACTGTTAAGTGGTTCAACAATGCCAAAGGGTTCGGTTTTATCTGCCCTGAGGGCGGCGGCGAAGACATTTTCGCCCATTACTCCACCATCCAGATGGATGGTTACAGAACGCTAAAAGCCGGACAAGCCGTTCGGTTTGATGTTCACCAGGGGCCAAAAGGCAACCACGCCAGCGTGATCGTCCCTGTGGAAGCGGAAACGGCTGCATAACTCTTTTGCTTCATTGTGTACATCCTGCTAATAAAATGCCAGTCCTTCTGACTGGCATTTTTATTTCTCATCCCGACTACTCCCGCGCCAGGGCATCCACCGGATCGAGCCGCGCCGCATTGCGCGCCGGCAGCCAGCCAAACAGCACCCCGGTTAACGTCGAACAGAGAAACGCCGTCACCAGCGCCAGCGGCGAAAAACCGATCTCCCAGCCCGGGAGAAACAGTTGCAGAATAAACGCGATCATCAGCGACAACGTCACCCCCAGCGCACCGCCGACCAGGCAAACCAGCACCGCCTCGATGAGAAACTGCTGCAGCACATCGCTGGCCCGCGCGCCAACCGCCATGCGGATGCCGATCTCCCGCGTCCGTTCGGTCACCGACACCAGCATAATATTCATTACGCCAATCCCGCCGACCACCAGGGCAATCACCGCCACCAATGTCAGGAACAGCTGTAAGGTATGTGTGGTCCTTTCGGCGGTTTTCAAGACGCTGTCCATATTCCAGGTGAATACATCTTTTTTACCATGCCGCAGCTCCAGCAGACGCAGCAGCTGTTTCTCTGCGGTTTCACTGTCGTAGCCTTCATGAACGCGCACAGTGATGGAGTTCAGCCACGACTGGCCCATTACTCTTCCCGCCATGGTGGTGTAGGGCAACCAGACGCGGAGAATTTTGCTGCTGCCGAACATCGACTGCTTTTCATCCGCAACGCCAATCACCGTGGCCGGCATATTACCCACCAGGATCACCTCGCCCACCACTTTCGCTTTATTGGGAAACAGCTGGCGACGGGTATTGCTGTCGAGCACCACCACCTGAGCCCGGCTGTTGAGCTGCAGTTCATTAAAGGTATTGCCCTCGCTGAAGGTCATGCCGTAGACATTAAAATACTGTGGACCGACCCCCTCCGCACTGGCGGCAACGTCAATATTGTTGGCGCGCAGGCGCAGGCTTTTTGAAACCGCCGGCGTGGCGGAGCGCACCCACGGCTGCTTCTGGATCGCCAGCAAATCGTCATACTTCAGCGCCTGCTGATAGCGCGGGTCGTCGTCGCCAAAATCCTTACCAGGATACACATCAATGGTATTGGTGCCGATGGCGCGAATATCTGCCAGCACCATCTGCTTGGCGGCATCGCCCACCACCACGATCGACACCACCGAGGCAATACCGATAATAATGCCGAGCATGGTCAGCAGGGTACGCATTTTATTCGCCGCCATCGCTCTCCAGGCCATCACCAGCGCTTCGCGAAAGCCGCTGGTAAACTGACGCCACGCCGAAGGCTCCGCCTGCGGACGGGCGCGCAGTCCGCCGCCCTGGCGGCTGGCGGACGGGTTGCGGACGATTTCGCCATCGCGGATCTCGACGATCCGCTCCGCCTGAGCGGCGACCTGCGGATCGTGAGTGACAATGATGACCGTGTGCCCCTGCGCTTTCAGCTGGTGCAGGATCGCCATCACCTCTTCGCCGGAATGGCTGTCCAGCGCGCCGGTGGGCTCATCGGCGAGGATCACTTCCCCACCGTTCATCAGGGCGCGGGCGATACTGACCCGCTGCTGTTGGCCGCCGGACAGCTGCGACGGCTGATAGTCGGCGCGATCGCCAAGCCCCAGGCGCGCCAGCAGCTCATGCGCGCGCGCCAGGCGCGCCCGCCGTTCACTGCCGGCATACACCGCCGGCACTTCGACGTTCTGCGCGGCGGTCAGATGGGACAGCAGATGGTAGCGTTGAAAGATAAAGCCAAAGTGTTCCCGCCGCAGACGGGCCAGCGCATCGCCATCCAGCTGCGCGATATCGGTTCCCGCCACCCGATAGGTGCCGCTGGTGGGTTTGTCGAGGCAGCCAAGGATATTCATCAGCGTCGATTTTCCCGAGCCGGAGGCGCCCACGATCGCCACCATCTCCCCGGCATGGATACTGAGGGTGATCCCCTTGAGGACCTCAACGCTGCCGTCGCCGGAAGGATAGCTGCGACGAATATCACGCAGCTCGAGCAGGGCCGTCATTTTGCCGCCCCGCTCGCGCTCTCGCCGACGATCACCTCATCCCCCTCTTCAAGTCCCTGCACCACCGCGACGTCGGTATCATTGCGCGCGCCAATGACAATCTCACGCTCTTTGACCTCGCCGGTACGCAACAGCCGGACGTGGTAGCGGTTATCACCGACCGCATCACCCAGGGCGCTCAGCGGGATGGTGATCACGTTCTTCACCTCGGCCAGTTGGATATGCACCTGCGCGGTCATGTCGAGGCGCAGAATTCCCTGCGGGTTCGGGACCTCGAAGCGGGCATAATAGAAGATGGCGTCGTTGACTTTTTCCGGCGTCGGCAGAATGTCCTTCAGCTTGCCTTCATAGCGAGTTAGCGGGTCGCCCAGCACGGTAAACCACGCCTTTTGTCCCGGTCTGAGGTGGATGACATCCGCTTCGGAGACCTGCGCTTTCACCAGCATGGTGCTGAGGTCCGCCAGGGTCAGAATGTTCGGCGCCTGCTGGGCAGCGATCACCGTCTGTCCCTGCAGGGTAGTAATTTGCGTCACTTCACCAGCCATCGGCGCCAGGATCCGCGTGTAGTCGAGGTTGGTCTTCGCCGTGTCGAGCGTTGCCTGGTTGCGCTTAATTTGCGCTTCAATGGTGCCGATTTGCGCCTGTTTCACCGCCAGGTCGGTGGCCGCGGTATCGAGGTCTTGTCGCGAGACCAGCTGGCGCTGCGCCAGCTGCTGCTGACGGGCCAGGGTCACCTGCGCCAGCTTACTCTCCGCGCGCGCCTGATTGAGCTGGGCGCGCAGCTCCATCAACGTTGCCTCCACCTCTTTGATCTGGTTTTGCGCCTGCTCAGGATCGATAACCCCCAGCAGTTGGTCCTTTTTGACCTTATCGCCGATATTCACGTGCAGCGTCTTCAGCTGTCCGCTGACCTGGGCGCCGACGTCAACTTTTCGCAGGGCATCCAGCTTGCCGGTGGCCAGCACGCTCTGCTGGAGATCGCCTTTGCGCACCACCAGCGTCTGGTAGTGCGGTAGCGGCGCATTGAGGATCCGCCATCCCCAGACAGCCAGACCCAGCACAACGATCGCCAACAGCCACCAGACGGTCCTGCGTTTTCCCTTAACTTTCATATTCCGATTCCTGCTGTTTCCCTGCCGCTCCAGGCGGAGATTCTATCGAAACCCGTCGGCAACAGGACACCCATTTTTCGCGCCAATGATGTTTTGTTTAGCTGCCGGAGAGCTTTGCGCCGCCGAAATTCCCGACGGCGAAGAGATTAATCAGCGCGACCGCGGGCCAGCCACAGTACCCGCGAGAACATTTTTTTCAGCAGCGTCGGCACAGCGTCCACCCCACGGCGGCCGGCTTCCATTGCCACCTCAATCGCCAGGTCCGGCTTGGATGAGCGATGGATGGCCTTGGTGATCACCCGCCGCATATTCATGGGCACATTATCCGGGATCTGCGCCACCCGGTGGTAAACGTCATCAAATCCCTGACGATACATAAAGTGTTCCATATCCAGCGCCGGCAGAGCGGTCAGATGGTCGCGCTCCAGCTCGCGATCGTTATTCAGCAGACCGCGTACGGTCGCGGCATATTTTTTTCCTGCCTCATCGCCATCCACCAGCACGTGCCACTGGATCCCCATCCGGCGGGCGAATTTGATCAATGGCTTCAGGCCCGACTGGGCGAATTCAATCACTTTCACCCCTTCAGCATCAAAATGATGGCCGCACTGGCGGGCCAGCTCGTTGATAACCCAGGTTTCCGTCTCCCCCTCCACCAGCAGCCAACAGCGGGCGAAGAGCGATGAGGCGCGATTGAAGCGGATGTGAAAGGCAATGCGTCGACTCTCTTCGGCATTCATTCCGCCCGGCCCCAGCCGCCATGCCGACACCCGCGCCGATTCACGCACCAGCCGACAAACCTGCTCCACCGGCGTCAGGGACAGCAGCTCTCCGGAGTTGGTGGTGGTCACACGCTGCAACGGCAGCAAATTCAGCAGATGCCAGGCGACGGAGAGCATGATCGGGTGCAGGCGGGTCTCGGGATCCTCAATCAACAGCAGCGGCCGCGCGTCGCGATCGAGGCGCACCGTCCCTTTCGCCTGCAGCAGGGTAGCAAATAGCCCCAGCAGGATCACCCGATGGCTGCGCCCGCCGGGCTTGTCGATCATCCGGTTGATAATATCCAGGTAACGCCAGCTACGCTGCTCATCATGGGAACGTCGACGCATCAGGCGATGTCGCGTCTGGGCGCTGCTTTGCTCGGCAAAGTAATGCTCCAGCAGCTGCACCATGGCCGACAACCCCTGACGGATCTGACCGTCGGATAAATTTTGCGGGTGGCTGACCAGTTCGCGGGACAGAAAATCCAGCTGGCGGGCGGTGATCTCAATCTGCGGCGAGTGCGGTACCGTTCCGTTATGAATGCGCCGCATAAAGCGCGCGTCGCGCAGGCGCAGCACCGGCATCAAACGCACCAGGTGTCTGGCCAGCTCATCGATATCCTCCAGCACCAGCGCTTCGCCTTCGCCATCGATAAAACTGCGCAGGGTCATCACGCTGTCGTCATCGGCGAGTTCGCCTTCCAGGCGGTAGAAGACCCGGTGATAGCCGTCATCACAGGGCACCCAACAGCGCTGAAGCGGACGGAAACGCCGCACCCGATGGCGCCCCGGCTCGGTTTCACGAAAGGTCAGAATAATATGCAAATGGTGCTCGCGTCCCTGGATGTCGCCCGCGGGGAACCAGAAGTCATCGCGAACAAAGTGATAAAGATCGAACTCTGGCGACAAAAGCAGGGTCAGCGCATCAAGCAGACTGGACTTCCCCCACGCGTTCTCCCCGATCAGGACGTTATTTTGCTCCAGCATCAACGACAGACGATTGATACCGCGAAAACCGACGATTTCTACGCGCTCAAGAAGCATATCCCCTCCGCTACACCACCACTCTCCTTCAGTAATCAACAGTATAGCGAGGGCGGCGGCAAGATGACACTCCGCTTAATCACCTCTGCGCATCCTATTCTGGAGATTAAATATATTCATAAAATTACGCACTTATCGTCTATTAACGGCTATTGATTATTCATCAAACAAAATAGTTTTATTTCAGACGTTATGTTCTACACTATTGATAATCTTGGATGGATATAGGAAGAGTTAAACTGGCAAACGCAATCCCTTCACCTTGCCCTAAATCAAATAATATCAATATATTTAACTGGCTCTGGGATGGCGATTATCTCTAGAATAACGCCGCTTTATTTTTATCGTCGTCCCTTATCACGATAAATAAAGACCGGCACGGTCCGCTCGTGCGCGTATACATTTAAATTGAGGTGGTTATGTTCAGAAAATTAGCAGCCGAATGCTTCGGCACCTTCTGGCTTGTATTTGGCGGCTGCGGTAGCGCCGTACTTGCCGCAGCATTTCCCGAGTTGGGTATCGGTTTTGCCGGCGTGGCGCTGGCATTTGGTTTAACCGTATTAACCATGGCGTATGCGGTTGGCCATATTTCCGGCGGTCATTTCAACCCGGCGGTAACCTTAGGCCTGTGGGCCGGTGGTCGTTTCCCGGCGAAAGAGGTCATTGGCTATATTATCGCCCAGGTCGTCGGCGGAATTATTGCCGCCGCGGTGCTGTACGTGGTGGCCAGCGGTAAAGCCGGCTTTGATGCCGCCGCCAGCGGCTTTGCCTCAAACGGCTATGGCGAACACTCCCCGGGCGGCTTCTCTATGCTGTCGGCTATCGTTATTGAAATCGTACTGACCTGCGGCTTCCTGCTGGTTATCCATGGCGCGACCGACAAACACGCACGCGCCTGCGGGCTTCGCGCCGATCGCTATCGGCCTGGCGCTGACTCTCATCCATTTAATCAGCATTCCGGTCACCAACACTTCCGTCAACCCGGCGCGCAGCACCGCGGTGGCGATTTTCCAGGGCGGTTGGGCGCTGCAGCAGCTGTGGCTGTTCTGGGTCATGCCGATCGTCGGCGGGATCCTTGGCGGCGTGCTGTACCGCACTCTGCTGGAAAAACGCGATTAATCCTTTCTAAAGCCCGGGTCTCCGGGCTTTTTCTTTCTGGCGACAGCTTTACTCGGCCCGGCTATTTGGGTAGTGTCATGAGCGCTATTCTCATCATGCAAGGGCTGCGTCGTTCATGTTCTCGGGACTGTTCATCATTCTGTTGCCGCTGGTCGTCGGCTATTTACTGCCTCTTCGTCACTCCTCTGCGCTAAAACTGATTCACCGGATGCTGAGCTGGATTGTCTATGTGATCCTCTTTTTTATGGGTATCAGCCTGGCGTTTCTCGACAATCTGGCCAGCAATCTGCTGGCGATATTGCATTACGCCGCGGTGAGCGTGGTCATCATTTTACTGTGTAATATTACCGCTCTGCTGTGGCTGGAAAGAAAAATGCCCTGGCGCAGTCTGCATCGTCAGGAGAAATTACCCTCGCGCCTGGCCATGGCCCTGGAATCACTCCAGCTGTGCGGGGTGGTGGTCCTCGGTTTTTTGCTTGGCCTGACCGGCCTGCCTTTTTTACAACACGCCACCGAAGCCAGCGAATATACGCTGATCTTTCTCCTGTTCCTCGTCGGTATTCAATTACGCAATAATGGAATGAGTCTGCGACAAATAGTCCTTAACCGCCGGGGAATGATCGTCGCCGTGGTGGTCACGATCAGTTCATTACTCGGCGGCATCCTCAACGCCTTTATTCTGGATTTGCCGCTAAAGACCGGTCTGGCGATGGCCAGCGGCTTCGGCTGGTATTCACTCTCCGGTATTTTACTGACCGAATCCTTTGGCCCGGTAATCGGCAGCGCGGCGTTCTTTAACGACCTGTGCCGCGAGCTGCTGGCCATCATGTTAATTCCGGGCCTGATTCGCCGAAGCCGCTCCACGGCGCTGGGTCTGTGCGGCGCCACCTCCATGGACTTCACCTTACCGGTGCTGCAGCGTTCCGGCGGCGTGGAGATCGTCCCTGCCGCCATCGTACACGGTTTTCTGCTGAGCCTGCTGGTCCCGATCCTGATCGCCTTTTTTGCCGCCTGAGTAGGCGCTGGCGGCAGACTTCCTGCCGCCAATTTTGCGCTAAATCAATCTCCCTTTAAGTTGTATCAGAAACACCTTTTCTCCTCACGCGCTCGGGCATAACCTTAAACATGTATATCAAATATAACTTTAAAGGTGTGACCATGTTTTGTGTGCAATGTGAACAAACCATTCGTACCCCGGCCGGCAACGGCTGCTCTTACGCGCAGGGGATGTGCGGTAAAACAGCGGAAACCTCCGATCTACAGGATCTGCTGATTGCGTCACTGCAAGGCCTCTCCGCCTGGGCGCTTAAGGCCCGCGAATATGGCATTATCGATCATGAGGTCGACAGCTTCGCCCCCCGCGCCTTCTTCTCTACGCTAACTAACGTCAATTTCGATTCTCCGCGCATCGTCGGCTATGCCCGTCAGGCGATTGCCATGCGTGAGGCGCTGAAAGCGCAGTGCCTGGACCTTGATGCCAGCGCCAAAGTTGACAGCCCGGTGGCCGACCTGCAGCTGGTCGGCGACGATCTGGGTGACCTGCAGCGTCAGGCGGCAGACTATGCCCCGAATAAAGATAAAGCCGCTATCGGCGAGAATATCCTCGGCCTGCGCCTGCTGTGCCTGTACGGCCTGAAAGGCGCGGCAGCTTATATGGAACACGCGCACGTGCTCGGCCAGTACGACAACGCCATTTATGCCCAGTACCACAAGATCATGGCGTGGCTGGGCACCTGGCCTGCGGATATGAATGCGCTGCTCGAATGTTCGATGGAAATCGGCCAGATGAACTTCAAAGTGATGAGCATCCTTGACGCCGGCGAAACCACCAAATATGGCCACCCAACGCCGACTCAGGTCAACGTAAAAGCCACCGCAGGTAAATGTATCCTGATCTCTGGCCACGACCTGAAAGATCTCTATAACCTGCTGGAGCAGACGGAAGGCACCGGCGTCAATGTCTATACCCACGGCGAAATGCTGCCGGCGCACGGCTATCCGGAGCTGCGTAAATTCAAACATCTGATCGGCAACTACGGCAGCGGCTGGCAGAACCAGCAGGTGGAATTCGCCCGCTTCCCAGGCCCCATCGTGATGACCTCTAACTGCATCATCGATCCCACCGTCGGCGCTTACGACGATCGCATCTGGACCCGCAGCATCGTCGGCTGGCCGGGCGTGAACCACCTGGAAGGCGAAGACTTCTCCCCGGTCATTGCCCAGGCGCAGCAGATGGCGGGCTTCCCGTACAGCGAAATCCCGCATCTGATTACCGTCGGCTTTGGCCGTCAGACCCTGCTCGGCGCGGCGGATACGCTGATCGATCTGGTCAGCCGTGAAAAACTGCGCCATATCTTCCTCGTCGGCGGCTGCGACGGCGCGCGCGGGGAACGTAACTATTTCACCGATTTTGCCACCAGCGTGCCGGATGACTGCCTGATCCTGACGCTGGCCTGCGGTAAATACCGCTTTAACAAGCTGGATTTCGGCGATATCGAAGGCCTGCCGCGTCTGGTCGACGCTGGTCAGTGTAATGATGCCTATTCGGCGATTATTCTGGCGGTCACGCTGGCGGAAAAACTGGGCTGCGGCGTCAACGATCTGCCGCTGTCGCTGGTGCTCTCCTGGTTCGAACAGAAAGCGATTGTCATCCTGCTGACGCTGCTGTCTCTCGGCGTGAAAAATATCGTCACCGGCCCGACAGCGCCAGGCTTCTTCACTCCGGATCTGCTGGCTATCCTCAATGAGAAGTTTGGTCTGCGTTCCGTGACTACCGTGGAACAAGATATGCAGCAGCTGCTGAGCGCGTAAGGAGTCCCTGATGACCATGCCAACTTCGCAATGCCCGTGGCGGATGCAGGTTCACCACATTCACCAGGAAACCCCGGACGTGTGGACCCTTTCGCTGCTGTGCCACGATTACTATCCGTATCGCGCCGGGCAGTACGCCCTGGTCAGCGTGCGTGATTCCGCGGAAACGCTGCGCGCCTACACCCTCTCCTCTACGCCGGGGGTCAGCGAGTATATTACGCTGACCGTTCGCCGCATTAACGAGGGCGCGGGTTCACAATGGTTAACCCACGAGGTCAAACGCGGCGATTATCTTTGGCTGTCCGATGCGATGGGCGAGTTTATCTGCGACGATAAGGCGGAAGACAAATTCCTGCTGCTGGCCGCCGGCTGCGGGGTGACGCCGATAATGTCGATGCGCCGCTGGCTGGCGAAGTACCGCCCGCTGGCAGACGTGCAAGTGATCTATAGCGTTCGTTCGCCGGAGGATGTGATCTTTGCCGAGGAGTGGCGCAACTATCCGGTTACCCTGGTGGCGGAGCACAACGCAACGCACGGTTTTGTCGCCGGCCGTCTGACCCTGGAGCTACTGCAGAGCGTGCCGGATATCGCCAGCCGCACCGTGATGACCTGCGGGCCAGCGCCGTATATGGAGAAGGTTGAGCAGGAGGTGGCCGCCCTGGGTGTCACCCGCTTCTTTAAGGAGAAGTTCTTCACCCCGGTGGCAGAGGCCGCCACCAGCGGGCTGAAATTCACCAAACTGCAGCCGGCGAGAGAGTTTTACGCGCCGGTGGGCACCACCCTGCTCGAGGCGCTGGAGAGCAATCAGGTGCCGGTGACCGTCGCCTGCCGCGCCGGCGTCTGCGGCTGCTGCAAAACCAGAGTCGTTTCCGGGGAGTATAGCGTCACCAGCACCATGACGCTGACCGAAGATGAAATCGCCGACGGCTATGTGCTGGCCTGCTCCTGTCACCCGCAGAGCGATCTGGTTCTCGCCTGAGGTCAAAATCCCCGGTGGCGCTACCGCTTACCGGGGCTACAGCGCTGTGCGATTTGGTAGCCCGGAGAAGGCGCAATGCGCCGCCTCCGGGAAAACCCCTGGCGACAATAAACTCTCAGGTGACATGAGATAAACGCTTTCCCGGACTAAAAAGCTGCCAACCGACAACAGTATCGACTTTACGCCCCAGGACGAATGAGGCATTTTTACCGCCAGACCGACTGACCGGCCAGCGAGTAACGCCCGGCGCCCAAAAGCGCAATCGCCAGCGCGCCAACAAAGAAATAGACCAGATTCTCGATCGCCCACGCCCCCACCGCATCAAGCGCAAATGTCTTGCCGAGACCGACCATCAGCCACGCTACCACCATGGTGAAAGCCAACACCAGCGCCGCAGGGCGCGTCAGGATGCCGACAATCAACAAACAGGGGGCGACCACCTCCCCCACCAGCACACCGTAGGCGATAAACCCCGGCAACCCCTTCGCCGCCAGCATCCCGCTAATGCCGTCCACGCCATCCAGCAGCTTGTGCAAACCGTGAAACAGCATTAACCCACCGACGGCGAGTCGTAACAAGAGTTTACCGGCGTCTTCATGCGACAGCGTTCTGTTTACTGCGTTTAACAATCCCTTAACCATTTGATGTGCTTCCTGTTTTACACCCTGTGAGATCCCAGAGTATGCCCAATGCTTCAGCAATAAAACCAGCAAAAAACTGAGGGCAATCGGCAACGTAAGCTGCAGTTTCATCTAAGCTTGAAGGCGTTATCAAAAAAAGGAGATGGAGATCATGAAACAAACCGTGGCCGCATACATTGCCAAAATGCTGGAACAGGCCGGCGTGAAACGTATCTGGGGCGTCACCGGCGATTCCCTCAATGGATTGAGCGATAGCCTGAACCGCATGGGCACCATCGACTGGATGGCCACCCGGCACGAAGAGGTTGCCGCTTTCGCCGCCGGCGCGGAGGC
Source organism: Klebsiella sp. 7-CIP_Kleb. (assembly GCF_050378655.1). Classification (NCBI taxonomy): domain Bacteria; kingdom Pseudomonadati; phylum Pseudomonadota; class Gammaproteobacteria; order Enterobacterales; family Enterobacteriaceae; genus Klebsiella; species Klebsiella sp. 7-CIP_Kleb. The sequence goes on from NZ_JBNRLJ010000002.1 coordinate 427,412, forward strand.
GCAACTGACCGGCGAACTGGCGGTCTGCGCTGGTTCCTGCGGACCGGGTAACCTGCATCTGATCAACGGTCTGTTTGACTGTCACCGCAACCATGTCCCGGTGCTGGCGATTGCCGCCCACATTCCATCCAGCGAGATTGGCAGCGGCTATTTCCAGGAGACCCATCCCCAGGAGCTGTTCCGCGAATGCAGCCACTACTGCGAGCTGGTCTCCACCCCGGAGCAGATCCCGCAGGTGCTGGCGGTGGCGATGCGCAAGGCGGTGATCAACCGCGGCGTTTCGGTGGTGGTGCTGCCCGGCGACGTGGCGCTGAAGGCGGCCCCGGAGAGCGCCAGCAGCCAGTGGTATCATGCGCCGTTGCCGACGGTCACCCCGGCGGAAGAAGAGCTGCGCAAGCTGGCCCAGCTTATCCGCTACTCCAGCAATATCGCGCTCATGTGCGGCAGCGGTTGCGCCGGCGCCCACCAGGAGCTGGTGGAGTTCGCGGCGAAAATTAAAGCTCCCATCGTCCATGCGTTGCGCGGTAAAGAGCATGTGGAGTATGACAACCCGTATGATGTGGGCATGACCGGGCTGATTGGCTTCTCTTCTGGCTTCCACACCATGATGAATGCCGACACCCTGATCCTGCTCGGCACCCAGTTCCCCTATCGCGCCTTCTATCCGACCGACGCCAAAATTATTCAGATCGACATTAACCCCGGCAGCATAGGCGCGCACAGTAAGGTCGATATGGCGCTGGTGGGCGACATTAAATCAACGCTGAAGGCGCTGCTGCCGCTGCTGGAAGAGAAAACCGATCGCCGCTTCCTCGATAAGGCGCTGGAGCACTATCGCGACGCGCGAAAAGGACTCGACGATCTGGCGAAGCCCAGCGAGAAGGCGATCCACCCGCAATATCTGGCGCAGCAGATCAGCCATTTTGCCGATGAAGACGCCATTTTCACCTGCGATGTCGGCACCCCGACCGTCTGGGCGGCACGCTATCTCAAGATGAACGGCAAACGCCGCCTGCTGGGTTCATTCAATCACGGCTCCATGGCCAACGCCATGCCGCAGGCCATTGGCGCCAAGGCCACCGCGCCGGAGCGTCAGGTGGTGGCCATGTGCGGCGACGGCGGGTTCAGCATGCTGATGGGGGATTTTCTGTCGCTGGCGCAGATGAAGCTGCCGGTAAAAATTATCATCTTTAACAACAGCGTGCTGGGTTTCGTGGCGATGGAGATGAAGGCCGGGGGCTATCTCACCGACGGCACGGAGCTGCACGACACCAACTTCGCCCGCATCGCCGAAGCCTGCGGGATTAAAGGTATTCGCGTTGAGAAAGCCTCCGAGGTGGATGAAGCGCTGCAGACCGCCTTCCGCACCGACGGTCCAGTGCTGGTCGACGTCGTGGTCGCCAAAGAGGAGCTGGCGATCCCGCCGCAGATCAAGCTGGAGCAAGCTAAAGGCTTTAGCCTGTATATGCTGCGGGCGATCATCAGCGGGCGCGGCGATGAAGTCATCGAACTGGCGAAAACCAACTGGCTCAGGTAAAACAGAAGCAATACTCTGAACCAGAACAAGGAATAGCCGTGATCGATCTGCGCAGTGATACCGTTACCCGCCCCGGGCGCGCAATGCTGGAAGCCATGATGGCCGCCCCGGTCGGGGACGATGTGTATGGCGACGACCCTACCGTCAATGAACTTCAGCGCTACGCCGCCGACCTGGCCGGCAAAGAGGCGGCGCTGTTTCTGCCCACCGGCACCCAGGCCAACCTCGTCGGCCTGCTCAGCCATTGCCAGCGCGGCGAAGAGTATATCGTCGGCCAGGGGGCGCATAACTATCTGTACGAAGCCGGCGGGGCGGCGGTTCTCGGCAGTATTCAGCCGCAGCCGATTGACGCCGCGGCGGACGGTTCGCTGCCGCTGGATAAAGTCGCAGCAAAAATCAAACCTGACGATATCCATTTTGCCCCGACCCGCCTGCTGAGTCTGGAAAACACCCATAACGGTAAGGTGCTGCCTCGCGACTATCTGCAGGAAGCCTGGGCGTTTACCCGCCAGCGCAATCTGGCGCTGCACGTCGACGGCGCGCGCATCTTTAACGCCGTGGTGGCCTACGGCTGCGAGTTACGCGATATCGCCCAATACTGCGACTCCTTCACCATCTGTCTGTCAAAGGGGCTTGGCGCCCCGGTAGGCTCGCTGCTGATCGGTAGTGAGGCGTACATTCGCCGCGCCGTTCGCTGGCGGAAAATGGTCGGCGGCGGGATGCGCCAGGCGGGCATTCTGGCCGCCGCCGGACTGTACGCGCTGAAAAATAATGTCCAGCGCCTGCAGGAGGATCACGATAACGCCGCGTGGATGGCGGATCAGCTGCGCGCCATCGGCGCGGACGTTACTCGTCACGATACCAACATGCTGTTCGTTCGCGTCGGTGATGAGCAGGCCCGGGCGCTCGGCGAGTTTATGCAGGCGCGCAACGTGCTGATCAACGCTTCGCCAGTCGTCCGTCTGGTCACTCACCTGGATGTCGACCGTCAGCAGTTGAGCGAGGTGGTCGCCCACTGGCAGGCTTTTTTACAACGATAAGGAGTCAGGCGTGTCGCAATCTGTTCTGGTGCTCGGCGCCAGCGGCTATATCGGTCAGCATTTAGTCCGCGAGTTAAGCGCGCGGGGATATCCGGTGCTGGCGGCGGCGCGCCATACCGACCGACTGCAAAAACTCGCTTTGCCCGGCGTCACCTGCCGGTCCGTCGATCTCAATCAGCCGCAGGCTCTGCCTGCGCTGCTCACCGGTATCGATACGCTTTACTATCTGGTACATGGCATGGGCGAAGGCGGCGATTTTATCGCCCATGAGCGTCGGGTGGCGACGCATGTTCGCGATGCCCTGCGCCAGATGCCGGTACGTCAGATTATCTTTCTCAGCTCGCTGCAGGCACCAGCGCAGGAGCAGTCCGACCATCTGCGCGCTCGTCAGGTCACCGGCGATCTCCTGCGCGAGTCGGGTGTGCCGGTCACCGAGCTGCGGGCCGGAATTATCGTCGGTGCCGGCTCCGCCGCCTTCGAGGTGATGCGCGACATGGTCTATAACCTGCCGGTGCTGACTCCTCCGCGCTGGGTGCGTTCGCGTACCACCCCTGTCGCGCTGGAAAACCTGCTCGTTGACCTCGTTGAGCTGCTGAATCATCCTTCCGACGCGCACCGCGTCTTCGAAGCTGCCGGTCCGGAGGTGTTAAGCTACCAGCAGCAGTTCATTCGCTTTATGGCCGCCAGCGGCAAACACCGCCCGCTTATTCCGATTCCCCTGCCGACGCGCTGGATCTCGGTGTGGTTCCTCAATGTCATCACCTCGGTGCCGCCGACCATCGCCAAAGCGCTGATTCAGGGGTTGAAGCACGATCTGATCGCCGATGACCGGACGCTGCGGGCGCTGATCCCGCAAACGCTGATCCCCTTCGATCAGGCGGTTCGCCGCACCCTGAAAGAAGAAGAGCAGCTGGTAAACTCCAGCGACTGGGGCTACGACGCCCAGGCTTTCGCCCGCTGGCGACCGGAGTATGGCTACTATCCGAAACAGGCAGGCTGCACCGTCGCCACTCCGGCGAGCCGCAAAGCCCTGTGGCAGGTTGTTAACCAAATCGGCGGTAAAGAGGGATATTTTTTCGGCAATCTGCTGTGGAAAACCCGCGGCGCGATGGATCTGCTGGTCGGCCACCGGCTGGCCAAAGGGCGACCGCAGCGCGACTATCTGCAGACCGGCGATACGGTCGACAGCTGGAAGGTGATTATTGTGGAGGAAGAAAAACAGCTCACTCTGCTGTTCGGCATGAAAGCGCCGGGGCTGGGCCGGTTAAGCTTTACCATTAACGATAAAGGCGATCGTCGTGAACTGGACGTCCGCGCCTGGTGGCACCCGCACGGTATGCCGGGCCTGGTCTACTGGCTGCTGATGATCCCGGCGCACCTGTTTATTTTCCGCGGTATGGCGCAACGCATCGCCCGGTTGGCCGAACAAATCTCAGGCAGAGTCGAAGGATAAGCATTATTCTTTCATGATTCTCATTGCATAGTCGGGAGAATCACGGAAAAATGCGCACGAAATTCTTTTCTGGGACAGTAGAGTGATATGAAGGTACTGGTTACCGGTGCGACCAGCGGATTAGGCCGCAACGCAGTGGAATATCTGCGCAACAAGGGCATCAGCGTGCGAGCGACCGGGCGCAACGAAGCGATGGGTAAGCTTCTGAGCAAAATGGGGGCGGAATTCATCCCGGCGGATTTAACCGAGCTGGTCTCTTCGCAGGCTAAAGTGATGCTCGCCGGTATCGATACCCTGTGGCACTGCTCAAGCTTTACCTCGCCCTGGGGCACGCAGCAGGCTTTCGATCTCGCTAACGTCCGCGCCACCCGTCGCCTCGGCGAGTGGTCTGTAGCATGGGGCGTACGCAATTTCGTTCATATCTCTTCGCCCTCGCTCTATTTTGATTATCACCACCATCGAGATATTCAGGAAGATTTCCGCCCGCACCGCTTCGCCAACGAGTTTGCCCGCAGCAAGGCAGCCAGCGAAGAGGTGATCAACCTGCTGGCGCAGGCCAACCCGCACACCCGTTTTACCATTTTGCGCCCGCAGAGCCTGTTCGGGCCGCACGATAAAGTCTTTATTCCCCGGCTGGCGCAAATGATGCAACACTATGGCAGCGTCCTGTTGCCACGGGGCGGCAGCGCGCTGGTCGATATGACCTATTATGAAAACGCCGTCCACGCGATGTGGCTGGCGAGCCAGCCGGCGTGCGATCATCTTCCCTCCGCCCGCGCGTGGAATATCAGCAACGGCGAACCGCGCACCCTGCGCAGTATCGTGCAGAAACTGATCGACGAGCTGGGCATCAAATGCCGGATCCGCTCAGTCCCCTACCCGATGCTGGATATTATCGCCCGCAACATGGAGCGTTTTGGCGATAAAACGGCCAAAGAGCCGGCCTTTACCCACTACGGCGTCTCGAAACTGAATTTTGATTTTACGCTCGATATCACTCGCGCGCAGGATGAGCTGGGTTATCAGCCGGTGGTGACGCTGGACGACGGGATTGTGCGTACCGCCGCCTGGCTGCGCGACCACGGTAAACTTCACCGCTAACCCTGACCATACTTTTCTAACAGCGCCTCGGCTATCGCTTCGGTTTGCGCATCTGCTACGCCATCCCAGCGCTGGGGGCGGAAGTGCATCTGGAAGGCGGTAATCACTCGTTTTTTCTGCGCGGGAGTCATCTCCGGCGTGACCTGATAGCCGTAGCGCGCCAGCAAATCCAGTACTACCTCAGGGTCCACTGGCTCACTGGCCGGGCGCCCGTTCAGATAGAAAGCCACCCGCTGCTCGTCCGGCCAGGCGCCAATCCCCTGCTGCGCCAGCTGTTGCCAGGGGAACAACGGTCCCGGATCGTCTTTGCGCTGCGGGGCGATATCGGCATGGGCTACCACGTTCTGCGGCGCGATGTGGTAGCGGGTGATAATATCGCGCGCCAGCGGGATCAGGGCCGCGATCTGCTCCGGGTGAAAGGGGGTAAAGCTTTTACCCCCCGCGGTCTTCTGCCAGCCGCGGTTTTCCAGTTCAATACCAATGGAAGTATCGTTGATGCGCGTGCTGCCGCGCCAGTAGCTCACCCCGGCGTGCCAGGCCAGATCCTCTTCCGGCACCAGCTGCCAGATCCGCGGTTTATGATGGTGGCGCGGCGGCTGTTCAGGAATTAAATAGTGGGAGCTGACCTCTTTATCAGTCAGGGTTGCCAGGGAGACATCAAAATTATCTGCGGTATAGTGGATAACCAGCACTTTTATGCGCGGATAGGCCGCCTGCGCCGGATGGCGAGTGTCCAGCTGATATCCGTCGCGATCGATGATGCCTTTTTCCCCCGCGCAGCCGGCCAGCAGTAGCGCCAACAGGAGTACATAGGCAATCCGTTTCATCCCTTCTCCCTTGCCCGGCAGCGTCTCCGGGTTAATAAGACCATTGATTACGTCCTTTATTTTTCGCCTGGTACAGCGCACTGTCCGCCCGGGCGATCAGCGTCTCCATCGGGACCGTGCCATCGGAATCGACGATCCCGATACTGACGGTCACCACCGACGCCACCTCTGATGCCTCATGAGGAAGCGCCGCCTCGTGAATTTTCTGCTGAATGCGCTCGGCAATCGCGGTGGCATGCACCAGGGGAACCCTAGGCAACGCCACCACAAATTCCTCGCCGCCATAGCGAGCCACCAGATCATCTTCGGCCCGGACCGCCATTTTCAGCACCTGCGCGACAGAAGATAAGCACTCGTCACCAGCCTGATGACCATAGCGATCGTTATAGCGTTTAAAGTAATCGACATCGATCATCATCAGCGACAACGGCGTGTTTTGCTGCCAGATCTCCGCCAGATACGCATTCAGCGCCCGGCGGTTAGCGGTCCCGGTTAATGCATCCTGGTTGGCAATACTTTCCAGCCGCTGAATAAGCTGCATATTTTCCTGATGCGTATCCCAGGCTTCATCGTACCAGCGCTGGAGAATACGTCGTCCATACAGCAAAATCGCCGTAAAGATGGTCCACAGGATCAAAAAGCGAATTTCAGCGTGATAGTGGATCTGAATTCCCGCTAGCAAGGCCGTCCCCCATAGCGGCAGCATAAAAGCGATAATGCCCGGCCAATGGTGATACAACGCAGTGAGGCCAGTGGTCAACAATATAACCAGCAGCGGCCAGGCGAAGGGCAAAGCCCAGAAAAAGATAAAACAGTAATTACTCAGGGACCAGCACAGGCTGAGCACCAGCAGCAGCGCGGTGATGATATTCAGCGTATAACGCCCCTGCGCCAGACGCGGCGTGATGGCAATAATCACTAAAATGGCCGAAATAATAATAACCGCAATCAGCGCTATTTCGATATAAGGAATAACCGCCTGGTGAGTCAGGAGCTTCTTATCAAAATAGGTAAAAATAAAGTTGCGGGAGAAAATCATTAACGCAAACGCGATATTTACAAAAGCCAGCCAGGGCAGACTCATTGACAGCGCATGGCGCTGGACATCATCTCTGGTGGCCCACAACGCGGTTCGCTGCTGCCGGGCGCGCTCTCGCTTATTTGTTAACATCTTATCTCCCTGGTGACCTGCATGACCATAGGCGCAGCCCCTGCTTGTCTATATGATAAACTATGTTTCCGGGAATGTCTGTCCGCGCGCTGTCTCCCCTGCCCCGGCCTCTTAAGCTGATTTTCAGCTAATGTCAGTAGAAATTGGTATGCTCCGTTCACGATGTGTAAACGGCAAAAAAAAGCAAGCATTATCAATGCGAATTCTGTCATCTTTTCTTTAAAAAAGAGTTAACTAGCCGTCATAAAATTGCAGTATTTTGCTTGAAAAAAAAGCAGTGTTAGTACAATCTGAAATCGCTCATTGGTGAGTTAAAACAAGAGCATGATGATAGCAAGATAAACAATGGAGTCTAAAAATATGAAATATGCAGCTTTAGTGGCAGGTGCGGCATTGTTTTTAACGGCGAACGCCTTCTCCGCTGAGATTTTATCGAAAGAAGCTTTTGATAAGGTCCATACGCAATACACCAAGATCGGCACCATTTCTTCTACCGGCCAGACCGCACCGAGCGACGCTCGTGAAGAGCTGATTAAAAAAGCTGATGAAAAAGGCGCGGATGTTATCGTGCTCTCTTCCGGGAACACGGATAAATAACTGCACATTTCCGCTAATATCTATAAGAAGAAATAACTAATCTTATCTCTCAAGAAACACTACCCTGTTTCCGGGGTAGTGTTTCTTGTTTATGCAAAGCCATAATTTATTTTTATCCCGCCGTGATTTTTTCTGCCTGAAAACCGCCGTCATCCCCCTGCTGATTTCCAGCCCTAAGGCTGTAGCCACATCAAGGTCTTAGCTCTTTGCGTCAAGTACAATCCGCACGCTATACGCTATGCTTTAACGGAAACTGAAAACGTAGTTCGCTTATAAGGAAATCATCATGCGCTACAAACTTCTTGCAGCACTTCTCCCTTGCGCGCTGGCGCTCAGCGCCTGTACGACCGTCACCCCGGCCTATAAAGATAATGGCACCCGCAGCGGCCCTTGTGTCGAAGGCGGCCCTGACGACGTAGCGCAAAAATTCTATGACATTCAGATCCAGAACCGTACTCAGGATCCGGCGGCGCTGCGCCCCTATCTCAGCGACGGCCTGGCGAAGTTACTCAATGACGCCCGTCAGGATCCGGCCAACAGCAAGCTGCTGCAGGCTAACCCGTTCTCCAGCAGCAGCACCCCCGCGGACAGCGCCGTCGTCGCCAGCGCCTCAACCATCCCTAATCGCGATGCGCGCAACATTCCGCTGCGCGTGGAGCTGAAACAGGGAACCCAGAACTGGAAAGACGAAGTGCTGATGATCCAGGAAGGCCAGTGCTGGGCCGTCGATGACGTTCGCTATCTCGGCAACAACAGCCACGCGCCGGCCGGAACGTTGCGACAGAGTCTGGAGAAACGCTAGTTCGGGAGTTGAAGCGACGCCGCTGAAACGATAACCCCGGTAAAATGTCGGTATTCGCCCCGAGAATGCCGACATTTACGCCCCCCTCACCCACCAGGCAATATTTTGTGCTAACTTTAAAGCTAAACGTGGTTTAGATTTAACTTTTAACGCATAAATATTGCATAACTATTCTGCCAAAGGTACTATTTGCGGCCTCAATAGCTATTCGTATCAGACTGCCCAGATGAGTATTAAACTAAACGGCATTAATTGCTTCTACGGCGCGCACCAGGCGCTGTTCGACATCACGCTGGATTGCCCGCAGGGGGAAACGCTGGTGCTGCTCGGCCCCAGCGGTGCCGGGAAGAGCTCGCTGCTGCGCGTACTCAACCTGCTGGAGATGCCGCGTTCCGGTTCGTTAACCATCGCCGGTAACCATTTCGACTTCACCAGAGCGCCGTCCGATAAAGCGATTCGCGAACTGCGGCAGAACGTCGGCATGGTTTTTCAGCAGTACAACCTGTGGCCGCACCTGACGGTACAGCAGAACCTGATCGAAGCCCCCTGTCGCGTACTGGGGTTAAGCAAGGATCAGGCGCTGGCTCGCGCCGAGAAGCTGCTGGAGCGCCTGCGTCTGAAGCCCTACAGCGATCGTTACCCGCTGCATTTATCCGGCGGCCAGCAGCAGCGTGTGGCGATCGCCCGCGCGCTCATGATGGAGCCGCAGGTTCTGCTGTTCGATGAGCCTACCGCGGCGCTCGACCCGGAAATCACCGCCCAGATCGTTAGCATCATCCGCGAGCTGGCTGAAACCGGCATCACCCAAGTTATCGTCACCCATGAAGTTGAAGTGGCGCGCAAGACGGCCAGCCGGGTGGTGTATATGGAAAATGGCCATGTCGTCGAGCAAGGGGATGCCTCCTGCTTCACGCATCCGCAAACTGACGCGTTTAAAAACTATCTTTCACATTGATGTTTTTCGGGGAAATGACGATGAAAAAAGTACTGATTGCCGCCCTGCTCGCAGGCATGAGCCTCTCCGCTTCCGCCGCGCAGACCATTCGTTTCGCCACCGAGGCCTCCTACCCTCCGTTTGAGCTGGTGGACGCCAACAACCAGATCGTCGGTTTCGATGTGGATCTGGCTAACGCGCTGTGTAAAGAGATCGATGCCACCTGTACCTTCACCAACCAGGCCTTTGACAGCCTGATCCCGGGGCTGAAATTCCGCCGTTTCGACGCGGTCATGGCCGGGATGGACATCACGCCTGAGCGTGAAAAGCAGGTACTGTTCTCCACCCCGTATTATGACAACTCGGCGCTGTTCGTCGGTCAGCAGGGCAAGTTCACCAGCATTGATCAGCTGAAGGGCAAAAAAGTGGGCGTACAGAACGGTACCACGCACCAGAAATTTATCACCGATAAACATCCGGAAATCACTACCGTCCCTTACGACAGCTACCAGAATGCGAAGCTGGATCTGCAGAACGGTCGTATTGACGCGGTCTTTGGTGATACCGCCGTGGTCACCGAATGGCTGAAGAGCAATCCGAAGCTGGCGGCCGTGGGCGATAAAGTGACCGACAAAGCCTATTTCGGCACCGGGCTGGGCATTGCCGTGCGTCAGGGCAACACCGACCTGCAGCAGAAATTTAACGCTGCGCTGGAAAAAGTGAAGAAAGACGGCACTTACCAGACCATCTATAACAAATGGTTCCAGAAGTAAGACTGAATGAACGAAATTTTTCCATTAGCAAGCGCCGCCGGGATGACCGTCGGCCTTGCCGTTTGCGCGCTCGCCATCGGCCTCGTCCTGGCGATGCTCTTCGCGGTACTGGAGTCAGTGAAATGGCGCCCGGTAGCCTGGCTTGCAACCGGCATTGTGACCATCCTGCGCGGACTACCTGAAATTCTGGTGGTGCTGTTTATCTATTTTGGCTCGTCCCAGCTGCTGCTGACGCTCTCTGACGGTTTTACCATCCCGCTCGGGTTCATCCAGATCCCGGTGCAGATGCAGATTGAGAACTTTGACGTCAGTCCGTTCCTCTGCGGGGCGATCGCCTTGTCGCTGCTGTATGCCGCCTACGCCTCGCAAACGCTGCGCGGCGCGCTGAAAGCCGTTCCGCAGGGTCAGTGGGAGTCCGGCCAGGCGCTCGGGCTGTCGAAAGCGGCCATTTTCTTCCGCCTGGTGATGCCTCAGATGTGGCGCCATGCGCTGCCCGGTCTCGGCAACCAGTGGCTGGTGCTGCTGAAGGACACCGCGCTGGTGAGCCTTATCAGCGTCAACGATCTGATGCTACAGACTAAAAGCATCGCCACCCGCACTCAGGAGCCCTTTAACTGGTATATCATTGCCGCGGCAATCTATCTCGTCATCACCCTGTTGAGTCAATACATCCTTAAGCGGATTGACCAGCGTGCGACGCGCTTCGAACGGAGACCAGGCTGATGCTCGACTACTTACCCGAACTGCTGAAAGGACTGCATACCAGCCTGACGCTGACCGTGGCGTCGATTATCGTGGCGCTGATCCTGTCGCTGATCTTTACCATTATCCTGACGCTGAAGACGCCGGGGCTGGTGTGGATAGTGCGCGGCTACATCACCCTGTTTACCGGTACGCCGCTGCTGGTGCAGATCTTCCTGATCTACTACGGCCCAGGACAGTTTCCTTCGCTACAGGAATATCCCTGGCTCTGGCACCTTATCTCCGAGCCGTGGCTGTGCGCCCTGATCGCCCTGTCGCTCAACAGCGCCGCCTATACCACCCAGCTGTTTTATGGCGCCATCCGGGCGATCCCCGACGGGCAATGGCAGTCGTGCAGCGCGCTGGGGATGAGTAAAAAGGATACCCTGGCGATCCTGCTGCCGTATGCCTTTAAGCGCGCGCTGTCGTCCTATTCCAACGAAGTGGTGCTGGTCTTTAAGAGTACCTCTCTGGCCTACACCATCACCCTGATGGAAGTGATGGGCCACGGCCAGCTGCTGTACGGACGGACCTACGACGTGATGGTGTTCGGCGCCGCCGGGATTATCTATCTCATCGTCAACGGGCTGCTGACGCTGCTGATGCGGCTGGTGGAGCGCAAAGCGCTAGCCTTCGAGCGGCGTAATTAGCGCCTGGCGTATTTTGCATAATAAGTGAACAACAAGACGGACAAGTCTAATACCTGTCCGTCTTTTTTTATATCAAATAAAATACTTAATCATTTTTATTGCATACAAATTCATTTAATGGCATTGTCACCCTATGCCGCAGACACGGCGAATAATCATAAGATTGACAGACGGGAGTTCCACGATGAAAAAGTTAGTTCTGGCTGCACTGCTCACCACGTTCACCTTCGGCGCCGCCGCCGCGGAGAAAATCAGCTTCGGCGTGTCCGCGACCTATCCGCCGTTTGAATCGATGGACGCTAATAACCAGATTGTCGGCTTTGATATCGATCTGGCCCATGCGCTGTGCAAACAAATGCAGGCAGAATGCACCTTTACCAACCACGCGTTTGACAGCCTGATCCCGGCGCTGAAGTTTAAGAAGTATGACGCGGTGATTTCCGGAATGGATATTACGCCGGAGCGCAGCAAGCAGGTCGCCTTCACCGACCCGTACTACGCCAACTCCGCGCTGGTGATCGCCAAAAAAGACGCATTCCACTCGTTCGATGATTTGAAAGGCAAACGGATCGGCATGGAAAACGGCACCACCCACCAGAAATATCTGCAGGATAAACATCCTGAGGTGAAGACCGTCGCCTATGACAGCTACCAGAACGCGATTATCGATCTGAAAAATGGCCGTATCGACGGCGTGTTCGGCGACACGGCGGTGGTCAACGAGTGGCTGAAAACCAACCCGCAGCTGGGGGCAGCCACGCCGAAAGTGACCGACCCGCAATACTTCGGCACCGGCCTTGGGATTGCCGTGCGCCCGGATAACAAGGCGCTGCTGGAGAAACTGAACGCGGCGCTGAAGGCGATTAAAGCCGACGGTACCTACCAGAAAATCAGCAACCAGTGGTTCCCGGAGTAACTTTTTTGCCGGGTGGCGCTGCGCTGACCCGGCCTACACTTTCCCCGTAGCCGGGTAAGGCGTAGCCGCCACCCGGCAATTTCTCAAAGTGGCACGAAGAACCTGAACCGCGCCCCGCTTACCGACTCCACCAGCCTGATCCCGCCCCCGTGCAGCTCCAGCATTCGTTTCACAATCAGCAGCCCTAACCCGCCGCGATCCTCCCGCGACGCCTGGGCAGACAACGCCGACGGCCGCTGGAACAGATCGTCGCGCAGCGCGGCATCGACGCCCGTTCCGTTGTCTGCCACTTCAACCTGGATCTGTTGATTCTCCTGCCAGACCGCCAGACGAATCTCCCCGCCGACGGGAGTATGCCGCATGGCGTTGTCGAGCAGGTTGGTCACCACCCTCTCAATCATCGACACATCGGCGTTAACCAGCGGCAGCGGCCCCGGCACATCAATTTGCAGGTTCACCTCGCGCGTGCGGGCGGTTAATTCAAACTTCTGCGCCACGTCGGAAATCAGCTCCCCCATCGCGAAACGCTCGCGCTGCGGCTTAATGCCCCCGTGCTCCAGTCGCGCCAGCTCAAAGAGCTGCTGCGAAAGATGGCGCACTTTGTTGCCCTGGCGCAGGGCGATGGTGAGATACTGCCTGCGCTCCTCGGCGGTCAGCCTTTCGTCCTTCAGGGTCAGCGTTTCCAGATACCCCAGCAGCGAGGTGAGCGGCGTGCGTAAATCGTGGGAAATATTGGCCACAAATTCGCGGCGCTGGCGGTCGCTGTCGGCCAGCCGATCCCACTGACCGGCTATCTGCCGGGCAAGGTCAATAAAGCGATTTTCGAGCACCGCCACCTCGTTACCGGGATGGGGCTCCGGCGTGCGGGCCGCCAGGGTTTTGATGGCGCTGATGCTGTCCCGATCGTTCGCCGCCACCTGGGCGGTGAGCTGGCGGACCGGCCGGGTCACCCAGAACCATGCCAGGCCTCCCGCCAGCAGGCCAAACAGAGTCACCAGCAGCAGGGTCCACAGAACAATGCTCCACAGCGTTTTTTGCCAGGCGTCGGCCGCCAGCTGATTAAAGGTCTCCCCCTGCAAAATGATATACAGGTAACCGCGCAGCTGGCCGTCGACGCGCAGCGGGGCGGCGCTGAAGACTTTTCGCCCGTCAAGGCTGCGAGGATCGTCGCCATACACCGGCGACGTACTGCCGGTGAGAAAAACCTGCACCGGCGCCATGTCGATCCGCTGGCGTTGGATATGTCCCGGCGGCGCCGCATCGGCCAGCAGGTCGCCATCCGGCGACAGCAGATAGAGCTCCACGCTGGGATTAAAGGTCATCAGACGGTCAAACAGCGACTTCAGGGTTTGCCGGTTGACCTCGCCGTGGGCGTCCAGCAGCGGTTCGCGGGCCACAATTTGCTGAGCCAGCCCGGCGGAGAGGCGCTGCACCATGGCGTTGCCATACTGCGCGCTGCTGTGTAACTGAACGACGCACACCGCCGCCGCGCACAGTATCAGCAGGGAGACCACCACCAGCGCCAGCCGCTGGCTGAGGCTCAGGCGGCGGATCACGGGGCGGCCTCTTGCGTCACCGGGGCGAACTTATAGCCTCTGCCCCAGACGGTCAGAATGATGTCCGGCTCGGCCGGGTCACGTTCGATTTTGCTGCGCAGGCGGTTGATATGGGTATTGACCGTGTGCTCATAGCCCTCGTGCTGATATCCCCAGACCTGCTCCAGCAGCGCCAGCCGCGAAAACACCTCCCCGGGATGGCGGGCAAAGTAATACAGCAGCTCGAATTCGCGCGGCGTGAGGTCCACCAACTCGCCGCGCAGCCTCACTTCGCGAGACAGCGGGTCGATGCTCAGACCATGGCAGGACAGGCGCCCGGCGTCCATCAACAGGTTCTGCCCCATCGCCTCCTGGCGACGAAACAACGCTTTAACGCGGGCGATAAGCTCCAGCAACGAAAAGGGTTTCGCCAGATAGTCGTCGGCGCCCATCTCCAGGCCCAGCACGCGGTGCATTTCGCTGGTGCGAGCGCTGATGATGATCACCGGCAGATAGCGGGTCATCTGGCGGATACGCCGGCAGATCTCCAGGCCATCGACGCCGGGCAGCATCAAATCGAGGATCACCGCATCCCAGACCCGCGTTTCCAGCCGGGCGAGAGCCTGGCCGCCGTCGGCCTCATGCACAATCTGATAGCCCTCATCCTGAAGATTGAGCCGCAGCAGCGTGGCAATATCCTCATCATCTTCCACCAGCAGAATGGTTTTGGCCATTAGATTCCCCCCACCAATAACAAAACATGCTGCGTCAAGCTTACCCGATCTCTGCGACGCAAAGCCTTCACATTTTGTTTAAACTTCGCGGACCAGCAGGGTCAGCACTTCGTAGTGGGCGGTGTGGGGGAACATATCAAATAGCTGGACCCGCTCGACGCGATAGCCGCTAAGAAGAGCAATGTCGGTCGCCATGGTGCGGGCGTTACAGCTGGAATAGATAATATAGGGCGGCGCCATGCGGCTTAAATAGTCGCACAGTTCGGCGCCAATGCCGCGACGCGGCGGGTTGACCAGCACCAGCTGCGGGATATCCGCTTCATGCGTGGCGAACTGCGTGGAGTCCAGCGCCTGAAAATGCAGATTGCTGAGCCCCAGCTGCGCGGCAGACTGCCTGGCGCAGGCGATCGCCTCCGGGGCAATCTCTATACCGGTCAGGCGCATCGCCGGCGTCGCGCAGTGCAGGCCAAAACCCCCGACGCCGCAAAACAGATCCCACATATGCTGGACCGGCAGCGCGCGCACCCAGTCGCGGGCGGTGGCGTACAGCCGGCTGGCTACCGTCGGGTTAGTTTGAAAGAAGCTTTGCGGACGGATCCACAGCGGCACCTCATTAAAGACCTCCCCCAGCGCCTGCTGTTCAGTGAAGAAGATCTCCTGCTCGCCTTCCATAATAGCCATATGCACTGGCTGGATATTCGCCGTGATCACCTTAAGCTGCGGCAACTGTGCCTGTAACCAGGGCAGCGCGGCGCGCAGCTGGGCCAACTTGGCCTCTGAGCGCAGCACGAAGCGCAGCATCATCTCCCCTTGCTGGCTGGCGGTTAGCAGCAGATATTTCAGCTCCCCGCGCTTGCGCGCGACGTTGTAGGGGGTTAACCCGGCGCGGGCGATAAAGGGCTTCAGGACGGCAAACACCGGCGCAAACTCGGCGGGATAGAGCGGGCAGTCGGTGAGATCCACCGGGGTGCCGTCGCGGTGCAGCATCCCCAGCAGCGGACGCTCAACGCTGCCGCTGACCACCATTTTGGCCTTGTTACGGAATGCCGCCTCCGGCCCGCTGACCGGCTCGCCCCAGTCGGCGACGGGGATCGCTGCCAGCAGCGTGCGCAGGTCGGCCATTTTATCGGCGAGCTGTTGCGGAACCGACCGTTCCAGCCATTGACAGGAGCGGCAGCGGCCGGCGTCGTAGAGTGCGCAATGCATAATTGACCTTCAAAATTCCAGGGGCGGGGATTGTATCACCGTTATTGCAGGCGGAAAAACCGGCGGCAGTTCGCGGGCACAAACAGCAGCGTCAGGACCAGCAGATCAGGCAGTTTTTGCATCACCAGCGAGTGGAAGATCTCCCGTTTGGATTCGCCGGGAATGCTGAACAACTCCGGATACCCGTAGCCCAGCGACGCCGCCCACAGGTAGCCGGCGGCTATCATCTGCGTCAGCAGATAGACCCAGCGCGCCCAGTTGCGCCCTTTCACCAGCGAGAAGGCGCACCAGATTTCGATAAACACCAGCGCCAGGCTGCCGAGGAAGACCAGCGTCAGGTTCCAGGTCTGGACGCTACGGTGTATGAATTCGTTCAGCCCCTGCAGGCCCAACAGATTGAGGATCATCAGCAGATCCAAACCGCGAATCAAAATAATCGCAAAGGCCGCCACCTGCACCAGCGCAGGGACGTTAAGGCGGGCATGCGATGAGCGAGTTTTCGTAAACAATCCCAACGTAATGTCTTCCATGAAAACGGCGCCACAGGGTGGCGCCGACCGGAGGCTGCTGTACCGATTTTAGGTGGTTCAGCCTTGTCTTGCACGCTGGATATCGCGCACTCGCTGCTTTTCTGCGCGGGCCATCAAATACCAGGCGATAAAACCAACAATACCAACCACGCCGAGGATGAGCGTCGCCAGGGCGTTGATCTCCGGGTTGACCCCCATGCGCACGCTGGAGAAGACCAGCATCGGCAAGGTCGTGGCCCCGGGACCGGAGACAAAGCTGGCGATCACCAGGTCATCCAGCGACAGCGTGAAGGCCAGCAGCCAGCCGGAGATCACCGCCGGCATAATCATCGGCAGCGTGATGACGAAGAAGACCTTCAGCGGCGCGGCGCCCAGATCCATCGCCGCCTCTTCGATCGAGTGGTCCAGCTCACGCAGGCGCGAGGAGATCACCACCGCCACGTAGGCGGTACAGAAGGTGACGTGCGCCAGCCAGATGGTCAACATCCCGCGATCCGACGGCCAGCCGATGGCGTGACCCAGCGCCACGAACAGCAGCAGCAGCGAGAGCCCGGTGATCACGTCCGGCATGACCAGCGGCGCGGTGATCATAAACGCGAAGCCGTTGGAGCCGCGAAAACGCCCAAAGCGCACCATCACCACCGCGGCGATGGTGCCCAGGATCGCCGCCGCCGTCGCCGCGCAGGCGGCGATAGTCAAGCTCAGCCCCACCGCGCTCATCATCGCGTCATCGTGGAACAGTTCGCTATACCAGCGCGTCGACCACCCGGCCCAGACCGTCACCAGCTTTGAGCTGTTGAACGAGTAGATCACCAGCATCAGCATCGGGGCATAAAGGAAGGTGAATCCGAGCACGAGGATCAGAATGCGCCACGGCGAGCGTACTACAGGCAAGTCGTTCATCCCTGCTCTCCCATCTGTTTTTGCTGGTGCTTGTGGAACCACATGATCGGCACAATCAGCAACAGCAGCATGACAATCGCCACCGCCGAGGCGACCGGCCAGTCGCGGTTGTTAAAGAACTCCTGCCACAGCACGCGGCCAATCATAATGCTGTCCGGCCCGCCCAGCAGCTCCGGGATCACGAACTCCCCCACCGCCGGGATAAACACCAGCATGGAGCCAGCGATAATCCCCCCTTTGGTGAGCGGAACGATCACCTGAAAGAAGGTCTTCAGGGGCCGGGCGCCGAGATCCAGCGAGGCCTCCACCAGCGAATAGTCGATGCGGGTCAGCGCGGTATAGATAGGCAGCACCATAAACGGCAGATAGGCATAGACGATACCGATATACACCGCCAGGTTGGTGTGCAGGATCTCCAGCGGCTGATCGATAACCCCTAGCCACAGCAGGAAGTTATTCAACACCCCGTTGCTCTTCAACAGCCCCATCCAGGCATAGACGCGGATCAAAAACGACGTCCACGACGGAAGGATCACCAGCAGCAGCAGAATATTGCGCGTCGATGGCTTGCTGTGCGCCACCGCCCAGGCCAGCGGATAGCCCAGCAGCAGGCAGCAGAGCGTCGAGATGCCCGCCACCTGCAGCGACTGGAGATAAGCCTCGAAATAGAGCGGATCGTCGGTCAGCTGCAGGAAGTTGGCAAAGTTAAGCGTCAGCGTCAGCTGGCCATCCGCCCACTCCATCAGATCGGTGTAGGGAGGGATCGCCCGCGCCATCTCGGCAAGACTTATCTTGAACACGATCAGGAACGGCAGCATAAACAGCAGGATCAGCCACAGATAGGGCAGCGCGATCACCAGCTTGCGGCCATGTGCCATCTGCAGGCGCGCCGCCCACAGCGCGAAGCCGCCCGGTTTTTTCGCCCCTGACGGGGATTCAACGGTACTCATCGCCCTCTCCTTACACCGTCAGTACAACGCAGCTGTCCGCATCCCAGCATAAACGCACCTCGTCACCCCAGGTGGGCGTCCCTTTCCGATGGCGGTGCTCATTCTGCAGCTGGGCGCTGATCATCTGCCCGCTTTGCAGGCGCACATGATAGATAGAGAGATCCCCCAGATAGGCGATATGAATCACCTCGCCGACGGCAAAATTGTAGCCATCCGCCGGCGGCTCATCGCACAGCATGATCTTCTCCGGACGCAGCGCCACCCATACCGGCACGTTGTCCACCACCGAGGCGTCGGGGTCAACCTTCAGCGGATGCACCAGGCCCGGCGAGCTCAGCACCAGGCCATCTTCGAGGCGCTCTTTCACCAGTCCTTCAAAGACGTTCACCGAGCCGATGAACTCGGCGCTGTAGCGGGTGGTCGGGTGTTCGTAAATCTCTTCCGGTTCGCCAATCTGCACAAACTTGCCGCGGTTCATGATGGCGATACGGCCCGCCATGGTCATGGCCTCTTCCTGATCGTGGGTCACCATCACGCAGGTCACGCCAACGCGCTCAAGAATATCCACCACCTCCAGCTGCATGCGATCGCGCAGCTTTTTATCCAGCGCCCCCATCGGTTCGTCGAGCAGCAGCAGCTTAGGTCGTTTCGCCAGACTGCGCGCCAGCGCGACACGCTGGCGCTGGCCGCCAGAGAGCTGGTGCGGCTTACGTTTAGCGAACTCCTGCATGTGCACCAGAGCCAGCATCTCCTGCACCCGGGCGGTGATTTCCGCCTTCGGCAGACGATCCTGTTTCAGGCCGAAGGCGATATTCTGCTCAACGGTCATATGGGGAAACAGGGCGTAGGACTGGAACATCATATTGATAGGCCGCTGATAGGGCGGCACGCGCGCCAGATCCACGCCGTCGAGCATAATCTGTCCGGCGGTCGGTTGCTCAAAGCCCGCCAGCATGCGCAGCAGGGTCGATTTCCCGCAGCCTGATGCGCCCAGCAGAGCAAAAATTTCGCCTTTGTAAATAGTGAGACTGACATCGTCGACAGCATGCTGGCCGTCAAACGACTTGGTTAAGTTACGGATTTCCAGCAGCGGGGTCAGCGCTTTGGGGGCTTTCGCCTGTGGGCGGGGCGTTACGTCGTTCAATCGGGTGCTCTCCGGCAAAAAAACGATCACCATATGGTCCGGTGCCATACTTCGTGCTTAACAGTGCATGTGCACCATCCTGGTGCTTCTGCTCGCCGGGCGCGCTGCCATTTCCCGGCGAGTGCCGTTCTGATTCGGCCCGCTTACCGGGCCGTCAGAGTTTATTTACCGCTCTTCACTTTGGTCCACGCGCGGGTACGCACGCGGTCGATCTTCGGATCCTGCACCTTCAGCGTGAACAGTTTGGCGAACACATCCGCTGGCGGATAAATCGCCGGGTTGTTACGGATAGTCTCGCTGACCAGCGGCGTGGAAGCCTTGTTGCCGTTGGCGTAGAACACCTGGTCGCTGATTTTGGCGATGACGTCCGGACGCATCAGATAGTTAAGGAACTGATAGGCTTCATCTTTATTCTTCGCGTCGGCCGGCATGGCAAAGACGTCAAAGAACGCCAGCGCGCCTTCCTTCGGAATAAAGTAGGAGACATTGACGCCGTTCTTCGCCTCTTTCGCGCGGTTGGCCGCCTGCCAGACGTCCCCTGCCCAGCCGATCGCCACGCAGATGTCGCCATTGGCAAGGTCGTTAATATATTGCGAAGAGTGGAAGTAGCGAATGTTCGGCCGCAGCTTCAGCAGCAGATCGGTCGCCGGGCCGGTGTAATCATCCGCTTTGCCGCTGTTCGGATCTTTGCCGAGGTAGTTCAGCACGGTGGCGAAAATCTCTTCCGGCGCGTCGAGGAAGGAGACGCCGCAGCTTTTCAGTTTTTCGAGGTTCTCCGGCTTCAGCACCAGATCCCAGCTGTCCACCGGCGCATCTTTGCCGAGGACGGCTTTCACTTTATCCACGTTATAGCCAATGCCCGTCGTCGCCCACAGGTAAGGCATAGCGTATTTATTATCCGGATCATGCTTGGCGACCAGCTTCAGCACTTCGGGATCAAGGTTCTTCCAGTTGGGCAGCTTGCTCTTATCCAGCGGCTGGAACACCCCCGCCGCCAGCTGGCGCTCAAGGAAGCTTGCCGACGGCACCACCAGATCGAAACCGGTGCTGCCGGCCATTAATTTGCCTTCCAGCACTTCATTGGAATCAAAAACGTCATACACGACTTTAATCCCGGTCTCTTTTTCGAAATTGGCCACAGTGTCCGGCGCAATATAATCAGACCAGTTATAGACATGCAGGGTTTTTTGTTCGGCGGCGAGCGAACCGGCAGAGACGGCCATCAGCGCACCCGTAACCAGACCTGTTAACCATTTTTTACCAAAGGCGGTCATATCTCTTTTCCTTCTCAACGCCCGTTAACTTACGGGCTCAAATATACGCATTTCTACGCATGCAAAAATCATGCATATTTTTTCATTGCCTGAGAAAAGGAGAGCGGATCTCTCCCGGAGTGGTTGCTCGCAACTGGAAGCATCGCCAGAATAACTGTAGCCAGAATAAGAGGCTATAGCCCAGGTAAAAAAACGCCTTTTATCAAATTTTTATGCAGTAACGGTCTACGTGATAAGCCAAAACGGCCTGAATGGCGGTGAATAATGCTTTAAAGAAAGGTTAAATACAGAATAAAAGCGGGTAATACGCAGCCGCTGCGGTAGTGGCTGCGCTAATTTTAGGCAGGTTTAGTGAAGAAAATGGTATTGCACGTTTTCCGCGGCCGGCTCTTCTTCTTCGCCTTTGTACAGCAGCTGATTGGCGCCGGCTTCAAGGATCACCATCGAGATCTGCTCCTCGCTTTGGCGGAAGAACCAGGCGAACTGCTCCATGGTCACCCCAGGACCGATAGACAGCGACTGGCAGACCACCAGCTTGGGCAAATTATCGTCCTGAATGTCGATAAACGCCTTCACGGTTAACGAGCTGGCGTTGATGGCCGAGAGATCCGCTGACAGCGCCAACAGAGCAGTCGGCTTCACCTCCGCCAGGGCGGAAAAGAGCACCACGTTGTCCACCAGGTCAATTTTGGCATCAAAAATACCGTCGAAATTCTGCATATGCGGCAGGTGCAATGCCTGGCAGGAATCGCACTCAAAAAAGCTGATGCCGATCTCATCCAGCCAGCGACGTAGCGTATCCAGACCCGGTACGACCAGTGAATCCATAGTGCCTGTGACCTCTTACAGTGGAAAAACGACGCCATAGCTTACGCAAAAAAAGCGCCGCATACCATGACAGTCTTGCATCCGGCGGTTAGCCGCCTATTTTCAAACAGAATTCCGGTGTCGCCTGGCGCTCGATCCAGGCGATCATCCTGCTGGCGATGTCCACACCGGAGGTGGTTTCCACCCCTTCCAGCCCGGGCGAGGCATTTACCTCCATCACCAGCGGCCCGCGGGTGGCGCGTAAAATATCGACACCGGCGACGTCCAGCCCCAGGGTTTGCGTCGCCTTGATGGCGATGGCCCGCTCCTCGTCGCTAATCTGCGCCACCGAGGCCATGCCGCCGCGGTGCAGGTTAGAGCGAAAATCGCCCTCTTTCGCCCGCCGTTCGATCGCCGCCACCACCTCATTGCCGACCACCAGGCAGCGAATATCGCAGCCTTTTGCCTCGGCAATGTACTCCTGCACCAGGATGTGGGCGTTCAGCCCGCGAAAGGCGTCTATCACGCTCTCCGCCGCCTGACGGGTCTCCGCCAGCACCACGCCGATCCCCTGGGTGCCCTCCACCAGCTTCACCACCAGCGGCGCGCCGCCGACCATGGCGATCAGATCGCTGGTGTCATCGGGGGAGTGAGCGATGCCGGTCAGCGGCAGATCGATGCCCTGGCGCGCCAGCAGCTGCAGCGAGCGAAGCTTATCGCGAGCGCGGGTAATAGCGACCGATTCGTTCAGCGGATAGCTTCCCAGGAGCTCAAACTGTCGCAGGGCCGCGGTGCCATAGTAAGTGATCGCTGAGCCAATGCGCGGGATCACCGCATCAAAGTGCGGCAGCTGGCGACCTTTGTAGTGGATCGACGAGGCCACCGGACTGACGTTCATATAACAGGAAAGCGGATCGAGGATCTCGACCTGATGCCCGCGCTGTTGCGCCGCTTCGCGCAGGCGTCGACATGAATAAAGCGTTCCATCCCGGGATAATATGGCAATTTTCATCCTGCACCTCTGCAAAAAGACCCGCTCTGGCGGGCCTCAGCTATCGAACACATTTTCACCTTTCCTGCCGCCAGCGGTGGATACCGCCTGGCCGGAGCAGCAGTGTACACGTAATCAGCGCGTTGCCCACCCCTGCTTATGCAGATAGTCGAGAATAAACGGACGACTCTCTTTCACGATAGTGCGACGGATATGATCGCTCCAGGTATCGCGGCGGGCGTTGCTGCCGCGCGACAGATAATAGTGCGCCAACTGGTCGTCATACTCCGCCAACAGCGCGTTATCCAGCGGCTGATAGCGGTTCTCATGCACCAGCATGGCGGCCGGCATCCGCGGCTTGATGTCCGGGTTATCCGCCGGCCAGCCAAGGCAAAGGCCGAACAGCGGCAGGACGTGCTTTGGCAGCTCCAGCAGCTCGGTCACCGCCTCGATGCTGTTGCGCAACCCGCCGATATAGACGCCGCCCAGCCCGAGGGACTCGGCGGCGGTCAGCGCGTTCTGCGCCAGCAGCGCCGTATCGACAACGCCGATCAGCAGCTGTTCCGCCAGCCCCAGCTCCGCCTGCGGGCAGATCTGCAGGTGGCGATTAAAGTCGGCGCAGAAGACCCAAAACTCCGCCGCCTGGGCGACATGCTGCTGGCCGCCAGTCAGCGGGACCAGACGTTCACGCAGGGCCGGGTCAGTAATACGGATGATGGAGGTGCACTGTAAAAAACTCGAGGTAGATGCCGCTTGCGCGCTGGCGATAATCGCCGCGCGCTGTTCGTCGCTCACGGGCGCATCGGTGAAGTGGCGGATAGAACGGTGGTTGCGCAGCAGCTCAATGGTCGGCGTCATTTCGTTTTTCTCTGTCAGACAAGGATTCAGGCTCAGGAGAGTGGGTTAACTGCGGGGCCACGATCTGCGCCATCCGCCACATCACGACGATGGCGGCAGGGATCATCAGCACGATCCCGGCAAAGAGCATCACCAGCGCCGCGGTCGGGCTGGCAATGGGCGCAGGCAGCTGGACATACTGGTTAAGTGAGAGCCAGGCGAGGGTTAACAGCCCCATCCCGAGGATCTCAACCAGCAGAATGCTTTTCGGCAACGGGGCAAATTTTCGCATCACGCCTCTCCGGTTGATAAACGCAACGCGCCAGCTAATGCCGCCGCGCCGCCGGGTCAGTATACGGGTTTTGATAGTACGACATTTATCAAACATAGCCGTAAACCATCGAAGCAAAAGGCAGAACCTGCTTTCCCTCACCGGCCAATGCAGGCATCATAAGCGCCATTCGCCATCCGGCTGAGGTTTAAGGAGAGAAGCAATGTTTACCGTTATTTTTGGTCGTCCAGGCTGCCCTTACTGTGTTCGCGCCAAAGAGCTGGCCGAAAAACTGACCAACGAGCGTGATGATTTTAACTACCGTTACGTGGATATTCACGCCGAAGGCATCAGCAAAGCTGACCTGGAAAAAACCGTCGGCAAACCGGTTGAAACCGTACCGCAGATTTTCGTCGACCAGAAACACATCGGCGGTTGCACCGATTTCGAAGCCTGGGCGAAAGAGAACCTTGGCCTGTTTGCCTGAGTAAATTCATTTGCTCGATGAATGACTGCGCCAGGTATCAAGCCAGGCGCAGATAAACAAAAAGCACAACGCCCCCAGCGCACACCAGAACACCGCGCTCAGTACCCACGCCATCTCCTGCCAGAACGTCCGGTGCGTGACGAAAAACAGCCGCATCGTCACCAT
Organism: Klebsiella sp. 7-CIP_Kleb.; assembly: GCF_050378655.1. Classification (NCBI taxonomy): domain Bacteria; kingdom Pseudomonadati; phylum Pseudomonadota; class Gammaproteobacteria; order Enterobacterales; family Enterobacteriaceae; genus Klebsiella; species Klebsiella sp. 7-CIP_Kleb. The sequence goes on from NZ_JBNRLJ010000002.1 coordinate 451,788, forward strand.
ACAGACCGGCGCCGCCAGCATCGCGCCGAGCAAAGGACGCAGCACCCGCCGACCGGGAGAGAGACAGCTCGCCGCCGCTCCTGGCAGCAAAAAGAAGAGCAGGCCCAGCTCCGGGTTGCCGCTGGCGCGAAAGGCCCCTTTCATATGTAACAACAACGATAAGCACACCACAATGAACAGAACGAAGCCACAGATAATGCCGGCCCAACTACGCTCAGATTTCACCGTATCCTCCTGATGTTGCCTCTAACTCACGTCCACGTCGCCCAGTCAGATAAAGCATTTCGGCAATCCATGCCAATAACTCCCCTGCCAGCCTGAAAACGATTGTCACTAGCCGCCGCATCCAGGAAGGATTAAACTAGCGGGTATATTTTTGCTGGTTATAACAGGGTGCCAGAATAGGTTCGCGACAACGCGAACGCCTGAGCAACCTTAGACCAAATAACCATTTCCTTCAACAACTTACTAGTAAACGAGAAGTTGGCTTTCGTGAATATAAACGTCGCAGATTTGTTAAACGGGAATTACATCCTGTTATTATTCGTTGTACTTGCATTAGGACTATGCCTGGGAAAACTGCGTCTCGGCTCAGTACAACTTGGTAATTCCATTGGCGTTTTAGTCGTTTCTCTATTATTAGGTCAGCAGCATTTCGCGATTAACACCGATGCCCTTAATCTCGGCTTTATGCTGTTTATTTTTTGCGTCGGCGTGGAAGCCGGTCCTAACTTTTTTTCGATTTTTTTCCGTGACGGGAAAAACTATCTGATGCTGGCACTGGTGATGGTCGGCAGCGCGATGCTGATCGCCATGGTGTTGGGTAAAGTGTTCGGCTGGGATATCGGGCTCACCGCCGGTATGCTGGCGGGGGCGATGACCTCCACCCCGGTGCTGGTGGGCGCGGGGGACACTCTGCGCCATTTCGGCCTGCCCAGCGATCAGCTGGCGCAGTCGCTTGACCATCTGAGCCTCGGCTATGCCCTGACCTACCTGGTTGGTCTGGTGAGCCTCATCGTCGGCGCCCGCTATATGCCCAAGCTGCAGCATCAGGATCTGCAGACCAGCGCCCAGCAAATCGCCCGCGAGCGCGGCCTCGATACCGATTCCAAACGTAAAGTTTACCTGCCGGTGATCCGCGCCTATCGCGTCGGCCCGGAACTGGTGGCGTGGGCGGATGGCAAAAATCTGCGCGAGCTGGGCATTTATCGCCAGACTGGCTGCTATATCGAACGCATCCGCCGCAACGGCATTCTGGCCAACCCGGACGGCGACGCGGTGCTGCAGATGGGCGACGATATTGCGCTGGTGGGCTACCCGGACGCGCACGCTCGCCTCGACCCGAGCTTCCGCAACGGTAAAGAGGTGTTCGACCGCGATCTGCTCGACATGCGCATCGTCACCGAAGAGATTGTGGTTAAGAATCACAACGCCGTCGGCCGCCGCCTGGCGCAGCTCAAGCTCACCGACCACGGCTGCTTCCTGAACCGGGTTATTCGCAGCCAGATCGAGATGCCTATCGACGACAACGTGGTGCTGAACAAAGGCGACGTGCTGCAGGTCAGCGGCGACGCCCGCCGCGTGAAGACCGTAGCCGACCGCATCGGCTTTATCTCCATTCACAGCCAGGTGACCGACCTGCTGGCCTTCTGCGCCTTCTTTATCGTCGGCCTGATGATCGGCATGATCACCTTCCAGTTCAGCTCCTTCAGCTTCGGCATCGGCAACGCCGCCGGCCTGCTGTTCGCCGGCATCATGCTTGGCTTCCTGCGCGCCAACCACCCAACCTTCGGCTATATCCCGCAGGGGGCGCTGAACATGGTGAAAGAGTTTGGCCTGATGGTGTTTATGGCCGGGGTCGGGCTCAGCGCCGGGGCCGGGATCAATAACGGGCTGGGCGCCGTCGGCGGCCAGATGCTGGCGGCAGGGCTTATCGTTAGCCTGGTGCCGGTGGTGATCTGCTTCCTGTTTGGCGCCTATGTGCTGCGCATGAACCGGGCGATGCTGTTCGGCGCCATGATGGGGGCGCGCACCTGCGCCCCGGCGATGGAGATCATTAGCGATACCGCGCGCAGCAACATTCCGGCGCTCGGCTATGCGGGCACCTACGCCATCGCCAACGTGCTGCTCACCCTCGCCGGGACGCTCATCGTGATCATCTGGCCGGGGCTACAATAAATTTTTTGCGAAAAAAGCCGCCACAGGTAGAACTTTTTCTCAGGGCATCAGTCATAAGTAATGCCACTGCTTTTCTTTGATGTCCCCATTTTGTGGAGCCCATCAACCCCGCCACTTCGGTTCAAGGTTGATGGGTTTTTTGTTGCATGGAATTCAATTCATTATAAGTCAAACACTTAGATACGAGCTTAACTATAAGTGGCGACAAAATGGCGGCAGAGTATTTCTCATTACCATCGTTCGTTGTCCCAGCGCCCATTCTTTTCTGTATTGGCATGGCAGAATCCATCAAGATCAGGGAAGAGAGTAAGCTGACGAACATCAAAAGTACCTTCTAGAAGCCTTAAAAACTCTTCTTTCATACTTGCCGTGATAGCAATTGGAAGATAGGCCTCTTCTGAGTGATCAAAATCGAGACTTCCCATTGGGTCATCACTTACGATGCTATACATAAATTGCGCACTTTGAGCTGCAATTCTTTTAGTTACCGCTGGAGGCTCCCATGTTGTAGCACCACCATTGCTTATCCCTTTCTCAAATATCTGATCATAGTTGCGCTCCTCTGTTTCTCCTTCCTGCCCATATATAGAATCTGAATGAATCCCAAACAGCAACCCTGGCTTTCCTCTTTCTGATTGGCAAGCGAACCACAATGCAACCAGCATATTCCTTGAAAAATCTATTAAACGAGTAGCTGCACCATGGTGTTGAAGCTTAGCAAGTACTTCGAAATCAGCTAGACGTCTTCCCTCTTCATACCCATAACCCTTGTGGCGAGCTTTTCTTAACAACTCAACCTCGTAGTTTCTCATTCTTCGCTCAGAGACATTACGGTGAGTAAACTTCAACCGTCTATAAGCAGCACTGTGAATCGCCCAATCAACGTTTCCCTGCCCTCTCCACATATAAACATTCATTCGGTTAGCTGCATGTTCTTCTGTTATTTCAATTAGTTGCCCTAAATTCTTGGGCGCTTTGATTCTTCCAAATAATTTCGTTTCAATTGAATCCACTGCTGTATCCCCAATAGTGGTGGCTATTACTTTTAGAACAAGCTAATTCTTTCTTTACATAGCAGGCTAGGCATTTGTATAAACATATCTAACCTGTTTTACGCTTCAAGGTTCCCCTTCGCTGGGTTAACCTACTAAACAAATGGTTATGAATCTATATTGGTGCAATTTTTACCGCCGTCGCCTTGAGTTTGACAGCGTCAAAGTATCTGCTCTAATCGTTACCACATTTTTCAGTGGTTGAAATATATCCTTCTTCCATGAAACCCGTACCAGTTCTAGCATTGCGGGTTTTTCTTGCTTATCAAATTTTTCATTATTTGATCCTACCGATTCACCTAAAAATATTTTTATCCTTATTTATCAACTAGTTAAAAATATATTAGATCCTCCGCAGATCCATAAAACTGAAAAAAACTGAAATTCTTTTCAATCTTTTCAGTTTTGGATTTCTGGTAAGCCGCCAGCACTGGCGCGGTGCGGCGACCTGGTTTGTAGAAAAATAAAACTGAAAAATTTTTATGATCCAGAAACCGCAGGCGGGTGCGGTGTAGCGCCGTTTTCGTCACGGAAAGATTTATTTTGTCAGGCTCACACGCTGCCAGCGCCATGCTGTGCGCACGATCTGTTTTGCATGTTGCGGTGGATTGTTTAGCCGCGAAAAGACCGCTGCGGGCGTTACGCAGCGTTTTATGGGGGGCATAAAAAAACCCGCATTACGCGGGCTTTAATTCTGGCTGGGGTAGAATGGTTACTGGCCAATCACAGGCGAGTACTTACCGTTAAGCTGATCGGCTTTCTGGCCAGCGCCACGGATAGCGCCCGCATTCGTGGGGGCCCCCGTATTACTGTGGGTATGGCTGGCCGTCTGTTCCGCCAGCTCCTTTAATACGTCAAGGGTATCCAGCATCAGCTGTGCCACGTTGATACTGCCGGAACCAATCCACACCACCGGCGCAATTATTTGCTGCTGAATCGCCGCCACACTTTTGCGAATTTTCCCGATCTGTTCAGTCAGATCCCCGCCAGCATGCATTGTACGATTACCGGCAATTCTGGTTTCAGCATTACCGCTGACACTGGCCAGCCAGTTCCCTTTCACCGCCTGGCTGTAATCTCCGGCGCTCACCTGCTGAATGGCACCGGCCATCAGCGTGGCGGTACCCAGCACGCGAGTGTTATCCGTGGCTTTGATTGTTGTGTCACGGCTGACCAGTTCACGGCTTTCCGTATCGGCCTTGATAACCCTGGTCATTGACGATTCATCAATGGCTTGATCGGTCTGTCTCACCCAGTCACCGGCCTGCGTAATACGGCTTTCAACGGTATAAGCCAGCACGGAAAGGCTGCGGATGGCATCGCGGGCGCGATCAAGGATTTGAGTTCGGCGGGCGGAGGTCATGCACTCCGTTGATACGGCTTCCCCAGCGATCGCACCGACACTGGCGGTGGCGGTCAGGGCACAAAACTGCATGTTCGCTTCAGTGGCGTTATTGACCGGAACGGAAGGAAGGCAGTTAATCTGCCCCAACATCCCATCCAGTAAACGCGCATCTTCGGTGTAATCGGTAATTGCCAGTAGCTCGTCACAGGTCAGACGATGCGGTTGAACCGGGTTCAACTTATTGCGCAGGATCTGGGGACGCATACCAACGGCAGTGGCCACATCTTCAAGATTGTGGGACAGCGCAAACGCTCGGCAAGCTGCATCAAAATGAGCATGTTTGGAAGTTTGGTAATCAAACATAGTAACCGTCTCCTAAAGATTTCAAAATCGAACTAAGAGATAACTACGTTGCTATTTGAGAGCGCGTCGACAGTCATTGCTGCGATGTTAATCATTACTTTTTCACGCTTTTTATCTTTGCGAAGACGATGTCTTATTAGGCGTCCATCAGCCAGCATGTCATTTATGGTTTCTACAGACAGCCCTGTAAGTTCGCTATAGCGTTCAATGGTCACATGAGGAGTTGCGATTGAGATTGAAATGTGTTGGTTCATGATGCATGATTCCATGTTGGCCAGCTTGTGGTGAGCAAGGTTAACGAGTGTTATCTGGTGAAGATTCCAAATGGAACCATCAAGTGCGAGATTACGATCGCTTTTGGAATCAGTCAAGAAGGATTAGACTCCAAGGGGAATCAATGGATTTTAATAGTGGCGGGCGTAAAGCCATAGAAAGGTTGGTAGAAGCATATGGTTTTCATACAAGACAGGCTCTAGCTGATCACCTTGGGGTATCAAAAAGCACTTTGGCCACAAGATATATGAGAGATATTTTCCCTTCTGACTGGGTAATTACATGTGCCCTGCAAACAGGTGCATCTCTAGCTTGGCTCGTTGAAGGGAAAGGGCCAATGTTCGATATCGGGAAAACGGATATTCTGAGGCTAAAAAAGGAAAAAGTAATTGGTGGAAATTTACTAGATTCCGGAACTGTTTATTTTGATAAAACTATATTACCTCTCAACATAACTTCTCCAATTATTTTGGAAGAAGATAACAACTTATATGTTGCTGATAAATCATTCAATGAAATAGTAGATGGACAATGGCTTATTAGCATCGATGGTAAATACAGTATTCGAACTGTTTCTCGCATCCCTAACAACAACATTCGCGTAACAAAAGGCGAAATAACTTTTGACTGCCCAATCGATGATCTGCACTTTACCGCCATCATAAAAAAATCCTTTATATGATAAAAGGGAATTAATAATGACATCAGAAACCTACTCGCTTGTAGATACAGCATTAAAATATGCTTTATGGCCTTTTCTGTTAATTTTAATTATTGTTTTATTTCGCAAACAAATAAAAGAATTTTTAAACACATTAAATTCCGCAAAAAAAGTTAAGCTAGGTGTTGATGGTTTTTCTTTTGAAACAAATACAGACAATCCAATTATAAACAATGAAGTTAATGATGAGAATGGGAAACTAGATCCACCTCCCATTATTAAAGAAAAAGAGATTGAGAAAACTTACTGGTATTTATCTGTAAACGACTTGTTAAAAGACAATAAGATCCAAGAGGCAAAAACTGAGTTTGAAACATTCGTTCGAGAGCACAAGGACACTATTAATTATGATGCCGAGTATGCTTTTTTTTCATATCTTTTATACCAAACAACAAAAGATGAAAACATACTGGATGATTTATTACTGAACATAAAACAGTCCAAAGAGCCAAATATTAAAAAAGAATATGTTAACTCATACATATATTGTCTTAATCTTACACTTCAATACACTAAAGCAATAAGTTTTTTAAAAAAAATAATTTCTGAAACCGATGATTTGAAAATAAACTCGGCGTACATAATTTCACTTTCAAAAATCTACTTATCAAGTCTTGATATAAATAAGGGGGAAAGTGAAATTATAAAACTAATTAGAACTCTTTCCAACGATGATATAGAAAAATTCGAAGATGAACTTTTCCTTGCTTATCTTCAGCTAGCTGAAATTGAGAAAACGAAAGATGACAAAATTAATTATGCCCTGTGTCTCGATAAGGCACTAGAATTTAAACCTTCAAACGAAAGCACTCTATTTTCTGCAGCCTATGAATCCAGTCAGTTGAACTTTTTGGATTCATTGGCTATTTCTAATTATTCTCACCTTGAAAATCTCGCTCCGAAAAATGATGCTGTAATTAACAATCTAGGAGTTGCAGCCAATAAATTAGAACTGAAAATTATAGCGTGTGATTATTATAGAAAAGCTAAAGACTTAAACAGTTCAATTTCATACTCGAACATTGGCTATAAATTATTGGAGGCTGGATGTGCAAAAGAGGCTGAAGAGCTTGCAAGAGTAGCGATCACGTTTGCCAATCCCGACAAAAATAACTATGAATTACTAGCAAAAATAAAAAAAGACACTGAAGAAGAGCATGTTAAATGGCAAAAACACAAAACAAAATCCAATGAAAAACAAAAATTCATTAGAAACTATGTCGGTAGAAAATATAATTCACAAAATCAGTTTCCAACAAATCAACTTTGGATCGATGAAAAAGAAAGACAAGTTAAGATCGCAATTACAGAAAAAAGTATAGCCATTACATGGCAAGATCCAATTAAAGATATTAAATTTTACGGTTCAATTAGCAATACAACTTTAAAAGGAATCTACATTTCATCACCGCTGCAATCGCAAACTCTATTAGGCGGTGGCGATAAAACGATAACCGCTCACTGCGTTGGATATTATGATGAGAAACTATCTCAAATAATTATATCAGCAACAGAGTCTGACAGTGACTTAAAAATAATACTCAAGAAAAATGACAATGTTTGAGTTGCTAATTAACATACATTAACACTGTATACATATCCAGTAAAAATATCCTACTGATGGAGGACATTTTTATGACTGTGCGAAAACTTATCTCAGGTAAATGGATTTGTGAATGCTACCCCGCAGGGCGTAGCGGGAGACGTGTGCGTAAGCAGTTCTCCACAAAAGGTGAAGCTCTGGCTTTTGAAAGGCATGCTATGGCAGAGGCTGAATTGAAGCCTTGGATGAGTGAATCGATTGATCGTAGGACTCTAAAAGACATAGTTGAACTCTGGTACAAACTACACGGTAAATCTCTTTCAGCTGGCAAGCATGTTTATGACAAGCTTCTCTTGATGGTTGATGCTCTAGGAAACCCACTTGCTACGGATCTCACTTCTAAAAGGTTCGCTCACTATCGAGATAAGCGCCTAACTGGCGAAATCTACTTTAGCGAGAAGTGGAAAAAAGGAGCCAGCCCCGTAACAATAAACCTCGAGCAGAGCTATCTAAGTGGTGTTTTTAGCGAGCTTACCCGACTCGGTGAATGGGCTGCGCCAAATCCACTTGAGAATATGCGTAAGTTCACTATCGCAGAAAAGGAAATGGCTTGGCTAACTCATGAGCAAATCACTGAACTTTTGTACGACTGTTCTCGTCAATGCCCTCTGCTTGCATTGGTTGTTAAAATCTGCCTGAGCACAGGAGCTCGCTGGCGTGAGGCGGTGAACCTGACACGCTCTCAGGTCACCAAATATCGGATCACATTTGTTAGAACCAAAGGCAAAAAAAATCGTAGCATTCCAATAAGCAAAGAGCTGTATAACGAAATCATTGCTCTCGACGGTTTTAAGTTTTTTACAGACTGCTATTTCCAGTTTCTGTCAGTCATGGAAAAAACTTCCATTGTTCTCCCTAGAGGGCAGTTAACACACGTTCTACGTCATACTTTTGCTGCACACTTTATGATGTCCGGAGGAAACATACTTGCCCTTCAGAAAATCCTGGGGCATCACGATATAAAGATGACCATGCGCTACGCTCACTAGGCCCCTGACCACCTTGAAACAGCCCTGCGATTTAATCCGTTGGCTACGCTTCCAAATGGCGACAAAGTGGCGGCAGCTATTGGCATTTCTCCGTAATCACCACTCCTTATCACTGACCTAACTCATTGATTAAATTACAAGTCATTATTTTTTCTAACCCATTTACATAAATGGGTTTTTTGTTGCCTGCGTTTAGCCATCCCGGGTAAAACACCGCCTCAGCGCCCCTCTTGCTGCGCCCTCTCCCCCGCCAGCTGCCCGACCATCATGCGGATCGCCGCCTTCGACAGCGGCGCGCGGTCGGTGACAAAGTGCAGGGTCATCCCTTCAATAAAGGCGTCGAGGCCGCGGGCGGTGTCGGGGGCAAACCACTGCTCCAGCGTCTGCTGGCTGCGCCGCATCCAGTTCTGCATCACCGCCTTCAGCGCTGGCTGGCTGCTACAGAACGCATACAGCTGGTACATCAGCTCCATATTGCGCGCCGTGGTCACCTGGGCGCTGAAGATCAGCTCCGAGATGGCATCGCAGGCTTGTTGCCGGTTCGCTACCCCGGCGAAGCTTTGCTGATACTGCGCAGACATCTCGGCGGTAAACAGGCTGAACGCCTCCTCGATCAGCGCCTCGATGCCGCTGAAATAGTAGGTCAGCGACCCCAGCGGCACATTCGCGCAGGTGGCGATTTTACGGTGCGTCACCGCATGGACGCCGTGCGCCGCGATGGTGTCCAGCGTCGCCTGCAGGATGCGCTCGCGGCGCTGCGGATCGTTCGGTCTACGGGCCATGATTTTCCTCTTCCGGTTTATGTACAAATGTACACATGCTTGCTACTGTTGTCTTCATTCTTCTCCTTTAAGGCGTTTACGGATGACGACGCAATCTTCGCGCAGAGCGCTCCAGCTTCGACTGTGGGCGCTGTTTATGTTCTTTTTCATCCCTGGCTTATTAATGGCCTCCTGGGCCACCCGCACGCCGGCGATCCGCGATCTGCTGGCGCTTTCTACCGCAGAGATGGGCGTCGTGCTGTTTGGCCTGTCGGTGGGGTCGATGAGCGGTATTCTCTGCTCGGCGTGGCTGGTGAAGCGCTTTGGCACCCGCAAGGTCATCCGCACCACCATGTCCTTCGCCGTACTCGGCATGCTAGTGCTCAGCCTGGCGCTGTGGCTTGCCTCCGCCCCGCTGTTCGCCTTCGGTCTGGCCATCTTTGGCGCCAGCTTTGGCTCGGCAGAGGTCGCCATTAACGTCGAAGGCGCGGCGGTTGAGCGGGAGATGAATAAAACGGTGCTGCCGATGATGCACGGCTTCTACAGCTTTGGCACCCTGTTCGGCGCCGGGGTGGGCATGGCGGTGACCGGGTTCGGCCTTCCCGCCGCCCCGCATATCCTGGCGGCCGCGCTGGTGGCCATCCTGCCCATCGCCATTGCTATCCGTGCCATTCCGGAGGGTACCGGTAAAAATGCCGCCGAAGCCGCCCACGGCGAGGCGAAAGGTCTGCCGGTATGGCGCGATGCGCAGCTGCTGCTTATCGGGGTTATCGTCCTGGCGATGGCCTTCGCCGAAGGCTCAGCCAATGACTGGCTGCCGCTGCTGATGGTGGACGGCCACGGCTTTAGCCCCACCTCCGGCTCGCTGATCTATGCCGGCTTCACCCTCGGCATGACGCTGGGCCGCTTTACCGGCGGCTGGTTTATCGATCGCTACAGCCGGGTGACGGTGGTTCGTGGCAGCGCGGTGATGGGCGCTCTGGGCATTGGCCTGATTATCTTCGTCGACAACCCCTGGGTGGCGGGCATTTCGGTGCTGCTGTGGGGCATTGGCGCCTCGCTCGGCTTCCCGTTGACCATCTCCGCCGCCAGCGATACCGGTCCGGATGCCCCTAAGCGCGTCAGCGTGGTGGCGATTACCGGGTATCTTGCTTTCCTCGTCGGGCCGCCGCTGCTGGGCTTCCTCGGCGAGCATTTCGGCCTGCGCAGCGCCATGATGGTGGTGCTGGGCCTGGTGATGGTGGCGGCGCTGGTCGCCCGCGCGGTGGCTAAGCCACAGTCTGAACCCGTTATGGAGAACAGCTAATGAGCATCAAACTGATTGCGGTGGATATGGACGGCACCTTTTTAAGCGATGCCAAAACTTACAACCGGCCGCGCTTCCTCGCCCAGTATCAGCGGATGCGCGAGCAAAACATTCGCTTCGTGGTCGCCAGCGGCAACCAGTACTACCAGCTGATCTCCTTCTTCCCGGAGATCGCCCACCAGATCGCCTTCGTTGCGGAAAACGGCGGCTGGGTGGTGAGCGACAATGAAGACGTCTTCAACTGCCAGCTGCCGGTTCACCATTTCAACGCCGTGGTCGACCATCTGCAGACGCTGCCGAATATCGAAATCATCGCCTGCGGGAAGCGCAGCGCCTACACCCTCAACCGCTACAACGACGCGCTGAAGACGGTGGCGGCGAAGTATTATCACCGCCTTGAACTGGTGGATGATTTTAACCATCTCGATGACACCATCCTCAAATTTGGTCTCAACGTGCCGGACCGCCTGATCCCGGAAATTCAGCCGAAGCTGCACGCGGCGCTGGGGGACATGGTGACAGCGGTAGCCACCGGCTACGGTAGCATCGACTTAATTATCCCGGGGGTGCACAAAGCCAACGGCCTGCGTATTTTGCAACAGCGCTGGGGTATTGAAGATCACGAGGTGGTGGCGTTCGGCGACAGCGGCAACGATATCGAAATGCTGCAGCACGCCGGATTTGGCTTCGCCATGGCCAACGCCCGGGAAGACGTCAAAGCCGTCGCCCGCTATCACGCGCCGCACAATAACGAAGAGGGTGTTCTGCAGATTATCGATAAGGTATTGGATCGCGAAGCGCCATTCGCCTGATAAGACCCGGATGCGAGCGCATCCGGGTTTTCAACCGGTTATCCCTGCTGCGAATTGCCGACGCTTTTATCTTTCAGGAAGTAGATCATCAGCCCCAGCCACAGTACACCGCCCAACAGGTTAAACAGGCTGAACAGCCCGTTGCCGCCGAGCTCGTAAGCATGTTTGCTGAGCTCGATGCCGACGGTGAAGATCAGCATCTGCAGCATCCCCATCGCCGCCGAAACCGTGCCTTTGCTCATCTCGCTGGCGAACAGGGTTAAGCGCACCAGGCCGGCGTTCGCCAGGCCAATCCCGAAGGCGTAGAAGCTCAGACCGGCGGTCATCCACAGATAGGCGTGGGAAGAGACCACCGTCGCCGCCGCGGAGAGGAGCAGGCCAAACACGATCGGCCAGCCGCCCATGATAATCAGCGAGCGCACGGTACGGCGCGAAGTCAGGCGCGCCAGCACTAGGTTGCCGGCAATCAGCGCGCCGAAAATCGGCACCTGCAGCATGCCATACTCATAGCTTGTCGCCTGTTCGCCGCTGATAATAATCACCGGCGACTGGGCGATCCACGCCAGCAGCGGCAGGCTGACAAAGCCGGTAGCCAGCGCGCCGGCGACGAAGCGCAGGTTCTTCAGCACCAGCCGATAGTCGCGGCCCAGCTCTTTGACCGACAGCTTTTCACCCAGTCGCGTCGCGGTTTCCGGCATCGCCCGCTGCAGGCCGACAAACGAGATAGCCGCCAGCACGGCGAACAGCACGAACATCATCTCCCACGGCAGGATATGCACCCAGGCGGCGCCCACCAGCGGCCCCAGCAGCGGGGCAATCAGCGCCACATTGGCCATCAGGGCGGTGATTTTAATACACACCGCCTCCTCAAAGGACTCCTGGATCGCCGCGTAGCCGACCGCGCCGATAAAACACAGGCTGATCCCCTGCAGGAAGCGCAGCAGGGTGAACTGTTCAATGGTCTGCGCCAGCAGCGTCGCCAGGCAGGTGACGATAAACCACACCACCCCGGTCAACATCACCGGACGGCGGCCAATACGGTCCGACAGCGGCCCCAGCAGCCACTGTAGAAACATGCCGCCGGCCAGATAAGCGGTCATCGAGGTGGGTACCCACTCGTTGCCCACCTGAAACTCCTGAACCACGGCCAGCATACCCGGCTGGATCATATCGTTGCCGATATAGGTGGAAAACTCGTACAGCACCAGACATAGCGGGAACAGCAGCGCCTGCCTTCCGAGGCGGCGACCTGAAAGCGAATAATTTTGCATGAAATCTCTTATCTATCAAAAATCGCGCAAAGTGTAATGAAACTCCCGGCGCGGAGATAGTGAATTGTGGGTGACACCGCACAATATTGCGAGTTGCGCGCCAGCATCAGGGCTCGCCTTAGCAATTCACTCTGCGTATATATTCCGTTTATGTTTCAGCCATGTGACAAAGGATATACTGACGCTTTTCAGGGGGTTAGCGCCGCACCTCAGAAGGCGACATTTCTTAACAACCTGATATTTAAGACAATACTGCTTTATCTCCGCACCGCTTTTATTTAGGGTAAGCGGCTTATTTGCTATCGGACCAACGAGCCTGGAAGTCTATGCTGGAAAATATTAACTACGCGCTGTTCGCCCTGCTCAACGCGACCCCGGCCTCGCCGCAGTGGGCCATTGAGGTGGCGATTTTCATCGCTAAAGATCTAATTCTGATCGTGCCCCTGCTGGTGGTGACCTTGTGGCTGTGGGGGCCTGCCCAGCGGCAGATGGTGTTTAAGCTGATGCTGGCGCTAACCATCAGCCTGACCGTCTCATGGGCGATCGGCCACCTCTATCCGCACGATCGGCCGTTTGTCGCTGGCGTGGGCTATAACTTCCTACACCACGCGGCGGACGATTCCTTCCCCAGCGACCACGGCACCGTCAGCTTTACCTTTGCCCTGGCCTTCCTGTTCTGGCACCGCGTCTGGTCCGGCGCCCTGCTGATGGCCCTTGCCGCCGCCATCGCGTGGTCCCGCGTCTATCTCGGCGTCCACTGGCCGCTGGACATGGTCGGCGGCCTGCTGGCCGGGATGTGCGGCTGCCTTGGCGCGGCGCTAATCTGGCATACTGTCGGCTCGGCGCTGTACCGTCAGCTGCAGCGCCTCTATCGCCTCTGCTTCTCCCTGCCGATCCGCAAAGGCTGGGTGCGCGGCTAAACGCCGACCGTCGCGGCGGCGAGCGCGTGACTAACCCGCAAGCGACAGGTAAAATCCCGCTAACGCCCTGCCTCCGCAGGGCGATTTTAGCGCAGAGGGAATATGGAAACTCGCCGTGACGAACGCATCAGTCAGCTCATTCAGGCACTCAAGCGCAGCGATAAGCTGCATCTGAAAGAAGCGGCCTCCCTGCTCGGGGTGTCGGAAATGACCATTCGTCGCGACCTCAACGGCCACAGCGGTCCGGTCGTGCTGCTCGGCGGATACATTGTGCTGGAGCCGCGCAGCGCCACCCATTACCTGCTCAGCGACCAAAAAACCCGGCTGGTCGAGGAAAAACGCCGCGCCGCCCGCCATGCGGCCGCGCTGCTGGAGGCCCATCAGATGGCCTTCTTCGACTGCGGAACCACCACCCCGTGGATCATCGACGCCATTGACGACGCCCTGCCCTTCACTGGCGTCTGCTACTCCCTGAACACCTTTCTGGCCCTGCAGGAAAAGCCCCAGTGCCGCGCGGTCCTGTGCGGTGGGGAATTTCATGCCAGCAACGCGATTTTTATGCCGCTGAGCCTTGAGGATACCCTCAGCCATCTGAGCCCTGACATCGCCTTTTACTCGGCGGCGGGCATTGACTGCGAGCAAGGGGCAACCTGCTATAACCTGGAGGAACTGCCGGTCAAGCACTGGGCGATGCGACACGCGCGCTACCACGTGCTGGTGGTAGACCACAGCAAGTTTGGCAAAGTGCGTCCGGCGCGCATGGGGGCGTTAGCGAAGTTTGACGTGATCGCCAGCGATATCTGCCCGGATGATGAGCTGGTGGCGCTGGCGAAGGCACAGCAGATCTCCCTGCTGTATTGAAGCGTCACTATAGAAGCGTAACTGACCGCGCCCCGCCGGGCGCGGTCATGGCATCAGGAGAACCAGCTGCCGAACCAGCCGTGCAGTTTCATCAGTACGAAGTCGATCATCCGGCTGAAGAAGCCGCCCTCTTTCACCGGCTCCATGACGATCAGCGGGCGCTGCTCGATGGTTTTATCATTCAGCTTAAAGTCGATAGTCCCGACCACCTGCCCCTTCTCCAGCGGCGCGGTAAGCTGCGGCTGGTTTAAGGTGTAGCTGGCTTTCAGGTTTTTCAACTGCCCCTTCGGCAGGGTGATAGAGCCCGCTTCGCCAGCCCCCAGTTTCGCTTCGCTGCTGTCGCCAAACCACACGCGCTGAGTGACGAAGGTGGCATCCGGTTTAATCGGCGTCACGGTTTCATAGAAGCGGAAGCCCCAGGTCAGCAGTTTTTCTGACTCGTTAAAACGAATGCGGTCGGTTTTGGTCCCCAGCACCACGGCAATCAGACGCATATCGCCCTGCGTGGCCGAAGAAACCAGGTTATAGCCGGCCCCGGCGGTGGTCCCGGTTTTCACGCCATCGGCGTTGAGGTTGGTGCTCCACAGCAGACGGTTACGGTTTGGCTGACGAATTTTATTAAAGGTGAACTCTTTCTCTTTATGTACCGCGTACTCTTCCGGTACATCGTGGATCATCGCTTTGGTCAACAACGCCATATCGCGAGCGGTACTGAACTGCCCCGGCGCATCAAGGCCGTGAACGGTCATAAAGGTGGTGTTGGTCAGCCCCATTTTTTTGGCGTAGCCGTTCATCAGGCTGACGAAAGCATCCTGGCTGCCCGCCACGTAGTCCGCAATGGCAATGCTGGCGTCGTTACCGGACTGAATGATGACCCCTTTGTTCAGATCTTCCACGGAAACCTGCATGCCGGGCTTGAGGAACATCACCGATGAGCCGCGCAGCGCCGGGTTGCCGGTCGCCCAGGCATCGCGCCCGACGGTCACCATATCGGTCAGTTTAATTTTTCCCGCTTTTATCGCCTGCCCCACCACGTAGCTGGTCATGATCTTCGTCAGACTGGCCGGGTCGAGTTTTTCATCGGCATTGCCTTCGCTCAGCACCTTCCCGCTGGCGTAGTCCATCAGGATCCAGGCGCGAGCGTCAATCGAAGGGGCGTCGGGGAGTTGTTCTGCAGCCTGCACCGCAGGTGCGACAAGAAATAACAGCGCGCAACCTGCCGCGAGGCCGCGAAGGGAAAAAGCGTCATGCATCATAAGAGCCACCCAAGTATCCTTTCCAAACAAAATATGCCGCGCCACTCTGACCGCGCCGCAGCAACCGGTGAGTAAAGCGTACAAATGACCTTAAAGAAACAGCGAGTTGGTAAAGTTTTTAAAGTTTACGCAATAACATGCCGCCGTGCTTTAATCAGAACAATTTTTTTGATCGTGATTGCCTAAATATTAACTTTATCCCAACATGATCGCCGATCGCGCTGCAACGGCAGTGAAACAAACTCAGGAGCGAAAATGATTACACTGTGGGGACGTAATAATTCGACCAACGTGAAGAAAGTGCGCTGGGTGCTGGAGGAGCTGGATCTGCCGTATGAGCAGATCCTCGCCGGGCTGGAGTTTGGTCTCAATCATGACCCGGAATATCTGGCGATGAACCCCAACGGGCTGGTGCCGCTGTTAAAGGACGATGCCACCGGGGTGGTGTTGTGGGAATCAAATACGATTATTCGCTACCTTGCCGCCCAGTATGGCGTTGACCGTCTGTGGCTGGCCGCGCCGGCGCAGCGCGCGCAAGGCGAAAAGTGGATGGACTGGTCCAACGGCACCCTCTCTCCCGCCCATCGCCCGGTGTTAATGGGCCTGGTGAGGACGCCGCCGGAGCAACGCGACCCGGCGGCCATAGCCGCGGGGATCAGCGCCTGCGAAGCGCTATTCGCCATGCTGGATGACGAACTGGCCAAAATGCCGTGGCTCTCTGGCGAGCAGTTCGGCCTTGGCGATATTGCCGTCGCCCCCTTCGTCTACAACCTGTTGTCGATCCTCGACAGCTGGCAACCGCGGCCCCATCTGCAGCGCTGGTATCAGCAGATTAGCCAGCGTCCCGCCTGGCGCGAAGTGGTGCAGATCCCGGTCACCTGACGCTACTTCTCCGGACTCAGCCGCAATAGCTCGCCGTTAGACTCGTCGGTTAACACATACAGATAGCCGTCGGGTCCCACGCGAACGTCGCGGATACGTTTCCCGCGCGCCTCCAGCAGGCGCCCCTCCTCGCGGACCTGGTTGCCGTCCACCGCCAGGACAATCAGCGACGTCTCCTTCAGCGCGCCGATAAACAGCTTATGTTGCCACTGGGGAAAGGTCTGCGCCGCGTAGAAGGCCATCCCGCTTACCCCGGGTGAGACCGGCCAGACATACAGGGGAGGCTCGGTTCCCGGAACCGTTTTGCCCCTGGCCTCCGGAATGGGCAGGCCACTGTAGTTAATGCCGTGCGTCGCCAGCGGCCAGCCGTAGTTTTTTCCCGCCTGCGGGATATTAATTTCATCCCCGCCGCGCGGGCCGTGCTCGTTCAGCCACAGCGCCCCGCTCCACGGATTTATCGCCATCCCCTGTGGGTTGCGGATGCCGTAGGCCCAGATCTCCGGCCTCACGTCGGCCCGGCCAACAAAGGGATTATCCGGCGGCACACCCCCGTTCTCCGTCAGGCGGACCACTTTTCCCTGCAGCTTGTCGAGATCCTGAGCGGTGGGACGCTGATTGTTCTCCCCGAGGCCAATAAAGAGATGCCCTTTGCCGTCAAACACCAGCCGGCCGCCAAAATGATTGCCGACGGAGAGTTTCGGCTGCTGGCGAAACACCACGGTGAAATTCGTCAGTTGAGTGGCATCCTGGCTCAACTGCCCGTAGCCCACCGCGGTGCCCGCTTTGCCGCTGGCGTCGCTTTCCGCATAGCTTAGCCACACCCGCCGCGACTGCGCGAAATCCGGGGCCAGCGCCACGTCCAGTAAGCCCCCCTGGCCGTTGGCCCACACCTGCGGCACGCCGGCTATCGGCGCCGACAGGCCTTTACCCGGCTGCCAGCGCTTGAGCTCGCCGCCACGCAGGGTAATCAACATGCCCTGGTCGCCGGGGAGAAATGCCAGGCTCCACGGATGGGCCAGCCGGTTCTGCAATACCTCCACCCGCGCCGCGGCCTGGCTCAGGGCCGGCAGCGACAGGGCGCTCAATAGCAACAGCAGCGGGATCGGACGCATGGCATTCTCCTTTCGTCAGCTCTGCGCTAAAGGGTAGCCAGCGGGGAAATTTGCGCGGGGATTTTTACATAACCTTTAACAGGGGAAGCATCCACTTCCCCTGGGTTTCAGCCGATCAGGCATGAGGAATTGGCGACAATTTATTCAATTTATGAATATTTGAAGTCAATCCTGTCAGACAGCGTTCTAGCTTCTCTACGTTAACAGCGATGTACAGCGGACAATCATGATGCCCGCTCATCAGGCATACTGCAGCGGCGGCGACGGACTCGCCGGCCAAACGAAGGGCATCCTTTTCCTCCGGTGAAATGACATGCTGCAGGCGCGGCGCCTGGGCACGCATTTCACGGCAAAGCTCAAACAAGTTTTCACGCAGATGGTCATTTTCGCTGACTGACATGTAGCCTTTGGCCTTCCGCAGCTGCAGATAGGCGTCAATATCGATATTGGCGTTAATGAGCTTCTGCAAAAGGTGGCGGTATAGTCTGTCAACGGTCATCACGGTTCCTCCTCTGTCGTCCTTTACCCTATCCATGATACGGTTATTTTTTGTACAAAATGATGCGCCAGGTCAATTATTCCCAAGACTTTAACACCATTTACAATTTGACAACCTTGCCGCTTTGTCAGGTCTATAACAAAAATAATGTAATACGATCACATTTAATTTCGCAAAGAAACAAAATCGCTATCATCGCTATTAAGTGGCCAAAATAGTGCTGCAATGATCACATTATATCGCAGACTCTATTGCACGATCGTCAGCCAGAGTGCCATAACAAATCATTAATGTAATACGTATAACATTTAATAAAAACAGCGACCGCGGCCGCGGTTCGCTGATAATCTCTCTGCCCGTTTGTAAGGAACTGAACCATGACGTCCGGTAAAAGAAACTACCTTCTGTTGAGTCTTTTCGATTTCCTCTACCTGTTCGCCTGGTCGTCGACCATGGCTTTCTTTGTCATTTGGACCACCCAGCATCTTGGCATCAGCGCCACGAAAACCGGCCTGCTCTACTCGGTAAACGCCTTTATCGCCCTGCTGATGCAGCCTTTCTTCGGCTTTATTTCCGACAAGTTCGGCCTGAAAAAACGGCTTATTTGGCTGCTGGTCGCCCTGCTCCTGCCGGTAGGCCCCTTCTTTATCTACGTTTACGCGCCGCTGCTGATGCACAGCTTCTGGATTGGCGCGCTGCTGGGGGGGATCTATCTGGGGATCATCTTTAACTCCGGCTGCGGGGTGATCGACTCTTATATCGATAAGATTTCCCGCCGCTACCAGTTCGAATACGGTCGGGTGCGGATGTGGGGCTCGTTAGGCTGGGCGGCAGCGGCCTGGATCGTCGGTAAATATATCGACAGCAATCCCAATCTGGCCTTCTGGCTCGCCAGCCTCGCCATCGTCATCGCCGCCGTCTGCTTTATGCTGACCAAAATCGAATTAACCGACGCCGATGTAGCGCGAAGCGAATCGCTGAAGGTCTCCCATGCCCTCGAGCTGGCGAAGAATGGTCAGTTCTGGATGCTGCTGCTCTTTACCCTGTTCGTCACGCAAATTTATGACACCTACGATCAGCAGTTTGCCCAGTACTTCTCGCAACAGTTCCCGACGCCGGAGGAAGGCAACCGCTGGTATGGGATCCTCGCCTCCATTCAGGTTTGCGGCGAAACGCTGTTCTTATGCCTGATGCCGTGGTTTGTTAACCGGACCGGCGCCAAGTGGGCGCTGATCATTGCCGGGCTGATCATGTCGGTACGTATTGTTGGTTCGGCGGTGCCTCTCGGACCGGTGTGGATTGGCGCAGTAAAAATGATGCATGCCCTGGAGAAACCGTTAATTCTGGTGTCGGTCTTTAAATTCATCGCCGCCAACTTCGACCACAAGCTCTCTTCGACAGTCTATTTACTGGTGCTGTTTGTCGCCTCGATCGCCACCGCCATTTACTCCCCGCTGGCTGGCTATCTGTACGATACCATTGGCTTCGCCGACACCTATCTGATCCTCGGCGGCATCGCCGGGCTCTTTACTTTGATCTCTGTCTTCACGCTGCAGGATAAGCGCGAGCCGAAAAAGCCCGGCGCCGCCCCCTCCGGAGCCGTCACCCCGGCGCAATAAGTCTCTGCCCGGCAGCAACGCCGGGCGTGAATCGCCGCCTGCGCGCACGGCTTGCCGGAAGCGTTTCCCGCCCCTCTGCTCCGGGGCGTGCGGGATCCGCTTTAGCGGCAGGGGCATGAAAGGCAGGGCTGGGTGCGCTTTTTCACCATTAACCGTGACGGAGCTATACTCTTTTTCGCAAAGATCTGTAGAATTCCTGCCCTGACCATTCCAATAATTGAACACTTTTTAAGCTATGAGCAATGTCACGCACCAGCCGAAAATCGGCTTCGTCTCCCTGGGCTGCCCGAAAAACCTCGTGGACTCAGAGCGTATCCTGACCGAACTGCGCACCGAAGGTTATGACGTCGTCCCTACCTACGACAACGCCGATATGGTGATCGTTAATACCTGCGGCTTTATCGACAGCGCTGTGCAGGAATCGCTGGAAGCGATCGGCGAAGCGTTGAAAGAGAACGGCAAGGTGATCGTCACCGGCTGTCTCGGCGCAAAAGAGGATCAGATCCGTGAAGTGCACCCGAAGGTGCTGGAGATCACCGGTCCGCACAGCTATGAGCAGGTGCTGGAGCACGTCCACCACTATACGCCAAAGCCGAAGCACAACCCGTTCCTGAGCCTGGTGCCGGAACAGGGCGTTAAGCTGACGCCGCGCCACTACGCCTACTTAAAAATTTCTGAAGGCTGCAACCATCGCTGCACCTTCTGCATTATTCCGTCCATGCGCGGCGACCTAGTGAGCCGTCCGATTGGCGAAGTGCTGGCGGAAGCCAAACGCCTCGCTGACGCTGGCGTGAAAGAGCTGCTGGTGATTTCGCAGGACACCTCCGCCTACGGCGTCGACGTCAAGCACCGCACCGGTTTCCACAACGGTATGCCGGTGAAGACCAGCATGGTCAGCCTGTGCGAAGAGCTGGCGAAGCTCGGCATCTGGGTGCGCCTGCACTATGTCTACCCGTACCCGCACGTTGACGATGTGATCCCGCTGATGGCAGAAGGCAAAATTCTGCCGTACCTCGATATTCCGCTGCAGCACGCCAGCCCGCGCATCCTGAAGCTGATGAAGCGTCCAGGTTCCGCTGACCGTCAGCTGGCGCGCATCAAGCAGTGGCGTGAAATCTGCCCTGATCTGACCCTGCGCTCCACCTTTATCGTGGGCTTCCCGGGGGAAACGGAAGAAGATTTCCAGATGCTGCTCGACTTCCTGAAAGAGGCGCGTCTCGACCGCGTCGGCTGCTTCAAGTACAGCCCGGTTGAAGGCGCCACCGCCAATGAGCTGGCGGATCAGGTGCCGGAAGAGGTGAAAGAGGAGCGCTGGAACCGCTTTATGCAGCTGCAGCAGCAGATCTCTGCCGAGCGTCTGCAGGAAAAAGTGGGTCGCGAAATCCTGGTGCTGGTGGATGAAGTTGATGAAGAAGGCGCCATTGGCCGCAGCATGGCCGACGCCCCGGAAATCGACGGCGCGGTCTACCTGAACGGCGAAACCCGCGTTAAGCCGGGCGACGTGGTGCGGGTGAAAGTCGAGCACGCCGACGAATACGACCTGTGGGGAACCCGGGTCTAGTCCAGCTTCCCGGATAGCGGCTTAGCGCATTCCCAGCCTACGGGGTCCTCCCGTAGGCTCCCCCCAGGCCCCCGCAAGCGCAGCGCTGCCAGGCAAGCGTTGATGACCTTCCAGGCAACCCTGTTGCGCCGTTATTTTGCCGGGTGGCGCTACGCTTACCCGGCCTACGTTCGTACGACCTGTCGTTAATTTATTCACCTTTGTTGCTGAAACTGCCGATGCTGGCGGCCTCAACATCGCTGAGACGTTCCCGGAAGGCCGGGGCAGCCCGCATGGATGCGGGCTGAGGGCCGTGTTTTGCACGGACGCTGCCTCGGCCCGACCCGAAGCCTGCAGGGATAAGTCGAAGGCACCACGCAGTGGCGATGTTGCTGGCCGGAGCCCGGGGGTACAGGGGGCGGCGGCGACTGGCCGCCCCCTGTGCGCTCCCTGCGCTATGAGAGACATAACGCAGAAGATTAACCGGGAGCGCAATGTGCGCTGAAGCCACAAATAATATAAAGCACCGCACGGCGGTGCTTTCCCTCACCCTACCCCTTTAACTTCGGATCCAGCGCATCGCGCAGGCCATCCCCCAGCAGATTAAACGCCAGCACGGTCACGAAAATCGCCACCGCCGGAAACAGCGCCACGTGCGGGGACATCACCATATCCGCCCGCGCCTCGTTGAGCATCGCGCCCCACTCCGGCGTGGGCGGCTGCGCGCCGAGACCGAGAAACGACAGACTGGCCGCCGAAATAATCGATACCCCAATGCGCATGGTGAAATAAACCACGATCGACGACACCGTCCCCGGCAGGATGTGGTGGAAGAGGATGGTGGAATCGCTGGCGCCAATGCTGCGCGCCGATTCAATAAAGGTCTGCTGCTTTAATACCAGGGTGTTGCCCCGCACCAGCCGGGCGAACGCCGGGATCGAGAAGATCGCCACGGCGATAATCACGTTGGCCATCCCGCTGCCCATGACGGCGACCACCGCGATCGCCAGCAGGATCCCCGGAAAGGCGAACAGCACGTCGCACAGACGCATAATCAGCCGGTCCCACCAGCCCTCATAGTAGCCGGCCAGCAGCCCAAGCACCGTGCCGATGGCCGCGCCAATCAGCACCGCCAGCACCCCGGCGGCCAGCGAGATCTGCGCCCCCACCAGCACCCGGCTGAAAATATCGCGCCCCAAAGAGTCGACACCGAACCAGTGCACCAGCGAAGGCCCCTCGTTAAGCCGGTCGTAGTCGAAATAATTTTCCGCATCGTACGGCGCTATCCATGGGGCGACGATGGCCACCGCAATCAGCAACAGCACGAAAATACCGGCGCCCATGGCCACCGGCTGACGCCGAAAGCGCCGCCAGAACTCATGCCAGGGGGTATGGATTTCGCCGGGCCTGATGCCCGGCATGGCGTTCAGCGCCGCCTGCCTTCTCCAGTTAAGCAATCGCACCTTACTTATACCTGATAGCCGGGTTTATGGCCGCGTACAGCACATCCACCACTAAATTGATAAGAATAAACTCCAGCGAAAAGAGCAGCACTTCCGCCTGAATCACCGGGTAATCGCGCATTTCTACCGAATCGACCAGCAGTCGCCCCAGCCCGGGCCAGTTGAAGACCTTCTCCACGACGATCGAGCCGCCGAGCAGGAAACCGAACTGCAGCCCCATCATGGTGACCACCGGGATCATCGCATTGCGCAGACCATGCTTGAGCACCACCCGCGTTTCGCTCACCCCTTTCGCCCGGGCGGTACGCATATAGTCTTCATGCAGCACATCGACGAACGACGCGCGGGTAAAGCGCGCCATCACCGCCGCCACCGCCGCGCCGAGGGTCAGCGACGGCAAAATATAGTGCCGCCAGCTGTCGGCGCCCACCGTCGGCAGCCAGCCCAGCTCAACCGAAAACACCTGCATCAGCAGCATGCCGAGGGCAAAGGCCGGAAACGAAATACCGCTCACCGCCAGCGCCATTCCCAGACGGTCAGGCCAGCGATTGCGCCACACCGCCGCCGCGATCCCCGCCGCCATGCCAAACAGCACCGCCCAGCTCATGCTGGCCAGCGTCAGCCACAGGGTGGGCATAAAGCGGCTGCCTATCTCACTGGCAACGGGACGCCGCGAGGCCATGGACATGCCAAAATCGCCGCGCAGCACGTTGGTGATGTAGTGCCAGAACTGGACGTGCAGCGGCTGGTCAAGTCCCAGCTGCTGGCGCACCATCGCCACCACCTGGGCATCGGCCTCTGGTCCGGCAATCAGCCGCGCCGGGTCGCCGGGCAGCATATGGACGAAGAGAAACACCAGCACCGCGACGATTAGCAGGGTGGGGATCAGCCCCAGCAGGCGCTTAATCACATAGTTGAGCATCGTACCTCCACAACCCGCCCCGCGGAAAAACCGCCCTCCGCCCACTAGCGCCGGAGGGCATCATCTCGACCTTCACGGTGTTAAATCTGCCTGTTCGAAGCTGAAGCCGGTGTCCGGCTGGATATAAAAGCCGGTGAGGTTCTTGCTGTGGGCGGAGACCAGTTTCTCCACCACCAGCGGCACCCACGGCGACTCTTTCCAGATAATATCCTGCGCCGCTTTGTAGAGTTTGGTTTTCTCTTGCGGATCGGTGGTTTTCAGCGCCTCGCTCAGCGCGCTATCCACCTGCGGGTTGCTGTAAAAAGCGGTGTTGAACAGGGTCGGCGGCCAGTTTTGAGAAGCAAACAGCGGCGAAAGCGCCCAGTCGGCTTCGCCAGTGGAGGCGGACCAGCCGGTATAGAACATCCGTACCCCGCTCTCTTTCTGCCCTTTACCTTCCACTTCCGCCGCCCGCTGACCGGCGTCCATCGCCGTCACTTGCGCCTTTATGCCCACCTGCGCCAACTGCTGCTGGGTAAACTGCAGCACTTTCTGCGCGGTGCTGTGGTTATGTGACGACCACAGCGTAGTGCTAAACCCGTTGGGGTAGCCGGCCTCTTTTAGCAGCTGGCGCGCTTTCGCCGGATCGTAAGGCCACGCGGGGTAGCTCTGAGCGTAGGCAATCGATGGCGGCACCACGCCGGTCGCCGGGGTGGCATAGCCGGCAAACGCCACCTTGACCAGCGCCTGGCGGTTGATGGCGTAGTTGATCGCTTCGCGCACCTTCGGATTATCGAACGGTTTCTGCGTCACGTTCATGCTGATGTAACGCTGCATGATCGACGGACTGGCCACCAGCTCCAGTTTGCTGTTTTTCGCCAGCAGCGGCGCCTGCTCGTAGGGGATCGGGAAGGCAAACTGCGCCTCGCCGGTCTGCAGCATCGCCGCCCGGGTATTGTTATCGACCACCGGTCGCCAGGTAATGGAATCCAGCTTCGGCAGCCCCGGCTGCCAGTAGCCATCGAACTTGCTGACCTTCACGAAGTCGGTCTGGTTCCAGGTATCGAGCTTATACGGCCCGGTGCCCACCGGGTGGAAGCCGATATCCTTGCCATATTTTTTCAGCGCCGTCGGCGAAATCATCGCCGTCGCCGGATGGGCGAGAATATTAATAAACGCCGAGAACGGCTGTTTGAGGGTGATTTTCACCGTGGTCGGATCAACCGCCTCGGTGCTGGCGATATTTTTATACAGGTTATAGCGCTTGAGATGGTTTTCCGGGTTGCTGGCGCGGTCGAGGTTAGCCTTGACCGCCTCGGCGTTAAAGTCGGTGCCATCCTGGAATTTCACCCCGCTGTGCAGCTTGATGGTGTACACCAGGCCATCCGGCGACACGGTGTAGCTCTCGGCAAGGACATTTTGCAGCTTCATCTCTTTATCAAGGCCGAACAGGCCTTGATAAAAGGACTTCGCCACCGCCTGCGACAGAGTATCGTTAGCATCATAGGGGTCGAGCGTCGTGAAGTTAGACCCGACCGCCACCACCACATCTTTGGCAGCAAAAGCGGGGGCGCTCGCCAGGGCCGCCGCGATACTCAGCGCCAGCCACCATTTGCGTGAAACAGGTTGTGTCATCGTGTTCTCCTGAAAAGGTGCGTTATGTGTTGTTATGTTCTGCCCAGCACGTCGGCGGCGTCGCGGGCGACAAAGTGGCCCGGCCCAACTTGCTGCAATGGCGGGCTGGCGATCTCCTCGCCCCGCTTATAGATATTGCCCGGGACGTCATCAGACAGCAGGACCCGCTGCGGATGACGGTAGGCCGGGTCGGCCACCGGTACGGCAGCCATGAGCTTACGGGTATAGGGGTGCTGCGGGTTTTCAAACACTGCGCGGCGCGGGCCGATTTCGACTATCCGGCCGCGATACATC
Source organism: Klebsiella sp. 7-CIP_Kleb. (assembly GCF_050378655.1). Lineage (NCBI taxonomy): Bacteria > Pseudomonadati > Pseudomonadota > Gammaproteobacteria > Enterobacterales > Enterobacteriaceae > Klebsiella > Klebsiella sp. 7-CIP_Kleb. The sequence goes on from NZ_JBNRLJ010000002.1 coordinate 477,444, forward strand.
ACCGCCACGCGGTGGCTGATGCGCTCCACCACCGCCATATCATGGGAAATAAACAGAAACGCGATGCCCATCTCGCGCTGCAGGTCGAGCATCAGATTGATAATCTGCGCACGAATGGAGACATCCAGGGCCGACACCGACTCATCGGCAATCACCACCTTCGGATTCAGTGCCAGCGCGCGGGCAATGCAGATCCGCTGCCGCTGGCCGCCGGAAAAGGCGTGGGGGTAGCGCCAGGCATGCTCCGGCTGCAGCCCCACGCGCTTCAGCAGCCAGGCGACCCGCTCGCGCGCCGCCTCCCTGTCCAGCAGGCCATGCACCCGCAGCGGCTCCATAATCGAATCGCCGACCGTCTGGCGCGGATCGAGCGAGGCGTAAGGATCCTGAAAAATAAACTGAATATTGCGCCGCAGGGACTGCAGCTTGCTGCCGGAGAGGGTATCGATCCGCTGACCATCGAAGGTAATGGTGCCGCCCTGGGTCTCAACCAGCCTCAGCAGCGCCCGGCCGGTGGTCGACTTGCCGCAGCCGGACTCCCCCACCAGAGAGAGGGTCTCTCCCGGCCAGAGATCAAAACTCACCTTCTCCACCGCATGCACTTCGCGCGTCACGCGATTGAGCAGCCCGCCGCGCACCGGGAAACGGGCCACCAGATCGCGCACCTGCAGAATCGGCTCCCCCGCCACCACCGTGTCTGGCGTTTCTGTCTCCGCCAGCGGCTGCCCCGGCAGCGGAAAGCGGCGCGGCAGATCCCGACCGCGCATCTCACCCAGCCGGGGGACCGCCGCCAGCAGGGACTGCGTATAAGGGTGCTGCGGTGAACGGAAAATCTCCTCGACGCTGCCGGTCTCCACCGCCTCGCCGCGATACATGACCAGCACCCGATCGGCGATATCGGCCACCACCCCCATGTCATGGGTGATAAAGATTACCCCCATCGCCATCTCCTTTTGCAGGACAGCGATAAGTTGCAAAATTTGCGCCTGGATGGTGACATCCAGCGCCGTGGTCGGCTCGTCGGCAATCAGCACCGCCGGCCGACAGGAGAGCGCCATGGCGATCATCACCCGCTGGCGCATGCCGCCGGAGAGCTGGTGCGGATAGCGTGAGAGCATCTCTTCCGCCTGGGGAATACGCACCTGGTCGAGCATCTTTTTTGCCGCGCGCAGCGCCTCTTCGCGCCCCAGCCCCTGGTGCAGACGCAGGGATTCGGCGATCTGCTCGCCGATGGTGAACACCGGGTTCAGCGAAGTCATCGGCTCCTGAAAAATCATCGCCAGGTCCGCGCCGCGTACCCGGCGCATTTCGGCCTCCGATTGCTCATTGAGCGCGATCACCTGCCGGTTGCGCCGTCGCAGCCACAGCCCCTCGCTGCTCACCTCGCTGCTGGCGGCGTCAAGCAGACGCATCAGCGCCAGAGCGGTGACCGATTTTCCCGAACCGGACTCCCCGACAATCGCCAGCGTCTCGCCGCGGCGCAGGCTGAAGGAAAGCTGACGCACGGCCTGCACCTCTGGCGCATCCTGCTGGCGAAACGCCACGTTCAGGTTGCGCACCACCAGTACTTCGCAGGTATCCGTTTCGTGAGTTTGCGGCACTCTCCCTCTCCCTTGTTCTATTCGCGATAAATGCCAATGGTCGGCGTATCGCCGGCATAGCACCAGGCGCGGTACATGCCTTCGCTGTTAAACGGTAAAACGACGTTGCCTTCGCGATCGACGGCAATCAGTCCGCCGCTGCCGCCGAGGGCCGGCAGCTTCTCCATCACCACCCGCTCGCAGGCGGAATAGAGACTGAGCTGACCGTACTCCATCAGGGCGGCGATATCGTAGGCCGCCAGAGTACGCATAAAGACTTCGCCGGTGCCGGTGCAGGAGACCGCCACGCTGGCGTTGTTGGCGTAGCACCCCGCGCCCGGCAGCGGGCTGTCGCCAACGCGTCCGGGCAGTTTGTTGGTCATGCCGCCGGTGGAGGTCGCCGCCGCCAGATTGCCGGCCAGATCGAGCGCCACCGCCCCGACGGTGCCCATTTTCTGGCGTTCGTCGAGCGGAGCGGCATGGTGGTCAAGGATGATCTCCCCACCCGCTTTCGCCTCCTGCAGCTGCAGCAGGCGCTCGGGGGTGGAAAAGAGATCGTTATCGACGCGCGCCATTCCGTGGGAGAAGGCGAAATTTTCCGCCCCCTCGCCGATCAGCAGCACGTGCGGGCTCTTCTCCAGCACCAGACGCGCCGCCAGCACCGGATTACGTAAATGTTTGACCCCGGCCACCGCCCCCGCCTGCAGGCTGTAGCCGTCCATCACGCAGGCGTCCAGTTCGTGGGTTTGATCGTGGGTAAATACCGAGCCGATCCCGGCGTTAAACAGCGGACACTCCTCCAGCAGACGGACGGCCTCGGTCACGGCATCCAGCGCACTGGCGCCCGCAGCCAACATTTTCTGTCCGCTTTCGACGATAGCCGACAGCGCCGCCACGTACTCCCGCTCCCGCTCCGGCGTCATCTGCGCGCGAGAAATCGCCCCTGCGCCGCCGTGAATTGCTATAACCGCCTTGCCCATTTCGCCAGTCCTTAACGATGAAGTGGATAGCCCCCGCCCTGTCGTAGCGCGTCGCGGCGCCGGTCACGTCAGGAATAAGGGTATTGATATCATTATATTGCTGAATGTCTTATACAATTTTTGAATATAGAAAGAGCGGCGGGCGATGTAAAGCCTCGTACCCAGGTGGCATACAGCCCGCGGCGCTTTTCTGCCATAATAGGCGTTTTCGCCGTTTTGCCCGCAGGAGTGACCCATGGATTTTACCGCCGGACTGATGCCGCTCGACACAGCCCTCACCCAGATGCTCGATCGTATTACGCCGCTGAGCGCCACGGAAACTGTACCGCTGTTGCAGGCCTTCGCGCGCGTTACCGCCCATGACATTATCTCCCCGCTGGATGTCCCCGGCTTTGATAACGCGGCGATGGATGGCTATGCCGTCCGGTTGAGCGACCTTCGCGACGGCGCGGCCCTGCCGGTCGCCGGGAAGGCCTTCGCCGGCCAGCCGTTTCACGACGCCTGGCCCACCAGCACCTGTATCCGCATTATGACCGGCGCGCCGGTGCCTGCAGGCTGCGACGCGGTAGTCATGCAGGAAGAGACTGAACAGACCGACGCCGGCGTGCGCTTTACCGCGCCGGTGAAAGCCGGGCAGCATATTCGCCGCCGCGGAGAAGATATCGCCCACGGCGCGGTGGTCTTCCCGGCGGGAACGCCGCTGACGGTAGCCGAGCTGCCGGTGCTGGCCTCGCTGGGCATTGCCGACGTCGAGGTGGTGCGCAAGATTCGCGTCGCGGTCTTCTCGACCGGCGATGAGCTGCAGCTGCCGGGTCAACCGCTCGGCGACGGCCAGATTTACGATACCAACCGCCTGGCGGTGCATCTGATGCTCGAACAGCTGGGCTGCGAGGTCATTAACCTCGGCATTATTCCTGACGATCCGGCGCAACTGCGTGAAGCCTTTATCGCCGCCGACCAGCAGGCCGACGTGGTCATCAGCTCCGGGGGCGTCTCGGTGGGCGAGGCCGACTACACCAAAACCATTCTTGAAGAGCTGGGGGAGATCGGCTTCTGGAAGCTGGCGATCAAGCCGGGCAAACCCTTCGCCTTCGGCAAGCTCAGCAGCAGCTGGTTCTGCGGCCTGCCGGGCAACCCGGTTTCCGCCACCGTCACCTTCTGTCAGCTGGTGCAGCCGCTGCTGGCGAAGCTCTCGGGCAAGCACGGTCCGCTTCAGGCAACCCACCTGCGGGTACGCGCCGCCACGCGACTGAAAAAGTCGCCGGGCCGCCTCGATTTTCAGCGCGGTATTCTGCAGCGCAACCCGGACGGCGAGCTGGTGGTGACCACCACCGGCCATCAGGGCTCGCACATTTTCAGCTCTTTCAGCCTCGGCAACTGCTTTATCGTGCTGGAGCGCGAGCGCGGCCACGTTGAAGCGGGCGAATGGGTCGACGTCGAACCGTTCAGCCATCTGTTTGGGGGGCTGTAATGGCCGTGGAGCTGAGCGATGAAGAGATGCTGCGCTATAACCGGCAGATTGTTTTGCGCGGTTTTGATTTTGACGGCCAGGAGCGGCTAAAGGCCGCTCGGGTGCTGGTGGTCGGCCTCGGCGGGCTTGGCTGCGCCGCCGCGCAGTATCTGGCCGCCGCCGGGGTGGGGCAGCTCACCCTGCTCGATTTCGACACCGTCTCGCTCTCCAATCTGCAGCGCCAGACGCTGCACAGCGATGCCACCCTCGGCCAGCCTAAGGTGAATTCCGCCCGCGAGGCGCTGGCGCGCATTAATCCGCACGTTCATCTGGTGCCGCTCAATGCCTTACTGGATGAACCGGCGCTGGCGGCGCAGATTGCCGGGCACGATCTGGTGCTCGACTGCACCGACAACGTCGCCATCCGTAACCAGCTCAACGCCGGCTGCTTCCGCCACCAAACCCCGCTGGTTTCCGGGGCGGCGATCCGCATGGAGGGGCAGATCAGCGTCTTCACCTATCAGCAGGGCGAACCCTGCTACCGCTGCCTGAGCCGCCTGTTTGGCGAAAATGCCCTCACCTGCGTCGAAGCCGGCGTGATGGCCCCGCTGGTGGGCACTATCGGTTCCCTGCAGGCGATGGAGGCCATTAAGCTGCTGACCGGCTACGGCACCCCTGCCAGCGGAAAAATCGTGATGTACGACGCCATGACCTGCCAGTTTCGTGAAATGAAGCTGATGCGCCACCCGCAGTGCGAGGTATGCGGCTCGCACTAACCCCCCTACCGGCGACGAGAGTCGCCGGTGGTTTTGTGACCGCTCTCGTTATTTTCTCCCCTCTGACTTATCCCCATCCCGCTTGTTGATTTGCGTCAATATAACTTTCATTCGAAGGTGTTTTTATATTCATACGCAAACAAGAGGGTAAGCCATGATCTTCAATATCCAGCGCTATTCCACCCATGACGGCCCAGGGATCCGCACCGTCGTCTTCCTGAAAGGCTGCTCGCTGGGCTGCCGCTGGTGCCAGAATCCGGAGAGCCGCGCCCGCAGCGAAGACCTGCTGTATGACCCGCGCCTGTGCCTTGCCGGCTGCGAGCTGTGCCAGCAGGCGGCGCCGGCGGTTATCACCCGCACCCTCGATGGCCTGATCATTCACCGGCAACACGTTAACGACAGCCATATCGCCGCGCTGCGCGACTGCTGCCCCACCACCGCGCTCACGGTGTGCGGCGAAGAGAAGAGCGTCGAGGAGATCATGGCGACGGTGCTGCGCGATAAACCCTTTTACGATCGCAGCGGCGGCGGCATCACCCTTTCCGGCGGCGAACCCTTTATGAATCCGGGCCTGGCGCGGGCCCTGTTCGAGGCCAGCCATCAGGCAGGGATCCATACTGCTGTGGAAACCTGCCTGCACGTCCCCTGGAAATACATTGAACCGGCTTTACCCTTCGTCGACCTGTTTCTCGCCGACCTGAAGCATGTCGACGAGGCCGTTTTCCGGCAGTGGACCGACGGCAGCGTCCGCCGGGTGCTGGACAACCTGCAGCGTCTGGCGCAGGCGGGGAAAAACATGATCATTCGCGTGCCGTTAATCCAGGGATTCAACGCCAGCGAAGCCGACATCACCGCCATCACTGATTTTGCCGCCGACCGCCTGCGGGTCAGCGAAATCCATTTCCTGCCCTACCACACGCTGGGAATGAATAAATACCAGTTACTCAGTCAGCCCTACACCGCACCGGATAAACCGCTGGATGCTCCCGAGCTGCTCGCCTTTGCGCAGGATTATGCGCGGAGCAAGGGGCTAACGGCGATCTTACGAGGATAACCTTATGACGACTCTGAAACTCAACACCCTCAGCGCCCGCATCCAGGCCCATAAAATGGCGCTGGTGCATATTGTCAAGCCACCGGTCTGTACCGAACGCGCCCGCCACTACACCGAGATGTATCAGCAGCATCTTGATAAGCCAATCCCGGTGCGTCGTGCCCTGGCGCTGGCGCATCACCTTGCCGAGCGCACCATCTGGATCAAGCACGATGAGCTGATCGTCGGCAACCAGGCCAGCGAAGTGCGCGCCGCGCCGATCTTCCCGGAATACACCGTCAGCTGGATCGAAAAAGAGATCGACGATCTCGCCGACCGCCCCGGCGCCGGCTTCGCGGTCAGCGAAGAGAACAAGCGCGTGCTGCATGAAGTGTGCCCGTGGTGGCGCGGCCAGACCGTACAGGACCGCTGCTACGGCATGTTTACCGATGAGCAGAAAGCGCTGCTCGCCACCGGCATTATTAAGGCAGAGGGCAATATGACCTCCGGCGACGCCCACCTGGCGGTCAACTACCCGCTGCTGCTGGAGAAAGGCCTGGACGGCCTGCGCGCGAAAGTCGCCGAACGCCGGTCGCGCATCAATCTGACGGTGCTGGAAGACCTGCACGGCGAACAATTCCTGAAAGCGATTGATATTGTGCTGGCGGCGGTCAGCGACCACAGCAAACGCTTCGCCGCGCTGGCGCGCGAGATGGCGACGGCAGAATCCCGTGACGCACGCCGCGAGGAGCTGCTGACGATTGCCGAAAACTGCGACATCATCGCCCATGAGCCGCCGAAGACCTTCTGGCAGGCGCTGCAGCTGTGCTACTTCATTCAGCTGATCCTGCAGATTGAATCCAATGGCCACTCGGTCTCGTTTGGCCGCATGGACCAGTACCTCTATCCGTACTACCGCCGCGACGTTGAGCTGCAGCAATCGTTGGATCGCGAACAGGCCATTGAGCTGCTGCACAGCTGCTGGCTGAAGCTGCTGGAGGTTAACAAGATCCGCTCCGGCTCGCACTCCAAGGCCTCGGCCGGCAGCCCGCTGTATCAGAACGTCACCATCGGCGGCCAGAACCTGGTGGATGGCCAGCCGCAGGACGCGGTCAACCCGCTGTCGTATGCCATCCTGGAATCCTGCGGTCGTCTGCGTTCGACCCAGCCGAACCTCAGCGTGCGCTACCACGCCGGAATGAGCAACGATTTCCTCGACGCCTGCGTCCAGGTGATCCGCTGCGGCTTCGGTATGCCAGCGTTTAATAACGACGAAATCGTGATCCCGGAATTTATCAAGCTGGGTATTGAGCCGCAGGACGCCTACGATTATGCGGCCATCGGCTGTATCGAAACCGCGGTCGGCGGCAAATGGGGCTATCGCTGCACCGGCATGAGCTTTATCAACTTCGCGCGGGTGATGCTGGCGACGCTGGAAGGCGGCCGCGATGCCACCAGCGGCCAGGTGTTTCTGCCGCAGGAGCACGCCCTGTCGAAAGGCAACTTCGCTAACTTCGACGAGGTGCTGGCCGACTGGGACCGCCAGATCCGCTACTACACCCGTAAGTCGATTGAGATTGAGTACGTGGTCGATACCATGCTGGAAGAGAACGTCCACGATATTCTCTGTTCGGCGCTGGTGGACGACTGCATCGAACGGGCGAAGAGTATCAAGCAAGGCGGCGCGAAATATGACTGGGTGTCCGGTCTGCAGGTGGGCATCGCCAACCTCGGCAACAGCCTGGCGGCGGTGAAAAAGCTGGTCTTCGATCAGGGCGTTATCGGCCAGCAGGAGCTGGCGAAGGCGCTGGCGGAAGATTTCGACGGCCTGACCCACGAGCAGCTGCGCCAGCGGTTGATCAACGGCGCGCCGAAGTACGGTAACGATGATGACAGCGTGGACACGTTGCTGGCGCGGGCCTACCAGACCTATATCGACGAGCTGAAGCAGTATCACAACCCGCGCTATGGCCGCGGCCCGATCGGCGGCAACTATTACGCCGGCACGTCGTCTATCTCCGCCAACGTGCCGTTCGGCGCGCAGACCATGGCGACGCCGGATGGCCGTAAAGCGCACACCCCGCTGGCGGAAGGGGCCAGCCCGGCTTCCGGAACCGACCATCTGGGGCCGACGGCGGTCATCAGTTCGGTGGGTAAACTGCCCACCGGGGCGATCCTCGGCGGCGTGCTGCTTAATCAGAAGCTGAATCCGTCCACCCTGGAGAACGAGTCCGATAAGCAGAAGCTGATGGTGCTGCTGCGCACCTTCTTCGAGGTGCATAAAGGCTGGCATATCCAGTACAACATTGTCTCGCGCGACACGCTGCTGGAGGCGAAGAAACACCCCGACCAGTACCGCGATTTGGTGGTGCGCGTCGCCGGGTACTCGGCGTTCTTTACCGCCCTGTCGCCGGATACCCAGGACGATATCATCGCCCGTACCGAGCATACGCTCTAACCCCTCAGGCCCGCTGGCGCGACGCTTAGCGGGCCTTCCCTGTCCTGCAGGCCGGGAAAGGCAACGCCGCCTCCCGGCATTTTCTGAATGCATGAACTTTCATTCGAAATAAATTTGTGCTCCCCATCACATTGTAATTAGAATGTTACTGGTCGAAGTTAAGCCAGGAGCACCCCCTTATGACCGTTAAAGTTATCGTCACCGATATGGACGGAACTTTTCTCAATGACGCCAAAACCTACGATCGCGCACGGTTTCTGGCGCAATTCGCCCAGCTGCAGCAGCGCGGCATTGAATTCGTTGTCGCCAGCGGCAACCAGTACTATCAGCTGATCTCCTTCTTCCCGGAGATCCGCGAGCAGATCTCATTCGTCGCCGAAAACGGCGCACTGGTCTTTGCGCATGGTAAGCAGCTGTTCCACGGCGAACTGACCCACCACGAATCGCAGGTGGTGATTGGCGAACTACTCAAAGATCCGCAGCTGAACTTCGTCGCCTGCGGCCTGCAGAGCGCTTACGTCAGCGATAACGCCCCGGATGCCTTCGTCGACCTGATGTCAAAGCACTACCACCGTCTGCAGCGGGTAAGCGACTATCACGCCATCGACGATACGCTGTTCAAATTCTCTCTGAACCTGCCGGACAGTGAGATCCCGCAGCTGATCGATAAACTGCACGTGTCGCTCGACGGCATTATGAAGCCGGTCACCAGCGGCTTTGGCTTTGTCGATTTGATTATTCCCGGCCTGCATAAAGCCAACGGCATCAGCCGCCTGCTCAAGCGCTGGAACCTGTCGCCGCAGCAGTGCGTGGCCATCGGCGACAGCGGCAACGACGCCGAAATGCTGAAGCTGGTGAAATACGCTTTCGCCATGGGTAACGCCGCCGACAGCATTAAGGCTATCGCCGGATACGCGACCGACGATAATAACCATGACGGCGCGCTGAACGTCATTCAGGCCGTCCTCGATAACAGCGCTCCCTTCAACGATTGACCTCTCTCCGGGGCTGCGCGCCCCGGCTTGTCCATTTTGTGCGCCGCAGCAAGATTTTAAACTTGCATTAACTTCATTTTAACTTAAATTAACGTTTGTAAGATTTAATACTTTCGAATGAAAGATACAGCGAGGTTATTATGGCTGCTCTCCCGACCCACGAAACACTCCCCGCCGACCACAAAGCGGCGATTCGCCAGATGAAGCAGGCGCTGCGGGCGCAAATCGGCGACGTCCAGGCGGTGTTCGATAAGCTCTCAGCGCGCATCAGCGAGCGCCTGCAGGAGATTGAGACGCTGAAAGCCGCAGGCCAGGAGGTCTGGCCAACCATTCCGTTCCGCGATATCGCCGAGGGAACCGTGAGCGATGCCCAGCGCGCGGCCATTAAGCGCCGGGGCTGCGCGGTGATCAAAGGCCACTTTCCGCGCGAACAGGCGTTGGCGTGGGATACCGCGATGCTGGAATATCTGGATCTGAACCATTTCGACGAGGTCTACAAAGGGCCAGGCGACAGCTTCTTCGGTACGCTGGAGGCTTCGCGGCCGGAAATCTATCCCATCTACTGGTCGCCCTCGCAAATGCAGGCCCGCCAGAGCGATGAAATGGCGGCGGCGCAGTCCTTCCTCAACCGCCTGTGGCGCTTTGAGCAGGACGGCAAGCGCTGGTTCGATCCGGACGTCAGCGTCATTTACCCTGACCGCATTCGCCGCCGTCCGCCGGGAACCACCTCGAAGGGGCTGGGCGCGCATACCGATTCCGGTGCGCTGGAGCGCTGGCTGCTCCCCGCCTACCAGCAGGTCTTCGCCAACGTGTTTAACGGTCATGTCGACGCTTACGATCCGTGGGACGCCGCGCACCGTACTGAAGTGGAAGAGTACACCGTCGACAACACCACCAAATGCTCAGTGTTCCGCACTTTCCAGGGCTGGACCGCGCTGTCGGACATGATCCCGGGTCAGGGGCTACTGCACGTGGTGCCGATCCCCGAGGCGATGGCTTATGTTCTACTGCGCCCACTGCTTGACGATGTGCCGGAAGATGAGCTGTGCGGCGTCGCGCCGGGCAGAGTACTGCCGATCTCTGAGCAGTGGCACCCGCTGCTGATCAAAGCCCTCAGTTCGATTCCGGCGCTGAACGCTGGCGATTCCGTCTGGTGGCACTGCGACGTCATTCACTCGGTGGCGCCGGTGGAAAATCAGCAGGGCTGGGGCAATGTGATGTACATTCCGGCAGCGCCGATGTGCGAAAAGAACCTCGCCTACGCGCAGAAAGTGAAAATTGCTCTGGAAAAAGGGGCCTCGCCGGGGGATTTCCCGCGCGAGGACTATGAGGCCAGCTGGCAGGGGCGCTTCACTCTGGAAGATCTGAACATCCACGGCAAGCGGGCGCTGGGTATCCCGGTTTAATTGTCATACAGCCCCTGCGGCTCCACGGCGGTATGGCCTTTGCCCGGCCGGATCCGCCGTACCGAATCGCGCACCACCAGCGTGCCGTGCAGCAGCAGCGAACCGTGCGGCGCCTCCGGGCGCAGCAGGCGCTGCTGCAGGAGATGCACCGCCTCGCTGCCCAGTTCATCCCGCGGCACATGCACCGCGGTCAGCGGCACCTCCTGGATCGCCGCCAGATTAAACCCGTCGATGCTCATCACCGAGACATCCTGCGGCACCCGCAGGCCGCGCTTTTGCAATGCGCTGACCGTGCCGGCGGCCATGAAATCGCCGCCCACCAGGAAGGCGGTGGGCAATGGCCTGCCCTGTAAGCCATCAAGCCAGGCCCCCACCTGCTCTTCGGTCTCTCTGGCGCTAAAGTTGGCGACGCTGATGAGATCCCGGCTGGCGGTAAAGCGCAAATTGCGCGCGCGCCACGCCTCCTCGATCCCATCCAGCCGCAGCTCCATGGTATAGCGGCGCAAACACATGACGTTCATCACCACCCGATGCCCCATATCAAACAGATAGCGGGCGGCGCACTGGCCAATCAAACGATGATCGGGGGCAATGGACGGCAACCGCATCCCTTCATCCCGACAGTTGATCAAGACGCAGGGTTTACCCAGATCCGCCGCCAGGCCATGAATATGCGGATCGTCGATCCCCAGCAGCACCGCGGCCTGGGTTTCCGCTTCGTTCATGCGGGCAAGAAACAGATTGGCGTCACTGTCGTTTTCGTCCAGCGCGCAGTAGCGCAGGCGCACTTCATGCGCCGCCAGCGCGTTATTGATGCTCTGGATCACCCGGTAGTAGAAGATATCCGACCGCTCATCGAAGGCGCGCTGCGGGGCAAACACCAGCAGATTATTGAGCAGCAGACGCCCGGCGGCCAGCCCCTGCATGACCCCCAGCTCGCGGGCGCACTCCAGCACCGCCCGGCGCGCCTTGTCGCTGGTATTCGCCTTTCCGGCCAGGACGCGCGAAACGGTACTGGCCGACAGCCCAGTGCGGGCAGCGATTTCGGCGACGCGCAGCTTTTTATCCATTTTGTGATCCAGCTCCGATTGGAAAATGAAAGAATTTTCATAATCGCCAAAGCGCTCACTGTAAGCAAATGACAGCGCAAAATTTGAGATCCCGGTCATTTCATGAAAAAACTTGCATAAATAGCACTTTGCCCGCCGTTTTTTCTCCCTTAGCCTGAATTGGTCCAACATCTCCCATACTAGTTATACCAATGATGTTGAGATAAAAAAAATAGACTATTCAAATAGTTAATAACACTACGTGGCCACTCAAGGATTGAGGTCGTCACTTTCCCCCTACTAACGTCATGTGGAGTGTGCTATGAGTCAAGGCCTCAACAATGATATCGCGGTCAGCAAAACGCGCCGGGTGGTAAAAAACCTGCGCTGGTGGGTGCTGGTCCTGTTTTTACTTGGCGTCACCGTCAACTACATCACACGCAACTCGCTGGGGATTATCGCCCCGGAACTGAAAGCGACGCTCGGCATTACCACCGAACAATATTCCTGGATCGTCGGCGCGTTTCAGCTGGCTTACACGATTTTCCAGCCGCTCTGTGGCTGGCTTATCGACGTCATCGGCCTGAAGCTCGGGTTTATGATCTGCGCCACCTTGTGGGCGCTGGCCTGTATCGCCCACGCCGGGGCCGGCAGCTGGCTGCACCTGGCGATATTGCGCTTCTTTATGGGCGGGGCCGAGGCGGCCGCCACCCCGGCCAACGCCAAGACCATCGGCGAGTGGTTCCCGAAGTCTGAACGGCCAATCGCCGCCGGCTGGGCTGGCGTCGGGTTCTCTATCGGCGCAATGCTCGCCCCGCCGATCATCTACTTCGCCCACGCTTCCTTCGGCTGGCAGGGGGCGTTTATGTTTACCGGCGCGCTGGCCCTGCTGTGGGTGGTGCTGTGGTGGGCCTTCTATCAGAACCCGGAAAAGCACCCCAACCTCAGCAAAAGCGAGCTGGAGTACATCAAGCAGGATAACGAAGCGCCACCGGTGAAACAGCCCTTCTTTACTGCACTCAAAACCGTCTCGAAGAATAAACGTTTCTACGGGATCGCCATTCCCGCGTTTATGGCCGAGCCCGCCTGGGCGGTGCTGAGCTTCTGGGTACCGCTGTACCTGGCCAAAGAGCACGGCATGGATCTCAAGCAGATCGCCATGTTCGCCTGGCTGCCTTTCCTCGCCGCCGACCTCGGCAGCGTGGTCAGCGGCTACCTCACCCGCCTGTACGTTCGCTGGTTCGGCTGTACGCGAGTCAACTCAGTGATCGCCAGCTCGGTGACCGGCGCATTTCTGATGATCTCCCTGGCCCTCGTCGCTATCACCCGCGATCCCTATATCACCATCGTCCTGATCTCCATTGGCGGCTTCGGACATCAGATCATCTCCTGCATGCTCAGCGCGCTGGTGGTGGAGTCGTTCGACAAGGGACAAATGGCGACGGTAAACGGTATGCGCGGATCCGCGGCGTGGATCGCCAGCTTCCTGTTCTCGTTATTAATCGGGGTGACCGCCGACAAAATTGGCTTCAACCCGCTGTTCATCGCCATGGGTTTCTTTGACCTGATTGGCGCCGTTTTCCTGGTGGCATTTATTGCTGAACGTCGCGCCAAGCGCGCCTGAGAGTGGATGTAAGATATGAAAACGTTGAAACACTGGAGTTTACATCAACAGCTGGAGCATCACGTTGAACTGACGGTCGATGGCCAGCACACCCTGTGCCTGTACGTACTGGAAGAGAATTTATTCCGCGTGCTGCTGAAACGCCAGGGCCAGCTGGCGCTGGATCGCACCTGGAGTATCGCTCCGCAGCAGGATGTGCCGTGGGAAGGCCGCGCCCGGGATGACCTCAGCGGTTTTAGTCTCCCGGCCTGGCAGCTGACACAGGAGGGCGATACGCTGACCATCGCCACCCGCCAGCTGCGCGTCACCGTCCATCAGCCGCTGTGGCTGGAGTGGAGCTATTGCGACGACGCCGGGGAATGGCAGCTGCTTGCTAACGACCGCCCCACCAGCGCCTATCTGGCCAATGCCCACGGCGACGGCGTCGCCCACTATCTGAGCCGCCGGAAAGACGAGCGTTTCTATGGTCTGGGCGAAAAGGCCGGCGATCTGCAGCGCACCGGTAAGCGTTATGAGATGCGCAACCTCGACGCTATGGGCTACAACGCCGCCAGCACCGACCCGCTGTATAAACATATTCCGTTCACCATCACCCAACGCAGCGACGTCAGCTATGGTCTGTTTTACGACAACCTGAGCAGCTGCTGGCTGGATTTGGGTAACGAAATCGACAACTACCACACCGCCTACCGCCGCTGGCAGGCGGAAGCCGGCGATATCGATTACTACCTGTTCACCGGTAAACAGGTGCTGGATGTCACCAAAGCCTTTGTACGTCTGACCGGCAAAACCCTGTTCGGGCCAAAATGGAGCCTCGGCTACAGCGGCTCGACCATGCACTACACCGACGCGCCGGATGCGCAAAATCAGCTGATGAACTTCATCCGCCTGTGCGATGAGCACGCTATTCCGTGCGATTCGTTCCAGCTCTCATCCGGCTATACCTCGATTAACGGCAAGCGCTACGTCTTTAACTGGAACTACGACAAGGTGCCGCAGCCGAAAGTGATGAGCCAGTCGTTTCACGACGCCGGGCTGAAGCTGGCCGCCAATATCAAACCCTGCCTGCTGCAGGACCATCCGCGCTATGGCGAGGTGGCGGAGCGCGGCCTTTTCGTTCGCGATTCGCAAACCGACGCTCCGGAGCGCTCCAGCTTCTGGGACGATGAAGGATCGCACCTCGACTTCACCAATCCGCAAACCGTGGCCTGGTGGCAGGAAGGGGTCACCAGCCAGCTGCTGGAGATGGGCATTGATTCGACCTGGAACGATAATAACGAGTATGAGGTGTGGGACGGCGAAGCGCGCTGCTACGGCTTTGGCCGCGAAATCGCCATCAAGCATATTCGCCCGGTGATGCCGCTGCTGATGATGCGCGCCTCGATGGAAGCCCAGCAGCGCTTTGCGCCGGAAAAGCGCCCGTATCTCATCTCCCGCTCCGGCTGCGCCGGGATGCAGCGCTACGTCCAGACCTGGAGCGGCGATAACCGCACCAACTGGGATACGCTGCGCTATAACATCCGCATGGGGCTGGGCATGAGCCTTTCCGGGCTGTTTAACGTCGGTCACGACGTCGGCGGTTTCTCCGGCGATAAACCGGAGCCGGAGCTGTTTGTGCGCTGGGTACAAAACGGCGTGATGCACCCGCGCTTTACCATTCACTCATGGAATGACGACCAGACGGTCAACGAAGCCTGGATGTATCCGGCCGTTACCCCGGCCATTCGTTCCGCGATTGAGCTGCGCTACCGCCTGCTGCCCTATCTGTATACCCTGCTGTGGCAGGCGCATGCTGACGACGAGCCGATGCTGCGCCCGACCTTCCTCGATCATCAACACGACGCGCAGACCTTCGCCGAATGCGATGACTTCCTGCTGGGGCGCGACCTGCTGGTGGCCAGCGTGGTCGAGCCTGGCGCCCGTCAGCGTGAGGTGTGGCTGCCGGATAATCAGGCCGGCTGGTATGATTTCTACAGCCACCAGTGGTTCGCCGGCGGCCAGTGGGTCACCCTCGACGCGCCGCTGGAAAAGCTGCCGCTGCTGGTCCGCGCCGGGGCCGGATTGCCGCTCAGCGAGCGCATCCGTCATGTTGCGGCGCAACAGGACGATCGTCGCGAACTGCAGCTGTTCCCGCTGAAAGGCGTCGGGACCTCTTCGGGTCTGCTGTTTGAGGATGACGGCGAAAGCTGGGGCTATAAACAGGGCGATGCGCTATGGCTGGAGTGGGAAATGGCGTGCGACAGCAGCACCATCAACCTGAAGGTCAACGCCCGCGGCAACTATCGCCCGGCCTGGAAAGCGCTGAAGCTGTCATTACCGGCGGGAGAAAAACGCAAACTGCTGGTGAATGGCGTTGAAGGAACGGAGTGGAGGCGCTAAGCGATATGCCGGGCGGCGGCTTACGCCTTGCCCGGCCTGGATTTAATGATGTTCCCGGATTGCGCTACGCTAATCCGGGCTACAAACTGGTGGCCTCAAAATCCACGGTGTCGCTACCGCTTACCGGGGCTACAGCACTGTGCGGTTTGGTAGCCCGGTAACGGACAGTTTCAGTAACCATGGGTACAAGATAGGGCTCTTAAGCTCACAATAGCACCGACCGTAGGCCGGATAAGGCGCAGCCGCCATCCGGCGCGAAAGTGGCTCTTTACCCGCGGTTATTGCCCGGCGGCGCTACGCTTGCACGGGCCTACAGATCCCATACCAGGCGTAGCCCGGGTAAGGCGTAGCCGCTACCCGGGTAACGAAGAGGGATTACTCGATACCTTTGCTGCGCAGGTAGTCTTCGTAGTTGCCGCTGAAGTCGATCACCCGTTCCGGGGTAATCTCCAGCACGCGGGTGGCCAGCGAGCTGACGAACTCTCTGTCGTGGGAGACGAATATCAGGGTACCCTGATACATCTCCAGCGCCATGTTCAGCGATTCGATGGATTCCATATCCAGGTGGTTGGTCGGTTCGTCCATGATCAGGATGTTTGGCTTCTGCATCATCAGCTTACCAAACAGCATCCGCCCCTTCTCACCACCGGACAGTACTTTCGCCGGCTTCTTGATGTCATCCTGGCTAAACAGCAGTCGACCAAGGATACTGCGCACCGCCTGCTCGTCGTCGCCTTCCTGTTTCCACTGGCTCATCCACTCGAAGACCGTCAGGTCGTTTTCGAACTCGTATTCATGATCCTGCGCGTAGTAGCCAAGTTGCGCGTTTTCAGACCATTTCACGGTGCCGTTATCGGGCTGCAGTTCGCCCACCAGGGTTTTCAGCATCGTGGATTTACCCACACCGTTGGCGCCCAGAATGGCAATCTTCTCGCCCACTTCCAGCAGCAGGTTGACGTTTTTGAACAGCGGACCTTCTTCAAAGCCTTTGGTGAGGGCTTCCACTTCCAGCGCGTTACGGAACAGTTTCTTGTCCTGCTCGAAGCGGATAAACGGGTTCTGACGGCTGGAGGCTTTAACCTCTTCCAGCTTGATCTTGTCAATCTGACGGGCGCGCGAGGTGGCCTGACGCGATTTAGAGGCGTTGGCGCTGAAGCGGCTAACGAAAGACTGCAGGTCGGCAATCTGCGCTTTTTTCTTGGCGTTGTCCGCCAGCAGACGCTCACGCGCCTGGGTGGCCGCCGTCATGTATTCGTCGTAGTTGCCCGGATAGACGCGCAGCTCGCCGTAGTCCAGATCCGCCATGTGCGTACAGACCATGTTCAGGAAGTGACGGTCGTGCGAGATGATAATCATCGTGCTGTCGCGGTCGTTCAGCGTCTGCTCCAGCCAGCGAATGGTGTCGATGTCCAGGTTGTTGGTCGGTTCGTCGAGCAACAGAATGTCCGGGTTAGAGAACAGCGCCTGTGCCAGCAGGACGCGCAGCTTCCAGCCCGGGGCGACTTCGCTCATCGGGCCGTAATGTTGTTCAACCGGAATGCCCACGCCCAGCAGCAGTTCGCCCGCGCGCGCTTCAGCAGAGTAGCCGTCCATTTCGCCATATTTAACTTCCAGGTCGGCCACTTTATAGCCATCTTCTTCGCTCATCTCAGCGAGGGCGTAGATGCGATCGCGCTCCTGCTTCACTTCCCACAGCTCGCTGTGGCCCATGATCACCGTATCCAGCACGGTGAACGCTTCAAAGGCGAACTGATCCTGACGCAGCTTACCGATGCGCTCGTTCGGGTCGAGAGAAACGTTGCCCAGCGTCGGTTCGAGATCGCCGCCGAGGATCTTCATAAAGGTCGATTTACCGCTGCCGTTGGCGCCGATCAGACCATAACGGTTGCCGCCGCCAAATTTAACGGAGATATTTTCGAACAGCGGCTTACTGCCAAACTGCATGGTAACGTTGCTGGATACTAGCACGGGGATATCCTGAAAAAAGAGTATGAGGGGTGTGATACAGCAGACATTATGCCAGTAAATGACGCACTTTTCACGGTCTGCGGTAAATTCCGCCGCGGCGCTTGTGCTATGGTCTTTGTCAGATGCGCCAGAGACCTGCGCGCAAACCGTTATTCTGTACGTGATGATGAGGAGTACCATGACCACCAGCCTACCGCGACATCCGGCCTTTTTATCCCTGCAGGGCGGCATCAATTTTCGCGACCTGGGCGGCCAGCGCACCGCCGACGGACGCCGGGTACGCAGCGGCAAGCTGCTGCGCTCCGGCGCGCTAAACCGGCTAACGGCTGAGGATCTCAACCACCTGGATACCCTGCCGCTCAGCCGGGTGCTCGACTACCGCGACCCCGGTGAAGTGCAGCGCACCCCGGACAAACTGAGCCCGCTCACCCACTATCTCAACGCGCCGGCCAATCCGCCGCTCGGCGAGGTCAATGCGAAGGTCACCGAGCTGAATGCCGCCACCCTTAATGCGCTGAACGGCGAGCAGTTTATGCTGCAACTCTATCGCCAGCTGCCGTTTAACAACCCGGCCTATCGCCAGCTCGCCGCGTGGCTGACGACCCCTTTCGACGGCGCCTTGCTGCAACACTGCGCGGTCGGTAAAGATCGCACCGGCGTCGGCTGCGCGTTAACCCTGTTCGCCGTCGGATGCGACAGCGAGACGGTGATGGAGGAGTATCTCCTCACCCATGGCATGCTGACGCAGGTGGAGGCCTGGATGCTGGAGATGCTTGGCAACGACCTGACGGCCCAGGGGCGCCAGAGCCTGGCGGACATCCTGACGGTGAAAGAGTCCTATCTCGCCGCCGCGCTGTCGGCCATTCAGCAGCGCTATGGCAATGTCGACGCCTGGCTGGCGGAAGAGTATCAGCTCACCGCCCCGGCCCGCGTCGCGCTGCAGGCCCGGCTGCTGGAAGACTAACCCCTGTCGCCCCCAACGCCAGGGCGCGGCAGCCGAGGCGACAGGGAAAAAAATGTGATTTCGTACACATCTGATTTACCTGTTCAGCGGAATGCACATATAATGCGCTCCCATCTACTGTCTCAATCATTAACAAAGGCCTGTGTGGCGTTGATTTCGCACACGACATTAAAAACTATGAAATTATCTACACTCTTAGCGGCAGCCTTCGCCATCGTAGGCTTTTGCAATACAGCGTCTGCTGTCACCTATCCTTTGCCAACCGATGGCAGCCGTTTGGTTGGTCAGAACCAGGTCATCACCATTCCGGATGATAACAAGCAGCCGCTGGAATACTTCGCGGCCAAATATCAGATGGGGCTTTCCAACATGCTGGAAGCCAACCCGGGGGTGGATACCTATCTGCCGAAGGGCGGTAGCGTCCTGAACATCCCTCAGCAGCTGATCCTGCCGGATACCGTGCATGAAGGGATCATCATCAACAGCGCGGAAATGCGTCTGTACTACTACCCGAAAGGCACCAATACCGTGATCGTTCTGCCGATCGGCATCGGCCAGTTGGGTAAAGATACGCCAATCAACTGGACCACCAAAGTCGAACGTAAGAAGGCTGGCCCGACCTGGACCCCGACCGCCAAGATGCATGCGGAATACGCTGCCGCCGGCAACCCGCTGCCTGCCGTCGTACCGGCCGGTCCGGATAACCCGATGGGTCTGTACGCGCTGTATATCGGCCGCCTGTACGCCATCCACGGTACCAACGCTAACTTCGGTATCGGCCTGCGCGTGAGCCACGGCTGCGTGCGTCTGCGCAACGATGACATCAAATTCCTGTTTGAGAACGTGCCGGTCGGCACCCGCGTGCAGTTTATCGATGAGCCGGTAAAAGCCACCACCGAGCCGGACGGCAGCCGTTACATCGAGGTTCATAACCCGCTGTCGACCACCGAAGCCCAGTTCCAGGGCGGCGAGATCGTGCCTATTACCCTGACTCAGCCGGTACAGGCGATCACCAGCCAGTCTGATGTCGATCAGAGCGTGGTTGAGCAGGCTATCCAGAACCGCTCCGGTATGCCGGTGCGTCTGAACTAAGTTCTGCATGACAAGAAAAACGGCGGGCATCAGGCCCGCCGTTTTTTTATCTGTATTGTCCCGGGCTGCGGCTGACTAAACCTGACAACACCGTGGCCCTGTTGAGCGCTGCGCCGGCAGGGTCCCCCGGTCTAGCCGTTATTCACCAGAATAATCCCGCCGTGGTCGTAGCGATAGTGGCAGTGGGCGTACTCCAGCGGCGTGCCGTCTTCCAGATAGATAACCTGTTCCACCTCCAGCACCGGATCGGTGGCCTCGCAGTGAAGATGCTGTTTATCCAGTTCGTCCGGCTTCATCGCCCGCACCACGCGGTAAGATCCCATCAGCTTCAGCCCCAGCGTCTCCTGCACGTAGCGAAACACCGAACCCTCAAGATGGCTTTTGGTTAACCCCGGCACCAGCCCCACCGGCATGACCGTCAAATCCAGCGACACCGGCTCGCCGTTGAGCAGCCGCAGGCGGACAAAGTCATATACCGGGGCATCGGCGTCGATCAGCAGCGAACTCTGCTCCTTCTCAGTGGGAAAACGCACCTCGAAGCGCACCACTTCGCTTTGCACCTCGCCAAGATGTTCCCAGGTTTTGGTGGCGCCGAAATAGTCGCTGCCGGGCAGCTCCCACTGCGACAGCTGAAGGAAATTTTTCCGCACAAAGGTGCCCTGCCCTTTGCGAGTATAGATAAGCCCTTCGACGATTAACTGGCGCATCGCCTGCTGGATGGTCATCCGGCTGGTGTTGAACTCCGCCGCCAGCGCAAACTGGTCGGGTAGCGGCGCGCTGGAAGGATACTGCTGGCTGATGATGCGTTTTTTTATTTCCCGCGCAATTTGCAGATACTTCGCCGTCATTCCCGGTCCTTTTACATTCTGTGAGTGACTGGCGGGCAGCATACTTGACCTGACCGCCAGAACATCGTTACATCACGTCGCCGTTGCTGTGGATCACCTGCTTCAGCCACGCATAGCTCTTCTTCGGCACCCGCCGCAGATCCTTGAGGTCATGGTTCTCGCGATTGACGTAGACCACGCCGTAGCGCTTACGCATATCACCCTGCGAGCTCAGGATATCGATTAATCCCCAACCGAGATAGCCGATCACCTGCGCCCCATCCTCAAACATGGCCGCTTTCATGGCGTTGATATGGTCGCGATGGTAGGCGATGCGGTAATCGTCGGCAACCGGATGTTCACCGTCCCACGACTCAATCACCCCGATGCCGTTTTCAATCGGGAACACCGGCAGGCGCCAGTCGTTATAATAACGGGTGATGATGGTCCGGAAGCCCAGCGGATCGATCTGCCAGTTCCATTCTGTCGCTTTCAGGAACGGGTTATCCTGATTGCCAAACAGCATATAGTTGTTAACCGCCGTTCCCGCCGGGATCGCGTCGCTGTTCAGCGTCCGGCTGGCGTAATAGCTGAACGCCAGATAATCGACCTTCACCGTCGCCATCAGCGCCAGATCCTCAGGACGATAGATATCATCGAACCCTTCAGCGGCGACAAAATGCATCACTTCAGGGCTGTAGCCCTCCCCGGCGTAAGCCCGCAGCAGGTTCTGGTTTAAAAACTCGTCCAGCTGCTGGGCGCACAGGATATCGCGCGGTTTGCAGGTCGCCGGATAAACCAGGGCGTGGGCCAGCATTCCGCCCATCAGACACTGCGGCTTTGTCTGATGCAGGTGATCGGTCAGATGGACGTGCGCCATCATCACATGATGCTGGATCAGGTACAGCTCGCGCAGGGTCTTCTCCCCCTGCAGGTAGCCGGAAATCAGAAACGCTTCCGGCGAATGGTACAGATTCTGTTCATTAAAGGTGAGCCAGTATTTCACCTTGTCGCCATAGCAGGCGATCATCTTCTGGCCATAGCGAATAAAGGCGTCCATCACCCGGCGGTCGGTGAATCCGTTGTAGCGCTCCGCCAGCGAGAGCGGCATGTCGAAGTGGTACAGGCAGATCATCGGCTCGATGCCGCGGGCGATCAGTTCATCAATAAACTGATGGTAGAAGGCGATGCCCTCTTCATTAAATTCGCCGTCTCCCTCAGGACACACCCGGCTCCAGGCGATCTGAAAACGATAGCAGTTCATGCCCAGATCCTGCATCAGATCGAAATCTTCCCGATAGCGATGATAAGAGTCGGTCGCCACCTTCCAGTCGGAAGCGAATTCCGCCGGTTGCCGGATATCGTACACCGACATCCCCTTGCCGCCCTCGTTCCATGCCCCCTCCGTCTGCATGCTGGAGACGGAATTACCCCATAAGAAATCTGCCGGTAGTCTGTTCTTCATCCTGCGCCTCAGTATATGACTAGTCATTTAAATTTCATGACTAGTCATATACCGAAAAGCGAACGGATGCGCAAAGCCAGGGGTCGTTTTCTGTGAGCCGGGCAAAAAAAAGATCGCCCCGAGGGGCGATCCTGTCGAACGGCGTGGAGGGCGGCGTACCGCTGCGGAAATCAGGCGCAGAGTTTGAAGAGCCAATAGCCGGTAAGGGCCGCCCACAGCAGCATGGGAATGGAGTAGAGATGGAAACGCCACCAGATCCGCCGATCGCCTGCCATGCGCAGCGCGATGATATTGGCCAGCGAGCCCGGCAGCAGACCAAAGCCGCCCACGTTAACCGCCCAGGCGAGGAGGATCGACGGCGGGACATAGTTGAGCAGCAGAATGGTCGAGGGCACATTGCTGATCACCTGCGACAGGCCGATGGCGGTCAGCCACAGTCCACCGCCGGAGAGCGTCCCGACCCCGCTCAGCACCTGGTGCAGCGCCGGAAGCTGGGTCAGCAGATGGACGTCGATAAACATCACCATAAACACCAGCAGTAGCGACCAGTCTACATGGACGATCACCGCCCGGGCCAGTATCAGGAAGCCCAGCAGCACCAGCGCCAGCCCCCACAGCGCCTGATTCATCTCCAGCGCGGCCAGGAACACCAGATACAATCCCAGACAGCTCCAGACCAGCTTTGGCTGCCACGATGGCGCCTTATCGCTACTCTGGTAGTTGAGCCGGTTTGCCGGGAAACAGAACCAGCACAGCGCCAGCAGGGTCAGCATCATTGCCGCCGCCAGCGGTAGCATCTGGCCGATGAATCCAGGGAAAGAGAGACCGGAGCGTCCCCACAGTAAGATATTCTGCGGGTTGCCGATCGGCGTCAGCAGCGACCCGGCGTTCACCGCCAGCGCTTCGAAAATAATCAGCCGGTTCACCGGGATGGCGCACCACTTCTTCAGCGTCAGGGTCAGGGGCACCACGATAAACAGCGCGACGTCGTTGGTGAGGAAGGTGGATAGCAGCGCCGCCGCCAGCACCATAAACATAGCCAGCTGGCGTTCGGTGACAAAGCGGCGGGCCATTTTACGCCCCAGCACGTCAAAATAACCGCTCAGTTCAATCCCCTTGGTCAACAGCATCAGGCCGCTGAGGGTGATGATAGTATGCCAGTCAATGGCCGCCGGCCAGCTTGCCGGGACAAACGGCACCATCACGCTGAGTACGCAGGCGATAATCAGTAGCAGATGGAGAAAACGGTCGCGCAGCAGCGACTGGACGAAGGGAAGAGTCATGCTTCCTGAGATCCCTGTGTTTGGGTAAATTTCAGGAACATCGCCAGCGTCTCCTCGCTCACGTGATGCTCCATTCCCTCCGCATCGCGGCGGGCAATCTCCGGGCTGACGCCGATAGCCAGCAGGAAGTTCTCCACGATTTGATGGCGCTCGCGGCTCTCCTGGGCCAGCTTCTCACCCTCCGCCGTTAAGAATATGCCGCGCCACGGGATCTGTTCGATAAGGCCGACGCTGGCCAGCCGTTTGAGCATCTTGGCGACGGTGGGCTGCGAGACCCCCAGCCGGGCGGCCATATCCACCTGACGCGCCTCGCCCACCTCGCGGATGAGATCGGAAATCAGTTCAACATAGTCGTCAATCAGCTCGCGTCGATGCGCTTCCCGCACCTGACGGAACCCTTCAACGTGCTCTTCAACATTTACTAACTGCGTCACTTTTTTTGTTATTGGCTTACCTGCGCGACGGTTCATTGTGCTTCCTCATTCGTGTGACGCGTCAAGCATCATATAAAAAGATCCACATTGTAATGGATTGCGCCAAGAGCACAAAAATTTAACGTTTTAGCCATAGCTATAAAATATAGCCTGTGCTATATCTGTATATAATGCAAACATCCATCAGGGAATGATGGAGCGAACAGGCAGGAGGAGAGCAGATGAATGAATTCAAGAGGTGCTTAAACGTGTTTAGTCATTCCCCCTTTAAAGTACGCTTAATGCTGCTCGGTATGCTGTGCGAGATGATCAACGGTAAACCGCAGCAGGACAAACCCCATTCCTGAGGCGGCGTCGCGGTACGCCGCTTCATTTTTCTGTCATCATCCGCCGCTAAACTGACCGGTTTATCCCGTTTCCCCCACCTTTTTTCAAGTTTTGTAAGCGCCCTCGCAAAACAATCTGTTATGTCTGGTTGACCTTACCATTTACAAGCCCTATCTTTGCACAGCCCTGCCACATTCGCGGCTCGCAGAGACCCTCTTCACGCACTGTCCAGCAGGTTTTACCCCTTGAAGCCAGGGGATGCGCATGGCCTCTTTTTGATTGTTTACTATGAATGTCACCACCCTGAAAGATACGCTGGTCGCCCGCCGACTGGCACTGAACCCATGGACAGGATTCTACTTTTTACAATCGCTGTTGATTAACCTGGCGCTGGGCTATGAATTTAGCCTGCTCTATACCGTGGCATTTACCTGCGTGTTACATCTTCTGTGGCGCGCCTTTCCGCGCGTGCAGAAAGGGGTGGTCGGCGCCTATTCTCTGCTGGCGGCCCTCTACTACCCCTTTGGCCAGGCTTACGGCGCGCCCAACTTCAATACCCTGCTGGCGCTGCACGCCACCAACGTGGAAGAGTCCACGGAAATTCTCACCATCTTCCCGTGGTACAACTATCTGCTGGCGGTATTTATCTTCGCGCTGGGGATCATTGCGGTCCGCCGCAGGATCGTCGAGCAGACCCGCTGGGGAAAAATGGAGACCCTGGGACTGCTGTTCAGCATCGGGATCTTTTTTCTCCAGCCGGTGCAAAATCTCGCCTGGGGCGGGGTATTCAAGGTGATCGATACCGGTTACCCGGCCTTCCGTTTTGTCAAAGACGTGGTGGTGAATAATAACGAGGTGCTGGACGAGCAGGCGCGGATGGCGCAGCTGGCCGGCATGAAAGACAGCTGGCACGTGCTGGCGGTGAACCCGAAGTACCATCTCTATGTGGTGGTGATCGGTGAAAGCGCCCGCCGCGACGCCCTCGGCGCCTTCGGCGGCCACTGGGATAACACGCCGTTTGCCAGTTCGGTGAACGGGTATCTGTTTAACAACTACGTCGCCGCCAGCGGCTCGACGCAAAAATCCCTCGGCCTGACGCTTAACCGGGTGGTCGATGGCAAACCGCAGTTTCAGGATAACTTTGTCACCCTCGCCAACCGCGCCGGTTTCCAGACCTGGTGGTTCTCCAATCAGGGACAGATCGGCGAGTACGACACCGCTATCGCCAGTATCGCCAAACGGGCGGACGAAGTGCAGTTCCTGAAAAACGGCGATTTCGAAGCCAATAAAAACACCCAGGACGAGCAGTTACTCAAGTTGACCGAGCAGGTGCTCTCCACCCAGCGCACCCAGCCGCAGCTGATTGTTCTGCACCTGATGGGCTCGCACCCGCAGGCCTGCGACCGGACCAAAGGCAAATACACGGTTTTCGTCCAGTCGAAAGAGACCTCCTGCTATCTCTACAGCATGACGCAAACCGATACCCTGCTGGCTAAGCTCTACAGTCAGTTGCAAAATTCCGGCGCCACCTTTTCCCTGACCTACTTTTCCGATCATGGTCTGGCGTTCAAGGAGCGAGGCAAAGAGGTGCAGTATCTGGCGCACGACGATAAGTTCCAGCAGAACTTCCAGGTGCCGTTTATGGTGCTCTCCAGCGATGACAAAGCGCATAAAGTGATTAAGGCGCAGCGCTCGGCGAATGATTTCCTCAGTTTCTTCTCGCAATGGACCGGAATCAAGGCGGCGGAAATCGCCCCGCGCTATCGGTTTATCTCTGAGCAGAAGGCCGGCCCGGTGTATATCACCAACTTCCAGCTGCAGAAGGTAGACTATTCACACCTCGGCAGCGATGAGTTCACCATCAACTAAAACGACGCGATCAGCGCCGGCCAGCCGGCCGGGCTGGCGATCGCCAGGCAAAAAAAATCCGCCCCGGGAGGCGGATTTTTTATATCACCGGAGTGATTAGAAGCGGTAACCCACGCCAGCAATCCAGGTGCCGACGTCAACGTTACGAATACGAGACTGCTCGTAGGAGAAGTCCAGGGCAACGTTTTCGATCGGGTTGAACTGCAGACCAGCACCGTAGGAGAAACCGTAGTCGCTCATATCGGATTTATTAGGGAAGTTGTTGTTCTGGAATTTACCGTAACCAACACCCACTACGCCGTAGATGCTTGCCCAGTCGTTCAGACGGTAAGCCGGACCTGCGGTGATGCCGTAGTACTGACCTTTGTTGTAAGTACCGTTGCTGTTGTTATCCTTCTCGGTGTAGGTGAAGGAACCGATAACACCCAGCGGGTTGTTATCTTGCTCGTAACGGTATTTCAGGTTGAAACCGCCAGCTTTGTTCGCTTTACCCTGCATGTCGCTCTGCGCGTAACCGCCGGTTACAGTAGAAGTTGCAGCAAATGCAGTGGTACCTACGGATGCAGCCAGAACAACGGCCAGTGCTGAAAGACGTGCAATTTTATTCATAACCACCTCAAATGTGTTTCTAATAAGTCCTAAGCCTTAAATATATCAAAAACTTTTGGGAAACTCTTTGGAGTTTACATTGTCTAACATACTTTTTCATGTAACCAAAAGTTTCCATATTTCTATAACAATATGGAAAACAACAGTTTTTGGCGTTAACTTACAGTTTAACGCTCATTAAGAAATTCGCAAGCATCCAGATTAATCCTAATCACTTGGTGAATTTCTCAGCAACGTTCGCCATTGTACTGTTTTTGCCCCTGTTTTTTTCAACATTAGCTCAACCGCCAGCAGCTAATTCCAGTACACTGGAACTTTTACCCCTTTTGACAAAAACTGACAGGAGAAAGGATGCCCGGTCCATCCCGAAAAGCGGCGGCATGGTTGCCGATAGTGGTGATTTTAATCGCTATGACCTCGATTCAGAGCGGCGCATCGCTCGCCAAATCGCTGTTCCCGGTGGTCGGCGCCCCGGGGGTTACCGCCCTGCGCCTGGCGCTCGGGACGCTGATCCTGGTGGTGGTGTTCAAGCCCTGGCGGCTGCGTTTCTCTCCGGCCCAGCGCGTGCCGCTGCTGCTGTACGGCCTGGCGCTCGGGGCGATGAACTATCTGTTTTATTTATCCCTGCAGCGTATTCCGCTCGGCGTGGCGGTAGCCCTCGAGTTTACCGGCCCGCTGGCGGTGGCGCTTTTCGGCTCGCGCCGCCCGCTGGATTTTGTCTGGGTGGCGCTGGCGATCCTCGGGCTGTGGTATCTCCTGCCGCTGGGCCAGAACGTGGCGCAGGTAGATTTAACCGGCGCGCTGTTCGCTCTCGGCGCCGGAGCCTGTTGGGCGGTCTATATTCTGACCGGCCAGCGCGCGGGCGAGGAGCATGGTCCAGCCACGGTGGCGATGGGGTCGCTTATCGCCTCGCTGGTCTTTGTCCCGTTAGGCATGGCGCAAGCTACCGATACGCTGTGGCAATGGTCGCTGCTGCCCCTGGGGCTGGGGATTGCCATTCTCTCCACTGCCCTCCCCTACTCCCTGGAGATGATGGCCCTGACGCGCCTGCCGACACGCACCTTCGGCACGCTGATGAGCCTCGAGCCGGCGCTAGCCGCCCTGTCCGGTATGGTCTTCCTCGGCGAAACCCTGAATCTCTCCCAGACCCTGGCGCTGGGCGCTATTATCATCGCCTCAATGGGCGCCACGCTGACCATGCAGCGGCAGAGCAAAATTAAGCAAGTCGATATCAATTAACATTCTGTTACGGCGGCGGCCCGCGCGAGTTACGGGCCCGCCAGCCTCCGCTAACCTTCTGACTTAGCTTGCTTTTTCAAATAGCCAACCACTTTACGCTATTGGAGTAATATGGCCTGCCGATGCCTCATACTTTAAAACCCTTGCTATACTTAGTCCCGAAGTTACCTGGGACAACGCTCCACATCATTCAGCTTTGAAATGTGACGAGCATCAATATCAAGAGGATATGAAACGATGAGTACCGCTAAACTGGTTAAATCAAAAGCATCTAATCTGGTCTATACCCGCAACGATGTCGCTGACAGCGAAAAGAAAGCGACCATTGAGCTGTTGAATCGCCAGGTGATCCAGTTCATTGACCTGTCCCTTATCACCAAGCAGGCACACTGGAATATGCGCGGTGCGAACTTTATCGCCGTGCACGAAATGCTGGATGGCTTCCGTACCGCGCTCACTGAGCATCTGGATACCATGGCGGAGCGCGCCGTACAGCTGGGCGGCGTCGCCCTGGGCACCACTCAGGTGATCAACAGCAAAACCCCGCTGCAGAGCTATCCGCTGGATATCCATCATGTTCAGGATCACCTGAAAGCGCTGGCGGACCGTTACGCGGTAGTGGCGAACGATGTGCGCAAAGCGATCGGTGAAGCCAAAGACGAAGATACCGCAGATATCTTCACCGCCGCTTCCCGCGACCTGGATAAATTCCTGTGGTTTATTGAAGCGAACATCGAGTAAGGCTTTGCCGTCGGCCGCAGCGCGGTCGACGGCGCCTTTGCTTTTCCATCCCAACCCTTGCTGTTTTTCCCCTCCGCCTTTCCCTCACCCGCTGTCCTTGCACCATTTCAGGGCGTCAAATTGATGAAAATGCGCACAAAAGTAAAACAATTGTAATAATCACCTCACACAATCGTTACACCGAGATTGTTTTCCCATCAGGGTTTGCGCTAAAAATGGGCTCGTTATTCAGCGACCTCAGGATGCACCAAAATAACGCCCCGTTATGGTGCACTCTTTGCCTGAAATGATCGATATTGTGCAGCGGCTACCGCTTCGTTTGTTTAAAAACAACAGGTTGTAAAAGTGGCACGATTTTTTCATTAGGCTAGTCGTTCTCGCAGGGGATCGTCCCGTGGATATAAAAGGAAATGCTATGAAGTCTGTATTTAAAGTTTCACTGGCTGCACTGACCCTGGCTTTTGCGGTTTCTTCCCATGCCGCCAATAAGACCCTGGTTGTCGCCACCGATACGGCGTTCGTCCCGTTCGAATTTAAGCAAGGCGATAAGTATGTGGGTTTTGACGTTGACCTGTGGGCGGCCATCGCCAAAGAGCTGAAGCTCGACTACACCCTGAAGCCGATGGACTTCAGCGGTATTATCCCGGCGCTGCAAACCAAAAATATCGATCTGGCGTTGGCGGGGATCACCATTACCGACGAGCGTAAAAAAGCCATCGACTTCTCTGACGGCTACTACAAAAGCGGCCTGCTGGTGATGGTCAACGCCAATAATAACGACATCAAAGATGTGAAAGATCTGAACGGCAAAGTGGTTGCGGTGAAGAGCGGCACCGGCTCCGTTGACTACGCAAAAGCCAATATCAAAACCAAAGATCTGCGTCAGTTCCCGAACATCGATAACGCCTATATGGAGCTGGGTACCGGCCGCGCGGATGCCGTGCTGCACGATACGCCGAATATTCTGTACTTCATCAAAACCGCGGGCAACGGCAAGTTCAAAGCGGTAGGTGAATCACTGGAAGCGCAAAACTACGGTATCGCCTTCCCGAAAGGCAGCGACGAGCTGCGTGAGAAAGTGAACGGTGCGCTGAAAACGCTGCGCGAGAACGGCACCTACAACGAAATTTATAAAAAATGGTTCGGCACTGAACCAAAATAATAAAAATGTCCTTCGCCGGGCGCAGGCCCGGCGACATCACAACGGTCTTCCGGCACAGACGCTGCGGGAGACCGTATTTTGGCGGAGGCTTTCCTCTGCTCTCGACACGGTAACAGGAACGTATTATGCAGTTTGACTGGAGTGCCATCTGGCCCGCCATTCCGATTTTGCTGGAAGGCGCCAAAATGACGCTGTGGATTTCCGTCCTCGGCCTGGCCGGCGGCCTGATCATCGGTCTGGTGGCCGGTTTCGCCCGCTGCTTCGGCGGCTGGATCGCCAACCACATCGCGCTGGTCTTTATTGAAATCATTCGCGGCACCCCGATTGTGGTGCAGGTTATGTTCATCTACTTTGCGCTGCCGATGGCCTTTAGCGATCTGCGCATTGACCCCTTCTCCGCGGCGGTAGTGACCATCATGATTAACTCGGGCGCCTATATCGCGGAAATTACCCGCGGCGCGGTGCTCTCCATTCATAAAGGCTTCCGCGAAGCGGGCCTGGCGCTCGGCCTGTCGCGTCGCGAAACCATTCGCCACGTGATCCTGCCGCTGGCGCTGCGCCGCATGCTGCCGCCGCTGGGCAACCAGTGGATCATCAGCATCAAGGATACCTCGCTGTTCATCGTCATCGGCGTCGCCGAACTGACCCGTCAGGGACAGGAGATCATCGCCGGCAACTTCCGCGCGCTGGAAATCTGGAGCGCCGTTGCCGTGATCTACCTGATCATCACCCTGGTCCTGAGCTTTATTCTGCGTCGTCTTGAAAGAAGGATGAAAATCCTGTGATTGAATTTAAAAACGTCTCCAAGCACTTTGGCCCGACCCAGGTGCTGCACGATATCTCTCTGAAAATCAATCAGGGTGAAGTGGTGGTCATCATCGGCCCGTCCGGCTCCGGTAAATCGACGATGCTGCGCTGTATCAATAAACTGGAAGAGATCACCAGCGGCGATCTGATTGTCGATGGCCTGAAGGTCAACGATCCAAAGGTGGACGAACGTCTGATTCGTCAGGAAGCCGGAATGGTGTTCCAGCAGTTTTACCTGTTCCCGCACCTGACGGCGCTGGAAAACGTGATGTTTGGCCCGCTGCGGGTACGCGGCGCCAGCAAACAGGCAGCGGAGAAGCTGGCGAAAGATCTGCTGGCGAAAGTCGGTCTGGCTGAGCGCGCGCATCACTATCCGTCTGAACTCTCCGGCGGCCAGCAGCAGCGTGTGGCCATCGCCCGCGCGCTGGCGGTGAAGCCGAAGATGATGCTGTTTGATGAGCCCACCTCCGCGCTCGACCCGGAACTGCGCCATGAAGTGCTCAAGGTGATGCAGGATCTGGCGGAAGAGGGTATGACGATGGTGATTGTGACCCACGAAATCGGCTTTGCCGAAAAAGTGGCCTCGCGACTGATCTTTATCGACAAAGGACGAATTGCCGAAGACGGCAATCCACAGGAGTTGGTGAACAACCCGCCAAGCCCGCGTCTGCGCGAATTCCTGCAGCACGTCGCCTGACCCACAACGGCTCTCTCCCTCGCGGAGAGAGCCGCTTTCCAGATTCCTCTTCCCTCCCCTTCCGCAAGCGGCTTCTATACTTACCCGTTTACGTTGCAACGGAGGTGCCCATGCCGTGGATCCTGCTTTTGCTCGCTGCGCTGTTTACTGCCCCGCTTTCCGCCGCCGCCCTGCCCGGCGTGCCGACCGCTAACGCCGATAAAACCAGCGCCAGCGAACCCGATGTAGAACAGAAAAGAGCGGCCTATGCCGCGCTGGCCGACGTGCTGGCCAACGACGCCGCCCGCCAGGAGCTCATTGACCAGCTGCGTAAAGCGGCCGCCACGCCGCCGCCCGACAGCACCCCGACGCTGACGCCGCCGGCGGTGAAAGAAGAGACCACCGTGCTGGAGAACGTCACGCAGATCAGCCGGGAATATGGCGATGAGCTCTCATCGCGCTTTTCCCAGCTGTGGCGCAATATTACCGGCTCGCCGCATAAGCCCTTTAATCCACAAACCTTTACCAGCGCCGCCTGGCATTTTTTACTGCTGGCCGGGCTGGTGTTTGCCTTCTGGTGGCTGGTACGCCTCGCGGCTCTGCCGCTGTATCGTAAAATGGGCGAATGGGGACGGCATAAAAACCGCGATCGCGGAAACTGGCTCCAGCTGCCGTTGACCATCGCCGGGGCGTTTATTATCGATCTGCTGCTGCTGGCGCTGACCCTGTTTGTCGGTCAGCTGTTGAGCGATCGTCTGGATGGCAACAACCCCACTATCGCCTTTCAGCAGAGCCTTTTCCTCAACGCCTTCGCGCTGATCGAGTTCTTTAAAGCCATCCTGCGGCTCATTTTCTGCCCGCGCATTCCAGCGCTCAGGCCCTTTAACCTCAGCGACGAGGCCGCCTCCTACTGGAGTCTGCGCCTGAGCGCCCTCAGCAGCCTGATCGGCTACGGCCTGATCGTCGCGGTGCCGATTATCTCTAACCAGGTGAATGTTCAGGTCGGCGCGCTGGCTAACGTCATCATCATGCTGTGCATTACGCTGTGGGCGCTGTATCTGATTTTTCATAACAAAGCGGTGATTACGCAGGGGCTGATCCATCTGGCTGACCGCTCGCTCTCCTTTTTTAGCCTGTTTATCCGCGCCTTCGCCCTGATCTGGCACTGGCTGGCCTGCGCCTACTTTGTGGTGCTCTTCTTCTTTTCCCTATTCGACCCAGGCAACAGCCTGAAATTTATGATGGGCGCCACCCTGCGCAGCCTGGCGATTATCGGCGGCGCGGCGCTGGTGTCCGGCATCCTGTCGCGCTGGATAGCCAAAACCATCACTCTCTCCCCTGCCACCCAGCGCAACTATCCTGAGCTGCAAAAGCGGCTGAACGGCTGGATCTCCGCCTCGCTGAAGGCAGCGCGCATTCTCACCGTCTGTGTTGCCATAATGCTGCTCCTGAGCGCCTGGGGGCTGTTTGACTTCCGCGAATGGCTGCACAACGATGCCGGGCAAAAAACGGTGGATGTGCTGATCCGTATCGCTCTTATCCTCTTCTTCTCCGCTATCGGCTGGACGGTGCTGGCCAGCCTGATCGAAAACCGTCTGGCCTCGGATATCCATGGCCGTCCGCTGCCCAGCGCGCGGGCCCGTACGCTGCTAACCCTGTTTCGCAACGCGCTGGCGGTGGTGATCAGCACCATCACGGTGATGATTTTACTCTCGGAGATTGGGGTCAATATCGCGCCGCTGCTGGCGGGCGCCGGGGCGTTAGGGCTGGCCATCTCGTTTGGCGCGCAAACCCTGGTTAAAGACATTATCACCGGCATTTTTATCCAGTTTGAGAACGGGATGAATACCGGCGACCTGGTCACCATCGGGCCTTTGACCGGCACGGTGGAACGGATGTCGATTCGCTCAGTGGGAGTGCGCCAGGATACCGGCGCCTATCACATTATTCCCTGGTCCTCGATCACCACCTTTGCCAACTTCGTGCGCGGCATTGGCTCGGTGGTGGCTAACTATGACGTCGATCGCCATGAGGATCTGGATAAAGCCAGCCAGGCGCTGAAGGCGGCAGTGGACGATCTGCTGGCCCAGGAGGAGATCCGCGGCCTGATCATTGGCGAACCGTCGTTCGCCGGGCTGGTGGGGTTGAGCAATACCGCCTTTACGCTGCGCGTCAGCTTCACCACCTTGCCGCTGAAGCAGTGGACGGTGCGCTTTGCCCTTGATACCCAGGTGAAAAAGCACTTCGACCGCGCCGGGGTTCGCGCCCCGGTACAGACCTGGCAGCAATTGCCGATGCCGGGCGCCGACAGCCCGGCCGTGGAGTAGTTAGAACGGACGGCGGCGTTTGGCGTCGTCCATAAAGCTCCAGGCGATAAAGCGGCTCTGCTTTTGCCCCTGGGCCATCTCTTTTTTCACCACTTTCACTGCCCCGACCTCGGTCAGCAGGCGGTAGAGCGGCGGCAGATTGTCGCCGCGCGACACCAGCGAGGTAAACCATTTCACCTGGCGGGAGAAGGCCTGACTTTCGCGGATCATCTGCGAGATAAAGGCCACTTCGCCCCCCTCGCACCACAGCTCCTGCTGCTGACCGCCAAAGTTAAGCCCGCTGTCGGCGCCGAGTCCGAGATTGCGGCGCTTGCGCTCGCCGCCCGCCCGGGCGCTCTCTGCGGAGTCATGGAACGGCGGATTGCACAGGGTGGCGTCATAGGTCTCGTTTTTGTGGATCACGCCGTGGAAGATGGCCTGGCTCTCTTTTTGCCGACGCAGACGGATCTGCCGGGTCAATCCCGGGTTGCCATTAACAATCGCCTGCGCGCTGGCGAAGGCTTCCGGGCTGATTTCGCTGCCGGTAAAGCGCCAGCCATATTCGTGAACGCCGATCAGGGGATAGATGAGGTTGGCGCCGGTGCCAATATCGAGGATCGTGGCTTGCTTCGGCACTTCGCCGCTGTCCCCGGCCAGCAGATCCGCCAGATGATGAATATAATCGGCCCGCCCGGGCACCGGCGGACAGAGAAAACCGTCAGGAATGTCCCAGTGTTTGACCGCGTAGAAATGCGCCAGCAGCGCTTTATTCAACGCCTTAACCGCCTGCGGATTGGCAAAATCAATGGTCTGCTCACCCCGCGGATTGAGCGTAATGTATCCCTGCAGGTCAGGATGAGCCTGGCAGAGCGCGGGCAGGTCGTAGCGTTGATGGTGGCGGTTACGCGGGTGTAACCCCGGTTTCTGGGCTTTCATGACAATCTCCTTTGAACAGCCGCGTAAGATACCCGTTGACGGCGGCGCGGTAAATAAGGGAGTCTGGATATCTCCTTTATCCGTGACAGGTGCAGCATGTACTTTTATCAACCTTCGCAGGGCCACGGCCTGCCGCATGACCCGCTGAACGCGATAATCGGGCCTCGCCCGATAGGCTGGATCGCCTCGCAGGACGCCGAGGGCCAGCATAATCTGGCGCCATACAGCTTTTTTAACTGCGTTAACTATCGCCCGCCGATCATTGGTTTCGCCAGCAGCGGCTGGAAAGACAGCGTGCGAAATATCGTCGAAACGAAGGAGTTCGTCTGGAACCTGGCGACGCGCCCGCTGGCCGAAGCGATGAACGAAACCTCCGCCTCGATCCCGCACCATGAGGACGAATTCGTGCGCGCCGGGCTCACCGCCGCCGCCAGCCGCCTGGTCAAGGCCCCCCGGGTGGCAGAGAGCCCGGTGAACTTTGAGTGCCGCCTGTCGCAATGTATCCAGCTCGCCACCGCCGACGGCAACCTTGTCGATACATGGCTGGTGCTCGGCGAAGTGGTCGCCGTGCATATTGATGAATCACTGCTGGATAACGGCATCTATCAAACCGCCCGCGCTCAGCCGATCCTGCGCGCCG
Organism: Klebsiella sp. 7-CIP_Kleb.; assembly: GCF_050378655.1. Lineage (NCBI taxonomy): Bacteria > Pseudomonadati > Pseudomonadota > Gammaproteobacteria > Enterobacterales > Enterobacteriaceae > Klebsiella > Klebsiella sp. 7-CIP_Kleb. The sequence continues at coordinate 512,516 of NZ_JBNRLJ010000002.1, forward strand.
GAGGTCCGAGCGCCTATTACAGTATTGATGACAGCCTGCGTTTTGACATGATCCGCCCGGACGCCCGCTAAATAATTTACCGGCCAGAGTATCGCTACCCTGCGCCGGTAGCATGCAAAACGCCTTGTTTTTGCATAAAAAATTCCCTGCTGCGCGGTCTGGAAAGGCCTACACTTAAGCTATGTCCCATGCTGTTTATGAGGATATGCTGATGAAAATCACCTCGCTGCTGTTTGCCGCTGCGCTTGCCGCTCAGGCCAACGCGGCCTCTTCCCTGCCGCTGACACCTGAACTGCCCTATGACGGGCCGCTGCGCCCTGTCGGCACCGTCTCCGCTTCCGGCGCCCGTACCCTTGACGACCTGGTGGCTGCCCTCGCGGATAAGGCCCACCGCCGGGGGGCGATAGCCTGGCGGGTCAATGCCGCCAGCAGCGGTAACCGGCTGTACGGTTCAGCTATAATTTATCAATAACCTTTTACAGGAGGCAGACGATGGCATCAGGTTGGGCAGGCGACGGCGCCGTTCAGGATCAGATCGACAGCACCATTGACGATGCGGTGGCTCGCGCCCGCCGCGAGCTTCCACGCGGCGAAAGCAACAAATTTTGTGATGAATGCGGAGAACCGATTCCGGAGGCTCGTCGACAGGCTATTCCTGGCGTCAGATACTGCGTGAAGTGCCAACAGGAGAAAGATTTACATAACAATACATTTTCAGGATATAATCGCCGTGGTTCCAAGGATAGCCAGCTACGCTGACTTTCCTTTACCGTTCATGACAGCTTTTCGCATTATCTTTTCGCGCACACTTTTTGGCGATAAATGTCGCAATATGTGCCCTTAAGCGTGCCGGTCTCCCTCGCTCCGCCATCAGACGAAAAGAATCAGAAATAATTTATTAATAATCAGTAAATTATTAGTCATTCAAAAAAATCGATGAAGACTGTGAATTTCCTTCGATTTTATCTCCCGCAAAAAAGCGTGATACTTATCACATCGACGGAACATCGTCCCCTGAACAGAACAACCTGCGAGAGATTAACTATGAAAAACATCAAATATGCTGCCGCTGCCATCGCTCTGACCGCCCTTTCCTTCGGCGCCTTTGCCGCCGAGCCGGTTACCCCCGCTCAGGCTGAAAGCATGAATAAGATCGGTGTGGTGTCTGCGCAAGGCGCAACCACATTAGATGGTCTGGAAGCGAAACTGGCTGCTAAAGCCGAAGCCGCTGGCGCAACCGGCTATAGCATCACTTCCGCTAACACCAACAACAAACTGAGCGGTACCGCGGTTATCTATAAATAATCGCAACTCAACCCTGTAAGCCACTGAATTAACCCTGAAAAGACCTTTAATACCCTTGCCTTGCCCGTCCGAGCCACCGGACGGGCTTTTTTTATCCTGCCGATCCGATCACCAGCAGTCGTTGACGCGGCTGAGACCCTCCTCCAGGGTTGAGACCTCGCCGCAGGCCAGCAGACAGCAGGCGAGCTGGATCTTCAGCGAGTGGGGTACCGGTTCGACGCCGGCGACGCAGCGCTCGATCCAGCGCGCGGTCACTTCGGGATCTTTCGAGGCCGGCAGAATAACTTCCGCCGCCGCCTCGGTCTGGCGGTCGCACAGCACCCGCACGCCCTGGTCATCAATCAGGCTGATCTGCGGGCAGCGCTGCGGGTTGGCGTACACTTCGCCTTCGGTACCGTGCATCAGCAGCGCGCGGCCACCGGTCTCGCGAAAGAAGCCCGCCACCCGGGGAACATATTCCGGATGCGACACGCTGGAGAGGCGTAGCGCCTCCCCTTCGCCAAACGGCGTGGCCAGTTTGGCCAGCGTATGGGCGCTGTTGCGTACGCCCATCCGCCAGCGCATCGCCAGCTGTTTCTCCAGCGGCGGGCAGAAGGCGCCCACCGGGATATACACCGGTTCATGCCCCTCCAGCTGCGCCTGCGCCTGACCGGCATGCCGGGTAGCCGGAATGTCCAGCAGGGTAAAAATGGTCTCGGTCAGCACCCGGGTCGGATCGTGACTGACGCCGTGAACCACGACCGGAAACCCCAGCTTATGCAGGAGCATCGCCAGCAGCGGCGTCAGGTTCGCCTGCTTGCGCGCGCCATTGTAGCTGGGGATAACGATCGGCATCGGCTTGCCTGCCGGCGGGGTCAGGCGCAGCGTATGCTGCTGCATCGCGGCGTAAAAGCCTTTCATCTCCGCTTCGCCTTCGCCTTTGATGCGCAGGGCGATTAATATTCCTCCCAGCTCCAGCTCCGGCACCTCGCCGTTCAGCATCCGCGCGTAGAGCGCACGGGCGGTCTCTTCATCCAGGTCGCGGGCATGATTCTTACCGCGGCCCACCTCTTTTATAATTTTGCTGTACTCCATGGCTCCCCCTGGTGCAACGCGCCGTCGTCAGCGACGTTTGCGGCCTGTCTGTTTTACTGGCTGTTTTGCTTTCCGTTTTACTATAACCTCCGGAACGCCCGGCTGCTCTATGGGAAAAACAGGTAACGCGTTCAGTAGACGCGCGCCGTAGTTTTTGGTCAACAGACGCTTATCGTAAATCACCACCTCTCCCCAGCAGTGATGGCTACGGATCAAACGCCCCACCTGCTGAATAAGATTAAAGGAGGCGCTGGGCAAACTCTGTACCTCGAAGGGATAACGATTGAGGCTTTTCAGCCATTCGCCTTCGGTGATCACTACCGGGCTGTCGATGGGCGGAAAGGCGATTTTATGGATATGTACCTGGCTTAACAGATCGCCCTTTAAATCGAGACCTTCGGCAAAGGACTGCAGGCCCACCAGCACGCTGCGCTCGCCGCTTTCCACCCGTTTGCGATGCAGCTCCACCAGCCGGTAGCGCGGCTGGTCGCCCTGCACCAGCAGCATCAGACGCAGGTCGGTCACATGCTCCAGGAAGCGATTCATCGCTCGCCCACTGGCAAACAGCACCAGCATCCCGAGATGCTTCTTGCTCTCCACCTGCTGGCGAAAATAGGCCGCCATCTCGGCAATGTGCTGCTCTTCGTTATCTATCAACGGTTCATAGCGCATTTGAGGAATAATAATTTTCCCCTGCTCCACGTGGTTGAACGGCGAATCCAGCGCCACGAAGCGGTCACCCGCTTTTTCCTTCAGGCCGCTCATCTCCTGCAGGCGCGAGAAGCTGTTAAGAGAGCGCAGCGTCGCTGACGTCACCACGATATGCGGCACGCTGCGCCACAGCAGCCGCTCAAGCTGATCGCTGACGCGGATGCCGACGCAGTGGAACCAGACGTGGATCTGGCCGTCTCGCACTACCCGCGTCGCCCATTTGGTCACCGGCGCGCCAGAGGACTGCGCCAGCGACGCCAGACGCCACAGCTTGCTTTGGCTTTCAAACATGCCGAGGGCGCGGTTCATCTGCAGCAGCACCCGATGCAGACGCACCACGTCATGGCCGCCGGTCTTTTCGCTGAGATCGTTAAGAAACAGCTCCGCCAGCCCGCGCAGCGTCTCGGTGAGCTTCGCCAGCCGCTGGCAGATCTCCATCACCTCCTGCGGCAGTTCGCCCATCGGGAAGCGATGCTCCGCTTCCTGACCGGCGGGCATGTAGAGATTGAGAATATTATTCAACGACGCAATCAGCTCGAACAGCTCTTCGCAATGGCCGGCGAGCCGCTCCGGATTGGCCAGCGGCGGCGTGGTTTTCGGGCGGAACTGCTCCATGCAGGTAGCCACCAGCTTGCAGAACAGATCCAGCTGCAGGCGAAACCAGGGGGCGGTGATCTCGGCGCTCATCTCCAACGCGTCGCGGGCGACGTCCGGCAGATGATGGCCTTCATCAAGGACCAGCAGCAGGTTTTTCGGCTCCGGCAGCACCGCCTCGCTCTCCATCGCCGCCATCACCAGCGCATGGTTGGCTACCACCACTTCCGCCTCCTGAATTTCCCGCCGCGCCACAAAGAACGGACACTCGCGATAATAGTGGCAGTTGCGGTTCAGGCAGCTGGCCTTATCGGTGCTCAGCCGGCTCCATAGTCCATCGTCGATGGCTTTGTCGGTATGGTCGCGCAGGCCGTCCCAGCGATAGCTGTCAAGGTCCTGCTTCAGCGTCGCGCACAGTTTCTGCTCCGCCTGGTTGTTCGGGGTGAGATCGTCGTCGAGGAAAGCCAGCAGATCCTGCTGCGTCGGCTCGGTGCTGGCCAGCGCCGCCAGGTTGCGCGGGCAGACGTAGCGTCCGCGACCAAAGGCGGCGGTGAAGCGCAGGTCGGGGATAATCTTGCGCAGCAGCGGCAGGTCTTTACTGTAGATTTGATCCTGCAGGGCGACGTTGGCGGTGCTGACCACCAGCGTTTTTTGTTCCTCACGGGCGATGGCAATGCCAGGGATAAGGTATGACAGCGTTTTACCGACGCCGGTCGGCGCTTCGATAGCCAGATGCCTGCCCTCATCCCCGGCGAGGGTTTTCGCCACATCAGCGATCATCTGCCGCTGCGGGGGGCGGGGAATAAAGTCCGGGATCTGTTCCTGAAGCGCCTTATACCAGGCGGCGATTTGCGCTTTCAGCGCAGCGGTCAAAGCCATGAGAAAACCTGAATACTGTATAAACAGCCACTATTGTGCCATTTTTACCCGTCCGGAGGTATTGCTTTCTGCTGTGTGTGGAAGCGTGCTCGACAAATAGTGTAATGGAAAGAAAAAGGCCCGCCGCCGCGTAGCGGACAGACGGGCCTGAGCCGTGCTTAACCGCGTTATCGCGGCCCGGGCATCAGCCTGTTATTCGCCAGCCGGTTTACGCGGGCGACGGCGGCGCGGCGGTTTGCCGTCCTGAGTGCGCGCTTTCGGCGCCTCGCCGTCCTGACGACGCGGGGCGCTGCTCTGGCTGCGCGGCTGTCCGCTGCGCCCCTGCCCCTGGCCGCCGCGTCCCTGACCCTGACCACGACCGCCGCCGCGCTGCTGGCGACCGTTCTGGATAGGTTCGGCTTTAATCGACGGGTCCGGCTCATAGCCGGCAATCGCGATGCGCGGAATCTCTTTTTTCAGCAGGCGCTCGATATCGCGCAGCAGCTTGTGCTCATCGACGCACACCAGCGACAAAGCTTCGCCGGTGGCCGCCGCGCGACCGGTACGCCCAATACGGTGGACATAATCTTCCGGCACGTTCGGCAGCTCGTAGTTCACCACGTGCGGCAGCTCTTCGATATCCAGTCCGCGGGCGGCGATATCGGTCGCCACCAGCACGCGAATGCCGCCGGATTTAAAGTCGGCCAGCGCGCGGGTACGCGCCCCCTGACTCTTGTTGCCATGGATCGCCGCGCTGCGGATGCCGTCTTTGTTGAGCTGCTCCGCGAGGTGGTTGGCGCCATGCTTGGTGCGGGTAAAGACCAGCACCTGCTGCCAGTTGCCTTCGCCGATAAGCTGCGACAGCAGTTCGCGCTTGCGGTTCTTATCAACAAAATGGACGTGCTGGGTGATCTGCTCGGAGGCGGTGTTGCGACGCGCCACTTCCACTTCCAGCGGGTTGTGCAGCAGTTTCTCCGCCAGGCCTTTGATCTCGTCGGAGAAGGTCGCCGAGAACAGCAGGTTCTGCCGACGCGGCGGCAGTTTAGCCAGTACGCGGCGGATGTCATGGATAAAGCCCATATCCAGCATGCGGTCCGCCTCATCCAGTACGAGGATTTCCACTTTATCGAGGCTGACGGCGTTCTGATGTTCGAGGTCCAGCAGACGGCCCGGGGTGGCGACGAGGATATCGACGCCGCCGCGCAGCTTCATCATCTGCGGGTTGATACTCACGCCGCCGAACACCACCAGCGAGCGAATATTCAGATATTTGCTGTAATCCCGCACGTTCTCGCCCACCTGCGCCGCCAGCTCGCGGGTCGGGGTCAGGATCAGCGCGCGCACCGGACGACGGCCCTTCGCGTGCGGCTCGTTCTGGATCAGGCGCTGCAGCAGCGGCAGAGTAAAGCCCGCCGTTTTACCGGTGCCGGTCTGGGCGCTGGCCATCAGGTCGCGGCCCTGCAGTACCGCCGGGATCGCCTGCTGCTGGATAGGGGTCGGCTCAACGTAGCCCTGCTCAGCGACAGCGCGCAGGATATCGGGATTCAGGCCAAGGGAATCAAAAGACATAACAACTCCGAACCGCCCCGGCCCGGTGAAGGGCGTAGTTTTCAGGGAGATTATTGCGATAAGAGATGGCAAAAACCACAATGCCATGAAGGGGCGCAGTCTAGCAGATTTTGTGACAGGCCGCATAAAATCTGTAAAAGAATGCCGCGCCTGGCTGGCGGGAGGAAGAAGGCCGCTGAGAGCGCTCAGCGGCCAGGCGCGTCGCCGCAGCGCGGTTAACGCAGACGATACTTAATCTTTTCGACGATCTTCGCGGTGGAGATGCCGTAGCGATCGTGGAGGGTCGGCAGCGCGCCGGCCAACAGAAACGCGTCAGGCAGACCAACGGTATCCATCTCGCAGCGAATCCCCTTGCGCATCAGCAGGGCGGCCACAGCCTCCCCTAACCCGCCGACAGCGGTGTGGTTTTCGGCGGTGACCACCAGCCGACCCGGCTTCGACGCCTGTTCAATAATCGCTTTTTCATCCAGCGGTTTGATGGTCGGCACGTGCAGGACCGCCACGCTGATATTATCGGCCCGCAGCTTTTCAACCGCCTCCAGGGCGCGCATGGTCATCAGCCCGGAGGAGATAATCAGCACGTCGTTGCCGTCCTCCAGCAGCTTCGCTTTGCCCAGTTCGAACTGATAGTCGTATTTATCCAGCACCAGCGGCACCTTCCCGCGCAGCAGACGCATATACACCGGCCCCTGGTGATCGGCAATGGCCGGTACCGCCTGCTCAATCTCCAGCGCATCGCAGGGATCGACGATGACCATGCCGGGGATACCGCGCATGATCGCCAGATCTTCGGTGGCCTGATGGCTGGGGCCATAGCCGGTCGTCAGGCCCGGCAGCGCCGCGCAGATCTTGACGTTCAGATGTTCTTCAGCGATCACCTGATGAATAAAATCATAGGCGCGACGGGTCGCAAAGGCGGCATAGGTGGTGGCGAAGGGAATAAATCCCTCCTTCGCCATGCCTCCCGCCGCCGCCATCAGCAGCTGCTCCGCCATTCCCATCTGGAAAAAACGATCCGGGAAGGCCTGGGCGAAAATATGCAGGTCAGTATATTTTGACAGGTCCGCGGTCATACCGACGATTTCAGGGCGCTGCGCCGCCAGTTTCGACAGCGCGACGCCAAAGGGCGCAGAGACGGTCGCCTGGCCTTCATCGGCAATCGAAGCAATCATCGCCGACGTTTTTAAACGGGGTTTACTCTGGCTCATTACAGCACTCCTTCCGGTTTGTTAGCGTCCAGCACCGCAATCGCTTTTTGCCATTCGTCGGCATCGACGCGAATAAAATGGTTCTTATCGCGGGTTTCGAGGAACGGCACCCCTTTGCCCATCAGCGTGTCGCATAAAATGACCCGCGGCTGGTTGCCGGAATAACTTTTCGCGTTGTCAAAGGCGGCCATCACCGCCGGCAGATCGTTACCGTCTACGCGCTGTACGTACCAGCCGAAGGCGGCCCATTTATCCTGCAGCGGCTCAAAGCCGAGGATCTTGCGTGAATCGCCGTCGGCCTGCTGTTTGTTGACGTCGACAAGGTTAATCAGATTGGTCAGGCCATAGTGAGCCGCCGACATCGCCGCTTCCCAGGTCGAACCTTCGTCCAGCTCCCCATCGGACATCGAGTTGTAGACCCAGGCTGTGCTCTGTTTCTGCCGCAGCCCGAGCGCCATGCCGACGGCGATAGACAGCCCCTGCCCCAGCGAGCCGCCGGACATCTCCATCCCCGGCGTGTAGGTCGCCATGCCGGACATCGGCAGGCGGCTGTCGTCGGAGCCGTAGGTTTCCAGTTCCGCTTCCGGAATAATGCCCGCCTCCAGCAGCGCGGCATAATAAGCGATAGCGTAATGGCCATGAGAAAGCAGGAAGCGATCGCGCCCCTCCCACTCAGGATCTTCCGGGCGATAGGTCATGGCGTGGCTGAAGGCGGTAGCCAGTACATCGGCATACCCCAGCGCCTGGCCAATATAGCCCTGCCCCTGCACTTCCCCCATTTGCAGGGCGTAGCGGCGGATACGCCACGCCGCCGCAGCGACTTTTTGTGATTCGGTGATCTTCATCTCTGTGCCTCGCTTAGTGAATTAACATGCCGCCGTTAACATCCAGGGTGATACCGGTGGAGTAGGAAGAGAGGTCGCTGCCGAGGAACAGCGCGGCGCGGGCGATGTCCACCGCGTCGCCGAGGCGGTTCATCGGAATGCCGGCAAGAATATTGGCCGTCATCTCGTCCGTCAGCTTGCCGGCGGTGATGTCGGTCTGAATCAGCCCTGGGGTAATGCAGTTAACGCGAACGTTATCCGGGCCAAGTTCGCGCGCCATCGCTCGCGCCAGGCCGAGCACGCCGGCTTTTGCCGCGCTGTAGTGCGGACCGCCGAAGATACCGCCGCCGCGCTGGGCGGAAACGGACGAGATGCAGACGATGCTGCCGGATTTTTGCGCCCGCATCGTGGGGATCACCGCCTGCGACATCAGCAGCGTGCCGCGCAGGCTGACATCGAGCACCGCGTCATAGTTGGCGCGTTTGATGTCCATCCGCTTCAGCGGCTGGGTGATCCCGGCGTTATTGACCAGCACATCGACCCGGCCGTATTTCGCCAAAATTTGTTCGATGGCCGCCTGCACCTGCACTTCGTCGGCGACGTTCGCCGCCAGGCCGAGATGGCCTTCGCCCAGGGCCGCCGCGGCGGTTTTACTGGCTTCGCCATTGAGGTCGATAATGACCACTTTCGCGCCGTTTTCGGCGAATAATTTCGCAGTCGCAAAACCCAAACCGCGTGCGGAGGCCGCGCCAGTAATAATGGCGACTTTATCTTTTAATAACATAGTTTCACTCCATGACATTACGTCATATTAATTAACAGGATCTATTTTCGTTATTGTGGCTCATCGAGGAAAAGAATCACCACCAACCCCAATGCGGCGCAGATACCAAAATAGGTAAATACAGAATTAAAGCTCCCCGTCTTATCCAGTAAGAAACCAGCCACCATCGGCGCTACAAATCCGCCGAGGTTACCGCCGCTATTTATAATAGAAGAGGCAATGGGATAAGTTTTCGTATCCGAAACCGCCATACCGTAGGCGGTAAAAGCCGGCCAGCCGATATTCAAACAGAAACCGACAAAGAATAAACCAATACAGACCGCCAGGGTGCTTGCCGGTATATTTAGCATAATTAACATCATGACGACGGTTGATACCGCTGTGAATATCATGGTGGGTTTGCGCCGGCGGCCTAATAATTTATCCGAAATCCATCCGCCGCCAATCGCGCCAATAAAGCCGCCAATGCACGGCATACTGGCTACGAAGCCCATACTCATCACATCGAAACCGCGCTCTTTCACTAAATACAGCGGAATCCAGGTTAATAACCCATATAACACGCTGACCATCATAAAATAGGCCAGGCAGTCTCCGAGAATATTTTTTGAGGTAAATAAGCCCTTCGCCGTATCCACAGGCGCCATTTTTTTCACCCGAATAATTTTATCCAGCCAGGTGAAGCGATCAGCGATTAATATATTTTCGCGTACACCGTCGTTATGATGGCTGTCGCGCCCGGCGTTGATCTCTGCCAGTTCGCTTTGAGATACAAATCCGCTCTCCGCGGGTTTTGACTTGACCAACAGGTACCACGCTATCGCCGCCACGATCCCGGGAATGGCAAAGGAGAAAAAGACCCACCGCCAGCCCCAGGTCACCGCAATCCACACCGCCAGCGGCGGCACGATAATCGGCGCAAACATGGTCGCCGCGATGTAAACGCCGGTTGCTGTGGCTTTCTCTTTCGGCGGAAACCAGTTATTTATCGTCGACGCCAGCCCCACCGGGCAGGGACCTTCGCTCAGCCCCAAGCCCAGCCGCACCAGCTTCAGGCCAAACACGGAGCTCACCGTGCCCATCAGCCAGGTAAAAGCGGAAAAGCCGAAAATGGATAGTGAAACCAGCCCCCGGGTGCCGCGTCTGGCGATGAAAAAGCCGGCCGGGATCTGGCTGACCGCATAGCCGAGGAAAAACATACTGGCAATCGCCCCGGCCTCAAAATTATTGATATGAAATTCATCAATGATAAACGGCAGTACCGCGCCGATATTCGTTCTGTCGGCGTAATTGATGGCATACACCAGGAAAATCATCGTCAAAACCACAAAACGATATTTTGTTTTCCTGGCGTCAGTACAGACCAGCGTATCTATACGTGACATAGGGTTTCCTCATCTTATACCTCATCCACTTCGCCGTAGGTTGCCGTCTGGGTCGCCGCGTTTCACGCGCCCCGGCGCAACAAGAGAGACATGTCTTTTTGCACAGCGAAACAGGTGGTTAGGTGTTTTATTATTGCGATCCAAGCGCATCGCAGTTTGTGATCAGGCCTGTGAGGGGAATATAACAACCCAAAAATGAAACGGTATTCAAAAAAGCTCAATTATGATTGAGAAAAATTGAGTTAGTGACTCCCCGCAAATTTTTAGCGTTTACTGAGAGGCGTGCTTTTAACGAGATAAATTGTTAAGCCCATCACAAATTAAAATGGTTTTTTCGCTTTTCCCTGGGCTGTTCATCACGGCTGCGCCACGCTGTTCGCCATTTTCTTTTATTCGCGCCCCGCGCAGGATGCCGCCATGAGTCAACCACTGCCCAATAAAAATCTGCCGATGCCCTCTTTACGCAATATCCAGGCTTTTATTGAAGTCGCCGCGACCGGCAGCCTCAACCTGGCGGCAGAGAATCTCAACATTACCGCCTCGGCGGTCAGCCATCAGATAGCCAGTCTTGAGCACTTGCTGGGAAAAAAACTGTTTTCCCGCAGCAGCAAAGGCGTGATGTTAACCACGGTGGGAGAAAAATATCTTAAAGAGGTCTCCGGAGCGCTGAATATGATTGGCCAGGCCACCAGCCAGGTGATCAACGATATTCATCAGGATTATTTACGCATTCACTCGGCGCCGAGCTTCGGCCTGCTGTGGCTAATGCCGCGGCTGGATAAATTCCGTCAGGCGTGGCCGGAGCTAAAAATCAGCCTCACCTGCTCTTACGAAAGCATTCAGTTTTCCCGGGATAATATTGATATCGATATTCGCCACGGGCTGTCGCAGTGGCCGACGCTGCTGGTCAGAACCATTAAAAATGAGTGCGTCCTGCCCTACAGCGCCGCCTCTTATTTAACCCGCCATGCGGTTCACGCCCCGGAAGATCTGCTGGCCTGCGATCTGATCCATTCCGACAGCACCTTAATTAACTGGAGCAACTGGCTGTCGTGGCACAAGGTCCGCGGCTGGCACAAAAACTTTATTTTTAATTTCGACCGGTCGTACATGAGCATCGAGGCGGCCCGGATGGGGATGGGGGTGATCCTGGAAAGCAATCTGCTGGCCGGCGGCCATGTGCGCCAGGGACAGCTGACGCCGGTGTTTGCCGACGAACGGAGCATGCCGGTCGGCGCGCACCACTTCGTCCTTCCCCACGCTAATGAACAGAAGGAAAAAGTGCAGCGCTTCTTCGCCTGGGTCGCCGGGGAGCTAGAGGAAGACGGCTTTCATATTTAGCCCTGGCGGGTGGACAAAGCGCCAGTCGACGCCTAAAGTTAATCAATCGATTGATTAATTTTTAAGAGCGCGATGACCAGTAAAGGCGAACAGGCAAAAAGTCAGCTTATCGCGGCCGCTATCGCCCAGTTTGGCGAGTATGGCCAGCACGCCACCACCCGCGACATCGCCGCCCAGGCCGGGCAGAATATCGCCGCTATCACCTACTATTTTGGCTCGAAAGACGACCTGTATCTCGCCTGCGGCCAGTGGATCGCCGATTTTATCGGTGACAATTTTCGCCCGCACGCCGAAGCGGCGGAGGCTCTGCTCGCCGGAGAGTCGCCGGATCGCCAGGCGATCCGCGCCCTTATCCTCAGCGCCTGCCATAACATGATCCTGCTGCTGACCCAGGAGGATACGGTCAACTTGAGCAAATTTATTTCCCGGGAACAGCTGGCGCCCACCGCCGCGTACCATCTGATCCACCAGCAGGTGATCGCCCCCCTGCACCACTATCTCACCCGGCTAATCGCCGCCTGGACCGGCCGCGATGCCGGTGATACGCAAATGATCCTTCATACCCACGCCCTGCTGGGCGAGGTGCTCGCTTTCCGTCTCGGGCGTGAAACTATCCTGCTGCGCACCGGCTGGACGCAGTTTGACGCGCAAAAAACCGAACAGATTTTTGAGGTCATTACCTGTCATATCGATTTCATCCTGCATGGGTTATCGCAAAGGAGTTTGGGCTGATGAAAAAACCCGTCGTCGTCATTCTGCTGATCGTGATTCTTCTCGCCGCGCTGGGCGGCGGCTGGTGGTGGTACCAGAGCAGCCGGCAGCAGCCGCTGACCCTGTATGGCAATGTCGATATCCGCACCGTCAATATGAGCTTCCGCGTCGGCGGCAGGCTGGCCTCGCTGACCGTCGACGAAGGCGACAGCATCCGCGCCGGGCAAACCCTCGGCGCGCTTGACCGAGCTCCCTATGAAAACGCCCTGCTGCAGGCGCAGGCCAACGTCTCCACCGCCCAGGCGCAGTATGACCTGATGATGGCCGGCTACCGCTCGGAAGAGATTGCCCAGGCCGCGGCGGCGGTAAACCAGGCGCAGGCCGCTTACGACTACGCGCAAAACTTTTATCAGCGCCAGCTGGGTTTACGCGCCAGCAGCGCCATTTCCGCCAACGATCTGGAGAACGCCCGCTCCTCGCGCGACCAGGCGCAGGCAACGCTGAAGTCAGCGCAGGATAAACTGCGTCAATACCGCGCCGGCAACCGTCCGCAGGAGATAGCCCAGGCCAAAGCCAGCCTCGAACAGGCGCAGGCGGCGCTGGCGCAGGCCAAACTGGACCTGCACGATACGGTGCTGACCGCCCCTTCCGACGGCACGCTGATGACCCGCGCCGTCGAGCCCGGCACCATGCTCAACGCCGGCAGCACGGTGCTGACGCTGTCATTAACCCATCCGGTATGGGTCCGGGCCTACGTTGATGAGAAAAACCTCGGCCAGGCGCAGCCGGGACAAGAGGTGCTGCTCTATACCGACAGCCGGCCGGATAAGCCCTATCACGGCAAAATCGGCTTTGTCTCGCCAAGCGCTGAATTCACGCCGAAGACCGTTGAAACGCCGGATCTGCGTACCGACCTCGTTTATCGTCTGCGTATTGTGGTGACCGATGCCGACGGCGCCCTGCGCCAGGGGATGCCGGTGACCGTCTCCTTTAACCACGGGAACGGACATGAGTGAGGCCGTCATCGCCTTAAACGGCCTGAGCCGCCGTTTCTCCGGGATGGACAGGCCAGCGGTGGCGCCGCTGACCTGTACGATCCGCGCCGGCTACGTCACCGGACTGGTAGGCCCCGACGGCGCAGGGAAAACCACCCTGATGCGGATGCTCGCCGGGTTGCTCAAGCCTGATGAGGGCAGCGCCAGGGTGATCGGCTTTGATCCGCTAAAAGACGACAGCGCTCTGCACGCGGTGCTCGGCTATATGCCGCAGAAGTTCGGCCTGTATGAAGATCTGACGGTGATGGAAAACCTGACCCTGTACGCCGACCTGCGCAGCGTCACCGGCGAGGCACGGAAGAAAATTTTCGACCGCCTGCTGGATTTTACCGCCCTTGGCCCGTTCACCGAACGGCTGGCGGGCAAGCTCTCCGGCGGTATGAAGCAAAAACTGGGGCTCGCCTGTACCCTTGTGGGTGACCCGAAGGTGCTGCTGCTGGATGAACCCGGCGTCGGCGTCGACCCGATCTCCCGCCGCGAGCTATGGCAGATGGTGCACGAGCTGGCCGGCGACGGCATGTTGATCCTGTGGAGCACCTCTTATCTCGATGAAGCCGAGCAGTGTCGCGATGTGCTGCTGATGAACGAAGGCAAATTGCTTTATCAAGGAGAGCCGACGGCCCTGACGCAAACCATGGCCGGGCGCAGCTTTCTGGTCTCCAGCCCGCAGGAGAACAACCGCCGCCTGCTGCAGCGGGCGCTGAAGCTGCCGCAGGTTAGCGACGGCGTGATTCAGGGCAAATCGGTGCGTCTGATCCTGAAAAAGGAGGCCCGCATCGATGAGGTTCAGGAACATGACGATATGCCGCCGCTGCAGGTGGCCGACACCGCGCCGCGCTTTGAAGACGCCTTTATCGACCTGCTTGGCGGCGCCGGCACCGCCGAATCGCCGCTGGGGGCGATTATCCATCGCGTTGACGGCAGTAAAGACGAAACGGTGATTGAGGCGCAGTCGCTGACGAAAAAATTTGGCGATTTCGCCGCCACCGACCACGTCGATTTCCAGGTCAAGCGCGGCGAGATCTTCGGCCTGCTCGGCCCCAACGGCGCCGGTAAATCCACCACCTTCAAAATGATGTGCGGCCTGCTGGTGCCCACCTCCGGCAAAGCGCTGGTGCTGGGGATGGATCTTAAGGTCAGCTCCGGCAAGGCGCGTCAGCATCTGGGCTATATGGCGCAAAAATTTTCGCTGTACGGCAACCTTAGCGTCGAGCAGAACCTGCGCTTTTTCTCCGGCGTCTACGGCCTGCGCGGTCGGGCGCAAAATGACAAAATCGCCCGCATGAGCGATGCCTTCGGTCTGAACAGCATTGCCCGCCACGCCGCCGACGAGCTGCCGCTCGGCTATAAGCAGCGGCTGGCGTTGGCCTGCTCGCTGATGCATGAGCCAGACATTCTGTTTCTCGACGAACCCACCTCCGGGGTCGATCCCCTCACTCGTCGCGAATTCTGGTTGCATATCAACAGCATGGTGGATAAAGGGGTGACGGTGATGGTCACCACTCACTTTATGGATGAGGCGGAGTATTGCGACCGCATTGGGCTGGTCTATCACGGCAAGCTTATCGCCAGCGGCACCCCGGACGCGCTGAAGGCCCAGGCGGCGGATGACAACCAGACGGACCCGACCATGGAGCAGGCGTTTATTACCCTGATTAACCGTTGGGATAAGGAGAATGGCCATGAGCAGTAACCTTCTCTCCTGGCGACGGGTCCGCGCCCTGTGCGTGAAAGAGACCCGGCAGATCGTCCGCGATCCCAGCAGCTGGCTGATTGCGGTGGTGATCCCGCTATTGCTGCTGTTTATCTTCGGCTACGGCATTAACCTCGACTCCAGCAAGCTGCGGGTGGGGGTTCTGCTGGAGCAGCAGAGCGAAGAGGCGCTGGATTTCGTCCATACCATGACCGGCTCACCCTACATCGACGCCACCGTCAGCGATAATCGCCAGCAGTTAATTCAGCTGATGCAGGCCGGTCGCATCCGCGCCATGGTGGTCATTCCGGTGGACTTCGACCGCCAGATGGCCCGCCCCGGCGCCAGCGCGCCGCTCCAGCTCATCACCGACGGCAGCGAGCCCAATACCGCTAACTTCGCCCAGGGCTACGTGGAGGGGATCTGGCAGATCTGGCAGCAGCAGCGGGCGGAAGATCGCGGCGAGACCTTTGAACCGCTGATCGACGTGCAGATGCGCTACTGGTTTAACCCGGCGGCTATCAGCCAGCACTTTATTATCCCCGGGGCGATCACCATTATCATGACCGTAGTCGGCGCGATACTGACCTCGCTGGTGGTGGCGCGGGAATGGGAGCGCGGCACCATGGAGGCGCTACTGTCGACGGAGATCACCCGCGCCGAACTGCTGCTGTGCAAGCTCATTCCCTACTACTTCCTCGGCATGCTGGCGATGCTGCTGTGTATGCTGGTGTCAGTATTTATTCTCGGCGTGCCCTATCGCGGTTCGCTGCCGATCCTGTTTGTCATCACCAGTCTGTTTTTGCTCAGCACCCTGGGGATGGGGCTGCTTATCTCAACCATTACCCGCAACCAGTTTAACGCCGCGCAGGTGGCGCTGAACGCCGCGTTTTTACCGTCGATTATGCTGTCCGGGTTTATTTTCCAGATAGATAGTATGCCGGCGGTGATCCGCGCCGTGACCTACGTGATCCCGGCGCGCTATTTCGTCAACACCCTGCAAAGCCTGTTTCTGGCGGGCAATATTCCAGTGGTACTGCTGGTGAATGTGCTGTTTTTGATTGCTTCGGCGGTGATGTTTATCGGTCTGACATGGTTGAAAACCAAGCGGCGTCTGGATTAGGTTTTGCCCGGTGGCGCTGTGCTGACCGGGCCTACGGTTTAACCAACATCGATTATACGGTTCGCCGATCCTCCCAGGCCGGGCAAACGCAGTGCCGCCCGGCGTTGTTGAATGGGCCAAAGGAGCTATTATGTTTCACCGTTTATGGACATTGATTCGCAAAGAGCTGCAGTCGCTGCTGCGCGAACCACAGACGCGGGCAATTTTAATCATGCCGGTGCTGATTCAGGTGCTGCTGTTTCCCTTTGCCGCGACGCTGGAGGTGACCAACGCCACCATCGCCATCTACAACGAAGACAGCGGTCGCCACGCGGTGGAACTCACTCAGCGCTTCGCCCGCGCCAAAGCCTTTACCCACGTTCTGCTGCTGAAAAGCCCGCAGGCGATCCAGCCGACCATCGATGAACAAAAAGCCCTGCTGGTGGTGCGCTTCCCGGCGGATTTCTCTCGCAACCTCGACAACTATCAAACCGCCCCGCTGCAGCTCCTGCTCGACGGGCGCAACTCCAACAGCGCGCAAATCGCCGCCAACTATCTGCAACAGGTCGTGAAAAATTATCAGCAGGAACTGCTGGAGGACAAAGCGAAGCCGAACAACAGCGAACTGGTGGTGCGCAACTGGTATAACCCGAATCTCGACTACAAATGGTTCGTGGTGCCGTCGCTCATCGCCATGATCACCACCATCGGAGTGATGATCGTCACCTCGCTGTCGGTGGCCCGCGAGCGCGAGCAGGGCACCCTCGATCAGCTGCTGGTCTCGCCCCTCGCCACCTGGCAAATCTTTGTCGGTAAAGCGGTACCGGCGCTGATCGTCGCCACCCTGCAGGCGACTATCGTGCTGGCGATTGGTATCTGGGCCTATCAGATCCCGTTTGCCGGCTCGCTGCTGCTGTTCTATTTCACCATGGTGATTTACGGTCTGTCGCTGGTGGGATTTGGCTTATTGATCTCATCGCTATGTTCAACGCAACAGCAGGCGTTTATTGGCGTGTTCGTCTTTATGATGCCGGCGATTCTTCTCTCCGGCTATGTTTCACCGGTGGAAAACATGCCGCAGTGGCTGCAGGATCTGACGTGGATAAACCCGATCCGCCACTTTACCGATATCACCAAGCAAATTTATTTGAAGGATGCGAGTCTGGAGATTGTGTGGGGAAGTTTGTGGCCGCTACTGGTCATAGCGGCCACCACCGGCTCAGCGGCGTATGCGATGTTCCGAAGAAAGATTGCGTAATTTTTTATCTTTCGCCAGCAGCGAGACCACCGCCGGGCCTGCCAGTATCACCAGCCCGGCGAGGGCCAGCAGCAGGTTGTTGTGCAGCACGCGCGACAGCAACCACAGCGCTATCATGGCGGCGCCGAAGTACCAGGTGGTGGTGAGCTCCTCAAGGAAGTCTCCCACATCGCGCCAGCGCGCCTCATGGTGACGCTGCAGAAACAGCATCGCCAGCAGCGTGACGCTGTAGAGGACGCACAGCCCTAATCCGACGCGCACCAGCGCGCCGCTCATCCATCCCATCACCAGCACTGCCACGACCAGTAGATGCAACATAATCTGCCAGCAACTAAGACCTGTTGCGACGCGTACACGTTGTTGCCACTTCATGGCTTCTCTCCTGAAGGATTTTTCTCTGCTACTCAGAGTACCGCACTTTACGGAAAATTCCGTATCACCGCATCTTTTTGTGACGTCTACTACACTATTTTATTCAGGAAAGTGACATTTACTGGAGAATTATGGCTGAGCCAACGTCGGGATTTTCGTTGAACGTGCTGACAATTAACACCCATAAAGGCTTTACGGCGTTTAATCGGCGTTTTATTTTGCCCGAGCTGCGCGAAGCCGTTCGCAGCGTCAGCGCTGACATAGTTTGCCTGCAGGAAGTGATGGGCGCTCACGAAGTTCACCCGCTGCATATCGAAAACTGGCCAGATAAGACCCATTACGAATTTCTTGCCGACACCATGTGGAGCGACTACGCCTACGGGCGCAACGCGGTCTATCCGGAAGGTCACCACGGGAATGCCGTGCTGTCGCGCTTTCCGATTGAATACTATGAAAATCGCGATATCTCGGTCGGCAACGGGGAGAAACGCGGCCTGCTGTACTGCCGCATCGTACCGCCGCAGAGCGGCGTTACGATTCACGTCATTTGCGTCCATCTCGGACTGCGTGCCGACCAGCGGCAGGCGCAGCTGGCGATGCTGGCGGAGTGGGTCAATACCCTACCCGCCGGCGAGCCGGTGGTGGTGGCCGGAGATTTTAACGACTGGCGTCAGCAGGCTAACCAGCCGTTAAAGGTCCAGGCAGGGCTGGAAGAGATCTTTACCCGCGCCCGCGGACGGCCGGCGCGCACCTTTCCGGTCAGTTTTCCGCTGCTGCGCCTCGATCGCATTTACGTCAAGAACGCCCACGCCAGCCGCCCGAAGGCGCTGGCCCTCAAACAGTGGCGGCATCTGTCCGATCATGCACCCCTTAGCGTGGAGATTCATTTGTGAAATGTCGTTGGCAGGAAGGCAACCGCATTACGCTACTGGAGAACGGCGACCAGTATTACCCGGCGCTGTTTGCGGCCATCGGTCGCGCCAGCCGGCGGGTGATCCTCGAATCCTTTATCTGGTTTGAAGATGAGGTCGGCTGGCGGCTGCACGCGGTTCTGCTGAAGGCAGCCCGCCGCGGCATCCAGGTGGAAGTGCTGCTTGACGGCTACGGCTCGCCGGATCTTAGCGATGAGTTTGTCGGTGAACTGACCGCCGCGGGGGTGATTTTCCGCTATTACGACCCGCGCCCTAAGCTGATGGGAATGCGTACCAACCTGTTCCGTCGCATGCACCGTAAAATCGTGGTGATCGACGACACCACCGCCTTTGTCGGCGGCATCAACTACTCCGCCGAACATATGAGCGACTATGGCCCGGAGGCCAAACAGGATTACACGGTGCAGGTCGAAGGGCCGGTGGTGCTCGATATTCTGCAGTTCGAACTGGAGAATCTGCCCAACAGCGAAACCGCCCGCCGCTGGTGGCGCCGTCGTCGCCATCAGCCGGAGATCAACCAGACCCCCGGCGAGGCGCAGGCGCTGTTCGTCTGGCGCGATAACCAGGATCACCGCGACGATATCGAACGCCACTACCTGAAGATGCTGACCAGCGCCCGCCGGGAGGTGATAATCGCGAACGCCTATTTTTTCCCCGGCTACCGTCTGTTGCATGCGATGCGCAATGCCGCGCGGCGCGGGGTGCGGGTGAAGCTGATCGTCCAGGGCGAACCGGATATTCCGATTGTGAAGTTCGGCGCCCACCTGCTCTACCACTACCTCGTCAAAGGCGGCGTGCAGATCTACGAATATCGCCGCCGTCCGCTGCATGGCAAAGTCGCCCTCGCGGACGACCACTGGGCCACCGTCGGGTCGAGCAACCTCGATCCGCTCAGCCTGTCGTTGAATCTGGAAGCCAATCTGATCATCCACGACCGGGTGTTTAACCAGACGCTGCGCGATAATCTTAACGGGCTTATCGCCCGGGATTGTCAGCGGATCGATAAAACGATGCTGCCGAAACGCAACTGGTGGCGGCTGGGGGTGAGCGTGATGGCCTTCCACTTTCTGCGCCACTTTCCGGCGTGGGTCGGCTGGCTGCCGGCCCATACTCCGCGGCTGGCCAGGGTCAGCCCGCCGGTGCAGCCGGAGATTGAAACTCAGGATCGCGTCGAGTCACCTACCAGGGATAATCCACTATGAGCAAATCGCACCCTCGCTGGCGGATGGCAAAAAGAGTGCTGACCGTACTCTTTTTTATCGCCGTGATCGTCCTGCTGGTGATTTACGCGCAGAAGGTCGACTGGCAGGAAGTATGGAAGGTGATCCGCGGCTACGATCGGCTGGCCTTGTTCAGCGCCATTGCGCTGGTCATCGTCAGCTATCTGATCTACGGCTGCTACGATCTGCTTGGCCGGGCCTATTGTGGGCATAAGCTGGCGAAACGCCAGGTGATGCTGGTGTCGTTTATCTGCTATGCCTTCAACCTGACCCTCAGCACCTGGGTCGGCGGCATCGGCATGCGCTACCGGTTGTACTCGCGGCTGGGGCTCAACGGCGGCACCATCACCCGTATTTTTTCATTAAGCATCACCACCAACTGGCTGGGCTATATCCTGCTCGGTGGGGTGATATTTACAGCGGATCTGGTGAAGCTGCCGCCGCACTGGTACATCAGTCAGACCACTCTGCGCATTATCGGCGGAGTGATGCTGTTTCTCACGCTGTGCTATCTGTTTGGCTGCGCCTTCGCCAAACGCCGTCACCTGACGATCAAAGGTCAGCGGCTGGTGCTGCCCTCCTGGCGATTCGCGCTGCTGCAGATGGGGGTCTCGGCGGCGAACTGGATGGCGATGGGGGCGATCATCTGGCTGCTGTTGGGCAGCGAGATTAACTATTTCCTTGTATTGGGGGTACTGCTGGTGAGCAGTATCGCCGGGGTGATTATCCACATTCCGGCCGGGATTGGCGTGCTGGAGGCGGTGTTCATCGCCATGCTCTCCGGGGAAGAGATTTCGAAGGGAGCGATCATCGCCGCTCTCCTCGCCTGGCGCGCGCTCTATTATTTCCTGCCGCTGCTGCTGGCGACGGTGGCCTATTTGCTGCTGGAGAGTCGGGCGAAAAAGTTGCGGCAAAAGAACCAGCGCAAGCTGGCCCGCGAATGAAATCGCCCGGCGGCGCTGCGCTTGCGCGGGCCTACGGGATCTGAGCCTGTGAAAGGATCCTGTAGGCCGGGTAAGGCGCAGCCGCCACCCGGCAATACCACGGGTACCGTGCCTGACGTCTCGCCCGGCGGCGCTGCGCTTGCGCGGACCAACGGGGTCTGAGCCTGTGAGAGGAGCCTGTAGGCCGGGTAAGGCGCAGCCGCCACCCGGCAATACCACGGGTACCGTGCCTGACGTCTCGCCCGGCGGCGCTGCGCTTGCCGGGCGGTAGGGGATGCAACCTTTTGATATAAACAGGTTAGCGGCGGTTGCCCATAATACGCAGCAGCATCAGGAACAGGTTGATGAAATCCAGATACAGCGTTAAGGCGCCGAGGATCGAGTATTTACGCAGATTGGCACTGTCGCGGGTATCAATCTGCTCGCCGATGTTTTTCAGCTTCTGGGTGTCGTAGGCGGTCAGGCCGACAAACAGCACCACCCCGATGTAGGTCACGGCCCACATCAGCGCCTCGCTCTTCAGCCACAGGTTAACCAGCGACGCCAACACGATGCCAATCAGCCCCATAAACAGCATGCTGCCGAAGCCGCTCAGATCGCGCTTGGTGGTGTAGCCGTACAGACTCATCGCCCCGAACATCCCGCCGGTGACCACAAAGGTGCTGGCAATGGAGGAGTAGGTGTAGGCGATAAAAATGCTCGACAGCGTCAACCCGGTGAGCGCCGAATAGAGCATAAACAGGGTGGTCGCCATCCCTGGGCTCAGCCGGTGCACCATCCCCGACAGCACAAACACCAGCGCCAGCTGGGCGATGATCAGCCCGAAAAAGGTGATTTTGCTCGAAAAGACGAACATCATCACCGCCGGGGTATTCGCCGCAAACCACGCGATAAACGCCGTCAGCAGCAGGCCGACCGTCATCCAGCCGTACACCTGCGCCATATAAGTCTGCAGGCCGCTGCGGCCCTGCACTATTGAATCGGAACGCGGATATCTGTCCATGACTCTCTCCTGATTAACAAAGTTTCACTCTGTAAGCGTATCACACTACCAGCGCTCTGCCGCCTGACGATCGCTGTCGCGGGCATCGACCCAGCGCTCGCCCTCCGGTGTCGCCTCGCGTTTCCAGAACGGCGCGCGGGTTTTCAGGTAGTCCATCATAAACTCGCCGGCGGCGAAGGCGCTGCCGCGGTGGGCGCTGGTGACGCCGACAAACACAATCTCTTCCCCCGGCCACATTTCGCCGATGCGATGGATAATGGTCACCCGGCCCAGCGGCCAGCGCTCGCGCGCCTGGTCGACAATCTCCGCCAGCGATTTCTCGGTCATCCCCGGATAGTGCTCGAGAGTCAGCGCTTTCACGCTGTCGCCGAGGTTGTGATTACGCACTTTGCCGGTGAAGGTAACCACCGCGCCGTCTTCGTCGCGTTCGGCCAGCCAGAGATACTCCTCGCCAACGCTAAAGCGCGCCGGGCTAACGACGATACGAGTTTGCGTCATGTCAGCCCCCGGTGACCGGTGGGAAGAACGCCACTTCATCCCCGCTGGCGACAGGATGGTCAAAGGCGGTCAGCGTCTGGTTAACCGCCGCCAGCAGCTTGCCCTCCTCCAGGGCCAGCGCCCAGCGATCGCCGCGAGCGGCAAGCTGCTGACGCACAGCCTCAACGGTGGCCAGCTCGCTGGCGTCGAGAGTCAGCGAATCAGTCCCCACCAGCTCGCGCACCTGGGCAAAAAACAGAACCTTAATCATGGCGTTCGTCCACCTTAAAATCGCCGGACTTGCCGCCGCTTTTCGCCAGCAGGCGCACCGGGCCAATCACCATATCCTTCTGCACCGCCTTGCACATATCGTAAATGGTCAGCGCGGCAACCGAGGCGGCGGTAAGGGCTTCCATCTCGACGCCGGTTTTGCCGGTCAGGCGGCAGAGCGATTCGATGCGCACCCGGTTATGTTCCGGCTGCGCCTGCAAATTGACTTCCACTTTGCTGAGCATCAGCGGATGGCACAGCGGGATCAGCTCCCAGGTGCGCTTGGCCGCCTGGATCCCGGCGATCCTCGCCGTGGCGAAAACGTCGCCTTTATGATGGCTGCCGTCGATAATCATCGCCAGGGTTGTCGCCTGCATCTCGACATAAGCCTCGGCGCGCGCTTCGCGTACCGTTTCCGCTTTGCCGGAGACATCCACCATATGGGCTTCGCCCGCGGCGTTAATATGGGTCAGTTGTGACATACATTATTTCTTCAGGTGAGGAATAAAATTACAAGGACGGGTGCGGGCATCCAGCTGCGGGGCAATGATGTTGTCCCACGCCGTGCGGCAGGCTTTCGTCGAGCCCGGCATAGCGAAGATCAGCGTGTGGTTAGCGACGCCGGCCACGGCCCGGGACTGCAGCGTCGAGGTGCCGATCTCTTCGAACGACAGCATGCGGAACACTTCGCCAAAACCTTCCACCTCACGGTCAAACAGCGGCAGCAGCGCTTCCGGCGCCTGGTCCCCTTCGGTGAACCCGGTCCCGCCGGTGATCAGCACCACCTGTACCTCATCGCTGGCGATCCACACCGATACCTGGGCGCGGATGGCGTAGCGGTTCTCTTTGACTATCGCCTTATCGACGACATGGTGCCCCGCCTCCTGCGCCGCCTCACGCAGCCAGTGGCCGGAAGTGTCGTCCGCTTCGCCGCGACGACTGGAAACGGTAAGAATAGCAATACGGGTCGGAATAAACTCAGCGCTAGCCTGGCTCATCTGAATGCTCCTTTCGAAAACGATTATCCGCCAATATAGGACAGGTTCTGCGTAATACCGGTGTTGCCCTGATGCAGGAAATGGGTCTGCTTTTTATGGGTTAAGGCTTCGGCGATCCGCGCTTCCAGCGCGGCCTGCTGCCGATCATCGGCCATCAGGTCGCGCAGGTCGACGCCGCCTTCGCCAAACAGGCACAGGTGCAATTTGCCGACGGAGGAGACGCGCAGACGGTTGCAGGTGGTGCAGAAGTCTTTTTCGTACGGCATGATGAGGCCGATCTCGCCGGCGTAGTCCGGATGACAAAAGACCTGCGCCGGACCATCGCTGCGCTGGCGGATCTGGTGGATCCAGCCGCGACGCAGCAGCTCGTCGCGCAACACCATGCCGGAGAGATGGTGACGGCGGAACAGGTCGCTGCCCTCGCCGGTTTCCATCAGCTCAATAAAACGCAGCTGAATACGACGCGGCTGGATCCAGGCGAGGAAGGTATCAAGCTGGTGATGATTAACATCGCGCATCAGTACGGTATTCACCTTCACCTTGTCAAAGCCCGCGGCGAAGGCGGCGTCAATCCCGTCCATCACCTGGTGGAATTTATCCTGGCCGGTGATGGCATGGAACTGGCGGGCGTCGAGGCTATCGACGCTGACGTTGATCGCCGTCAGCCCGGCATCGCGCCAGCGTTCGACATCGCGCGCCAGGCGATAACCGTTAGTGGTGACGGCAATCTGACGGATCGCCGGGTTTTCACGCACGGCGGCGATGATCTCGGTGAAGTCACGGCGCAGGGAGGGTTCCCCACCGGTGAGACGAACTTTTTCAGTGCCCAGCGCGGAGAAAGCGCGCGTGACCCGGCGCACTTCGTCTACGCTAAGAAAGCCGTTGTTATTGACGGCGCCGGGCTTGTAGCCATCCGGCAGGCAGTAGGTGCAACGGAAATTGCACACATCGGTAATCGACAGACGCAGGTAATAAAACTTACGCGCGAATGCATCGGTAAGCTGTGAGGCCATATACACCTTTCCAAATACGGGAGACGCGGTCATTTCTTCCCACGCCCTGGCGACAACCGGCGGCGTCGCGGCCAAACCGCCATATCTTTTGACACAGGCGAAGAGGCTAGAGTGTTAACAGGTTATGCCGATAGTAGCGCGTTCCAGGCGGTTTCGCCATTTGCGATTTCGCTATATATTCTTGTATATATCGCTGCCTTCGTGCATTTTCGCTACAGAATAGCCATAAATCATCTTTTTGCCTTGATATCGGTCAGTTTGTCGGGCTCCTCCCATCGTCTTTTAGGGGTAGATCGGGTAGTGTGTGGCCGTTTATGTGAAATAAGGAATTTCTATGCGCAATCGTACATTCGCTGACCTGGATCGGGTGGTGGCGCTCGGCGGCGGGCATGGTCTGGGTCGGGTAATGTCCTCCCTGTCCTCGCTGGGCTCACGGCTGACTGGCATTGTGACCACCACCGACAACGGGGGATCCACCGGGCGGATCCGCCGCTCGGAAGGCGGCATTGCCTGGGGCGATATGCGCAACTGCATCAATCAGTTAATCGCCGAGCCGAGCGTGGCGTCGGCGATGTTTGAGTACCGTTTTAGCGGCAATGGCGAGCTTTCCGGCCATAACCTGGGAAATCTGATGTTAAAGGCGCTGGATCACCTCAGCGTGCGGCCGTTGGAAGCGATCAATTTGATCAGAAACCTGCTCAAAGTGGACGCTTTTCTTATTCCGATGTCGGAACAACCGGTGGATTTGATGGCGCTCGATCATGAAGGCCATGAAGTTTACGGTGAAGTCAATATCGATCAGCTCGATAGCGTGCCGCAGGAGCTGATGCTCACCCCGCCGGTACCGGCCACCCGTGAGGCGGTGGAGGCCATCGCCGAAGCCGATCTGATCCTTATCGGCCCGGGCAGTTTCTATACCAGCCTGCTGCCAATCCTGCTGCTTGACGAGATGGCCCAGGCGCTGCGTCGCACTCCGGCGCCAATGGTGTTTATCGATAACCTCGGCAAAGAGCACAGCCCGGCCGCGAGACTGTCGCTGGCGGAGCGCATCGCGATTATGGAGCGCTATGTGGGCAAGCGGGTGGTGGATGCGGTTATCGCCGGCCCAAAAGCCGATATCAGCGGCATCGACAACAGGCTGGTGATTCAGACGCCGCTGGAGGCCAGCGACGTTCCCTATCGCCATGACCGGGCGCTGCTGCGCGGGGCGCTGGAGAAAGCGCTCCAGCTGCCGGGCTGATCCTGCGCGCCGGAGGATCGGCTTTCGGCGCACCTTAAAATCTTAAGGTTGTCTTAAAACAGAGCTGGCACTATACCCTTATCTCTTCCTGTGGGTATGCACTATGTCGTTATTGCCTCTGCGTCGGCCGGTTGTCAGCCGCACGACTTATCTGATTCTTTTTGCGGTCTATATCGGGCTTTTTCTTAATCTCGCCTTCTACCGCCAGGCGTATACGCTGCTGCCGGTGGACAACCTGCGCACGGCGCTGGTGTTTTTGAGTATGCCGCTGGTGGCCTTCAGCGTGATGAATATCCTCACCACCCTCGCCTCGTTCCTCAAACTTGACCGGCTGGTGATTAGCCTTTTTATTCTGCTCAGCGCTTCGGCGCAGTACTTTATCTGGTCCTTCGGCGTGGTGATTGACCGCAGCATGATCACCAACATCCTCGACACCACCCCGGCGGAGAGCTTTGCCCTGCTCTCCGGCGAAATGATCGTTGTCCTTGGACTCTCCGGGGTGCTGGCGGTGCTGGTCGCCTGGTGGATTAAAATTCGTAAACCGGCCACCCTATGGCGCGGTGTGGCCTGGCGTCTGGTGAATATGGTGGCGTCCGCGCTGCTAATCGTCCTGATTGCCGCCCTCTTTTATAAAGACTATGCCTCGCTGTTTCGTAACAACAAAGAGCTGGTGAAATCCCTGAGCCCCTCCAACAGCATTGTGGCGCTGAACTCCTGGTATGCGCACCATCGCATGGACAACCTGCCGCTGGTGAAGATTGGCGAAGATGCCACGCAGAAACCGGTGATGCATAACGGTCCCCGTAAGAACCTGACGATTGTGGTGCTCGGCGAGACTTCGCGAGCGGATAACTTCTCACTGGGCGGCTACGATCGGGAGACTAACCCGCGCCTGCAACAGGACAACGTGGTGTACTTCCCGAAAACCACCTCCTGCGGCACAGCAACTGCGGTTTCCGTGCCCTGCATGTTCTCCAATATGCCGCGCGCGCGCTATGACGAAGAGCTGGCCCATCACCAGGAAGGCGTCCTGGATATTCTGCAGCGCGCCGGCATCCAGGTGCTGTGGAACGACAACGATGGCGGCTGCAAGGGGGCATGCGATCGGGTACCGCATCAGAACGTGACCGATCTGAAGCTAACCGGACAGTGCATCGACGGCGAGTGCTACGACGACGTGCTGTTCCATAATCTCGACAGCTATATCGATAACCTGCAACAGGATGGCATTATTGTGCTGCATACCATCGGCAGCCACGGCCCAACCTATTACAATCGCTATCCGGCTGAGTTCAAAAAATTCACCCCAACCTGCGATACCAATGAAATCCAAAGTTGTACGCAACAACAGTTGACCAATACCTACGATAACACCATTCTGTATGTCGACTATGTCGTTGATAAAGCGATAAAACTACTGCAATCTAAACAGGACAAATTCACCACTAGCCTGGTTTATTTGTCCGACCACGGCGAATCGCTGGGCGAAAATGGCGTCTATTTGCATGGTCTGCCGTACTCCATTGCGCCGGATACGCAAAAGCACGTGCCCATGCTGCTGTGGCTGTCGCCGGATTACCAGCAACGTTACGGTGTTTCCAGCCAGTGTTTGCAACAACAGGCTAAGACGAAGGATTATTCACAAGATAATCTGTTCTCCACCCTGCTCGGCCTGCTCGGCGTCAGCACCCACGAGTACCAGGCGGCAGATGATATTTTAACGCCATGTAGAGAGGCTGGTTGATGAAAATCTTAGTCATTGAAGACGATGCGCTGCTGTTGCAGGGGTTGATACTGGCGATGCAAAGTGAAGGATACGTGTGCGACGGCGTCTCCACGGCGCACGAAGCGGCGCTGTCGCTGGCCAGCAATCACTACAGCCTGATCGTACTCGACCTCGGCCTGCCGGACGAAGACGGCCTGCATTTTCTCGCCCGTATGCGGCGGGAGAAAATGACCCAGCCGGTGCTGATCCTCACCGCCCGCGATACCCTTGAGGATCGCATTAGCGGTCTCGACACCGGCGCGGATGACTATCTGGTGAAACCCTTTGCCCTGGAAGAGCTAAACGCGCGCATTCGCGCCCTGCTCCGTCGGCATAATAATCAGGGCGATAACGAAATCAGCGTCGGCGATCTGCGCCTCAACGTCACCCGCCGCCAGGTGTGGCTCGGTGAGACGGCGCTGGATCTGACGCCGAAGGAGTATGCCCTGCTGTCGCGGCTGATGATGAAAGCCGGCAGCCCGGTACATCGTGAGATCCTCTACAACGATATCTACAGCTGGGACAATGAGCCAGCGACCAATACCCTGGAAGTGCATATCCATAACCTGCGCGATAAGATTGGCAAATCGCGGATCCGCACCGTCAGGGGCTTCGGCTATATGCTGGCTAACCACATCGATACGGAATAGACCATGGCTCTGTTTGCAACCGAAAACTGGACCATGCGTCACCGGCTGCTGTTGACCATCGGCGCCATTCTGGTGGTCTGCCAGCTGATCAGCGTCTTCTGGCTATGGCATGAGAGCAAAGAGCAGATCCAGCTGCTGGTGGCCAGCGCCATCGAAGGGCACAACAACCAGAAGCATGTGGAGCATGAGGTTCGGGAAGCGGTCGCCAGCCTGCTGGTGCCGAGCCTGCTGATCGTGGGTCTGGCGCTGTATATCAGCATGCTGGCGGTACGCAAAATCACCCGCCCGCTGTCACGTCTGCAAAGCGAGCTGGAGAGTCGTACCCCGGACAACCTCACCCCCATCGTGCTCAGCGAATCGGTGCCCGAGGTGACGGCGGTGACCACCGCCCTGAATCAGCTGGTTTCCCGCCTCAATCTGACTCTCGATCGCGAACGGCTGTTTACCGCCGACGTGGCGCACGAGCTGCGCACCCCGCTGGCCGGGCTGCGGCTGCACCTTGAGCTGCTGGCGAAAGTGCACGGCATGGGCGTCGACCCGCTGATCCAGCGGCTCGACCAGATGACCACCAGCATTTCGCAGCTGCTGCAGCTGGCGCGCGTCGGTCAGTCCTTTTCCGCCGGCAGCTATCAGCAGGTGCTGCTGCTGGATGACGTGGTCAAACCGCTGCAGGATGAGCTGGAGACCATGCTGGCCGAGCGCCAGCAACGGCTGCTGCTGACGGATGTCGAAAGCGAGGCCGTCGTCTCTGGCGACGCGACGCTCATCCGCGTCATTCTGCGCAATCTGGTGGAGAATGCCCATCGCTACAGCCCGCAAGGGTCGACGATCCGCGTGTCGGTGAAAGCGGGTCTGATGCCGGTGATGGCAGTGGAAGATGAAGGACCGGGGATTGATGAGGCGAAAAGCGGCGAACTCAGTAAGGCCTTCGTGCGCATGGACAGTCGCTACGGCGGTATAGGGCTAGGACTGAGCATCGTCACGCGCATCGCTCAGCTGCATGACGCCCAGTTCTTTTTACATAACCGCCAGCCGGGGCCAGGGGTCCGCGCGTGGGTGTTATTCCCGCGGCGCGGGGGTCAGAACGTCAGCACCCACTGATGGAAGAAGGCAACAATAATGACCAGGGCGGTGGCGACCGCCAGATATTCACGGAAGTTGATTTTTTGCATGGGCGCTATCCTCATCAGGTTGAGGATAGTGTCGCCTGGCGAGATTAAGCAAACATTAAGAAGGCCGCTTTGCGGCCTTTTTTCTTCACCGCGAATGGTTATCTGGCTGCGGAACAGGGCCACGCCTTGTCTGCTTCCCGCACGTCCACCTCCCGGCAGTACACGCCGGCACTCAGGAGGCGGCGATAAACAGTTCGCGCAGCTGATGCAGCTGGTCGCGAATTTGCGCCGCCTCTTCAAACTCGAGGTTCTGCGCGTGCTGCATCATCTGCCCTTCCAGCTCGTGGATTTTCTGCTGCAGCGCTTTTGGCGTCATATCCACGCCGCTGAGCCCGGCAGGCTCGACGGCCTTCGCTTTACCGCGCCCTTTGGCTTTGGTTTTCGCCAGGCTCTGGCCCAGCTGCAGGATATCCACCACTTTCTTGTTGAGCCCCTGCGGCACAATGCCGTGCTCTTCGTTATAGCGCTGCTGTTTCTCACGTCGACGCTCCGTCTCGCCGATGGCTTTCGCCATCGAGGGGGTGATCTTATCGCCGTACAGGATAGCCTTGCCGTTGACGTTGCGCGCCGCGCGGCCGATGGTCTGGATCAGCGAGCGTTCGGAGCGCAGGAAGCCCTCTTTGTCCGCATCCAGGATCGCCACCAGCGACACCTCCGGCATATCCAGCCCCTCACGCAGCAGGTTGATCCCCACCAGCACGTCAAACTCGCCAAGACGCAGGTCGCGGATAATCTCCATACGTTCGACGGTGTCGATATCCGAGTGCAGATAGCGCACCCGCTCGCCGTGCTCC
This sequence comes from Klebsiella sp. 7-CIP_Kleb., assembly GCF_050378655.1. NCBI lineage: Bacteria > Pseudomonadati > Pseudomonadota > Gammaproteobacteria > Enterobacterales > Enterobacteriaceae > Klebsiella > Klebsiella sp. 7-CIP_Kleb. Next base: position 542,838 of record NZ_JBNRLJ010000002.1, read on the forward strand.
TCAAGGTACTCGGTTAAGTCTTCCGCCATCCGCTTGGTGAGGGTGGTGACCAGCACGCGCTCGTTGATAGCCGTGCGCAGGCGGATCTCCGACAGTAGATCGTCGACCTGGGTCGCCACCGGCCGCACTTCGATGATCGGATCCAGCAGACCGGTCGGCCGCACCACCTGATCCACCACCTCGCCGCCGGATTTATCCAGCTCGTAGGCGCCGGGGGTCGCCGACACGTAGATGGTTTGCGGCGCCAGCGCTTCGAATTCTTCAAACTTCATCGGCCGGTTATCCAGCGCCGACGGCAGGCGGAAGCCGTACTCCACCAGCGTCTCTTTGCGCGCCCGGTCGCCGCGGTACATACCGCCGATCTGCGGCACCGTGACGTGGGATTCGTCAATCACCAGCAGGCCGTCTGCCGGCAGGTAGTCGAACAGGGTGGGCGGCGGCTCGCCGGGGCCGCGCCCGGAGAGGAAGCGCGAGTAGTTTTCAATGCCCGAGCAGTAGCCCAGCTCGTTCATCATTTCGAGGTCGAACTGGGTGCGCTGGGTTAAGCGCTGCTCTTCCAGCAGCTTGTTGTTGGCCAGCAGCACCTTGCGCCGCTCCGCCAGTTCCAGCTTAATCTCTTCCATCGCCTGGACAATGCGCTCCCGCGGCGTCACGTAGTGGGTCTTGGGATAAATGGTGTAGCGCGGCACCGTCGATTCCACATGGCCGGTGAGCGGGTCGAACAGCGACAGGCGCTCAACTTCTTCGTCAAACAGCTCAATGCGCAGGGCGATATCGTCCGATTCCGCCGGGAAGACGTCGATCACCTCGCCGCGCACCCGGAAGGTGCCGCGCTGGAAGGCCTGATCGTTGCGGGTATACTGCAGTTCCGCCAGGCGGCGCAGGATCGCCCGCTGGTCAATCAGCATCCCCACCGTCAGATGCAACATCATTTTCAGATACAGGTCCGGGTCGCCGAGGCCGTAAATAGCCGAGACCGAGGCCACCACCACCACATCGCGCCGCTCAAGCAGCGCTTTGGTGGCCGACAGGCGCATCTGCTCGATATGTTCGTTTACCGAGGCATCTTTCTCAATGAAGGTATCTGAGCTGGGGACATAGGCTTCCGGCTGATAGTAATCGTAGTAGGAGACGAAATACTCGACGGCATTCTCCGGGAAAAACTCTTTCATCTCGCCGTAGAGCTGGGCCGCCAGAGTTTTGTTTGGCGCCAGCACCATCGTCGGCCGCTGCAGATCGGCAATCACGTTGGCGATGGTAAAGGTCTTACCGGAGCCGGTGACCCCCAGCAGCGTTTGATGCGCGAGCCCATCCTCCAGCCCCTCTTCCAGGCGGCGGATGGCTTCCGGTTGGTCTCCGGAGGGGCGAAAGGCGGAATGCAGAACAAACGATTTACTCATCAATCAGAACCTGAAAAAGATTTAGCGGCCGGTGTTTAATTCTACCCCCCGGGCCGTTTTTTGCCAATAAATTATACTGGATATTTAAACAGTGCGTGCTTATGATAGCGCCACAATATGGCCTTTTTTGCCGGTAAGCAGGGTATAAAACGCGCGCCGGGCGGAATAATCCTCCGGCCGTCAGGGTTATCCCCAGAAATTTTTACCTTTTAACATTTGTCAAGCGGACGGGTGAAAGTTTTATGGCAGCAGATGACGCTTTTCTTACACCCATTGATTTTATCTAACAAGCTGATATTTAATGCTTTTAAAGAAAAGACGCCTTTCACGCCAATTCAGCCGCAAGCCGCGTACGCTCTAGCTTACCGCAGGTTTTCTAACTCTAATACACAAGGTTATCCACAGGAATAGTGGATAACTGTCTGCAGCCCAAGACCGCCGCCGCCCGGCGCAAATCGTCTGGCGGCCTTAATCACGTGGCGAAAAATTTTTATCGAACTATTTTTGATAACTATCCGCTTAAAGCCGCTCGATTTTTGCTGCTTTTTGCACCACCCTTTAGCGTCGGGCACCGGAAAAGTGCACCCCAGGCGCTGGCTGTGCCTGATGGTATCGGCATTTAGCGTTTTTTTCCGAGCGTTCTTTTTCCTGGCAAGAGTTTTGCAGCATCTTTCTGTCGCCCTGACGCCAGGATAAGGAGAAAACGTCCATGTTGAATTTACAGGCAGTAAATCACTTTTACGGCAACCAGCATTCGCTGTGGAATGTCGATCTTGAACTACGCCCGGGGGAGTGCATTGGCGTACTGGGACGCGAGGGCATGGGAAAAACCACCCTGGTTAACTGCATTGCCGGGCACCTGCCGGTGGCCAGCGGCCGGATGACCTGGCATGACATTGGCGCCCCGCCGCAGGATCTCACGCCCCTGTCGGCCCAGTCGCGCAGCGCCATCGGTATCGGCTATGTGCCGCAGGATAAACGCATCTTTTCGCAGCTCAGCGTGGAAGAGAATCTGCATATAGCCCTCGCGGCCGGGAAACCCGGGGCTAACGCCAGCGGCGGCGAGATCTATGAACATTTTCCCGAACTCTATGCCCTACGGCAGCGCAAAGGCGCCTCGCTGAGCGACGACGATCAGTACCAACTGGCGCTGGCCAGGGCGCTGATTGTCCAGCCACGGCTGCTGATCCTTGATGAACCCTCGCGCGGCAGAGGACCGCGCTGTCTGCAAAAGCTGGCGGATCTGCTGCTGCGGTTGAATCGCGATATCGGCCTGACGGTGCTGCTCGCCGAGCAGCACCTGCCCTTTATCCGCCGGGTAGCGGATCGTTTCTGTGTTTTGCACCGGGGCCGTAACGTCGCCGAAGGCGATATTATGGCGCTGGATGAACCGCTGCTGGCGCAGTGGATGACGCCGGATCCAGCGCCCTGAGATCCAGATACTGGCCGAGATCGTCGCGCTGCGCGATATCGGCAAGCCACGGTATTTCGCCGAGGAACGGCGCGGCCAGCCGGTTTTTCAGCGTCGCCAGATACTCGGCGTGGCGCTTGCCCGGCGGCTGCACGTCATTGGCGATCCAACCCGCGAGCGGCAGCCCTGCCTGGCGTACCGCCTGGGCGGTAAGCATCGCGTGATTGATGCAGCCGAGCTTGACGCCCACCACCAGAATCACCGGCAGCTGCTCCGCCTGCGCCCAGTCGGCAAAGGTCAGGGTTTCCGACAGCGGCGTAAACCAGCCGCCGGCCCCTTCCACCAGCACCCAGTCGGCGAGGCGTTCTAACTCGCGCAGCCCGCTGGAGAGCCTCGCCGCGGCGATCGGACGCCCTTCGTCGGCGCTGATGATGTGCGGTGAGGTCGGCTCGGCGAAGGTATACGGGTTAACCTGTTCATAGCGCAGCGCGACCCGGCTATGACGCTGCAGCGCCAGCGCGTCTTCATTACGCAGCCCTGCGGCGGTAAGCTCGCTGCCGGAAGCCACCGGCTTGTAGCCAGCGGTGTGAAAACCCAGCTGATTCGCCGCCTGCAGCAGGGCGCTGCTGGCGATGGTTTTCCCGACTTCAGTATCGGTCCCGGTGACAAAAAAACGTTTAGTCACGCTCAATGACTCCTGTAAAAAGAGAATACGTCAGCGGGCAGACGCCCTGCCGCTGCGGCCAGGCCAGCTGTAGCTCGCGCAGTTTGCCGCGGCCAAGCGGGGCCGATGCCCGCCCCTGGTGCAAATGGGTGGCGCCGATGCCCTTCAGCGATCGCATGGCGCTCAGCGCGTCGGCGAACGGCAGGCTAATCTGATGCACCTTGCCGGACGCCCGCAGGCCGCTCAGCGCCGCGCGCACCGCCGCTTCGCTGAGAAAACGGTTGGCATGCGGCCGGTCGTCGATGGCCTGCCACGCCTGATTGAGCTCCGGCAGCGAGTCGGCCAGCAGCGTGCTAAACGCCACCCTGCCGCCGGGGCGCACCACCCGGTACAGCTCGCCAAGGGCGGCGCGCAGATCGTCGCACCACTGCACCGCCAGATTGCTCCACGCCAGATCGACGCAGGCGTCCGGCAGCGGCAGCGCCTCAATGTCGCCCAGCAGGTAATACTGGGCGGCGTCGTTACGCTGCGCCTGGGCCAGCATCCCGGGGGAGAGATCCAGCGCGGTCACCACGCTGCCCGCCTCACGCCAGCGGCGGCTCATGCCGCCGGGGCCGCAGCCAGCATCCAGCACCCGGGGAAAATCGCGACGCGCCAGCTGGCGCAGCAGCAATTCCGCGCTGCGCCGCTGCAGTTCATCATGTTGCGAATAGCCGCCGGCCGCCCGGCCAAACGCCGCGGCCACCGCCTGCTTATTCACCGTGGCCATGCAGCACCTCCAGTAAACGGTTAATGTCCTCAGCCTGATGGACGGCGGTCAGGGTCAGGCGCAGACGAGCGCTGCCGACCGGCACCGTCGGTGGACGGATCGCCGTCGTCCAGCAGCCCGCGTCGCGCAGACGTGCGGCCAGGCTCAGCGCCCGGCCGTTATCGCCGACGATCAGCGGCTGGATCGCGCTGACGGAGTCGGTCAAACCCAGCGACGTCTCGCCCATCCCCTTGCGGAACTGCCGGATGCGGGCGGCCAGGATGTCGCGACGCTGCTGTCCTTCATTGCTGCGAATCACCCGTAGCGCGGCGCTCAGCGCCACCGCCTGGGCGGGCGGCATCGCGGTGCTATAGATCAAATGACGGGCAAACTGCAGCAGATAATCGGCCATTGCTTCGTCGCACAGCACCGCCGCGCCGCTGACGCCGAAGGCCTTGCCGAAGGTAACCACCAGCAGCTCAGGGCGCACCGCCTGCGCGGCGCAGCTCCCGCGTCCTTCGTCGCCGACCACGCCGACGCCGTGGGCGTCATCCACCAGCAACAATGCCCCTGCTGCCTGCGCCGCGGCGTGAATGGCCGCCAGCGGCGCGCTGTCGCCATCCATGCTGAAAATGCCTTCAGTGACCGCCAATTGTTCGCCCGCCAGCGGCTTAGCCAGCAGTTGCGCGAGCTGCTGCGGATCGTTGTGGGCGAAACGGCGTAGCTGCGCCGGGCTGAGGCTTGCCGCCTCCAGCAGGGAGGCGTGGCTCAGGCGGTCGGCCACGATCCGATCCTCTTTATCCGCCAGGGCGGCGATCAGCGCCTGATTGGCGGCAAAGCCGGAGATAAACAGCAACGCGCGCGGATAGCCCAGCCAGTCGGCAAGTTCCTCTTCCAGCGCGCGGTGGGCCTCGTTATAGCCGCTTACGTGTCCCGAACCGCCGGAACCGACGCCATAACGTTCCGCCCCCTGCTGCCAGGCGGCGATAATCGCCGGATGCTGGCTCAGGCCAAGATAGTCATTGCTGGAGAAGTTAAGCCAGCGCTCCCCTTCCCGCGCCAGCCAGCGCCCGGCGCCGTGCGTCACCGGCAGGCGGCGGCGAAGAGCATCCGCCGCTCGTCGCTCGTCCAGCGCCCGATCGATTCGCTGCTGCCAGCTCATAGCACCGCCGCGTTGTAATATTCCTCAGTGTCCGGGGTGAGTAAGGCCTGCTCCAGGCGCTGCTGCTGCTCATTATCACCTTCCAGCACCGCCGTCTGCTGCGGGTTGATCCCCAGCTTGCGGAACAGTTGCAGGTCTTTATCTTCTTCCGGATTAGGCGTCGTCAGCAGTTTGCAGCCATAGAAAATCGAGTTCGCCCCGGCCATAAAGCACATCGCCTGGGTCTGCTCGTTCATCTGCTCGCGGCCGGCGGAGAGACGCACGTAAGAGGTGGGCATCATGATGCGCGCGATGGCGATAGTGCGAATAAAATCGAAAGCGTCGACATCGTCGTTATCCGCCAGCGGCGTACCTTTGACCTTCACCAACATGTTGATCGGTACGCTTTCCGGCGGCGTGGGCAGGTTAGCCAACTGCAGCAGCAGGCCGGCGCGGTCTTTCACGGTCTCCCCCAGCCCGACGATACCGCCGGAGCAGACTTTGATCCCGGCGTCACGCACTTTGTCCAGGGTATCCAGGCGCTCCTGGTAGGTGCGGGTGGTGATGATGTTGCCGTAAAATTCCGGCGAGGTATCGAGGTTGTGGTTGTAGTAATCGAGGCCCGCCTCGGCCAGGCGCTGCGCCTGGCTGTCTGTCAGAGTGCCAAGCGTCATGCACGACTCCAGCCCCAGGGCCTTCACCCCTTTCACCATCTGCTCCAGATACGGCATATCGCGGTCATTGGGGTTTTTCCACGCCGCGCCCATGCAGAAGCGGGTCGAGCCGGCGTTTTTCGCCTGACGCGCTGATTCCAGCACCTGCTCGACTTCCATCAGGCGCTCTGTTTCGAGCCCGGTTTTATAGCGCGCGCTCTGCGGACAATATTTACAATCTTCCGGGCAGGCGCCGGTTTTGATCGACAGCAGGGTGCTGACCTGCACCTGGCGCGGATCAAAGTGTTGCCGGTGGATTTGCTGCGCTTCGAATAACAGATCGATGAGTGGTTTATTAAATAATTCATTTACTTGCGACATTGTCCAACGTACGTGGTGAGCCATTGGCCTCTCCAAAGGGTTTTGTTAATTTACGGTTCGGTTTATACTCGTAAACCTAAATGTTTTCAAAATGGTTTACAAGTCACTTATGACCCTGGACGATCTCGCCTTCGATCGGCGCCACATCTGGCACCCCTACACCTCTATGACTTCCCCCCTGCCGGTCTACCCGGTGGTTTCCGCCCACGGTTGCGAGCTGTCCCTCGCCGGCGGCGAACAGTTGGTTGACGGTATGTCCTCCTGGTGGGCGGCAATCCACGGCTACAATCACCCGCGCCTGAATGCGGCGATGAAAGCGCAAATCGACCAGATGTCGCACGTCATGTTCGGCGGGATCACTCACCCCTCGGCGGTGGCCCTGTGCCGCCAGCTGGTGGCAATGACTCCGGAATCGCTAGAGTGCGTTTTCCTCGCTGATTCCGGTTCGGTGGCGGTTGAGGTGGCGATGAAAATGGCCCTGCAGTACTGGCAGGCGAAAGGCCAACCGCGTCGACGTTTCCTGACCTTCCGCAATGGCTATCACGGCGATACCTTCGGCGCGATGTCGGTCTGCGATCCGCAGAACTCGATGCACAGCCTGTGGCAGGGCTATCTGCCGGATAACCTGTTCGCCCCCGCGCCGCAGAGCCGCTTTGACGGCGAGTGGGATGAAATGGATATGGTGCCCTTTGCCCGCCTGATGGCCGCGCACCGTCACGACATCGCCGCGGTGATCCTCGAACCGATCGTACAGGGCGCGGGCGGGATGCGGATGTACCATCCGGAGTGGCTGAAGCGGGTGCGTAAAATGTGCGACCGGGAAGGGATACTGCTGATCGCCGATGAGATTGCCACCGGCTTTGGCCGCACCGGCAAGCTGTTCGCCTGCGAGCACGCCGGTATCGCCGCCGATATTCTGTGTCTGGGCAAGGCGCTGACCGGCGGCACCATGACCCTCTCCGCCGCGCTGACCACCCGCGAGGTGGCGGAAACCATCAGCAACGGTGAAGCCGGCTGCTTTATGCACGGCCCGACCTTTATGGGCAACCCGCTGGCCTGCGCGGTGGCCAGCGAAAGCCTGCGCCTGCTGGAGAGCGGCGAATGGCAGCGGCAGGTGGCGGCGATTGAAGCCCAGCTGCTGGCCGAGCTGGCGCCGGCGCGGGGATCCGCCCTGGTCGCCGATGTCCGCGTGCTGGGCGCTATTGGCGTGGTTGAAACCCGTCGCCCGGTCAATATGGCTGCCCTGCAGCGCTTTTTCGTCGAGCAGGGGGTGTGGATCCGCCCGTTTGGCCGCCTGATCTATTTGATGCCGCCGTACATCATCGCGCCTGAGCAGCTGTCCCGCCTGACCCGCGCCGTTAACCTGGCGGTGCAGGACGAAACATTTTTTAGCGAATAAATAGCGGAATTGCGTCGTGGTGCAGGCTACACTTCCAGGTTAATCAGCGCATTATCAATGAGGATGAAGCATGAAACTGATCAGTCACGATCTCCAGGACGGCGGTAAGCTGCCTAATCGTCACGTCTTCAACGGCATGGGCTACGATGGCGACAATATTTCGCCGCATCTGATGTGGGATGATGTGCCCGCGGGAACCAAAAGCTTTGTGGTGACCTGCTACGATCCGGATGCGCCGACCGGCTCCGGCTGGTGGCACTGGGTGGTGGCTAACCTGCCTGCGGATACCCGCGTCCTGCCGCAAGGGGCCGGTTCCGGTCAGGCGGAGCTGCCGGAAGAGGCCGTTCAGACCCGCACCGATTTTGGCAAGGCGGGATACGGCGGCGCAGCGCCGCCGAAGGGCGAGACCCACCGCTATATCTTTACCGTCCACGCCCTGGACGTCGAGAAAATTGAAGTGGATGCCGAGGCCAGCGGCGCAATGGTCGGCTTTAACGTCCATTTCCATTCCCTCGCCAGCGCCTCCATCACCGCCCTGTTCAGTTAATCTCCCCCCCGGATAGCGGCTGTCGCCTTATCCGGGATACCCGTGGCGCCATTTGTTTTTCGGGTGGCGCTGCGCTTACCCGACCTACAATCCCCCCAGGCCCACGCAAGCGCAGCGCCGCCGGGCGATTGCCGCGGGCACGGAGCCGCTTTTATGCCGGGCGGCGGCTGACGCCTTGCCCGGCCTACGGCCCGTGCCATTTGTAGCCCCGGTAAGCGCAGCGCCACCGGGGAAATTGGCCTTACTGTTCAGTGGCTACCTGCAGCGCCGTTTTACGCACCCGCGCGTACCACACCACCGTCAGCAGCCCGAGCCAGACCTGGCCGGCAATCAGCGCCATCCGCGTCTCAGCAAACATCCCCAGCACCGCGATAACCAGCCCCATAAACAGCAGCGTCAACAGCGGCGCAACCGGCCAGAACGGGACGGGGAAGGCAATCTGGCTGCGCTCTTCGGCAGACAAACTACGGCGCATGGCGAAATGGGACAGCAGGATCATCAGCCACACCCACACCGTGGCGAATGCCGCCAGCGAAGCAATCAGCACAAAGACCTGCTCGGGGATCAGATAGTTCAGCACCACCGCCGCCAGCAGCGCGCCGCCCATGACCACCACCGTCATCCAGGGTACGCCGTTGCTGGCGATGCGCTGGAAGCTTTTCGGCGCCAGCCCCTCTTTCGACATGCCGTACATCATGCGTCCGGCGCCGAAGATATCGCTGTTAATTGCCGAAATGCTGGCGCTGATCACGATGATGTTAAGGATTGTCGCCGCCGCCGGGATCCCCAGACCGTCGAAAATCAGCACAAACGGACTCCCCTGCTCGCCAAAGCTGTTCCACGGGAAAATCGCCATCAGCACCGCCAGGGTGCAGACGTAGAACAGGATAATACGCAGCGGAATGGTATTGATGGCCTGCGGGATGACCTTTTTCGGATCTTTCGCTTCCGCGGCGGTGACGCCGATAATCTCCACCCCGCCGAAAGCGAACATCACGATGCCAAGCGAAGCGATAACGCCCTGCCAGCCGTTAGGAGCAAAGCCGCCGTGGCTCCACAGATTTTCCAGACCGGTAGCCGGGAAGCTATGGCCGAAGCCAAAGAAGATGATCCCGGCGCCCGCCAGCATCATGGCGATAATCGCCACCACCTTCACCAGCGACAGCCAGAACTCCATCTCGCCGAACACCCGCACGTTGCACAGGTTCATGGCGCCGATAAAGAAGATGATGCTGAGGATCCAGATCCAGCGCGGGACATCGGGATACCACAATCCCATATAGATGCCGAAGGCGGTGACGTCGGCCAGGGCGACGATCACCATTTCAAAAGTATAGGTCCAGCCGGTAATAAACCCGGCCAGCGGCCCGAGATACCGGCGGGCGTAGCTGCCGAAGGAGCCGGAAACCGGGTTGCGCACCGCCATCTCGCCCAGCGCGCGCATGACGATAAACACCGCCGCGCCGCCAATCAGATAGGCCAGCAGCACCGCCGGGCCCGCCGCCTTGATGGCGGAGGCCGAGCCATAGAACAGCCCGGTGCCGATAGCGGAGCCGAGCGCAATAAATCGAATGTGTCGGGCATTGAGCCCGCGCAGCAGATGTGGCTTGTGTTGTTGTTGCATATACAGGTGTCCTGGTTTTTTTATATGACGACAAATATGCGATGTAGGGCGGTCGGGGGAATGACTTCCCCCGACGCGGGTACAGAGAACAACGGTGATTAGTGCAGGCCTGGCAGTACGGCAGGCAGCAGACGCGTCAGGTGACGGGCCGCCAGAAGCGCAATGGCATTATCGATATCCGGGGCGAAGTAGCGATCCTGCGTATAATGAGGGACACGTTCGCGCAGCAGATGACGCGCTTCTTCCAGCAGTGGGCTGGTGGTCAGCCCTTCGCGCATATCCAGCCCCTGCACCGCCGCCAGCCACTCAACGGCCAATACGCCGCGGGTGTTCTCGGCCATCGCCCACAGGCGGCGACCGGCCGCCGGCGCCATCGAGACGTGGTCTTCCTGGTTGGCGGAGGTCGGCAGGCTGTCGACGCTGTGCGGGTGCGATAGCGCTTTGTTTTCACTGGCCAGCGCCGCCGCCGTGACCTGGGCAATCATAAACCCGGAGTTTACCCCGCCGTTTTTCACGAGGAACGGCGGCAGCTGCGACATATGGCTGTCCATCATCAGCGCGATGCGGCGCTCGGAGAGCGAGCCGATTTCGGCGATCGCCAGCGCGATATTATCCGCGGCCATCGCCACCGGTTCGGCGTGGAAGTTACCGCCGGAGATGACGTCATTTTCAGCGGCAAAGACCAGCGGGTTATCAGAGACCGCGTTGGCTTCGGCCAGCAGCACTTCCGCCGCCTGGCGGATCTGGGTCAGGCAGGCGCCCATCACCTGCGGCTGACAGCGCAGGGAGTACGGGTCCTGCACCTTGCTGCAGTTATGGTGCGACTGCGAGATCGCGCTATCGTCGGTCAGCAGATGGCGATACAGCGCCGCCGCATCAATCTGCCCGCGCTGGCCGCGTACCTCATGAATACGCGCATCGAACGGACGACGCGAACCCAGCGCCGCTTCGGTGGTTAACGCCCCGCAAACGACCGCGGAGGCGAACAGATCTTCGGCTTCAAACAAACCGCGCAGGGCAAAAGCGGTCGAGGCCTGGGTGCCGTTGAGTAGCGCCAGCCCCTCTTTCGCCGCCAGGGTAATCGGCTCCAGCCCAACCTGACGCAGCGCTTCGGTGGCCGGCAGCCATTCGCCGCCGCGTACCCGCGCTTTGCCTTCGCCAAGCAGGGTCAGCGACATATGCGCCAGCGGCGCGAGGTCGCCGGAGGCGCCGACGGAACCTTTCGTCGGGATCCACGGCGTCACGCCGGCATTCACCAGGCCAATCAGCGCCTGGATCACGCTCAGGCGGATCCCGGAGAAACCGCGGGACAGGCTGTTAATCTTCAGCACCATAATCAGCCGCGCCAGATCATCGTCCAGCGGCTCGCCAACGCCCGCCGCATGGGACAGCACCAGCGAACGCTGCAGGTTCTCCAGATCTTCCGTCGAGATCCGGGTCTGCGCCAGCAGGCCAAAACCAGTGTTGATGCCGTAGGCAGTCCGCCCTTCGGCAAGGATGGCGTTGACGCAGGCCACGCTCTCGTCAATGGCGGCAAACGCGCCGCTGTCGAGGGTAATATTCACCGGGTGGCTGTAGATGTCGCGGAGCTGCGACAGGCTGAGTTGACCCGGGATCAGAGTTAAAGATTTCATTTCGCGTTCCCCTGCGTTGCCGCGACCATCGGAAGATTGAGACCCTGTTCTGCTGCGCATTCAATGGCAATCTCGTACCCCGCGTCGGCATGACGCATCACACCGGTGGCCGGGTCGTTGTGCAGGACGCGGGCGATACGCGCCGCCGCTTCATCGGTGCCATCGCAGACGATAACCATCCCGGAGTGTTGCGAGAAGCCCATGCCTACCCCGCCGCCGTGGTGCAGCGACACCCAGGTCGCGCCGCTGGCGGTGTTGAGCAGGGCGTTGAGCAGCGGCCAGTCGGAGACCGCGTCAGAGCCGTCGCGCATCGCTTCGGTTTCGCGGTTTGGGCTGGCGACGGAGCCGGAGTCAAGGTGATCGCGGCCAATGACGATCGGCGCGGAGACTTCGCCGCTGCGCACCATTTCGTTAAACGCCAGGCCCAGCTTCTGCCGCCATTCCAGACCGACCCAGCAGATACGCGCCGGCAGCCCCTGGAAGCTGATGCGCTCGCGCGCCATATCCAGCCAGTGGTGCAGATGCTTATCATCCTTAATGATCTCTTTCACTTTGGCGTCGGTTTTGTAGATATCCTGCGGATCGCCGGAGAGCGCTACCCATCGGAACGGTCCGATACCCCGACAGAACAGCGGGCGGATATAGGCCGGCACGAAGCCCGGGAAATCAAAGGCGTTGCTGACGCCCACTTCCTGAGCCATCTGGCGAATGTTGTTACCGTAGTCAAAGGTCGGGACCCCCATCTCATGGAAGGCCAGCATCGCCTGCACGTGGTCGGCCATCGAGCGTTTCGCCGCCAGAATGGTGCCCTGCGGATCGGATTCGGCTTTCTGCTGATACTCTTCCCAGCTCCAGCCTTTCGGCAGATAGCCGTGCAGCGGGTCGTGGGCGCTGGTCTGGTCGGTGACCATATCCGGGCGCACGCCGCGTTTCACCAGCTCCGGCACGATCTCCGCGGCGTTGCCGCACAGGGCGATGGAGATAGCGCGACCTTCGGCAGTGTATTTCTTGATGCGCGCCAGGGCGTCATCCAGAGAAGTAGCTTGTTCGTCCACATAGCGGGTGCGCAGACGGAAATCGATGCGGCTCTGCTGGCATTCAATGTTCAGCGAGCAGGCCCCGGCCAGCGTCGCGGCCAGCGGCTGCGCGCCGCCCATGCCGCCCAGCCCGGCGGTTAGCACCCAGCGGCCTTTCAGGCTGCCCTGATAGTGCTGACGACCGGCTTCGACGAAGGTTTCGTAGGTGCCCTGCACGATGCCCTGGCTGCCAATGTAGATCCAGCTGCCAGCGGTCATCTGGCCGTACATCGCCAGCCCTTTGGCATCCAGCTCGTTGAAGTGTTCCCAGGTCGCCCAGTGCGGGACCAGGTTGGAGTTAGCGATCAGCACGCGCGGCGAGTTTTCATGGGTTTTGAAAACGCCCACCGGCTGGCCGGACTGGACCAGCAGGGTTTCGTCACTTTCCAGGTTCTTCAGCGCCTTCACGATAGCGTCATAGCATTCCCAGTTGCGCGCTGCGCGACCAATACCGCCATAGACCACCAGCTCGTGCGGGTTTTCGGCGACATCGGGATCGAGGTTATTCATTAACATACGCAGCGGGGCTTCGGTCAACCAGCTCTTCGCGGTCAGCGTCGTGCCTCTTGGCGCACGGACGTCCAGCTGGCGATATTTGCTTTGCGACATCGGGGTTTCTCCTGACAATGAACGTTGTTTACGTAGATACATATACTTGTCTATACAAGCATGCGCAAGCCAGGATTTAACAGAAATGATACAATTTTGTTATATTGCGTCAGCAATCACGTTTTGCTGACGCCAGAGTGGATCAGGAGCCAAAGCGGCCCTGCAGACGATAACGGCTGCCGGGGAACAGCAGGCGCGCGTGGGAAACGATATGGGTTGTCGACCAGGTGCGGCGACGGATCAGCAGGCAGGGATCGTGGGCGTGAATATGCAGCAGCGCGCACTCTTCCGCTGTGGCCTGCACCGCTTCAACAATATGTTCACCTTCGGTTAACGGGGCGATCAGCGACAGATAATCATGGGGCGTGGTGGCGGTATAATCCTGCTGGAGATAGTCCGGCACCACCGCGGCATTGACGCAGCGATCTTCGATTTGTACCGGCACCTCGTTTTCGTAATGCACCATCAGCGAGTGAAAGATGCGGGTGCCTTCCGCTACGCTGAGCGCCGTCGCCTGAATATGATCCGCCCGGGTCTCCTCCAGCAGCAGCACCTCGCAGCGGTGCTGATGGTGACGGGCAAGAATTTCTTCGGCAATGCTGCGCACCTCAAACAGCGCCGACTGCCCTTTCGGCTCGGCGACAAAGGTCCCCACCCCTTGCAACCTGACCAGCAGGCCTTCATCCGTTAGCTCGCGCAGCGCGCGGTTGATGGTCATCCGGCTGAAGCCGAACTGGGCCACCAGCTCCGCTTCCGAAGGGATACGGTCATGCGGTCGCCAGACGCCGCTGTGAATTTTTTCACCGATAGCCTGCTTCACCTTCTCATAAAAAGGCGCGGGCGCGGAACGGGGTTGCTGTGAAAACATAGCCTGGCTTTCCTTTTGCAAAATGGGCGGCGAAACACCCAGAATATACCGGAATGGCTACTGCCACCAATGGGCGATTTGCCATGCCAGACGGGCCGCCGCGCGGGCGCCCTGACCGTCAATGTCAAACTGCGGGTTGAACTCCACCAGATCCACCGCCTGCAGCTTACCGCTGCGGCACAACGGCTCTACGATGCGCAGCAGGGTCGCCAGCGGCACGCCCAGCGCCGCCGGCGCGGATACCGCCGGCATTTCGCGCGCCGGCAGCACGTCGAGATCGATAGTCAGATACAGACGGTCGAATTGCGCGATATTGCGCTCAAGCTCCGCCAGCACCCGGGTTTCGAAGGCCTCTAATACCTGTAGATCCTCCACAATAGCCACCTCGCGCCGCGCCGCTTCCTCCCAGAGCGCCTGGGTGTTGGCCGCCCGACTGACCCCAATGCAGGTATAGTGAAAACCGCGCTGCTGCGCGTCACACTCCAGCGCCAGCTGGCGGAACGGCGTCCCGGAGCTGGCGCACTCGGCAAAGCGCAGATCCAGATGCGCATCGAGGTTAATAATGCCCACTTTTTCGCCGGGGAAGGCATCCAGTATCCCGGCGCCGTGACCGAAGGCGGTCTCGTGGCCGCCGCCCAGTACCAGCGTGCGTTTGCCGGCGCGCTGGCAGGCGGTCACCGCCTCGCGCAGCGCCTGATGCGCGGCTTCCAGCTGGTCGCCTTCGACGCTAATCGTGCCCATATCCACGCAGCGGTCGTGGCCCTGATGGCTGGCCATATTGGCCAGCGCCCGGCGTAGGGTCGCCGGGCCGTCAGCCGCTCCGGTACGCCCTTTGTTGCGCCGGACGCCTTCGTCACAGGCGAAGCCGAGCAGCGCGATATCGCCGGGCATCTCCTGCGGCGCGAAGCGTTCGGCGCGGGGAATGGTCTGGAACAGACGCAGCGCATTCGGCGCTTCCGCGCTGTCGTCGCGACCTTGCCAAAGGTTAGCGGGGGTAGCTTGCCACAGCATCATTGTAGTTCTCCTCGTACCACACGCTGCCAGAGCGGACTGCGCCCCGGCTCATACACCATCTCGACCGGATGCTCAGCATCCCAGATGGCAAAGTTCGCCACAAAGCCCGCCGCCAGCTGGCCGTGGCTGTTCTGCCGCCCCAGCGCCCGCGCGGCATGGCGCGTCACGCCGGCCCACGCCTCTTCCGGCGTCAGGCCAAATTTGACGCAGGCCATGTTCATCGCCAGATGCAGGCTGGCGAAGGGGCTGGTGCCGGGGTTGAAATCCGTCGCCACCGCCATCGGCACCTGGTACTTGCGCAACAGTTCCACCGGCGGTTTGCGGGTTTCATTGAGGAAGTAGAACGCGCCGGGCAGCAGGGCCGCCACGGTGCCGCTCTCGCGCATCGCCGCCACCCCCTCTTCCGTCAGATATTCGATATGGTCGGCGGACAGTCCGTGATAACGGCTCACCAGCTGCGCGCCGCCCAGCGAAGAGAGCTGCTCAACGTGACCTTTAACCGGGATGCCTAGCGCCTGCGCCGCCTGAAACACCCGCTCGGTTTGCTGCGGGCTGAAACCGACGTTTTCGCAGAAGACGTCGACGCTTTCAAACAGTCCCTCCCGCCACAGCGTCGGCAGGATCGTCTCGCAGACCAGCGTAATATAGCCGTCGGCGTCGCCTTGATATTCCGGCGGCGTGGCGTGGGCAGAGAGCAGCGTCGCCGAAAGCTCGACGCCATTGTCGTCGGCCAGCTGGCGGGCGACCCGCAGCATTTTGCGCTCGTTTTGCAGATCGAGACCGTAGCCGGATTTGATCTCCAGAGTGGTCACCCCTTCACGCAGCAGGCGGGCCAGCCGCGGCTGGGCCAGCGCCAGCAGCTCGGCTTCGCTGCTGTCGCGGGTGGCGCGCACGGTGGCATTAATCCCCCCGCCGCTGGCGCTGATGGTCTGATAGGAGACGCCGTTCAGACGCTGCTCCCACTCCTGGGCCCGGCTGCCGCCGAAGACGAGATGGGTGTGGCAGTCGATTAATCCCGGCGTGACCAGCCGGCCTTCGAGATCGATCCTGCGCCCGCTGGGAAGGTCATCTTCGGCGACGATCGCCGCAATGCGACCGTCGCGGACCAGCAGCGCGTGGCGCTCCAGCAGACCGTACGGTTGAGCGTGGTCGGGGTTCAAGGTGGCGAGACGGGCGTTTCGCCAGATAACGAGTTCGGAAGTGGCTTCAGTCATAGCGCTTAACTTGTCATGGGTTGTATAGACATTTATTTTCATAACGCCGGGAATGTCAACAAAAGCGCGACTAAATGTTATTTATTTGTGACTAGGGACCGTCCCGGGAAAGCGTTCATTGCGTAAAGAAGGTAAGTTTTTCAGCCCGCATCTTCCCGTTTCGTTCAAGTTAGTATAAAACAGCAGGTTTTAAAGGACTTATACCCTGGCGTCTCAGCCGGGGTATTTCACTACGCTTAATTTTGCCCGGAGCAACATGAACACATATTCCGTTTCCCGTCTGGCGCTGGCGCTGGCCTTCGGCGTGACGCTGTCCGCCTGTAGCTCGACGCCTGCCGATCAACAGCCCTCAACGCAGACTGCACCGGGCACCACCGCGCGTCCCATTCTGAACGCCGATGAAGCGAAAAACTTTACCCCGGCGGCCTATTTCCAGTCGCTGAACCCCAATGCCGCGGCCTGGACGCCGTCCGCCATCAGCCTGCCGGCGCAACCTGACTTTATCGTCGGCCCGGCGGGAACCCAGGGCGTGACCCATACCACCGTCCAGGCAGCGGTGGATGCGGCAATTGCCCGCCACTCTAACCGTCGCCTGTTTATCGCCATCATGCCGGGCGAATACCCGGGCACCGTCTACGTTCCGGCGGCGCCGGGCGCCCTGACTCTGTATGGTACCGGCGATAAACCGATTGACGTAAAAATCAGCGAAGCCATTGATTCTGAGATGGATCGCAACACCTGGCGTCGTCTGGTCAATCCGGGTGGCAAATACATGCCGGGCAAACCGGCGTGGTATATGTTCGACAGCTGCCAGAGCAAATCCACCGCCACCGTCGGCGTGATGTGCTCCGCGGTCTTCTGGTCGCAGAATAACGGCCTGCAGCTGCAGAACCTGACCATCGCCAACAACCTTGGCGACAGCGTCGATGCCGGTACCCACCAGGCCGTTGCCCTGCGCAGCGATGGCGACCAGGTGCAGATCGATAAGGTGAACATTCTTGGCCGCCAGAACACCTTCTTCGTGACCAACAGCGGTGTGCAGAACCGTCTGCAGGACAACCGCCAGACTCGCACCCTGGTAACCAACAGCTATATTGAAGGCGACGTGGATATCGTTTCTGGCCGTGGCGCCGTGGTGTTTGATAACACCGACTTCCGCGTGGTGAACTCCCGTACTCAGAAAGAAGCCTATGTCTTCGCGCCGGCCACCCTGAAGAGCGTGACCTACGGCTTCCTGGCGACTAACAGCCGCTTCACCGCCTCCGGGGATAACGTCGCGCAGCTCGGCCGCGCGCTGGATGTTGACGGCAACAGCAACGGTCAGGTCGTGATCCGCGACAGCGCCATCAATGAAGGCTTTAACATCGCCCAGCCGTGGGCGGCAGCGGTAGGCTCCGGCCGTCCGTTCAGCGGCAACACCGGCAGCGCGGATGACAAAGGCAATCTGCAGCGCAACCTCAACGACAACAGCTTCAACCGCATGTGGGAATATAACAACCGCGGCGTGGGAAGCAGCGTGGTCGCCGAGCCGAAACAGTAAAGCGCAACAAGCGTGAAGCATAATAAAAGAGGGGGCGATGCCCCCTCTTTCCTTTTTCGTTCAGCGCTTCACGCCGTCAGGCGGTTCGCCATTTGCGGGTCAGCGGTTTTTCCAGTTCCACGATCAGGAACATGGCGAAGCCGATGATAAAGGTGATCACCCAGTAGCGGAACGGCAGCCCGGTGGTGCCAAACAGCATCTGCATAAACGGCGCATAGATAATCAGCAGCTGCAGCACCAGCAGCACGCCGCTGACGATCCAGATCCCCTTGTTAGCCAGCAGACCTTTGGTTAACGAGAAACCATCCGATACGCGGCAGTTCAGCATATAGAACCACTGGGCGGTGACCAGGGTCTGCAACAGCACGGTACGGATAAACTCCGGCGAATAGCCGCGCGGCTGCAGCCAGGCTTCGAGAATAAAGGCGCTGACCGCAATCATCGACCCCACAAACGCCACGCGCCAGATGGCAAACCCGTCCATGACGTGAATTTTCGGGTCGCGCGGCGGCCGCCGCATAATATTTTTCTCACCGGCTTCAAACGCCAGACCAAACGACAGCGTGGCGGAGGTGGCCATGTTCATCCACAGGATCAGCACCGGCGTCAGCGGCAGCACGTTGCCTGCCAGCAGCGCGATCACGATCAGTAAACCCTGCGCAAGGTTGGTCGGCATGACAAAAAGAATGGTTTTCTTCAGGTTGTCATACACCCGGCGCCCCTCGCGGACCGCGCTGGCGATGGTGGCGAAGTTGTCGTCGGTCAACACCATATCGGCGGCTTCCTTGGTGACTTCGGTTCCCTTGATCCCCATCGCCACGCCGACGTCAGCCTGCTTCAGCGCCGGGGCATCGTTCACCCCGTCTCCGGTCATGCCGACAATCTCTTTCTTGCTCTGCAGAGCCTGCACCAGACGGAACTTATCTTCCGGGCTGGTGCGGGCGAAGATATCGAACTGCTGCGCGGCGACGCTCAGCTGCGCGTCGTCCATCACCTCCAGCTCGCGCCCGGTGATGGCGTTACCCGCATTGCCAATCCCCAACATTTTGCCGATGCTCATCGCCGTTTGCGGATGGTCGCCGGTGATCATCTTCACGCGAATCCCGGCCTGCAGGCAGTCGGCAATCGCCGTGATCGCTTCCGGACGTGGCGGATCCATCATCCCGGCAACCCCTAATAAAATGACCCCCTGCTGCAGATCCTGATGGGTCAGCTCGGTCTGGCCTGCGGCAGCTGGCTTCCAGGCCGCGGCCACCATGCGCAGCCCCTCCCGGGCGTACTCTTCAATTTTGCTTTCCCAGTACGGGAGATCCAGCGGCTGCAGTCCGTTGTCGCTCTGCTGATACTGGCACAGGCGGAACAGAACGTCAGGCGCGCCGGTGACCAGCACCACCTCCTCTTCGCCCAGCCGGTAAAGCGTCGACATGTATTTATATTGCGAATCAAAAGGAATTTTACTACGCAGCTCGCTGGGCTGCGGCGGCAGGGTTATCTTCGCCGCCAGCACCTTCAATGCCCCCTCGGTGGGGCCGCCGGTAATTTTCCACAGCCCGCCTTCCTCTTTGATA
The DNA here is from genome assembly GCF_050378655.1 of Klebsiella sp. 7-CIP_Kleb. Taxonomy (NCBI): domain Bacteria; kingdom Pseudomonadati; phylum Pseudomonadota; class Gammaproteobacteria; order Enterobacterales; family Enterobacteriaceae; genus Klebsiella; species Klebsiella sp. 7-CIP_Kleb. The sequence goes on from NZ_JBNRLJ010000002.1 coordinate 562,329, forward strand.
AGCTGGCTGTCGTTACACAGATCGATGGTGCGCAGATAGCGCTCAAGAAGCGATCCTGGCGCCACGGCGATCGGCGTCGGGTCGTCGATGGCATGGATTTTACCGACCGGCTCATAGCTGTCCCCTTCCACCCGATAGACGCTGTCCGCGGTGATCACCGCCTTCACCGTCATTTCGTTCATGGTCAGGGTCCCGGTTTTATCCGAGCAGATAACGGTCATCGCACCGAGGGTTTCCACCGTCGGCAGCTTGCGGATAATCGCTTTCTGACGGGCCATCGCCTGCACGCCAAGCGACAGAATAATGGAGATAATCGCCGGCAACCCTTCCGGGACCGACGCCACCGCGAGGCTAATTAACGACAGCATCAGTTCGGAGACCGGCATATCGCGGAACAGCAGGCTAAAGACGAACAGCGCCGCCATCATCACCAGAATGAGGATAAAAATGGCTTTGCCCAGCTTATCCATCTGCACCAGCAGCGGCGTGCGATGTTTCTCAATGCCCGCCATCATCTGGTTGATGTGGCCCAGCTCGGTATCGCCGCCGGTGGCCACCACGATCCCTTTCCCCGCCCCTGAGCTGACGGTGGTCCCGGAAAACACCAGGTTGCTGCGATCGCCGAGCGGCAAATCACCGCTTAGCGGCTCGGTGGTTTTTTCCACCACCGTCGACTCGCCGGTGAGGATTGCCTCTTCCACCCGCAGGTTGTGCGCCTCAATCACCCGTAAATCGGCGGGGATTCGGTCGCCGGCGCGGATCACCACGATATCGCCGGGTACCAGCGAGGTGGTGGGGATGGTTTCATGGTTGCCCTGGCGGATCACCACCGCCTCGCTGGAGAGCATATTACGGATACTCTGCAGCGATTTTTCCGCATTACTCTCCTGAATGAAGCCGATCAGCGCATTGACCACCGCCACCGCGAGGATCACTGACATGTCGATCCAGTGGCCCATTACCGCCTTGAGCAGCGCCGCCGCCAGCAGGACGTAGATCAGCACATCGTTAAAATGCACAATAAAACGCAGCCAGGCGGGTTTACCCGGCTTCTGCGGCAGGGCGTTTTCGCCATACTGCTGCAGGCGCGTGGCCGCCTCTGTTCCGCTAATCCCGTCCGGCGAACTCTGCACGCTGGCGAGCGTCTCCTCGACGGAGCGCTGATAGTAGGGCGCCCCCGGTTTATCTGTATTCATACTCTCTCCCTCGATTTATGAAGCGGAAGTCAGGACGACATCCCGCCGTCATCAGCGCACAACGAAAACCGGTACATGGGCATAGCGCACGATATTGGCCGCTTCCGAGCCCAGCAGGTGAGTCTGGATCCCCGGATTGCGTGAACCGACAATCACTACGTCCGCTTTTAGCTCATCGGCCAGGGCGATCACTTGATCGCGAACATTGCCACTGCGCACATAAAGATGGCTGGCGTCTTCCGCCAGGCCATTTTTTTTGACCAGCTCGGTCAGTTTTTCCTTAGCGGTAGTAATCAAATGGTCTTCCATCTTTCGGGCATCAGAGATAAATCCACGCGTTAACACCGGAGAGAATGCCGGAATGACATGGACAAGATGAATTTGCCCGGCAGAATGTTGGGCAAGGAATTTTGCATGAGAGAGCGCTTTGTCGGCCAGGCCTGCATCAAAAACGTCAACGGGAACAACGATATTTTTATACATGAGATAATCCTTTTATTACCAATACAATGCGTAGTGATGAATAACCCTATACTTGGGGAGGAACGAAATCTCAACAACAGAAGCGGCGAGCAGAATAGATGTTATTAAACGTAGCACAGGAAAATTAACATTAGAAAATGACGGATTAATAGACTGAAAAATATTATAAAAAGCTCTTATCACCTGCGAATCTCCTGCCCTTTCCCCAACGATGTCGCCAACGCTCGGGGTATTCACTTTTTTAACACTTCACCTTTTCTCCGACTATGCTGATTACAAGCAGGAGTGCCGCTCCGAATGTCCAGTGGTCACAGCGAGGGCCGAATTAAATGACATTTGCGGTTCGGGTGGGTGTTAAGGGAGAAAATCATGTTTGGTTATAGCCTGTTACGTCTGGGATTCTTTGTCGCGTTGGCCATTGTCGCCTGCACGCTGGTGGGACTATTCACCTATCTGGTTGTCGCCGCCCTCGCCGAATAAGCGTGCGCCGCGTAATAAAAATGTAAAATAAATCCTGAATCTGAGGGGAATACTGTGAACCGTTATTTTTCTCTCATCCCGGTTGTTATTTTATTGGCAACCGCTTGCGATCAGAAATCGCCGTCCGTCGAGTCCGCCCCGCGCATGGTCAAGGTGGCGCAGGTGACCGCCGTGGGCAATACCCAGCAGCGAACGTTTCCGGCACGTATCGAGTCTGGCGACTCCACCGAGCTGTCGTTTAAGCGGGGGGGCCAGGTGGAATCGCTGGATATTCGCCAGGGGGCGACCGTCGCCCAGGGACAAACGCTGGCGCGCCTGAATGCCCGCGAGGCCCAACAGCGGGTCAATGAGCGACAAACGGCGGCCACCCTCGCCCAGCGTCAGTTCGACCGCTTCCAGACCCTGGCGGGACGTCAGGCCATCTCCCAGGCGGAAATGGACGTGCAGCGCGCCAATCGCGATGCCGCCAACGCGGCCTTAAAAATCGCCCGTGAAGAGCTGGCGCAAATGAGCCTCACCGCGCCCTTCGGCGGGATTGCCGCCGGCGTGCATATCCGCAACCATCAGGTGGTCGCCGCCGGCCAGCCGGTGATCACCCTGACGCGGACCGACCTGCTGGATGTAGTCTTCAGCATTCCCGAAAATCTTTTCACCTCCCTGGATATCCGTAATACCGCCTACCGTCCCGTCGTCAGGATCAATACCCTGCCGGGCCGCGAATTTACGGCGGAATACAAAGAGCATACCGGCAGCAGCGATAACAGCACCCTCACCTGGCAGATCATTTTAACCATGCCGCGGCCGGATGATTTTCCCACCGTCGGCGGGGTTAGCGGCACCGTGACGGTCAACCTCGGCAATTTACCGGCCAGCGCCGGAAGGGAAACCCTCGTGGTGCCAGTGGAGGCGGTGTTTAACCCGGATAACCGGCCGAAGAATGAACCCATCGTCTGGGTGGTGAAAGGCGACAATGCGCATCGGTTTCTTGAAGAGCGCAAAGTCACCGTCGGCGAGGTGACCTCGCAGGGAGTGACCATCACCGACGGTCTCCACGCGGGTGAGCAGGTGGTCGCGGCGGGCGTGAGCGAGCTGCATGCCGGGCAGCCGGTGCGGATCTGGACGCGTGAACGAGGATTATAAATGGACATTTCCCGTCAGTTTATTAATAACCCGACCCGCGTCTGGTTAGCCATCCTGCTGCTGGGGGTGGGGGGGCTGTTCGCCCTGCTCAATATCGGCCGTCTGGAAGATCCTGCCTTCACCATTAAAACGGCGGTGATCGTCACCCACTACCCTGGCGCGTCCGCTCAGCAGGTGGAGGAGGAGGTGACCCTGCCGCTGGAAAATGCGATTCAGCAGCTTCCCTCACTGGATAACGTCAGCTCCATCTCCTCAAATGGCTTATCGCAAATTACGGTGAATATCGCTTCGCAGTACCATTCCAGCGAGCTGCCGCAAATCTGGGATGAGCTACGTCGCCGCGTCGGTGACGCCAGCCGACTTTTCCCGCCTGGCGTCGTGACCCCCTTCGTCAATGACGACTTTGGCGATGTGTTTGGCTTTTTCTTCGCCATCTCGGGCGACAGTTTTACCAACCCCGAACTGGTGCGCTATGCCGAACAGCTGCGTCGGGAGCTGGTGCTGGTTCCTGGGGTCGGTAAAGTCGCTATCGGCGGCGTCATTCCGCAACAGATCAATGTTGATATCTCGCTGGCGAAGATGGCGGCGCGCGGGATCACGCTCAACCAGCTCGCCGCTATCCTGACCCGGCTCAACGTGGTGTCCAGCGCCGGAGAGATCCGCGTTGGCAGCGAATCGATCCGCCTTCACCCCACCGGGGAGTTTCAGAGCATCGATGAGCTGGGGGATCTGCTGGTCAGCCCTCACGGCGCCAGCGCCACCACCCGACTGCGGGATATTGCCACACTGTCGCGCGGGCTGACCGACTCGCCGTCCAGTATCTATCATGCCAACGGCCGCCAGGCGGTGACCATGGGGGTCTCTTTTATTCCTGGCGTCAACGTCATTGACGTCGGGCACGCCCTTGAAGCCCGCCTCCAGCAGATGGCCGCCGACAAACCGGCGGGGATCGACATTGCCATTTTTTACGATCAAGCGGCAGAGGTCGCCCACTCGGTCAATGGCTTTATTACCAACTTCCTGATGGCCCTGGCGATCGTGGTCGGCGTGCTGTTGGTGTTCATGGGGGTGCGCAGCGGGATCATTATCGCCCTGTCGCTGGCGCTCAACGTTCTCGGCACCCTGCTTATCATGTATATCTGGGGGATAGAGTTACAGCGGATCTCCCTCGGGGCGCTGATCATCGCCCTGAGTATGCTGGTGGACAATGCCATCGTTATTGTCGAAGGGGTGCTGATCGCCCGCCAGCAAGGTTCGCCGCTGCTGGGCGCCATTAACTATGTGATCCGCCGCTCCGCCCTGCCGCTGCTCGGCGCCACGATCATCGCCATCCTCGCCTTCGCGCCGATTGGCCTCTCGCAGGACTCCACCGGGGAGTATTGCAAATCCCTGTTCCAGGTGCTGCTGATCTCGCTGATGCTAAGCTGGTTCTCCGCCCTGACCATCACGCCGGTACTCATTAAGTGGTGGTTGTTTAAACACGCCCCGTCGGCCGCCGCGTCGGCGGAAAAAGCCGATCCATACCGCGGCCGCTTTTATCGCGGCTATCAGCAGACGCTGCGAATACTGCTGCAGCAAAAGACCGTGACCCTGGTGCTGATGGGCGCCCTGCTGGCCGCGGCTATCTGGGGCTTCACCTTCGTTCGGCAGAATTTCTTTCCGTCATCGAATACGCCCATTTTCTTTGTCGACCTGTGGCTCCCCTACGGTACCGATATTAACGCCACCGAGCAGATGACCCGCGATATTGAGCGGTCGATCGCCGGCCAGCCGGGGGTAGTCACCACCGTCGCCACCATTGGCCAGGGCAGTATGCGTTTTATTCTTACCTACAGCGGCCAGCGGCAGTACAGCAACTACGCGCAAATTATGGTGCGGATGGACGACCAGCGCGGCATCGCCCCCGTCACCCGCCACGTGGAAGCCTGGATCGCCAGAAACTACCCGCAGGTGAACGCCAGCACTAAACGCATTATGTTCGGCCCCTCCGGGGATAGCGCAATTGAAGTGCGCATTAAGGGCCCTGACCCGGATACGCTGCGCGCGCTGGCCAGTCAGGTGAGCGATATTCTCGCCGAAGATCCGGCCACCGACAGCGTGCGTAACGACTGGCAGAACCGCAGCAAGGTGATCCGCCCGCAGTACTCCCCGGCGCTGGGGCGCGAGCTGGGGGTGGATAAACAGGACATTGATCATGCGCTGGAGATGAATTTCTCCGGCAGTCGCGCCGGGTTATATCGCGAGGGCGCCGATCTGCTGCCGGTGATCGTCCGGCCGCCGGCAACGGAGCGACAGGATGCCAACCACCTGAATAACGTGCTGGTCTGGAGCCAGAGCCGCCAGCAGTATATCCCGTTGAGTAACGTCATCCATGGCTTCTCACTGGAGTGGGAAGATCCATTGATTCTCCGCCGGGATCGCACCCGGGTGCTGACGGTCCAGACCGACCCCAGTCCGCCAAGCGGCCAAACCTCGGGTGATATTCTCGCCCGGGTGAAACCACGCATTGACGCATTGACGCTGCCGCATGGCTACCGTATCGAATGGGGCGGCGATGCGGAGAATTCCAGTGAGGCGCAGCAAGGGCTGTTCACGACCCTACCGCTTGGCTATCTGGTGATGTTTATCATTACGGTGCTGATGTTCAGTTCGCTAAAAAACGCCGTCGCCATCTGGCTGACCGTGCCGCTGGCGCTGATCGGCGTCACGCCCGGCTTTTTGCTGACCGGCATTCCCTTCGGCTTTATGGCCTTAATCGGCCTTCTCAGCCTCAGCGGCATGCTGATCCGCAACGGCATTGTGCTGGTGGAAGAGATAGAGCAACAAAAACAAGAGAAAGATCAACGACAAGCGATCATTGATGCGGCAACATCCCGTCTGCGGCCAATCCTGCTGACCGCCTTCACCACCGTGCTTGGCCTTGCCCCGCTGCTGCGCGATGTTTTTTTCCAGAGTATGGCGGTGGTGATTATGTTCGGTCTGGCCTTCGCCACCGTGCTGACGCTGCTGGTTCTGCCGGTGATTTACGCCTGCTTTCACCATAAGGATATGACGCCTCAACGATGAACAGTACCGGTCTGAGCATTATTAAGACACTCGGCTGTATGACAGCGGTGACTTTTTTCACCATCTATAACACCTGGGATCGCTTTGATTATGACTATCACTGGATCCTCGGGCTGCTGACCTTCGTCTCGACCATCGCCACGCCGCTGTTTTTTGTGGTAGCCGGCTATCTTGACGCGCAGACGCGCCACGACGCCAACTGGCAAATTGGCAAAATCAAAAGCGTGGTGATCGTCTTTCTGTTTTGGATGACGGTCTATTATGTCTGGGAGCCTTATCAGCGCGGCTACCTGATCCAGCCCTGGTTTATTTTCGCCCTGATCGTCATCTATACCTTCCATCCCCTGATTGCCTGGCTCAGTCAGCGGCGCGGCCTGTTTTTCACCGTGGTCCTGACGCTGCTGTGCTGCTCTTATGGTTACGACCTGCTCTCAGTGCTCTATCCGGAAAGACATCTTTTCAGCCTGGCGCCGCAGTATCGTCTGTGGACATGGCTACTTTTTTATTTAACCGGGCAGTTGTTTAACGATCCGCGAGTCACGGAGTGGATACGCGACCCGCGGGTCATTAAAGGGTCGATTATCGCCCTGCCCTTTGTCTATTTATTTACCTGGTTTTATGAGCGCCACTTTTTCTTCGCGCTGTTTAAAGCCGATCGCAATGCGTTCATTCTGACGGGGTCGCAGATTTATATTCTGATCGTCCTGCTGGTGATCGCCGCTAACGCCGTGCAGTTTAAAAAGAACCGCGAACTGAAGGAGGCGGTACTGGCGACGGTTAGCAAAGCGATGACCGGGGTCTATATTCTGCACTACTCCGTTTTTCACCTGCTGGTGATGCTGATCCCTATACACTCGTTAGCCACCAAGCTGGGAGTGATTGCGCTAACGTTTGTCCTGTCGGTGCTCATTTCCCTTGCCGCGCTCTCCAGTACGCTGCTCAAGAAGGTGATAACCCTGTAACCGACAACGCGGCGATTTAGCGGAAGCTCCACTGAATGCTGATCACAAACACGCTGGGAATAATGATGCCACTCTCAAGAGCGAAATAGTCGGTAAAGTTGTACTGGATAGCATGGTAAATATAGGGTGAAAAGCCGATCCCGGTGGCATCCTTAAAATCTTTATAGGAGCCATGATCGCCGCAATGCTCGAAGGCGTCGAAGAAGAATTCGCCGGTATAGCCGTAAACGCCTTTGAAGGTCCATCCGCTGCCGTTGTGGTACCAGTCTCTTCTCACGCCCAGCGCCAGGCAGCGATCGTCGAAGCTATTATTCATAGTGCCAATCAGCAGACTGTATTTCGAGTCTTCTGAGAATTTACGTTCCACTGAGAAAAAGTGGTTTTCGAAATTCTCAGTATATTGCCCATGGTTATTGGTCAAATGGTAAACATAGGAACCGGTATTCATCGAATAGAGGTTAATCTCTTTCGCCTGCGCGAGAGTCGCTAACCCGGCAAGGAGCATTACGGTTCTACCGCGCATTTTCCCTCCTCAGTCTTCAAGGCCTGTCCATGGACAGATAGCTTCTGCCATATTTATCCGTCGGGACAAGGGGAAAAGCCCGAGAGGGAAATGGGGGAAAGATAACGATGCCGAACCGCCACATCGGTATTAAAAAGCGTAGCACACCCCTTATCCGCCAACAAACTGAGCAAACCGACAACGAAATGACCGATGTGTTTCCCTTTACCTAATTGTGCAAAAAAAAGACAAAACCTCACCTGCTTTTCGTTATGATTAGCGTCCGACGCGGAAGAAAGCCACCTGTCGACGACAGAGTTGCTGTGTACCCCTTCCTGCGTCGGCGCTATTTCATCCAGCACGCCGGTCAAAACATCACCTTCTCATTATCGTCAGCCTCTTCCCGCCAGTTTTACAAAGGTATCTTGCACAAACCGGATTTTATGTACAAGTAATGCAAACAACAAAATTCTTTAAAATCAATCAATTAATACAAAATACAAAAATAAGTCGTTCCGTTGTACATATAGTCCTGAAAAAAGTTGTACATAGCAGAATCACCGTCTATAGTTTTGGAGTGTTAACTGCTTGTTGCGCAACGAAGCGGGGATGTTTAACGGTGGCGCGGCAAGTCAGGCGGTGGTTCCTGGTTTTGCATTTCCTGTTCGTGACTTAGCGCGTACCAATGGTACGTAGCGACTTTTATTGTCAGTTTGCGTTATACGTGGGAGAGTTCGAGCTATGCATATTAAAAATACCATTCCAGCAGAGTTTGTCTTCAATTCGGCCCTGATGAAGAATATTGAAAATACGCTCATTAAGCAGCACAGAACGATAAATAATGAGCGGATGATTACGGAAATCCAGCATCGCCTGCAAACGGAAAGTAATGAAATACTTTCCGACCTCTATTTGCAGGCGCTGGATATGCTGTCCAGCAAACCTCATCATTAATTAACCCCGCGGAGCTGGCAGCAGGCTCACCCCCGCGGTGCCGGCACGCCTGGGTCTCTATCGGCTAACTGAGGCAAATAAAATGTCACACCATAATACCTGCTATCGTACTGAACATTACGATCTGTGGTTTGATAATCGTTTTCTTCTCTACGGGATGTCGCTGATCCTGAATAGTCTGCCGGCATCTTACTTTCGCAAAAAACATGTTTTCTTTACCAGCGACAATTATTTCGCAGTACTGCAGCACAACTATAACCGTCGGGATACGTTATTTATTCTGTTAACCGAAGGCAACGATCTTAATTTTCTGAGTGAACTGCCTATGCTGCGCTTACCGGCCAATTCAACGCCGGAAGAGTTAAAGATATTTCTGCACCAGCCCACCCGCTACTATAAAACCCACCCGGCGCCGGGCGCCTCGGTGCAGTTTACCGAGCGGGAAAAGAAAGTGATTCAACTTATCAGCAATGGCGAAGCGGTCGCCAGCATTGGCCGGTCGCTGAATCTGCATATTAAAACCATTTATCAGATCCGGCTGAATCTGATTAAAAAGCTCGGCTGTAGCGGTAGGACCGATTTTTTTAATATCAGCCGCAGCGAAACCTTTAAATCCTGGAGCCAGATCCACCTGTAACCCGGCGCGTTAGCCCCGGTCTGCTTTGCGGATCGGGGCGATTAATTATTACCGTGAAAATGGATGCTGAAGCCCTGCTCTTGCCAGTGGCTGAGCAGCTCTTCCTGCAGAGGGGTGGCAGCGCGTCCGGTCCAGACGAAGATATGCTGGCCGGGAAACAGCTCGGGCCGCGGCGACTCCAGCGGTTCGGCGAGGACGTTGACGTGCCAGCCACGCTGGGAAAGACGCCATGCTTCCAGCCACAGACGGGTCCTGTCCTCATTGCTCCAGCCCACCAGCAGCGTCTCCCTGCCGTTCTTCTTACGCGCTTCGGCAAGAAACAGCGCCACGCAGTCAATCAACAGACCATCCAGCATACTGCTAATCACCAGCGAGGTATTCTGATCGAGCTTCAGACGCTGACGTACCGGCACTAACAGGCTATCGATGAGCGTGTCGACGGGGTGTTGATGGCTTAGCGCCATTAATTTGGCACGGATTCTGGCAGGCTGCATATAACGCAGAATGGACATCATCTCTTCCTGAAGATGCGCGGATTCGTCGCGCGCCGCCGGCAGGTTATCCTCCAGCAGCGCTTTAACTTTCCCTACTGATACACCACGCTCTATCCAGCGCTTGATCTCTTCAATGCGCAGGATATCTTCTTCATCAAATTGTCGATGCCCGCCTTCGCTACGCTGCGGCTTCAGTAGCCCGTAACGACGCTGCCAGGCGCGCAGGGTGACCGGATTGATTCCGCAACGTTCGGCGACTTCACCGATACTGTAAAACGCCATAGCAGCCTCACATCAACCTGATACTTTAATACCTAAACTAACGAATTCAGGCATCCTGTACAACTCTATTTTCTTGTACAGATAAAGATATCAGGTTGTGGCTCACAGCGCTTGGGAAAAAGATGAAAAAATAATTAGCTGATTTCGAGATGGATCATTTTTTCTCTGGCCAGGCGACGGCAGGCAAGCCCCCCAGGCGCGCGCTGGCGAACAAATTCCCCTGAAACTGTGAAATACCGGCTGATTCCAGCCACATCCACTCTTCAGCGCGCTCAACGCCGACGGCTGAGACCGCAATCTCCAGTGAAAAACAGCATTTGATAATCGCCTGTACAATCGACTGGCGCGGCCCATCCTGGTGGATATTGCGGATCAGCTCATGGTCGATTTTAATTCTGTCGGGCTGGTATTGCGCCAGCAGTGACAGCCCCGCAAACCCGGCGCCGAAGTGATCGATGGCGAGATTGATGCCCGCCCCCTTTAGCTTTCGCACCGCATCGGTAAAATCATCCATCCGCGAAATCACTTCCCGCTCGGTAAACTCGACAATAATCTGCTCAGGAATAAGATCATTACGCTGAATTTGATCGAGCAGGAAACCCACCGCGTTCGGCGCTTTAACCAGCGTCATCGGTAGTAGATTAATACTTAACGCCTTATTACGTAAGCCTAATTTCCCTGCCAGCGACAGCGCCACCCGTTTACTGTGCAGATCGGCGAGATAAATGTCGTCCCCGGAAAGCCCGGCAAAATAGGCGCCAGGCGACTGGCCGTCCGGTGCGCGTAACAGCGCTTCCCACGAAATAATTTCGCAGGCGAAAGGGTCGACGATCGGCTGGAAGGCAAAGGACCAGCTTTCCTTATTATCAATTATCGGGGTATCAGGATAGAAAGTATTCTGATCGGGGATGAATACCCAGCTGTCAGCGGAAGGAATCTCAAAATAGTTCGCTTTTTCCGTTGATTCGACGAAGGTGCGGAAAAATTGCAGTGCCCGGTCGTCATAGGTGAGCTGATATTTTGAGGTCCCGCGGTCCATCACCGTCTGCAGCACTTCCTCGCGATCATGTTCGCGTAAATCAAACAGTTCCATGCCGACATTACCGAAACGGCGGGACGGCGCATAGTCGCACAGAAGCTCCACCAGGTTATAGTGGCGGGGATCGCGGCAAATATGCTGATAAATATCCCGAACCTTTTCTTCAGGCCCCTCAATGAGTTGAAAAAAATGCGTCCCGTTAAAAAGTAAAATACCGGTGACGTCCGCCTGCCCATTTCTTTCGTTTGCCCTGGCGACCATGGCCTCGATCGATTTGAATGAGACATTGTCGCAGATATGGCTGCGATAAATGATGGTGGTTAGCATAGTGATTCCAGATGGGAGGGTAAGCATTCACAGTAGCAGTTATCAGGCTAATCGTCTTGTAAAACTAGGTTTTGTCTTAACAAAAAAGATACACTAAAAATCCCTTTTTTGTGCAAGGCTTTTTCATTTTTCTTTTCTTGTACAACATGCAACGCTAAACCCTACCTTCACAAGCCAGAAACACACTAAACATAAAAAATTAACCGATTATAAATCAAAATGTTAACACGTTTTGAATCATTTCTGTGCAACTTTGTGTGTACAGGTTAGTAAATATTGTATAAGTTTAATGGCAGTTAACAGATGAATGAAATGAAAGGAGCACATATGCAGCAGAATGGTTACATTCCAGATACAGCGAACGCAATTGCCCAGTATTTCAACAAAGCATCGTTACCTTCCCAGCAGGAAACGCTGGGTCAGATTGTGATGGATATTCTCAACGAAGGGCGTCATCTCAACCGCAAAGCGCTGTGCACCAAACTGTTGAGCCGCCTCGACCGCGCCCGTGCCCCCGAGGAAGAGAGTCACTATCAGACCTTAATTGGTCTGCTGTTTGCCGGTCAGGAATAACGTCATCGATCGTCGCCTGTTGCACCGCAGTAGCAGATGAGGGGCGATCGCATCCACAAACCTGCTGCTGACCTGAATGCCCGTTCGCAGGTTCAGGGAGAGAGTGGCATGCAGAGAGACGGTTATGAATAGCAGTGAAACTGAGGAAATCACCGATGAGATCATCGGCGAGGCGGTGCTCGCGCTTCTGAAAACGAATCGCCCGATTACCACCCCGACCCTGCTGGTTCGACTTCGGTTGATGCAGGCGACAGAGTCAGACCGACAGCGAAGAAAGGTCATCGCTGCTGTGATCGAAGAAATTTGCGCGAAGCTTGCCCGTCAGCGCAAGCAAGCGCCTTTGCAGGTAAAGAAAATCAATGGCCGTTGGGAAACCCGAGGTTCGCCGACACAAAGCGCCATGGCGCTGGAAGGTAAAAAGATCCACTGAGTCTCCCAACCATGGTGAATAACACAGAGTGAGAATGTGATGAGACAGACTATGCATCAGCAACCCGATATTTACGCAGGACTGCAGGACACCGCGCTCTCCGACTATTTCCGTAACGCCGGTGATAAGCTGGTTGATGAGTCCGCCGTGATGTCGCTGGCCATCAACAGTATTCTCCAGTCCGAGGGTCACCTGAACAATAAGGCCATTATTTTATGGTTGATTCAGGCGCTGGAAAGCACCGATGACGTGGTGACCGCAGACGTGATCCGTAAAACGCTGGAGATTGTCGTCGGCTACACCATGGACGATATCTAAAGCCATCACGCTTCAGGTCTACCAGGGCAACACCTTCCCTACAGAGCCTGTCCGCTCTGATCAAAAAAACCTCGCTCACGCGAGGTTTTTTCTTTTACCGCCTGACGGATCAGTGAGCGTTGACGACCACCCACATCGGTCCCTGCCCGACCGCATAGCGGCCTTTCTCCTGCAGCAGCCCCTGCTCGCCGGTAATTTCGTACACCGCGATATGGTGCGACTTCTGCCCGGCGGCAATCAGATACTTACCGCTGTGATCGAGATTGAAGCCGCGCGGCTGGGTCTCGGTCGGCTGATAGCCTTCCACCGCCAGCACGCTACCATCTTCCGACACGCTGAACACCGTGATGATGCTGGCGGTACGATCGCAGGCGTACAAATGACGCCCGTCCGGAGTGATATGAATATCCGCCGCCCAGCGCACGCCGGTGAAATCAGGCGGCATCATATCCAGAGTTTGTACACATTCGATGTTGCCATTCGGGTCTTTCAGCTCCCAAACGTCAATTGAGCTGTTCAGCTCATTGACGCAGTAACCATACTGCTGGTTCGGATGGAACACCATGTGGCGCGGACCCGCCCCCTCGACGGTGGTGACTTCCGCTGGCTCCTGGGCGGAGAGGAAACCATCTTCGCTGAGGGTAAACAGGCAGATGCGATCCTGCTTCAGCGCCGGCACCCACAGGGTACGGTTGTCCGGGGAGATATTGGCCGAGTGGCAGCCTTCCAGCCCTTCCACCACGGTGATAGTTTCACCCGGCAGGCCATCCTGCAGCGGGGTCACGCTGACGCAGCCCTGATTGTAGGAGGCGCTGAAGACAAAGCGGCCATGATGATCGGTAGAAATGTGGGTCGGGCTGCCCGGCAGCGCCGCTTCCCCCGCAAAGGTCAACGCCCCGTTATCCGGCGTGATGCGATAAGCTAACACGCGAAACTCCGGACGAACGCCAACGTACAGATACTCCTTATTGGGACTGACCACCATCGGCTGGACCTGACCCGGGGCATCAACCACCTGCACCAGCGTCAGTTTGCCGTCCGCTTCAAGACTCCAGACGTGGATTTGTTGGCTTTCCGGGCTGGCGGTATAAACGGTTTGTTTCATGACTACTCCTTCCCTCACTGCACGTGGATTTTTCATTTTCAGGATAACAGCACCCTGAAAATTATAAGACATCCGCCCATGATACTCGCATCGCCGACCGAATTACCGACGGAAGGCGGCACAAAGGGCATACAGACATTCACGGCAGATGTGGAAAAATTGGTCCTGACGCCACGGCGGTGTACCATCATGGCCAGGTACTTTTCAACATCAACCGGAAATAACACATGACAACACGCGTGATTGCCCTGGATTTAGACGGCACCCTGCTTACCAGCAAAAAAACCATCCTGCCCGCTTCGCTGGAAGCGCTGGCCCGCGCCAGAGAGGCGGGCTACCAGGTGATCGTCGTTACCGGACGTCATCACGTCGCTATTCATCCTTTTTATCAGGCACTGGCCCTCGATACACCTGCAATTTGTTGTAATGGCACTTATTTGTATGATTATCACGCAAAAAAGGTTTTGGCGGCCGATCCTATGTCGGTGGAACACGCGGTAAGCCTCACCGCCATGCTCGCCGAACAGCAGATCCACGGTCTGGCCTATGTGGATGACGCGATGCTTTACGAACAGCCCACCGGGCATGTGATCCGCACCCGCAACTGGGCGCAGGCGCTACCGGAGGATCAGCGCCCGGTCTTCAGCCAGGTCGACTCGCTGGCGCAGGCGGTCCGCGAGGTCAAAGCGGTATGGAAATTCGCCCTCACCGACGATGACATTCCCCGTCTGCAGCGCTTTGCGCAGGAGGTCGGCGAGACGCTGGGCCTGGCGTGCGAATGGTCGTGGCACGACCAGGTGGATATTGCCCGCGCCGGCAACAGCAAAGGCAAACGCCTGGCGCAGTGGGTCGCTGACCAGGGGCTGTCGATGCAGAATGTGGTGGCCTTCGGCGATAACTACAACGATCTGAGTATGCTGGAAGCAGCAGGTACCGGGGTGGCGATGGGCAATGCGGTGGACGAGGTCAAAGCCCGCGCCAACGTGGTCATCGGGGACAATGAGTCCGCCAGCATCGCCGAGTTTATCTACCGTCAGCTGCTGTGATCAGGCGGCGATCGACACGCTTTTGATCTGGGCAAACACCTGCTGGCCTGGCGCTATCGCCAGGTCATCCCGCGCCCACGGGCTGATTCGAGCCCACAGAGGATGGCCGCTCACCCTGAGCTGAACCTCGATCTGTCCGTTGACCTCCAGACACTGAACCACCTCGGCGCGCAAGATGTTGCGGATGCTGGTGGCGGACGGTTGGGCCAGCACCAGCGAAACATCCGACGCCTGAATGCGGATCCGCGCGGTATCACCTGCGGGACGTTCGAGCCGGTTGACCCACAGCATTTGATCCCCCAGCGTCAGCGCGGTCATCGCGTACTGCGGATGCTGCGCGGCGATGGTGGCGCTGAGGATCGTACTCTGCTGTTCCGCCGGCAACCAGGGGTGCATCACGCTGCTGCTCCAGACCTCCTCCAGCGGACCGAAAGCCTTCACCTTACCGGCCTCCAGCACCAGCACGCGATCGGCCAGATGCTGGATCTCGTCCAGCGAGTGGCTGACGTAAAGCATCGGAATATGGATCTCCTGTGCCAGTCGCTGCAAATAGGGCAACAGTTCGCGTTTGCGCGGAATATCCAGCGAGGCCAGCGGCTCGTCCAGCAGCAGCAGCTCCGGCGCGGTCAGCAAAGCGCGGCCGATGGCTACACGCTGCTTTTCGCCGCCGGATAACCGGCCAGGCAGGCGATCCAGCAAGGGAGCGATCCCCAGCAGCTCCACCAGCTTATCGAACTGGCTGACCATGGATTTCGCCATGCCGTACTGTAGATTGCCGCGCACTTTATAGTGGGGAAACAGGCGCGCATCCTGAAAGACATAGCCGATCCGCCGCTGCTCCGGCGCCAGGTAGATACGCTGCGCGGTGTCGTTCAGCACCCTGCCGTTGAGCACGATCCGCCCCGCCTGCGGCCGGGTCAGGCCGCTGATAGCGTTGATCAACGACGTTTTCCCGGCGCCGGAGACGCCAAAGATGGCGGTGATCCCGCTGCTGGGCAGCGTTTCACGGATCTGCAGACAGTGGCTGCCGAGGGTCTGGGTAAAGTCCAGCTCCAGCATCATTATCCTCCTATGCGCTGGCGGCTCACGCGGGCCAGCCATTCTGATATCAAGAGCGAGACCAGCGCCAGGCCGATAGCGATGAGGCACAGACGAGCCGCCGCCCCCTCCCCGCCCGGAGTCTGGATCAGGGTGTACATCGCCGAAGGCAGGGTACGCGTTTCGCCGGGAATATTGGAGACGAAGGTGATGGTCGCGCCAAATTCCCCTAACGAGCGGGCGAAGGCCAGCACCGTGCCAACAATAATTCCCGGCAGAGTCAGCGGCAGCGTAATGGTGCAAAATACCCGCCAGCGGCTGGCCCCGAGGGTTCTCGCCGCCTGCTCCAGTTTGATGTCCACCCCCTCCAGCGCCAGGCGGATGGCGCGCACCATCAGCGGGAAAGACATCACCGCCGCCGCCAGCACCGCCCCGCGCCAGCTGAAGGCAAAGCTGATGCCGAACCAGTCATACAGCCAGCTGCCAATAAACCCGCGCCGCCCCATGGCCACCAGCAGCAGATATCCCACCACCACCGGCGGCAGCACCAGCGGCAGATGGAGAAGGCTGTCGAGCAGCGCCTTGCCGGGGAAGGTGCGCCTGACCAGCAGCCAGGAAAAAAAGATGCCAAAGGGCAGGCTCAAGGCCACCGCCAGGGAGGAGACTTTCAGGCTCAGCAGCACCGCCTGCCATTCGGGTTCGCTCAGAAACATCAGCGGGTGGTAAATCCGTAACGTTGGAAAATCGCGGACGCTTCAGGCCCTTTCAGGTAGTCATAGAAAGCGCTCACGGCCGCATTGCGGTGGCCATCGACAATCGCCAGCGGGTATTCGACTTTCTGATGCGACGCCTCCGGGAAGGTGCCCACCACTTTCACCCCTTTGCTGGCCACGGCATCCGATCCGTAGACGATGCCCAACGGCGCTTCGCTACGCTCCACCAGCGCCAGCGCGCCGCGCACGTCTTCCGCCGGCGCAAGCTTCGGCGACAGGGTCTCCCAGGCGCCCAGTTTCTGCAGCGCTTCTTTGGCGTAGATCCCTGCCGGAACGTGCTGCGGATCGCCCACCGCCAGACGGCCCCCTTTCAGCAGGCTGGTCCAGTCGGTTTTCTCATTAATGGTAATTGCACCCTGCGCGCTGGCTTTCGGCGCCACCACCACCAGGCTGTTGCCAAGCAGGGTGGCGCGGGTCGCCGGATCGATGGCCTTTTTGTCAGCCGCGTAGTCCATCCACTTTTGATCGGCGGAGATAAACAGATCCGCCGGGGCGCCTGCTTCAATCTGCCGCGCCAGCGTCGACGACGAGGCAAACGACGAGACGACCTCGACGTTTTTCTCTTTCTTATACGCCTGGGCGATATCCTGCATCGCGTTGGTTAACGATGCGGCGGCGAAAACGGTCACTTTCCCCTCTGCCGCCAGCGCCTGACCCGCGACGCACAGCGTGAGTGATACCCCGATAACCCCGCGTAACCAAGAACCTGCCATCTGAATCTCCTGTCAATGCGTTATGTATTCGACAATATAACGATATGCAGAGCATTTTTATAGTGACACAGGACAATAAAACGAAGGGAAATGATACAGGAGGGAAATAGCACAGCGCCCGGTTAAACCGGGCGCCGGGAAATCAATGATTTTGCTGGCTGCGATCTTTGTGGCCTACGCCGGAGAAGAGGTTGAACACTTCGCCAAGACCGTAAATCAATCCCAGGATGACCGCCATCACCACCGGTACCATGATGACCGCAAAAACCAGACTTTTCAAAAGCTCTAACATGGTTCACTCCAGATAGTATGATTTGCTGATTGTAACGGTTTCAGCCGAAAAAACACGCCCCATTTGTGCGGTGGGTAATGACAAAACCGCGCACAGAGGTTTTGCAACTGGGTGACTATCGGTCACAATACGCTTTTTTGTCAGGAAACGATTATGCAGGCTGAAATTCTTCTCACCCTTAAGCTACAGCAGCGCCTGTTTGCCGACCCCCGGCGGATCGCCCTGCTCAAACAGATTGACCAGACCGGCTCGATAAGCCAGGGGGCGAAGCACGCGGGCATCAGCTATAAAAGCGCGTGGGATGCCATCAACGAGATGAACCAGCTCAGCGAACAGCCGCTGGTGGATCGCGCCACCGGCGGCAAAGGCGGCGGCGGCGCGGTGCTGACCCGCTACGGGCAGCGTCTGATCCAACTGTACGATCTGCTGGCGCAGATCCAGCAGAAAGCGTTTGATGTGCTCAGCGATGACGACGCCCTGCCACTGGACAGCCTGCTGGCGGCCATCTCGCGCTTTTCCCTGCAGACCAGCGCCCGCAACCAGTGGTTCGGCACCATTACCGGCCGCGATCGCCAGCAGGTGCAGCAGCACGTTGAGGTGCTGCTGGCCGACGGTCAGACCCGCCTGAACGTCGCCATTACCGCCCAGAGCGCTGAAAAGCTGGGGCTCGATGAGGGCCAGGAGGTGCTGGTTCTGTTGAAAGCGCCCTGGGTCGGCATCACCCTCGACCCGGCGGTGGCCCGCCAGGCCGAAAACCAGCTGTCGGGTCGTATCAGCCATATCGAATGCGGCTCCGGGCAGTGCGAAGTGCTGATGACCCTCGCGGACGGCCAGACCCTGTGCGCCACTCTGCCACAGGCGCAGACGTCTGGCCTGACGGAAGGGACGGAGGCGATCGCTTACTTCAACGCCGATCGCATCATTCTCGCTACGTTATGCTGACCCCATTGACATTGCGCGCCTGAAGTCGTATCCCTGATGCACATCGCTGCAAAAAATGGGATACATCATGTCATCATTGCAAATTTCGCAAGGCACGTTTCGCCTGAGCGATACAAAAACCTTAAAAATAGACCACCTGAGCGTGGCGGCGGGTGAAAGCTGGGCGTTCGTCGGCAGCAACGGCAGCGGCAAATCCGCCCTCGCGCGAGCCCTGGCCGGTGACCTGACCCTGCTCAGCGGTCAGCGCGAAAGCCACTTCTCCCGCGTAACACGTCTCTCCTTCGAACAGCTGCAGAAGCTGGTCAGCGACGAGTGGCAGCGCAATAACACCGACCTGCTCAGCCCCGGAGAAGAAGATACCGGCCGCACCACTGCGGAGATTATTCAGGACGAGGTGAAAGATCCTGCCCGCTGCGCGCAGCTTGCCGAACAGTTTGCCATCAGCGCCCTGTTGGACCGCCGCTTTAAGTATCTGTCCACTGGCGAAACGCGTAAGACCCTGCTGTGCCAGGCCCTGATGAGCGATCCGCAACTGCTGATCCTCGACGAGCCTTTCGACGGCCTCGACGTCAACTCCCGCCAGCAGTTGGCCGCGCTGCTGGCCGACCTGCATCGCGCCGGCCTCACCCTGGTGCTGGTGCTCAACCGCTTCGATGAGATCCCGGAGTTTGTGCAATACGCCGGCGTGCTGGCTGATTGCCTCCTCAGCGAGACCGGCGAGAAGCGCGCTCTTCTGCAGCAGGCGCTGGTCGCTCAGCTGGCGCACAGTGAAAAACTGGACGGCATCACCCTACCGGAGCCAGATGTACCACCAGCCCGTCATGCGCTGGCAGACTCGGCGCCGCGTATCGTGCTCAATGACGGCGTGGTCTCCTACAACGATCGTCCGGTCATCAACCATCTCTCATGGACCGTGAGCCCGGGCGAACACTGGCAGATCGTCGGCCCCAACGGCGCCGGTAAATCCACGCTGCTGAGCCTTATCACCGGCGATCATCCGCAGGGCTACAGCAACGATCTCACCCTCTTTGGCCGCCGCCGCGGCAGCGGCGAGACCATCTGGGATATTAAAAAGCATATCGGCTACGTCAGCAGCAGCCTGCATCTGGACTACCGGGTCAGCACCAACGTCCGCAACGTTATTCT
Source organism: Klebsiella sp. 7-CIP_Kleb. (assembly GCF_050378655.1). Taxonomy (NCBI): domain Bacteria; kingdom Pseudomonadati; phylum Pseudomonadota; class Gammaproteobacteria; order Enterobacterales; family Enterobacteriaceae; genus Klebsiella; species Klebsiella sp. 7-CIP_Kleb. The sequence continues at coordinate 582,267 of NZ_JBNRLJ010000002.1, forward strand.
GTCGGGCTATTTTGACTCGATCGGCATTTATCAGGCGGTGTCCGATAAACAGCATAAGCTGGTGCAGCAATGGCTGGATATTCTCGGCATCGATAAGCGCACCGCCGACGCGCCGTTTCACAGCCTGTCGTGGGGCCAGCAGCGGCTGGCGCTTATCGTTCGCGCGCTGGTCAAGCATCCAACCCTGCTGATCCTCGATGAACCTCTGCAGGGGCTGGATCCCCTCAATCGCCAGCTGGTACGCCGCTTTGTCGACGTCCTGATTGGCGAAGGCGCCACGCAGCTGCTGTTTGTCTCGCACCATGCGGAAGATGCCCCGGACTGTATTACCCATCGCCTGGCATTCGTTCCCAGTGGAGACGGTTACACTTATCAGCTCGGCCCCGTGGCCTGACGCCTCCTGCCGGGGATCGAAAGATCCCTGGTATTTTTCAGAAAAATAGCGCCAACCTAATATAACCAATTGTATATAAAACAAAATAAATTAAATGATGTCGTTTCACCCTCAAGTGTAAACGATTCCACTAACTTGTTCTGTGTCACACTTTTCACTTCTTTGATATGCTATCTTCCTCATACACGATAAGCCGAATGGAGCGAATCATGAAAGTTCTGGTTACAGGTGGTAGCGGTTACATTGGAAGTCATACCTGCGTTCAACTGCTGCTGCAGGGGCATGAGGTGGTGATCCTCGACAATCTCTGCAACAGCAAGCGCAGCGTACTGCCGGTGATTGAGCGTCTCGGCGGCAAAAAAGCCACCTTTATTGAAGGCGATATTCGTAATGAAGCGCTGATGACCGAGATCCTCCACGACCACGCCATTGAAGCGGTGATCCACTTCGCCGGGCTGAAGGCCGTCGGGGAGTCCGTCGCCAAACCGCTGGAATATTACGACAATAACGTCACCGGCACACTGAAATTAGTCTCCGCCATGCGCGCCGCGGGCGTGAAGAACTTCATCTTTAGCTCCTCCGCCACCGTCTACGGCGACCAGCCGAAAATCCCGTATGTCGAAAGCTTCCCGACTGGCACCCCGCAAAGCCCCTACGGTAAAAGCAAACTGATGGTGGAGCAGATCCTGACCGACCTGCAGAAAGCCCAGCCGGAGTGGAGCATTGCCCTGCTGCGCTACTTCAACCCGGTCGGCGCCCATCCGTCGGGCGACATGGGTGAAGACCCGCAGGGGATCCCGAATAACCTGATGCCCTACATCGCCCAGGTCGCCGTTGGCCGTCGCGAATCGCTGGCCGTGTTTGGTAACGACTACCCGACCGAAGATGGCACCGGCGTGCGCGATTATATCCACGTGATGGACCTCGCCGACGGTCACGTCGCGGCCATGGAAAAACTGGCTGACAAAGCCGGGGTCCATATCTACAACCTTGGCGCCGGCGTCGGCAGCAGCGTGCTCGACGTGGTCAATGCTTTCAGCAAGGCCTGCGGCAAACCGATTAACTACCATTTCGCGCCGCGCCGCGATGGCGACCTCCCGGCCTACTGGGCGGATGCCGCCAAGGCCGACCGCGAGCTGAACTGGCGCGTGACACGCAACCTGGACGAAATGGCGCAGGACACCTGGCACTGGCAGTCCCGCCATCCGCAGGGTTATCCAGACTAAGGAACCTTCATGAGCGTATTTAACCCCGTTGACCATCCGCATCGTCGTTATAACCCGTTAACCGGGCAGTGGATTCTGGTTTCTCCGCATCGCGCCAAGCGCCCCTGGCAGGGGGCGCAGGAAACGCCGGCAAAACAGACCTTGCCGGCCCACGATCCGGACTGTTTCCTGTGCCCGGGCAACACCCGGGTCACCGGCGACACCAACCCGAATTACACCGGTACCTACGTGTTTACCAACGACTTTGCGGCCCTGATGACCGACACCCCGGACGCCCCGGAGAGTGACGATCCGCTGATGCGCTGCCAGAGCGCGCGCGGCACCAGTCGGGTGATCTGCTTCTCGCCAGACCACAGCAAAACGCTGCCGGAGCTGAGCCTTGAAGCGCTGGAAGGCGTGGTTAAAGCGTGGCAGGAACAGAGCGCGGACCTCGGGAAAAGCTATCCGTGGGTACAGGTCTTTGAAAATAAAGGGGCAGCGATGGGCTGCTCCAACCCGCACCCGCACGGTCAGGTGTGGGCCAACAGCTTCCTGCCCAATGAAGCGGAACGGGAAGACCGTCTGCAGAAAGAATATTACGCCAGCCAGGGCCAGCCAATGCTGCTGGACTATGCCCGGCGCGAACTGGCCGACGGCAGCCGCACCGTGGTCGACACCGAGCACTGGCTGGCGGTCGTGCCCTACTGGGCCGCGTGGCCGTTTGAAACGCTGCTGCTGCCGAAAGCGCCCGTGCAGCGTATTACCGATCTCACCGACGCCCAGCGCAGCGATCTGGCGCTGGCGTTGAAAAAGCTGACCAGCCGTTACGACAACCTGTTCCAGTGCTCATTCCCCTACTCCATGGGCTGGCACGGCGCGCCGTTTAACGACGAAAACCATAACCACTGGCAGCTCCACGCCCACTTTTATCCGCCGCTGCTGCGATCCGCGACGGTCCGCAAGTTTATGGTTGGCTACGAAATGCTGGCCGAAACGCAGCGCGATCTGACCGCCGAGCAAGCTGCTGAACGACTGCGCGCCGTCAGCGACGTCCATTTTCGTGAATCCGGAGTGTAATGATGAGTCTGAAAGAGAAAACCCAAACCCTGTTTGCTGAGGCCTTCGGTTACCCGGCCAGCCATGTCATTCAGGCGCCAGGCCGCGTCAACCTGATCGGCGAGCATACCGATTACAACGACGGCTTTGTGCTGCCCTGCGCTATCGACTACCAGACGGTGATCAGCTGTGCGCCGCGCGACGATCGTACCGTGCGGGTGATTGCCGCCGATTACGACAATCAGAGCGATGAATTCTCTCTCGACGCGCCGATTATCAGCCACGACACCCAGCAGTGGTCGAACTATGTCCGCGGCGTGGTGAAGCATCTGCAGCAGCGGAACAGCCACTTCGGCGGCGCGGATCTGGTGATCAGCGGCAATGTGCCGCAGGGTGCGGGGTTAAGCTCCTCAGCCTCGCTGGAAGTCGCCGTCGGCACCGTGTTCCAGCAGCTGTATCATCTGCCGCTGGATGGCGCGCAAATCGCCCTCAACGGCCAGGAGGCGGAAAACCAGTTCGTCGGCTGCAACTGCGGCATCATGGATCAGCTGATTTCGGCGCTGGGCAAAAAAGACCATGCGCTGCTGATCGACTGCCGTTCTCTGGGCACCAAAGCCGTCTCGATGCCGAAAGGCGTGGCGGTGGTCATCATCAACAGCAACTTTAAGCGCACCCTCGTCGGCAGCGAGTACAACACCCGTCGTGAACAGTGCGAGACCGGCGCGCGCTTCTTCCAGCAGCCCGCTCTGCGCGATGTCACCCTTCAGCAATTCAACGCCGTCGCCCATGAGCTGGATCCGGTCGTCGCGAAGCGGGTACGCCATGTGCTGACGGAGAATGCCCGCACCGTGGAAGCCGCCAGCGCCCTCGAAAAAGGCGACCTGAAGCGGATGGGCGAGCTGATGGCCGAATCCCACGCCTCGATGCGCGATGATTTCGAGATCACCGTCCCGCAGATCGACACCCTGGTGGAGATCGTCAAGGCGACAATCGGCGATAAAGGCGGCGTGCGCATGACCGGCGGCGGCTTTGGCGGCTGCGTGGTAGCGCTGGTCCCGGAAGATCTGGTCGATACCGTGCAGCAGGCCGTTGCCAACGAGTATGAAGCGAAAACCGGAATTAAAGAGACGTTCTATGTCTGCAAACCGTCACAGGGGGCTGGCCAATGGTAACGCAAACCACCGCGCTGGCGCCGGACGGCCAGCCATGGCAGCAGGTAACCCTGCGCAATAAGGCGGGGATGACCGTCACCGTGGCGGACTGGGGCGCGACGCTGCTCAGCGCCGAGGTGCCGCTGGCCGATGGCAACCTGCGCCGCCCGCTGCTGGGCTGCGCCAGGCTGGAAGACTATACCCGCCAGGCCGCGTTTCTTGGCGCCTCGGTAGGCCGCTACGCCAACCGCATCGGCAATAGCCGCTTCCCGCTTGACGGCCAGCTCGTCAACGTTACGCCTTCAAACGACGCGGGCCACCAGCTCCACGGCGGCCCCGAAGGGTTTGATAAGCGCCGCTGGCGCATTGTCCGCGCCGACGAGCAGGAAGTGCTGTTCGCTCTGACCTCACCCGATGGCGATCAAGGCTTCCCCGGCACGCTGCAGGCCACCGCGCACTATCGTCTGACCGACGATAACCGCATCGCGATTACCTATCGCGCCACCGTGGACCAACCCTGCCCGGTGAACATGACCAATCACGTCTATTTCAACCTCGACGGTGACCAGGGCGACGTGCGCCAGCACCAGTTGCAGATCCTCGCCCAGAGGTATCTGCCGGTGGAAAGCGACGGTATCCCGGGTGGTGAACTCAAAGATGTTGCTAACACCAGCTTTGATTTCCGCCAGCCGAAAACCATCGCCGCCGACTTCCTCGCCGACGCCGATCAGCAAAAGGTGAAGGGATACGATCATGCCTTCCTGCTGGACGCCGGAGGCGACGCCAGCCAGCCTGCGGCGCAGGTCTGGTCGCAGGACGGTAAGCTGCAGATGACGGTCTATACCTCCGCTCCGGCGCTGCAGTTTTACTCCGGCAACTATCTCGGCGGCACCCCGTCGCAGACGACAGAGCCCTACGCCGACTGGCAGGGGCTGGCGCTGGAAAGCGAATTCCTCCCGGATTCGCCGAATCATCCGGAATGGCCGCAGCCGGACTGTGTGTTACGTCCGGGCCAGGAGTACGTCAGCCTGACGGAATATCAGTTTATCGCCCGATAATCGCCAGCGCCCTCCGCCGGGGGCGCTGCTTTTCGTCCCCGCCCTCCTCTCTGGCGCCTCTTTTTTCAGCAACCTGCTCTATTTTCCGTCACCAAAGGGCAAAAAAATAACCTGTGTTTTACAAGCACCTTACACTGAGCCACTATTTTCGCTATGGTTAGGGATAAGCATTGCCGTGAGCCAAATCACGGCAATATAATGAGAATAGTTATCAATCAATAACACATACACCAACATATTCAGCGCACCGTTCGCGGCGCGAGGGATGGCGTGTAGAGAGGAGTAAGAGAATGGCTGTAACTAAGCTGGTACTGGTTCGTCATGGCGAAAGCCAGTGGAACAACGAAAACCGCTTCACCGGTTGGTACGACGTTGATCTGTCCGAGAAAGGCGTTAGCGAAGCGAAAGCGGCAGGTAAACTGCTGAAGGCTGAAGGCTTCAGCTTTGATTTTGCTTATACCTCCGTGCTGAAACGTGCCATCCATACCCTGTGGAACGTACTGGACGAACTGGATCAGGCCTGGCTGCCGGTTGAGAAATCCTGGAAGCTGAACGAGCGTCATTACGGCGCGCTGCAGGGCCTGAACAAAGCGGAAACCGCTGAGAAATACGGTGACGAGCAGGTTAAACAGTGGCGTCGCGGCTTCGCTGTCACTCCGCCGGAGCTGACCAAAGACGACGAGCGCTACCCGGGCCACGATCCGCGCTATGCAAAACTGACCGACGCCGAACTGCCGACCACTGAAAGCCTGGCGCTGACCATCGACCGAGTCGTGCCTTACTGGAACGAAACCATTCTGCCGCGCCTGAAAAGCGGTGAGCGCGTGATCATCGCCGCTCACGGTAACTCCCTGCGCGCGCTGGTGAAATACCTCGACAACATGGGCGAAGACGAGATCCTCGAACTGAACATCCCGACCGGCGTACCGCTGGTGTATGAGTTCGATGAAAACTTCAAGCCGATCAAACATTACTATCTGGGCAATGCGGAAGAGATCGCGGCGAAAGCGGCTGCCGTCGCCAACCAGGGTAAAGCGAAGTAATTTCCCCCGGTCAAAACAAAAAAGCGTGGAAATCTCCACGCTTTTTTTTATGACCTGCGCTAACGCAGAGTAGCTTAGCCGCGACGGGTTTTCACTGCTTCCGCCAGCTGACGCAGGATCGTGTCGGTATCCTCCCAGCCGATGCAGGCGTCGGTGACGCTCTTGCCGTAGGTCAGCGGTTCACCGCTCTCGAGGCTCTGGTTGCCTTCCACCAGATGGCTTTCAATCATCACGCCCATAATGGCGCGCTCGCCGCCGGCAATCTGCTGGCATACGTCGGCGCCCACTTCCATCTGCTTCTTGAACTGCTTGCTGGAGTTGGCATGGCTGAAGTCGATCATCACCTGGGCCGGCAGGCCCGCTTTCGCCAGGCCGATCTTCACATCCGCCACGTGCTTCGCGCTGTAGTTCGGCTCTTTGCCGCCGCGCAGAATAATATGGCAGTCGCCGTTGCCGCTGGTATTAACGATAGCGGAGTGGCCCCACTTGGTGACCGACAGGAAACAGTGCGGCGCGCCGGCGGCGTTAATCGCGTCGATAGCCACCTTGATGGTGCCATCGGTACCATTCTTAAAGCCCACCGGGCAGGAGAGCCCCGAGGCGAGCTCGCGGTGAACCTGAGATTCGGTGGTACGCGCCCCAATGGCGCCCCAGCTCATCAGATCGGCAACATACTGCGGGGTGATCATATCGAGGAATTCCCCCGCCGCCGGCAGACCGCTGTCGTTAATGTCCAGCAGCAGTTTGCGCGCAATGCGCAACCCGTCGTTGATGCGGAAGCTGTTATCCATATGGGGATCGTTGATAAGCCCTTTCCAGCCGACGGTGGTGCGCGGTTTCTCAAAATAGACGCGCATGACGATCTCGAGCTCGCCCTTCAACGCCTCGCGCAGGGTCAGCAGACGGGAAGCGTACTCTTTCGCCGCCGCCGGGTCGTGAATAGAACAAGGCCCAATCACCACCAGCAGGCGGTCATCATCGCCTTTGAGGATCTGGTGGATCGCTTTGCGAGCATGTGCAACGGTGTTTGCAGCATTTTCGGTAGCAGGGAATTTTTCCAGGAGCGCAACGGGAGGTAATAATTCGTTGATCTCTTTAATGCGTAAATCGTCGTTCTGATAATTCATCTTCTTTCCAGCGTTGCCATACTTATTCAATGAAATGCAATCCCTCCAATCTATCTCTTCGCTGAAATAGTGTAAACGTGATTTTACAGTAGTGATGGAATAATCCTGGAAATAGGCAAAAATACGCCATAAAGTAGCGAAAGCAGGCTCATGAACTACAATATTTAACTGTTAAAGCTAATTAAGTCTTACGTTTCAGGATTATATAGTGACACTGCGATCGTCTGCGGAGTCTTAAACCATAGCGAGTCAGATCCCTGGCACACTTACCGCTGGAGGCGTTTTTTACCGCTTCCCGACCCAACAGGAGTATCCGATGAATATGAAAAAACTGACGACCCTTTTGCTCACCGCCACCTTAAGTCTTGCCAGCGGCGCGGCCCTGGCGGCAGACACCGGCGCCCAGTCCAACAATGGCCAGGCCAACTCTTCCGCTGATGCCGGCCAGGTGGCGCCGGATGCCCGTGAAAACGTGGCGCCGAATAACGTGGATAATAGCCAAATTAACTCTGGCTCTGGCGGCACCATGCTTCATCCTGACGGCTCGACGATGAGCCAGGACAATATGTCGAGCGATGAGGTACATAAAAACTCGATGTGTAAAGACGGCCGCTGTCCGGATACCGGTAAGAAACTGGACAACGGCGACAGCATGAACCATGACAACAGCAAAACCGACGGCACCACCCAGTAATTGATGCGGTGAGTGCAAACAGAGAAAAGGCGAGCTGGGCTCGCCTTTTCTCTGTTTGTTATCGTTCTCTGTTTATGCTGTCATAGCGTGATAATGATAACTATCAAGGGACGACACCATGGCGCATTCGCATTCGCACTCCCCTGCCCAGGCTCCGGATAACGGCAACGCTCGCCGGCTACTTTGGGCGTTCATCGTCACCGCCGGTTTTATGCTGATAGAAGCCATCGGCGGCGCGATCTCCGGCTCGCTGGCCCTGCTGGCGGATGCCGGCCATATGCTCACCGACTCCGCCGCCCTGCTGTTTGCGCTGCTGGCGGTTCGCTTCGCCAGCCGTCCCCCGAACGCCCGCCATACTTTTGGCTGGCTGCGTTTGACCACCCTGGCGGCGTTTCTCAATGCCATTGCTCTGGTGGTGATCACCATGCTGATTGTCTGGGAGGCCATTCAGCGCTTCCAGCATCCGCAGCCGGTTGCCGGGGTGACGATGATGGTCATTGCAGTCGCCGGTCTGCTAGCCAACGTGCTGGCGTTTTGGATCCTACATCGTGGCAGCGAAGAGCGGAATCTCAACGTGCGCGCCGCGGCGCTACACGTGCTCGGCGATCTGCTGGGTTCGGTTGGGGCGATTGTGGCCGCCGTGGTGATCCTCACCACTGGCTGGACGCCTGTCGATCCGATCCTTTCCGTGCTGGTTTCCTGCCTGGTGCTACGTAGCGCATGGCGGCTGCTGAAGGAGAGTCTGAATGAGCTGCTGGAAGGCGCACCGCGTTCGCTGGATGTAGCGGCCCTACAGCGGGATATCCGCCGCTCTATCCCGGAGGTGCGCGATGTTCACCACGTTCACGTCTGGCTGGTGGGGGAAAAACCGGTGATGACGCTGCATGTGCAGGTGGTCCCGCCGCACGATCATGATGCGTTACTCAACCGCATCCTGCATTTCCTGGAACATAAATATGAAATTGAGCATGCCACGGTGCAGATGGAGTACCAGCCCTGCAGCGGCCCGGAGTGCCATCTCAACACGATGCACGCCGGGCACGATCATCACCACCATCATTAGCCAGAAAACGCGTGAGAACCTCGCTCACGCGCGCTGTTTATCCACATTCGGCTGCCGTTCAGCGCAATGAACGTCAGCAAGAGATATTCCAGCGACATAGCATAGACGCCCTGACGGGCAAAAATCACCACGCTTATGACGTTGACGATGACCCACAGCAGCCAGTTCTCAACGTATTTGCGGGTCATTAAGATCATCGCCACTACCGACAGCACCGTCATACAGGAGTCCCAGAACGGGAAGGCATCCGGCTGCAGTTCCGGCATCGTGACCTGCAAACCAAGCGCTTGCATCAGGCTGACCGCGATTCGCGTCAGGAAGGCAAAAAACGGATTGATAAACAGGGTCAGCAAGCCGATCGCCACCACGCAGGCCGCCAGCCAGCCCAGGGCTTTACTGCGTGGTAGCCAGCGGATCTGCAGCTCGGCCACATGATTGCTGCTTTGCCGCGACCAGGCATACCAGCCGTAAACGTTAGCGGCAAAGAAGAACAGCTGCAGCAACAGGCTGGCGTACAGCTGGATCTGAAAGAAGATGATGGCGAACAGCGTGACGTTGACCAGACCGAATGCATAATTGCTGATCTTCTCCAGGCTCGCCAGCCAGATACACAGCAGCCCGGCGATGGTCCCCACGGCCTCTATCCAGGAGAGATCGTACCCCCCGGCGCCGATGGGTATATGTACTAAAATATTCTGCGTGCTAAAAAAATCCATTTCATCCCCTCAGCGTCTTGCGACGCGACAATACGTTATCCCCGTAGTGTAGCCGCAAAATCCAGCATCCGGTTAAGGGGAATTAATGCGCCGGTCCGCAGCGCTTCGTCGACGTGGATTTCATGTTCAGCGCCGCCCTGCTCGAGCCCCTCGGCAATGGCTTTCAGGCCGTTCATCGCCATCCACGGACAATGCGCGCAGCTGCGGCAGGTCGCCCCTTCACCAGCGGTGGGCGCTTCCAGCAGCGTTTTCTCCGGCACCGCCTGCTGCATTTTATAAAAGATACCGCGATCGGTCGCCACGATCAGCTGGCGCTGGGGCAGGCTTTTCGCCGCCGCGATCAGCTGACTGGTGGAACCTACGGCATCGGCCATCTCGACGATTGCCTGCGGCGACTCGGGATGGACCAGTACAGCAGCTTCAGGATAGAGGGCCTTCATACGCGTCAGTGCCTGGGTTTTAAACTCATCGTGCACGATGCACGCCCCCTGCCAGCAGATCACGTCTGCGCCGGTCTGACGCTGGACATAGCGGCCAAGATGGCGGTCCGGCGCCCAGAGGATCTTTTGACCAAGACTATCCAGATGGTCAATGAGTTCCACGGCGATGCTGGAGGTCACCACCCAGTCGGCGCGAGCCTTCACCGCGGCGGACGTATTGGCATAGACTACCACGGTGCGATCGGGATGGGCGTCGCAGAAGGCGTTGAATTCCTCAATCGGACAGCCCAGATCCAGCGAACACTCGGCGTTCAGGGTCGGCATCAGAATGGTCTTTTCCGGGCTAAGGATTTTGGCGGTTTCCCCCATAAAACGCACCCCGGCGACCAGCAGCGTGGAGGCCGAATGGCGGGCGCCAAAGCGCGCCATCTCCAGCGAGTCGGCTATACAGCCGCCGGTCTCTTCCGCCAGTTGTTGAATTTCAGGATCGGTGTAGTAATGCGCCACCATCACGGCATCGCGCTCGCGCAGCAGACGCTTGATTTTCTCGCGGTAAAACTGCTTTTCGTCGACGGTCAGCGGCTGCGGTTTCGGTGGGAAGGGATAAATCGCCGTTTCAGGATCAAACATTACGCTCATCATGCAATCTCGTTTTACTGGCTTAACTCTAAGACCGTCACTATGGCCTGTCTGCGCCTTAACACGGTCATGGTGTTTTATATGCTAAACAAGATAGCGGATTACGAGCAAAAAGTCGTGATGAATTTTGTACATGAGCACCTATTCCCCGGGGACGATGCTACGCATCTTCCCGGGCTACCGGTTCGTGCCTTATGGCGTCACGGTAAGCGGCGGCAGGGGGTCATGCTGAAGTAGGATTGTGGAGAATGACGCATAGCAAAAAGGCGCCTTTAGGGCGCCTTTTTACATTGGTGGGTCGTGCAGGATTCGAACCTGCGACCAATTGATTAAAAGTCAACTGCTCTACCAACTGAGCTAACGACCCCTTGCGGGATTTTGCTACTGTAATCATTCAGGATGGTGGGTCGTGCAGGATTCGAACCTGCGACCAATTGATTAAAAGTCAACTGCTCTACCAACTGAGCTAACGACCCGCTCTGGTACTACCTGAATAATTTCACTCGACACCAATATTAAAATTGGTGGGTCGTGCAGGATTCGAACCTGCGACCAATTGATTAAAAGTCAACTGCTCTACCAACTGAGCTAACGACCCGAGTGGTGGGTGATGACGGGATCGAACCGCCGACCCCCTCCTTGTAAGGGAGGTGCTCTCCCAGCTGAGCTAATCACCCGAAACTGCGCTGGATACTACTGATACTGCCTCCACCGACCCCATCATTATAATGGTGGGTCGTGCAGGATTCGAACCTGCGACCAATTGATTAAAAGTCAACTGCTCTACCAACTGAGCTAACGACCCGGTGGTGGGTGATGACGGGATCGAACCGCCGACCCCCTCCTTGTAAGGGAGGTGCTCTCCCAGCTGAGCTAATCACCCGATACTACGCTGGATACTGCTAATTGGTGGGTCGTGCAGGATGACTCGGCTTTGCCTCGCCCTATGGGCCGTTGCTGTCGCAACGTTATCCTTCACGTTTTACTATCGCGTTCCACCAGAACGATTGGTGGGTCGTGCAGGATTCGAACCTGCGACCAATTGATTAAAAGTCAACTGCTCTACCAACTGAGCTAACGACCCACTCTGGCGTCGCTTTGGGCTTGTTTGATATCCCTTGGCAACGGCGGCATATATTACTGATTTCAGAATTCAGCGCAACTAAAATTTCGATAAAGATCACTTAACTGCTGGCGATTCAGGCGACAAGACCAGAAATGACGCGATTTCTGGTCATGCCGTAATCAACCAAGGGCATTAAGTCGTTTTTGCGCTTGTTTCGCACCGTCGGTGCCGGGGAATTTGTTGATCACCTGCTGGTAAACCGCTTTCGCTTTCGCGGTATCACCTTTGTCCTGCATGATCACGCCGACCTTAAACATGGCGTCTGGCGCTTTTGGCGATTTCGGGTAGTTCTTCACCACCGAGGCGAAGTAAAACGCCGCATCGTCTTTTTTCCCCTTATTGTAGTTCAACTGTCCGAGCCAATAGTTGGCGTTCGGCTGATAAGTCGAATCCGGGTACTTTTTAACGAAGTTCTGGAACGCCGCCATGGCGTCATCCTGGCGTGAAGCATCCTTCACCAGGGCAATGGCCGCATTGTAATCGGTGTTCGCATCGCCGGTCATCGCCGGAGCGCCTGAAGAGGCCGCTGGCGCTGCGCTGGTAGCAGCCGCGCTCTGATCGCCGGAAGACGACGTCTGGGCGCCAGCCGCTGCTGCGCCACCCCCGCTCGTCAGCCCGTCAATCTGCAGCAGAATCTGCTTTTGACGCTCAACGATCTGATTCAGCTGATACTGGTTCTCCTGGATCTGACCACGGAGAGAATCAATGTCAGTCTGGTTATCAGAGAGTTGTTGCTGGAGTTGGGTTAAAAGCTGGCTGTGAGCATTGGAAATACGCTCAAGTTGAGTGACACGGTCTTCGACCGAGCCTGAGCCGACACTACTGATTGGCGCCTGAGCAAAAGCGGCCCAGGGGGCCGCTATGCCAACCAGTAACGACAGACTCAATAAATGATGTCTGAAGTTACTGCTCATGCAATTCTCTTAGTAAACCAGTACGGCGCGACGGTTTTTGGCATATGCCGCTTCGTCATGACCCAGTACTGCTGGTTTTTCTTTACCGTAAGAAACGATGGAGATCTGATCGGCAGAAACACCTTTGCCCTGCAGATACATCTTAACGGCGTTAGCACGACGCTCACCCAGCGCGATGTTGTATTCCGGCGTACCGCGCTCATCCGCGTGACCTTCTACAGTCACTTTGTAGGACGGGTTGCTGCGCAGGAAGTTAGCGTGCGCGTCCAGCATGGCAGCGAAGTCAGAACGGATATCGTACTTGTCCAGATCGAAGTAAACGATGTTGTTCTGCTGCAGCTGCTGCATCTGCAGACGAGCTTGCTCTTCAGAAGACATGTTGCCGCCGTTACCGTTAGCGTCCATACCAGTGCCGGCACCCAGCATGCCTTCACCGCTCTGGTCGTTGCTGGCGTTCTTGTTAGAAGAACATGCCGCGATTGCCATAACCGGCAGAGCGATCATCAGCCCTTTCAGCACTTTGTTCAGTTGCATTTCTTTGATTCCTTTAATAATCAATTATTTATTATCACAGATACGGCGACCAGGCAGGTGATTTTACCTGTCCATCAGTTGCCGGAAGACGCGCTTTGAAACGCCCATCTGTAGAAACCAGATTCAGCACGGATCCCATCCCCTGAGAAGAGCTGTAGATTACCATAGTGCCGTTAGGTGCCAGACTTGGCGTTTCGTCTAAAAACGTTGATGACAGAACCTGTACACCACCCGCTTCCAGATCTTGTTTGGCAATGTGCTGCTGGCCGCCGGCCGAGCTGACCATTACCATCGTTTTACCATCCGCGCTCACGTCAGCGTCCTGGTTCTGCGAACCTTCCCAGGTGATACGCTGCGGCGTGCCGCCATTAATATTGACTTTATACACCTGCGGACGACCTGCCTGATCAGAGGTGAAGGCCAGGTTCTGGCTGTCCGGGAACCAGCTTGGTTCGGTGTTGTTGCTGCGACCGTTGGTCACCTGACGAATCTGACCCGAGCCCAGATCCATCACGTACAGGTTCAGGCTACCGGTTTTCGACAGCGCGAAAGCCAGTTTAGAGCCATCCGGCGAGAACGCCGGCGCGCCGTTGTGCTGCGGGAAGGAGGCAATCTGACGCACTGCGCCGTTCGCCAGGGTCTGCACCACCAGCGCAGAACGACCGCTTTCGAAGGTTACGTAAGCCAGTTTTGAACCGTCCGGAGACCAGGCCGGGGACATCAGCGGCTGGGAGGAGCGGTGAACCACGAACTGGTTGTAGCCATCATAATCGGAGACACGCAGCTCATACGGGAACTGACCGCCGTTGGTCTGCACCACGTAGGCGATACGGGTACGGAAGGCGCCTTTAATACCAGTCAGCTTTTCAAATACCGCATCGCTGGCAGTGTGCGCTGCATAGCGCAGGTACTGCTTAGTGACTTTGAAAGAGCCTTGCGCCAGCGTTGTGCCCGGCGCACCGCCGGTATCCACCAGCTGATACGCGACCTGATAAGAACCATCCGGGTTTGACGTCACCTGACCGACGACCACGGCGTCAATACCCAGCGCAGACCAGGCTGCAGGCTGCACTTCCTGGGGACTGGTCGGCTGCTGCGGCAGACGCGAGCGATCCAGCGGGTTGAATTTACCGCTGTTGCGCAGGTCAGCTGCCACGATACCGCCAACATCTTCCGGCGCAGCGCCCTGGCCGGCCCACTGGAACGGTACCACCCCGATGGGGCGCGCCGAGTCCACCCCCTGGGTGATCTCGATACGTACTTCTGCGTGCAGCACCGCCGCCCACAGCATTAAAAAACCAAATGCTACTCGTAATGCCTGCTTCATCATATCTCCCTTATCCGGGCGGAAAGCCCACGATAATTTAGCAGAATGTTAACAAACTCAAATACACAAAACTACCAAAACCCATGACCGCCCTATTTTCTTTCCCCCCGCTAACGCGGGGAGAAAAAGCGCTTAAGGTTTGAAGTCCAGTGGCGCATTTTTGAACGTTTCATAAACAGCCTGCGACGGCGGTTTAGGGAATTTGCTCATCCGACTGGTAGCCGCCAGCATTTGCTGGCAGAAAGCCGGATCGCCGCCTTCCGATTTCACACTCAACAACGTTCCATCCTGAGCCAGGTTTACGCGCAACGTACATACTTTACCCTTGTACGTATCCCAGTCATAGAGATGTCCTTTAATCGCGGCCTGCACCTGCGAAATATAGCTGGCAATCTCCGCCTGAGATGCACCGCCCTGCCCCGGTTTACTTCCTTTAGCAGGTGAAGAGCCACCTGTGCTACCGCTGGTGCTACCTTTCGGCGCATTCTTACCAGAGCTCAGATCGCCGAGCAGGTCGTCAACGCCGTCCGCTTCTTTCGCTGCAGCCGCTTTCTTCGCTGCCGCGGCTTTTGCTGCTGCCGCTTTGGCCGCTTTATCAGCCGCCGCCTTCTCAGCAGCTGCCGCTTTGGCTGCCGCTGCTTTTTCAGCTGCGGCGGCTTTCTCGGCGGCGGCCTTCTCCGCGGCCGCTTTTTGCGCGGCCGCTTTCTCAGCTGCTTTTTCGGCGGCTTTTTCTGCAGCCGCTTTTTCAGCCGCTGCCTGTTTAGCCGCTTCCTGCTGGGCCTTCTTCTCCGCTTCCTGTTGCGCTTTTTTCGCCGCTGCCGCTTCTGCTTTCTTCTGCGCCTCTGCCGCGGCTTTCGCCGCTTCTGCTTCCGCCTGTTTCTTCGCATCGGCCGCTGCTTTCGCGGCGGCGGCTTCGGCCTGTTTCTTCGCGTCAGCAGCCGCTTTCGCTGCCGCCAGTTCAGCCGCTTTCGCCTGGGCATCCGCCTTCGCTTTCGCCTCGGCGGCCGCTTTGGCCGCTGCTTCCTGCGCTTCTTTAGCCTGCGCATCCGCTTTGGCTTTCGCCGCCGCGGCAGCCTTGGCTGCGGCTTCCTCAGCCTGCTTCTGTTGTTCCTTCGCTTCTTTCGCCGCTTCCTGCGCCTGCAGCCGCTCCTGTTCGAGCTGTTTCAGCCGTTCCTGTTCCGCCGCCTGCTTCTCACGTAACTCTTCCGCCTGCTGCTGCGCCTGTTTTTCGCGCTGTTCAGCGGCGCGACGTGCGCTGGCCTGCTGCTGTTGCTGACGGTTATAGTTATTTACCACCGCCCCCGGATCGACCATGACGGCATCAATCGACGATCCCCCGCCGCCGCCGGCAGAGGCATCCAGATGCTCGTCAAACGAACTCCAGATCAGCAGCGCGATCAGTATGATGTGCAGCGCGACTGAAATGATGATCGCTCGTTTAAGCTTGTCGTTTTGTTCGGTTGCCTTTGACACTATCGGTTCCCAAAAACTGTTCGCCTGTACCCGCGATGCGCACCGACGGCGAGCGATACTCGCCGCCGAACGCCGCGCGGACGCACCTACCTGAAGCGATTAAATAGGTTTGGTCATCAAGCCGACCGATTTAACCCCTGCACTATGCAACAGGTTCAGCGCTTTAATAATTTCATCGTAAGGGACGTCTTTCGCACCGCCGATCAGGAATACCGTTTTCTCATTGGCTTCAAGACGACGCTTCGCTTCGGCAATCACCTGCTCCGGCGGCAGCTGGGACAGCGTCTCCTGCCCCACTTTCACGCTGTACTGCCCTACCCCGGAGACTTCCACAATCACCGGCGGATCGTCATTGCTTTTCACCGCTTGCGATTCCGTGGCGTCCGGCAGATCGACTTCCACGCTCTGCGTAATGATCGGCGCCGTTGCCATAAAGATCAGCAACAGCACCAGCAGGACATCCAGCAGCGGAACGATGTTGATCTCGGACTTCAGTTCGCGACGTCCGCGTCCACGTGCTCTGGCCATGGCTTACCCCTTATTGCTTTCGCTGGTGGTAAAAGCCTGACGGTGCAGAATGGCGGTGAACTCTTCCATAAAGTTGTCGTAATTCAGTTCAAGCTTGTTCACGCGCTGGTTCAGGCGGTTATACGCCATGACCGCCGGGATAGCAGCGAACAGACCGATCGCAGTGGCGATCAGCGCTTCGGCGATACCCGGCGCCACCATCTGCAGGGTGGCCTGCTTCACCGCGCCAAGAGCGATAAAGGCGTGCATGATCCCCCAAACGGTACCGAACAGACCGATATACGGGCTGATGGAGCCTACGGTGCCGAGGAACGGAATATGGGTCTCCAGCGTTTCCAGCTCGCGGTTCATCGAAATACGCATCGCGCGCGATGCCCCTTCGACGATCGCCTCCGGCGCATGGCTGTTGGCCCGATGCAAGCGCGCAAACTCTTTGAAGCCGCTGTAGAAGATCTGCTCCGAACCGGTCAGATTATCGCGACGCCCCTGGCTTTCCTGATACAAACGGGACAGTTCAATCCCGGACCAGAATTTGTCCTCGAACGCTTCAGCTTCGCGCGCGGCCGAGTTAAGGATACGCGTTCTCTGAATAATGATAGCCCAGGAAGCGATAGAAAAACCAATCAAAATCAACATGATAAGTTTAACCAGAAGGCTCGCCTTCAGGAACAAATCAAGGATATTCATGTCAGTCACTGCTTAAACTCCGCGACAATAGACTTGGGAAGCGCACGTGGCTTCATTAAGAGTGGATCAACGCACACAATGAGAACCTCAGCTTCGTTTAACACTGTATTCTCGGCGTTGACGATTCGCTGCGTGAAAACCAAAGAGGTGCCGCGCATCGAGGTAATTTCCGTCTGGACTTCGAGCATGTCGTCGAGTCTGGCGGGGGCAAAATACTCCAGCGTCATTTTGCGAACCACGAAGGCAACGCGTTCAGCCAACAGAACCTGTTGACTAAAGTGATGGTGGCGCAGCATCTCTGTGCGTGCTCTTTCATAAAAAGCGACGTAACTGGCGTGGTAAACCACACCACCGGCGTCGGTATCTTCGTAGTAGACCCGAACCGGCCATCGAAACAGCGTTGTATTCACTTTACATCCCGGTAATGCAAAAAAAGGTTAGAGCTTTCAAACTTCGCTACTATACGCGCGGGAAAGGTGGTTTGGAATGGGGGAAAGTAAACGGGGCGTAAATTTTTATGGGCTTATGCAAGCCCATAGCATTAACAGAGATCTCTTATTCAAAAGAAGAAAAAGAAGAGACCTAAAGCGAGCACGATATCAGCGATAAGCGGACAAAAAATCCCCTGCCAGTGAACGGCACGCGGGCGGAAGCCCACGCCGTGAATAACGCCGCTGCAAACTGCCCACATCAGCAAGAAACCATGCCAGATTTCCAGCTCGCTGGTCTTCGCGGCAAAGCGCGACGGATCCCAGAAGATGCAGCCTGCCAGCAGCAGCGCCATCAATAAGGAAAGCGCCCGGAGCGGGCGCTTGTCCATTATCGCGTACAGAGTAGCGATAAATTTCATCAGATTTCTTCTTTCTTCCCGGCTTTGGTGGCTTCCACGTGCTCAAGCGCCAGCGCGGTAATCACCCCAAAGGCACAGGCAAGAAGCGTTCCCAAAATCCATGCGAAGTACCACATATATAGCTCCTTACCTTAGTACAGCGAGTGGGTGTTCTTTTCGATGTCTTCGCGCGTGATGCGGCCAAACATTTTCCAGTAACACCAGCTGGTGTAGCCCAGAATGATCGGCACGAAGACAATCGCCACGTAGGTCATCAGATTCAGCGTCCGCTGGCTGGAGGTCGCGTCCCACATCGTCAGGCTGGCGTTCAGCATAGTGCTGGACGGCATGATGAACGGGAACATCGCAATACCGGCAGTCAGAATGATGCAGGCCAGGGTCAGCGAGGAGAACAGGAATGCCCAGGCGCCTTTATCCGCTTTGGTCGAAACGACGGTCAGCAGCGGCAGCACCACGCCCAGGGCAGGGATCGCCCACAGCGCTGGCATATTGTTAAAGTTCACCATCCACGCGCCAGCTTCACGCACCACTTCTTTGGTCAGCGGATTAGACGGGCCGGTATGGTCAATCACCGATTTCACCACATAGCCGTCGATACCGTAGTAGACCCACACGCCCGCCAGCGCGAAGCAGACCAGCGTCACCAGCGCCGCCACCGTGGAGACGGTGCGGGTGCGCAGGTGCAGTTCGCCTACGGTACGCATCTGCAGGTAGGTCGCGCCCTGGGTCAGGATCATCGCCACGCTGACGATACCGGCCAGCAGACCAAACGGGTTCAGCAGCTGGAAGAAATTACCGGTATAGAAGAGACGCAGGTATTCGTCGACATGGAACGGCACGCCCTGCAGCAGGTTGCCGAAGGCCACGCCAATCACCAGCGGCGGCACGAAGCTGCCGATGAAGATGCCCCAGTCCCACATGTTGCGCCAGCGGGTGTCCTCGATCTTGGAACGGTAGTCGAAACCGACCGGACGGAAGAACAACGAGGCCAGCACCAGAATCATCGCCACATAGAAACCGGAGAACGCCGCGGCGTAGACCATCGGCCAGGCAGCGAACAGCGCGCCGCCGGCGGTGATCAGCCACACCTGGTTACCGTCCCAGTGCGGGGCGATGGCGTTGATCATAATCCGACGCTCGGTATCGTTACGGCCGAGGAAGCGGGTGAGCATGCCCACCCCCATGTCGAACCCGTCGGCGACGGCGAAGCCAATCAGCAGGATGCCAATCAGCAGCCACCAGATAAAACGCAATACTTCATAATCGATCATTTGACGACTCCTGTCTTAGCGTGCCGACTGAATAGCCGCAGAGGACTGTTCAAAGTGATAGCGGCCGGTTTTCAGGCTGCTAGGTCCTTTGCGGGCAAACTTGAACATCAGGAACAGTTCAGCCACCAGGAACAGCGTGTACAGGCCGCAGATCAGCAACATAGAGAAGATCAGATCGCCCGCGGTCAGCGACGAGTTGGCCACCGCCGTCGGCAGGACTTCACCAATCGCCCACGGCTGACGGCCGTATTCGGCAACAAACCAGCCTGACTCCACGGCAATCCACGGCAGCGGCAAGCCATAGAACGCGGCGCGCAGCAGCCATTTTTTCTCGCCGATACGGTTACGGATCACGCTCCAGAAGGAGGCGCCGATAATCAACAGCATCAGGATGCCGCACGCCACCATGATACGGAAGGCGAAGTACAGCGGTGCGACGCTTGGAATAGAGTCTTTGGTCGCTTTGGCGATCTGCTCTTCCGTGGCGTCAGCGACGTTCGGGGTATAGCGTTTCAGCAGCAGACCATAGCCAAGATCTTTCTTCACGTTATTGAACTGGTCGCGAACGGCCTGGTCGGTGGAACCGGCGCGCAGTTGCTCCAGCAGCGCATAGGCCTTCATGCCGTTACGGATACGCTCTTCGTGCTGAACCATCAGATCCTTCAGACCGATAACCGGCTTATCCACCGAGCGGGTGGCAATGATGCCCAGCGCGTAAGGGATCTGGATGGCGAAGTGGTTGGTTTGCGCATTCTGATCGGGAATACCAAACAGGGTAAAGGCCGCCGGCGCAGGCTGGGTTTCCCACTCTGCTTCGATAGCCGCCAGTTTGGTTTTCTGCACGTCGCCCATTTCGTAACCAGATTCGTCACCCAGCACAATAACGGAGAGGATCGCTGCCATACCGAAGCTGGCTGCGATGGCAAAGGAGCGCTTAGCAAAGGCAAAGTCACGGCCTTTCAGCATGTACCAGGAGCTGATAGCCAGGATGAACATCGCACCGGTGACATAGCCCGACGCCACGGTGTGAACAAATTTCACCTGAGCAACCGGGTTGAGCACCAGTTCGGAGAAGCTAACCATCTCCATACGCATGGTTTCAAAGTTGAAGTCCGATGCGATAGGGTTCTGCATCCAGCCGTTTGCGACGAGGATCCACAGCGCGGAGAGGTTGGAGCCCAGTGCGACCAGCCAGGTGACGGCCATGTGCTGAACTTTACCCAGACGATCCCAACCGAAGAAGAACAGACCTACAAAGGTGGATTCGAGGAAGAAGGCCATCAGACCTTCAATGGCCAGCGGCGCACCGAAGATATCCCCCACGTAGTGTGAGTAATACGACCAGTTAGTCCCGAACTGGAACTCCATGGTCAGACCGGTCGCCACACCCAGCGCGAAGTTGATACCAAACAACTTGCCCCAGAATTTGGTCATATCTTTATAAATCTGTTTGCCGGAAAGGACGTAGACCGTTTCCATGATGGCCAGCAGGAACGCCATACCGAGCGTCAGTGGCACAAACAGGAAGTGGTACATCGCGGTCAAGGCAAACTGTAAGCGCGACAGTTCGACTATATCTAACATCATGACTCCTTGCTCATCGCATGAAGACTCCGAAAATGAACCGAGAAGCTCTGGCTCATACGCATGCCCCAATACAAATTTTTATTTGTCGCCCGCCCGGAGCGGGTTTCAACCGAAAGTGAAACCACGCCAGGACAAGGTTACAAATACGTTAACGAAAAACCCAATTGATTCCCCAATATATTACGCCGCAATAACCTTACAATAAATATGTTTTTATTGTTCCAGTTTTACATTTTTCGACGGTGATCAATATATAGCGAAGATGGCCAGTTTAGGCCAATTTGACTTGAGACAATTTAACGTTTTTTGAAGGATTTTTCCAAGCATTAAGTATTGATATAAATCAATTTTTACTCTACGTGTTAATTATGTAGCCCAATAAAGAATATTGGTAAACTTAATGTTAATACCGTGTTTAAAGTATACTTTGATTGGTTACTAAAAAGGGAGAGATGAGAATCATAGGTAATATTATTTAACGCCGCAGGAAAAAAAAGAAAAAAAAGAGCCGATCCGATTAATGCTAGACCGCTCACAGTATTTTTTCCTGTTTTCTTATCCCCTCCCCCACTCTTTTTTTAGTGTCTGTTTTGCTTCCCTCCGGTACGGCCAGGGCATATTTTCCTTTCCGACAACCGCACGTCGAGAATATTTATGAAATAATTCTTAAAATCAATATGATAGATAAGGTTTTCGCCAAACGCGGGGTTTGCTGGCTCAGCGGCTTTCGGGAGAAGCGGATAACGGCCAAAAAAAGGCCACCTGACGGTGGCCAACCATGTCGAAATCGGACAGATTTCTGCTTGCGGACAAGCAGAGAGGGTTTACTTGATGATCGCTTTCAGCGCTTCGCCGATATCGGCCAGGCTGCGAACGGTTTTCACACCGGCTGCTTCCAGGGCTGCGAATTTCTCATCAGCAGTACCTTTACCGCCAGCGATGATGGCGCCCGCATGGCCCATACGCTTGCCTTTCGGCGCGGTCACGCCCGCGATGTAGCCGACAACCGGCTTGGTCACGTGCTCTTTGATGTAGGCAGCCGCTTCTTCTTCCGCGCTGCCGCCGATCTCACCGATCATGACGATAGCTTCGGTCTGCGGGTCTTCCTGGAACAGCTTCAGGATATCGATGAAGTTAGAGCCCGGGATCGGGTCGCCGCCGATACCGACGCAGGTAGACTGGCCGAAGCCGTAGTCGGTGGTTTGCTTAACCGCTTCATAGGTCAGGGTACCGGAACGGGAAACGATGCCCACTTTACCCGGCTTGTGAATGTGACCCGGCATGATGCCGATTTTGCATTCGCCCGGGGTGATCACGCCTGGGCAGTTCGGGCCGATCATGCGCACGCCCGCTTCGTCCAGTTTCACTTTCACGGTCAGCATATCCAGGGTCGGGATACCTTCGGTGATGGTGATGATAAGCTTAATGCCCGCGTCAATCGCTTCCAGAATGGAATCTTTGCAGAACGGCGCCGGAACGTAGATCACGGTCGCGGTAGCGCCGGTCGCTTCAACGGCTTCGCGCACGGTGTTGAACACCGGCAGGCCCAGGTGCGTGGTGCCGCCTTTGCCTGGCGTCACGCCGCCAACCATTTGCGTACCGTAAGCGATCGCTTGTTCAGAGTGGAAGGTCCCCTGGCTACCGGTGAAGCCCTGGCAGATAACCTTGGTATCTTTATTAATTAAAACTGACATTATTTCCCCTCCACTGCGGCAACAACCTGCTGTGCTGCGTCCGTCAGACTTTTCGCTGCAATAATATTCAGGCCGCTGTCAGCCAGTTTTTTCGCGCCCAGTTCGGCGTTGTTACCTTCCAGACGAACCACCACCGGAACGTTAACCCCAACTTCCGCTACCGCACCGATGATACCGTCAGCGATCAGGTCGCAGCGTACGATACCGCCGAAGATGTTAACCAGAACCGCTTTCACGTTGTCATCAGAGAGGATGATTTTGAACGCTTCGGTGACGCGCTCTTTGGTGGCGCCGCCGCCCACGTCGAGGAAGTTAGCCGGTTCGCCGCCGTGCAGTTTAACGATGTCCATGGTACCCATCGCCAGGCCCGCGCCGTTAACCATGCAACCAATGTTGCCGTCCAGCGCGACGTAGTTCAGTTCCCACTGCGCAGCCTGCGCTTCACGCGGATCTTCCTGAGACTGGTCGCGCATTTCGCGCAGATCCGGCTGGCGGAACAGCGCGTTGCCGTCAGCGCCCAGTTTGCCGTCCAGGCAGATCAGGTCGCCCTGCTTGGTGATCACCAGCGGGTTAATTTCGATCAGCGCGAGGTCGCGCTCCAGGAAAATGGTCGCCAGGCCCATGAAAATCTTAGTGAACTGCTGAACCTGCTTACCTTCCAGGCCCAGTTTGAACGCCAGTTCACGGCCCTGGTAAGGCATCGGGCCCGCCAGCGGATCGATGGCGATCTTGTGGATCAGGTGCGGAGTCTCTTCCGCCACTTTTTCGATTTCCACGCCGCCTTCAGTAGAGGCCATGAACACCACGCGACGGGAACTACGGTCAACGACCGCGCCCAGGTACAGCTCTTTGTCAATATCGGTCGCCGCTTCAACCAGGATCTGGTTAACCGGCTGGCCGTTCGCATCTGTTTGATAGGTCACCAGACGTTTGCCCAGCCAGTGCTCGGCAAATGCGCGGATCTCTTCTTTGCTCTTTACCACTTTCACACCGCCCGCTTTGCCGCGGCCACCAGCGTGAACCTGACATTTCACTACCCACGGACCCGCGCCGATTTTTGAAGCGGCTTCTTCTGCTTCACGCGGAGTAGTACAGGCATAACCCACCGGCGCCGGTAAGCCATAGCGGGCAAAAAGTTGTTTTGCCTGATATTCATGTAAGTTCATGTGTTCAGTCCATCCTTCAGGGTGTAATTATCTTTAAACCTGTAGGCCTGATAACGGCGCTAACGCGTGTTATCCGGCCTACGGTAGGTAATACGCTTGCTGACTACACGTCCAGCAGCAGACGGGTCGGATCTTCCAGCAGCTCTTTAATCGCCACCAGGAAGCCTACCGACTCACGTCCGTCGATCAGACGGTGGTCGTAGGAGAGCGCCAGGTACATCATCGGCAGGATCTCTACCTTGCCATTCACCGCCATCGGGCGGTCTTTAATGGCATGCATACCCAGGATGGCGCTCTGCGGTGGGTTGATGATCGGCGTGGACATCAGGGAGCCGAACACGCCGCCGTTGGTAATGGTGAAGTTACCGCCGGTCAGGTCATCTACGGTCAGCTTGCCGTCGCGGCCTTTCACTGCCAGCTCTTTAATATTCTTTTCGATATCCGCCATGCCCAGCAGGTCGACGTCACGCAGAACCGGGGTGACCAGGCCGCGCGGGGTGGATACGGCCATGCTGACGTCGAAGTAGTTGTGGTACACCACGTCGTCGCCATCGATGGAGGCGTTCACTTCCGGATAGCGTTTCAGCGCTTCCACTACCGCTTTCACGTAGAAGGACATAAAGCCCAGACGGATGCCGTGACGTTTTTCGAACGCCTCACCGTACTGCTTACGCAGATCCATGATGGGCTTCATGTTGACTTCGTTGAACGTGGTCAGCATGGCGGTGGAGTTTTTCGCTTCCAGCAGACGCTCGGCCACGCGTTTACGCAGGCGGGTCATCGGGACGCGTTTTTCAGAACGATTGCCCAGCTGCGGCGCCGGCGCGACTGCCGCGGCGGTGGCTGGCGCTTTGGCTTCTGCCGGCGCCGGGGCTTTCGCCAGATGTTTCTCAACATCTTCGCGGGTCAGACGGCCGCCGACGCCAGTGCCTTTGATGGCCGCTGCGTCGAGGTTGTGTTCAGCCAGCAGACGACGGATCGCCGGGCTCAGCGCGTCGTTGTTCTGCTCTTCCAGAGAAGCCTGCTGACGCTGCGCCGGCGTGGACGCCTTCGCATCGGCTTTTTCGCTGCTTTCTTTACCTGCGCTGTTACCTTCGCGCAGGCGGCCAAGGATCTGGCGAGACAGGACGGTAGCGCCCTCGTCTTCCAGCACTGCATCCAGAATGCCGTCCGCTGATGCCGGTACTTCCAGTACCACTTTGTCAGTTTCGATTTCGACCAGGACTTCGTCACGGACGACCGCGTCGCCCGGTTTTTTGTGCCAGGTGGCGACGGTTGCGTCAGCTACGGACTCAGGCAGGTCGGGAACCAGAATATCTACGCTACTCATTGTGTATCCTTTAATTAATCGACGTTCAGCGCGTCATTGACCAGATCTTGTTGCTGTTTCTGGTGAACGGACATATACCCTACCGCCGGAGAGGCGGAGGCCGGGCGGCCTGCATAACGCAGAGAGGCCCCAAACGGAATCACTTCACGGAAGTGATGCTGGCTGCAGTACCATGCGCCCTGGTTGAGCGGCTCTTCCTGGCACCAGACAAAATCATGCACGTGCGCATACGCTTTCAGCGCTTCCTGCACCGCCTGATGCGGGAACGGATAGAGCTGCTCGATACGAACGATAGCGACATCTTTTTGCTCGTTTTTGCGGCGCTGTTCCAGCAGGTCGTAGTAAACCTTACCAGAGCACAGCACAACGCGCTTCACAGCCTGCGGATCAAGTTGATCGATTTCACCGATGGCCGGCAGGAAAGTGCCGTTCGCCAGCTCATCCATGCTGGAGACTGCCAGCGGATGACGCAGCAGCGACTTCGGCGACATCACCACCAGCGGACGACGCATACCGCGCAGCGCCTGACGACGCAGCATGTGGTACACCTGCGCCGGTGTGGACGGTACGCAGACCTGCATGTTCTGCTCAGCGCACAGCTGCAGATAACGCTCCAGACGCGCGGAGGAGTGCTCCGGACCCTGGCCTTCATAGCCGTGCGGCAGGAGCATCACCAGGCCGCACATCCGGCCCCACTTCTGCTCACCGGAGGAGATGAACTGGTCGATCACCACCTGAGCGCCGTTGGCGAAGTCGCCAAACTGCGCTTCCCAGATGGTCAGGGTGCGCGGCTCAGCGGTGGCGTAACCATATTCAAACGCCAGTACGGCTTCTTCAGACAGCACCGAGTCCCAAACGCGGAACTGGCCCTGACCGTTATGGACATGCTGCAGCGGGGTGTAAGTTGAACCATTGGTCTGGTTATGGATCACCGCATGACGATGGAAGAAGGTGCCGCGACCGGAGTCTTCCCCGGACAGACGCACCGGAATACCTTCGTCAACCAGCGTGGCGTAGGCCAGGTTTTCGGCGCCGCCCCAGTCGAACAGCTTCTCACCTGCCGCCATCGCCTGGCGGTCGGCGTAAATTTTCGCTACGCGGGACTGCATTTCGATACCTTCCGGCACCGTGCTGATGCGTTTCGCCAGCTCCTGCAGACGCTTCGGCTCCACTTTATCCGGATAGCTCTCGTCCCACTCATGATTGAGGTACGGCGACCAGGTAAAGGAGTGCATGTTCATCGGACGCCATTCCTGCACCACGCATTCGCCGGCATCCAGCGCATCGCGGTAGAGGTTAACCTGCTCGGTCGCGTCTTCCAGAGTCGCCACCTTCTCCTGCTCCAGCTTGTCAGCATAGATTTTGCGCGGGGTCGGGTGCTTTTTGATCTTCTGATACATCAGCGGCTGAGTTGCGCTCGGCTCATCGGCTTCGTTATGGCCGTGACGGCGGTAGCACACCAGATCGATGAAGACATCGCGTTTGAAGGTATTGCGGAAATCCAGCGCCAGACGAGTGACGAACGCGACCGCTTCCGGATCGTCGGCATTGACGTGGAAAATCGGCGCCTGCACCATTTTACCGATGTCGGTGCAATACGGGGTCGAACGCGCATCCAGCGGGTTAGAGGTCGTGAAGCCCACCTGGTTGTTGATAACGATGCGCACGGTACCGCCCACTTCGTAACCGCGGGCTTTCGACATGTTCAGGGTTTCCTGAACCACGCCCTGACCGGTGACGGCGGCGTCGCCGTGGATAGTGATCGGCAGAACCTTGTTGCTGCTCGGCTCGTCCAGACGATCCAGACGGGCGCGTACGGAACCGATAACCACCGGGCTGACGATCTCGAGGTGCGACGGGTTAAACGCCAGCGCCAGGTGCACCAGACCGCCTTCGGTTTCCATATCGGATGAGAAGCCCATGTGGTACTTCACATCGCCGGTACCGAGATGTTCTTTATGTTTGCCGGCGAACTCGTCGAACAGATCCTGCGGTTTTTTACCCAGCACGTTGACCAGCACGTTGAGACGACCGCGGTGCGCCATGCCCAGCACCACTTCGCGGGTGCCGCTCTTGCCCGCATGGCGGATCATCTCTTTGAGCATCGGGATCAAGGCATCGCCACCCTCCAGCGAGAAGCGTTTCGCCCCCGGGAATTTGGCGCCAAGGTAGCGCTCCAGGCCTTCCGCGGCGGTCAGTTCGCTGAGGAAGCGTTTTTTCTCTTCCGCGGTAAAGCTCGCTTTGCCAGCTACCGATTCAATGCGCTGCTGGATCCAGCGTTTTTCTTCGGTAGAGGTGATATGCATGTATTCCGCGCCGATGGAGCCGCAGTAGGTTTGCTTGAGGGCAGCAATCAGCTCGCCCAGCTTCATCGTATCTTTACCGATGGCAAATGAACCTACGTTATAGCTTTCCTGGAAATCGGCCTCGGTCAGATCGTGGTAGGCCGGATCGAGATCCGCCACTCTCTCTTGCTTCCACAGCCCCAGCGGATCGAGATTCGCATGCTGGTGGCCACGGAAACGGTATGCGTTGATGAGCTGCAGGACTTTAACCTGCTTCACATTGGTGTCTGGGTCGGAAATCGAAGAAGTGTAACGTGAGGCATCCTTCGCCAGTCGACGGAAATAATCACGCGTTTTGGAATGAAATTGATCCGGTTTAACTCCGGTGCCAGGTAACTGCTGGAACATTGAACGCCAGTTGGCGTCAACAGAGTCAGGATCGGTTAAGAAGTCTTCATAGAGCTGTTCTATCCAGCTCTGGTTCGAACCAGAGAGGTAAGAAGAGTCCAGCCAGGCTTTCATTGCGCCGTTCTGCATCGTGATCCCTTAAGCATTCATATGCTTATTTCGCCGTAGAAACTACCACGCACACCGAGTGCACGTGCCGGGGTTCACTTGTTGCGGACGAGTTGTGGTTTCTATCCGCTAAGGAACCTTTAAAAACTGTCTAACTATCAGGGGCAGTTTTTAGAGGTTTCCTGCTATATCTATTGCCTGATGGCGCTTCGCTTATCAGGCCTACAAGATACGATCCTGTAGGCCGGATAAGACGTTTACGTCGCCATCCGGCAACGAAAACAACTTACGCGCTGCGCTGCAGCAGCATCGACTTAATATGGCCGATGGCGCGCGTCGGGTTCAGCCCCTTCGGACACACACTGACGCAGTTCATAATGCTGTGACAGCGGAATACGCTGAAAGCATCGCTCAGGCCGTCCAGACGCTCGCTGGTTTCGGTATCGCGACTGTCGATCAGGAAGCGATACGCGGCCAACAGGCCAGCCGGGCCAATGAACTTATCCGGGTTCCACCAGAACGACGGGCACGAGGTCGAACAACATGCGCAGAGAATACACTCGTACAGACCATCGAGTTTCTCACGCTGCTCAGGCATCTGCAGATGCTCGCGAGCCGGAGGATTTTGCCCATTATTCAACAAGTAAGGCTTAATCTTCTCATATTGTGCATAGAATTGCCCCATGTCCACCACCAAATCACGGATAACCGGTAATCCTGGCAGCGGACGGATAACAATCTTCTTGCCCGGCTGATTCAGCGCGGAGATCGGCGTGATGCACGCCAGACCGTTTTTCCCGTTCATATTCAGGCCATCGGAACCACAAACCCCTTCACGGCAGGAGCGGCGGAACGACAGCGACGGATCTTTTTCTTTCAGCTGGATCAGCGCATCCAGCAGCATCATGTCACGACCTTCTTCCGCTTCGAGGGTGTAATCCTGCATGTGCGGAGCGTCATCAACATCCGGGTTATAGCGATAAATTGAAAACTCGAGTTTCATTTTCCTGTCTCCGCATTAGTAAGTACGAATCTTCGGCGGGAATGCCGGACGCAGTTTCGGTTCCATGTTGACGCTACGACGCGTCATGGATTCCGACTCTGGCAGATACAGGGAATGGCACAGCCAGTTTTCATCATCACGATCCGGGAAGTCGAAGCGGCTGTGGGCGCCACGGCTCTCGGTACGGAAGTTAGCGGATACGGCGGTCGCGTACGCGGTTTCCATCAGGTTATCCAGCTCCAGGCACTCAACGCGCTGGGTGTTGAACTCGCTGGAGGTATCGTCGAGACGGGCGTTTTTCAGGCGCTCGCGGATCACTTTCAGCTGTTCCAGACCTTTGTGCATCGCATCGCCTTCGCGGAACACCGAGAAGTTATGCTGCATACATTCCTGCAGCGCTTTGCGGATCGCCACCGGATCTTCACCGGAACGGGTGTTGTTCCAGCGGTTGAGGCGGTCCAGCGAGCCTTCGATATCGGATTCGCTGGCGTCGCGCAGCGTGCCCTGCTCGGCGATGGATTCCTGCAGATGCAGGCCCGCCGCGCGGCCGAAGACCACCAGGTCGAGCAGCGAGTTGCCGCCAAGACGGTTAGCGCCGTGGACCGATACGCAGGCGATTTCGCCTACCGCGAACAGGCCCGGGATCACCACGTCTTCGCCCTTCTCATTGACGGTCAGCGCCTGGCCGGTCACTTTGGTCGGAATACCGCCCATCATGTAGTGGCAGGTTGGGATAACCGGGATCGGCTCTTTCACCGGATCGACGTGAGCAAAGGTACGGGACAGCTCGAGGATACCCGGCAGACGAGATTCCAGAACCTCTTTACCCAGGTGATCCAGCTTCAATTTCGCGTGCGGGCCCCACGGGCCATCGCAGCCGCGACCTTCGCGGATTTCGATCATGATGGAACGCGCCACCACGTCACGACCCGCCAGGTCTTTGGCGTTCGGGGCATAACGCTCCATAAAGCGTTCGCCGTGTTTATTGAGCAGATAACCGCCTTCGCCGCGGCAACCTTCGGTGACCAGAACCCCTGCCCCGGCGATGCCGGTCGGGTGGAACTGCCACATTTCCATATCCTGCACCGGCACGCCGGCACGAATGGCCATCCCGACGCCGTCACCGGTGTTGATGTGGGCGTTGGTGGTGGACTGATAGATACGGCCTGCGCCGCCGGTAGCCAGCACGGTGGCGCGGGCTTTAAAGTAGACCACTTCGCCGGTCTCGATGCACAGGGCAGTACAACCCACCACCGCGCCGTCCTGGTTTTTCACCAGATCGAGGGCATACCATTCGGAGAAAATAGTGGTGTGGTTTTTGAGGTTCTGCTGGTACAGGGTGTGCAGCAGGGCGTGGCCGGTACGGTCAGCCGCCGCCGCGGTGCGCGCCGCCTGCTCGCCGCCGAAGTTCTTCGACTGGCCGCCGAACGGGCGCTGATAAATACGGCCGTCGTCAAGACGGGAGAACGGCAGGCCCATGTGCTCCAGCTCGAGAATCGCTTCCGGGCCGGTCTTACACATATATTCGATGGCGTCCTGGTCACCGATATAGTCCGACCCTTTTACGGTGTCGTACATATGCCATTCCCAGTTATCTTCATGGGAGTTACCGAGCGCGACGGTGATACCCCCCTGCGCTGACACGGTATGGGAACGGGTCGGGAAGACTTTAGAGAGCAGCGCACAGGTCTGTCCGCTCTGGGAAATTTGCAGCGCCGCGCGCATACCTGCGCCGCCGGCACCGATGACAACAGCATCAAACTCTCTGACTGGCAATTTCATTACACACCCCACACCACAACAAATCCATAAAGAACGTAAGCCACCAGCGCCACAACGATAGCCAGCTGCAGAACCAGGCGCAGAGCCAGTGGTTTAACGTAGTCCGTTAACACCTGCCACATCCCGATCCAGGCATGGATAAGAATGGAAACGAGAGCCAGCAGAGTGAAGACTTTAGTGAAGCCGGAGGCAAAGAATCCGGTCCACACTTCCCATGAGATCTCACCGGTGGTAGCGAAGAAGCCAACCATGTAGATGATGTAGAGGGTCAGAACGATGGCGGTAGCACGGACCAGAATAAAGTCATGTACGCCGTTGCGTCCCAGTGCTGAGGCGTTGCTTACCATACGAGGACTCCTGCGAGAAGTGAAAGCACGACAGTAATAACAAAAGAAATCTTGGCGGAACGTTTCCCTGCTTCGAGGGTTTCGTCCAGGTAACCAAAGTCCATCATCAGATGGCGGATACCGACAACGACGTGATAGGCCAGCGCGGTGAGAATGCCCCACATGATGAACTTCACAAAGAAGCTATCCATGATCGAGGCCGCCGTCAGAAAACCTTCAGGGGAGGAGAGGCTGGTGCCCAGCAGCCAAAGCAGAATTCCGACCGCCACGAAGGTGATGACACCGGAAACGCGATGGAGAATGGACGCTATCGCCGTGATTGGGAACCGTATCGTTTGTAGATCCAGATTGACAGGTCTTTGTTTTTTCACATTTCTTACCATGAATAACGCCCACATGCTGTTCTTATTGTTTCCTTCCTCCGGTCTGCTTGCGGGTCAGACAGCGTCCTTTCTATAACCAGAAGTCATGTTAAAACGTCTTTTCAGGCATTAAAACATCACTAAACAACGCTGGGTGGCTCGGGATTGCAGGGTGTTCCGGAGACCTGGCCGCAGTATAGGCCGTTCACAAAATCATTACAATTAACCTACATATAGTTTGTTGGGTTTTCTCCGGAACAGTGATCAAGGTCACGATAACAACATTTTTTTAATTTTTAATCACCTGATTTGACAAATATTAAACATTCTTGTTACAACCATTACCAGTTAAATGCAATAATGCTCAAAAGTTATGGGGTCACTCTTTCACCTGAGAATAAGTTATGTAACAGTGTGTCAGTATTGACCGATGTAATCAGGACAGTTATTAGTGGTATACAGGTTTTAATATTCGGACTGCTAAAACGCTGATTTGCTGTTGTTTCACCGCAGCCCTGAAGAACGTGCCATCAAGCGCCGTTGCTCTGTACCCTGCCCTTTTCGCTGACGCAGAGCTGTGTGCAACATAACAAACTGGTAACGTATACGGGCGCGGGCCGAAAGCAAATCCACCACCCGGCAGTCTTAAGCAATAAAGGCGCTAAGGAGACCATAAATGTCTGATGCTAAAGCAAAAATCACCCTGGGTGGTGACACTGCTATTGAACTGGATGTGCTAAAAGGCACGCTCGGTCAGGATGTTATTGATATTCGTAGTCTTGGTTCAAAAGGCGTATTTACCTTTGACCCAGGTTTCACATCTACCGCTTCCTGTGAATCTAAAATTACGTTTATCGATGGTGACGAGGGGATCCTGCTGCACCGCGGCTTCCCGATCGACCAGTTAGCGACCGAATCAAACTATCTTGAAGTTTGTTACATTCTGCTGAACGGTGAAAAACCAACCCAGGCCGAATATGACGAATTCAAAACCACCGTGACCCGTCACACCATGATCCATGAGCAGATCACCCGTCTGTTCCATGCGTTCCGTCGCGATTCTCACCCGATGGCCGTTATGTGCGGGATCACCGGCGCCCTGGCGGCGTTCTATCACGACTCCCTCGACGTGAATAACCCGCGTCACCGTGAAATCGCCGCCTATCGCCTGCTGTCCAAAATGCCGACCATGGCAGCTATGTGTTACAAGTATTCTATCGGCCAGCCGTTTGTTTATCCGCGCAACGACCTCTCCTACGCCGGCAACTTCCTGCGCATGATGTTCGCCACGCCGTGCGAAGAGTACGAAGTCAATCCGGTGCTCGAGCGCGCCATGGACCGTATTCTGATCCTGCACGCCGATCACGAGCAGAACGCCTCGACCTCGACGGTACGTACCGCGGGCTCTTCCGGCGCTAACCCGTTCGCCTGTATCGCAGCCGGCATCGCCTCTCTGTGGGGACCGGCGCACGGCGGCGCCAACGAAGCGGCGCTGAAAATGCTGGAAGAGATCAGCTCCGTTGAACACATTCCGGAATTTGTTCGTCGTGCGAAAGACAAGAATGACTCTTTCCGCCTGATGGGCTTCGGCCATCGTGTTTACAAAAACTACGACCCGCGCGCCACCGTAATGCGTGAAACCTGCCATGAAGTGCTGAAAGAGCTGGGCACCAAAGACGACCTGCTGCAGGTGGCCATGGAGCTGGAGCATATCGCGCTGAACGACCCGTACTTCATCGAGAAGAAGCTCTACCCGAACGTCGACTTCTACTCCGGTATCATCCTGAAAGCGATGGGTATTCCGTCCTCCATGTTTACCGTTATCTTCGCCATGGCGCGTACCGTGGGCTGGATTGCGCACTGGAACGAAATGCACAGCGACGGCATGAAGATCGCCCGTCCGCGTCAGCTGTACACCGGCTACGCCAAACGCGACTTCCAGTCCGACATCAAGCGTTAATCTCGCTGTCCGGATGATAAAAACGCGCCTGCTGGCGCGTTTTTTATGCCTGACGATGAAGCCTGGCGCTGACACTGCCTGGCTGCCGGCTTAATGCTGGCAGTGCGGGCACCAGTAAAACGGCCGCGATGAGAGCATGGTCTTCTCAATCACGCCCCCGCAGCGCTCGCACTTTTCCCCATCGCGATGGAAGACCTTAAAGCGGAACAGCGAACCGTGGTGCTTGTTGTTATCGGGCTGGCCGCGAGTGCGATAAGAAAGCCGCGGGATATCGAGTAGCGCGTGCGCCAGCGCATCCAGCTGTGTTTCATTAAGCTCCGAGGCCTTATGCCCCCCGGTCAGCCCCACCTGCCAGAGGATTTCCACCCGCAGATAGTTACCCAGACCGGCAAGAAAAGCCTGATCCAGCAGCAGGCCGGAAAACTGACGATTGCGGAATTTGGCCGACAGCAGTCGCGCTTTCACCTGCTCCGCGGTTAACGTCATATCCAGCACGTCCGGACCGACGCGCAGCAAGAACGGATGGTTGGCCTCCTGCTCCGCCGTGAGCATCTCAATGTCCGACGCGCTGTAGAGCAAAATCGCCTTGCTGGCCGTCTGTAGCCTGACGCGCAGCACCCGGTTAGAGGCAGGCTGTTCGCCGGTCTCAACCACGCGCCAGACGCCGTACAGCTGATTATGGCTGTACAGGGTCAGGCCGCCGGAGAAGCGGGTCAGCAGGGCTTTGCCCCGGGTATCGATATGGGTAACCCGCTGACCAATCAGTTCGGTTTGATAGGGTTGCAACCGGGGAAAAGCGAACCAGACGTCGGTTAAGGGTTCGTCTTTGATTGCTGCCTCCAGTGTATCCGCCGCGCGGCGGATCTCCGGACCTTCCGGCATACTTTCATCCTTCTGTTAGTGGGTGGCGCCGCCGCCCAGTTTACTATCCACCGGCTGGTGCAGGGCTACGGCTATGGCCGTCTCCAGCGCTTCCCGCACGGTGGCGGTCGCCATACTCGGCTCGCCGGGATGGGCCGCCGCCTGCGCCGGTAGCCAGGGAATATGGATAAACCCGCCCCTCACCTCATTCTGTCCCTGCAGCTTGTGCAGCAGACCGTACATGACGTGATTGCAGACGAAGGTGCCGGCGGTTTGCGACACCGAGGCCGGGATCCCGCGATCGCGCAGCGCGCTGACGATCGCTTTGATCGGCAAGGTGCTGAACCACGCGGCCGGCCCGCCGTCGACGATCGGCGTGTCGATGGGTTGCTGGCCTTTGTTATCGGGGATACGCGCATCATCGACGTTAATCGCCACACGTTCGACGCTGATATCGACCCGGCCGCCGGCCTGTCCCACCGCGATAACCAGCTTCGGCTGCAGGTCTTCAATCGCCGCGTCCAGCGCCGACAGCGCCTCGCCAAACACGCAGGGAAGCTGCCTGGCAATCACCGGCTGACCAGCAATCATTGTACCGTCAAGCTGCTGCACCACTTCCCAGGAAGGGTTCACCGTCTCGCCGTCAAAGGGTTCAAAACCGGTGAGTAATACGCCCGCCATCGTCTTCTCCTTCGCGGTCCTTCAGATTGTCATATCTCAGCCTCTGGCTGAGCGCTGACCATAATATGGCGCCCGGCGAACGCCGCCCGCAAACGGCGGGCAAATTCGAGGGCATGCGGACCATCGCCATGCAGACATACCGTCTGCGCCACCACGTTCGCCCATTCGCCGCTGACGCTACGCACCCGGTGGTGTTGCACCATTTCGAGGGTTTGCGCCAGGGCCTGCTCTTCGCTGTCAATCAGCGCGCCAGGCTCGGTGCGCGGCACCAGGCTGCCGTCGGCCAGATAACCGCGATCGGCAAACACCTCCTGACGCGTCGTCAAGCCATAGCGTTGCCCGGCGCGGATCAGTTCGCTGCCCGCCAGACCCACCAGCACCAGCTGCGGGTTAACATCGCGGACCGCGCGGGCGATCGCGTCGGCCAGCGGCGGCGATTTGGCCGCCTGGTTGTAGAGCATGCCGTGCGGCTTTACGTGCTGCAACTCGCCGCCCTGAGCCTGAACGATCGCCGCCAGAGCGCCAATCTGATACAGCGTCTGGGCATAGACCGTTTCCGGCGGCAGATCCATCGCCGTGCGGCCAAAATTTTCCCGGTCGGGATATCCCGGATGGGCGCCCACCGCCACGCCGTACTTCAGCGCCTCGCGCACGCTCTGCACCATCAGCCCGGCGTCGCCGGCGTGAAAACCACAGGCGATATTCGCCGACGACACCAGCTGGAGCAGCGCGCTATCGTTCGCCCCGCCTTCCCCGAGATCGGCATTGAGATCAATCATCATCGTGAAGTCTCCAGGCCAGTTGTTCAAGATAACGCTGACGATCGGCCCGCGCCTTCAGCGCCTCCTCCAGCGAGCAGGCCACGAAATGGATCGGCTGCCCGAGCGGGATCTGCGCCAGCTGGTACATATCGGCATCGATGATGCAGGCGATCCGCGGATAGCCGCCGGTGGTTTGCGCGTCGTTCATCAGCACAATGGGCTGGCCGTTGTGCGGCACCTGCACCACGCCCGGCAGCAGGCCGTGCGACAGCATTTCGCGATCGGTGGTGCGTTTCAGCGGCTGCCCCTGCAGGCGGTACCCCATGCGGTTACTCTGCGGACTGAGCTTCCAGGGGGCGCGCCAGAATGACGCCTGCGAGGCCGCGTCAAATTCGTGGTACTCCGGCCCGGGCAGCGCACGAATGCGGTTGCCCAGCGGCAACTGCTTGACGCCGCGCGGGGTGGTGAAGCGGCGGGCGGCTTTCCCAAGCTTCAGCTTGTCGCCGTCCTGCAGGCGGCGTCCTTCCAGACCGCCAATCCCCGCCTTGAGATCCGTGCAGCGCGAGCCAAGGACCTCGGGTACCGCAATCCCGCCCGCCACCGCCAGATAGCTGCGAATGCCATGCTGCGGCGTTTTCAGCACCAGGCGCTGCCCGGGCCGGTAGGCGGTGCGCCAGCCCACCCAGACCGCTTTACCGTCCAGCGTCGCTTCGCAGGCGGCGCCGGTCAGCGCAAACCAGCCGCTGCGGGCAAATTCGATCTCCACCTGGCCGAGGGTAATCTCCAGCCCGGCGGCATTCGCCTCGTTGCCAACCAGCAGATTGGCAATCACCAGCGAGGGATAATCCAGAGCGCCGCAGCGGCTGATGCCAGACTGGCGCAGGCCTTCTCGTCCACCGTCCTGTACCGAGGTGTACAGGCCGGCGCGGATCAGAGTCAACATACCCCCTCCTTTTGCGGCACAAAGCGAATTTTATCGCCCACGCGCAGCAGCGCAGGCTCCTTCCGCGACGGGTCGAACAGCGTTAGCGAGGTCCGCCCCAGCAGCTGCCAGCCGCCGGGCGTCGCCAGCGGATAGATCCCGGTTTGCGCGCCGCCGATACCCACCGACCCGGCCGGGACGTGCACGCGCGGTTCGGCGCGACGCGGCGTCGCCAGCGCAGCTGGCAACCCGCCCAGGTAGGGAAATCCCGGCTGAAAACCAATAAACCAGACCAGATACTCCACCGAGGCGTGCAGCTCCACGACCTGCTTTTCACTGAGGCCGCTGTGCTGCGCCACCCCCCCGAGATCCGGTCCGGCCTCGCCGCCGTAGACGACCGGAATGGTCAGCGAGCGCGACTCCGGCTCGATCGCGAGGCTCTCCTCCCACCAGCGCTGCAGACGGTCTATCGCCTCCCACGCCACCTCCTGCGGGCGGCGGAGCACCACAGTGATATTGTTCATGCCGGGAATGGCGTCAATCACTTCCTCATGGTTCGCCAGACGCTGGGCTAAGCCCCAGATCCGCTGCTGGCTCTCAAGGGTGACCGGCGGCTCCAGCTCCAGCACGACGGCCGTTTCTCCTAACAGATAACAACGCGCTCGCTGCACTTTTCTCTCTCCCGTCAGGCAGGGTTGGGAATATCAATAAAGGTGACGTCCAGGTCAGTGGTTTCCGTCAGCCATTCGCTGAGGGCGCGAATACCGCCCCGCTCGGTGGCGTGGTGGCCGGCGGCATAAAAATGCAGGCCCTGCTCGCGGGCGGAATGGATGGTTTGTTCCGACACCTCGCCGGTGATAAACGCGTCCACGCCAAAGCGCGCCGCGGCGTCGATAAAGCTCTGGCCGCCGCCGGTACACCAGGCGACGCGGCTGACGGTGTCCGGCCCGGTATCGCCGCACCACAGCGGCTTACGCCCCAGCCGCGCTTCAATCCATGAGGCCAGTTCAAGGCCGGAAACCGGCATCGACAGTTCGCCCCAGGGCACCAGCGGTTCGATTTCCCCCAGCACGTTAATCCCCAGCAGATGCGCCAGTTGCGCGTTATTGCCCAGCTCGGGATGGGCATCCAGCGGCAGGTGCCAGCCGTAGAGATTGATATCATTGGCCAGCAGGGTTTTCAGGCGCCGGCGCTTCATACCGCGGATCACTGGCGATTCGTTTTTCCAGAAATAGCCGTGATGGACAATCACCGCATCCGCCTGAAGACGAACGGCCTCATCCAGCAGCGCCTGGCTGGCCGTCACTCCGGTGACGATCTTGTGCACCGTGTCGCGCCCTTCCACCTGCAGACCGTTAGGGGCGAAGTCACTGATGGCTGCACTATTGAGCTTGTCGTTTATCAGTTGTTCCAGTTCGCTATTTTTCATCGCCACTCCAGCAGATAATCAGGGTATACAAAGGCATAACATAACCAGATCCATTCGGGTCGTCGATAGTCCGCCTCCGACACTGACGATGACTTTTTACCGAATAGCGCAATTTGTCTATTCACCCCGCCGCGCATTCGTGTATATTTATGCACTAATAAAGCATATTAAATAATCAGAAAGCCCCTTAAGCCATGAATATGACTAATTAAACGCTATTCATGCAGAACGATCGACTTTCGCTTTAGGCCAGGAAACACACTTCTCATGAAGACAACATCATCGCAACCGCGGGCGATTTACTACGTCGTGGCGCTGCAAATCTGGGAATATTTTAGCTTCTACGGCATGCGCGCCCTGCTGATCCTCTATCTCACCAATCAGCTCAAATATGATGATAACCACGCTTACGCCCTGTTCAGCGCCTACTGTTCGCTGGTCTATGTGACGCCGATCCTCGGCGGCTATCTGGCCGATAAGCTGTTAGGCAACCGGATGGCGGTCATGCTCGGCGCGCTGCTGATGGCCATTGGCCATCTGGTGCTCGGGGCCAGCGAAACCGCCCCGGCCTTCCTCTACCTGTCGCTGGCGATCATCGTCTGCGGCTACGGGTTGTTTAAATCCAACGTCAGCTGTCTGCTGGGCGAACTGTACGAACCCGCCGATCCGCGTCGCGATGGCGGCTTCTCGCTGATGTATGCCGCGGGCAATATCGGCTCGATCATCGCGCCCATCGCCTGCGGCTACGTTCAGGAGGAGTATAGCTGGGCGATGGGCTTTGCCCTGGCGGCCATCGGCATGGTGGCGGGACTGGTGATTTTCCTCTGCGGCAACCGTCATTTCCAGCATACCGCCGGCGTGAACCGCCAGGCGCTGTGCGCCCGCCGCTTCCTGCTGCCGAACTGGGGCTGGCTGCTGGTGCTGCTGGTCATCGCGCCGCTGCTGATTGCCGTGCTGTTCTGGCAGGAGTGGTCGGTGTATGCCCTGATCGTGGCCACGGCCATTGGCCTCGCGGTGCTGGCGCGGATCTACCTGCGTGCCGAGACCGATAAACAGCGCAAGGATCTGCGCCTGATCGTCGTCCTGACCGCCTTCAGCCTGCTGTTCTGGGCCTTCGCCCAACAGGGCGGCAGCTCCATCAGCCTGTATATTGACCGCTTCGTTAACCGCCATATCATGAGCTACGAAGTCCCTACCGCTATGTTCCAGTCGATCAACGCCTTTGCGGTGATGCTCTGCGGCATGGTGCTGGCGTGGCTGGTGAAAGAGAGCGTCGGCGGTAACCGCACCGTGCGCATCTGGGGGAAATTTGCCCTCGGTCTGGGCCTGATGAGCGCCGGGTTCTGCATTTTGACCCTCAGCGCCCGCTGGTCGGCGGCCTATGGCCAGTCGTCCATGCCGCTGATGGTGCTGGGGCTGGCGGTGATGGGTTTTGCCGAACTGTTTATCGACCCGGTCGCGATGTCGCAAATCACCCGCATTGAGATCCCGGGGGTGACCGGGGTGCTGACCGGCATCTATATGCTGCTCTCCGGGGCCATCGCCAACTATCTGGCCGGCGTTATCGCCGACCAGACCTCGCAGGCGTCATTCGACGTCGCCGGGGCGGTGAACTATTCCATTGACGCCTACATCAACGTCTTCAGCCAGATCACCTGGGGCGCGCTGGCCTGCGTCGGCGTAGTGCTGGTTATCTGGCTGTATCACTCGCTGAAGGTCAGGACCCGCCGTCTGGCGGTGGAATAATCCCCTTTCTGGCGGCCTCCCAGGCCGCCAGCGTCTCCTGTCGCGCCTGCTTGTGATCGACTATCGGGCGCGGATAATCCAGCGTCACCCCCTGTTTATCCGCCCACACCCACGGCTGATGCAGCGCCTTCTCCGGCACCTTTGCCAGCTCCGGCAGCCAGCGACGCATAAACACCCCCTGCTTATCAAACTTCTCGCCCTGGGTAGTGGGATTAAATATGCGGAAATAGGGCGCGGCGTCGGTGCCCGTCGAAGCCGCCCATTGCCAGCCGCCGTTGTTCGCCGCCAGGTCGCCGTCAATCAGCTGGCTCATGAAATAGCGCTCCCCTGCCCGCCAGTCGAGGCGCAGATCTTTGGTCAGGAAGCTGGCGACAATCATGCGCAACCGGTTATGCATCCAGCCGGTGGCGTTAAGCTGGCGCATGGCGGCATCGACTATCGGAAAGCCGGTCTCCCCGCGCTGCCAGGCCTGCAGGGCGCCATCCTCTTCGCGCCAGGCGACCTTATCGGTCCAGGCGACAAACGGCCGACCTTTACAGAGTTTCGGATAGTAGACCATCAGATGGCGGTAAAACTCGCGCCAGATCAGCTCATTAAGCCAGGTGGCGCCTGCCCCGCCATCCAGTGCGGCGGGGTGTTCCGTCAGCAGCCGATGCAGGCACTGGCGCGGCGACAGCACCCCGATGGCCAGGCAGGGCGACAGGCGACTGGTCCCTTCCACGGCCGGGAAGTCGCGCTGCCCCTCATAATCCGCCGCCGGTTGCTGACAAAACGCGCGCAGCCGCGCCAGCGCCGTTTTTTCATCCGCGGCAAACAGCAGCCCATCGAACGGCGTTTGCGGATAGTTAAGCTCCGGCACCGGCGGCGCCAGGCGAGCGGGCGCCTGGCGCGGCTTTGGCGCGGCCACGCACGCCGGCAATCCTTCCCGCAGCCGGCGAATAAACGCGTTCTTAAACGGGGTGAAGACTTTATACATTTCGCCGCCGCCGGTCAGTACGCTGCCGGGCGGCAACAGGACGCTGTCGTCAAATCCCTGGCAAATCACTTCGCTCAAGGAGCTCTCAACGGCGGCATCGCGCTGGCGTTCATTGAATTCGTACTGATAGTTGTAGAACAGGTGACTGACCTGGTGCTGCTGGCAGAAATGGGCCAGCCGCTCGACGCTGGCGCTAAAATCGTCCGCCTCTTCTACCCACAGCGGTATGCCCCGCTCCGCCAGCGCGGCGTGCAGACTGCGCAAATGGCTGGCGATAAAAGCGGCCTGCCGCGGGGCCAGGTGATGTTCGCGCCACTGCCCCGGGGTGGCAATATACAGCGCCAGCACCTGCGCCTGCGGATCGCGGCAGGCGGCGGCCAGCGCCAGGTTATCGTGAATGCGTAAATCCGTGCGTAACCAGACCAGATGGGTGGCCATATCACTCCTCACTCTCCGTCAGCAAAACTCATCTTATGATCTAAGCCGGCAAAAATAGCGCGCCCAGGCAAAATAAGCACCTGCCAATTCCGCTGCGGCGCCTGAAAACGAGTGTAGACAAGCGACGAAAAAAAACCGCCGGGGGCAACCGGCGGTTAGTGGTTTTCCTCGCAGCAGGGCGAATTAGTAGAAGTCGTGCGCGGCTTTTTCCGCCTGCGCCATCCACACCGGCTGCTCGCTGGTTTTCGACCATACACGGTGCAGCCAGCTGTAATAGCGGGCGCGATCCTTCCAGAACAGCATCACCGGCAGCGCCGCGACGCCAGCCACGACGGCGAAAGCACGACGCAGCAAAATAATATGAGCAGGATAAGCTTTGTACAACGCCATCATTTCTCTCCCCTTTGTCAGGCCGGCAAGCAGCGCCGGAAAATTAATCATGTTTGTCTGAGCAAAATAATACCGCTCTGGTTGTAATTTTACTACTCATCCGACCACTAAAAAGCACGTATTTATACTTAATTTACATTCTCCACGTAAATTAGTTACAAAAAAGTTAAATTAATACTAACCATTAGTTAATTTATGCCTTTGTCATTTTTATACTTTTTTTACACCGCGCCCGCGGATTTTTGCGAAATCTTTGCGCCGTAATTTCTATTCTCCTGGTAAATCAAAAACACACCCGGAGGTGGATTGTGACTGCAGGCGTACTCACTGGCGTTGGGCTGGTGTTCCTGTTACTGGCTTATCTGGTTTATGCCTTGATACATGCGGAGGCATTCTGATGGCTGCCCAGGGATTTTTATTATTAGCCAGCTATCTGCTGGTATTGCTGGTGCTGGCGCGCCCGCTGGGGATGTGTCTGGCAAGAATGGTGAATGACATCCCGCTTCCCGGCCTGGCCGGGGTCGAGCGCGTCCTGTGGCGCGTGGCCGGGATCCGCGCCGAAGAGATGGGCTGGCTGCAGTATTTGCTGGCGCTCCTGCTGTTCAACGCCCTCGGCGGCCTGGCGCTGTTTGCCCTGCTGATGCTGCAGGGCGTGCTGCCGTTTAACCCGCAGCACCTGCCGGGGCTGACGTGGGATCTGGCGCTCAACACCGCGGTCAGCTTTGTCAGCAATACGAACTGGCAGGCCTACGCCGGCGAAAGCACCATGAGCTATCTCAGCCAGATGGTGGGGCTGACGGTGCAGAATTTCCTCTCCGCCGCTACCGGCATCGCCGTGGTCTTCGCCCTGACCCGCGCCTTCGCCCGGCAGAAAATGTCCACCCTCGGCAATGCCTGGGTCGACCTGACGCGCATTACCCTGTGGCTGCTGCTGCCGCTCTCTCTGCTGGTGGCCCTGTTCTTTATTCAGCAGGGCGTGCCGCAGAACCTGCAGGCCTACCAGCCCTTTACCACCCTCGAAGGGGCGCACCAGCTGCTGCCGATGGGGCCCGTCGCCTCACAGGAAGCGATTAAGCTGCTGGGCACCAACGGCGGCGGTTTCTTTAACGCCAACTCCGCCCATCCGTTTGAAAACCCGACGGCGCTGACCAATCTCGTGCAGATGCTGGCCATCTTCCTGATCCCGGCGGCGCTGTGCTTCGCCTTCGGCGAGGTGGTGAGCGATCGCCGCCAGGGGCGCGCCATCCTGTGGGCGATGACGCTGATCTTTATCCTCTGCGTCGCCGTGGTGATGTGGGCGGAAACCCGCGGCAACCCGCACCTGATGACGCTGGGCGCCGACAGCAGCCTGAATATGGAAGGTAAAGAGAGCCGCTTCGGTATTCTCGCCAGCAGTCTGTTCGCGGTGATCACCACCGCCGCCTCCTGCGGCGCGGTCAACGCCATGCATGACTCCTTCACCGCGCTGGGCGGGATGGTGCCGATGTGGCTGATGCAGATTGGCGAAGTGGTGTTCGGCGGCGTCGGCTCGGGTCTCTATGGCATGCTGCTGTTCGTTATGCTGGCGGTGTTTATCGCCGGCCTGATGGTCGGCCGCACCCCGGAGTACCTCGGAAAGAAAATCGATGTCCGGGAAATGAAAATGATCGCCCTGGCCATTCTGGTCACCCCGACGCTGGTGCTGCTCGGCACGGCGCTGGCGATGATGACCGAGGCCGGCCGCGCCGGGATGTTCAACCCCGGACCGCACGGCTTTAGCGAAGTGCTGTACGCCGTCACTTCGGCGGCCAATAACAACGGCAGCGCCTTCGCCGGCCTGGGCGCGGCGACGCCATTCTGGAACCTGCTGCTGGCGTTCTGCATGCTGGCTGGACGCTTCGCCGTCATCATTCCGGTGATGGCTATCGCCGGCTCGCTGGTGGCGAAGAAAATTCAACCGGCCAGCCCCGGCACCCTGGCCACCCACGACGCCCTGTTTATCGGTCTGCTGATCGGCACCGTGCTGCTGGTTGGCGCCCTGACCTTTATTCCTGCGCTGGCGCTTGGCCCGCTGGCCGAACACTTTTCCTTACTTTGAGCGATGCGGAGCACCCTGTTATGAGTCGCAAACAATTAGCCCTGCTGGAGCCGACGCTGGTGCGCCAGGCGCTGCTGGATGCCGTGAAAAAACTCAGCCCGATGGTGCAGTGGCGCAATCCGGTGATGTTTATCGTCTGGGTGGGCAGCCTGTTAACCACTCTGCTGGCCATCGCCATGGCTGACGGCGCCCTGACCGGCAGCGCCACTTTTACCGCCGCCATCAGTATCTGGCTATGGTTTACCGTGCTGTTCGCCAACTTTGCCGAAGCGATGGCGGAAGGCCGCAGCAAAGCCCAGGCCAATAGCCTGAAAGGGGTGAAAAAAACGGCCTTCGCCCGTAAGCTGCGCGCCCCGCAGCATGACGCGACGGTCGACCACGTGCCGGCGGAAGACCTGCGCAAAGGCGACGTGGTGCTGGTGGAAGCAGGGGATATTATCCCCTGCGATGGTGAAGTCATCGAAGGCGGCGCCTCGGTGGATGAAAGCGCCATTACCGGCGAGTCTGCTCCGGTGATCCGCGAATCCGGCGGTGATTTCGCCTCGGTGACCGGCGGGACGCGCATCCTCTCCGACTGGCTGGTGATCCGTTGCAGCGTTAACCCGGGAGAAACCTTCCTCGACCGGATGATCGCCATGGTGGAAGGCGCCCAGCGCCGTAAAACGCCGAACGAAATCGCCCTGACGATCCTGCTGATCGCCCTGACGCTGGTGTTCCTGCTGGCCACCGCCACCATCTGGCCATTCTCGGCGTGGAGCGGCAATGCGGTCAGCGTCACCGTACTGGTGGCGCTGCTGGTGTGCCTGATCCCGACCACCATCGGCGGTCTGCTGTCGGCCATCGGCGTCGCCGGGATGAGCCGTATGCTGGGCGCCAACGTGATCGCCACCAGCGGCCGCGCGGTGGAAGCGGCAGGCGACGTTGATGTGCTGTTGCTGGATAAAACCGGGACCATTACGCTCGGCAACCGCCAGGCCTCCGCTTTCCTGCCGGCGCGCGGTGTGGAAGAGCGAACCCTCGCCGATGCCGCCCAGCTCTCCTCGCTGGCGGACGAAACCCCTGAAGGACGCAGCATCGTGGTGCTGGCGAAACAGCGCTTTAACCTGCGCGAACGCGATC
Source organism: Klebsiella sp. 7-CIP_Kleb. (assembly GCF_050378655.1). NCBI lineage: Bacteria > Pseudomonadati > Pseudomonadota > Gammaproteobacteria > Enterobacterales > Enterobacteriaceae > Klebsiella > Klebsiella sp. 7-CIP_Kleb. The sequence goes on from NZ_JBNRLJ010000002.1 coordinate 626,995, forward strand.
TGCAGTCGCTGCACGCCACCTTTGTCCCCTTTACCGCGCAAACGCGGATGAGCGGCATCAATATCGATCAGCGCATGATCCGCAAAGGGTCGGTGGACGCCATTCGCCGCCACGTAGAGGCCAACGGTGGCCACTTCCCTGCCGATGTCGAGAAGCAGGTGGAAGAGGTCGCCCGCCAGGGGGCCACGCCGCTGGTGGTCGCCGAAGGGGAAAAGGTGCTGGGGATTATTTCACTCAAAGATATCGTCAAAGGCGGCATCAAAGAACGTTTCGCCCAGCTGCGCAAAATGGGCATTAAAACGGTGATGATCACCGGCGATAACCGCCTGACCGCTGCGGCGATCGCCGCCGAGGCCGGCGTCGACGATTTCCTCGCCGAAGCGACGCCGGAAGCCAAGCTGGCGCTGATCCGCCAGTATCAGTCGGAAGGTCGGCTGGTGGCGATGACCGGCGACGGCACCAACGACGCGCCCGCGCTGGCTCAGGCCGACGTGGCGGTAGCCATGAACTCAGGCACCCAGGCGGCGAAAGAGGCGGGCAACATGGTCGATCTGGATTCCAACCCCACCAAGCTGATTGAGGTGGTCCATATCGGCAAACAGATGCTGATGACGCGCGGCTCGCTGACCACCTTCAGTATTGCCAACGACGTGGCGAAATATTTCGCCATTATTCCGGCGGCGTTTGCCGCGGTCTATCCCCAGCTGGCCATGCTGAACGTGATGGGCCTGCATTCGCCATCGTCGGCGATCCTCAGCGCCGTTATCTTCAACGCGCTGATCATCGTCTTCCTGATCCCGCTGGCCCTGAAAGGGGTGAGCTATCGCCCGCTCTCCGCCTCGGCGATGCTGCGCCGCAATCTGTGGATCTACGGCCTCGGCGGTCTGCTGGTGCCTTTTATCGGTATTAAAGCCATCGACCTGCTGCTGACCCTGAGCGGTCTGGTGTGAGGAACAAACTATGTCATTGATTCGTCCAGCACTTGTGCTATTTATTCTGTTAACCCTGCTCACCGGCGGCGTTTATCCTCTGCTGACCACCAGCCTGGGGCAGTGGTGGTTTAACTCACAGGCCAACGGCTCGCTGATCCGCATGAACGGCGAGGTGCGCGGCTCGGCGCTGATTGGCCAGAACTTTACCGCCGCAGGCTATTTCCAGGGTCGCCCGTCAGCCACCGCGGAGACAGCGGATAACCCGATGGCCTCTGGCGGCAGCAACCTCGCCGCCAGCAACCCGGCGCTGGATAAGGCGGTGAGCGAGCGGGTGCAGGCCTTGCGCGCCGCAAACCCGGATGCCGACCCGCGTGTGCCGGTCGAACTGGTCACCACCTCGGCGAGCGGTCTCGATAACAACCTGACCCCGGCCGCCGCGCTGTGGCAGGCGCCGCGGGTGGCCAAAGCGCGCCAGCTGAGCGTCGACCAGGTGACCGCGCTGGTTAACCAGGCCACACAAAAGCCGCTGCTGAGCTTCCTTGGCCAGCCGGTGGTCAATATACTGCAACTCAATATGGCGCTGGATGCCCTGAAGGATAAGTAAATGAGTGACGAGCCGCTGCGTCCGGACCCTGACCGCCTGCTGCAGCACACCGCCGCCCCGCATCGCGGCAAACTAAAAGTGTTCTTCGGCGCCTGCGCCGGGGTGGGGAAAACCTGGGCGATGCTGGCGGAAGCGCAGCGGCTCCGGGCGCAGGGGTTGGATATTCTGATTGGCGTGGCGGAGACCCACGGCCGGAAAGAGACCGCCGCGATGCTGCAGGGCCTGAGCACCCTGCCGCCTCGGCGGCTCGCCCACCGCGGGCGCTACGTGTATGAGTTCGATCTCGACGCCGCCCTCGCCCGCCGTCCGGCGCTGATTCTGGTGGATGAGCTGGCGCACAGTAATGCCCCCGGCTCCCGCCATCCAAAGCGCTGGCAGGATGTGGACGAACTGCTGGAGGCCGGGATTGACGTCTTCACCACCGTTAACGTCCAGCATCTGGAAAGTCTGAATGACGTCGTCAGCGGGATCACCGGCGTGCAGGTGCGAGAGACCGTCCCCGATCCCTTCTTTGACGCCGCGGACGACGTGGTGCTGGTGGATCTGCCCCCTGACGATCTGCGCCAGCGGCTCAATGAGGGCAAAGTCTATATCGGCGGCCAGGCCGAGCGCGCTATCGAGAACTTTTTCCGCAAAGGGAACCTGATTGCGCTGCGTGAACTGGCCCTGCGCCGCACCGCCGATCGCGTCGATGAGCAGATGCGCGCCTGGCGCGACCGCCAGGGCCAGGAGAAAGTCTGGCACACCCGCGACGCGATCCTGCTCTGTATCGGGCACAACACCGGCAGCGAAAAGCTGGTGCGTACCGCCGCCCGCCTCGCCGCCCGTCTGGGCAGCGTCTGGCATGCGGTGTATGTCGAAACGCCTTCCCTGCACCGCCTGCCGGAAGCCCGGCGACGGGCCATCCTCGCCGCGCTGCGTCTGGCCCAGGAGCTGGGCGCCGAAACCGCCACCCTCTCCGACCCGTCAGAAGAGAAAGCGGTTCTCCATTACGCCCGCGAACACAACCTTGGGAAAATTGTCATCGGCCGCCAGAGCAAGCGCCGCTGGTGGGATCGTAGCGGTTTTGCCGACCGTCTGGCTCGCCACGCGCCGGACCTCGATCTGGTGGTCATCGCTCTGGATGAAAAGCCCTTCCCCCTTCAGGCGCGCGCCAGCGACAGCCGTCCGGCGCTGGAGAAATGGCGGCTACAGCTGCAGGGCTGCGCGATGGCGGTGGCGCTATGCGCCATCATTACCCTGGTGGCCATGCAGTGGCTGATGGCCTTCGAAGCCGCCAACCTGGTGATGCTCTATCTGCTGGGGGTGGTGATCATCGCTCTGCTCTACGGCCGCTGGCCGTCGGTCCTGGCGACGGTGATCAACGTTATCAGCTTCGATCTCTTTTTTGTCGCCCCGCGCGGCACGCTGGCGGTGTCCGATGTCCAGTATCTGCTCACCTTCGGCGTGATGCTCACCGTGGGCCTGCTTATCGGTAACCTCACCGCCGGCGTGCGCTACCAGGCGCGGGTGGCGCGCTACCGTGAGCGGCGTACCCGCCATCTGTATGAGATGTCCAAAGCGCTGGCGGTGGGTCGTAGCCAGCAGGATATCGCCACCACCAGCGAGCGGTTTATCGCCTCCACCTTTCAGGCCCGCAGCCAGCTGCTGCTCCCGGACGCCCAGGGGAAACTGCTGCCCTTAACCCACCAGCCCGGGCTGACGCCGTGGGATGACGCCATCGCCCGCTGGAGCTTTGATAAGGGTCAACCCGCCGGCGCCGGCACCGATACCCTGCCCGGCGTGCCGTATCAGATCCTGCCCCTGAAGAGCGCCGCCCGCACCTGGGGCCTGCTGGTGGTGGAGCCGGCGAATCTGCGCCAGCTGATGATCCCGGAGCAACAGCGGCTGCTGGAGACCTTCACCCTGTTGGTGGCCAGCGCCCTGGAGCGTCTCACCCTGACCGCCAGCGAAGAGCAGGCCCGACTGACCAGCGAGCGCGAAAGCCTGCGTAACTCGCTGCTCGCCGCCCTGTCGCACGATCTGCGTACCCCGCTGACCGTGCTGTTTGGCCAGGCGGAAATCCTGACCCTCGATCTGGCCAGCGAGGGCTCGAAGCATGCCCCGCAGGCCAACGAAATCCGCCAGCATGTGCTCAACACCACCCGGCTGGTGAACAACCTGCTGGATATGGCGCGGATCCAGTCCGGCGGCTTTAACCTCCACAAGGAGTGGCTGACGCTGGAGGAGGTGGTCGGCAGCGCGCTGCGCATGCTCGAACCGAGCCTCGGCGGCCAGCACGTTCAACTGGATTTACCCGATCCGCTGCAGCTGGTGCATGTTGACGGGCCGCTGTTCGAGCGGGTGCTGATCAATCTGCTGGAGAATGCCCATAAGTATGCCGGCGCCCGGGCGGACATCGGTATTCGCGCCGAAGCGGACGCCCGGCAGCTGTCGCTGGAGGTATGGGATAATGGTCCAGGGATCCCGGCGGGCCAGGAACAGGCTATCTTTGATAAATTCGCCCGCGGCAACAAAGAATCGGCGATCCCCGGCGTCGGGCTGGGCCTTGCCATCTGTCAGGCCATCGTCGACGTCCACGGCGGGACCATCTCCGCCAGCAACCGGCCAGAGGGCGGCGCCTCATTCCGTGTTACACTGCCGGGAGAAACGCCCCCTGAACTGGAAGAGCTATCTGAGGAATTGTGATTAACGTTCTGATTATCGAAGACGAACACGCTATCCGTCGCTTTCTGCGCACCGCGCTGGAAGCCGACGGCATGCGCGTATTTGAAGCGGAAACCCTGCAGCGCGGGCTGATCGAAGCCGCCACCCGTAAGCCCGACCTCGCGATCCTCGATCTCGGCCTGCCGGATGGTGACGGCATTGATTTTATTCGCGACCTGCGCCAGTGGAGTCAGATGCCGATTATCGTCCTGTCAGCGCGTAGCGAAGAGCATGACAAAATTGCCGCCCTGGATGCCGGCGCCGATGACTACTTAAGTAAACCCTTTGGCATCGGCGAGCTGCAGGCCCGCCTGCGCGTCGCGCTGCGTCGCCACGGCGCGGCGCAGGCCGACGAGCCGGTGGTGCGCTTCGCCGACCTGGAGGTCAATATCCCCGCCCGCCGCATCCTGCGCGGCAGCGAAGAGATCCACCTGACGCCCATCGAGTTTCGCCTGCTGGCGGCGCTATTGAATAATCCCGGCAAAGTGCTTACCCAGCGCCAGCTGCTGAATCAAGTGTGGGGACCTAACGCCGTGGAGCACAGCCATTATCTGCGGATCTATATGGGTCACCTGCGGCAAAAGCTGGAGGCCGATCCGGCGCGCCCTCAGCATCTGCTGACCGAAACCGGGATTGGCTATCGCTTTATGCCCTGAGCCCCGCCTCTGCAGTACCAGAGGCTGGTGATTTTCAGCCCTTCAGAGAGTAGCAGGAAGCCTGCCAGGATCGCTAAATGCCTGACGCCGGCGGCCTGAATCAGCCACAGACCCAAAGAAAGCGAAGGCTGCATAAACACCAGCCTGAGCGGCGCCTGCCCCCAGGCCAGCCACAGCCCATAGCGGCTCTGACGGAAAAAGAGGATCATCGACAACGGGATGCTGATAATCAGCAGCACATTTAGCGGATAGAGCCAGACCGCCGCAGAGCCCCAGGTGTGCAGCAGCTGGAGATAAGCCAGCAGGTCGTCGTAAAAAGGGAGTCGGCGGTGGGCAATATTCCACCATAAGAATTGCAGGACGAAAAAGAGATCCATCCACGCCCAGAACAAAAACAGGGACTTCCGTTGTATTTTCATCGCTATCCTTGCGAAAAAAATCAGGCCCGCAAGGGGCCTGATGATCGTGCGCCGTTAAGCGTTCTTCAGCACTTCACTGACAATCTCTACCGCTTCTTTTTCAATCAGCTTGCGATGTTCTTCGCCGAGGAAGCTTTCGCAGTAGATCTTGTAGGCGTCTTCGGTGCCTGACGGGCGTGCCGCAAACCAGCCGTTGTCGGTCATCACTTTCAGGCCGCCAATCGCCGCCCCGTTGCCCGGCGCCGCGGTCAGACGAGCGGTGATCGGATCCCCCGCCAGGGTGTCAGCGCTGACCATTTCCGGTGACAGCTTAGACAGCGCCGCTTTCTGCGCGGAGGTCGCGGAAGCCTGCAGACGGTTGTAGCTCGGCGCGCCGAAGCGTTCCGCCAGCTCGTTATAGTGCTCCTGCGGGTTTTTCCCGGTCACTGCGGTGATTTCCGCCGCCAGCAGGCACATGATGATGCCGTCTTTATCGGTGGACCACGGCGTGCCGTCGAAGCGCAGGAAGGAGGCCCCGGCGCTCTCTTCGCCGCCGAAGCCGAAGCTGCCGTCGAACAGGCCGTCAACGAACCACTTAAAGCCCACCGGCACTTCCACCAGCTTGCGGCCCAGATCGTTCACCACGCGGTCAATCATCGCCGAGGAGACCAGGGTTTTACCGACCGCCACCTCTTTGCCCCACTGCGGACGATGCTGGAACAGGTAGTTAATCGCCACCGCCAGGTAGTGGTTCGGATTCATCAGCCCGGCAGGGGTGACAATCCCGTGACGGTCGTAATCCGGGTCATTGGCAAATGCCAGATCGAACTTATCGCGCAGCGCCAGCAGGCCCGCCATCGCACATTCCGAGGAACAGTCCATGCGGATGGCGCCGTCTTTATCGAGGTGCATAAAGCGGAAGGTCTGGTCCACCTGGTCGTTCACAATGGTCAGATTGAGCTTGTAGTGCTCGCCAATGCGCTTCCAGTATTCGATACCGGACCCGCCCAGCGGATCGACGCCCAGCGTCAGGCCCGCTTTCTGGATCGCCGCCATGTCGACGATGTCCGCCAGGCCTTCAATGAACGGCTGCACCAGATCCTGCTCTTTGACGTGGCCGGAAGCCAGCGCCGCGTCCAGAGAAATGCGTTTCACACCCTGCAGGCCAGCGGCCAGCAGTTCGTTGGCACGGTTTTCCACCACTTTGGTGACGTTGGTATCAGCCGGACCGCCGTTTGGCGGGTTGTACTTGATACCGCCATCTTCCGGCGGGTTGTGTGACGGGGTGATCACAATGCCGTCCGCCAGCGGACCGCCTTTTTTGTTATGCACCAGAATCGCGTTGGAGACCGCCGGCGTCGGGGTGAAGCCGTTGTTTTCCTGAACGATAACGTCAACGCCGTTGGCGGTTAACACTTCCAGCACCGAAATAAACGCCGGCTCGGACAGGGCGTGGGTATCTTTACCGACATAGCACGGACCGGTGATCCCGTTCTTCGCACGATCTTCCGCAATAGCCTGGGCGATGGCCAGGATATGCGGTTCGTTGAAGTTGTGACGCGCCGCGCTGCCGCGATGGCCGGAGGTGCCGAATTTGACCGCATGCTCCGCATTACCGACTTCAGGCTTCAGCACGTAGTACTGAGCAGTCAGTTGGGCGACGTTAATCAAATCACTCTGTTGCGCAGGCTGCCCCGCACGTTTATCGATTGCCATTGCCTGATCCTTCTGGTGCAAATGTTAAAAAGCTAGATCGTGCCGCAAACCTTTTCAATCAGCTCCGCAGGGAACTGCATCGACTGCATGATGTGCTCAATCATGCTGCATTTACGGCCGGTATTGGTATTGGTGATCACCCACCACGGTGTACCAGGAACCTGTTTCGGTTTGGTCTGATTACCGCTTTTCAGCAGCGTACGCGCATCTTCCGCGAAGTAAACGCGCGTGCGGCCGTGCAGAGACTCAGTGGCCTCGGCAAATGCTTTACTGTCCAGGGAATAGAGGGTGGTCAACACCAGCATAAAACGGTTCACCGCGCGCTTCTGCTCGGCGTATTCATCAGATAACAGCATCTCGCGCATGGCGCGGACTTTATCTTTCACCGGGTTAGCGGGTTTCACCTCAGCGGCAGGCGTGGGCGCCAGCGTCGGCGCGGCTTTGCTGACCGGTGTAGCCGGTTGGGAAACGGCGGAAAATTTCAGCATACGCCGTAAAATGTCGGATGCGCTCTCGCCGATATGCAGAGTGTGGCTGGCAATATAGCGGTAGAGTTCATCATCAACTTCAATTGTTTTCATCTTAATCCAGTGCGATATCTTTTCTGAATACAAATCGTTGGGATTATAAGTACAAATCCCAACCGCGGATAGCGTCAAACCAGGATGGCGGTAAAACTCAGAAAACTTCTGGGTCTTGCAGCCGGATGGCAGAATGTCCAACATAATACCCTAACCCGACGGAGCGAAAAAAAGAACTTTGCCATGAAATTAAATAGCCGAGCGCAATCTGCACAGAATCCGCACAACCACTCCCCGATCGTGCTGGTCCATGGTCTGTTTGGCAGCCTGGACAACCTGGGCATCCTCGCCCGCGACCTGATCGCCGACCACGATATTCTGCAGGTCGATATGCGCAACCACGGTTTGTCGCCGCGGTCGCCAGAGATGACCTACCCCGCGATGGCGCAGGATCTGCTCGACACGCTCGACGCGCATCAGATCGAACGGGCCACCTTTATCGGCCATTCGATGGGCGGCAAAGCGGTGATGGCGTTGACCGCCCTGGCCCCGGAGCGCATCAGCGGTCTGGTGGCTATTGATATCGCGCCGGTGGATTATCACGTTCGCCGCCATGATGAGATCTTCGCCGCTATTCGCGCCGTCAGCGTATCCGCCGCCAGCACTCGCCAGCAGGCGGCGCAGGTGATGCGCGAGCATCTGCAGGAAGAGGGCGTGATTCAGTTCCTGCTGAAATCTTTCGTCGACGGCGACTGGCGCTTCAACGTCCCGGTGCTGTGGGACCAGTACCCGCATATCGTCGGCTGGGAAACCATCCCGGCCTGGCCGCACCCAACGCAGTTTATTCCCGGCGGCAACTCCCCCTATGTGACCGACGCCTACCGCGACCCGCTGCTGGCCCAGTTCCCGCAGGCTCGGGCCCACGTCATCGCCGGCGCCGGCCACTGGGTTCATGCCGAGAAACCCGAGGCGGTGTTGCGCGCGATCCGCCGCTATCTGACGAGCATAGCCGCCTGATTGGCTAAAATATGCCCGACCGCGCCGCAGAATGCCCGCGGTCGTTGGCGCAGCCGTTCGCCTGATGTATGATGGCGCGCTATCTGCGCCGGCTAGAGCCCGGCAGCTTGTTTCCCCGAAGTCACTCAGAATCATGGCAAAAGAACAAACGGACCGTACGACATTAGATTTGTTCGCAAACGAGCGTCGCCCGGGAAGACCGAAAACCAATCCGCTGTCGCGCGATGAACAACTGCGCATCAACAAACGTAATCAGCTGAAACGCGATAAAGTGCGCGGGCTGAAGCGCGTGGAGCTAAAGCTCAACGCCGACGCGGTCGATGCGCTTAACGAACTGGCGGAAGCGCGTAATATGAGCCGCAGCGATCTCATTGAAGAGATGCTGATGACGCAATTAACCGCCCTGCGCAGCCAGGGAAAACTCTAACTTTCCGCGAAAAATCCGCATTCATGTAGCAGAGTGTGCAGTCGGGCGTGATTGCTGTTTCCGCGCCCTTGCCTGTTCTGCTATGATTGCCGTTATCTGTGGGCATCGCGTCCCTACCACATCATTTAAGTTTCAAGAGGTTATTTTACTCATGGCAATCATCGGCATCTTTTTTGGCAGCGACACCGGCAACACCGAAAATATTGCAAAAATGATTCAAAAGCAGCTTGGTAAAGATGTTGCTGATGTTCACGACATTGCCAAAAGCAGCAAAGAAGATCTGGAAGCCCACGACATCCTGCTGCTCGGCATCCCGACCTGGTACTACGGTGAAGCGCAGTGTGACTGGGACGACTTCTTCCCGACGCTGGAAGAGATCGACTTTAACGGCAAACTGGTGGCGCTGTTCGGCTGCGGCGACCAGGAAGACTACGCCGAGTACTTCTGCGATGCGCTGGGCACCATCCGCGACATCATTGAGCCACGCGGCGCGACCATCGTTGGCCACTGGCCGACTGCCGGCTATCACTTCGAGGCCTCTAAAGGCCTGGCGGATGACGACCACTTCGTCGGCCTCGCCATTGATGAAGACCGCCAGCCGGAGCTGACCAACGAGCGCGTTGAGAAGTGGGTGAAGCAGGTGGCCGAAGAGCTGCACCTCGAAGAAATCAAAAACGCCTGATGATTAAGCGGCGCAATCATTGAGTTGCGTCGCATTAATAGACAAAAGCAATCAAACTAATAGCTACAAGTTTTTAACTTTTAATCACATATCTGTACAATGTCCTCTGATTCTACGAGGCACGTGACGCAGTTTGTAGCTGGTGCCTCGTTTTTGACAGCAAACCAGGCCCGATACTTGCAGTTTTCATTTACCAGTGGCAGTTCTATAATGAGACGCATTACGTCGGGTTAATTTCTGTATGACTTCCGTTGAAGGAAGTAGATCGTTTAGCAACAGGACAGATTCCGCATGACTGACAACAATACCGCATTAAAGAAGGCTGGCCTGAAAGTCACACTTCCTCGACTGAAAATCCTTGAAGTGCTGCAGGAACCGGATAACCATCATGTCAGTGCGGAAGACTTATATAAACGCCTGATCGACATGGGCGAAGAGATTGGTCTGGCGACCGTTTACCGCGTCCTCAACCAGTTTGATGACGCCGGTATCGTGACTCGTCATAATTTTGAAGGCGGTAAATCCGTTTTCGAACTGACTCAGCAGCATCACCACGATCACCTGATCTGCCTCGACTGCGGCAAAGTGATCGAATTCAGTGATGACTCTATCGAAGCGCGCCAGCGTGAAATCGCGTCCCGTCACGGCATCCGCCTGACCAACCACAGTTTGTATCTGTACGGTCACTGTGCGGAAGGTGATTGCCGCGAGGACGAACACGCCCACGACGCGGTGGAAAAGTAATTCCCCGCTTCGCCTGCTCTGAAAAGCCAACCTGCCGGTTGGCTTTTTTATGGGCGCTTCTGCCGCGCTTCCCGCTCACGTCCCGGCGGCGCCCCTCGCGAGTCCCCGCTTTGTCCGGAGAGTTGATATGGAACTTCGCCAGCTACGCTATTTTACGCGCATTGTTGAAACCGGCAGCATGGGCCGCGCCGCGCTCGATCTGAATATCGGCGTCTCGGCGCTCAGCCAGCAGATCGCGCGTCTGGAAAATGAGCTGGCCATTCGCCTCCTGCAGCGGACCTCCCGCGGCGTGACGCCCACCAGCGCGGGCCTCGCTTTCTACTCACAGGCGCAGCTGGCGCTGCGTCATGCCGATGATGCCATCCTCGCCGCCCGCGAGGCGCGGCTGTCGGGCCACGTCAGCGTCGGCATGGCCCCCAGTACCGCCTCCGTTCTTGGCGTTCCGTTCATCAACGCGATGCGCGAGAGCTACCCCGACGTCCGCCTGCACCTGGTGGAAAGCCTCTCCGGGAATCTGGAGCGAATGATCAACACCCGCCAGCTGGATTTAGCCATCGTCTTCCAGCAGGAGAAGATCCTGCGCTGGAGCGCCAGACCGGTGCTCGAAGAGCGCCTGTTCCTGATTGGCACCCATGCGCTGTTGGCCTCGCTGCCGGATGACCCTGTTTCCCCTGACCAGCTCACCACCCTGCCGCTGATTATGCCAAGCCAGGGCCACGGCCTGCGCGGCAGGCTGGAGGCGGTTTGCCAGCAGCACAACCTCAGCGTTGAGGTGGTGGCGGACATTGACGGTCTGGCCCTGCTGATGCAGGCCGTGCGCAGCGGGCTGGGCGCTACCCTGCAGCCCGGGGCCGCCATTTCCCATCTCGACCATCAGGCGCTGAGGGTGATCGGCATCGCTAATCCGGTCCTCAGCCGTCCCAACTTTCTGGTCAGCCTGTCGGATGATGAGCTCACCCCGGCAGGCCTTGCGGCAAGGGTAATACTGAGCAAAGTCATGCGCCAGCTGGTGGAGTCCGATCGCTGGCCAGGTGCTACCCTTTACGTTAACTAAACCCCTCTTTAGCGCTACGCCATAGCGCCCTGCCGCCGTTACCGCCTACATTCCCATTACAAATTTAACAATGAATTAAATTACAAGGGAACCGATAATGGTGGATGTACTGGTCATTGGCGGCGGCAATGCCGCGCTATGCGCCGCCTTAACCGCCCGGGAAGCCGGCGCCTCGGTGCTGCTGCTGGAGGCGGCGCCGCGGGAGTGGCGAGGCGGCAACTCGCAGCACACGCGTAACCTGCGCTGTATGCACGATGCGCCACAGGACGTGCTGGTCGACAGCTACCCGGAAGAGGAGTACTGGCAGGATCTGCTGCGCGTCACCGAAGGGAACACCAACGAAGCGCTGGCCCGGCTGGTGATCCGCACCTCATCCCAGTGCCGGGACTGGATGCGCCAGCACGGGGTTAACTTTCAGCCGCCGCTCTCCGGCGCCCTGCACGTGGCCCGCACCAACGCCTTTTTTATGGGCGGCGGCAAAGCGCTGGTCAATGCCTATTACCGCAGCGCAGAGCAGATGGGGGTTCAGATCCGCTACAACACGCCGGTGCAGGCCCTGGAGCTGCGCAACGGTGAATTTGTCGCCGCGCTGGCGGGCGAGGAACGGATTGTCGCGAAAAGCTGCGTTCTCGCCGCCGGCGGATTTGAATCCAACCGCGAGTGGCTGCGCGAGGCCTGGGGGCAAAATGACCGCGGCGAATGGCCCGCCGATAACTTTCTCATCCGCGGCACGCGCTTCAACCAGGGGGTGCTGCTCAAGTTTATGATCGACGCCGGGGCCGATATCATCGGCGATCCTTCTCAGTCCCACTGCGTCGCCATTGACGCCCGGGCGCCGCTCTATGACGGCGGGATCTGCACCCGTGTCGACTGCGTTTCGCTGGGGGTGGTGGTCAACCGCGATGCCGTGCGCTTTTATGATGAAGGGGAAGATTTCTGGCCTAAACGCTACGCCATCTGGGGCCGACTGGTCGCCCACCAGCCCGGACAGATCGGCTACTCGATCATCGACAGCAAAGCCATCGGCCACTTTATGCCCCCGGTCTTTCCCGGCGCTCAGGCCAATACCATCGCGGAACTGGCCCGCCAGCTGGGGCTTGACGGCGAACGCTTAGCGCAAACCATCGCCGACTATAATGCCGCCTGCGCGCCGGGCCAGTTCGATCACACCCGCCTGGATAACTGCGCGACCTCTGGCCTCACCCCGGCGAAAACTCACTGGGCGCGCCCCATCGATACGCCGCCTTACTACGGCTACGCCATGCGTCCGGGGATCACCTTCACCTACCTCGGGCTCTACGTCGACGACACCGCCGCCGTCCATTTCGCCGGTCAACCCAGCCGTAATCTGTTCGTCGCCGGGGAAATGATGGCTGGCAACGTGCTGGGCAAGGGCTACACCGCCGGCGTTGGGATGTCGATCGGCACCACCTTCGGCCGTATCGCCGGCCAGCAAGCCGCCCGGGCGGCGCAGCAGGAGAAACACCATGAAGTCGCTTGAAAAGCTGATCATTGACGCGCAGATCATCACCGAACCGGAAGCGGAAGTCGAACGGGTGATGCAGGTGTGTAACGCCTGCCGCTACTGCGAAGGGTTTTGCGCCGTCTTCCCGGCGATGACCCAGCGCCTGGCCTTTGGCAAGGCGGATATCAACTATCTGGCTAACCTGTGCCATAACTGCGGCGCTTGCCTGCACGCCTGCCAGTACGCGCCACCGCACGAGTTTGCCATTAACGTGCCGAAGGCGATGGCCGAAGTCCGGCTCGAGACCTATCAACACTACGCCCAGCCCGTCGCCTTTGGCAGCCTGTACCGCCGGGCCGGCATGACCACCGTGCTGGCGCTGGTCGGCGGCCTGATTATCTTTCTGCTGCTGGCGATGGGGCTCAAAGGCTCGCTGCTTCATCCGCCGCTGGCAGGCGACTTCTACCAGATATTCCCCCATAACCTGCTGGCGTGGATGTTTGGCTCGGTCTTTGTGCTGGCGATTGGCTTACTGATGACCGGGGTGATCCGCTTCTGGCGCGAGATCTCCCCTGGCCAGCCGCAACCGATTGATATCGCAAAGGCATCCCATGATGCGCTGACGCTGAAATATCTCGACGGCGGGCACGGGAAAGGCTGCAACGAAGCCGATGACGCCTTCACCCTGCTGCGCCGCCGATTCCACCACTGCACCTTCTACGGTTTTATGCTCTGCTTCGCCGCCACCGTGGTGGCCACGGGCTATCACTATATCGCCGGCCGGGAAGCCCCCTACCCGTTCTTCAGCCTGCCGGTGCTGCTCGGCACCCTCGGCGGCATCGGCCTGCTGGTCGGCCCGGCGGGCCTGCTGTGGCTGAACCTGCGCCGCTCGCCGCTGCACGGCGACGCGCGGCAGAAGCCGATGGATCGCGGATTTATTCTGCTGCTGCTGCTGACCAGCTTCACTGGCCTGGCGCTGCTGGCGGGGCGGGATACCTCGTGGATGGGCATCCTGCTCGCCATCCACCTCGGGGTAGTGATGGCCCTGTTCTTAACCCTGCCGTATGGAAAATTCGCCCACGGATTTTATCGCTGTGCGGCGTTACTCAAGTGGGCGATTGAGAAACGCCGCGGAAAACAGGTGGGCGTCGCCGGCGACTGACCTACCCCCTCTGCACCCGATAACAACAAGATAAAGACAATGGAGAGCACCCCCTATGACCCAACAACCCACCCGCGCCGGCACCGTCGGCGCTATCCTCCGCGTGACCAGCGGTAATTTTCTCGAACAGTTCGACTTCTTCCTGTTTGGCTTTTACGCCACCTATATCGCCCGCACCTTCTTTCCGGCGGAGAGCGAGTTCGCGGCGCTGATGCTCACCTTTGCGGTATTTGGCTCGGGCTTCCTGATGCGTCCCATCGGCGCGGTGGTGCTCGGCGCCTATATCGACAGAATCGGTCGCCGCAAAGGGCTGATGGTCACCCTGGCGATCATGGGCTGCGGGACGCTACTCATCGCCCTGGTCCCTGGCTATCAGACTATCGGCGTGCTGGCGCCGATCCTCGTGTTAGTGGGCCGTCTGCTGCAGGGGTTCTCGGCGGGCGTCGAGCTTGGCGGAGTGTCGGTCTATCTCTCTGAAATCGCCACGCCGGGCAATAAAGGCTTCTATACCAGCTGGCAGTCCGCCAGCCAGCAGGTGGCTATCATCATGGCGGCGCTGATCGGCTATGCGCTGAACGCCACGCTGGAACATGAGGAGATCGCCGCCTGGGGCTGGCGCATCCCCTTCTTTATTGGCTGCCTGATCATTCCGCTGATTTTCGTGCTGCGCCGCTCACTGCAGGAAACCGAGGAATTCCTGCAGCGTAAACATCGCCCGGATACCAAAGAGATCCTGACCACCATCGCCAGGAACTGGCGCATTATTACCGCGGGGACCCTGCTGGTGGCGATGACCACCACCACGTTTTACTTTATTACCGTCTATACGCCAACCTACGGCAGAGCGGTGTTGCACCTCAGCGCCCGCGACAGCCTGCTGGTAACCATGCTGGTGGGCATCTCCAACTTTATCTGGTTGCCGATTGGCGGAGCCATCTCTGACCGGATCGGTCGTCGCCCGGTGCTGATGGGAATTACCGTGCTGGCGCTGCTCACCACCTGGCCGGTGATGCACTGGCTCACCGCCGCGCCGGATTTCACCCGCATGACGCTGGTCCTGCTGTGGTTCTCATTCTTCTTTGGCATGTATAACGGCGCGATGGTGGCGGCGCTCACCGAAGTGATGCCGGTTTACGTCCGCACCGTGGGCTTTTCGCTTGCCTTCAGCCTCGCCACCGCCATCTTCGGCGGCCTGACGCCGGCTATCTCCACTGCCCTGGTCGAGCTTACCGGCGATAAAAGCGCGCCGGGATGGTGGCTAATGTGCGCTGCGCTGTGCGGGTTCATCGCCACCGCGCTGCTGTTTGTGCGCCTGAGTCGCGGCTATCAGCCGGCGGAGAGTCAGCGCTAAAAAAGCAAACGGGCGGAGATATGCTCCGCCCGTTTGCCGCTGCCGTCTGGCTTAATGGGTCGAATTATTGCTGCGGATCTCTTTCCAGATCTGGTCGCAGCGCGCTTTTACCGCCTGATCGTTGCCGGTGCGGGTAGCCTGGATACACTGTTGGTAATCCAGCACCCGGACGCTCTCCTGGTTAGCAAACTGCTGGTGCTGTTTATCCTCTTTCAGGACATTCAGTACGCTCTGGCAGGCTTCAATCTTGTCCGGATTGCCTTCCGCCGTATTAATACAGGCGCTATAGGCATCTTTCAGTTTGGTGTCTTCTTTCGGGGCCGGGGACGTGGTGCAGGCCACCAGAGCCGATGCCATTATGGCAATAAGCAGCATTTTTTTCATAGTCGTTCTCCCAGAGGTGCGGCAGGCTCACGCCCGCCGCGCAGGCATCAGAAAATGGTGAACGGGGCGATAACCATGAACTTCACGTCGCGCTCATCCTGGAAGATGTTGCCGTAGCCGCCGCTCCAGCTCGGAATATCGGAATGGTTGTCGTACTGGGTAAAGTGCAGTTTAAACAGCGTGCCCTTCGCCCGGCCTTCCTGCACGGTATACATAGCATCGAGGCTATAGGCCGACTCTTTCAGGCGATAGTCAGGGTCATAGTACGCATCCGGAGAAGCCATTTTGCCAGGCTTCGCATCCCAGGCGTACACATAAGACGCGCCAAACGCCCAGCCCGGCATATCCCAGTTTTTCATGTCATACATCGCGCCGAAGAAGACTGCTTTTTCACCGTTGGCGTTGAAGTCGGAGCGGTTATCCCACCAGATATCGAGACGACCGTTGGAGGAGGCGTAGGTCGGGGTCATACGCTGCAGGAAGTAGCCCTGCTGGCCATCGGCCTTCACCCAGGTCCCTTCCAGACGCAGATCCAGCACATCCGCTACTTTATAGCCAAAGGTTAACGCCTGCAGCCATGCGGTGCCGTCATAGATGTCGTTGACCCCGCCGTTGCTGACCTTATCGCGAGTGCCGTAGAACTGGTAGCTAGTGCTCAACGGCGCGCCGGCGACGTCAAATTTGTAGCTGGCTTTAGCAAAGTACTGATCGATATAGCCCTGAGCCTGACCAAATGCCGCCTCCAGCACCAGGTCGTTTTTGAAATCATATTTGGCGCCGATGGAGTGAAGATAATCAACTTTGGTCTTCTTATCGTTCTGATAGAAATCATCCATTTCGATATGCCATGGCGCTTTATACTCGTTCGTCCACATGTAGGAAAAACTTAACGCGCCCGCGGTGCCATAGTCGAAGTTGGCCCCGGCTTCCGCCCCCTGATAGGTCCCCGGCATGAAGCTCCAGTGCGGCGCCAGCAGGGTCTGACCGGTTGGCTGGATGTAGCCCGCGCGCGCCCACGCCGGACCGTATTTGAATTTCGCGGCGGCTTTATACAGGCTGATGCCGCTCTTATCGCCGGAGTAGTCTTCGTCATAGGCTTTGTTGCGCGACGAGAAGGCGATTTCGTTCGGGTGGCCGCTGTCGCCGTTCTCCGCCATTTCAATCGCGGTAAACGCCGCAATATCAAGGCCAAACATATCGGCGGCATAGCCGGACTGGAAGTCCAGGTTGGCGTTCCAGGTGGAGTGGGAAAGGTTGGTTTTGTATTTGTCGCCGTCGGTCACATCTTTACGGTCACGCTCACGCTGCCAGTAATAGATACCGCCGGTTAAAGTAGAATCATCGATAAAGCCTGCTGCGCTGGCCTGCGGAATCACAACCCAGCCCGACATCGCGGTGACGGCGGCAATAGCCAGCGCCAGCGTACTACGTTTGCCACTAAACGTACGCATGTGCATATCCTCTTTGACGTTTTAAAAGGCGAAGACCAGGGGTCATTCGCTAAAAAAATAAATAAAACTGAAAAATGTGGGGCGGCGAAAAAGGCCGCGAAACCACTGTAGATAGACTATTTTTCGTGACGCGAATTATCAATGTTTTTCGTGAGGCAAAGCTTAAGATTATGACAAAGCGCACATAATTTATGTCGTTTTGTTACAGTCTTATCTCTGATGATTTTGTCATGGAAGTCATTGCTAAATCAGGGAAAAACTCGAAGACTGAAAGCGATTACATTGGTTTTTTATATGAGACAGGAAACATGAGAAGCGTTGTTTATTTCCGGAGCGAAACAGAATTAATTCGCTTCGCGAAAATTAAAAGAGTAATTGGCTGATTCTGAAACAAAAAAAAGCGCCGCAGAGAGCGGCGCTTTGACGGTAGGGAAAATGTTATTCGCCCGCTTTCGCCCAGGTATCGCGCAGACCGACGGTGCGGTTAAACACCAGACTGGTTGCGGTTGCATAGCGGCTGTCGAGGCAGAAGTAACCTTCACGCTCAAACTGGTAAGCTTTACCGGCTTCCGCCTGCGCCAGGCTCGGCTCCGCGTAACCCTGTTTGATCACCAGCGATTCCGGATTGATCACCGCGAGGAAATCCTCCGCTGCGCCCGGGTTTGGTACGCTGAACAGGCGATCGTAGAGACGGATCTCTACCGGCAGCGCATGCGCCGCGCTCACCCAGTGGATTACGCCTTTGACCTTGCGGCCGTCAGCCGGATCTTTGCTCAGGGTGTCGGCATCGTAGGTGCAGAAGATAGTAGTGATATTGCCTTCGGCATCTTTCTCCACGCGTTCCGCTTTGATGACGTAGGCGTTGCGCAGACGTACTTCTTTGCCCAGCACCAGACGCTTGTACTGCTTGTTGGCTTCTTCACGGAAGTCCGCGCGGTCGATCCAGATTTCCGCGCTGAACGGCACTTCGCGGCTGCCCATCTCCGGCTTGTTCGGATGGTTCGGCATCGCCACCATTTCGCTTTCGCCCTGCGGATAGTTCTCAATAACCAGTTTCACCGGATCGATCACCGCCATCGCGCGCGGCGCGTTTTCATTGAGATCTTCGCGAATGCAGGACTCCAGCGACGCCATCTCAATGGTGTTGTCCTGCTTGGTCACGCCGATACGCTTGCAGAATTCGCGGATGGATTCGGCGGTGTAGCCGCGACGACGCAGACCGGAGATGGTCGGCATCCGCGGATCGTCCCAGCCTTCCACGTGCTTCTCAGTCACCAGCTGGTTCAGCTTACGCTTGGACATCACGGTGTATTCGAGATTCAGGCGCGAGAATTCGTACTGGCGCGGGTGCACCGGGATGCTGATGTTGTCCAGCACCCAGTCGTACAGACGACGGTTGTCCTGGAACTCCAGGGTACACAGCGAGTGGGTAATGCCTTCCAGCGCATCGCTGATGCAGTGGGTGAAGTCGTACATCGGGTAGATGCACCACTTGTTGCCGGTCTGATGATGCTCAGCGAACTTAATGCGGTACAGCACCGGATCGCGCATCACGATGAACGGCGACGCCATATCGATCTTCGCGCGCAGGCAGGCCTTGCCCTCTTCGAAGCCGCCGCTGCGCATTTTTTCGAACAGCGCCAGGTTTTCTTCCACGCTGCGGTCGCGATACGGGCTGTTTTTACCCGGCGCTTTCAGGGTGCCGCGGTATTCGCGGATCTCATCAGGAGAGAGTTCATCAACGTAGGCCAGGCCTTTGTTGATCAGCTCAACCGCATACTGATGCAGCTGATCAAAGTAATCAGACGAGTAGCAAACGTCCCCGGACCAGTGGAAACCTAACCACTGCACGTCGTTTTTAATCGACTCCACGTATTCGATATCTTCTTTCACCGGGTTGGTGTCATCGAAACGCAGGTTGCATTGGCCCTGATAATCCTGGGCGATGCCGAAGTTCAGGCAGATGGATTTCGCATGGCCAATGTGCAGATAACCGTTCGGCTCCGGCGGGAAGCGGGTGTGAACGGTGGTGTGCTTACCGGTAGCCAGATCTTCATCAATGATCTGACGGATAAAGTTAGTCGGGCGGGCTTCTGCCTCACTCATCACGGGTTCCTCAAAGCGTAAACAACGTATAACGGCACATGATCTTACAAGCAGGGCGTAGTGACAACTATTAGTTACGTAAAATAGGTATCAGAAGAGGATTATGGGGCCGATTGCTGGAAAAAAAAGCGGCGAAGGTTTCCCTTCGCCGCTGAGGCATAAACTCGACTCAGGAGCCTTACTTGCCTTTAATCTCATACAGCGGCGTCTGGCCGGCTACGACCTTACCGCTCGCCAGTATCACCAGCGCGCTGTAGTCATCGCTATTGCTGCAGACTACCGGGCTAATCATCGAGCGCGCGTTGGCGTTGAGGAAGTCCAGATCCATTTCCAGAATCGGCTCGCCCGCCTTCACGTCCGTGCCCTCTTCAACCAGACGTTTGAAGCCCTTGCCTTCCAGCGCCACGGTGTCGATACCCATGTGGACGACGATTTCCGCACCGTTGTTGGTTTCGAGGCAGAACGCATGGTTAGTGTTGAAAATTTTCACCACGGTACCGGCGGCCGGGGCCACCACGATGTTGCTGGTCGGTTTCACCGCGATACCGTCGCCGACGGCTTTGCTGGCGAAGGCTTCGTCCGGCACCTGCTCGAGGGCCACCACGTCACCGGTAATCGGCGAAACCAGCGACTCAACGGTCTTCGCGTTCGCTACCGCCTGCGGTTTAGCCGCTGGCGCTGCGGTGGCGACGTTGCCAGCCGGTGCGGTTGCCGCTGCCGCTACCGGGCCGCGGGTAACCACTTTTTTCATCTCATCGCCGATAGACTCTGCCTTCGCGCCGACGATAACCTGGATGGTTTGCTTATTCAGCTTCACCACCCCGGATGCGCCGAGACGTTTACAGGCGGCGTCGTTCACTTTCGCCGAATCGCCCACGGTCAGACGCAGACGGGTAATACAGGCGTCAATCGCTTTCAGGTTGTCCGTTCCGCCCACCGCGGCGATATAGCTGGTCGCCAGCTGGGTCAGGCCTTCTTCAGTGTTGCTGTTGGCTTCTTCCGTTACCACGTCAGCGGCTTTGTCTTCACGACCCGGTGTTTTCAGGTTGAACATGCGGATCACCGCGCTGAACAGCAGGAAGTAGACGAAGAAGAAGACCACGCCCATCACCAGCAGCATCCAGACGTTTTTGCTGGCGGCCGGCAGGCTGTACATCAGCACGTAGTCAATGGCGCCGGCGGAGAAGGAGAAGCCCGCATGAATGCCCAGCGCCGTTGCGATGAACAGACTGATACCGGTCAGTACCGCGTGCAGGAGGTACAGCAGCGGAGCCAGGAACATGAACAGGAATTCCAGCGGCTCGGTTACCCCGGTCAGGAACGCGGTGATGGCAACAGACAACAGCATACCGCCCACCATTGGACGACGCGCTTTCGGAGCGGCCAGATACATCGCCAGCGCCGCGCCCGGCAGACCAAACATCATGATTGGGAAGAAGCCGGACATGAACATCCCCGCGGTGCCGTCGCCGGCGTAGAAGCGGTTGATGTCGCCGTGGAACACGGCGCCTGCGGCGTTAGTAAACTCACCAATCTGGAACCAGGCGATGGTGTTCAGCACCTGATGCAGGCCGGTCGGGATCAGCAGACGGTTGATAAAACCGAAGATACCGGAACCCAATGCCCCTGCGGAAACGATCCACTCGCCGCCCGCATGGATAGCGTGCTGCACCGGCGGCCAGACGTAGCCGAAGATCGCCGCGAGAATCAGACAGAAGAAGCCGGTGGCGATCGGCACGAAGCGTTTGCCGCCGAAGAAGCTCAGGAAGTCCGGCAGCTTGATGCCGGCCCAGCGGTTGTACACCGCCCCTGCTACCAGACCGGTAATGATACCGGCCAGTACGCCCATGTTAATTTCCGGATTGATGGTGACCATCGCTTTGGTCATCACGAAATAACCTACTGCCCCGGCCAGCGCCGCAGAACCGGCGTTATCCTTGGACCAGCTTGACGCCACACCGATAGCAAAGATCAGCGCCAGGTTGTCGAAGATAGCCCCACCCGCTTGCGCGATGAAGGGTACATTCAACAGGTCTGGTTGCCCGAAACGCAGCAGCAATGCTGCGACCGGCAGCACTGCGATAGGGAGCTGTAACGCCCTACCCAGCCGCTGAAAGAAACCTAAAATATTCATCTTATTCCCCCTATGAGACCCCGATGAGGCTCATTTTCAAAGCCACTTTTTTATTGTGTAACAAGGTCGGTTTTATCACTTACCGGCAAAGTGTGTGAAAAATTAATTCGTATCGCAAATTAAACGGGTATTTTTTGTGATAATTATCACCAAATATCGTATTCCCCCCTCCCTTACACTGGCTAACATCGAAAACTTATTTTATCATTCAAAAAATCAACACGGATTGACCCCGGTCGGCGCAGTTGCTGCAATACTCTCCTCAGAGTGCTGGCGCCAATCCGCCAGAATCTACTTTAACTATAGAGGTGAAGAATGAGACTGATCCCCCTGGTAACCGCTGAGCAGGTCGGTAAATGGGCTGCCCGCCATATCGTTAACCGCATTAATGCATTTAAACCAACCGCGGACCGTCCGTTCGTCCTGGGACTGCCGACCGGCGGCACCCCACTCACCGCCTACAAGGCGCTGGTTGAAATGCATAAAGCAGGCCAGGTTAGCTTCAAACACGTCGTCACCTTCAACATGGATGAATACGTTGGCCTGCCGAAAGAGCATCCGGAAAGCTATCATAGCTTCATGCACCGTAATTTCTTTGACCACGTTGATATTCCGGCAGAAAATATCAACTTGCTGAATGGTAACGCGCCGGACATCGATGCGGAATGCCGTCGCTATGAAGAAAAAATTCGTTCCTACGGTAAAATCCACCTGTTCATGGGCGGCGTGGGCAACGATGGTCACATCGCGTTTAACGAACCGGCCTCCTCTTTGGCGTCTCGTACCCGTATTAAGACCCTGACCCATGAAACCCGCGTGGCGAACTCCCGCTTCTTCGACGGCGACGTGGATCTGGTGCCGAAATATGCGCTAACCGTCGGCGTGGGCACCCTGCTGGACGCAGAAGAGGTAATGATTCTGGTGCTGGGCCATCAGAAAGCGCTGGCGCTGCAGGCGGCGGTAGAAGGTAACGTCAACCACATGTGGACCATTACCTGTCTGCAGCTGCATCCGAAGGCGGTGATCGTCTGTGACGAACCGTCTACCATGGAGCTGAAAGTGAAGACACTGAAATATTTCAACGAATTAGAAGCTGAAAATATTAAAGGTCTGTAATGTAGTCGTGTCCCGCGATTTGCGCGGGACCATCTTTTTCTTTGTATGCATCATCATGCCGGCGGCAAACGAACGTACCCGGGCCTGATGAGGCGTATATACCGGGGGTCGTAATGTATGCATTAACCCAGGGCCGGGTTTATACCGGTCATGAAATTCTTGATGACCATGCGGTTGTTATCGCTAATGGCCTTATCGAACGTCTTTGTCCGCTGGCAGATTTGCCGTCTGACATCGAGCAGCGCTCAGTCAACGGCGCCATCCTCGCCCCCGGTTTTATCGACGTCCAGCTCAACGGCTGCGGCGGCGTACAGTTTAACGACAGCCCTGACGCGGTCACTGTCGACACGCTGGAGATCATGCAGAAGGCCAACGAACGCTCAGGCTGCACCAGCTTCCTGCCGACGCTGATTACCTCCAGCGACGATCTGATGAAGCAAGGCGTGCGCGTGATGCGCGAATACCTGCAAAAGCACCCGAACCAGGCGCTGGGTCTGCATCTTGAAGGACCGTGGCTGAATATCGTCAAGAAAGGCACCCACAACCCGGACTATGTGCGTAAACCGGACGCGGCGCTGGTCGATTTCCTGTGCGACAACGCCGATGTGATCACCAAAGTAACCCTCGCCCCTGAGCGCGTTGAGCCGGAAGTGATCCGCAAACTGGTCGCCGCCGGGATCGTCGTCTCCGCGGGCCACTCCAACGCCACGCTGAAAGAGGCGAAAGTGGGCTTCCGCGCAGGCATTACCTTCGCCACCCACCTGTATAATGCAATGCCGTACATTACTGGCCGCGAACCGGGTCTGGCCGGGGCGATTTTTGACGAGCCGGATGTCTACTGCGGTATTATTGTCGACGGGATGCACGTCGATTACGCCAACGTGCGCAACGCCAAGCGCCTGAAAGGCGACAAACTGTGCCTGGTCACCGACGCCACCGCGCCGGCGGGGGCGAATATTGACCAGTTCATTTTTGCCGGGAAAACAATATACTACCGCAACGGGCTGTGCGTAGATGAAAACGGCACCCTCAGCGGATCTTCCCTGACCATGATTGAAGGGGTGCGTAATCTGGTTGAGCATTGCGGTGTGGCGCTGGACGAAGTATTGCGCATGGCGACGCTCTATCCCGCGCGCGCCATTGGTGTGGACAAGCAGCTCGGCAGTATTGCGCCGGGTATGGTCGCTAACCTGACCGCCTTTACACGCGATTATAAAATCACCAAGACCATCGTTAATGGTAACGAGGTCGTCACTGAGTAAGTAAAAGTATGACAGCAGGCGGACAAGCTCAAATTGGTAACGTTGACCTCGTAAAACAACTGAACAGCGCGGCCGTGTACCGCCTGATTGACCAGCATGGGCCTATCTCGCGCATTCAGATCGCGGAACAAAGCCAGCTTGCCCCTGCCAGCGTGACCAAAATCACG
The DNA here is from genome assembly GCF_050378655.1 of Klebsiella sp. 7-CIP_Kleb. Lineage (NCBI taxonomy): Bacteria > Pseudomonadati > Pseudomonadota > Gammaproteobacteria > Enterobacterales > Enterobacteriaceae > Klebsiella > Klebsiella sp. 7-CIP_Kleb. Next base: position 651,050 of record NZ_JBNRLJ010000002.1, read on the forward strand.
CGTCAGCTTATTGAGCGCGGCCTGATCAAAGAAGTCGATCAGCAGGCCTCCACCGGGGGGCGCCGCGCCATCTCCATCATTGCGGAGACGCGCAACTTCAACGCCATTGGCGTGCGCCTTGGCCGCTATGACGCCACTCTCACCCTCTATGATTTAAGCAGCAAGACCCTGGAAGAGGAGCATTTCCCGCTGCCCGAGCGCACCCAGGAAACGCTGGAACACGCCCTGCTGAATATCATCGCCACTTTTATTGAAAACTGTCAGCGCAAAATTCGCGAGCTGATCGCCATCTCGGTGATCCTGCCGGGGCTGGTGGATCCGGAAAGCGGGGTGATCCGCTATATGCCGCACATTGCGGTGGAAAACTGGGGCCTGGTCGGGGCGCTGGAAAAACGCTTCAACGTTACCTGCTTTGTCGGACACGATATCCGCAGCCTGGCGCTGGCCGAGCACTATTTTGGCGCAAGCCAGGATTGCGAAGACTCCATTCTGGTGCGCGTGCACCGCGGCACCGGGGCAGGGATCATCTCCAACGGACGCATTTTTATCGGCCGTAACGGCAACGTCGGCGAAATCGGCCATATTCAGGTCGACCCGCTGGGCGAGCGCTGCCACTGCGGCAACTTTGGCTGTCTGGAGACCGTCGCAGCTAATGCCGCCATCGAACATCGCGTTCGCCACCTGCTGGAGCAGGGCTATCAGAGCCGTCTGACCCTCGATGACTGCACCATCAAAACCATCTGCAAAGCGGCCAACAAAGGCGATGCCCTGGCCTGCGAAGTGGTCGAGTACGTAGGGCGTCACCTCGGAAAAACGATCGCCATCGCCATCAACCTGTTCAATCCACAAAAAATCGTCATCGCCGGCGAAATTGTGGAAGCCGAGAAAGTGCTGCTCCCGGCCATTGAGGGCTGCATTAACGCCCAGGCGCTGAAGGCGTTTCGTAAGAACCTGCCTGTGGTGCGCTCCACCCTCGATCATCGCTCAGCGATTGGCGCCTTCGCGCTGGTCAAACGCGCCATGCTCAATGGCACGCTGCTGCAGCGCTTGCTTGAGAGCTAACCGCCCCCCTTTATTGATAAGCGCGTCGCTCTGTCGTTGGCGGGCATCGCCCGTCAGAGGTGTGAAACCTCATCAATGACGCGTATAGTTTCGTCTTTGATAATGATTCTGGACCCACCATGACCATTCAAAACATAATTTGTGATATTGACGGTGTGCTGATGCACGATAACGTCGCCGTTCCCGGCGCTGCCGAGTTTATCAAGCGCATCCTCGAGAAAGGCATGCCGCTGGTGATGCTGACCAACTACCCGTCGCAAACCGGCCAGGATCTGGCGAACCGTTTCGCCACCGCCGGGATTGAGGTTCCGGATAGCGCCTTCTACACCTCGGCGATGGCGACGGCCGATTTTCTGCGCCGCCAGGAAGGTAAGAAAGCCTATGTGGTGGGTGAAGGGGCGCTGATCCACGAGCTGTACAAAGCCGGCTTTACCATTACCGACGTCAACCCGGATTTTGTCATCGTCGGGGAAACCCGCTCCTTTAACTGGGAGATGATGCATAAGGCGGCCTTCTTTGTCGCCAATGGCGCCCGCTTCATTGCCACTAACCCGGATACTCACGGTCGCGGCTTCTACCCGGCCTGCGGCGCCCTGTGCGCCGGGATCGAGAAGATCTCCGGCCGTAAGCCGTTTTACGTCGGTAAACCCAGCCCGTGGATCATCCGCTCAGCGCTGAACAAAATGCAGGCCCACTCCGAACAGACGGTGATTGTCGGCGACAATCTGCGTACCGACATTCTGGCTGGCTTCCAGGCGGGGCTGGAGACCATTTTGGTGCTCTCCGGAGTCTCGACCCTCGACGACATCGACAGCATGCCGTTCCGCCCGTCGTGGATCTACCCCTCCGTCGCGGAAATCGATATTTTCTAATGTCAGCCACGTCTCAGGACGTGGTTGTTCATTTTTGACGCCTGCCAAAAGTACCATATCTAATAAAAACGGCTTAAAATTGCGTATTCTTCAATGAAGCCGTTCAAAAGATACTCTTTTTTTACTATTCAACAATCGCAGTTGCGTTTTTTCTTTTTCCAGCCGTAAAACCCTTGCGCCTGCTCCCCCTTTACGGCATTTTCTTAAGCACGCACTCAGGCTTCGCCACGAGACGAAGCCAGCACAACATCAAACACGACAGGGTAATGGAGAAGGCTATGTGTTCTATTTTTGGCGTACTGGATATTAAAACTGACGCAGGTGAGCTGCGTAAAAAGGCGCTGGAGCTTTCCCGCCTGATGCGCCATCGCGGTCCGGACTGGTCTGGCGTGTATGCCAGCGACAAAGCGATTCTGGCGCACGAGCGCCTGTCGATTGTCGATGTCAACGCCGGCGCTCAGCCGCTGTACAACGCCGAAAAAACCCATGCGCTGGCCGTTAACGGCGAAATCTACAACCATCAGGCGCTGCGCGCGGAATATGGCGACCGCTATCATTTCCAGACCGGCTCCGACTGCGAAGTGATCCTCGCGCTGTATCAGGAAAAAGGCCCGGCGTTCCTCGACGACCTGCAGGGGATGTTCGCCTTCGCCCTGTACGACAGCGAAAAAGACGCGTACTTAATTGGCCGCGACCATATCGGCATTATTCCGCTGTATATGGGCCATGACGAACACGGCAACTTCTATGTCGCTTCCGAAATGAAAGCCCTGGTGCCGGTGTGCCGCACCATTAAAGAGTTCCCGGCGGGGAGCTACCTGTGGAGCAAAGACGGTGAAATTCGCCAGTACTATCAGCGCGACTGGTTCGATTACGACGCGGTAAAAGACAACGTTACCGATAAGAACGAGCTGCGCCAGGCGCTGGAAGAGTCGGTGAAAAGCCATCTGATGTCCGACGTCCCCTACGGCGTGCTGCTCTCCGGCGGCCTTGATTCTTCGGTCATCTCCGCCATCACCAAGAAATTTGCCGCCCGTCGCGTCGAAGATCAGGAGCGTAGCGAAGCCTGGTGGCCGCAGCTGCACTCCTTCGCGGTCGGTCTGGAAGGCTCTCCTGACCTGAAAGCGGCGCAGGAAGTGGCTAACCACCTCGGCACCGTGCACCATGAAATTCACTTTACCGTCCAGGAAGGGCTGGATGCGATCCGCGACGTTATCTATCACATCGAAACCTACGATGTGACCACTATTCGCGCTTCGACGCCGATGTACCTGATGTCGCGGAAAATTAAAGCCATGGGCATCAAAATGGTGCTTTCCGGCGAAGGCTCGGACGAAGTGTTCGGCGGCTACCTCTACTTCCATAAGGCGCCGAACGCCAAAGAACTGCACGAAGAGACGGTACGTAAGCTGCAGGCGCTGCATATGTTTGACTGCGCCCGCGCCAACAAAGCGATGTCCGCCTGGGGCGTGGAAGCCCGCGTGCCGTTCCTTGACAAGAAGTTCCTCGACGTGGCGATGCGCATCAACCCGCAGGATAAGATGTGCGGCAACGGCAAAATGGAAAAACACGTGCTGCGCGAATGCTTTGAATCCTATCTGCCGGCCAGCGTTGCCTGGCGGCAGAAAGAGCAGTTCTCTGACGGCGTCGGCTACAGCTGGATCGATACGCTGAAAGAAGTGGCCGCGAAACAGATCAGCGACCAGCAGCTGGAAACCGCAAGCTTCCGCTTCCCGTACAACACGCCGACCTCCAAAGAAGGCTATCTGTACCGCGAGATCTTCGAAGAGCTGTTCCCGCTGCCAAGCGCGGCGGAGTGTGTCCCTGGCGGTCCGTCGGTGGCCTGCTCTTCTGCTAAAGCCATTGAGTGGGATGAAGCATTCAAAACCATGAACGATCCGTCAGGCCGCGCGGTAGGCGTCCACCAGTCGGCCTATAAATAAGCCCTGACAGGCGTTGATACGCGAAACGGACCCTCCGGGGTCCGTTTTCTTTTTGCGGGAATTATGCCGCTGAAAAACGATAAATAACCAATAATTGCCGATTATTGCAGCGAGCTGTTCGCAACCTAACCAAACAGTCACATTACAACGATTTTCCTTGAAAAAGAGGTTGACGCTCGCAGGCCCAATACGCATAATGCGCCCCGCAACGCCGATAAGGTTACGCGAAAAAAAGATGGCTACGTAGCTCAGCTGGTTAGAGCACATCACTCATAATGATGGGGTCACAGGTTCGAATCCCGTCGTAGCCACCATCTTTTTTTGCGGGAGTGGCGAAATTGGTAGACGCACCAGATTTAGGTTCTGGCGCCGCAAGGTGTGCGAGTTCAAGTCTCGCCTCCCGCACCATTCACCAGTCAGCGTTGTACGGATGGGGTATCGCCAAGCGGTAAGGCACCGGTTTTTGATACCGGCATTCCCTGGTTCGAATCCAGGTACCCCAGCCATATTTCTTCGATATTTGCGGGTCACCGCGACGGTATTGGGGTATCGCCAAGCGGTAAGGCACCGGTTTTTGATACCGGCATTCCCTGGTTCGAATCCAGGTACCCCAGCCATCGAAGAAACAGTAAGACAATTTGGCTACGTAGCTCAGCTGGTTAGAGCACATCACTCATAATGATGGGGTCACAGGTTCGAATCCCGTCGTAGCCACCATATTCGGGACGTATCGATACACATCGATAAATCCGCAAACAATTTGTTGGGGTATCGCCAAGCGGTAAGGCACCGGATTCTGATTCCGGCATTCCGAGGTTCGAATCCTCGTACCCCAGCCAAATTAAAAAGTCGTTCAGCAATGAACGCACTGTTGCTCTTAAACCGTGATAATGACGGTCAGGCGCAACAGACAATTGGGGTATCGCCAAGCGGTAAGGCACCGGATTCTGATTCCGGCATTCCGAGGTTCGAATCCTCGTACCCCAGCCACTTAAATGCAAAAAAGCCCACCTCGGTGGGCTTTTTTGCTATTGGCGTATAGCCATCCTGGCGCGTCACTGACTGCCGGGCAGGCGCTTTCCACTACGCCCCCGCCCGGGAAGCCGGAGTTACAAGCCTAACGCATACTTCAGCGCCTGACGCTTCAGCACCCCGGCGCGTTCGGCCGCCATCAGGCCAATATTACGCAGCATCCGCACCGGCGCCAGGTCATTGCTGAATCCGGCGTAAAACAGATCCATCCCCGACTGCATAATAAAATTATCCGCCCGCCGCCGCGCCTGGTAGCGCTTGAGCACCGGCAGGCTGGCCCACTCTTCGCCTCGGCCGCGCGCTTGCGCCAGGATCTCCAGCAGGGCGTCGACATCGCGATAGCCAAGGTTAACCCCCTGCCCCGCCAGCGGATGAATGGTGTGCGCCGCATCGCCCACCAGCGCCAGACCGGGCTGAACATACTGCAGCGCATGACGCCGGGTGAGCGGGAAGGCGCCGGCCGCCCGCGGCGTCACCCGTCCGAGACGCGCCGGGAAATGGCGGGCGATCTCCTGCTGAAGCTGGGGCATGGACATGCCCTGTAGCTGACGGATCCGCGCCGGGGCGTCATACCACACCAGCGAGGCCCAGTTGTCGAACAGCGGCAGGAAGGCGCGCGGTCCGCTGGGGGTAAACTGCTGCCAGGTGCTGTCGCCGGGATCGTCGGCGCATTCGACGCTGATCAGCATACAGGACTGCTGATATTGCCAGGCATGCACGCCGATGCCGGCCATCTCCCGCACCTGAGAGCTGGCGCCGTCGGCGCCGATAACCAGCCGGGCGTGGATCGTCTCCCCCTCGCGTAAACGCAGCGCCGTCTGCGCCTCGCCGCGCTGCATCGCCTCCAGTTCGCCGCCAACGCGGAGGGTAACCCCTTCGTGCGCCGCCAGCGCTTGCCACAGGCCCCACTGCAGGACCTTGTTCTCAACCATATAGCCCAGCTCTGGCAGCTTGAGCTCTGCGGCGTCAAAGGCGACGTGCGCGCTCTCCCACTCCCAGGTCTCCAGACGACGGTAAGCGTGGACGCGCATCGCCCGCACGGCATCCCAGACGTCAAGGCTTTTCAGCAGGCCGACCGAGGCCGCGCTGATCGCCGAGATCCGCACATCCGGGGCGGATGCCGGATCGAAAGCCGGGGGCGCCGTTTTCTCAAGCACCGTCACGGTAAATCCCTGTTGCGCCAGCCCTAACGCCAGGGCGCCGCCGACCATGCCGCCGCCCACGATGGCGACATCTGTTGCGTGAATTGTCATGGCTATTATCCTTAAAGCAGAATCCGTTAAGTTTACCGGATTTTTCGCCCTCTTGCGGTGATAACGCTCGCACTGGTCAGGGGGCGACCAAAGCATTACAATACGCGCCCTGGAATGCGAAATTCACCCTGTATATATCCCCGCGTTTTGGATATCTATTACTGAGCATGAGCAAGTCAATGACAAAAAAACTCCATATTAAAACCTGGGGCTGTCAGATGAACGAGTATGATTCATCAAAGATGGCCGATCTGCTGGATGCGACACATGGGTATCAACTGACCGAAGTGGCGGAAGAAGCAGATGTGCTGTTGCTCAATACCTGCTCAATTCGTGAGAAGGCCCAGGAAAAAGTTTTCCATCAGCTTGGACGCTGGAAGCTGCTGAAAGAGAAGAACCCGGACCTGATTATTGGCGTTGGCGGCTGCGTGGCCTCCCAGGAAGGCGACCATATTCGTCAGCGCGCGCACTATGTCGATATTATTTTCGGGCCGCAAACCCTGCACCGCCTGCCGGAGATGATTAACTCTGTGCGCGGCAACCGCAGCCCGGTGGTTGATATCAGCTTCCCGGAAATTGAAAAATTCGATCGCCTGCCAGAACCGCGCGCCGAAGGCCCGACCGCCTTTGTCTCGATTATGGAAGGCTGCAACAAATACTGCACCTACTGCGTGGTGCCCTACACCCGCGGTGAAGAAGTCAGCCGCCCGTGCGACGATATCCTGTTTGAAATCGCCCAACTGGCGGCGCAGGGCGTGCGTGAAGTCAACCTGCTGGGCCAGAACGTGAACGCCTGGCGCGGTGAGAACTACGACGGCACCACCGGCAGCTTTGCCGATCTGCTGCGCCTGGTGGCCGCTATCGACGGCATCGACCGCATTCGCTTCACCACCAGCCATCCGATCGAATTTACCGACGACATCATCGACGTCTATCGCGATACGCCGGAGCTGGTGAGCTTCCTGCACTTGCCGGTGCAGAGCGGTTCCGACCGCGTGCTGAACCTGATGGGACGGACCCATACCGCGCTGGAGTATAAAGCGATTATTCGTAAGCTGCGTGAAGCGCGTCCGGATATTCAGATAAGCTCAGACTTTATCGTCGGCTTCCCCGGCGAAACCACGGAAGATTTCGAAAAGACGATGAAGCTTATCGCCGACGTCAATTTCGATATGAGCTACAGCTTTATCTTCTCCGCCCGTCCGGGCACCCCGGCGGCCGATATGGTCGACGACGTGCCGGATGCAGACAAGAAACAGCGTCTGTATATTCTGCAGGAGCGCATCAACCAGCAGGCGATGGCCTGGAGCCGTCGCATGCTCGGCACGGTACAGCGCATCCTGGTGGAAGGCACATCGCGCAAGAACATCATGGAGCTCTCCGGGCGTACGGAGAACAACCGGGTGGTCAATTTCGAAGGCACCCCGGACCTCGTCGGCAAGTTTGTCGATGTCGAAATCGTCGATGTTTACACCAACTCGCTGCGCGGCAAAATCGTGCGCACCGAAGCGGAGATGGGTCTGCGTATCGCTGAATCCCCCGAATCAGTGATTGCCCGCACCCGTAAAGAGAACGATCTTGGCGTGGGTATCTATCAGCCGTGATCCCTTCAGGCCTGTCGGTTCCGGCAGGCCTTGTAATTCCTCTCTCCGTCCCTATATCTACAGCAATGCTTGCGCCATTTTCCTGTGACGTAAATAATTTCCTGATTAGCCGGCCACGCGCCGCGTCCGGCCACCTGCGTAAAGAGGAACAGTTTGAACATAGACACTCGTGAAATTACCCTGGAGCCAGCGGATAACGCACGCCTGTTAGCCCTGTGCGGCCCGTTTGACGACAACATCAAACAGCTGGAGCGTCGGTTAGGCATTGAGATCAACCGCCGTGACAATCACTTTAAGCTGACCGGACGCGCCCTTTGCGTACACGCCGCCGCCGATATTCTGCGCAGCCTGTATGTCGACACGGCGCCGATGCGCGGTCAGATTCAGGATATTGAACCAGAGCAGATCCATCTGGCGATCAAAGAGGCGCGCGTGCTTGAGCAAAGCGCCGAGAGCGTGCCGGAGTACGGAAAAGCCGTCAATATCAAGACCAAGCGCGGGGTGATCAAACCGCGTACGCCGAACCAGGCGCAGTACATCGCCAATATCCTCGATCACGACATCACCTTCGGCGTGGGTCCGGCGGGTACCGGGAAAACCTATCTGGCGGTGGCGGCGGCGGTTGATGCGCTGGAGCGTCAGGAGATCCGCCGCATTCTGCTGACCCGTCCGGCCGTCGAAGCGGGTGAAAAGCTCGGCTTCCTGCCCGGCGATCTGAGCCAGAAGGTCGACCCGTATCTGCGCCCGCTGTACGACGCGCTGTTCGAGATGCTCGGCTTTGAGAAGGTGGAAAAGCTGATTGAGCGTAACGTCATCGAAGTGGCCCCGCTGGCCTATATGCGCGGACGGACGCTGAATGACGCCTTTATCATTCTTGATGAAAGCCAGAACACCACCATCGAGCAGATGAAAATGTTCCTGACCCGCATCGGCTTTAACTCCAAGGCGGTGATCACCGGCGATATCACGCAGATTGACCTGCCGCGCAGCACCAAATCCGGTCTGCGCCACGCCATCGAAGTGCTGGCGGAAGTCGATGAGATCAGCTTTAACTTCTTCCATAGCGAAGACGTGGTCCGCCATCCGGTGGTCGCCCGCATCGTGAACGCCTATGAGGCATGGGAAGCCGCAGACCAGAAACGTAAAGCAGAACTGGCCGCCGAGCGCAAACGCGAAGCCCAGGAACAGGAGCAAAAATGAGTCAGGTGATCCTCGATTTACAGCTGGCCTGCGAAGAGACCAGCGGCCTGCCGGACGAAGCCCTTTTTCAACGCTGGGTCGACGCCGTCATTCCGCCGTTTCAGGAGGAGTCAGAGTTAACGATTCGTCTGGTCGACGTTGCAGAAAGCCATGAGCTGAACCTGACCTATCGCGGCAAGGATAAGCCGACCAACGTCCTCTCTTTCCCGTTTGAAGCGCCGCCGGGGATTGAAATGCCGCTGCTCGGCGATCTGATCATTTGCCGTCAGGTGGTGGAGCAGGAAGCCAGCGAGCAAGGTAAACCGCTGGAGGCGCACTGGGCGCATATGGTGGTGCACGGCAGCCTGCATCTGCTGGGCTACGATCACATCGAAGATGACGAAGCGGAAGAGATGGAAGGCCTCGAAACAGAGATAATGCTTGCTCTGGGCTATGAGGACCCGTACATTTCCGAGAAGATTGCTGAATAGCCCCCTGCCGGATCGTGGCGCTTGCGCCTCATCCGGCCGCTGTTCATGCATTTTACCCGCCTGAACGTCAGGCAACCCATGCCGTCCGGCGCTGAGTTTACGCGCGACGAGCGACATTAAATCAACATGAGAACCCAAACGACGCCATGAGCGACGACAATTCACACAGTAGTGACACAGTAAACAGCAAAAAGGGATTTTTCTCCCTGTTACTCAGCCAGCTCTTTCACGGGGAACCGAAAAACCGCGATGAACTGCTGGCGCTGATCCGTGATTCCGGGCAGAACGACCTTATCGATGAAGATACTCGTGACATGCTCGAAGGGGTAATGGATATCGCCGACCAGCGGGTCCGCGACATTATGATCCCCCGTTCACAAATGATTACCCTGAAACGCAATCAGACGCTGGACGAGTGCCTCGATGTCATCATCGAATCCGCTCACTCGCGCTTCCCGGTCATCAGTGAAGATAAAGATCACATCGAAGGGATTCTGATGGCCAAGGATCTGCTGCCGTTTATGCGCAGCGACGCCGAAGCCTTCAGCATGGAAAAAGTGTTACGGCCGGCGGTTGTCGTTCCGGAAAGCAAGCGGGTCGACCGCATGCTGAAAGAGTTTCGCTCACAGCGCTACCATATGGCGATCGTTATTGACGAATTCGGCGGCGTCTCCGGTCTGGTGACCATCGAGGATATCCTTGAGCTCATCGTCGGGGAAATTGAAGACGAGTACGACGAAGAAGAAGATATCGATTTCCGCCAGCTGAGCCGCCATACCTGGACGGTACGCGCCCTGGCCTCCATCGAAGACTTCAACGACGCCTTCGACACGCACTTCAGCGATGAAGAAGTGGATACCATTGGCGGGCTGGTAATGCAGGCCTTTGGCCACCTGCCGGCTCGCGGCGAATCTATCGACATTGATGGTTACCAATTCAAGGTAGCAATGGCAGATAGTCGTCGTATCATTCAGGTGCATGTTAAGCTGCCGGATGATGCTCCCCAGCCGAAGCTGGAAGAGTAAGCGGCGGCGCTGAAGGTCACGGCCAGCCGGGAGACAGACCGTGGCGATACTCGGTTGTCCCCTCCCCCGGCTGGCAAACAGCATAGCCTGTGGCAACAGGCGTTAATTTACGGGACGATTAGCCTAAATGGTATTTGCCTCTCTTCTTGAACGCCAGCGCGTACGTCTGCTGCTGGCGCTGCTATTCGGAGCCAGCGGAACGCTGGCTTTTTCACCTTACGACTTCTGGCCCACAGCGATTATTTCACTGGTCGGTCTGCAGGCGTTAACCCTCAACCGCCGCCCGCTGCAAAGCGCCGGCATCGGCTATTTCTGGGGACTTGGCCTGTTCGGCACGGGAATCAACTGGGTTTATGTCAGTATCGCGCAGTTTGGCGGTATGCCGGGTCCGGTTAACGTCTTCCTCGTCGTTTTGCTGGCGGCCTATCTGTCGCTCTACACCGGCCTGTTTGCCGGCCTGCTCGCCCGGCTTTGGCCCAAAACCAGCTGGCTACGGATGGCGATCGCCGCCCCCGTCGTCTGGCAGATCACCGAGTTCCTGCGCGGTTGGGTGCTGACCGGCTTTCCGTGGCTGCAGTTCGGCTATAGCCAGATCGACGGCCCGCTGAAAGGCCTGGCGCCGGTGATGGGTGTTGAGGCGATCAACTTCCTGCTGATGATGGTTAGCGGCCTGCTGGCTCTGGCCCTCGTGCAGCGCAACGGGAAGGCGCTGGTGATCGCCGCGGTGCTGTTTGCCCTGCCTTTCCCGCTGCGCTATATCCAGTGGTATCAGCTGCTGCCGGAGCGCGCGACGCAGGTCTCGCTGGTGCAAGGCGATATCCCACAGGCCATGAAGTGGGACGAGAAACAGCTGGTTAATACCCTGAAAACCTACCTGGCGCTGACCCAGCCGCATATCGGCCACTCACAGCTGATTATCTGGCCTGAATCGGCGATCCCGGATCTGGAGATCAACCAGCAGCAGTTCCTCAGCATGATGGACGATCTGCTGCGCGCAAAAGACAGCTCGCTGATCACCGGCATCGTCGACGCGCGTCTTAATAAGCAGAATCGCTACGACACCTACAACACCATCATTACCCTCGGCAAAGATAACCCGTACCGCTACGACTCGACCAACCGCTACAACAAGAACCATCTGGTGCCGTTCGGCGAGTTTGTACCGCTGGAGTCGATTCTGCGTCCGCTGGCGCCATTCTTCGACCTGCCGATGTCCTCCTTCAGCCGCGGTCCCTACGTGCAGCCGCAGCTGATGGCGCATAACCTGAAGCTGACCGCGGCCATCTGCTACGAGATCATCCTCGGGGAACAGGTGCGGGATAACTTCCGTCCGGATACCGACTTCCTGCTGACCATCTCTAACGACGCCTGGTTCGGCAAGTCCATCGGCCCGTGGCAACACTTCCAGATGGCGCGGATGCGCGCCCTGGAGCTGGCCCGCCCCCTGCTGCGCAGTACCAACAACGGCATTACCGCCGTGATCGGCCCGCGCGGCGAGATCCAGAAGATGATCCCGCAGTTTACCCGTGAGGTGTTGACCACCACCGTGACGCCCACCAGCGGCATGACCCCTTACGCTCGCACTGGCAACTGGCCGCTGTGGGCGCTGACGGCGCTGCTCGGCTTCGGTGCGCTGCTGATGAGCCTGCGTCAGCGTCGCCGATAAGTTCTCTACCGGCGACGCCCGTCGCCGGCTTTTTTCTTCCCGTCATTTGCCACCCTGGCACAGTCATTGCTTTATTTAATCGGGTAGCGCCGTCCTCCGGCCCAGTGCAACCGGGTTGCACCATAAACGATCGGTGGTCGCGCTATTTTGGTGCAATGGAAGATATTTGCCTCCCATTGGTGCGGAGCGCTTCGCAAAAATAAACAATAAAGCAGCAAAATATTTACATTAAGCCAAACTAAATGCTAACAAACACATACAAATGCGGCACGTGGATGCGTGCCCCTAATAACAACACACACAATCACAATGGGTATCAATAGCGTCGGTGACGCTGCGGATAAGGAGTTGGATATGCAATTACGTAAACTGGCCACGGCAATGCTGGTAATGGGAATGACCGCTGGTCTGGCGCAGGCGGAAGATGCTGCCCCGGCGGCTGGCCAGAGCACTCTGGATAAGATCGCGAAAAATGGCGTTATCGTTGTCGGCCATCGCGAATCTTCCGTCCCTTTCTCTTACTACGATAACCAACAGAAGGTTGTGGGTTACTCTCAGGACTACTCCAACGCCATCGTCGATGCCATCAAGAAAAAACTGAACAAACCCGATCTGCAGGTCAAACTGATCCCGGTCACCTCGCAGAATCGTATTCCGCTGCTGCAGAATGGCACCTTTGATTTCGAGTGCGGCTCTACCACCAACAACCTCGAGCGCCAGAAACAGGCGGCCTTCTCCGATACTATCTTCGTCGTCGGCACCCGTCTGCTGGTGAAGAAAGGCGGCCCGATCAAAGATTTCCCGGACCTGAAGGATAAAGCGGTCGTCGTCACCTCCGGGACCACCTCTGAGATCCTGCTGCATAAGCTGAACGATGAGAAAAAAATGAATATGCGCATCATCAGCGCCAAAGATCATGGCGACTCTTTCCGTACTCTGGAAAGCGGACGCGCGGTGGCCTTTATGATGGATGACGCTTTGCTGGCCGGCGAACGCGCCAAGGCGAAGAAACCGGATAACTGGGAAATCGTCGGCACCGCGCAGTCGAAAGAAGCCTATGGCTGCATGCTGCGTAAGGACGATCCGACCTTCAAGGCATTGGTCGATGAAACCGTTGCCCAGGCCCAGACCTCTGGCGAAGCGGCGAAGTGGTTCGACAAATGGTTCAAAAACCCGATTCCGCCAAAAAATCTTAACCTGAACTTCGAGCTGTCGGACGACATGAAAGCGCTGTTCAAATCACCTAATGACAAAGCACTGAACTAATTATAACAACCAGGGGCGGGATATCCTGCCCTCCCGATGATTGTCACAGCACGGACAGACTATACGGCGGCTGGTCGTTCCCCAGCCGCCGCGAATACCGAAACAAGCTGGACAACCGTCTTCGAGGGTAGCAATGGCTACCCTTTTTTTTCCAGGAGTCATGTATGTCAATAGACTGGAACTGGGGGATATTCCTGCAACAGGCCCCCTTCGGCAACACTACCTACCTGGGCTGGCTGTGGAGCGGTTTTCAGATCACCGTCGCCCTCTCCATCTCGGCCTGGATCATCGCTTTTCTCGTCGGCTCGCTGTTCGGCATTTTACGCACGGTCCCCAATCGCTTCCTCTCGGGCATTGGCACCTGCTATGTCGAACTGTTTCGCAACGTGCCGCTGATCGTGCAGTTCTTTACCTGGTACCTGGTGGTGCCGGAATTCCTGCCGGAAAATATCGGCATGTGGTTTAAATCGGAGCTGGACCCAAACATTCAGTTCTTTGTCTCCTCCATGCTGTGCCTGGGGCTGTTTACCGCCGCTCGCGTCTGCGAGCAGGTACGCGCCGCTATCCAGTCGCTGCCGCGCGGGCAAAAGAACGCCGGTCTGGCGATGGGGTTGACCCTGCCGCAAACCTACCGCTACGTGCTGCTGCCGAACGCCTATCGCGTTATCGTGCCGCCGATGACCTCGGAGATGATGAACCTGGTGAAAAACTCGGCCATCGCCTCCACCATCGGTCTGGCCGATATGGCCGCGCAGGCGGGCAAACTGCTGGACTACTCCGCTCATGCCTGGGAGTCTTTTACCGCCATCACCCTGGCCTATGTTTTCATCAACGCGGTGATTATGCTGATTATGTATGTGGTCGAGCGTAAGGTTCGCCTGCCTGGCAATATGGGAGGCAAATAATGTACGATTTTGACTGGAGTTCGATCGTTCCCTCCATGCCCTACCTGCTGGCAGGGCTGGTGATCACCCTGAAGATTACGGTGATCGCCATCGTGGTCGGCATCGTCTGGGGCACCCTGCTGGCGGTCATGCGCCTGTCCAGCTTTCTGCCGCTGGCCTGGTTTGCTAAATCCTACGTTAACGTGTTCCGTTCTATCCCGCTGGTGATGGTTCTGCTGTGGTTCTACCTGATTGTCCCGGGCTTCCTGCAGAACGTGCTGGGACTGTCGCCGAAAACGGATATTCGCCTGATCTCGGCGATGGTGGCCTTTTCGATGTTCGAGGCCGCCTACTATTCAGAGATTATCCGCGCCGGTATCCAGAGCATCTCCCGCGGCCAGTCAAGCGCCGCGCTGGCGCTGGGAATGACCCACTGGCAGTCGATGCGGCTGGTGATCCTGCCGCAGGCCTTCCGCGCCATGGTGCCGCTGCTGTTAACCCAGGGGATCGTCTTGTTCCAGGATACCTCGCTGGTGTATGTATTGAGCCTCGCCGACTTCTTCCGTACCGCCTCCACGATTGGCGAGCGTGACGGGACCCAGGTCGAAATGATCCTGTTCGCGGGCGGCGTCTATTTTGTGATTAGCCTCAGCGCCTCGCTGTTGGTCAGCTGGTTGAAGAAAAGGACTGTGTAATGATTACCCTGAAAAACGTTTCAAAATGGTATGGTCACTTTCAGGTGCTGACCGATTGCTCCACGGAAGTGAAAAAAGGCGAAGTCGTGGTGGTCTGCGGGCCGTCAGGCTCCGGTAAATCCACGCTGATTAAAACCGTAAACGGCCTTGAGCCGGTGCAGCAGGGGCAGATTATCGTCGATGGCACCGTGGTTAACGATAAAAAGACCAATCTTGCCAAACTGCGCTCGCACGTCGGAATGGTGTTTCAGCATTTTGAACTGTTCCCGCACCTGTCGATTATCGACAACCTGACGCTGGCGCAGGTTAAGGTTCTCAATCGTGACAAAGCGTCGTCGCGCAAGAAGGGTCTCAAGCTGCTGGAGCGCGTTGGCCTGGCGGCGCACGCGGAAAAATATCCGGCGCAGCTCTCCGGTGGCCAGCAGCAGCGCGTGGCCATTGCCCGAGCCCTGTGTATGGACCCGATCGCTATGCTGTTTGATGAGCCCACCTCAGCGCTCGACCCGGAGATGATCAACGAGGTACTGGACGTCATGGTGGAACTGGCCAACGAAGGGATGACGATGATGGTGGTTACCCACGAAATGGGCTTCGCCCGCAAGGTGGCCAACCGGGTGATCTTTATGGATGAAGGAAAGATAGTCGAAGATGCCGATAAAGAGGCCTTCTTCGCCAATCCACAATCCGATCGCGCTAAAGATTTCCTCGCCAAAATTCTGCATTAATCGTTATTCGCTGCGCATACCACCCGGTATGCGCAGTTTATCTTTCCCGCCATATTATTCGCCAATATTATTTGTGCGCGCCATTACCGCCAATATCATTTACATAATAAATACATTTCAGCGAGACAAGCTGAACTTATTTATTAAATCGATCAATTCATAAAAAAATCACTAATGAATTCGTGGACCGGTATTTCCACCACCGCT
The DNA here is from genome assembly GCF_050378655.1 of Klebsiella sp. 7-CIP_Kleb. Taxonomy (NCBI): domain Bacteria; kingdom Pseudomonadati; phylum Pseudomonadota; class Gammaproteobacteria; order Enterobacterales; family Enterobacteriaceae; genus Klebsiella; species Klebsiella sp. 7-CIP_Kleb. The sequence continues at coordinate 666,954 of NZ_JBNRLJ010000002.1, forward strand.
AGCATATAACGCCTCGTAACAGGTTCGTCGCATGATTATGGTATTGATTAAATATAATATTCTTGCCTGACCTTGCCTGCGCCGAAATAAAGGCCATCAATCATTTTGCCAGAGGTAATGGTATTGATGCGTCGCCGAACCAATGAAACAAATGGATATTGCTTCATGTTAATTCGATCTCGCTCGCTCACCGGGCTGCTGTTTATAACGCTGGCTGGCGCCTCTGCCGTCAGTGCTGCGCAATTGACCACCTCAGCTCATCAGACCGAGCAGGATAAAGCTCGCCAGGAGGCGCTGACCCCGCAGCAACAGGAGTTTCAGTCCTCACAACAGCGCGGGGCGCCGCAGGGTATCCACTTTCCTGTGGAAGCACATTGCAGATTAATCAATAAAGTCGACATCGATTCCGATAACCAGGCGCTCACCCGGAAATTACTGGCGAAAACCGCGCAGCAGGCACAGGGCCGCTGTCTGGGTAGCGAGGGTATACGCCTGCTGGCGTATAGGCTTCAAAACGAACTGATCGTGCAAGGCTATATCACCTCTCTGATTGATGTTCCCTCCCAGTCGCTGGAGCAAGGCATCCTCCGGCTGACACTGAAGTATGGCAAAGTGGGCGCTATCGACTATGCCGGCGGATCAGACATCACCCGTCTGTGGAATTCACTGCCCCTGTCTCCCGGCGCTATCCTGCGTTTAAGCGACCTTGAGCAGGGTATGGCCAATCTGCAGCGCCTGCCGGGTTCTACGGCGCACATGAAACTGCTGCCTGGCCAGCGCGAGGGGGAAAGCGATCTTCAGATCGCCCGCAGCCTGGAGAAAAAATGGCAGCTTGGCGCCTGGCTTGACGACGCCGGCAGCAAAGCCAGCGGCCGCTATCAGGCCGGTGGCGCCCTCTATCTCTATGATCTGACCACTCTTAACGACATTCTGTATATTTCCGGCGGGGGCGATATTGAATTCAACCAACACAATGACGGCAACCATAACGGTAGCCTGTACTACTCCATCCCCTTTGGCTACTGGTCACTAAGCGCCTACGGGGCATATAGCCAGTATCGCCAGCAGTTCAACGGCAACTGGTCAACGATGGATTATAAGAGCAAGAATCGTTACTACAGCGCCACGCTGAGCCGACTGCTCTCCCATACCCGCCAGCAAAAAACCACCGCCGACCTGCGAATTGCCAAGAGCACCTCGCACTATTACTTCGGCGGCAGCGAACTGCAGGTCATGCGCAAGCAAACGCCATCATGGGAGCTTACCCTCAACCATCAGCACTATTTTAATAAAAAAATCGTCGACGCCAGCATTGGCATCCAGCGCAGCCTGCCGTGGCTCAGCTCAACGGCAACGCCGGAGGAGAAAGCCGGGATGTACAGCCCGCTGTCGCGGATCGTCCATGCGAACCTGCAGGCGATGATGAAATTTGACGCGGCTGGCGACGCATTTACCTGGGCGCCCCGATTGAGCGCGCAGTTCAGCCCGGACCCACTCTCCTCGGATAATAAATTCAATATTGGCAGCCGCTGGACCGTGCGCGGGTTCGACGGGGAAAACAGCCTGTCCGGCAATCAGGGATGGTACTGGCGCAATGATTTTATCTGGGATATCCCGACGCCTGACCGCCAATTTTATTTTGGTGTAGATATAGGTCGTATAACAGGAAACGAGCAAAACCAGAGGGGAAAAACGCTTTCTGGCGCAGTAAGCGGTATTCGTGGCTCGCTGCTCGCCACGCAGTATGACTTTTTCATGAGTACCCCTTTAATCAAACCCGTTCGTTTCCATAGCGATGCTCTTAACCTGGGCTTCTCATTACAATGGAGGTATTAACTTCAAAAATAACAAAAAACATAAGGCTTAAATTTCTTAACCACTCTTAATTAAAGGAATAAATATGATGTTCAAATTTAATTTAACTTATGTCGCACTCGCGGCAGCCCTTAGCTCATCGTTTGTCTATGCCGACCCAAACACATGGACGCACTCATCAGGCACAACCGTTGTTGATATTGAAAAACCTAACGCGGCTGGCGTATCTCACAATATGTACCGTGATTTTAACGTCGGCAGCAACGGGGTGATTTTGAACAACAGCGGCGACGATCTTACCCATGACAAATTTGGCAATATTGCCAGGAATAATAATTTAACCAACGGCAGCGCATCCGTTATTCTCAATGAAGTGACCTCAAATAAGTCCAGTTCCCTCAACGGATTTATAGAAGTCGCGGGTCAAAAAGCCGATGTTATTATCGCTAACCCGAACGGTATCTCCTGCTCAGGCTGCAGCTTCATTAATACCAATTCAGCAGTATTAACGACCGGGCAGGTGAAACTTAACGATAACGGAGGGATCGGGTCCTATACCGTCAGTAAAGGCAAGATCACTATCGGCAACAAAGGTATGGATGCCTCGAACAACTATGCCCTGCTGCTGGCGGAAACCATTGCTATCAATGGCTCGCTCAGCGCTGCCAACACCTCATTAGGCGCGGGAAGCTTTACCTTTGATAACACGACAGGACAGATGACTTCCGCAGGTAAAACCCCAAGCTTATTGCAGATGCTATTTCCTGAATACAGTATCGACATCAGCAGTCTTGGCGGAATTAAAGCCAATAGCATCAGTATGATGGGTAACGATTATGGTTTGGGCGTGCGCAATAAAGGCAGTATTGTTTCTAACAGCATGTTGTCGATGGTCAGCAGCGGAGAATTGGTCAACGAAGGTTCGATCACCGGCAATGGTATGCTCACGCAGATCGTTTCGGCGGGGAACTTTAATAACTCGGGTAGCATATCAACAACCAGTGCGACTGCAATTAATAGCTTACAGGCCCTGACTAACAACGGGACTATCACAGGCACCAGGCAGCTGGTGGTTAACGCCTCGGGAAATCTGGAAAATAACGGCACCATCTCAAGCAAAACGGCGTTAAGCGTAACCACTAACGGCAATTTGAAAACTTCCTACGGTTCCAATCTGCTTTCAGACAACCAATTAGTGGTAGGCGCCCTCGGGAATATCGATAACGGCGGTTCTACTCGTGCAAAAAACACTACTGTCTCTTTTAGCGGCAGCTCGCTCAATGTGACGGGAAACATCCACGGAACCGAAACCCTCACCATTCAATCGATTAAAGACAAAGAGATTTCGTCTGGCGCGATCGGCAGCTCAGGGACCATCAAAGGAGGTAATATCGCCATCAAGACAAAGGGGAATGTCATATTAAATAAAGGTAGCCAACTTCTTGTCACAGATAACCTAACGGCAGAGAGTAAGAGTTTTAATAATAAAGGCGGTACCATTCGTGGCGATAATGCAGTCATGAACTTTACCCACAGTGGCATACAAAATAGCGGAGAAATTATTGGCGGGACTATCAACATCAGCACTAAATCAGATTTTCTTAATGAATGGCTGATTCAATCTTTTGGCGATATGACCATTGACACCAACAATAATGGCAATATTATCAATCGTGGTCTTATCCACGCTGACGGAACCATGACGTTAAATGCCAAAAAGATTGTTAATGGCGGTTATAAATGCGGATTTCTGGGTCTGATGACCTGTGAAAAAGGAACGCTCAGCGGCAATAAATTGGTCGTGAACGCTTATCATAACTACGCGAGCGAAATCGGTGGAAGTCAGTACTTTAAATCGACAGAAATTAACACGCTCAAGTAAGTGTTAAACAACTAAAATGACATCTACTGCTGGCGTCGACTGCACCAGCAGTAGATTCCCGGGCTAAGCGTTTACTCATTATGGCTCAAAGGGCCGCCTTTGGAACTGGTCGTGACCGCATTTTGGGCAACGCGGCAGTACGTCAGGCGTATACACCGGAAGATGATAATGGCATTTCTCACACACCAGGTTACCCAACCCCACCACTTCGCCGCTGTGATAGACACCGTGATGGTTGAGATCCTGAAACACCTCGCGCCATTCAAGCTGAGTTTTATCGGTAATATCCGCCAGTTCCTGCCAGAGACTCTCTTTGATCACCCGCATAAAGACGCTGTCAGTCAGCTCGTCCTGACTCTCTTCATAACTGAGGGCGAACTCTTCCAGATCGCGTCGAACAGCGCGGATCACATTGTTGATTTCGCTCTGCGTTAACTCGCCGGACTGGCTAATCTTGACCCTGGCCTGCTCCACCAGCGCATCAATATCACGTTCTCCATTGCGTAACCGCTCGCTGAGCGTCGACACCAGCTCTCGGTAGAACTGAGCAACCTTGTTCATCTTTTCGCCTCCGGTGTGGTTAACTTCTTCTTATGATAGCCGTTATCTGCGGATAGCTCTGCCAGCCAAGCCACAGAGTCGCGAAATATTCTCCACCGCTTTCCTCTCTGTAAATGTGTGAAAGGCTGTTTTGACGTTAGCGTTTGGGCTATGCTATGCCGATCTGAAATAACACATCCATTGGCTACATTTTGTAGCTGTATTGAAAACAGGACCACTGGCTGCCATGCAAGAGCAATACCGCCCGGAAGAGATAGAATCGAAAGTCCAGCTTCACTGGGACGAAAATCGTACATTTGAAGTAACTGAAGACGAGAGCAAAGAGAAGTATTACTGCCTGTCGATGCTTCCTTATCCTTCTGGTCGACTACACATGGGTCACGTGCGTAACTACACCATCGGCGACGTGATTGCCCGCTATCAGCGCATGCTGGGTAAAAACGTCCTGCAGCCAATTGGCTGGGATGCGTTCGGTCTGCCGGCGGAAGGGGCGGCGGTAAAAAACAACACCGCGCCAGCGCCGTGGACCTACGACAACATCGCCTACATGAAAAACCAGCTCAAAATGCTGGGCTTCGGCTATGACTGGAGCCGCGAGCTGGCAACCTGCACCCCGGAATACTACCGCTGGGAGCAGAAGTTCTTCACTGAGCTGTATAAAAAAGGCCTGGTGTACAAAAAAACCTCCGCAGTGAACTGGTGCCCGAACGACCAGACCGTGCTGGCCAACGAGCAGGTTATCGACGGCTGCTGCTGGCGCTGCGACACCAAAGTCGAGCGTAAAGAGATCCCGCAGTGGTTTATTAAAATCACCGCCTACGCCGATGAGCTGCTGAACGATCTGGATAAGCTGGACCACTGGCCGGACACCGTGAAGACCATGCAGCGCAACTGGATCGGCCGTTCTGAAGGGGTGGAAATCTCCTTTGACGTCAATAACTACGCCGACAAGCTGACCGTCTATACCACCCGCCCGGACACCTTTATGGGCTGTACCTACCTGGCGGTCGCTGCGGGTCACCCGCTGGCGCAGCAGGCTGCGGCGAACAATCCGGCGCTGGCCACCTTCATCGACGAATGCCGCAACACCAAAGTGGCGGAAGCCGACATGGCGACGATGGAGAAAAAAGGCGTCGATACCGGCTTTAAAGCTATCCACCCGCTGACCGGTGAAGAAATTCCGGTATGGGCGGCTAACTTTGTGCTGATGGAGTACGGCACCGGCGCGGTGATGGCCGTTCCGGGCCACGACCAGCGCGACTACGAGTTCGCCAGCAAATACGGGCTGAACATCAAGCCGGTGATCCTCGCCGCCGACGGCTCCGAGCCGGATCTTTCCCAGCAGGCGCTGACCGAGAAAGGCGTCCTGTTTAACTCCGGCGAATTCAGCGGCCTCGATTATGAAGCGGGCTTCAACGCTATTGCTGACAAACTGGCTGCCATGGGCGTAGGTGAGCGTAAAATTAACTACCGCCTGCGTGACTGGGGCGTATCCCGTCAGCGCTACTGGGGCGCGCCGATCCCGATGGTTACCCTGGAAGACGGCACCGTGCTGCCGACCCCGGAAGATCAGCTGCCGGTGATCCTGCCGGAAGACGTAGTCATGGACGGTATCACCAGCCCGATCAAAGCCGATCCTGAATGGGCCAAAACCACGGTTAACGGCCAGCCGGCGCTGCGCGAAACCGACACCTTTGACACCTTTATGGAATCCTCCTGGTACTATGCGCGCTACACCTGCCCGCAGTATCAGGAAGGGATGCTGGATTCGCAAGCGGCCAACTACTGGCTGCCGGTCGATATCTACATCGGCGGCATCGAACACGCGATCATGCACCTGCTCTACTTCCGCTTCTTCCACAAGCTGATGCGCGACGCGGGGATGGTCAACTCCGATGAGCCGGCGAAACAGCTGCTGTGCCAGGGCATGGTGCTGGCTGACGCCTTCTACTACGTAGGCGAAAACGGCGAACGTAACTGGGTCTCCCCGGTTGACGCCATCGTCGAACGTGACGAAAAAGGCCGCATCGTGAAAGCGAAAGACGCGGCGGGTCACGAGCTGGTTTACACCGGCATGAGCAAGATGTCCAAGTCGAAAAACAACGGCATCGATCCGCAGGTCATGGTTGAGCGCTACGGCGCGGATACTGTCCGTCTGTTCATGATGTTCGCATCCCCGGCGGATATGACCCTCGAGTGGCAGGAATCTGGCGTCGAAGGGGCGAACCGCTTCCTGAAACGCGTCTGGAAGCTGGTCTACGAACACACCACCAAAGGGGACGTTGCGGCCCTGAACGTGGCGGCGCTGAGTGAAGATCAGAAAGCGCTGCGTCGCGATATCCACAAAACTATCGCCAAAGTGACCGATGACATCGGCCGTCGTCAGACCTTCAACACCGCCATCGCGGCGATCATGGAGCTGATGAACAAGCTGGCGAAAGCGCCGCAAGAAGATGAGCAGGATCGCGCCCTGATGCAGGAAGCCCTGCTGGCGGTAGTGCGTATGCTCAACCCGTTCACCCCGCACGTCAGCTTCACCCTGTGGCGTGAGCTGAACGGCGAAGGTGATATCGACAACGCGCCGTGGCCGGTGGCGGATGAAAGCGCGATGGTGGAAGACAGCACCCTCGTCGTCGTCCAGGTCAACGGCAAAGTTCGTGGTAAAATTACCGTTGCGGTAGACGCAACTGAAGAGCAGGTCCGCGAGCGCGCCGGCCAGGAGCATCTGGTGGCGAAGTATCTCGACGGCAAAACCGTGCGTAAAGTGATTTACGTCCCGGGTAAACTGCTCAATCTGGTCGTTGGCTAAGCGCGGGAGGAAGCGTGCGATATCTGGTAACAATGTTGTTATCTCTGGCGGTGCTTGCCACCGCCGGCTGTGGCTGGCATCTGCGTAGCACTACCAAGGTGCCCACCACCATGAAAACCATGATTTTCCAGTCGAGCGATCCGAATGGCCCATTAAGCCGCGCGGTGCGCAATCAGCTGCGTCTTAACGGCGTGGAACTGATCGACGCCAGCACGCTGCGTAAAGATGTCCCTTCTCTGCGCCTCGATGGTTCGTCGATTCAGAAAGATACGGCCTCGGTGTTCCAGGACGGTCGTACGGCGGAATATCAGATGGTCATGACCGTCCATGCCAGCGTTCTGATCCCGGGTCACGATATCTATCCGATAACCACTAAGGTCTATCGTTCGTTCTTTGATAACCCGCAGGCGGCGTTAGCCAAAGACGCCGAGCAGGATATGATTATCCAGGAAATGTACGATAAAGCGGCGGAACAGCTGATTCGTAAACTACCAAGCGTTCAGGTAGCGGATGTTGAAGCCACCCAGCAGGAAGAAAAACCGGTCGCGGGCAGCACCGCGCCGGCGTCCTCGGGTAACCGCGTCTCCACCACGCTGGGTCAATGATGATTCGGTTGTACCCGGAACAGCTCCGCGCGCAGCTCACTGAAGGGCTGCGCGCGGCCTATCTGCTGCTTGGCAACGATCCTTTGCTATTGCAGGAAAGCCAGGACGCTATTCGCGAAGCCGCTGCCGCACAAGGCTTTACCGAACACCATACCTTTTCTATCGACAACAGCACCGACTGGCAGGCGCTTTTCGCCTTAAGCCAGGCGATGAGCCTGTTTGCCAGCCGGCAAACCCTGTTGCTAATCCTGCCAGAGAATGGCCCCAACGCGGCGATCAACGAACAGCTGGCGACGCTGGTCGGTCTGCTGCACGACGACCTGCTGCTGATAGTTCGCGGTAGTAAGTTGACCAAAGCCCAGGAGAATGCCGCGTGGCTCACCGCGCTGGCGCAGCGCGCCGTCCAGGTCAGCTGCCAGACGCCGGAATACGCGCAGCTGCCGCGCTGGCTTGCCGCCCGGGCCAAACAACATCAGCTGCAGCTCGACGACGCGGCCAGCCAGCTGCTGTGCTACTGTTACGAAGGCAATCTGCTGGCGCTGGCGCAGGCGCTGGAGCGTCTGGCGCTACTCTGGCCGGACGGTAAGCTGACGCTGCCCCGCGTTGAGCAGGCGGTGAACGATGCCGCGCACTTTACCCCTTACCATTGGGTCGATGCCCTACTGGCAGGCAAAAGTAAGCGCGTGCTGCATGTCCTGCAGCAGCTCCGTCTTGAAGGCTGCGAGCCGGCGATCCTGCTGCGTACGCTACAGCGGGAGCTGCTGCTGCTGGTGACCCTCAAGCGCCAGTCGGCACAGACGCCGCTGCGTTCGCTGTTTGATAAACATCGGGTCTGGCAAAACCGCCGTCAGCTGCTCAGCGACGCCCTCGCCCGACTGAGCGGCGAACAGCTTCGCCAGGCGGTGACTCTTCTGACCCGCGCGGAACTGACCTTTAAACAGGATTACGGGTACGACGTCTGGCCCGAACTGGAAAGTCTTTCGTTGTTGCTCTGCCACAAAGCCCTGGCGGACGTTTTTATTGATGGTTGATATGACTCACTTACAGGCAATCTATGGCGGCACCTTCGATCCGGTGCATTATGGTCACCTCAAGCCGGTCGAGATCCTGGCGAATCAGATTGGCCTGAGCAAGGTCATCATCATGCCTAATAACGTCCCGCCGCACCGTCCACAACCGGAAGCCACCAGCGCCCAGCGCGTGCACATGCTGAAGCTGGCGATTGCCGATAAGCCGCTGTTCACGCTCGATGAACGCGAACTGCAGCGCGATACCCCCTCCTGGACGGCGCAAACGCTGCAGGAGTGGCGCCAGGAGCAGGGGCCGCACAAGCCGCTGGCGTTTATCATTGGCCAGGATTCGCTGCTCACCTTTCCCACCTGGCACCGCTATGAAACCATCCTCGACAATGTCCACCTGATTGTCTGCCGCCGGCCGGGTTACCCACTGACCATGGCCCATGAGGCCGATCAGCGCTGGCTGGATCGCCATTTAACCCACGATGTGGAATCTCTGCATCGCCGCCCTTCCGGCGTGATCTACCTGGCTGAGACACCGTGGTTCGATATTTCGGCGACGATCATTCGCCAGCGCCTCGAGCGCGGCGAGTCCTGCGCCGAGATGCTGCCGGCCGCGGTGCTGGACTACATCCGCGAGCAGGGTCTCTATTGCTGACCCCGCGCTGGGCCTGACGCGAAAAAAGCGCTATGGTAACGCCACCTCTCCATCGCCCGTCAGAGCCTGTTCATGAAATTATGGTTAGTTCGCCATGGCGAAACCGAAGCCAACGTTGCCGGATTATACAGCGGCCATGCCCCAACGCCCCTGACGCCGCGAGGCGTCGCTCAGGCGCGAGCGCTCGGCGAACGGCTGCGCGCGGTGCCTTTCGATAAAGTCTTCTGTAGCGAGCTGGCGCGGACCGGGACAACGGCCGATCTGCTGCTTGGCGATCGCGCTATCCCGCGCGAATGCCATGCCGCGCTCAATGAGATGTTTTTCGGCGACTGGGAGATGCGTCATCATCGCGACCTTCAACGAGAAGATGCGCAAAACTATGCCGCGTGGTGTGCTGACTGGCAGCACGCGGCCCCCACTAACGGCGAAAGCTTTCAGCGTTTTGCCCGCCGCGTCAGCGAGTTTATCCCCACGCTGACCGACTGCCGCCATCTTGACCATCTGCTGATCGTCGGCCATCAGGGCGTTCTGAGCCTGCTGACCGCCCTGCTGTTGCAGATGCCCGCCGCGGCGATGTGGCACTTTCCGATAGCCCATGGCGCCTGGAGCCTGCTCGAAATCCGCGACGATTTCACCACCCTGCGGGTATTAAATAGCCAGGCCGTCTGGCAGTCGGAAGAAGAATTCCCGCCGAACCATTGACAGGCCAGAGCAGGCTGCTATTCTCCGCTGCCAGGCAGCATCCGCCAAAGCCGCTTTGCAGAAAATTGTTTTACAAAAATGGCGATGCAATCCTCGGCGAGGGATGGGATGATACCCCGCCGCGAACGCCTGCCGACAGACATTTCACCCGACTTTTTCATCAGTTCAGGTATACTGTCAGGCTCTTTATGATTATCAATCTTCACGCACCCAGGGGGAACACTTGCAGGGTAAAGCACTCCAGGATTTTGTTATCGACAAAATTGATGACCTGAAAGGTCAGGACATCGTTGCCATTGATGTACATGGCAAATCCAGCATCACCGATTGCATGATTATCTGCACCGGCACCTCCACGCGTCATGTGATGTCCATCGCCGACCACGTGGTTCAGGAATCCCGCGCCGCCGGCATGCTGCCGCTGGGCGTTGAAGGGGAAGCCGCCGCCGACTGGATCGTCGTCGACCTCGGCGACGTGATGGTTCACGTCATGCAGGAAGAGAGCCGTCGTTTGTACGAGCTGGAAAAACTCTGGAGTTAATGCGTGAAGTTGCAGCTGGTGGCCGTTGGCACCAAAATGCCGGACTGGGTACAGACCGGCTTTAGCGAGTATCTGCGCCGTTTTCCCAAAGATATGCCGTTCGAACTGGTGGAGATCCCAGCCGGTAAGCGCGGCAAGAACGCTGATATCAAGCGCATCCTCGAAAAAGAGGGCGAGATGATGTTAGCCGCTGCCGGTAAAAACCGCATCGTGACCCTGGATATTCCGGGTAAACCATGGGATACGCCGCAGCTGGCGCGCGAACTGGAACGCTGGAAACAGGACGGGCGCGACGTCAGTTTGCTGGTCGGCGGCCCGGAAGGCCTCTCTCCAGCCTGTAAAGCAGCGGCGGAACAGAGTTGGTCGCTCTCCACCCTCACCTTACCTCACCCGCTGGTGCGCGTACTGGTGGCCGAGAGCCTGTATCGGGCGTGGAGCATTACCACCAACCATCCGTACCACCGTGAGTAATGATGATCAGGGTAGACTGAGCAGCGAATGAAATTACAGAATTCTTTCCGCGACTATACGGCTGAATCCTCGCTGTTCGTGCGCCGGGCGCTGGTCGCTTTTTTGGGGATTTTGCTGCTTACCGGCGTTCTGATCGCCAACCTGTACAATGTGCAAATCGTTCGCTTCGACGACTATCAGACGCGTTCGAACGAAAACCGCATCAAGCTGGTGCCGATCCCGCCGAGCCGCGGCATTATTTACGATCGTAACGGCACTCCGCTGGCGCTTAACCGCACCATTTATCAGCTGGAGATGATGCCGGAGAAAGTCGATAACGTGCAGCAAACGCTGGATGCGCTGCGCGACGTCGTCGATTTAACCGACGATGATATCGCCGGCTTCAAAAAGGAGCGCGCCCGCTCCCATCGCTTTACCTCGATTCCGGTAAAGGTCAACCTCAGCGAAGTGCAGGTGGCCCGCTTTGCCGTCAACCAGTACCGCTTTCCCGGCGTGGAAGTCAAAGGCTACAAGCGCCGTTACTATCCCTATAACTCGGCGCTGACGCACGTCATCGGCTACGTTTCGAAAATTAACGATAAAGACGTCGACCGCCTCGATAAAGAGGGCAAACTGGCCAACTACGCCTCGACCCACGACATCGGTAAGCTGGGTATTGAGCGTTATTACGAGGACGTCCTGCACGGTCAGACCGGCTACGAAGAGGTTGAAGTGAACAACCGCGGCCGCGTGATTCGTCAGCTCAAAGAGGTGCCGCCGCAGGCCGGACGCGACATCTACCTCACCCTTGACCTCAAGCTGCAGCAGTATATCGAAACGCTGCTGGCTGGTAGCCGCGCCGCAGTGGTGGTCACCGACCCGCGTACCGGCGCCATTCTGGCGCTGGTTTCGACGCCGAGCTACGACCCGAACCTGTTCGTCGACGGCATCTCCAGTAAAGATTACTCCGGCCTGCTCAACGATCCGAACACGCCGCTGGTCAACCGTGCGACGCAAGGGGTCTATCCGCCGGCATCGACGGTCAAACCGTACGTCGCCGTCTCGGCGCTGAGCGCCGGGGTGATCACCCGCAATACCAGCCTGTTTGACCCGGGCTGGTGGCAGCTGCCCGGCTCGGAAAAACGCTATCGTGACTGGAAAAAATGGGGCCACGGCCACCTGAACGTCACCAAAGCGCTTGAGGAGTCCGCGGATACCTATTTCTATCAGGTCGCCTATGACATGGGCATCGATCGCCTCGCGGAGTGGATGAGCAAGTTCGGCTACGGCCACTATACCGGTATCGACCTCGCCGAAGAGCGCTCGGGCAACATGCCGACCCGCGAATGGAAGCTCAAACGCTTTAAGAAACCCTGGTACCAGGGGGACACTATTCCGGTGGGCATCGGCCAGGGTTACTGGACTGCCACGCCGATCCAGATGAACAAAGCGCTGATGATCCTGATTAACGACGGGGTGGTGAAAGTGCCGCACCTGCTGCAAAGCACCGTGGAAGACGGCAAGCCCGTTCCGTGGGTCCAGCCTCATGAGCCGCCGGTAGGCGACATTCATTCCGGCTACTGGGAAATCGCCAAAGACGGCATGTTCGGCGTGGCCAACCGCGGCAACGGCACCGCGCACAAGTATTTCGCCAGCGCGCCGTATAAAATCGCGGCCAAGTCCGGTACCGCCCAGGTGTTTGGCCTGAAGGCCAACGAAACCTATAACGCGCACCGAATCTCTGAGCGTCTGCGTGACCATAAACTGATGACGGCGTTTGCGCCTTATAACAACCCGCAGGTTGCCGTGGCGATGATCCTGGAAAACGGCGGTGCCGGCCCGGCGGTCGGTACGATTATGCGCCAAATCCTCGATCACATCATGCTGGGCGATAACAACACCACGCTACCAAGCGAAAACCCGGCGGTGACCGCAGGGGAGGATCAATAATGACGGATAATCCGAACAAAAAATCGCTGTGGGATAAGATCCATCTTGACCCCACCATGGTGCTGATCCTGCTGGCGCTGCTGACCTACAGCGCGCTGGTTATCTGGAGCGCCAGCGGTCAGGACGTCGGCATGATGGAGCGTAAAATCGGCCAGATCGCCATGGGCGTGGTGATCATGATCGTCATGGCGCAGATCCCGCCGCGGGTCTATGAAGGCTGGGCGCCCTACCTCTATATTTTCTGTATTATTCTGCTGGTGGCCGTCGACGCCTTCGGCGCCATCTCCAAAGGGGCGCAGCGCTGGCTGGATCTCGGTATCGTCCGCTTTCAGCCGTCGGAGATTGCAAAAATTGCCGTGCCGCTGATGGTGGCGCGCTTTATTAACCGCGACGTCTGCCCCCCTTCGCTGAAGAACACCGGTATTGCCCTGGTGCTGATCTTTCTGCCGACGCTGCTGGTGGCGGCGCAGCCTGACCTCGGGACCTCGATTCTGATCGCCCTCTCCGGTCTGTTTGTGCTGTTCCTCTCCGGCCTCAGCTGGCGACTGATCGGCATTGCGGTGGTGCTGGTCGCCGCCTTTATCCCGATTTTGTGGTTCTTCCTGATGCACGACTATCAGCGCCAGCGCGTGATGATGCTGCTCGATCCGGAAACCGACCCGCTGGGCGCGGGGTATCATATTATTCAGTCTAAAATTGCCATTGGCTCTGGCGGTCTGCGCGGCAAAGGCTGGCTGCACGGCACCCAGTCGCAGCTGGAGTTCCTGCCGGAACGCCATACCGACTTTATCTTCGCCGTTCTCGCCGAAGAGCTGGGCCTGATTGGCGTGCTGATCCTGCTGGCGCTCTATATTCTGCTGATCATGCGCGGACTGTGGATCGCCGCCCAGGCGCAGACCACCTTTGGCCGGGTCATGGCCGGTGGTTTAATGTTGATTTTATTCGTTTATGTCTTCGTAAATATTGGTATGGTGAGTGGTATTTTACCGGTGGTGGGCGTACCGTTGCCGCTGGTGAGCTACGGGGGCTCCGCCCTGATCGTATTGATGGCCGGGTTTGGTATCGTGATGTCGATCCATACCCACAGAAAAATGTTGTCGAAAAGCGTTTAAAGGGGTTCGCAATGCGTAAGCAATGGCTGGGGATCTGCATAGCAGCGGGGCTGCTGGCGGCATGTTCGAGTGATGACGTGCAACAAAAGACGGTCAGTACTCCACAGCCGGCCGTCTGTAATGGCCCGACGGTTGAGATCAGCGGCGCCGATCCGCAGTATGAAACGCCGAACGCGACGGCGAATCAGGATTATGAGCGCGACGGTAAGCGCTACAAAATCGTCCAGGATCCGGCAAACTTTACTCAGGCCGGTTTCGCGGCGATCTATGACGCGGAACCCAACAGCAACCTGACCGCCAGCGGTGAAACCTTCGACCCGACGCAGTTGACCGCGGCGCACCCGACGCTGCCGATCCCGAGCTATGCGCGGATCACCAACCTCGCCAACGGGCGCATGATCGTCGTGCGGATTAACGATCGCGGTCCCTACGGCAACGATCGGGTTATCTCGCTCTCGCGCGCGTCCGCCGACCGCCTGAACACCTCGAACAACACCAAAGTGCGTATCGACCCCATCATCGTCGCGCCTGACGGTTCGCTTTCCGGCCCGGGAATGGCTTGTACCACCGTCGCCAAACAGACTTACGCTCTGCCCGCCCGTCCGAATCTGGACGGCGGTGACGCTGCTGGCATGAACCAGCCTGCGCCAACTGACGTTCGCCCGATCAGCAACAGCACGCTGAAGCCGGAAGATAGCGTTGGCGCTCCGGTGAACAGCGGCGGTTTCCTCGGCGCCCCGACGCCGCTGAACAGCGGCGTGCTGGAGAGCAGCGAACCCGCGGCCGCCACCGCGACCGCACCTGCCGCCGGCGCCACGCCAGCAGCGCCGGTGACCGCCCCCGGCTCCATCCAGGGTAGCGTCGCGCCCGCAGCGGCCGCAGCCGCCGGCGCCGTTGCCGCTTCCTCTTCCGCCACCTCCAGCGCCAGCGGTAACTTTGTCGTCCAGGTGGGCGCAGTGAGCGACCAGGCGCGGGCGCAGCAGTATCAGCAGCGTCTGAGCCAGCAGTTCTCTGTGCCAGGCCGCGTCATGCAAAACGGCGCGGTGTGGCGTATTCAGCTGGGACCATTTGCCGACAAGGCGCAGGCCAGCGCCGTTCAGCAGCGCCTGCAAAGCGAAGCGCAGCTGCAGTCCTTTATTACTCGCGCCAACTAAAGGCCGCGGGCAGCCCGTTCACCTTGCGCATGTAAAAGTCATTAACAAACTCATGCGCAATGTCGGATGCTGGCCCGCAGAGCATTTGCTATAGTAAGGCACTTTTTTTAACTCCATCACGGATGCCGTTGTTCTGACCATGAAGACCTCTTTCACCGCTCGTTTACTCATCACGGCGCTCTCCGTTGCAGCGCTCTCCTCCGCTGCCCGCGCCGATGACCTGAATATCAAAACGATGATCCCAGGCGCCCCGCAGATTGACGCCGAATCCTGGATCCTTATCGATTACAATTCTGGCAAGGTGCTGGCTGAAAACAACGCCGACTCCCGCCGCGACCCGGCCAGTCTGACCAAAATGATGACCAGCTATGTTATTGGTCAGGCGATGAAAGCGGGCAAATTCAAAGAGTCCGATCTGGTCACCGTCGGCAACGACGCCTGGGCCACCGGCAACCCGGTATTCAAAGGCTCTTCCCTGATGTTCCTCAAACCGGGGATGCAGGTGCCGGTTTCCCAGCTGATCCGCGGTATCAACCTGCAGTCCGGTAACGATGCCTGCGTGGCGATGGCCGACTATGTCGCCGGCAGCCAGGATGCCTTCGTCAGCCTGATGAACAACTACGTCAACGCCCTCGGCCTGAAAAACACCCATTTCCAGACCGTTCACGGCCTCGACGCTGACGGCCAGTACAGCTCGGCGCGCGACATGGCGCTGATTGGCCAGGCGCTGATCCGCGATGTGCCGAACGAATACTCGATCTATCGTGAGAAAGAGTTCACTTTCAACGGCATCCGCCAGCTGAACCGTAATGGCCTGCTGTGGGATAACAGCCTGAACGTCGACGGCATCAAAACCGGCCACACCGACAAAGCAGGCTACAACCTCGTCGCTTCCGCCACCGAAGGCCAGATGCGTCTGATCTCGGCGGTAATGGGCGGCCGGACGTTCAAAGGGCGTGAGTCGGAAAGCAAAAAACTACTGACCTGGGGCTTCCGCTTCTTCGAAACCGTCAACCCGATTAAAGCCGGCAAAGAGTTTGCATCCGAACCAGCCTGGTTCGGCGACAGCGATCGCGCTTCGCTGGGGGTGGATAAAGACGTCTACCTGACCATCCCGCGCGGCCGGATGAAAGATCTGAAAGCCAGCTACGTGCTGAATAACACTGAGCTGCATGCCCCGCTGCAGAAAAACCAGGTCGTCGGCACCATTAACTTCCAGCTGGATGGTAAAACCATTGACCAGCGCCCGCTGGTGGTGCTGCAGGAAATTCCGGAAGGTAATTTCTTCGGTAAAATTATTGATTACATTAAATTAATGTTCCACCACTGGTTTGGTTAAAAATCGAACGCTTGAAAGTGTGATTTCCATCCCCATATACTATTCATCCAAGTAACCTGATAACTCCCGCCCTTGGTGGGAGTTATTATTTTGTCGTAACACCGGAGCTGACATGAAAACCAAACTTAACGAACTGCTTGAATTCCCTACGCCATTTACTTACAAAGTAATGGGGCAGGCGTTGCCTGAGCTGGTTGATCAGGTGGTGGAAGTGGTACAGCGCCATGCGCCTGGTGATTACTCGCCGTCAGTAAAACCGAGCAGCAAAGGTAACTACCACTCGGTCTCCATCACCATCAACGCCACCCACATTGAACAAGTGGAAACGCTGTACGAAGAGTTAGGCAATATCGATATCGTTCGGATGGTGCTGTAACCCTTTCCCTGACCCGGCCGCCGTGCCGGGTCTTCTCATTCCCTTTCACACGGCTGTGATATACTCCCCGACCTGAATTCTCTCTTCCCGGCGGAGATGTTGTTTTGCAGCACAATAAAATTCTAATCCGGCAGCTTGGCCTGCAACCTTACGAACCCGTCTCGCAGGCGATGCATGAATTTACCGACGCCCGTGATGAAGATACCCTCGATGAGATCTGGCTGGTAGAACATCACCCGGTCTTCACCCAGGGTCAGGCCGGCAAAGCGGAACACCTGCTGGTGCCCGGTGATATTCCGGTGATCCAAAGCGATCGCGGCGGCCAGGTAACCTATCACGGCCCGGGACAGCAGGTAATGTACGTCCTGTTGAACCTCAAGCGCCGCAAGCTGGGGGTGCGTGAACTGGTGACGCTGCTGGAGCAAACGGTCGTCAATACCCTTACCGAATATGGGATTGAGTCGCACCCCCGCGCCGATGCCCCTGGCGTCTACGTCGGCGATCGCAAAATCTGCTCTCTGGGATTGCGGATCCGTAAAGGCTGCTCTTTCCACGGCCTGGCGCTCAATATCGCGATGGATCTGACGCCGTTTCTGCGTATCAACCCCTGCGGCTATGCCGGTATGGAGATGACGCAAATGCGTCAGTGGCTACCGGAAGCCACCCCGGAGACTGTCGCTCCGCGGCTGGTCGCCAATCTGCTGGCGCTGTTGAACCATCCCCCGCACGAATACCTGCCTCAGGGTTAAGCGGCAGATCAGCGCCCCGCTTACGGCGGGGGGCTGAACAAGTAACACATTATTTTTGCAATCAATTGTCACGCACGGCAACGCCGCGGGCCGCTATACTTGGCCTATCATTCCCAACCGGACTCATCGCGTGCCAGAGAATACGCCGCCGTCAGAATCTCCTGACAGACAGGACGAACGTTACGACCGTCAGATGTTTCGCATCCTGCGTAATATTGACCTCAATCTGTTGACCATCTTCGAAGCCGTGTATGTACACAAAGGTATCGTCAATGCCGCGAAGATACTCAATATCACGCCGTCGGCCATTAGCCAGTCAATTAACAAACTGCGGGCGCTGTTCCCCGATCCGCTGTTTATCCGCAAAGGCCAGGGCGTGACGCCCACCGCCTATGCCACCCACCTTCACCAGTACATCAGCCGCGGTATGGAGGCTTTCCTTAGCGCGCTGGATATCACCGGCAGCCCGGACCAGCAGCGGGTGATCACTATCGCCACTACGCCAGCCATGGGGGCGCTGCTGATGCCTTGCCTGGCCAGCGCGCTGAAGCCGGCCTTTCCGCAGATCCTGCTGCACAACATCGCCCTTACCGACGCCGCGCGGCAGCTCGACCAGCGCCAGGTGGATCTGTTAATCGACACCCATCTGCACAGCGGTCAGGCGCTAAGCCATCACGTGCTGTATCAGGATCGGGTGCAGATGTACTGCCGCGCTGGGCATCCTGCGCTGGACGGTCCACAAGATGAATCCGCCCTCGCGCAATACGAGTTTGCGCTGCTGCTGCCTGAAGGCCAGCGCTACCCTACGCTGCATCGTCGACTGCAGGAGGAGATGGGCGAGCGCCGCTGCGGTTTCAGCACCTTCAACCTGCTGACCCAGGCGGCAATGATCGCCGAGAGCGATATGCTGGGGCTAACCACCGAGCGCCTGTTCGCCATGGTATCCCGTCTCTGGCCGCTGCAAACCCTGGATGTTCCCTCCCTGCGGGAAGAACAGATTGATGTTGCGCTGCATTTCAATAAGCAGAGCGGGAAAGAGCCATTGCTGAAAGAGATCATTGAGACCGTGATCCAGGCGTTTAAGGCGTAGCGCACGGAAGGGAAAAGGATAAAACAACAACTATTTTACAATTTGCCGGGCAGGCAGGCTGCTTTCTGCCCCTTTTCAATGGTATACTGCCTGCTCTTGATTCAAAAATAGTTGATAATTGCAACATTTCATTGAATTAATTCGCTTTCCTTCGTGACTCGCAACTGGAACACGCACGCTATGAGTAAACCCATTGTGATGGAACGCGGTGTTAAGTACCGCGACGCCGATAAAATGGCCCTTATCCCGGTGAAGAACGTGGCAACTGAGCGTGAAGCTCTGCTCAGAAAACCGGAATGGATGAAAATCAAACTTCCGGCAGACTCGTCCCGTATCCAGGGAATCAAAGCAGCGATGCGTAAGAACGGCCTGCACTCCGTATGCGAAGAGGCCTCCTGCCCGAACCTTGCAGAATGCTTCAACCACGGTACCGCGACCTTTATGATCCTCGGTGCGATCTGTACCCGCCGTTGCCCATTCTGCGACGTCGCGCATGGCCGCCCGGTCGCGCCAGATGCGAACGAGCCACAGAAGCTGGCGCAAACTATCGCCGATATGGGGCTGCGCTACGTGGTGGTCACCTCGGTGGACCGTGACGACCTGCGCGATGGCGGCGCACAGCATTTTGCCGACTGCATCAGCGCCATTCGCGAGAAAAACCCGACGATTAAAATCGAAACGCTGGTCCCGGATTTCCGCGGCCGCATGGATCGCGCCCTGGAGATTCTGACGGTGACCCCGCCGGACGTCTTCAACCACAACCTCGAAAACGTACCGCGCCTCTATCGTCAGGTGCGTCCGGGCGCGGATTACAACTGGTCGCTGAAGCTGCTGGAGCGTTTTAAAGAAGCGCACCCGGAGATCCCGACAAAATCCGGCCTGATGGTGGGCTTGGGCGAAACCAACGACGAGATCATCGAAGTTATGCGCGACCTGCGCCGTCATGGCGTCACCATGCTGACGTTAGGCCAGTATCTGCAGCCGAGCCGTCACCACCTGCCAGTGCAGCGTTACGTTAGCCCGGAAGAGTTTGAAGAGATGAAAGCAGAAGCCATGGCGATGGGCTTCACCCACGCCGCCTGCGGCCCCTTCGTTCGCTCTTCCTATCATGCCGACCTGCAGGCTAAAGGGATGGAAGTTAAATAACCTGCCGCTTCTCCCGCTGCGTCACTTCCCGGCGCAGCGGCGCTCTCCGCTTCGCCTTCCCGTAACAATTAGTTGCATCTTTCCTGAGCGGCGTCGATAAAAACGACAAAGGCCGCAACGTAAACGTCGCGGCCTCTTCGCCGAACCTTCCGCATCCCGCCAGGGGACGCAGCCGGAGAATTACTCTTTATGAGAGAGCTTCTGCGCCGGTACTTCGTCTTCAGCGGTGGTTTTCTTCGCGCTATCGTCATCTTCGTTCATGGCCTTTTTAAAGCCCTTGATAGCCGAACCCAGGTCGCCGCCCAGCGTACGTAATTTCTTGGTACCAAACACTAAGATAATCAGTGCTGCAACTACCAGCAGTTTGGTAATACTAATCTCACCCATAGCTAACCTTCTTCTCTATACAAGCTGCGAATACGCCATCATACACGTATTTATCCGTCATATTGTAATCCACCTGTGCGCGGGCCGCGTGATTCAGCCCGAGGCCTCCCCTCCGGGAGTGAGCGCTGGGGTGTCCGTCCTGACGTGCACAGCGAATTATTGGGATAAACAATACGGGTATTTGGCGCGCGGACACAATAGCAATCTGTAACAAGGTGAATCAAGCCTTGTTTAAAAAAACGTCACAATAATTGCGGTGGCGCAAACCGTCGGTTCTGCAGCACCGGCAAACGCTCGCGAACCCGCGTAAGGTAGTCTGCGGAAATATCGGCATAGATCAGCTGCGGCTCGCTCCCCGCGCCCGCCACGGTGGTCCCCAGCGGATCGATGATGCGGCTCTGCCCGATGTTACGCGTCCCGCATTCGCCTGCCGCCACGACGTAGCAGGTCGTGTCCAGCGCGCGCGCCGCCAGCAGCGTCGCCCAGTGATGCTCTTTTTGCGGCCCTTTCACCCATGCGGTGGGCAGCACCAGCAGCTGCGCACCGTTCAGCGCCAGCGACAGCGCCAGTTCCGGAAAACGCAGATCGTAACAGGTCATCAGGCCAACGCGAAATCCCGCCACGTCAATCACCGGGGGAATTTGCCTGCCGGGATCCACCCGCCGGGACTCCTGCATTGCGAAGGCGTCGTATAAATGAAGTTTGTGATAATGGGCAATGATTTTCCCTTCACGCAATACCACCAGCGTGTTGGTTGCTCTTCCCTCCCCCGACGGCACATGCAGCGTCAGGATCGTCGTCAGGCCGTTACGCGCGCTCTCGGCCAGCAGCAGCTGCAAAAACGCCCCATCCAGCGTTTGGGCCGATTTTACCGACAGATCCGGGTCGTTGTCATCACGTGCCAGCAACGCCTCCGGCAGCACCAGCAGCGCCGCCCCTTCACGCGCCGCCTGCTGCATCATCGCCACACAAGTGTGCGCATTCGTCTGCCATACTGGCGTGACGATAAACTGCCCTGCCGCTACCCGCATGTTTTTCTCCCGTCAGGTTATGAATAGCCAATTGCGCCCGTTGCGCGCTACACTTGACACTCTCTTACATCAAATAGCAGGAAACGACCGTGTTTCAACTTCTTTGCGCCGTTTTTATTGGCGGCGGCACCGGCAGCGTTTTGCGCTGGTGGCTCGGCATGAAGCTTAATCCTGTGCACCATGCTATCCCTATTGGAACGCTGACCGCCAACCTGTTAGGCGCCTTTGTGATCGGCGCCGGGCTGGCGTGGTTTAATCGACTGACCGGCATTGACCCGATGTGGAAGCTACTGATCACCACGGGTTTCTGCGGCGGGTTGACCACCTTTTCCACCTTCTCTGCGGAAGTGGTGTTTCTTCTGCAGCAGGGGCGAGTGAGCTGGGCGCTCCTCAACGTTGCGGTGAACTTGCTGGGTTCGTTTGCCATGACGGCTGTCGCCTTCTGGCTCTTCTCGCAGGCCGCCAGCCGCTAAAGGCGTAATCAACAGGCAAAAAAAAACCCGCTGTTTAGCGGGTTTTTATATTCTACTGACGCGTTGCTTACAGAGCGATTACGTTTGCAGCAGAAGGGCCTTTGGCACCGTTAGTGATTTCGAACTCTACGCGCTGACCTTCAGCCAGAGTTTTGAAACCGTTGGACTGGATTGCAGAGAAGTGTACGAATACATCTTTGCTGCCATCTTCCGGAGTAATGAAACCGAATCCTTTGGACTCATTAAACCACTTAACGTTACCTTTAATCTTAGACATCAAAATTACCTTTATATGAAAAATCGACACTAATGCTGTGTCGGGTATCAGTACACCAATTGTGGTACCTTTTGTCCAGTGCAACTTTGCTAAAAAGTGATAAAAGTCGCTATCTTTTTTAGTGGGTAACGCTTTAGTCCTTGTTTTTCCACAAGACGCGTCACTTATCTCATTTATTGCTAAGACTTAGCGAATTAAAACTGTATGCGAGCCCAGGCGAAGTAAACGTTACCGTTATTGTAGGTGCCGGGAATGTAGGTCATCTGGAACGTTGCCGGACCGTAACCTATTGACGCTAATGGCAAGATCACCGGAATCGGAATGTAGTTCCAGTTATCGCGCGCCGTCACCCCAAGGGTATAGCCGAGACCGAGGCGGAAGTTCTGATCCGTCAGCGGGCGCCAGGTTTTCTCCCAGCCGTAGCCGCCAATGGGCTCCCACTTATTGAAAGAGTCTTTAAACGCCATCAGGTACAGACCGTGCCAGTTCCCTTTCTCATCCCAGCGGGAGACGCCGAAACCGGCCCCCCACGGACGTTCGTTATACTTATCCGTCTTTTCCTTATCGTAGGCAAAGCGCGCGTGCCAGGTGATGGCTGGAACGTACAGATCATAGTGCTCTGGCTCGTTCCAGGTCTGCGCAACGTTATTACTTAAGGTATGGTAACCTTCGCTAAGGGTCGATGAAAACGACGCGCTGGCGTTTCCGGACACCAATAACCATCCTAAAAAACCAAGAGAAAACAATGAAAAACGACGTAACATCAACACTTTTCTATTACCACTTTCATTTAAAAGCCACCTAAAATAGCAAAGATAGTCTCAATACAGGTTGAACGAAATAAGGCAAACTCCTGATTTTCTCCCGCTGACCATCAGAACCACTTAACTATCCATCTGGTGATTATATCCAGGCGTAACGGGGACGCGTAGTTCTTGTCGCTTTATTGATTTGCATCAGCGAGTTTCGTCCGTTTTTTCGGCACATTCGCACATTAAAATTTGGTGTGACGCTTTTTCACTACATATTCTTTGGGCTTAGGGGTAATAAATGCTGACGTTTATTGAGATCCTGATCGGGATCGTGGTCATTGTGGGCGTCGCCCGCTATATCATCAAAGGCTACTCGGCCACCGGGGTGCTGTTCGTCGGGGGCTTAATCTTATTGATCGTCAGCGCCCTGCTGGGACATAAAGTCTTACCAGGCAATACCGCGGGCACCGGTTACTCCGCCACTGACATTATTGAATACATTAAGATTCTCCTCATGAGCCGTGGCGGCGATCTGGGTATGATGATCATGATGCTGTGCGGCTTTGCCACTTATATGACTCATATTGGCGCCAATGATATGGTGGTGAAATTAGCCTCAAAGCCATTGCGCTATATCAATTCGCCCTATCTGCTGATGATTGCCGCCTACTTTGTCGCCTGCCTGATGTCACTGGCCGTCTCCTCCGCGACCGGCCTCGGCGTGCTGCTGATGGCGACCCTGTTCCCGGTGATGGTAAACGTCGGTATCAGCCGCGGGGCGGCGGCGGCCATCTGCGCCTCGCCGGCGGCGATTATCCTTTCGCCCACCTCGGGCGACGTCGTGCTGGCGGCCAAAGCGGCCGAAATGCCGCTGATCGACTTTGCCTTTAAGACCACGCTGCCGATCTCCATCGCCGCTATCATCTGCATGGCGATCGCCCACTTCTTCTGGCAGCGCTACCTGGATAAAAAAGAGAACATTTCCCACGAAATGCTCGACGTCAACGAGATCACCACCAACGCTCCGGCGCTGTACGCCATCCTGCCGTTTACGCCTATTATTGGCGTGCTGATCTTCGATGGCAAATGGGGACCGGAACTGCACATTATTACCATCCTCGTCGGCTGCATGCTGCTGGCGGCGATCCTCGAATTCCTGCGCGGGTTCAACACCAAAAACGTCTTCAGCGGACTGGAAGTCGCCTACCGCGGGATGGCTGACGCCTTCGCCGGCGTGGTGATGCTGCTGGTCGCCGCCGGCGTTTTTGCTCAGGGATTAAGCACCATCGGCTTCATCAATGGTCTGATCTCCATCGCTACCTCCTTCGGCTCGGCCAGTATTATTCTGATGCTGGTGCTGGTGATCCTGACCATGCTGGCGGCGATGACCACCGGCTCCGGCAATGCCCCGTTCTACGCCTTTGTCGAGATGATCCCCAAGCTGGCGCACTCCTCCGGCATCAATCCGGCCTATCTGTCGATCCCGATGCTGCAGGCTTCAAACCTTGGCCGCACAATATCGCCAGTCTCTGGCGTGGTGGTGGCCGTCGCCGGGATGGCGAAGATTTCCCCGTTCGAAGTGGTCAAACGCACCACGGTGCCGGTGATGGTTGGCCTGCTGGTGGTGATCGTCGCGACCGAGATCCTCGTCCCCGGCAGCGCGGTCCACTAATGGTCTAACCACGTGAAAAGGCGCCAGCAGGCGCCTTTTTTATGCTTTAATAACCCCCCGTTATCTTTTGCCATCCACAATCAGGAATAAACATGTTCAGGAAGGAATTCGCCGCGCTTGCCCTTGTGCTTACCGCCACTCAGGCCGGCGCTGAACCGCTCACCGCGACGCGATACGCTGATTTTGACCGCTATGTCCTGGCCCTCTCCTGGCAAACCGGATTCTGTCAGAGCATGTATGACCGTAACCGCAACGAACCGGAAGAGTGTCGCCTGCAGCAGGAAACCGCGAATAAAGCCGATTTTCTGACCGTGCATGGCCTGTGGCCCGGGCTGCCAAAGTCCATTGCCGCGCGCGGAGTGGATGAACGACGCTGGATGCGCTACGGCTGCGCCACGCGCCCGGTGCCCGACATGCCGGAGGTGAAAGCGAACCGAAAATGTCAGGCGGCGGAGACCGGGTTGTCGCTGGAGATGGCCAACAAACTGAATAGCGTGATGCCGGGCGCGGGCGGCGCCTCCTGCCTCGAACGTTACGAATACGCCAAACATGGCGTCTGCTTCGGCTTCGATCCCGACAGCTATTTTGGCGCCATGGTGCGCCTGAATGGAGAAATTAAGCGCAGCCCGGTAGGCGATTTCCTTGCCAAACACTATGGCCAAACCGTTAGCCGCGCCGACTTCGACGCCGCTGTGGCCCGCGCCTGGGGTCCGCAGAGCGTGAAGGCGTTTAAATTAACCTGTAACGGTAATCCGGCCTATTTGACCGAGATGCAAATCTCGCTCAACGCCGCGACCATCAATGCCCCGCTGGCCACTTCCGCCTTTTTGCCTCAGCCTCACCCAGGTAACTGCGGCGCGCAGTTTATCCTCGATAAGGTTGGCCACTAGCGCGACGCGGCGTGCTGACCAGAAAACGTCGTTCGCCGGGGGTCGTTGCGCGCTGATTGTGCGTTTCATCACTTCAAACTGCCGGCAACTCTCAGTATGATGGGAGAACCTTAACCCTTGCCTTTTTCGGCGAGGGTTTTCTTTTACGGACAGGTTCCTGGATAACATGGAGTATGCAATGACCAGACCCGCAATCATCATTAACGAACTGGATGCCGAACGTATCGACAGGCTGCTGGAGCAGCCAGCTTTCGCCAGCTCGCCGGTTGCCGATGCCCTGAACGACGAGCTCGACCGCGCGCAAATGCTGGCGCCAGAAGCGATGCCGCACGATGTCGTCACCATGAACAGTACGGTTAAATTCCGCGATTTAACCAGCGGCGAAGAGCGCGTGCGGACGCTGGTGTTTCCGTCGCAGGTGACCGACAGCGCCAGCCAGCTCTCGGTCCTCGCGCCGGTGGGCGCCGCTCTGCTCGGCCTCAAGGTCGGCAGCACCATTCACTGGGAGCTGCCGGGCGGGGCGTCGACGCACCTGGAAGTGCTGGCGCTGCTGTACCAGCCGGAAGCCGCTGGCGAATTCCACCGCTAATCTCCGCTGCCTGAGGCGTATCGCGCTTTATTCAGAGGATGTCCACACATCCTCTTTCTGCTGTCTTGCCCCCCGCTAACCTTTTTTTACGCTTTGCGCCTGCCTGACTGACAGTTTTGCGACCTGAATGACACAATATCCGCATATAATATGTTGATATAGACGCAAACGAACAAGGAGGATTGCATATGTATAAGACTATCATTATGCCGGTTGATGTCTTTGAGATGGCGCTGAGCGATAAAGCCGTCCGGCACGCGGAGTTTCTGGCCCAGCAGGACGGGGTGATCCATCTGCTCCACGTATTACCCGGTTCAGCGAGCTTCACCATGAGCCGGTTTACCGCCGACCTGCGGCGTTTTGAGGAGCATCTGCAGCATGAGGCGGAAACCCGCCTGCAGACCATGGTCAGCCATTTCAGCATTGACCCCTCACGTATCAAGCTGCATGTGCGTTTCGGCAGCGTGCGCGACATGGTCAACGAACTGGCCAGTGAAATAAACGCCGACGTGGTGGTGATTGGCTCACGCAATCCCTCCATCAGTACCCACCTGCTGGGATCCAACGCCTCGAGCGTCATCCGTCATGCCCATATCCCGGTGATGGTCGTCAGGTAAGGGTGAAGAAAAAGAGCATAAAAAAAGAGGCTACCCCAGGGTAGCCTCTTGGTTATGCAGGTCTATTGTCTGACTTGTTATGCGGTTTTCGTGCGGATCAGGTAGTCAAAGGCGCTCAGCGACGCTTTCGCCCCCTCCCCTGCCGCGATAATAATCTGCTTGTACGGCACAGTGGTGCAGTCACCGGCGGCGAATACGCCTTTGACGTTGGTTTCGCACTTCGCATCGATGACGATCTCACCCATACGGTTACGCTCAACCGCGCCTTCCAGCCAGGTGGTGTTAGGCAGCAGGCCGATCTGCACGAAAATACCCGCCAGCGCGACATGATGCTCATCGCCGCTCACCCGGTCACGGTACTGCAGACCGGTGACCTTACTGCCGTCGCCTTTCACTTCCGTAGTCTGCGCATTGAGAATGATATCGACATTCTTCAGACTGCGGACTTTATCCTGCAGCACCTGGTCGGCCTTCATCTCCGGTGCGAATTCCAGCAGGGTCACGTGCTCCACGACGCCCGCCAGGTCGATAGCCGCTTCCACGCCGGAGTTACCGCCGCCAATTACCGCCACGCGTTTGCCCTTAAACAGCGGACCGTCGCAGTGTGGGCAGTAGGTTACGCCCTTGGTGCGATACTGATCTTCGCCAGGCACGTTCATATTGCGCCATTTCGCCCCGGTGGCAATGATGACGCTGCGCGCCTTCAGCACCGCGCCGGAGGCGGTTTCGATCTGGTGCAGGCCGCCCTCTGTCGCCGCCGGCGTCAGTTTGGTCGCGCTCTGGGAGTCGATCACATCGACGTTATAGTCGCTAACGTGCGCTTTCAGGGCCCCGGCCAGCTTCTGGCCTTCGGTTTTCGGCACCGAAATGTAGTTTTCGATATCCACGGTATCCAGCACCTGGCCGCCGAAGCGTTCGCCCATCAGGCCGGTACGAATCCCTTTACGCGCAGAGTAAACCGCGGCCGCCGCGCCGGACGGGCCGGAACCGACGATCAGCACATCGTAAGCGTCACGCTGATTCAGCTCTTCCGCTGCGCGTTTTTCCGCACCGGTATCCACTTTGGCGACGATTTCCGTCAGCGTCATCCGTCCCTGACCAAACTCCTGGCCGTTCATGAACACCGCCGGCACGCCCATCACGTTGCGCTCGGTGATCTCATTCTGGAACGTCCCGCCGTCAATCGCCGTATGTTTGATACGCGGGTTGAGCACCGCCATCAGGTTCAGCGCCTGGACTACGTCCGGGCAGTTATGGCAGGAGAGCGAGTAGTAGGTTTCAAACTCAAAGTCGCCATCGATATCGCGGATCTGCTCCAGCAGAGACTGGGCCTCTTTCGACGGATGACCGCCGGTCCACAGCAGCGCCAGCACCAGCGAGGTAAACTCGTGGCCCAGCGGGGAGCCCGCAAAGCGTGGGCCCTGGTCGGAACCTGGGTTAGTAATCAGGAACGATGGCTTGCGTACCGCCAGCGTGTTGTCTTCTTTAAAGGTGACTTTGTCTGACAGTTCAGCAATTTCAGCCAGCAGTTCCCTGATTTCTGCCGATTTAGCGCTGTCATCCAGCGTGGCAATCAGCTCAACAGGCTTAGTCAGCTTCTCAAGATAGGCCTTGAGCTGGGTTTTCATGTTGGTGTCGAGCATTGTTATCTCCTGGGCTTAAAACATCATCATGCAAGCGGCCTTGTCAGGCTGCCTGAATGCGCTTGCATCATGATGTTGGAATAAAATGGGCGCCAAAGCGCCCTGATAATCTACGCAATTTCCTGAGCATTTCGCGCCAGAGCAAGGCGGCTAGCCTGACAATCCCCGGGAGCTTACACCTGTAAGTGATCGGGGTGAGCAGGCAACGCCAACGCCGCTATAGCGTGAAAGGCGACGGAAATTTAGATTTTACCGACCAGGTCCAGAGATGGAGCCAGCGTCGCTTCGCCTTCTTTCCATTTCGCCGGGCACACTTCGCCTGGGTGGGAAGCAACATACTGCGCCGCTTTGATTTTACGCAGCAGGTCAGACGCATCACGGCCGATACCTTCAGCGGTAACTTCGATTGCCTGGATGATACCCTGCGGGTCAACCACGAAGGTGGCGCGGTCAGCCAGACCTTCATCTTCACGCATGTTGTCGAAGTTACGGGTCAGGGCGCCAGTCGGGTCGCCAATCATCGCGTATTTGATTTTCGCGATGGTTTCAGAGCTGCTGTGCCACGCTTTGTGGGTGAAGTGGGTATCGGTAGAAACAGAGTAAACGTCTACGCCCAGCTTCTGCAGTTCTTCGTAATGGTCAGCCACGTCGCCCAGTTCGGTCGGGCAGACGAAGGTGAAGTCAGCCGGATAGAAGAAGAAGACGCTCCAGCGGCCTTCGGTGTCTTTCTCGGTGACTTCGATGAATTCACCATTTTTGAATGCCTGGTTTTTGAACGGTTTGATTTTGGTGTTAATTAAGGACATCTATACTTCCTCCGTGTTTTCGTTGAGGTCTAAGTTAACGAATTTTTCCTGACCCGACCAATGCGTTTACATTATCGAATCAATAAGCGTTATCTAACAACCGGAACAAGACAACTTTGTGAACCTGGCGACGCGTTCAGCGCTGTTCGCTGTTTTTCGCATCATTTGCCGCGACAAAAGTAAAAAGGCCACCTTTTCAGGCGGCCCCGTTACCTGAAATACCCGAAGGTAGGTTCAGCGCCAGTCAGACTGGCTATGTGTTGCGCTCTACATTACCTTAATGTAACAGCATCCAGGATTACATCACCCACGCCAGGAAAGGGCAATCCGTCGTTCTGCTGATCCTGCCTATAACTGTAATAGGTTTGGCAATCTTTCTTCCTTTCCTGCTGATTTTACAAGGAATACTCATGTTAAAACGTCTGCTGTTGCTCAGCCTTTTGCCTTTTTGCAGCTATGCGGAAGAACTACCCGCCCCGGTAAAAGCTATTGAAAAACAAGGCATTACTATCATCAAACCCTTTGACGCGCCGGGGGGAATGAAAGGCTGGCTGGGTAAATACCAGGATATGGGCGTCGCCATCTACCTCACGCCAGACGGCAAACATGCCATTTCCGGCTATATGTATGACGAGAACGGCAACAACCTCAGCGAGCAGTTGTTTCAAAAAGAGCTCTACACGCCGGCGGGACAAGAGATGTGGAAGAAGATGGCCAGCGCCCACTGGCTGCAGGATGGCAACAAAGACGCCCCCATCGTGCTATATGTCTTTGCCGATCCCTTCTGCCCTTACTGCAAACAGTTCTGGCAGCAGTCCCGTCCCTGGGTGGACGCCGGTAAAGTGCAGATCCGCACCCTGCTGGTGGGCGTGATCAAGCCGGAGAGCCCGGTCACTGCCGCAGCGATTCTCGCCAGTAAAGATCCGGCGAAAACCTGGCACGATTACGAGCAATCGAACGGCAAAATGGCCCTGACGATACCGAAGGCTATCCCGCCCGAGAAAATGAAAATGCTCAACGTCAATCAGCAGCTGATGGACGATCTGGGGGCCAACGTCACGCCAGCCATTTATTATATGAATAAGGACAATATGCTGCAGCAGGTGGTCGGCCTGCCGGATAAAGAGAAGCTACAAATTATGATGGGTGAAAAGAAATAATCTTATTGTGGAGTGGCGCCAGACAACAACCACCGCTGGCGCCGCTATCGACAATAAGATATATTAAGCAAAGCTTAATATTACTGGCCAAAAATAAATTCACACCACGCATATTAAGCCATTCAACATTCTTATTATGAATATTTCAATTCGCACTGATAATACACAGGACTGCATTAATGGCAAATCTTTACGACCTGAAAAAGTTCGATTTAAACCTATTGGTTATTTTTGAGTGTATATATCAACATTTAAGCATCAGCAAAGCGGCGGCGACGTTATTTATCACCCCGTCGGCGGTGAGTCAGTCATTGCAGCGTCTGCGCCAACAATTAAATGATCCGCTATTTGTTCGGGTCGGGAAAGGCATGACGCCCACCACCGCCTCCGTCAATCTTCATTATCATCTGCAACAAAACCTTGAACAACTGGAAAAAACAATCAATCTCAATAAACGCACCGAACTGCGAAAGCGTATTGTGATATATGGCCCGCCGCTGTTCTGTTCAGTAAACAGCCATTTTATGATTAACCAGCTCTGTCATCAGGCTAATTTACAGATTGAGCACCATAACCTGACCACCACGGAATCGGCGGAGGAGTTGCTGGCGTATCGCCAGGCGGATCTGGTATTCACCCGAATGCCCATCAACAACCGCGCTACTATTTGTCAGCCCTATAAGACGGTGCAGACGCTGGCGTTGTGCCGGAGGGACCATCCGCGGCGTGAGGAACTCACATCGGTTGAAGCGCTGGCGCAGGAGTTTTTTACCCACTTCATCACCAACGATCCCGTGATTCAGCGCGTTCAGCAGAGCAGCATGCCGTGGCTGAACCCGAACAATATCGCCTTTCGCAGTGACTCGTTTATGACCATTCTTAATATGATCAGTAAAACCGACTTAATTGGCTTCGTTCCTTCCTATTTATTTGATTTTATTTCACCCACTATGCAGCTTCACGTCATTAATATAGACAATCTCTTCCCGGATATCACAATATACATTAACCACCATCATTCATCTTCGCAGAATCATTTCTTATCTGAATTAATCAGCATTCTAATGGATGATAGAGTAGCATCACAACCACAAATTAATAACAATGGATAACATATCCACTATTTACCCCACATTGTCCGAATAAAAAAACGACCATTAAACTCCCGGCCCTCATCGTTTATACTGACCAAATGGGAATATCTCGTATTAAAGGATTAATGGTCATGTCGTTTATTAAATATCCCTTACCGGAGTCGGTGCTGCAGGCGACGGAACAGCGGATCCAATGGGTTCTGGATAATTTTTCACGCGTTTGCGTCTCTTTCTCTGGCGGAAAAGACTCCACCGTTATGCTGCATTTAACCGCGCAGGCAGCTCGGTTACAGGGCAAGAAAATCAGCGTACTGTTTATTGACTGGGAAGCACAGTTCTCTTGCACCATCGCCCACTGTGAAAAACTGCGCGCCCTGTATCAGGATGTCATCGACACCTTTTACTGGGTCGCCCTGCCGCTCACGACCCAAAATGCCCTGACGCAGTATAAGCCGCAATGGCAATGCTGGGAGCCCGGAGCCCGCTGGGTCCGCCAGCCGCCGCCAGGGGCGATCGCCCACCCGGATTATTTCCCCTTCTACCAACCCGGAATGAGCTTTGAGGCTTTCGTCAGCCATTTTGCCGAGTGGTTTTCCCAGCGGCGGCCCGCCGCCGTGCTGGTGGGCATTCGGGCTGATGAGTCGCTGAATCGCTTTATGACCATCTCTTCCCAGCGCAAACAACGCTTCGCTGACGATAAACCGTGGACCACCTCGGCGCCGGGGGGACACGCCTGGTACATCTACCCGCTCTATGACTGGAAAACCGCCGATATCTGGACCTGGTTTGCCAGAAGCGGCCAGCCCTATAACCCGCTGTACGATCTGATGTATCAGGCCGGGGTGCCGCTGCGCTACATGCGCATCTGCGAACCCTTCGGTCCGGAGCAGCGCCAGGGGCTGTGGCTGTACCATGTGCTGGAGCCGGAACGCTGGGCCGCGATGTGTCAGCGGGTCAGCGGCGCGCACAGCGGCGGCGTCTATGCCGGGCATGACAATCAGTTCTACGGTCACCGAAAAATCGACAAACCCGACCATTTGACATGGAAAAGCTATGCTCTTTTCCTGCTCGACAGCATGCCGGAAACCACCGCCGAGCACTATCGCAATAAAATCGCCGTCTACCTGCGCTGGTATCAGAAAAAAGGGATGGAAGATATTCCCGACACCCAGCCCGGGGACATTGGCACAAAGGATATCCCCTCCTGGCGACGAGTCTGCAAAGTGCTGCTCAATAACGACTACTGGTGCCGTCAGCTCTCGTTCAGTCCGACCAAAAGCAGTCACTATCAGCGCTACCGAAAACGTATGGAAAAACATCGTCAACAATGGGGGATATTATGCAACAACAACTAACGCAGGCGCTGGACGCTTTCCTGCAAACGCTGGATGATGAAGCGCGCATCGAGGCTATCAACGCGTTTCGCCAGGTGCTCCACCAGCGCAGCCCCTTCCGCTCCCAGCCGGTTGACTGCGTGCTGTGGGTCAAACAGGAGCAAGTCGCCCCCAATGACTACAATCCGAACAACGTGGCGCCGCCGGAAAAACGTCTGCTGCAGACCTCGCTGGAAGCCGATGGCTTTACCCAGCCGGTGGTGGTCATCCGCCAGGGTCCGCAGGCGTATACCATTGTCGATGGTTTTCACCGTCATGAACTGGCCTGCAGCAAAGCGTCATTGAAAAATGCCCTGCATGGCTATCTGCCGGTGACCTGTCTGCCGAATGAAACCGCCTCCCGCGATGGGCTGATGGCGGCAACCATACGCCACAACCGGGCGCGGGGACGTCACCAAATCCACGCCATGTCGGAGATTGTGCGCGAGCTGACCCGGCTCGGCTGGACACCGCAAAAGATCGGCAAAGAGTTGGGGATGGATGCCGATGAGGTACTGCGTCTGAAGCAAATCAGCGGCCTGACGGAAATGTTCGCCGGCCGCCAGTTCTCTCAGGCATGGACCATTAAATAACTATAGCTGGCACAAACGCGCCGCCGCGGCCAGCAGGGTCTCCGGTTGTTTAGCGAAGCACAAACGGATCAGCTTGTGCGGGAACGGGTCGGCGCAGAAGACGGAGAGCGGGATCGCCGCCACCCCAACCTCTGTCGTCAGCCAGCGGCAGAAGCTCACGTCGTCAAGATCGGAGAGGGCGCTGTAGTCCGCCAGCAGGAAGTAGGTGCCCTCACAGGGCAGGAGTTCCAGCCGGCTGGGGCGCAGCGCCTCAATAAACAGATCGCGGCGTTCACGATAAAACGCCGGCAGCTCGAGATAGTGCTCTGGCGCCTCGCGCAGCATATCGGCGATCGCCAGCTGCGCCGGGGTATTCACCGAGAAGGTCAGATACTGATGAACCTTACGCAACTCCGCGCTGATGGCCGCCGGGGCCACGCAGTAGCCAACCTTCCAGCCGGTCATATGAAAGGTTTTGCCAAACGAAGAGACTGCCACCGCCCGCTCGCGCAGCTGCGGATGCGCCAGCACGCTGGCGTGGCCGTCTTCGGCAAAGTTGATATGCTCATAGACCTCGTCGCTGAGAACATAGATCTCACGTTCGGCTATCGCCTGCCACAGGGCGGCAAAATCCTCGCGTTGCCAGACCGTGGCCGAGGGGTTGTGCGGGGTATTGAGGATCACCAGCCGGGTTTTGTCGCTCAGCGTCGCGGCAAACTGCTGCCAGTCGACGCGAAAATGCGGCGGCTGGAGCGCAATACGGTGTAATTCGCCGCCGGCCAGCGCCACCGCGGGGGCATAGCTGTCGTAGCTGGGATCGAAACAGACCACCTCATCCCCACGGCGCACCAGGGCGGTGATCGCCGCGTACAGGGCCTCCGTCGCCCCGGCGGTGACCGTGATATCGCTGTTGACGTCGGGTCGATATCCATACCGCTCCGCCGTCTTGTCAGCGATCGCCTCGCGCAGCGCCGGCACGCCGGTCATCGGGGCATACTGGTTCGCCCCCTGCGCCACGTGGTACGCCAGACGCTCCTGAAGATAGCGCGGGCCGTCAAAATCGGGAAAGCCCTGAGACAGGTTGATGGCCTGATGCTGCTGGGCCAGGGCGCTCATCTGGGTAAAAATGGTGGTGCCAAGTGACGGGAGTTTACTCTCTGGAATCAACGGGTTATTACTCATTCTTGTTTTACCGATTGTAATGCTGTTGTTGAAGCCACTATAACACGATGTTAATATTTGGCAATCAAGACGCTTAGACGTCTAAATGCTAATGTTATTCCACGCTACGCCCACTCTGGAGAAACCATGATCCGCGCCATCGTGACCGACATCGAAGGCACTACCAGCGATATCCGCTTCGTGCATAACGTGCTGTTCCC
Source organism: Klebsiella sp. 7-CIP_Kleb. (assembly GCF_050378655.1). Taxonomy (NCBI): domain Bacteria; kingdom Pseudomonadati; phylum Pseudomonadota; class Gammaproteobacteria; order Enterobacterales; family Enterobacteriaceae; genus Klebsiella; species Klebsiella sp. 7-CIP_Kleb. The sequence goes on from NZ_JBNRLJ010000002.1 coordinate 701,627, forward strand.
CTACGCCCGCGAACGACTGGCCGGCTTTGTGACCGCTCAACAGCACGCTGAGCCGGTGAGAACGATTCTCGACAACTTGCGCCGAGAGACAGACTCCCCCGCCGCCAGCACCGCCGACCTGATTGCTACCCTCTTCGCCTTTATGGACGAAGACCGTAAATCCACTGCGCTGAAGGCACTCCAGGGGATCATCTGGCGCGATGGCTACCTCAACGGCGACTTTACCGGCCATCTCTACCCGGACGTGCTGCCGGCGCTGGAGAAGTGGAAAGCACAGGGCATTGATTTGTATGTATATTCTTCTGGCTCCGTGGCAGCGCAGAAATTGTTATTTGGCTACAGCGATGAAGGTGATATTACTCATCTGTTTACGGGCTATTTCGATACCCTGGTAGGCGCTAAACGCGAAGCGCAGTCCTACCGCAACATTGCTGAACACCTGGGCCACGCCCCCGGGGCCATCCTGTTCCTGTCGGATATCCATCAGGAACTCGACGCCGCCGAAGCCGCGGGGTTGCGCACTGTCCAGTTGGTACGCGGCGATCGCGACCCGGCAAGCCACCACCCTCAGGTTCAGCGTTTTGACGACATTCATCCGGAGCAGATCCCAGCATGAGCGCATTAACCCTATTTTCTGTGACCGATCCGCAAACGCCGGTCTGGCACAGCACCGACGCCAAAGCGATTCAGGAGCAGCTTAACGCCAAAGGCGTCCGTTTCGAACGCTGGCAGGCCGACCGCGACCTCGGCGCAGACCCCAGCGCAGAAACGGTGATTGCCGCCTATCAGCATGCGATTGACAAACTGGTCGCCGAAAAGGGCTATCAGAGCTGGGACGTCATCAGCCTGCGCGCCGATAACCCGCAGAAAGAGGCGCTGCGGGAAAAATTCCTGAATGAGCACACCCATGGCGAAGACGAGGTCAGGTTTTTTGTCGAGGGCGCCGGTCTGTTCTGCCTGCACATTGGCGACGAGGTGTTCCAGGTGCTGTGCGAAAAGAACGATCTGATTTCGGTTCCCGCCCACACTCCGCACTGGTTTGATATGGGATCAGAACCGAACTTCACCGCCATTCGCATTTTTGATAACCCGGAAGGCTGGATCGCCCAGTTTACCGGCGACGATATCGCCAGCGCCTACCCACGGCTGGCGTAACGTCGTCCTGTCATCCATTACCGCCTGGTCAGGAGCCTTAAACTGCCTGGACCGCGCTTTCCCGGAGGCGGCGCATACTGCGCCTTCTCCGGGCTACCCGCCCCGCCGCCGGCGATCCTCCCACGCTTAAACCGCAATAAACTTCGGCGGGTCAAAGGCGGTGATCGGCGGCAGTTCCTCTCGCCACGGGGCGATTTCCACCCAACAACTCTGGGCGCTACAGCCCTGCCCCAGGCGCGAACTGCCGCGATCCGCGGTTAACACGTTGGGATTACCGTGCTTATCGAGGGTTCCTTTTTCATTCGGATCCAGAGGGTCATACCAGGCGCCGGTGGACATCTGTACCACCCCCGGCAAAATCTGTTCACTCAAATGCACGCCCGCCAGAATCGCCCCGCGGTCGTTATACACCTTCACCACGCTGCCTTCGTGGATGTCTCTTGCCTGCGCGTCCCGCGGATGCATCCACAGCGGCTCGCGTCCCTGAATTTTCGTCGCCCGACTGACGCTGCCGTGATCATACTGGCTGTGCAGGCGGGCGCGTGGCTGACTGGAGAGCAGATGAAGCGGCCAGCGCGCCGCCTCCAGTCGTTGCCGGGCAGCCTCTTCCTCATCCCACCAGGGATGGCCAGGGCATTCGCGATAGCCAAACCCGGCGACGGTAGAGGAAAAGAGTTCAATCTTGCCGGAGGGCGTGGAAAGCGGATAGCGCTGCGGATCGGCGCGAAAATCGGCGAGAAAGACCTGCGGCCGCTCCGGCGCACTGTATTCCAGCACCCCTTGCTGCCAGAAATCCTCGAACGAGGGCAGCGCAATGCCCTCCTCCTGCGCCCGCGGCCTTGACTCCTCATAGAGATGGCGCAGCCACTGCCCGGCGTCCCGCCCCTCGCTGAACAGTTCGCCGAAGCCCAGCCGCCCGGCAAGATCGAGGAAAATAGCGTAATCATCACGCGCCTCGCCCACCGGCGGGATCTGCGCGCTCATGGCAATCATAAATCCGTCATGACCGCCGCTGCCGATATCCTCTCGCTCCAGCGAGGTGGTAGCCGGCAGGACGATGTCAGAGAATTTGGCCTGCGCGGTCCAGTACTGCTCATGCACCACCACCGTCTCCGGACGGCGCCAGGCCTCGCACAGTCGGTTAATATCCTGGTGATGGTGAAACGCATTGCCTCCCGCCCAGTAGACCAGACGGATGTCGGGATAATGCAGCAGCTGACCGTCGAACTCATAGGCTTCTCCCGGGTGCAGCAGCATATCGGACAGCCGCGCCACCGGGATAACGCTGTCCACCGCATTTTCGCCGGCGGGCAAGCGCGGGCCGGAAAACGCTTTTCGCACCGCCCCCGCCAGGTTGGTACAGGCATAGCCAAACCCGAGGCCGCCGCCCGGCGTGCCGATCTGTCCCAGCAGCGCGGTCAGGGCCACCGTCGCCCAGTAGGCCTGCTCCCCCTGACGGGCGCGCTGGATGGACCAGGAGATATTCACCATCGTCCGGTGGCGGGCCATCTCCCGCGCCAGCTCGGCGATGCGCTGGGCGTCAAGGCCGGTAATTGCCGCCGCCCACGCCGGTGTTTTCGCTATGCCGTCATGCTCGCCCAACAGATACGCGCGGTAAGGGGCAAACCCGACGGTATGGCTGGCGATAAACGCCTGGTCGTAGAGGGACTCAGCGATCAGCACATAGCTCAGCGCCAGCAGCAGTGCGGTATCGGTGCCCGGCCGAATGGCCAGCCACTCGGCGTCGGGCACCGCGCTGAGGTCATTGCGCACCGGACTGATATTAATAAACCGCGTGCCGTTGGCCTGCATCTTATCCAGCCAGTACGGCAACATATGGTCATTGGCGCCGCCGCCGTTGACCTGGGCATTGCGCAGCGGCAGGCCGCCAATCGCGACAAACAGCTGACACTCCCGCGCCAGCTCGGAAAAATGGGTATGCTGACGATGCAGCGGGCTCAGCGGCCCAAGGATATGCGGCAGAATACGCTCGCCCGCGGCGCTGCTATAGGTATTGGTGCTGGCGGTATACCCGCCAAAGCCCTTAAGAAAACGGTGCAGCTGGCTCTGCGCATGGTGAAAGCGCCCGGCGCTGGCCCAGCCGTAGGAGCCGCCGTAAATCGCCTCATTGCCGCAGCGCGCCTTGACCGAGCGCAGCTCGCGAGCCACCAGGTCCAGGGCCACCTCCCAGCTGACTTCGACAAAGGGCTCCTTGCCTCGCCCTTCTCGTGACGCCGGCCCGTGCTGCAGATAGCCGGCGCGTACCGCCGGGCGACGAATGCGCGTTTGGCTGGTCACCGCGTCGGGGAGCGACTGACCGATGCGTGAAGGGTTTTTATCCCAGGGCACCGGCTTAACCGCCACGATCTCGCCCTCGCGGCTCTCCACCTGCCAGGTTCCCCAGTGCATCACCGTATAATTATGCTGTTTCTTCATAGCGCCCGCGTTCTTCTCAGCCTCAGGTTCGTTAAAATAAAGCGGGGAAATGCGGTAATATTGCTTACCCGGCCAGACATTGCGCTGCTAAAAAAAGCTTTAGCCCGCGCAATCTTCTCTTTTTCTCTGTAGATGCCGTATTTCCCATACACTCATAATAAACAGAAAATTGTCTTTATCTGCTAAATAAACACGGAATAAGCCAAAAATAAAACCACAAAATAAAAAGGCCTATCCGCCATCATGAAATATTTTCAGGTTCTTCATGACAAAATAAACTTTTTCTCTGGCGTTTCCGCGATATAACATTGCCGGCATAACTTAGACTTATTTTGTATTTGAGGTGGCGAGGTGCTTCTTGTCATGCTACCGGTCCGCAACCACCTTCATCACAGGATCATAATAACAATGTCGCAGAAGAGAAAATTATTGCCTGCCGCGCTGGGACTGCTTTCCCTTGCCTCGCTGAGCGTCACTGCCGCTGATACCCTCTCCTTACAGGGAAAAACCATTGGCGTTGCCGTAGTAGGCACCCAGCATTTCTGGGATCGCGAAGCTTTTAAAGGCGCGACAGAGGAAGTGGAGAAACTGGGAGGCAAAGTCATTGGCGTCGATGGCGGCCGGGATAATCAGGTTCATGCCAATAATCACGATATTTTACTGTCACGCAAGGTGGATGCGGTAATTAGTATTCTCGGCGACAGCGCCGTCGAACCCAAATTTAAAGCATTACGTGATGCTGGTATCCCGGTATTCACCGTGGATCATGTTTCACAATATTCGGTCAATAATACCACCTCCGATAACTACACTCTGGGCTCCACCATCGGTCGCTACATGGCGGACGAATTAGGTGGTAAAGGCAACGTCGCTGTATTTAATGCGTTCTCCAGCGCGCTGCGTATTTGCGGAATTCGTTACGATCAGTGGAAATATGTCCTTAAGGATTACCCGGATATTCATATTATCCAGCCCGAGCTCGCGGAACAGTTCGCCAACTCGCCGGAAGACGCGCGGAAGAAAACCCTCGAATTACTCAGCCAGTATCCGAAAGGCAAACTGGACGCCATCCATGTCGCCTGCTGGGATCAACCGGCCATCGGTATCGTCCAGGCGCTGGAAGAGACCGGCCGTGATAAGGACGTGAAAGTGACGGCCATCGACGCCGGTCCGGAAACGCTGGAGATCATGGCGGAGCCCGGCAGCCCCTTCGTGGCTAACGTCGCGCAGCAGCCGCATCTGATCGGCCAGACCTCCGCCGACAATGTGGCCCGCTACTTTGCCGGTCAGAAACTGCCGGTGCAAACCTTTATCCCGGTGATACCGGTGAAAGGTCCGCAGGAAGCGAAAGCGGTGTATAAACAGTTGGGATACGGCGAACTGCAGTGATAAATCAACACCCTGGCGGGGAGCGCCCCGCCGCGGGTCTGGTCATGGACCAGATCGGCAAACGTTTTGCCAGCGTAATGGCGCTTAATGCGGTTACCCTGCGCCTCAATCCGGGGGAGATTCATGGCCTGATTGGCGAGAACGGCGCCGGTAAATCGACGCTGATCAAGATCCTCGCCGGCGTTTATCAGGCCGACAGCGGCAGCGCGACCCTCGACGGTCGCCCGCTGCCCCTCGGCAACCCGGCAGCCATCGAAGCCGCCGGCATCCGCGTTATCCACCAGGAGCTCAACCTGATCCCGCACTTTACCGTCGCGGAATCGGTGTTTCTGGGCCAGGAGTATCGCACCCGCTGGGGGGCGCTGGATCGCCGACGGATGAAGGCCGCCACGGCGCAATTTTTCCAGCAAAACTGGCAGTTGGCGATCGACCCCGAACGTCTGGTGCGAGACCTGAGCCTGGCCGAGCGCAAGCTGGTGCAGATTGCCCGCGCGCTGATCGACGGCGCGGCGCGGCTGGTGGTGTTCGACGAGCCCACCGCCCCCCTCGAGGCCCAGGAGGCCAGTCTGGTCACCTCCGCCATCCTGCGCCTGCGCGACCAGGGCATTGCCATTCTGTATATTTCCCACTATCTCAATGAGATAGCCAGCCTCTGCGACCGTGGCACTGTGCTGCGCAACGGGGAAGTGGTCGGTTATCCCGACCGCGACCTGCTGCAGAATACCGAGGCGCTGATCGCCATGATGGTCGGCCGGGAAATCGACCAGCTGTATACTCCGCGCCAGCGCCCGGCGGCAGACAACGGGGAGGCTCCGCTGCTCTCGGTGCGCCAGCTGAGCGACGGACGGCAGCTGCAGGATCTCTCTTTTGATATTCACCCGGGGGAGATCGTCGGCGTCGCCGGCCTGCTCGGCGCCGGGCGCGATGTGCTGGTGGACTTACTCTACGGCTTGCGTCCGGCGGAGCGCGGCACTATCCATCTCGACGGCCTGCCGCGACGAATCCGTACGCCAAAGCAGGCGATCCGCGCCGGAATGGCGCTGGTCCCGCGCGATCGCCGCCATCAGGGGCTGATCCTGTCCTTCACCACCGCCGACAATATTAATCTCGCCTCGCTGCCGGAGACCGCCACCTTTGGCTGGGAGCGGCGGGGGATCGCCGAGAGGAAAGCGCGCGACTGGATAGAACAGCTGGCGATCCGCCCGGGTCGCCCGGCGCTGCCGGTACGCTACATGAGCGGCGGCAACCAGCAAAAAGCGATCCTCGCCCGCTGGCTCGGCACCGATGCCCGGCTGTTTATTCTCGATGAACCCACCCTCGGGGTTGATATCGGCGCCCGCCGCGATATTTATCAACGTACGCGCCAGCTGGCCGATAAAGGACGGGCGGTGCTGGTCTCCTCCAGCGACGCCACCGAACTGCTCGGACTATGCGACCGGATCCTCGTCCTCTGGCGCGGCGCGCTGGCGGCCAATCTGCCCACCCGCGGGCTGACCCTCGACGCCCTGCTGGTGGCGATCAACGGCGGACAGGAGCCTTCACCATGAATACCGCTATCCAGCGTCGCGGCCGTCCGGGCCTGGCGACGCTTGTTGAAAAATTCCCCCTGATCCTGTTTCTGGCGCTGCTGGTGTGGCTGAGCGTGCAGTCGCCCTACTTCCTCAGCTGGCAAAATATCAGCCTGATGCTGGTCCAGAGCGTTCCGCTGGCGATCCTCTGTTTCGGCCTGGTCTGCGTCATCGCCGTTGGCGGAGATGACGTGGTCTCCGGCGGCATCGACCTCTCCCTGCCGGCGACGGCGGTGCTCGGCGTCGCGCTGCTCAGCCTCGGGCTGGCCGAATGGCACACGCCGTATCTCCTGCTGCTGGCGCTGCTGGCGGCGGTTTGCCTGCTCTGCGGGGCGATCAACGGCTTCCTGGTGCTGGCGGCCGGCCTGCCGCCGCTGCTGGCTACCCTCTCGACCTCCGTGGCGTTTACCGGCCTGACGGACCTGCTGACCGGCCAGCGGCGCATCGCGGTCAGCGATCCGCTGATGGTCGCCTTTCGCGATAACAGCCTCCTCGGCCTGCCCTGGCCGCTGGTCTATCTGCTGGGGGTATTTATCCTGTTCCAGTTCCTGCTCCATCACTCCCGCTTCGGTCAGCATGTGCAGGCGGTGGGCGGCAATCGCGATATGGCGCAAATGAGCGGCCTGAACGTGCGCCGCTTAACCCTGCAGGTCTGGCTGTTAGCCGGCATCGCCGCCGGGCTGGCTATTCTGCCGCTGCTCAGCCAGGGCTCCGGCAGCTCCAGCGGAACGGCCACGCCGCTGCTGCTGGAAACCGTGCTCGCGACCTTTATCGGCGCCGCCTTCTCCCGCCGTCGGGTAGTCACCATCTGGGGCACGCTGCTGGGGGCGATTCTGGTTAACGCCCTCTCTAACGGACTCGGCCTGCTGGGGGTCAATATCTTCTGGATGGGCGCCATTAAAGGCGGCCTGATCCTGGTGGTACTGGCGGCCTCGGCGGTCAGACACAAAGGAGGCGAGGCATGAGCCAAATCACTCTGAAAACCCCAGCTCCTGCGGAACAGACGGCCAGCAGCCCGCTGGCCTGGCTGTCGCGGGCCGGATTCGGCATCATCACCCTGCTGGCCATCGCCCTGTTCGGCTGGGCGAATCCAGTATTTTTAACCGTGGATAACTGGGCCAACCTGCTGCAGGGCAGCGCGATCCTGCTGATTGTGGCGATGGCGATGACCCTGATTGTCAGCGCCGGGGCGATTGACCTGTCGGTGGGCGTCGCGCTCGATTTCGGCGCCGCCTTCGCCCTCGTCGCCCTGAAAACCTGGCATCTGCCGTGGCAGGCGGCGGTGGGCTGCGCCCTGCTCGGCGGGGTGCTGATTGGCCTGCTCAATGCCTTTCTGATCCTCATCTGCCGGATCCGCCCCTTCCTCGCCACCCTCGGCACCTGGTTTATCGCCAGCAGCGCCGAACGTATCTATACCGATGGCGGCGGCGCGATAGCCTATCGGCGAATGGCTCCCGAGTATCACGACCTGGCGGTGGGTAACCTTGGCGGGATCCCCACGCCGGTAGCGATCGTGCTGGCGCTGTGGCTGGCGGCCTGGCTGGTCACCGAGCGCACCCTGTGGGGCAAATATATCCGCGCCATCGGTCAGAACAGCGAAGCGGCGCGCATCGCCGGGATCCGCGATCGCCTGACCATGCTCGGCGTGCTGGTGGCCGCCTCAGCCCTCTGCGCCGTCGGCGGGGTGATCCTCTCCGCCAACCTGCGGCAATTTACCCCGCTGGCCGGGCAGTCTTACCTGATGGACGCCATTGCGGCGGTGTTTATCGGTACCGCCTTTAACCGTCTGGGCCGGGTTAGCATCGCCGGCACCCTCGGCGGCGTGCTGTTCCTCGCCATTATTGATAATGGTCTGAACCTGATGGGCCTCAATTATCTGGTGAAGGACGCGCTGGTCGGCGTGATTCTGGTGGTGGCCCTCGCCCTATCCTTCTGGCAGGCGCGTCTGCGCCAAACGCATCGCTAAACGGGAGAACGATGGCAACCTTTGACGCCGTATTTGTCGGCCTGACTATTCTGGATATCGCCGGGCGCCCGGTGGTGGCGATCCCGCCGCGCGGTGGCGTCGCTTTTATTGAGCAAATTCGCCTCAACCCCGCCGGCACCGCTGCGGGGGCTAATATTAACGCCGCGAAGCTCGGGATCCGCACCGCGGCGGTGGCCTGCCTGGGCGAAGATGAAAAGGCCGACTTTATCCTCGCCAGCTATGCCCGGCTGGGCATTGACTGCTCGCTTATCCAGCGCACCGCGCTGAAGGAGACCTCGGCGACGATCCTGCCGATTCGCCCCAACGGCGAACGTCCGGCCCTGCACTGCCGGGGCGCGTCTGACGCCCTGTTCGTCAGTGAAGCGGAATTTGACGCCGTCCTTGACTGTCGCTTCCTGCATCACGGCGGGAGCGGACTGCTGGCGGCAATGGACCAGGGACAGAGCGCACGGCTGCTGCAGGCGGCCAAAGCGCGTGGAATCACCACCAGCTTTGACCTTATCGCGCCGAATGAACACACCCTGGAACTGCTGCGGCCCCTGCTGCCGTCGGTGGATTATTTTATGCCTTCGCTGGAGGAAGCCGCCTTTCTCTCCGGGGAGACGCAGCCGGAGGCCATCGCCCGCTTCTTCTTTGCGCTGGGCGTGGGCACCTGCATTCTGAAAGACGGCGAGAACGGCTCCTGGCTTATCGGCCGCGATGGCGCGCTGGAGCATATTGCGCCGTGGCCCGTCGAGGCGGTGGATACCACCGGCTGCGGCGACAGCTACTGCGGCGGGTTTATTGCCGCGATGGCGCGCGGGCTCAGCGTGAAAGCGGCGTGCGACGTCGCCTCGGCGGTGGCCGCGCTGGTGGCGACCGGGATGGGCTCGGATGCCGGGGTGGTAGACTGGGAACAGACCCAGGCTTTTATGGCGGCCCATCGCCCCTGACGTTGGACCCACGCCGCTGCAGGACGCGGCGGCGCAAGCGGCTTAACGCCACTGGTACAGCAGCGGCTCCCCGGCGACATAGCGCTGAAGATCGGCAGCGATCATCGCCGTGTGTTTGGCGATACTCTCCCGGGTGGCCCCGGCGATATGCGGCGTGATAATCACGTTATCGAACTCGGTGACAAAAGGGTGATCGCGCCACAGCGGTTCGCGATGATACACGTCCAGCGCCGCGCCGCCCAACGGGCCGTGACGCAGAGCCTCAATCAGAGCCGCTTCGTCGACCACCGCCGCGCGGGAGGTATTGATCAGCAGCGCGCCAGGCTTCATGCTGTTTAGCAGCGCCGCATTCACCAGCCCGTCGCTGTGCGGCCCGCTGCTCAGATGCAGGCTGACGATATCCGCCTCACGGAACAGCGCCTGCAGGGTGGTTTTCTGTAGCCCTGGCTCATTGATATCCTCTGCGGCGACGAACGGATCCACCACCCGCACCGCCATACCGAACGCCCGGGCGATACGCGCCACCCGGCGGCCAATGTTGCCATACCCCACCAGGCCCAGCGTTTTATTGCGCAGTTCACTGCCCTTAAACACTTCATAGGGGCTTTCCGGACTCACGTCCCAGACCACATCCCGGCGCAGCCCCTGCTGGGTGGCGGCGGCGGCATTGTCAGCCTGCGTGAATTCCCCCCGCTTCAGCGCCGCATGGGATTGCGGAATATGGCGCGCCAGGCTGAGCATCAGGCCAAGCGTCAGCTCCGCGGCGGCATCGGCATTGCGCCCCGGGGTGTAGAGTACCCGGATGCCGCGCGCCTGCGCGGCCTGGGTATCAATATTCACCGGATTCGCGCGGGTACAGGCGATAACCTGCAGGCGCGGACAGGCGGCCATCACCGCATCCGTCACCTCATCATAGCTGGTCACCAGCACCTCAGCGTCGTGGGCCAGCTCAATCAGCTGACCGGCGCTGAGTTTCGGTTTGCCCAGCGCCCACCCCTCCACCAGCAGCTCGCCCAGCTGGTGGAAGGCGCTAAGGTCGCCAGCATGCTCGGCGGTAAAAACGATTTTCATGGTTGTACTTCCTGAGAAAGACGTTGAAGAGCGGCCTGCCTGGCCTGCCATACCGGCAGCATCTGCTCACGCAGCAGGCGATAAACGGGATACAGCGCCGCGTAGCGGGCATGCGCCTGAGGGCGCGGCTGATAGCGGGTCTGCGCCAGCGGAGGCGTCTCGGCCAGCGCCGCGACGCTGCGGGCCGCCAGAATCGCCGCACCGCGCGCGCTTAGTTCATTAAAGGCGCTGGAGACCACCGTGCGCCCGGTACAGTCGGCGATAATCTGCAGCCAGGTGGCCGAGGCTGCGCCGCCGCCGGTCAGATACAGCTCGCCGCCCTGGGGATAACCCTGCAGCGCATCGACAATGGCGAAGGCCAGGCCTTCAAACACCGCGCGCTGTAGTTCGGCGCGGGTGGTATGCGGGCTAATGCCGATAAAGCCGGCCCGCGCGTCAGGGCTGTAAAACGGCGCGCGTTCGCCATTGAGATACGGCTGCCAGAAGACGCCGCCGCTGCCTGGCTCCACCTCCGCGATCGCCTGCTCCAGCCGACCCAGATCGGCGTCCAGCGAAATATGCTGCTGCAGCCAGTCAATGTTTGGCGTACCGGCCTGCATCGGAAACAGCGAGATCACCTGCCCGGCTTCGGTGTGAGTGACGAAGCGCGTCGCCTCGTTCACCGTCTGCGGACCGCGGCAAACGATTCCGGTACAGCAGGTGGTGCCGAGGATCGTGTAGATATCCCCTTCGTTGACCGCGCCGCAGCCCAGCGCGGCGCTACAGACATCCAGCGCCCCGGCGGCCACTGGCGTCGCGGCGGGCAGTCCGGTCAGCGCCGCCACCGCGTCGCTCAGCGTACCGGCCGGAGCGTCCGGGGCCAGCAGAGGGGGAAACAGCGGCAGCAGTTCGTCCAGCCCCATCTCGTTCATCACCACCGAGGACCAGCTGCCGCTCTGCTGATTGAGTAATGAGCTGCTGGCGTCCGTCAGCTCCAGCGCCGCCACGCCGGTCAGGCGAAAGCGGATCCAGTCCTTGGCGAAAAACAGATAGCGCGCGGCCGCCAGCCGCTCCGGCTGATACTGTTTCAGCCAGTACAGCTGCAGGCTGGTATTGCAGGGCTGCAGGTGGGTGCCGGTATCGGCGAAATAGCGGCGGTCAAAACCGGGCCGGCGCAGCAGTTCGCTCATCAGCTCGTGGCTGCGGGTATCGCTCCACAGGATCCCCGGCCCCACCGGTTCGCCCTGCGCATCGCTGAGCCAGACCCCCTCCCCTTGCCCGGCGAGGCCGATGGCCCGCAGCCGCCCCTCCTGCAGCGCCGGGTGGCGGGCAATCTGGCGCAGAATAGCCAGCACCGAATGCCACAGCTGGGTCATATCCTGTTCCGCGTAGCCATTGGCCGACAGGCGGGGGGAGGTGTTTTCCGCAGCGCTGGCGCGCGCGGTGAAATGCTGATCAAACAGCACCGCTTTCACCCGGGAGGTGCCGATATCGATACCAAGATAAAAATCCATACCTGCTCCGGTTCAGGGCTCGTAGCGGCGGCGCATCAGCTCGCACTCGAACAGGAACTCCAGCCCCTCCAGTTGCCGGCGGGCCTCCTGAATATCTTTCCCCCAGCAGGTCAGGCCATGTCCGCGCAGCAGAAAGCCGTAACGCAGCGGGCGGGTTTGCGCATAATCGGCAATCCGCGCCGCCAGGGCGTCAATATCCTGATCGTTATCGAAGATGGCGACCGGAACGGTATCGAGATGGCTGTGCTGCCCGCTGAGGGTTTTCTGCATTTCATACCCCTGCAGCGCCAGCGTGTCGCTTTTTTCGATGCGCGACAGCACGGTGGCATTGACGGTATGCACATGCAGCACCACGTTGGCCTCTGGGAACAGGCGGTAGACCAGGGTGTGCAGGCCGGTCTCCGCCGACGGTTTCCGTCCGGAAGGGGCCTGATTGGTGGCGATCTCCACCTGCAGAAAATCCTCGGTCGTCAGGCTGCCTTTATCGCGGCCCGACTCGCTTAGCCAGCACCAGGTATCATCCTGACGCACCGACATATTGCCGCCGGTCGCCGGCGCCCAGCCTTTCGCGCCGATCCAATGACAGGTGGTGACCAGTTGCGCGAGTCTTTCTTGCCACATAGCAGTTCCTTAGGTTAGCGATGATTTGTTTAGCCGTCTAAATGGCTATTTATCCGATACTAACACCGCTAACCGGAGGGAACAATATTTCAGGAAACACACATAAGACAAATGGTTATATCATAAATGCATATTAAATAACCTTTATTCACAGCAATTTAACCAACCGCAGTGAATCCGCTACGATCCCCTGCTGCCTGGCGCCACAACGCTGGCGGATTGTGCTGGCTGAAATTCTCCTTCTGCGCCAGGCATGCCGTCGCCGCCCTCCTCTGCCCCGGACTGGTGCAAAACATGGCAGGGTGCACACTAAAATGGCATTACTCCTCCTGAACCCCTCAATAACCGTGCACATTGCACACTATGCGCTATTCCTCATGCCCGGTTTTTCCTGGCACATCTCTTGCTACTTCCGGCTATCACCGCCCATCTAACCCAGCCAGAGGTTCCAGGATGTCAAACAGCAATGATTTTCCCCTCGTCGAAGCGCCCACCGCCGGACGCAAAGGCGTATTTTCCATCGCCATGGTGTTATTCAGCTTTACCTTTTTCACCGGCACGATGTTTGCCGGCGGCAAACTCGGCGTCTCCTTTTCCATCGTTAATCTGCTGTGGATAGCCGTCATCGGCAACGCCTTGCTGGCTCTCTATGCCGCATCGCTGGGCTGGATTGCCGCGCGCAGCGGCCTGAATACGGTGCTGATGGGCCGGTTCTGCTTCGGGGAGATCGGCAGCAAGCTGGCCGATTTTATCCTTGGCTTTGCCGAGCTGGGCTGGTACGCCTGGGGGACCGCCACGGTCGCTATCTCGCTGGTGAAGATCCTCGCCCTGCCCGAGGCGCTGACCCAGCCGCTGATGGTGCTGTTTGGCATTCTGTTCTGCGTCACCGCGCTGGTGGGCTACAAGGGGCTGGACGCGCTGTCGCGCCTGTCGGTGCCGCTGATGTTCGTGCTGCTGGTGGTCTCCATGTATCTGGCGCTGCACCACGCCGGCGGCTGGCAGGCGATGACCCGCATTGCGCCGAGCGACACCATGACCTGGTCGGCGGCCATCACCATGGTCTTTGGCACTTTCGCCAGCGGCGCCACCCAGGCGACAAACTGGACCCGGCTGGCCAACTCCAGCCGGACCGCCATTCTCGCCAGCATGGGCAGCTTCCTCATCGGCAACGGGCTGATGATCGTCGCCGGCGCCTGGTGCGCCATCGTTTATCAACAGGCCGATATCGTCGAAGTGCTGATCCTGCAGGGGCTATCAGTCGCCGCGGTGATCATGCTGTGTCTCAACCTGCTGACCATCCAGGGCCCCACCATCTATAACGTCTCCGCCGCCGCCTGCCATCTGCTGCGCAGCGAACGCCGCCGCACGCTGACCCTCGCCGCCGCCGGGGTGGGCATTGTGCTGGCCATTGGCGGAATGTACGAAATGCTGATCCCGTTCCTTGTGCTGCTGGGCAGCATTATCCCGCCCATCGGCGGGGTGATTCTCGCCGACTACTGGTTCGCCCGCGGCGGGCGCTATCCCCTGCTGCAGAACGCCTGCCTGCCGCGTTTTAACTGGCCGGGACTCGGCGCCTACGCCGCCGGCGCGGTGGTGGCTTATCTGTCACCGTGGATCGCGCCGCTGGTGGGGATCACCGTCTCCGCGCTGGTCTATATCGCCCTGACCATGGTCAGCAAACGTCAGCCTGCCGCCGTCGCGGAGCAAGAGCCATGAGCCTGACGGTCAGCGAACTGCTGGCCCTTGAGGGACTCTCCGCCCTGCGTTTGCGGGCGGGAAAGCAAGGGCTGCAGCGGGCGGTACGCTGGTACTACGTGGCGGAAAATGAGCATATCGCCGAGTGGATCATGGGCGGCGAGCTGGTCTTTATCACCGGCATCAACCATCCCCGGGATGAAGCCAACCTGATCCAGCTGCTGATGGAGGGCAAACAGCGCGGCATCGCCGGGATGGTGATCCTCACCGGCGAGGCCTATATCCACGCCATTCCCGCCACGCTGATCGCCCTCGCCGACGAGCTGGGCATTCCGCTGATCGAGCAGCCCTACCTGCTGAAGATGGTGATTGTCACCGAGCGGGTCGGCACCGCGCTGGTCCGCAGCGAAAACGCCCTGCAGTCGCAGCGCGACATCCTGATGCAGCTGGTCACCGGCGACTATCCGGACCTGCAGATGCTTCACCAGCGCGCCCTCCACCAGCAGCTCGATTTTACCCGCCCGCTGCGGCTGGCGGCGCTGCGCCTGGAGGGGCTGTCCCGCCTGTTTCGCCAGTTCCCGCCCGAACAGGCCGAAGCCTGGCTGCAGCAGGCCCACCGCAGCGTGCGCCAGCAGCTGCAGCAGCAGCTCAACCAGCAGGGCAACCCCTTCCCGCTTCTGGAACGCAGCAACATGTTCCTTTTCCTGTTGCCGGATGAGGAGGGGGAAGACTTTCAGCAGAAAAAGTGGCTGCAGCAGTGGCTGCAGACGCTGGCGGAGGGGGAAGAGCGTTTGTCACTGCTCTGCGGCCTCTCGGCACCGGTCAGGCAGCTGCAGGGCTACCCGCGGGCGTTGTCGCAGGCGCGCCAGGCGCTGGATCTGTGCGAAACCCTGCGGCCGACCCAGCGCATCAGCGACTATCAGCAGTTGGGGTTTATCAAACTGCTGTCCGCGGTCAGCGACCCGGCGCTGCTCAACGATTTTATGCACGACACCCTGGGCTGCCTGATCGAGCCGGGCCGTAAAGCGCCGTGGCTGCTGCTGGAGACCCTCGAGACGCTGCTGCAGGAGAACGGCAACGTTGTGCGAGCCGCCGACCGGCTGGGTCTCCATCGCAACACCCTGCATCAGCGCATCCAGCGTATTGAAAAACTGACCGGCTACCCGGTCAGCCACCCTCAGTTTCATCTCAACGCCTCGGTCGCGCTGGTGATCTGGCGTTTATCGCAAAACCATTTACAGGACCAACCATGAAAATTGTTAACGCCCGCCTGCGCCGCCAGGAGGCGCTGTTTACCCTTGAGCTGCAGGACGGCATCATTCGCGGCATGACCGCCCAAACCGCGATGCGGACCGCCGACACCGGGGATATCGACGCCCAGGGTCGGCTGGCGATCCCGCCCTTCGTCGAGCCGCATATCCATCTTGACGCCACCCTAACCGCGGGCGAGCCGGAGTGGAACCGCAGCGGCACCCTGTTTGAAGGCATCACCCGCTGGAGCCAGCGCAAAGCGAGCATTACCCCGGAGGACACCCGCCAGCGGGCGCTGAAAACCATCGGCATGCTGCGCGATTTTGGCGTTCAGCACGTCCGGACCCATGTGGATGTCACCGACCCGTCGCTGGCGGCCCTGCAGGCGCTGCTGGCGGTGAAACAAGAGGCCGCCGATCTCATCGATCTGCAGATTGTCGCCTTTCCGCAGGAGGGGATCGAATCGTATCCCAACGGCCGGGAGCTGATGACGCGCGCCATCGAGATGGGCGCCGACGTGGTGGGCGGCATTCCGCACTATGAGAATACCCGCGACAAAGGGGTCAGCTCGGTGATGTTTTTGATGGACCTCGCCCAGCGCTACGGCCGCCTGGTGGATGTCCACTGCGATGAAATCGACGATCCGCAGTCGCGTTTCCTCGAAGTGCTGGCGGAAGAGGCCCGGGTGCGCGGTATGGGGGCGCAGGTCACCGCCAGCCACACCTGCGCGATGGGCTCTTATGACAACGCCTACTGTTCGAAGCTGTTTCGCCTGCTGAAAGCCTCGGGGATCAACTTTATCTCCTGCCCGACCGAAAGCATTCATCTGCAGGGCCGGTTTGACAGCTGGCCGAAACGGCGCGGCGTCACCCGGGTGGCGGAGCTGGATCGCGCCGGCATCAACGTCTGCTTTGCTCAGGACTCGATTCAGGATCCGTGGTATCCGCTGGGGAATGGCAATATCCTGCGCATTCTGGATGCCGGACTGCACATCTGCCATATGCTCGGCTATGACGATCTGCAGCGCTGTCTCGACTTCGTCACCGACAACAGCGCCCGGGCGCTTTGTCTGGGCGATAACTACGGCCTCGCCGAAGGCCGCCCGGCTAACCTGTTGATCCTCGATGCGGAAAACGACTACGAGGCCGTCCGCCGCCAGGCGCGGGTGCTGACCTCCATTCGCCACGGCAAGGTGATTTTGCAGCGTGAGGTGGAGCACATCCGCTATCCGGCATAAGGCGCAAGGCGCTGCGCGTCGGCGCCTTTCTGTGATACCTTTTCAGGCAGTGTGCGTGACCGACGCCCGTCCGGGCGTCGGCTTCCTGGAAAACAGACGGCGCGAAACGACGATGAGCGATAAAAAATGGATTAAGGCCGAGGACGTGGCCAGACTGGCCGGGGTCTCGCGCTCGGCGGTCTCCCGCACCTTCACCCCCGGCGCCTCGGTGTCGGAGAAGACCCGGCAGAAGGTGCTGAACGCCGCGGAAGCTCTGGGCTATCAGGTGAATATCATCGCCCGGACGATGATCACCGGCAGCAGTAATTTTATCGGCATCGTCACCGCCGGTTTCGACAACCCGTTTCGCAGCAAACTGCTGGCGCCGCTGGTCCATCAGCTGGCGCTCAACGGCTTTATGCCGCTGCTGATGAACGCTGACGATCCGCAGCAGCTCGCCCCTTCGCTTAAGCAGCTGCTGAGCTACCACGTCGCCGGGGTGATCATCACTTCCGGCGCGCCGCCGCTGTCGCTGGCGGAAGAGTATCTGGCGCGCAAGATCCCCGTCACCCTGATCAACCGTCATGCGGATCTCGCCGGCTGCGACCGGGTGTGCAGCGATAACGCCCAGGGGGCGAAGCTGGTGGCGGGCTTGTTCAGTCGTCGAGGCTGGCGGCAGGTTGGCTTTATAGGCGAAAATCGCGAGAACTTCAGCACCCGCCAGCGTTATGACGCTTTCATCGCGCAGACGTCGGGCATGACGGTGACCAGCCGCTTCTGCGACGGCGGCGGCTATCAGGCTGGCTACCAGGCTGCCAGAGAATTCGTTGCTGAAAACCCCGGGGTGCAAGCGCTGTTTTGCGCTACCGATATGCTGGCGCTGGGCGCCCAGGACGGCCTGCGGGACGCCGCTGCCCCGCTGCCGGCCATCGTCGGCTTTGACGATATCCCGCAGGCGGACTGGCAACCCTACCAGCTTACCACCGTTCAGCAGAATACCGCCCTGCTGGCCCACCACGCGGTGGATCTGTTAATGACGCGGATCGCCCGCTTCAGCCTGCCCTCGCGCCATCGCGAAGTGCCGGTGAAATTAATTATTCGTCAAAGTGCGAAATGAAAAAATCATTTTATGCTGGAGCGATCACAGAATCTTCTGCGAAACCCGGCCACACTCATTCGGCCCTTCGGGGCTGTTTTTTTCACGTAAAATGCACACGTGTGCAAAATAGGGAGTCAATATGCAATCTCAGGAATCAGAAGCGCTACAGGCCCGCTACCGCCTGGCCTGCGAGCTGGCGAAAGCAGGGGCTGAGCTGGCGTTTGAATACTATCAGCAACGCGAAGCGCTGACCGTCGACCATAAAGGCGACGACCTGCAGGACGTGGTCAGCGTGGCCGATAAGCGGGTGGAGGCCTTTGTGAAACAGCGTATTCAGAGCGCGTTTCCGGAGGATGGCTTTCTCGGCGAAGAGAGCGGCGCCCGCCTGCCCGACGCGCAAGTGCTGTGGGTGGTCGACCCCATCGATGGCACCAGCTGTTTCCTCAACGGCCTGCACACCTGGTGCCTGTCGCTGGCGATCGTCGCCGACGGCGAACCGGTCATCGGCGTGGTCTACGACCCCAACCATCGCGAGCTGTTTCACGCCCTGCGGGGTCATGGCGCCTGGCTCAATGACGCCCCGATCCGTCCGCACCCCGCGGCGACGGTCAGGGAGGGAGTGATGGGCGTCGGCACCTCGCATCGCGTCACCCCGGCGGACTTTCTGCCGTTTCTGCAGGCGCTGCTCAGCGACGGGGGCATGTTTATCCGCAACGGCTCCGGCGCGCTGATGAGCGCCTGGGCGGCGGCAGGCCGGTTGATTGGCTACTACGAGCCGCACATGAACCCGTGGGACGCCCTGCCGGGGCTGGTGCTGATGCGCGAAGCGGGCGGCGCCAGCAACGATTTTCTGGCGCAGGAGGGGATCCAGCGCGGCAACCCGCTGCTGCTGGCCAGCTCAACGCTCTACCCGCAGCTGAAAAAGATGATCCCACAACCATTACATTAACCCTTACGGGTCAGGCTATTTCTGATTATGTACTCTACACAGTAACGATAACTTCATTCACGGACGAACCACATCAATCAGTCAGGCCTCCGACCTGCGGAGAACCACCTATGTCTGGAATTATCGCTTTTTTCCGGGCGTCGCCGCCGAAAGCGGGCGCCGCGTTTGATGAACAGCGTTTTCGCCGGGTGCGCTGGCAAACCTTTATCGCCATGACCCTGGCCTACGTCACCTTTTACGTCTGCCGGTTATCCTTCACCGTCGCCAAAAGCGCGCTGGTGGAGTTGGGGATCACCCCGACGGAGCTCGGCATGATCGGCTCCACTCTGTTCTTCAGCTACGCCATCGGCAAGCTGGTCAATGGCTTTATCGCCGATCACGCCAACGTGGTGCGCTATATGAGCCTCGGTTTATTGCTCAGCGCCGGGATGAACCTGATGATGGGGATGACCACCAACGCCCTGCTGCTGGCCATCTTCTGGGGGATCAACGGCTGGGCGCAGTCGATGGGCGTCGGCCCCTGCGCGGTCTCGCTGGCGCGCTGGTACGGCGTTAAAGAGCGCGGCACCTTCTATGGCATCTGGTCGACGGCACATAATATCGGCGAGGCCGTCACCTATATGGTGATCGCCGCGGTGATCGCCGGGTTTGGCTGGCAGATGGGCTACCTGTCCACCGCCGCGCTCGGCGCCGCAGGCGTGGTGCTGCTGGTGCTGTTCATGCACGATTCGCCGCAGAGCAGCGGCTTCCCGTCCATCAACGTCATCCGCGATGAACCGCAGGAGGAGGTCGAAGCCCGCGGCTCTGTGTTTAAAAACCAGCTGCTGGCGCTGCGCAACCCGGCGCTGTGGACCCTCGCCCTCGCCTCCGCCTTTATGTACATCGACCGCTACGCCGTTAACTCCTGGGGGATCTTCTTCCTCGAGCAGGATAAAGCCTATTCCACGCTGGAGGCATCCGGGATTATCGGCGTCAACGCCATCGCCGGCATCGCCGGGACCATCATTGCCGGCATGCTCTCCGACCGCTTTTTCCCGCGCAACCGCAGCGTGATGGCCGGGTTTATCAGCCTGCTGAACACCGCCGGCTTCGCCCTGATGCTCTGGTCGCCGCACAATTATTACACTGATATTCTGGCGATGATTATCTTCGGGGCCACCATTGGCGCTCTGACCTGCTTCCTCGGCGGGCTGATCGCCGTCGATATCTCCTCGCGCAAAGCGGCGGGGGCCGCGCTCGGCACCATCGGCATCGCCAGCTACGCCGGCGCCGGCCTGGGCGAGTTTCTCACCGGGATCATTATTGATAAAACAGCTATCCTTGAGAACGGCAAAACGCTGTATGATTTCAGCACGTTGGCGCTGTTCTGGGTGGGTACCGGTCTGGGTTCCGCGCTACTCTGTTTTACCACTGCCGCCATCGTCGCCCGGCGCCATGCCGTCGAACGGCAGACCTCGTTCTCCTCATAACCGATTAACGAATTAAGGAAGAAGATATGATGCCTGCAAGACATCAGGGGCTGTTACGCCTGTTTATCGCCTGCGCGCTGCCGCTGCTGGCGCTGCAATCAGCCGCCGCCGCAGACTGGCAGCTGGAGAAAGTGGTGGAGCTTAGCCGCCACGGCATTCGTCCGCCGACGGCCGGCAACCGGGAAGCCATCGAGGCCGCCACCGGACGCCCATGGACCGAGTGGACCACCCATGACGGCGAGCTCACCGGTCATGGCTATGCCGCCGTGGTCAACAAAGGGCGTGAGGAAGGCCAGCACTATCGCCAGCTTGGCCTGCTGCAGGCGGGATGCCCGACGGCGGAGTCGATTTACGTGCGCGCCAGCCCGCTGCAGCGGACGCGGGCGACCGCCCAGGCGCTGGTGGATGGCGCCTTCCCCGGCTGTGGCGTCGCTATCCATTACGTCAACGGGGATGCCGATCCGCTGTTTCAGACCGACAAGTTCGCCGCCACGCAAACCGACCCCGCCCGCCAGCTAGCGGCGGTGAAAGAGAAGGCCGGGGATCTGGCGCAGCGTCGGCAGGCGCTGGCGCCGACTATCCAGCTATTGAAACAGGCGGTTTGCCAGGCCGATAAGCCCTGCCCGATCTTCGATACCCCATGGCAGGTCGAGCAGAGCAAAAGCGGGAAGACCACTATTAGCGGACTGAGCGTGATGGCCAATATGGTGGAAACGCTGCGTCTCGGCTGGAGTGAAAACCTGCCTCTCAGCCAGCTGGCGTGGGGCAAGATCGCCCAGGCCAGTCAGATCACGGCCCTGCTGCCGCTGTTAACGGAAAACTACGATCTGAGTAACGACGTGCTGTATACCGCGCAAAAACGCGGGTCGGTGCTGCTCAACGCCATGCTCGACGGCGTCAAACCAGAGGCGAGACCGAACGTACGCTGGCTGCTGCTGGTGGCGCATGACACCAACATCGCCATGGTGCGCACGCTGATGAACTTTAGCTGGCAGCTGCCGGGCTACAGCCGGGGGAATATCCCGCCGGGCAGTAGCCTGGTGCTGGAGCGCTGGCGCGACGCGAAGAGCGGGGAACGCTATCTGCGGGTCTATTTCCAGGCGCAAGGCCTCGACGACCTGCGTCGTCTGCAGACGCCGGACGCGCAGCACCCGATGCTGCGTCAGGAGTGGCGTCAGCCGGGCTGCCGTCAGACCGACGTCGGTACGCTGTGCCCCTTCCAGGCGGCCATCACCGCGCTGGGTCAGCGTATCGATCGGCCCTCCGCCCCGACGGTAGCGATGGTCCTGCCGTAGCGGCGTTTGCCGGGCCCGGGAAAGCCGTTTTTTCCAGGCCCGGCACGGAGTCCGTTATCCGTTATCCGGCGCAAACGCCCCGGCGGAGACCTGCGCCGGGGTGACCACCCCGCTGTCCAGCACCCAGCCGCTTATCAGCCCAGCAGGCGTGACATCGAACGCCGGATTGTACACGGCGGCCCCGGTCGGCGCCCACTGTACCGCGCCAAAGCTGCCCGCCACTCCGGTCACTTCGGCCGCGGCGCGCTGCTCAATGGGAATGGCCGCCCCGTTCGGGCAATGGCGGTCGAGGGTCGTCTGCGGCGCAGCGACGTAAAACGGGATCTGGTGGTAATGGGCCAATACCGCCAGGGAATAGGTGCCGATTTTATTCGCCACGTCGCCGTTGGCGGCGATGCGGTCGGCGCCGACCCACACCGCATCCACCTTCCCTTGCGCCATCAGGCTGGCGGCCATTGAATCGGCGATCAGCTGATAGGGCACGCCCAGCTCGCCCAGCTCCCAGGCGGTTAAACGACCGCCCTGCAGCAGCGGCCGGGTTTCATCGACCCACACGCTGGCCACTTTTCCCTGCTGATGCGCCAGCGCAATGACCCCCAGGGCGGTACCTACCCCGGCGGTCGCCAGGCCACCGGTGTTGCAGTGGGTCAGCAATCGACTGTCGGGCTTCACCAGCGCACTGCCCGCCTCAGCGATGCGGTCGCACAGCTGTTTATCTTCTTCGACCAGACGCAAGGCTTCCGCTTCCAGCGCCTGCGGATAATCCTCCCGGGCCAGCGCCTGCTTCATGCGATCCAGATTATTCATCAGGTTGACCGCCGTCGGCCGCGCCGCGCGCAGCGTCTCCAGCGCCTGCTGGAGTTCATCCCGGCTCAGGCCGCGCTGGGCCAGCAGGGCCAGCAGCAGGCTGGCGGACAGGCCAATCAACGGCGCGCCGCGCACCCGCAGGGCGTGAATATGGTCCACCAGCAGCGCAACGTTATCCGCCGCCAGCCAGCGTTTTTCCTGCGGCAAGGCCTGCTGGTCGAGAATAAAAAGCTGATTTTCACTCACCCGCAGGCTGGTGGTCTGTAATGTCTGCATGTCGTTAAATCCCTGTTGCGTTGTTGTATCACATTGTGTCAGGATGGAATCCAGAAGTATAGACGTCTGAACGGCTTAATCAGAATTCGAGGATCGAGGCAATGTCGCAATACCATACCTTCACCGCCCATGACGCCGTGGCTTACGCGCAGCAGTTCGCCGGCATCGACAACCCATCTGAGCTGGTCAGCGCGCAGGAAGTGGGCGATGGCAACCTCAATCTGGTGTTTAAAGTGTTCGATCGCCAGGGCGTCAGCCGGGCGATCGTCAAACAGGCCCTGCCCTACGTGCGCTGCGTCGGCGAATCCTGGCCGCTGACCCTCGACCGCGCCCGTCTCGAAGCGCAGACCCTGGTCGCCCACTATCAGCACAGCCCGCAGCACACGGTAAAAATCCATCACTTTGATCCCGAGCTGGCGGTGATGGTGATGGAAGATCTTTCCGACCACCGCATCTGGCGCGGGGAGCTTATCGCTAACGTCTACTACCCTCAGGCGGCCCGCCAGCTTGGCGACTATCTGGCGCAGGTGCTGTTTCACACCAGCGATTTCTATCTTCATCCCCACGAGAAAAAAGCGCAGGTAGCGCAGTTTATTAACCCGGCGATGTGCGAGATCACCGAGGATCTGTTCTTTAACGACCCGTATCAGATCCACGAGCGCAATAACTACCCGGCGGAGCTGGAGGCCGATGTCGCCGCCCTGCGCGACGACGCCCAGCTTAAGCTGGCGGTGGCGGCGCTGAAGCACCGTTTCTTTGCCCATGCGGAAGCGCTGCTGCACGGCGATATCCACAGCGGGTCGATCTTCGTTGCCGAAGGCAGCCTGAAGGCCATCGACGCCGAGTTCGGCTACTTCGGCCCCATCGGCTTCGATATCGGCACCGCCATCGGCAACCTGCTGCTGAACTACTGCGGCCTGCCGGGCCAGCTCGGCATTCGCGATGCCGCCGCCGCGCGCGAGCAGCGGCTGAACGACATCCACCAACTGTGGACCACCTTTGCCGAGCGCTTCCAGGCGCTGGCGGCGGAGAAAACCCGCGAGGCGGCGCTGGCTTACCCCGGCTATGCCTCCGCCTTTCTGAAAAAGGTGTGGGCGGACGCGGTCGGCTTCTGCGGCAGCGAACTGATCCGCCGCAGCGTCGGACTGTCGCACGTCGCGGATATCGACACTATCCAGGACGACGCCATGCGTCATGAGTGCCTGCGCCACGCCATTACCCTCGGCAGAGCGCTGATCGTGCTGGCCGAGCGTATCGACAGCGTCGACGAGCTGCTGGCGCGGGTGCGCCAGTACAGCTGAGTGCGGCCTGTTTTCCCTCACCCCGGCCCTCTCCCACAGGGAGAGGGAGCAAGCCCTAAAAAAGTGCAATTTTCTGGGATTGCCCGGCGGCGCTGCGCTTGCGCGGGCCTACAGATAACCGCATAACGGTTTGATGTTGCAGTCTTTCGTAGGCCGGGTAAGGCGAAAGCCGCCACCCGGCAGAAATGCGGGCACAATTTTGCGTTGACCTTGCCCTCACCCCAGATACTCAATCACCGACAGCCCGCCGTTGTAATCGGTGCTGTAGATAATTCCCTGGGCATCGACAAACACATCGCAGGACTGAATTACCCGCGGGCGGCCGGGACGGGTATCCATCATTCTCTCAGGAGCAGCCGGCACCAGCGCCCCGGTCTCCACCGGGCGATAAGGATTAGAAATGTCGTACGCCCGCACGCCGGCATTCTGATACGTGGCGAAGATAAGCGTTGAGCTGACAAAGCTCCCCGGCCGGTTCTCATGCAGATTGTGCGGGCCAAAATGCGCCCCTTTCGCCACATAGTCGATTTCATCCGGCTGTGGGAAAGTCGAGATACTCACCGGGTTCGCCGGCTCGCGGATATCAAACAGCCAGATCAGCTTCTCGCCGTCCTCCTGGTTGTCGAGCACCGCTTCATCCAGCACCACCAGCAGATCGCGATCCGGCAGCGGCAGCGCGGTATGCGTTCCGCCGCCGAACGGCGGGCTCCAGTTGCGATGGCTAATCAGCGTCGGCTGGGTTCTGTCTTTGACGTCCAGCAGCGTCAGGCCGCCGTCGCGCCAGCTGCCGTAGGCGGTATCCCCGGCAATAATGGCGTGGTGCAGCGCATAGCGTTTGCCCTGCGGCCAGTCCGGTGTTTCGCCGCCTGCCTGGTGCATCCCCGGCAGCCACCAGCGCCCGGCAACCTGCGGTTTACGCGGATCGGCCAGATCGATGGTCAGGAAGATGTAGTCGGTAAAACCGTCGATAAGCGCGGACACGTACGCCCAGCGGCCGCCGACGTACCAGATGCGGTGAATACCGATGCCATTAAGCGACAGAAAGCCAATTTCACGCGGCTTATCCGGCGTGGAGATATCAAACACGCGCAGCCCGGCGCTCCAGCCTTTGTCCTGCACATCGCTGACTGTGTCACCCACCGATCGGGTGTAGTACACCTTCTCATCAGCAAAACGGGCGTCGGCAAACAGGTCCCGGGCGTTGATCACCAGCAGCAGATCGTCATGCGCCTGGAGGTGCACGTTCCAGGTGCCCGAGGGCGCGGCAATATAGTTGACCGTAGTGGGCCGGGTCGGATCGCGAACATCGACCACGGAAAAACCCTGCGACACCATATGGCCGATATAGGCGAATCCGCGGTGCACCATCAGTTGCACGCCGTCCGGACGACCGCCCTGGTCGCTATGGCCAATCAGCCGCATATTGCGGCTGTATTCGGGGGAAGGTAATGCTGACATAGTGGATTCCTTACGCCCGGTGGCGCTACGCTTACCGGGCCTACGGGTGCAGTTGGTGTTCCCCCTCTCCCTGCGGGAGAGGGCCGGGGTGAGGGCACCAGACCGCCCCACCGCCATCCGGCTTCGTTTTATTTGTTTTTCGCTTCCAGCGTCGCGAACCACGGGGCGATAAAGTCTTCCGTCTGGCCCCAGCCCGGAATGATTTTCCCCAGCGAGGCCACGT
The DNA here is from genome assembly GCF_050378655.1 of Klebsiella sp. 7-CIP_Kleb. NCBI lineage: Bacteria > Pseudomonadati > Pseudomonadota > Gammaproteobacteria > Enterobacterales > Enterobacteriaceae > Klebsiella > Klebsiella sp. 7-CIP_Kleb. The sequence continues at coordinate 727,318 of NZ_JBNRLJ010000002.1, forward strand.
TCACCGCCCCCGGCTGGGCCGCCAGCAGCGCCTGCGGGATAGCCGCCGCCTTGAAGTCGTAGGTGGCTGGCGTCGGCTCGCCGGCAATCTTATTAGCGATCAGCCGCACGTTGGTCGCGCCGATAAGCTTCGGATCCACCGCCACGCTCACTTTCCACGGGCTGCCAGCTTCGCGCATCAGCTGCAGATCCTGGTTGGAAATATCAATGCTGTAGAGTTTGATCTCGGTGCGGCCGTTCTCTTTCAGCGCTTTATAGGCCCCCTGGCTAAAGGCATCCCAGGTGCCCCAGATAGCGTCGATTTTCCCTTTCGGATACTTGGCGAGGATCGCCCCCACCTTGTTAGCGGTGTCGCCCTGCACATCGGATGAAACGGCGCCGATCGACTCCAGCTCTTTAATTCCCGGATTTTGCTTCAGCAGTGTCTGGTAAGCCGCCTGACGGCGCTCCATCGGCGGGAAGCCCGCCACCCACAGCTTGACGATGTTGGCCTTGCCGTTGAAGTCTTTCACCAGCTGGCCAAAGGAGAGCTCGGTCAGTGAGGCGTCATCCTGCTGGCTGACCGTCACTCCCGGGATCTCACCGCTCACTGCAGTATCGAACACCGCCACTTTAATCCCGGCGTCCACCGCCTTCTTCACCAGGGCCGTCGAATAGGGGTCACGCCCCTGGGAGAGAATAATGCCGTCATATTTCTGGCTGATCGCCTGGTTGACGAAGTCCTGGAACTTGGCGTCATCGCCGTTGCTCAGGAAGGTGCTGATTTTGAAACCGAGCTTTTTGCCTTCCTGCAGCGCCCCGGCGACAAACTGGGTGGTGTTATCGTCAGACCCCAGGTTGCGGATCACGGCAATGCGGATCGGGCCGTTGTGTTCGGCAATGGCCGCCGGCACCGGCGTCGGGGCGGTGGCCAGCGCCGCCGTCGACTGCAGCAGACCCAGCGTAATGAGAGAGAGTGCGATCTTTTTCATGCGGTTTACCCTGTAAAATGTTAAGTACGGCGCTGAAAATAGGTCAGTGCCAGCGCGCCAGCCAGTACCAGCCCTTTAATAATGTCCATCGCGTAATACGGCACCGAGAGCATCACCAGGCCGTTGGAGAGCACGCCGAGGATCACCGCCCCCACCAGCGTCCCCAGGGCGTTCGGTTTCCCGGAACCGGCCAGCGAAAAGCCGATCCAGGCCGCCGCCACCGCGTCCATCAGATAGCCGCCGCCGGCATTAACCTGCGAGGATCCGATGCGCGAGGCCAGCAGAATGCCGCCCAGCCCGGCCAGCAGCGAAGCAATCACATACGCCGCCACTTTATAACGCGTGATCCGCAGGCCGGAGAGCCGCGCCGCCTCCGGGTTGCCGCCGATGGCGTACATCCGCCGGCCGTGGGTGGTGAACGACAGCGCCAGCTGGGCGACCAGCGTTACCACCAGCATGATGATGACGATAGTCGGCACCTGGCCCAGCGCGCCAAACGCCGCCGGGATGGTGCCTTCCGCCATCTCGCCGCTCGGCAGCACCATGTTTTCGGTAATCGACCCGCCGTAGCTGTAGGTCATCGCCACCCCCTGAATCACAAACAGGCTGGCGAGGGTGGCGAGCATGTCGGGGATGCGCAGCACCACGATCAGAAAGGCGTTAAACAGCCCTACCAGAGTGCAGAGCACGAGGGTGATCAGGATTGCTTCGGTGGTCCCCAGGCCATGCCAGACGAACAGGGAGATCACCAGAGCGTTGGCCAGCGATGCCGTCGATCCGACGGACAGATCGAAGCCGCCGATGGTGAGGGAAATCGACACCCCAATGGCAATCACCGTCACGATGGCAATCGAGCGCAGAATGTTGATGATGTTGAACGGGTCAAGGAAATTGTCCGAGGCGAGGCCAAAGACCGCCACCAGCAGCACCACGGTCAGCAACATGCCCCACTTATAGAGAAAATCAAAAAATCGCTGACGGCCCGATACCGTCGCGTTCACTGCCAGGGCCTTGCTCACGCTGCCGCTCCTCCGGTTGAATAATAAAGCAGTGTCTCTTCCCGGGCTTCCGCGCCGGGGATCTCCGCCACGATCCGTCCGTCCCACAGTACGCAGATGCGGTCGCATAAACCGACCAGCTCGGCGAATTCACCCGAGGCATAAATCACCCCTTTGCCTTCCCGCGCCAGACCATCGATCAGCATGAACAGATCGGTTTTCGCTTTCACATCGACCCCTTTGGTCGGTTCGTCAAAAATCAAAACATTGGCATGACTGCGCAGCCATTTGCCAATGGCCACCTTCTGCTGATTGCCGCCGGAAAGACGGCGCAGCGCCTGACCGGGACCGGTGGCGCGCACGCCGAGGCGGGCAATCACCTCCTCCGCCCAGCGCCAGGCCTGCCGATGGCCGAACAGGCTCCAGCGCGAAAAGTGGTTATCGGCGCTGACCGCCAGGTTCATCGCGATCGGCTCTTCGATGAAAATGCCCTCTTTGCGCCGCTCCTCCGGGACCAGCGCCAGGCCGCGCCCTACCGAATCGGCCGGATCGCGCGGCCGCCACGGCTGGCCGTTCAGCTCGCCGCGCTGTACCCGGCTTTTGCTGGCGCCGAACAGCGCTTTGCACAGCTCAGTTTTGCCCGCGCCGGCCAGCCCAGCGATACCAAGAATTTCCCCCTTGCGCAGGCGCAGCGAGATATCCTGCAGCAGCGCCTCATCGTGCAGCCCTTCTACCTGCAGCAGCACTTCTTCACCGTGCGGCGGTCGCGGCGGCGGGAAGATATCGCTCAGCTCGTGGCCCAGCATCTTTTCGACAATCTGTTCTCCGCTCAGCGGCGCCATCGGGCCGCTCTCAATCAACCGCCCGTCACGCAGCACCGTCAGGGTGTCGCAGATCGCCTTCAGCTCGTGAATACGGTGCGAAATAAACACCACCCCGATCCCCTGCTGCTGCAGACGGCGCACCACCGCAAACAGGCGTTCGCTTTCATGCTGATCCAGCGGCGCGGTGGGTTCATCCAGAATCAAAAAGCGGCAATGGTGCGACAGGGCGCGGGCCAGCAGGATCTGCTGTTTTTCAGCAAGGGTGCAGCTATCAATAGAGCGCCTGACGTCCAGCGCCACGTCCAGCTGCGCCAGCGCCTCGCGCGCCAGCTGCCGAACCCGCGCCCAGCGGAAGGTCGTCCCCGGATCAGCCAGCCTGTCCAGCATGATGTTTTCGGCAATGCTCAGGCCCGGCACCAGCGCCACGTCCACCTCCTGCTGCACCAGGTGGATCCCCAGCTGTTTGGCATCCCGCGGCGAACGAATGGTGACCGGCTGGTTGTTGATCGTCACCTCGCCTTCATAGTGGGCGTGGGTGCCGCACAACACGGCCATCAGCGTCGACTTACCCGCGCCGTTGGCGCCGGTCAGGGCATGCACCGACCCGCCATAAAGGGTGAAGGCCACCTTGTTCAGCGCCTGAAAGCCGGAGAAGGCCAGGCTAATGTTATGCATCTCAAGGCGATTCGCGCTCATCACTGCTCCCGTGCGGCAATTAATCTTCTGATTTAACGAATTTTTCATAGCCGCCGCTGGCTGACAACTGCGTAAAAAGCATAAGATACAACGAAATAATATTAGCCATCTGGATGTCCAGACATAACATCAGGTTAGCCCAACACCAATAAGGACAGCACCCATGAGCAACAGCGATATCCGCGTCGTGCCCGGCCCGGCCAACTATTTCTCCCATTCTGGCAGCCTTGAGCGGCTGAGCGATTTTTTTAACGCCGACCAGTTGTCGCGGGCGGTGTGGGTCTATGGCGAGCGCGCCCTGGCCGGCGCCGAGCCTTTTCTGCCGGCGGCCTTCCACTTGCCGGAAGCGAAAAAGATCCGCTTTACCGGCCACTGCAGCGAACGCGACGTGGCGGGGCTGGTGCAGGCCTCAGGTGACGATCGAGCGGTAGTGATTGGCGTCGGCGGCGGCGCGCTGCTCGACAGCGCAAAAGTGCTGGCCCGCCGCCTGGGGGTTCCGCTGGTGGCCATCCCGACCATCGCCGCCACCTGCGCGGCGTGGACGCCGCTGTCGGTGTGGTACAGCGACGCCGGACAGGCGCTGAATTTTGAGATGTTCGATGACGCGAATTTCCTGGTGCTGGTCGAGCCGCGCATCATTCTCAACGCCCCGGCGGAGTACCTGCTGGCGGGCATTGGCGACACCTTAGCCAAATGGTATGAGGCCGTGGTACTGGCGCCGCAGCCGGAGGCTCTGCCGCTCACCGTGCGGCTGGGGATTAACGGCGCGCTGGCGATCCGCGACGTGCTGCTGGACAGCAGCGAAACGGCGCTGGCGGACCAGCGCCGCGGCGAGCTGACCCAGGCGTTTCGCGATGTGGTGGATGCAGTTATCGCCGGCGGCGGGATGGTTGGCGGGCTGGGGGAACGCTACACCCGGGTCGCCGCCGCCCATGCGGTGCACAACGGGCTGACGGTGCTGCCGCAGACGGATAAATTCCTCCATGGCACCAAGGTGGCCTACGGCATTCTGGTGCAAAGCGCCCTGCTCGGTCAGGATGAGGTATTGGCGCAGCTGGTGCAGGCCTGGCAGCGCTTTAACCTGCCGGCGACGCTGGCGGCGCTGGAGGTTGATATCAATAACCGCGCAGAGCTTGACCGGGTCATTGCCCATACCCTGCGCCCGGGCGAGTCGATTCATTATTTACCGGTGACCTTAACCCCTGGGGTTCTGCTCGCGGCGTTTGAGAAGGTGGAATACTTCAGCCGTTAATCACCCCGACCGTCTATACCTAATGATGATGCTCACCACTCTCGCAACGAGGTCATCATGCAGATCGATTTAACAGGTAAGAAGGCGCTGGTTACCGGCGCCAGCCGTGGATTGGGGCGCGCTATCGCGCTGTCGCTGGCGCGCGCAGGCGCCGATGTGGTTATAACGTATGAAAAATCGGCCGATAAAGCCCAGGCGGTCGCCGAGGAAATAAAGGCGCTGGGTAGGCACGGTGAAGCGGTGCAGGCCGACAGCGCCAGCGCGCAGGCGATACAGGATGCTGTGACCCATGCGGCGCGGTCCCTCGGCGGGCTGGATATTCTGGTCAACAACGCCGGGATCGCGCGCGGCGGCCCGCTGGAGTCCATGACGCTGGCGGACATTGACGCGCTTATTAACGTCAATATTCGTGGGGTGGTTATCGCTATCCAGGAGGCGCTGGTGCATATGTCCGACGGCGGCCGCATCATCAACATCGGCAGCTGTCTGGCTAACCGCGTGGCGCAGCCGGGCATCGCGGTTTACTCAATGACCAAGTCCGCTCTCAACTCCCTGACCCGCGGCCTGGCGCGCGATTTAGGCCCCCGCGGTATCACCGTTAACCTCGTCCATCCCGGTCCGACCAACAGCGATATGAACCCGGAAGACGGCGAGCAGGCCGATGCTCAGCGTCAACTTATTGCGTTAGGCCACTACGGCCAGCCGGAAGACATCGCCGCGGCGGTCACCTTCCTCGCCAGCCCGGCCGCCGGGCAGATCTCCGGCACCGGTCTCGATGTGGACGGTGGTTTGAACGCCTGATCGCACATTTCCTGCAAGCCTCTGTCGTCCGGCAGAGGCCTTCCCGAGCACCCTCGACGGTTCCCGTTTTGCCGCTTTCTCCCGGTTTTTCTCCGCTCTACAGTAACCCATTAGAAATTCGGAATTTATCTAATAGTCTTATTATTTCCTTATATTCTGTGTGGGCGTACAGTGGAGGTACGGATGAAGATTGTCTGGTCAAAAATAGCAGAGAAGCAATTTTCTAAAATCGATACGCGATATCATAACCGCATTAAATTCAGGCTGGAGAAGATGGATGATAAAACATCACCTGTCGCGGATATCAAGAAATTATCTTCTCCCGAAAACCACTACAGGTTGCGATTAGGTGATTACAGGGTCATTTACACCTTCGGAGACCCGCCGGGTGATACCTGTTACGTAGTGGCGGTAAAACGCCGGACAACCACCACCTACCTTCATGAGGAGCATACGGAATATGACTATTCAGTTCATCAAGGATGAAGAAGGAAAAAAACAGTATGTTGTCATTCCCTACGGTGAATATTTTCGCATGCGTTTAGCCATGCTTGAGTATGATGACGATGATGAAAACGACTGGGAAGACATCCCTTACGAATCAGATATCTACGATAACGTAGGTTTACCGGGTGAAGTGTGCGACATCATGCATAGCGAGAACGTCAGCCTGCAGGCCGCGTGGCGTATCCTGCGTGGGTTATCCCAGCAGGAGGTGGCCGACAAACTGGGCATCAGCCAGTCCGCCGTGTCACAGCTGGAAGCGCTGGACTCCCGGCCGCAGAAGCGCACCCGCGAAAAGCTGGCGGCGCTCTACGGCTGTAAGCAGGAGCAGATCAGCCTCTATCTGCCGAAAGAGGGTTAACAGCACTTTGCCCCGCCCTTGCCGCCGTAGCGAGCGTCCTGGCGTTCGCGGAAAAATTCTTCCCAGGTCATTGGCGTCTGATCCGGATGGTTGACGCGCATGTGCTCGACGTAGTTGTCGTAATCCGGCACGCCGATCATCATTTTGGCGGCCTGGCCCAGGTACTTACCTGCTTTGGAAAGGGTGTCAAACATAAGTCATTTCTCTTTTGTTTCCCTCACCCCGAGCCTCTGCCAAAGGGAGAGGGAGGATCAGAAAGACAGGCCGGGTAAGGCGAAGCCGCCACCCGGCACACAGGTTAATGCGCCCCTTTCGCCTGGGTCACCATCGCGTCCAGGTTTTCAGGCATTGGCTCATAGGGTGTCTCTTTCGCCGTCGGTTTATTCTCCTTCAGCGCCGCCAGCGCGGTTTTAATCGAGAACAGCGCCAGCACCACCACCACGATCATAAAGAAGATGGTCAGCCCGGCATCGAGACGGTTGTTAAACACCAGCTGCGACAGCTGCGACTCGGTGTACTGCGCCGGAATTTTGCCGCTGTCGATCATCGCCTGGAACTTGTTGGCAATCGCCAGGAAGCCCACTTTATTGTCCGGGCTGAAGGCTTTCTGCCAGCCGGCGGTGAGGGTACAGATCAGCAGCCAGGCCGTCGGCACCAGCGCCACCCACGCATAGCGCTGACGTTTCATCTTGAACAGCACCACTGCGCAGAGCATCAGCGCCATCCCCGCCAGCATCTGGTTGGCGATACCGAACAGCGGCCACAGGGTGTTAATACCGCCCAGCGGATCGACCACCCCCTGATGCAGGAAGTAGCCCCACGCCAGCACGCACAGCGCCGTCGCCAGCAGATTAGCCGGTAACGAATCAGTACGCTTCAGGTTCGGGGAGATCACACCCAGCAGATCCTGCAGCATAAAGCGCGCCGCACGGGTGCCGGCATCCACCGCCGTCAGGATAAACAGCGCTTCAAACAGAATGGCAAAGTGGTACCAGAACGAGACGTCCATCAGCCCGCCCAGCGCGCCGTGGAGAATGTAGGCCATGCCCACCGCCAGCGTAGGCGCCCCGCCGGCGCGGGAGATGATGGACTGCTCGCCCACCTCATTAGCGATATGCGTCAACGTTTCCGGGGTAATCGCAAAGCCCCAACCGCTCACCACCTGCGCCGCCGACGCCACCACATCGGTGGTTCCCGCCGGCGCCAGCACCGCCATCGGGCTGTTCATCGCGAAGTAGACGCCCGGGTCAATGATACAGGCGGCGACCAGCGCCATAATCGCCACGAAGGATTCCATCAGCATGCCGCCGTAGCCGATAAAGCAGGCCTGATTTTCATTCGCCAGCATCTTCGGCGTGGTACCGGAGGCAATCAGGGCGTGGAAGCCCGACACCGCGCCGCAAGCGATAGTGATAAACAGGAACGGGAACAGGTTGCCAGTCCATACCGGGCCAGTACCGTCAATAAATTTGGTCAGCGCCGGCATGGTCAGGGTCGGACGCATAATCAGAATGCCGATCGCCAGACCGACGATAGTGCCGATTTTGAGGAAGGTGGAGAGGTAGTCGCGCGGGGCCAGCAGCAGCCAGACCGGCAGCACCGCGGCGACAAAGCCATAGCCCACCAGCATCCAGGTGAGCTGGACGCCGGTAAAGTCAAAGAACGGCGCCCAGGTCGGGCTTTCCGCTACCCAGCCGCCGGAGATAATGGCGAACACCAGGAATATCAGGCCAATCACCGACACTTCGCCAATGCGCCCCGGGCGCAGATAGCGAATATAGATCCCCATAAACAGCGCCAGCGGAATGGTAAAGGCCACGGTATAGGTTCCCCACGGGCTGTGGGTCAGCGCTTTCACCACAATCATCGCCAGCACCGCGAGGATGATCACCATGATCATAAAGGTCGCCACCAGGGCAATCACCCCGGCGGTCGCCCCCATCTCCTCTTTCACCAGTTCGCCCAGCGAACGGCCGTCGCGACGGGTGGAAACGAACAGCACCATAAAGTCCTGCACCGCCCCGGCCAGCACCACGCCGGCGAGGATCCAGATCATCCCCGGCAGATAGCCCATCTGCGCGGCAAGCACGGGGCCCACCAGCGGCCCCGCGCCGGCGATGGCGGCAAAATGGTGTCCGAACAGCACTTTTTTGTCAGTCGGGACATAGTCGAGGCCATCGTTATGCCGCACCGCGGGCGTCATGCGCGTCGAATCGACGCCGAGCACGGTTTTGGCGATATACAGGCCGTAAAAACGATACGCGATCAGATAAACGCAGACTGCCGCGACGACAATCCACAGCGCGTTGATCTGCTCACCCCGGTTTAAAGCAATGTAGCCGAGGGCAAAGGCTCCGATCACGGAGAGCAGTGCCCAGATAAGGTATTTCCCTGAATTATTCATTGTTGTGGTCCACCGGTAGGGTAATCAGGATGTTACATTTTGTTTCTAGATCACAACGCAGAATTTAACAACATCGAAACAGCGCAGATGCCGTCCACCCACAGAGATTTGTCTCACATTGCTAGCGAGATCACTTAAGGCAGGAAAATGAATGAAAGGATTATGCGGGTTGCCAGTCGATGACCGAATCGGTCCAGTTACGCCGTGATTTTGCCGGGTGGCGCTGCGCTGACCCGGCCTACAACGGCATCGATGCTGACTGAAACTGCCGGTGTTGGCGGTCTCAACATCGCTGAGACATTCCCGGAAGGCCGGGGCAGACCGTAGGCCCGCGCAAGCGCAGCGCCGCCGGGCGTCAAAACCGTAGCCCGGCTAAGCGTAGCGCGAGCCGGGGAAACAGCGGCTCCTTAGCCCAGCACCGCGGTGCCCAGACGACAGGTGCAGCAGCGCCGCCCCTTCTCGTCATACACCACAATCTCCCAGCTCTGGCTCTGCCGGCCAAGATGCAGCGGGCGGCACTCGCCGCGCACTTTCCCGCTGGAGACCGCCCGGTGATGGGTGGCGTTCAGCTCGGTGCCCACCACGCACTGCCCCTCTTCGGTCATCAGCCAGCCGGCCATCGACCCCAGCGTCTCCGCCAGCGCCGCTGAGGCCCCGCCGTGCAGCAGGCCAAACGGCTGATGGGTGCGGGCATCCACCGGCATTTCCGCCTCCAGCAGCCCAGCTTCCAGCCGGGTGTAGACGATCCCCAGATGCGCCACCAGGGTGTTTTCGCTACTGGCGTTCAGCGCCGCCAGCGTGAGCGCTCGTTTCCAGGTCATTTACGCCCCCAGCGTCGAGCCGCCGTCTACCACGATATCCTGCAGGGTGATATGGCTGGCGTGAGAAGAGGCGAGGAACAAAATGGTATTGGCGATCTCCTGTGGGCGGGCAATCTTGCCCAGCGGGATGCCGAGCTTAAACTGCTCGCCGAAACCGCGGATCCGCTGCTGCTCCGCATCGTCGCTGACCCACAGCGTGCGCTGCATATCGGTATCGGTAGAGCCCGGCGACACCAGATTACAGCGCACCCCGCTGCCCGCCAGCTCAAGGCCGACGGTTAGCGCCAGGCTTTTCAGCGCCGCTTTCGAGGCGCCATAGGCGCTCATGCCGATACGCGGCGTATGCGCGGCATCGGAAGCGACGGTGACGATGGCCCCGCCCCGCTGGCGACGGAACTGGGCCATCGTCTGCTGAAACAGATTAAACGCCCCGCCGACGTTGACCGCGAAGGTCTGCCGCCACTCTTCCGCGCTCAGCTGGTCGGTGGCGCCCATGCGCAGGATCCCGGCGGCGTTCACCAGCACGTCTAATCGCTCGGTGTTCGCCAACAGGCGGCTGCACACTTCGCGTACCCGGTCGGCATCGGCGACGTCCAGCGTTTCGGTGGCAAACGGGTAGCGTTCGCCGTCAAAGGCGAGGTCGAAACCGGTGACGTTGGCCCCGGCCTCCACAAAAGCCAGTGCGGTGGCATAGCCAATGCCTTTACCGGCACCAGTCACCCACACGGTCTGGCCGCGAAAATCCAGCGCCGCCATTATTGCACCTCGCGGGAAAGCAGCGCCCACCAGGCGTCGATGGTCGGGTTTTTCGCCAGCATCACGAAGTCGATATCGCCGTGCACTTTGCGCCAGCGGGCGGCGAGGGCCATCATCCGCACCGAATCCAGACCGTAGTCGATCAGGTTTTCATCATCCAGCGGTTCGTCGGATTCGTCGAGCAGCGGCAGGATCAGCGCGCGCAGCGCCGCTTTGCTGGCCGGCAGCGGCAACAGCTCTTCGGTCATCACCACGCGGCCGGAACGGCCGGCGACGTATTTCAGCGCCATCAGGTGCTCTTCGCGGCTGAAGTCCGCCAGCGCGTCGGCGACAAAGAACGGTTTGATATCGCGCATAAAGGCGTCGGTGGCGGTGGTCATGCAGCCGATATGGGCGTAAACGCCGGTGATGATCAGCTGGTCGCGGCCGCTCTCTTTCAGCATCTCTTCAAGCGGCGAGCGATGAAACGCGCTGTAGCGCCATTTCACCAGCACGGTGTCGTCTTCGTCCGGCGCCAGGGCGGCAATCACCTGCTGCTGCTCCGGCGAACGGGTCAGCCCCGGCCCCCACATATCATTCAGCAGGGCGCGGTCTTCATCGCTCTGCTCTTTCGGCTGGGCGGTGTAGTACACCGGAATGCCGTTCTGTTTGCAGAAGTCGCGCAGGGCGGCGATATTGGCCACCACTGTCTCCATCATCGCGCTGTTTTCGCCCCAGAAATTGAGAAAGTATTCCTGCATATCATGGATCAGCAGCGCGGCGCGGGAAGGTTCAAAGGCCCAGCTGACTTTGTTCGCCGGAATATCGCTGGCTTCCGGCAGCGCGTAAGCCTGTAATTTAGGGATTGCCATTTTCTGTTCTCCTTCAGCCCAGCTTGCCTTCGGCCAGCCACTGACGTAATTGTTTCTTATCGACTTTGCCCACCGGCGTCAGCGGCAGAGCGGCTACGCACTCCACGCGGTCCGGCAGTTTAAATTCAGCCACCCCCTGCTCGCGCAGGAAGCGGCGCACCGCGACGGCGCGCAGCGGCGAGGTCGCCACGAGGTAAGCGCAGCTCTTCTCGCCCAGCAGATTGTCTTCAATGCTGACCAGCGCGGCGTGGATCACCGCCTCATGGCGCAGCAGCAGGTTTTCGATCTCTTCGGCGGCGATCTTCTCGCCGCCGCGGTTGATCTGATCTTTTTCCCGGCCCTGAACGGTGATATACCCGTCTTCATCGATCGAAATCAGATCGCCGGAGCAGTAGAAACCCTCGGCGTCGAAGGCCTCCGCGTTATGCTGCGGGCTGTTGTAGTAGCCGCGGAAGGTGTAGGGCCCGCGGGTCATCAGGCGGCCCACTTCGCCGCGTGGCAGCGGGTTGCCCTCGGCATCTGCCACCCACACTTCATCGTCCGGGCACATCGGGCAGCCCTGGGTATGGATGATCCGCTCAGGACTGTCGTTAAGGCGGGTGTAATTCACCAGCCCCTCCGCCATGCCGAACACCTGCTGCAGCTGGCAGCCGATTTCCGCCGGAATGCGCGCGGCGAGGGTCGCCGACAGGCGCGCGCCGCCGACCTGCAATAGCTGCAGCGATTGCAGTTGCGCGTTGCTGCCCCATTCGTGAATGGCCTGCAGCCACAGGCTGACCGCCGGCGGCACCAGCGAGGCAACGTTGATCTGATGTTTTTCAATCAGCGGGAAACAGAGGGTGGCGCTCGGGTCGGCGGCGAGGATCACCCGCCCGCCGGCGAGGAAAACGCCGAGCGAACCCGGGGAACTCATCGCATAGTTATGCGCCGCCGGCAGCGCGTTGAGGTAGCGTGTCTCAGCGTTAATCCCGCAGATCTCGTTGCTGCGGCGGATACTGTAGTCGTAATCGTTATGGGTGCGCGGGATCAGCTTCGGCGTCCCGGTGCTGCCACCGGAGAGCTGGAAAAAGGCCACTTCGTCGGCAGGGGTTGGGTTGGCGATAAAGTTATCCGCCGGGCGGTTAATCTCCGTCGCCAGATCGCGCTCGCCGCCGTCGTTACGCAGCAGCGCCACGCGCAGGGAAGCATGTTCAGCAATAAACGCATGGAGGAAGCTATCGTCGGCAAACAGCGCGTGCTCGCGGTCGGCGATCAGCAGCGCCGGCTTAATCTGCGCGGCGTAGGCGTTAAGCTCGCTGCGCTGGTGGCTGAACAACGCGTTCACCGGCGCGACGCCGATGCGCAGCAGCGCGAAGAAGGTGATGTAAAACTCGGCGACGTTGCCCAGTTGCACCAGCGCGGTTTCTCCGCGCTTCAGTCCCTGACGCTGCAGAGAGCAGGCAAGGTTGTCCACCCGCTGGTTAAACTGGCGGTAGCTAATGTGTCGATCGCCATCGATAATCGCCACGGCGTCGTTTTCTGCGTGACGGGTGATCAGATTGGTTAACGGCAGATCCTGCCAGTAGCCTTTTTGACGATAGCGGGCCGCGAACTCATCCGGCCAACGGGTAAATGCAATCATCCTTGCCTCTTAATTCAAGCCAAATACGTTAAGCATGGTGGTCAGTTTGACGCCGGTTTCGCGCCATTCGCCCAGCGGCGAGGAGGCCGGAACAATGCCCGCGCCGGCAAACAGGCGCAGCGTACGCTGCTGCAGACGCGCGCAGCGGATGGTCACCACCCATTCGCCGTTGCCTTCATCGTCACACCAGCCGACGATGCCGCCGAACAGCTGACGGTCGAAGGGTTCCAGTTCGGCAATCAGGCGCTTCGCCGCCTGGTGCGGGAAGCCGCTCAGCGCCGGAGTCGGGTGCAGCAGGCAGGCCAGCGACATGGCGTTTTCTTCCGCCAGCGCCGTGCCTTCGATCGGCGTCGCCAGATGCCAGAGCGTCGGGGTGGTGATCAGCTGCGGCGATGACGGCAGCGACAGCTGGCTGCTGCGCGGGCCCAGCACGCTCTTCATCGCCTGGGTCACCAGATCGTGCTCATGGCGATCTTTGCCGGACGCCAGCAGCCTGTTGCCCGCTTCGCGGTCCAGCACATCGTCAGGCTGGCGGCGGGCGGAGCCGGCCAGCGGCAGTGAGCTGAAGTGCGCCCCTTCTTTACGCAGCAGTAGCTCCGGGCTGGCGCCCAGCAGCACGCCGCCGTCGGCGAGCGGCACATGGAAGTTAAAGCTGGCGGGGTTCTGAGCGATCAGGCGCTCCATCAGGGCGCCGCTATCGACAGGATCGCGGGTGGTGATATCGATTAGTCGTGATAGCACCACTTTGTCGACTTCCGGGGTGGCGGTCAGCGCGGCGGCGCGTTCCACCATGGCTAGAAACGCGTCCTGCTCCGGGATCTCCCGGCGCTCCACCACCGCCATCACCTCCAGCGGCGCGGCATAGCGGGCGGAACGCTGTTTTTCCGGTCGCGAGAACGCTTCCCAGCGCTCGGGGATATAAAGCTCGGAAGGCTGACAGGTGTCGAACGGGATGGCCCCGACCATCACCGGCTTGCGGATCCCCGCCGCCCGGGCCTCGGCAAAGGCGGCGGCCATCTGCTGCTGGAACTCGCCGTTCAGCGCATCGCCGCCGACGGCGGGCGCTGAGAGGCGGCGGAAGCAGCCTGAGGTGCTAAAACTGCGGTACGGCGACATAAAGAAGAAGCTGTCCGGCGACAAGGTCCGGGTAGGTTTCTGTACATCCTCAGCCAGTGACGTTTCCATATCATCCTCCAAAAACGATAAATATATTACGAATAATTATCATTTGTATTTTGGTTGGCTAACCTAAAAGGTATTGCCCGCCATGTCAACCGCGTTACGTCATCGCGCCGCCACTTTGGCTTGCATCCTGTCAACGCAAAGTTGAAAATGAGACGCATTTATTACCCTTCAAATCAGGATGCGATGACGTGAACTTCTCTTCTTTTTGCCGCCGCGGTGCGCTGACCGGCATGCTGTTGTTTTTAGGAATTACCTCAGCCCAGGCGGCGGACTGGCCGCGCCAGGTCACCGACAGCTACGGGACACACACCCTGCCGAGCCAGCCGTTGCGCATTGTCTCCACCAGCGTGACCCTCACCGGCTCGCTGCTGGCGATCGACGCGCCGGTGGTCGCCAGCGGCGCCACCACCCCGAACAACCGCGTGGCCGATAGCCAGGGCTTTCTGCGCCAGTGGAGCGAGGTCGCCAAAGCCCGCAAGCTGGCGCGGTTGTATATCGGCGAACCGAGCGCGGAAGCGGTGGCCGCCCAGATGCCGGATCTGATCCTGGTGAGCGCCACCGGCGGCGACTCCGCCCTGCCGCTGTACGATCAGCTCAAAACGATCGCCCCGACGCTGGTCATCAACTATGACGATAAAAGCTGGCAAACGCTGCTCACCCAGCTGGGGCAGATCACCGGCCATGAGCAGCAGGCCAGCGCGCGCATCGCCGACTTCAATAAACAGCTCGTTTCGTTAAAAGAAAAAATGAAGCTACCGCCGCAGCCGGTCACCGCCCTCGTCTATACCGCGGCCGCGCACAGCGCCAATATCTGGACGCCGGAATCGGCCCAGGGGCAGATGCTCCAGCAGTTGGGCTTTAGTCTGGCGACGCTGCCAGGCGGCCTGCCCGCCAGCCACAGCCAGGGCAAACGCCACGATATCGTGCAGCTGGGCGGGGAGAACCTGGCGGCCGGGCTGAACGGCCAGAGCCTGTTCCTGTTCGCTGGCGACCAGAAAGATGTCGATGCCATCTACGCCAACCCGCTGCTGGCGCATCTCCCGGCGGTCGAAGGGAAACGCGTCTACCCGCTGGGCACCGAGACCTTCCGTCTTGACTACTACAGCGCCCTGCTGGTGCTCCAGCGTCTCTCCAGCCTGTTCGGCTAGCGCGGGCTGCGCCATCAGGACGGGAACCCAGCCTGAACGCTTTGCCGGGCGGCGCTGCGCTTGCCCGGCCTACAATGCCCGCCCCCCCAGGCCCGGTAAGGCGCAGCCGCCACCGGGCAATCGCCCCCTACTTAACTTTCGTTGACGATTTCCGGGCGCTGGAAGCGGCGCAGCTCGCGTAGCAGTCCCACCAGCAGCACGCCGACGAGGGCCAGCGCCCAGCCGCTGGCGCTGGCAGAAGCGACCGGCGTCATCACCGCCCCTAACCCGCCGAGCAGCGCCGCGCCGATGGCGTCGCCGGTGACGTTCTGGGCGGTCCACAGACCGTTAATCCGCCCGAGCATATGTTCCGGCGTCTGGGTCTGGATCAGGGTGTACTGCAGCAGCGAGCTAATAGCGCTCAGCCAGCCAAACAGCGCCAGGCACAGCGCACCCAACGCCCAGTGCGGCATCAGGCTGAACAGCGCAATGGCGACAAAGGAGCACACCGTCGTCGCCAGCATCAGCGCGCCCGGCCGCACGGTCTGGGCCAGCTGCCCGCTGGTCAACGCCCCCAGCGCCGCGCCGAGCGGAATCGCGGCGTACAGCAGGCCAATCTGTCCGGCCGACATCTGCCAGCTCCCGGCCAGCGCCGGATAGAGCACCCGCACCGCGCTGGCCATGGTCAGCAGGCCGCCGAGCAGCGCAATCCCGCCGATAAGCGGGCTCTGACAGAGGAAGGTCAGCCCCGCCAGCAGGGCACTCAGCGGATGCTCACGCGGCTGCGGAGGCGGCGGCAGCTGCGGCAGACGCAGCAGGGTTAAGGTGGTGATAAACGTCCCCGCCGCCGCCAGGCCGAAGTTCCACGCCACGCCGCCGGAGGCCAGCAGCAGGCCGCCGATCATGGGCGAAATCACCGAGCCCAGGCGCACCGTCAGCATAGTGATGGCCCCGGCCTGCATCAGATTTTCCCGCCCCACCAGCGCCGGGGTCGCCGCCAGCAGCGCGGTCACACCTAAAGAAGCGAAGAAACCGTCCCAGATCCCCAGCAGATAAATCGCCGCCAGCGACGGCTCCGGCAGCAGGGCGTTCAGACACAGGCCGACAAAGCCCACGCCGCAGGTGCCGCGCGCCAGCAGGATCAGGCGTTTGCGCTCATAGCGGTCAGCCAGTACGCCCCCCACCATCAGGCCAATAAACATCGACGCGCCGGTCAAGGTCACCGACAACCCGACCTGCCAGGTCGAATGGGTCATCATCTGGATCTGCACCGGAATGGCCACGCCCAGCAGACCAAGCGACAGAATAGAGATAAAGCGAGCGATAAAAACGGCGCGAAACGCCGGGTGAGTTTTCAGCAGGCTGAGGTTAAGCAGCCAGGATTGTCGGTTCATTACAGCGCCTTGTCGTTATTTTTAATACCCTTTTTCCTGTGGGTCATGCTACCATAGCTGAATAAAATCGATAACGATAATTACTATCATTATCATATCAGGGATGTCAGTTATGTCGTTTTCTACGACCGCGGTACGCTCTGTCGCCGTGCCCGGATTGTTGCTACTACTCGCCTTAGCCGCCGCGCTTAGCCTGACCATCGGCGCCAAATCGTTGCCGATCGGCACGGTATTCACCGCCTTTAGCGGAACCTGTCAAAGCGCCGACTGCACCATCGTGCTG
This sequence comes from Klebsiella sp. 7-CIP_Kleb., assembly GCF_050378655.1. Taxonomy (NCBI): domain Bacteria; kingdom Pseudomonadati; phylum Pseudomonadota; class Gammaproteobacteria; order Enterobacterales; family Enterobacteriaceae; genus Klebsiella; species Klebsiella sp. 7-CIP_Kleb. Next base: position 744,166 of record NZ_JBNRLJ010000002.1, read on the forward strand.
GATGCGCGCCTGCCGCGCACCCTGGCCGGTCTGCTGGCGGGCATTGCCCTCGGTCTCGCCGGCGCGCTGATGCAGACGCTCACCCGTAACCCGCTGGCCGACCCCGGCCTGCTGGGGGTCAACTCCGGCGCCAGCTTCGCCATCGTCCTCGGCGCGGCGCTGTTCGGGATCACCTCTCCACAGGAGCAGCTGCTGCTGGCGTTTTGCGGCGCGCTCTGTGCCTCGCTGCTGGTGGCCTTCACCGGCAGCCAGGGCGGCGGCCAGCTGAGCCCGGTGCGCCTCACCCTTGCCGGGGTCGCCCTTGCGGCGGTGCTGGAAGGGCTGTCCAACGGCATCGCCCTGCTCAACCCCGACGTCTACGATCAGCTGCGCTTCTGGCAGGCCGGTTCGCTGGATATCCGCACCCTGCAGACGCTGAAAATTGTCCTGCTGCCGGTGGTGGTGGCGGGGATCGCCGCCCTGCTGCTGAGCCGGGCGCTTAACAGCCTGAGCCTCGGCAACGATACCGCCACCGCCCTCGGCAGCCGCGTCGCCCGCACCCAGTTGATCGGCCTGATCGTTATCACCGTCCTGTGCGGCAGCGCCACCGCCGTCGTCGGCCCTATCGCCTTTATCGGTCTGATGATGCCGCATATGGCGCGCTGGCTGGTGGGGGCCGATCATCGCTGGTCGCTGCCGGTCACCCTGCTCGCCACCCCGGCGCTGCTGCTGTTTGCCGACGTGATTGGCCGCCTGCTGGTGCCCGGCGAACTGCGGGTATCGGTGGTGAGCGCCTTTCTCGGCGCGCCGGTGCTGATCTGGCTGGTGCGCCGCCAGCCGCGGGGAGGTGGCCTGTGATTGCCCCGTCCCGCCGCCTGATAGCCAGCTGTCTGCTGCTGATGGCCGCCAGCCTGCTGATTTCCCTGCTCGGGCTGGCGCAAGGCCCGGTGCCGCTAACGATTGGCCAGGTGTTCTCGGCGCTGTTCGGCGACGCGCCGCGCAACGTCACGATGGTGGTAAACGAATGGCGGCTGCCGCGGGTGTTAATGGCGCTGCTCATCGGCGCCGCGCTCGGCGTCAGCGGCGCCATTTTCCAGTCGCTGACCCGTAACCCGCTCGGCAGCCCGGACGTGATGGGCTTTAACACCGGCGCCTGGAGCGGCGTGCTGGTGGCGATGGTGCTCTTCGGCCAGAACCTGACGGCGATCGCCCTGGCGGCGATGGCCGGCGGGGTGCTGACCTCGCTGGTGGTCTGGCTGCTGGCCTGGCGCAACGGGATCGAGACCTTCCGCCTGATCATTATCGGCATCGGCGTGCGCGCCATGCTGGTGGCATTCAACACCTGGCTGCTGCTGCGCGCCTCGCTGGAGACCGCCCTTTCTGCGGGCCTGTGGAACGCCGGATCGCTTAACGGCCTGACGTGGGGTAAAACCTGGCCGTCAGCGCCGCTGATCCTGTTGATGCTGGTGGGCAGCGCCCTGCTGGTTCGCCGGATGCGGCTGCTGGAGATGGGCGACGATACCGCCTGCGCGCTGGGGGTGCAGGTCGAACGCTCGCGCCTGCTGCTGATGCTGGTGGCAGTGGTGCTCACCGCCGCCTCGACGGCGCTGGCCGGGCCAATCTCATTTATCGCGCTGGTGGCGCCGCATATCGCCCGCCGCCTGAGCGGCACGGCCCGCTGGGGATTAACCCAGTCTGCCCTGTGCGGCGCGCTGCTGCTGGCGCTGGCCGATTACGGCGCCCAGCGGCTGTTTATGCCCTGGCAACTGCCGGTGGGCGTGCTAACCGTCAGCCTCGGCGGTATTTACCTTATTGCTTTGTTGATTCAGGAGTCCCGCAAAAAATGAGTGCTGTCCCCTCCCGTTTGCGCGGCGAGCAGTTAACCCTGGCCTACGGGAACAAGACCATCGCCGAGTCGCTGAACGTGACCATCCCTGACGGCCACTTCACCGCCATTATCGGCCCCAACGGCTGCGGCAAATCGACGCTGCTGCGCACCCTCAGCCGCCTGATGGCGCCGGCCAGCGGCCATGTCTGGCTCGACGGCGCGCAGATCCAGCAATATGCCACGAAAGAGGTTGCCCGCCGCATCGGACTGCTGGCGCAGAATGCCACCACTCCTGGCGATATCACGGTGCAGGAGCTGGTGGCCCGCGGGCGCTACCCGCACCAGCCGCTGTTCACCCGTTGGCGCAAAGAAGATGAAGCGGCGGTAAACAACGCGATGCGGGCGACCGGAATCAGCGACCTGGCGCTGCAGAGCGTCGATACGCTCTCCGGCGGCCAGCGCCAGCGGGCGTGGATTGCGATGGTGCTGGCCCAGGAGACAGAGATTATGCTGCTGGATGAGCCGACCACCTGGCTGGACATCAGCCATCAGATCGACCTGCTGGAGCTGTTGAGCGAGCTGAATCGCGAGAAGGGCTATACCCTGGCGGCGGTGCTGCACGATCTTAACCAGGCCTGCCGCTACGCTACCCACCTGATCGCCCTGCGCGACGGCAAGATCGTCGCCGAGGGGGCGCCGAAGGAAATCGTCACGGCGGAACTGATTGAACGGATTTACGGCCTGCGCTGCACGATCATTGAGGATCCGGTGGCGCATACGCCGCTGGTGGTGCCGCTGGGCCGCCGGTAATTCTCCCTTTCCCCGGCTTGCGCTACCCTGAGTCGGGCTACCTGCTGTAACCCGAACTCAACCGTTATCCCAGAATCTCCTTGACCACCGGACCGATGGCTTCAAAGGCCTGCGGGGAGATAATGTCGACGTGGGCGCAGTTCTGGCTGAACACCTCCAGCTCGCCCACCCATGGGCCCCATACAACCTGCGGATCCATCCCCGCCTGCCGCGTCTTCTCCGCCACGAACAGCGTCGCCTTGCCGTCAAACTTCGCGCTGTGCGCGGTGGTTAACAGCCGTACCGCATCGGCATAGTTGGCTTCGATGGCGCAGAACAGCTCGCCGGAGGCTTGCCCCTGCTGGGCGGCAAGAAACGTTTCGCGCTCGCGGGCAATCTCCGCCAGCACAGCCGGATCCAGCCCGTTAGCCTCTTTCTCCGCCCAGTTTTGCGTCTCCGGCGGCCAGGTATCCAGCAGGCCGAGGAAGGCCACCGCTTCGCCGCGCTGGCGCAAGCGGGCGGCAATGCCCTGGGCTAAGGTGCCGCCCAGCGAATACCCGAACAGGTAATAAGGGCCGTGCGGCTGCTGCGCCAACAGCGTTTGCAGATGATGCTCGCAGACCTCGTCGAGGCTGGCGGCGCTGGCCATCGGCCCCTGCGGGCGCGGCGACTGAATACCGGTAATCGACCAGCGCGGGCTGAGATAGCGCGCCAGCACGCTGAACTGCCAGGCGAAGCCGGAGGCCGGATGGAAGCAGAACAGCGTCGGACCGTCGCTCTCGCGCAGCGGCAGAAGCGTATCCAGTCCCAAGCGCTGAGCCTGCTCATCGCTGAGATCGGCCGCCAGCAGCGCGCTCAGTTTGCCCACTGTCGAGGCCACCATCACCTGCCCCGGGGTCACCTGTCGCGCCAGCTGGCGGCTAAGCTGTGCCGCCAGGCGCATCGCCAGCAGCGAATGGCCGCCGAGGGCAAAGAAATCAGCGTCGATATCATTCACCTCGCAGCCCAGCAGCTGACTGAAGGCGGCGGCGACAAGAGTTTCCATGCCGGGCTCCGGCGGCCGGCCGCTGCGCTCGCCGCCGAGGGTCGGCAGCGGCAGCGCTTTGCGATCCAGTTTGCCATTAGCGCTGAGCGGTAGGTCAGCGAGCTGCATCAGCACCACCGGCACCATATGCGGCGGCAGCTGTTCCGCCAGCCGCGCTTTCAGCGCCGCGGTATCCAGCGGCAGGCCGGAGTCAGAGACCAGATAGCCCACCAGCTGCCGGGCATCGCCGCCGGTCGCCGCCGCCTGGTTGAAGACGCAGGCGTGACTCACCGCCTGCGCCACGTCCGGCAGGGCCGACATCGCCCGGTCAATCTCGCCAAGCTCGATGCGCTGCCCGCGGATCTTCAGCTGATCGTCGCTGCGGCCAAGATACTCCACCGCGCCGTTCGCCAGCCAGCGCGCCACGTCGCCGGTACGATACATCCGCTCGCCGGGGGCAAACGGGTCGGCGATAAAGCGACTGGCGGTGAGGTCCGGACGCCCCAGGTAGCCCTGCGCCAGCTGAATGCCGGTGAGATAAAGATCCCCCGCCACCCCCGGCGGCACCGGGCGCATCGCGGCATCCAGAATGCGCAGCCCGGTGTTCCATACCGGCCAGCCAATCGGCACGCTGCTGCCGGTCACCGCCGCCAGCTCAGGCCCGCAGGCCGGATACCAGCTGACGTCCACCGCCGCTTCCGTCGGGCCGTACAGGTTATGCAGCGGCGCGCCGGTCAAGCGCTCCCACTCGCGGCACAATTCCGTCGGCAGCGCTTCGCCGCTGCAGAATACCCGCCGCAGCGTGCGGCAGGCGGCGACGCTGTCGGCATCCAGCGAGGCGACAAACGCCGCCAGCATCGACGGCACAAAGTGGGTGGTGGTCACGCCGTAGCGGGCGAAGAACTGCTGCATCGCCTGCGGGTCGCGGTGCGCCTCCGGCTCGGCCATCACCAGCCGCGCGCCGGCGATAAACGGCCACCAGAACTCCCACACCGAAACGTCAAAACTGCACGGTGTTTTCTGCGCCACCACGTCGTCGGCAGATAACGGATAGCGATCCTGCATCCACAGCAGGCGGTTGACGATGGCGGTCTGGCCGACCATCACCCCTTTCGGCCGTCCGGTGGAGCCCGAGGTAAAGATGATGTAGGCGGTATGGTCCGGTTTTGACAGCGCCAGCGGCGCGTCATCCGCAACGGCCAGCGGCTGCTGGTAGCAGAGGCTCTCCAGCCCGGGGATATCGCTGAAGCGGGCCAGCTGATCCTCCGAGGCGATCAGCAGCGACGGCCGGGCGTCTTCCAGCATCATCCGCAGACGGTCGTCCGGGTAGCCGGTGTCCAGCGGCAGCCAGGCGGCCCCCGCTTCGACAATGCCGTGCAGCGCCAGGGTCAGGAACACCGAGCGCGGCAGGGCCACCGCCACGCTGTCGCCCGGCTTCACGCCGCGTTGACGCAGCAGCTGCGCGAGCGCCACCACCTGCTGACGCATCTCGCGATAGCTGAACTGCCAGTTTGCATCCGCCAGCGCTGGGGCATCAGGAGTCTTCCGCGCCTGGTCGGCCACCAGCGCGCTGAGGGTGGTGGCAGGCAGCGGCATAGCGGTATCGTTGACCGCCGCCAGCCGGGTCAGCTCGTCGGCGGAGAGCATCTCCGCGTCGCCGCAGCGCAGCGTCGGATCGGCGGCAAACTGCGCCAGCAGCGCGGTCAGTCGCGCCATGTGGCGACGCAGCTCGGCTTCATCATACCGGGCCTTGTTGGCGAGGATCTCCAGCGACAGGCCGCCGGTCTCATCGGGGAACAGCGCCAGCTCAAGATCGTTGACCGGGCCGGTGGCGAGAGTATGGGTCACCGCCTCGACGCCGTCGATATCCAGTTGGTAATCAAAGAGTTTGACGTTCAGCACCGGGCCAAACAGCGGTTCGTCCCCTGCCGCTTTGCCGCTGTCGCGGACGATCTGCTCGGCGTCATAGCGCTGATGGCGGCGCATCTTTTTCAGCTGAGCGGCGAGGCGCATCGCCAGGTCCGCCAGCGTCTCCTGGGCGTCAATATGCACCGCCAGAGGCAGGACATTGAGCACCGGCCCCGTCGAGGTCAGCGCCGCTGAGCCCATCCGGCGCATAAAGATAAAGCCCGCCGCGTAGTCCATCCGGTTGCACAGGCGGCCCAGCCACAGCGTGGTGAGCGCCAGCGCCAGATCAGCAGGCTGACACTGCGGCACATGGCTGGCCAGGCGGCGGAAGGCGTCGGCGTTCATCTCCAGCTTCATCCGCCAGATATCGCTCCCGGCGGCGCGTCCGCCCAGCGGCGCGGCAGAGAGTGAGGCGGGAGCCGGTAACGCCTGACGCTGGGCCTGCCAGAAAGCTTTATCCCGCTGCCAGGCCTCGCTGCCGGCGTAGCGCTGGTACTCGTCCACCACCTCGGCGAAGGAGGTGAAAGGCGACTCAGGAGTGGCTTCCCCGCGCTGCCAGGCGCGGTAGATGGCGGCGATCTGCCGGGTTATCGCCGGGAAGCTAAAGCCATCCACCAGCAAATGGTGATAACGCTGATACCAGTACCAGCGGTCGTCGCCGACGCGCAGCAGCTGATGGCACACCAGCGGGTTACCGCCGTCGACGCGCAGATCCTGCGCCAGATCTGCCTGCATCCGCTCCGTGGCGGCACGATGCGGATCCGGCGTCGTACGCAGGTCAATGATGGGCGGTTCGGCAAAGGTGCGCTCCGCCGCTACCCACTGCCAGACTTCCCCCTCCTGTTCCTCAAAGCGCAGGCTGAGGGTGTCTGCCTGCTGCAGACCGGCGACAATCGCCTTACCCAGCAGCGCCGGGTCGAGCGCGCCCCGCAGTTCAACATAGTGGGCCACGCTCCAGGCGCCTGGCAGAGTGGAGAGGCGCTCGGCCATCCAGATCCCCGGCTGCGCGGCAACCAGCGGTAAACGAGTGGTCATTGTCAGCTCCTTATGCCGCATGATGGGCGGGGGTCAGTGTCGGCCAGTTGGCCGCCAGCCAGGCGTTGCAGGCCTCGGCCGACTGCGGGGGGCACACTACCGTCCATCCGGCAGGCAGCGCGCAGTGCCCCGGCCACAGGCTGTACTGCTGCTGATCATTGCGCAGAATGTAAAACTGCCCTTGCGGATTGTCGAAGGGGTTACTGAATTGCATATCAAACTCCTGTCGTAAAGCGCTGTGCTAAGGGGGCGACAGCAGAGGCTGCCAGAGCTGGATAAGCCCTGCCGTCAGCCCGCCTCGCCAGCAGAGCGCATCATGCCCGCCGTCAACCTGACGCCAGAAAATTGTCTGCTGCGTGGTGGTGAGTTGCGCCAGCAGCGCCTGGTTGGCGCGAAAAATAATCGGTTCACGCTGGCCCGCCTCCAGCCAGATGCGCAGCCCGGCCGCGGACGCCTCGCCCTGGCGCAGACGTTCGCCGATAAAGCCCTCCCCGCGGCCATCGCGATGCGGCCACCAGTAGGAGCCTGACTGGCTGAGCACGCAGCCAAATCGCTGCGGCCAGTTGAGGGCGGCGAACATCGCCGCCAGGCCGCCGAAGCTTTGCCCGGCCACCACCGTCCGATCCGGGCGGTCGCTGAACGGGGCATGGCCGCGGACCAGGGGCAGGAGCTCCTCCTGCACCGCCAGCCAGAAATCGCGATGACAGGGCAGCTCAACCCCGCGGCGCTGGTTATCGATCGCGTCGATCAGCAGGTAGACCGCCGGCGGCAGTCTCCCCTCGCGGGTCAGCGCGGCCAGTGGCGACCACACCGGCATGCTTTCGGCCCAGAACTGGCCGTCAAGCAGGATCGCCAGCGGCCGTGTTTGCGGATCGACGGCCTCGCCGGGGGTGTAGATCCAGACCCGGCGATGGTTGCCCAGACGCGCGCTGCGCCACTCAAGGCAACGAGCGGGAGGATGCGCTGCATTAAGCTGGTCCCAGCCGGGCTGCGCCGGCGCCTGCGGCATCTCCAGAGCCGAGACCCCATGGCCGCGTCCGCCCCGCCAGCTGTGCGGGTTCAGCGGATCGGCTATCGCCCGCGGCAGCAGTTTGCGCCAGCCTTCGCGCAGCAGCGCGCGGTCCGGCTTATCAGCGCTGAACACCTCAGGGGAAAAATCATCGTCACGGTCGGAAGGAATAAAGCAGTAGCTGCCGCGCCAGGTCGGCGACAGCGTGGTTCGCCAGCACCAGGCGTCGGTCCCGGGCAGACGTTGCAGCGATTGCGGCCGCGCATTTTGATGGTGGTCGGTCACGCCGGTGATATAGAGCCATACCCGACGGCGTGGAGAACGCGTTTCATCCCCTGCCGGATCCCGCCACCAGAACGTCACCTCGATGGCGTCATCCACCGCCCGGGACTGCGGACCCTGCAGGGTTCGCCACCACTCCTCGCTTCCTGTCGTTAACATTCTGTCATTAACCCTATGTATCGCGTGACTTTTTTAATTAATTGTCATTCTTTATTGATAATATTATTGATAACTATTTGCATTTGCAATAGCGTATTAGCGCGCCGTGGGAAGCGCGTCTTTCACAACACATGTCGAAGAGAGCTTATTCAGCTAGCGACGGAGTGCCTTTGCCCTCTTCCGGCAACATTTATGCCGCCTCCCCTCCCGGTGGGAAGGGGCGTTTGGGGAACGTGGCGACAAAAAAGCAGGAATAACAATGAATAACAGGATCAAATCCCTGGCCTTGCTGGTCAATCTGGGAATTTACGGGGTTGCTTTTCCGTTAAGCGCAGCGGAAACCGCCACCGACGATAAAAACAGCGCCGCGGAAGAGACCATGGTGGTCACCGCCGCCGAGCAGAACCTGCAGGCGCCGGGCGTCTCCACCATCACCGCCGATGAGATCCGCAAGCGTCCGCCGGCGCGCGACGTCTCGGAGATCATTCGCACCATGCCGGGGGTCAACCTGACCGGCAACTCCACCAGCGGCCAGCGCGGCAATAACCGCCAGATTGATATCCGCGGCATGGGCCCGGAAAACACCCTGATCCTGATCGACGGCAAGCCGGTCACCAGCCGCAACTCTGTGCGTCTCGGCTGGCGCGGCGAGCGCGACACCCGCGGCGACACCAGCTGGGTGCCGCCGGAGATGATCGAACGCATCGAAGTGATTCGCGGCCCGGCCGCCGCCCGCTACGGTAACGGCGCCGCCGGCGGCGTGGTGAATATCATCACCAAAAAAACCGGCGATGAGTGGCACGGCTCCTGGAACACCTATATGAACGCCCCGGAGCACAAAGACGAAGGCTCCACCAAGCGCACCAACTTCAGCCTCAGCGGCCCGCTGGGCGGCGATTTCAGCTTCCGCCTGTTCGGTAACCTCGACAAAACGCAGGCCGACGCCTGGGACATCAACCAGGGTCATCAGTCCGAACGCACCGGGATCTATGCCGACACCCTGCCGGCCGGGCGCGAAGGGGTAAAAAATAAAAACATCGATGGTCTGGTGCGCTGGGAATTCGCTCCGATGCAGTCGCTGGAGTTTGAGGCCGGCTACAGCCGCCAGGGGAACCTCTATGCCGGCGACACTCAGAACACCAACTCCAACGACCTGGTGAAAGAGAACTACGGCAAAGAGACCAACCGTTTGTACCGCAACACCTACTCGGTCACCTGGAACGGCGCCTGGGACAACGGCGTGACCACCAGCAACTGGGCGCAGTACGAACGCACCCGCAACTCGCGCAAAGGCGAAGGTCTGGCCGGGGGTACCGAGGGGATCTTCAACAGCAACCAGTTCACCGATATCGATCTGGCGGATGTGATGCTGCACAGCGAAGTCAGCATCCCGTTCGACTATCTGGTTAATCAGAACCTGACGCTGGGCAGCGAGTGGAACCAGCAGCGGATGAAGGATAATGCCTCCAACACCCAGGCGCTGTCGGGAGGAGAAATTCCGGGCTACGACAGCACCGGCCGCAGCCCGTACTCGCAGGCGGAGATCTTCTCCCTGTTCGCTGAGAACAACATGGAGCTGACCGACACCACCATGCTGACCCCGGCGCTGCGTTTCGATCACCACAGCATCGTCGGCAACAACTGGAGTCCGTCCCTTAACCTGTCCCAAGGGCTGTGGGACGACTTCACGCTGAAGATGGGCATCGCCCGCGCCTATAAAGCGCCGAGCCTGTATCAGACCAACCCGAACTACATTCTCTACAGCAAAGGCCAGGGCTGCTACGCCAGCAAAGACGGCTGCTATCTGCAGGGGAATGAAGATTTAAAAGCCGAGACCAGCATCAACAAAGAGATTGGCCTTGAGTTTAAACGCGACGGCTGGCTGGCGGGCGTGACCTGGTTCCGCAACGATTACCGCAACAAGATTGAGGCAGGCTATGCTCCGGTCTATCAAAACGGTAAAGGTACCGATCTCTACCAGTGGGAAAACGTGCCGAAAGCGGTAGTGGAAGGCCTGGAAGGCACGCTCAACGTCCCGGTGAGCGAGACCGTCAACTGGACCAACAACATCACCTATATGCTGCAGAGTAAGAACAAAGAGACCGGCGATCGTCTGTCGATTATCCCGGAATACACGCTAAACTCCACGCTGAGCTGGCAGGTACGCGATGATGTTTCGCTGCAATCGACCTTTACCTGGTACGGCAAACAGGAGCCGAAGAAGTACAACTATAAGGGTCAACCGGTTACCGGCAGCGAGAAGAACGAGGTCAGCCCCTACAGCATCCTCGGCCTGAGCGCGACCTGGGACGTCACCAAATACGTTAGTCTGACCGGCGGCGTGGATAACGTCTTCGACAAGCGCCACTGGCGCGCGGGCAACGCCCAGACCACCGGGGGTGCCACCGGCACGATGTACGGCGCCGGCGCCGAGACCTACAACGAATCGGGCCGCACCTGGTACCTGAGCGTCAACACCCACTTCTGATAGCGGGTTCTCCCTGCCCCGCCCTTGCAAGACAAAGGGCGGGGACAACCACGGTATTCTTGCCCTATGCGCATCCATCACGCCACCCTGCCGCTGGCCGGCTATACGCTGCAGCAGATCGATTTCGACCCGGCGACTTTCCAGCCTGAAGATCTGTTGTGGCTGCCCTACCACGCCAGCCTGAGCGGCTGGGGCCGCAAGCGGCAGGCGGAGCACCTGGCCGGGCGCATCGCCGCGGTGTACGCCCTGCGCGAGGTCGGGGAAAAACAGCCTCCCGCCATCGGCGATCGGCGCGAGCCGCTGTGGCCCGCGCCCTGGTTCGGCAGCATCAGCCACTGCGGCCAGCGCGCGCTGGCGGTAGTGACTGACCGGCCGGTGGGGGTCGATATCGAGCGCCGGTTTACGCCACCGCTGGCGGCGGAGCTGGAGAGCAGCATTATCAACGAGGTGGAAAAAAAGGTGCTGTTACACAGCGGCCTGCCCTTCCCGCTGGCGCTGACGCTGGCGTTTTCGGCGAAAGAGAGTGGGTTTAAGGCGACGCCGACGGCAAGCCAGCGCGCGCTGGGGTTCGACGACTTTCAGATCGTGGAGGTAACGGCAAGCACCGTAGCGCTGCGGTTTGCGGGGCAATGCTATCCGCTGCACTGGACCGCGTCGGAGGAGCAGGTCATCACGCTTTGCGCATTGCAGCAGTAAACGCCCGCGCGCTTCACGCGACGGGCGTTCAGGCCATCAGCCCCTGTTTTGCACCCGGGCGACGATGGCGGCGGCATCAAACCCGTGGTACTGGCGCATCCAGCCGCGATCGGCGGCGGCGGCGTACTCCCCGTCCGGGATCCCCAAGCGCTGTAGAGTAATGCCCACGCCTGCTTCCGCCAGCACCTCCGCCACCAGGCTGCCCAGACCGCCGTTGACGTTATGCTCTTCCACGGTGATCACCGAGCCGCACGGCCGAAGCGCCGCCAGCAGCGCCGCGGTATCGCAGGGGCGGATCGACGGCACGCTGACCACTTTCGCCTGAACGCCGAGGTCGGCAAGCCGCTGCGCTGCCTCCACCACCTCATGCACCGTCGAACCGGTGGCCACCAGCGCGACGTCCTCGCCTTCGCGCAGGGTCAGCACGGCGCCGGGAACAAAGCGATACGACTCGTCAAGCAGCTCCGGCAGCGCCTTGCCATCGAGGCGAATATAGACCGGGCCCTGATAAGCAAGGGCATAGTCGATAATCTGCCGACATTCGCGCGGCGTGGAGGGGGCGAAGATCTGGATATTGCCGAAGCCGCGCATCACCGCCAGATCGTCAATCGCATGGTGGGTGCTGGCCAGCGGACCGTAGCTGGCCCCGGCGTTAAGGCCAAATAGCTTCACGTTGGTGTTGTTGTAACAGACATCCACTTTGATTTGCTCATTAGCCCGCGAAATGAGAAACGGCGCGGCGTTACAGGTCACCGCCACTTTGCCGCCCAGCGCCAGACCAGCGGCGGTGCCGACCATACTCTGCTCAGCGATGCCGACGTTCACCAGCCGGCCGGGAAACTGCTTAATAAAGGGGGCGATTTTGGCCGTCGACGTGGAGTCGGCCACCACCGGCACCAGATCGACACCGCTTTCCACGGCGGCGATAAAGGCCTCGACCATGACGTTAGCCAGGTGTTCTGCATTACTCATCTTTCAGTTCCTCCAGCGCCAGAGCGATCTCTTCACCTTTCGGCACCCGGTGGTGCCACTCCGGGCGCCCCTGGATAAAGGAGATCCCCGCGCCTTTCGTGGTGTTGGCAATAATGACGTTTGGTTTACCCTTCTGCTGCAGCCCCTCGATGGCCGCGACCACCGAGGCCATGTCGTTCCCCTGGCATTCGCTGACCGCCATGCCGAAGGCGCGCCATTTGTCGGCCAGCGGATCGGTATTCATGATTTCGCGCGTCGGCCCGGCCAGCTGGAGATTGTTCTTATCATTAATAATGACCAGGTTATCCAGACCGTAATGCGCCGCTGCCAGAGCGGCTTCCCAGTTGCTGCCTTCCGCCAGTTCGCCGTCGCCAGTGATCAAAAAAATGCGGCGGGTGCTGTTGCTTTTCTTCGCGGCCAGCGCCAGCCCCACCGCAACAGGCAAACCGTGGCCCAGCGCGCCGGTGTTCAGCTCAATACCCGGCGTTTTCTGCCGCACCGGGTGGCCCGGGAGATGAGAATTAGCATGCTGGTAGGTCTCCAGCCACTCGACCGGGAAGAAGCCGGCCTCCGCCAGGACGCAGTAGTAGCAGCCCACCGCGTGGCCTTTCGACTGGATATAGATATCGCGCTGCGGGTCGTCGAGCCGATCCGGTGCGACGTTAAGGACGCGGAAATAGAGTGCGGTTAACAATTCGACCTGCGAGAGGTCGGCCCCGGTGTGGCCGCCGGCCGGACTATTGGCGTTTAAGCGCACAATGTGGCGCCGCACCGCGCGGGCTTTACGCTCCAGCGTCTGAATATCAAATCTGTAGGGATTCATTTCACACCTCTGAATTTATTTTCAGCATGGAATATTTATTCCAGCAAGAACTAAAAAAACCAGATATCCCTATGCCGGGTGGTAAGCCTTCTGCCACAGCGCCCTACTCAGGAACATTCTGCCTCCCGCTCCGGACTTAGCCCGGAGAAACACGTTGACTTGAAATCGCCTTGAATATATATTCAATGATGATTCTTTATTCGATTATGACCTGGCTGTTTTGTTTTTGTCCATAGTCGATTTTGAGGATTGGCAAAAGTTAGATGCCTGTCACACTTAAGTGTGATTTTTTTTCGCGTATGATAGAAGCCTCTATACCCTAAATAAAATGGCTGTCGCTAAGCGTCTGAACACAGGCGATAAATGATTTTCGAGGATTAATATGGCTAAGCAGGATGAACAACGGCTATTGGTTAAGATTGCCACGCTTTACTACCTGGAAGGACGAAAGCAGTCTGATATCGCCCAACTTCTCTCGCTCTCACAGTCATTTGTCTCCCGCGCCATTACCCGCTGCCAGAAAGAGGGCGTCGTCAAAATCAGCGTCGTACAGCCGTCAAACATTTTTCTGAAGCTCGAAAAAGGGCTTGAGGATCGCTACGGTCTTAAGCAGGCCGTGGTGGTGGATACCGAGGAAGAGGCCAGCGATCACACCATTAAGCGGGCGATTGGCTCCGCCGCCGCCCACTACCTGGAAACCCGTCTACGGCCAAAAGATCTGATTGGCGTCTCCTCCTGGAGCTCAACCATTCGCGCGATGGTCGATGAAGTTCATGCGCAGAACCTGAAGGCCAGCGGCGTGATCCAGCTGCTCGGCGGCGTCGGGCCCAACGGTAACGTGCAGGCGACGATTCTTACCCAGACCCTCGCCCAGCGCCTGAACTGCGACGCCTGGCTGCTGCCGTCGCAGAGCATTGAGGGATCCATGGAGGAGCGCAACCGACTGCTGGCCAGCAAGGACGTCGCGGACGTAGTGTCGCGCTTTGACGAGGTGGATATCGCCATCGTCGGCATCGGCATTCTCGAACCCTCCCAGCTGCTGAAAACCTCCGGGAACTACTATCACGAAGATATGCTGCAGGTGCTGGCGGCGCGCGGCGCGGTGGGCGATATCTGCTTGCACTACTACGACAAAAACGGCCATCCGGTGTTACGCGATGATGAAGATCCGGTGATCGGCATGGCGCTGGAGAAGGTCAAAAAATGCCCGAACGTGGTCGCGCTGGCCGGCGGCACTGACAAAGTCGCGGCCATCAAAGGCGCCCTCACCGGCGGCTACATTGACGTTTTAATCACCGATTATCCTACCGCCCGCATGCTGGTCAGCGACTAACCTGCCGCGCTGTTTTTCCTCTCTGCCGCCCTGACGCGCTTTTTTAGCCTCAGGGCTGCCTCAGTTATTGCATTCAAATTCAATCAGTTAATCTACCACCCCAGCCGCCTGCCACCGCTTTCGCCGATCGGCGAAATGTGATTGCCAGCACAATTGATGATTTTTCCGGTAGCCCGTCACCGGGTTTGTGGCTTAAGGTATCAAATAAATAATCACTATCGAATATATATTCAGTGATTAAGAAGATGATAACGAAATGTCACATCATGGCCTGCGTAAACGCATGAGACGGTGGAAGATATCCCGTCTCCGCTGTTCCAGGACACCGGGTGACCGAGGAGAGCACGATGCAGGCGACAGCAAAAGAGTTCATCATCGCCCTGGATGAAGGCACCACCAACGCCAAAGCGGTGGTGCTGGATAGCCGGGGCAAGGTTATCGTCAAATTCTCGCAGCCGCTGGCGCTCCAAACGCCGCGCGACGGCTGGGTGGAGCAGTCGGGCGAGGCGCTGGTGGCCGCCTCGCTGGCGGTGATCGCCAGCGCGGTGGCCCACGTCGGCGCGGAAAACGTCGCCGCGCTGGCCATCAGCAACCAGCGGGAAACCGCCATCGGCTGGTATCGCGACAGCGGCGAACCGATTAACGCAGCCATTACCTGGCAATGCACCCGCAGCGCCGCGTTCTGCGACACGCTGCGTCACGATCGTCAGGAACAGCGTATTAAACAGGCCACCGGCCTGCCGATCGCCCCGCTATTCTCGGCCTCCAAAATGCGCTGGTTGCTGGATGCGACTGCCGATGGCCGCCTGCGCGCCGAACGCGGCGAGATTTGCCTCGGCACTATCGACAGCTGGCTGCTGTGGAATCTGACCGCCGGAGAAGCCTTCTGCTGCGACTACTCCAATGCCGCCCGCACCCAGTTGTTGAATCTGCACCGCGGCGAGTGGGACGACGAGATGCTGGCGCTATTCGGTATTCCGCGCGCGGCGTTGCCGGACATTAAACCGTCGAGCGGCCTCTTCGGCCATACCAAAGGGCTGGCCGCTATTCCAGACGGTATTCCCATTATGGCGATGATCGGCGACTCCCACGCGGCGCTGTTCGGCCACGCGCTCGGCGAAGCGGGCTGCGTGAAAGCCACCTACGGCACCGGCTCATCGGTGATGGCGCCGGTCAAATCGGCGCAGTGCGATATCGAGGCGCTGGCGACCACTGTCGCCTGGCACGATGGCGATCAGCTGGTGTGGGGGCTGGAAGGTAATATTCCCCACACCGGCGATGCCGTCGCCTGGATGGCGGACAGCACCGGTCTGAGCGAGCTCTCTGCCGCCGAGCTGGCCCATGAGCTGAACACCCTTCCCGCCTCCGTCGACTCGACCCTCGGGGTGTACTTCGTGCCGGCGCTGACCGGTCTCGGCGCCCCCTGGTGGGACGATAGCGCCCGCGGCGTGATCTGCGGCCTGAGTCGCGGGGTGAAACGCGCGCATCTGATCCGTGCGGCGCTGGAGTCCATCACCTATCAGATTGCCGACGTGGTGGTGGCGATGCGTCAGCATGAGGAGTTCACCCTGACGGCGCTGATGGTGGACGGCGGGCCGACCAACAATGACTGGCTGATGCAATACCAGGCCGATCTGCTCGGCTGCCCGGTGATGCGCAGCGACGTGCCGGAGCTGTCCGCCATCGGCGCGGCGTTGCTTGCGCGTAAAGCGCTCCATCCCGGGTCGACCGCCGACCTGCAGGCCTTCTTAACCGAACACAGCGCCTTTCAGCCCGACATGGCCCGCCACCAGCGCTTGCAAACGCGCTGGCAGGAGTGGCGCCATGCGGTCGACCGAACATTATGGAAACCGGACTCGCCAGCCTGAACGCCAGACTGCGCGACGACACGCATTCACTTATCACAGGAGAAACCCGGCCCATAACGATATCGCTATCCCCGAATGTATTCAGGGGAAATTTCAGACCGTAAAAGCCTGCCCGCTCAGGGGCTCATTTGTTCGAATATAAAAATACAGGAACAGAGTCATGAAATTACGTATAACCCTTTTAACCGCTGCTACCCTGACCGCCTTCTCCTTTGCCGCGCACGCCGCGGAGAAAGGCACCATTATGATCATGGTCAACTCGCTGGATAACCCGTATTACGCCTCGGAAGCCAAAGGCGCCAGCGAAAAAGCCCAGGCGCTCGGCTATAAAACCACCGTGCTGTCCCATGGCGAAGATGTCAAAAAGCAGAATGAGCTTATCGACACCGCCATTGGTAAAAAGGTGCAGGGCATTATTCTTGATAACGCCGACTCCACCGCCAGCGTCGCCGCCATTGAAAAGGCCAAAAAAGCCGGCATTCCGGTGGTCTTAATTAACCGTGAAATTCCGGTTGATGATGTGGCGCTGGAACAAATTACCCACAATAACTTCCAGGCCGGCTCCGAGGTCGCCAACGTCTTCGTCGAGAAGATGGCGGAGAAAGGCAAATACGCCGAGCTGACCTGCAACCTCGCCGATAATAACTGCGTCACCCGTTCTAAATCTTTCCATCAGGTCATTGACCAGTATCCGGATATGGTCAGCGTGGCGAAACAGGATGCCAAAGGCACCCTGATCGACGGCAAGCGCATCATGGACAGCATTCTGCAGGCTCACCCGGACGTGAAAGGCGTGATCTGCGGCAACGGGCCGGTCGCCCTCGGCGCGATTGCAGCGCTGAAAGCGGCCAACCGTAGCGATGTGATCGTCGTCGGCATCGACGGCAGCAACGATGAGCGCGACGCCGTGAAAGCCGGCACCCTGCAGGCGACCGTGATGCTGCAAGCGCAGGCCATCGCCGCTCAGGGCGTCACCGATCTGGATAATTACCTGCAAAAAGGCGAAAAGCCGGCCAAACAGCGCGTGATGTTCCGCGGCATTCTGATTACCCAGGATAACGCCGATAAAGTCCAGGATTTCAACATTAAGTCCTGAGTTCGGGTGGTTGCGCCCCCGCGGGGGCGCAGAGGAGAGCATTATGTTTAAGAAAACCTGTCTGACGCTAGCCGTACTGGCGCTTGGGGGCTGTCGCATCGTCTCGCAGCAGGAGCTGGCAGATCTGAAATCGCCGCCCAACCCGCATATGGCGAACATGGATAAAACCTGGCAGCAGAGCATCGTACCCCAGGTGGTGGCGAAAGCGCGCCCGGCGGCGGAACTGATGAGCGCGCTCAAGGCGGCAAAAGATATCGATAGCGCCTGCAAAGCCCTTGGCTACCGCGCGCAGGACGAAAACCCCTGCATCTTCTACGTCAAGGTTTCAGGTACTGTCAGCAAGCTCGATACCGCCTCGCGCAGCGGCAAGATGACCCTGTCCGACGCCAGCGTCGGCAATGTGACGGTGCAAATTGGCCCCACCCTGCGCGGCACCCAGCTGCGCGACGGCTACAGCGGCGCCAGCTATCAGGACTTTAACGACCAGGTGCTGTTCGGCGAGTACAGCAAGAATATCAACAGCCAGGCGGTCAAAATGATTCAGACCGCCAACCTCAAAACCGGCGACAGCGTGGACGTGTACGGCGTCTTCTCGGCGTGGGATATTCCGCCAACCCTCCCGGAAATTACCCCGGCGAAAATCGTTCACGCGGGGGGGCAATAATATGGCGCCGCACGATCTCGTCGCTCCCCAGCCCGTTGAGTCTGAAGTGATTATCGAAACTCGCGGCCTGTCGCGCGTCTATCCCGGCGTGACCGCCCTGGATAATGTCAATTACCGGGTCTATCGAAATAAGGTCAACGTGCTGATCGGAGAAAATGGTGCGGGTAAATCCACCATGATGAAAATGCTTGCCGGTGTGGAAACGCCCTCCTCCGGGCAAATTATTCTCGATGGCGAGGCGGTGACTTTAAACTCTACCCATCAGGCAGAGAAATTCGGCATCAGCATTATTTTCCAGGAACTGAATTTATTTCCCAATATGAATGTGATGGACAACATCTTCATGGCAAATGAATTCTTTCAGAAAGGACGCATCAACGAAAAATATCAGTACGCGCTGGCCAAATCGCTGCTGGAGCGACTGGAGCTGGATGTCGATCCCTACACCCCGCTGGGCGAACTCGGTATCGGCCACCAGCAATTAGTCGAGATTGCCCGCGCGCTGTCGAAAGACACCCGGGTGCTGATCATGGACGAACCCACCTCGGCGCTGAGCCAGTCTGAGGTGAAAGTGCTGTTCAAGGTGATCGCGCAGCTTAAGCGCCGCGGCGTGACCATTATCTATATCTCGCATCGCCTCGAAGAGCTGATGGAGATCGGCGACCACATCACCATTTTCCGCGACGGCCGCTTTATCAGCGAGCGTCACGTCAGCGACGCCAGCGTGCCGTGGATCATCGAGCAGATGGTCGGCGATAAGAAAAAACATTTCGATTATCAACCGGCGCCAAAAGGCAACGCGGTGCTTGACGTCAAGGGACTGACCGCGCTGCATCCCAGCGGCGGCTACAAGCTCAATGACGTCACCTTCACCCTCAGCAAAGGCGA
Source organism: Klebsiella sp. 7-CIP_Kleb. (assembly GCF_050378655.1). Taxonomy (NCBI): domain Bacteria; kingdom Pseudomonadati; phylum Pseudomonadota; class Gammaproteobacteria; order Enterobacterales; family Enterobacteriaceae; genus Klebsiella; species Klebsiella sp. 7-CIP_Kleb. The sequence continues at coordinate 763,007 of NZ_JBNRLJ010000002.1, forward strand.
AGTGATCGGTATTTACGGCCTGCTGGGGGCCGGACGCACCGAGCTGTTCAAAGGCCTGGTAGGCCTGATGCCCTGCCAGCGCGGCGAGGTGCACCTCAATGGCGAAAGCATCGGCAAAGCACGCTTTCAGCAGCGTCTGAAAAAAGGGCTGGCGCTGGTGCCGGAGGACCGCCAGGGCGAAGGCGTGGTGCAGATGATGTCGATTCAGGCCAACATGACGCTCTCTGATTTCAGCCTGCAGGGTTTTCGCCGCGCCTGGCGCTGGTTGAATCCGCAAAAAGAAGAGACCTGCGTGAAAGCGATGATCCAGCAGCTGGCGATCAAGGTCAGCGACGCCAATTTGCCCATCACCTCGCTGAGCGGCGGCAATCAACAAAAAGTGGTGCTGGGTAAAGCGCTGATGACCCAGCCGCAGGTGGTGTTCCTCGACGAACCGACGCGCGGCATCGACGTCGGTGCGAAAACCGACGTCTATCACCTGATCGGCAAAATGGCCCAGCAGGGGCTGGCGGTGATGTTTTCATCTTCTGAACTGGATGAGGTGATGGCCCTGGCCGACCGCATCCTGGTGATGGCCGATGGCCGCATTACCGCCGATCTACCGCGCCATGCGGTGACCCGCGAACAGTTAATCGCGGCTTCAACACCTCAAGATTAATCAGGCTGGAATCCATCATGAACCAGAAATATATGATTTATATGTACCTGCTGAAGGCCCGCACCTTTATCGCCCTGCTGCTGGTGATCGCATTCTTCAGCGTGATGGTACCCAACTTCCTGACCGCCTCTAACCTGCTGATCATGACCCAGCACGTGGCGATCACCGGTCTGCTGGCCATCGGCATGACGCTGGTCATTCTCACCGGCGGCATTGATTTGTCCGTCGGCGCGGTGGCGGGGATCTGCGGCATGGTGGCAGGCGCGCTGCTGACCAACGGCCTGCCGCTGTGGAACGGCGACATCCTCTTCTTTAACGTCCCGGAAGTGATCCTCTGCGTGGCGATCTTCGGCGTGCTGGTCGGTCTGGTCAACGGCGCGGTGATCACCCGCTTCGGCGTGGCGCCGTTTATCTGCACCTTAGGCATGATGTACGTCGCCCGCGGCTCCGCGCTGCTGTTTAACGACGGGAGCACCTACCCGAATCTCAACGGCATGGAAGCGCTGGGCAACACCGGTTTCGCCACCCTCGGCTCCGGCACCCTGCTCGGCGTCTATCTGCCCATCTGGCTGATGATCGGCTTCCTGGTGCTGGGCTACTGGCTGACCACCAAAACGCCGCTTGGCCGCTACATCTACGCCATCGGCGGCAACGAGTCCGCCGCCCGCCTCGCCGGCGTGCCGATTGTGAAAGCGAAAATATTCGTCTATGCCTTCTCCGGCCTGTGCGCGGCCTTTGTCGGCCTGATCGTCGCATCACAGCTGCAAACCGCGCACCCGATGACCGGCAACATGTTTGAGATGGACGCCATCGGCGCCACCGTGCTCGGCGGCACTGCGCTGGCCGGCGGCCGTGGTCGGGTAACCGGCTCGATTATCGGCGCCTTCGTCATCGTCTTCCTTGCCGACGGCATGGTGATGATGGGCGTCAGCGATTTCTGGCAAATGGTGATTAAAGGCGTGGTGATCGTCACCGCCGTGGTCGTCGACCAGTTCCAGCAGAAGCTGCAGAGCAAGGTCATCCTGATGCGTCGCCATGAGGAGAAACTGGCCGCCATCCCCCCCAACGGCGCCACCTCCAGCTAACCGGCAACGATTCATATCTTCCGCCGGGCCTGGTGCCCGGCTCAGCGAAAGGGAACAACATATGCAACGAGATTTCCAGAACAAAACGGTGGTGATCACCGGCGCCTGCCGCGGCATCGGCGCGGGTATTGCCGAGCGCTTCGCCCGCGACGGCGCGAACCTGGTAATGGTTTCCAACGCCGAACGGGTTCATGAGACCGCCGAAACCCTGCGTCAGCGCTATCAGGCGGACATTTTATCGCTGCAGGTCGATGTGACCGACGAAGCGCAGGTGCAGGGGCTGTATGAGCAGGCCGCCGCCCGCTTCGGCACCATTGACGTCTCGATTCAGAACGCCGGGGTGATCACCATCGATTACTACGACCGGATGCCAAAAGCCGATTTCGAAAAAGTGCTGGCGGTCAACACCACCGGCGTCTGGTTGTGCTGCCGCGAGGCGGCCAAATATATGGTGAAACAGAATCACGGCAGCCTGATCAACACCTCATCCGGTCAGGGGCGCCAGGGCTTCATCTATACCCCGCACTATGCCGCCAGCAAAATGGGCGTGATCGGCATTACCCAAAGCCTGGCTCATGAGCTGGCGCCGTGGAATATCACCGTCAACGCCTTCTGTCCGGGCATTATTGAAAGCGAAATGTGGGATTACAACGACCGCGTGTGGGGCGAAATTCTCAGCACCGAGCAGAAGCGCTACGGCAAAGGCGAGCTGATGGCGGAGTGGGTCGAAGGCATTCCGATGAAGCGCGCCGGCAAGCCGGAAGACGTCGCCGGGCTGGTGGCGTTTCTCGCCTCCGACGACGCCCGCTATCTCACCGGACAGACCATTAACATCGATGGCGGTTTGATTATGTCCTGAGCACGGTAGCCCGGATAAGGCGCGCCGCCAACCGGGAAGCCTGGCTCCCGATGTTCGACACTATATTGAAGAGAATAATCATTATGATCGGTAAAGACTTTGCACAACAGCTGTTTAGCCTGCGGGATCGCGTCGCCTTTGTCACCGGCGCCGGCAGCGGCATTGGCCAGACCATCGCCTGCAGTCTCGCCAGCGCCGGCGCGCGGGTGGTCTGTTTTGATCTTCGCGACGACGGTGGGCTGGCGGAAACGGTCAGTCATATTGAATCCATTGGTGGCCAGGCCTGCGCCTACACCGGCGATGTCCGCCAGCTGGCCGACCTGCGCGCCGCCGTCGCGCTGGCCAAAAGCCGCTTTGGCCGCCTCGACATCGCCGTTAACGCCGCCGGGATCGCCAACGCCAATCCGGCGCTGGAGATGGAGAGCGAGCAATGGCAGCGGGTGATCGATATCAATCTCACCGGGGTGTGGAACTCCTGCAAAGCGGAAGCGGAGCTGATGCTGGAGTCCGGCGGCGGGTCGATTATCAATATCGCCTCGATGTCGGGGATTATCGTTAACCGCGGCCTCGACCAGGCGCATTACAACTGCTCCAAAGCCGGCGTGATCCATCTGTCGAAAAGCCTGGCGATGGAGTGGGTGGCCAAAGGGATCCGCGTCAATTCCATCAGCCCGGGATATACCGCCACGCCGATGAATACCCGCCCGGAGATGGTGCACCAAACCCGCGAGTTTGAAAGCCAGACGCCGATGCAGCGGATGGCGAAGGTGGAAGAGATGGCCGGCCCGGCGCTGTTCCTCGCCAGCGACGCCGCCTCGTTCTGCACCGGCGTAGACCTGGTGGTCGACGGCGGGTTTGTCTGCTGGTGATCCTTTCCTGCTTCAGGGCGCCACGCTGCGGCGCCCCTCTCCATCCCCGCCGTTAAGCCAGAGGATACTGTTGAAACGCCGGCAGCGCCTCCCCCTTCTGCGCCAGCGCGCGAATATGCGCAAACTCCGCTGCCGGCACCACCGCCGGGATCATCAACTGGATAAAGGACCAGACCACCGTGCTGGTGACCATCACCTGGTCCGGATGCGCGGCGACAGCGCGGTCTGCCAGCCGGGCGTCCCATTCCCGACAGGCGGCGAGCAGCTGGCCGGTCACCCGGGCTATCCACGGCTGATGCTGCTTCTCTTCCGGCCGCAGACGGTGCTCATAAACATGCTGGACCGCTTTTTCACTGGCGGCGAGGATCACCCCCAGCAGGTGCAGGTCGTGGGCCAGCGCCTCGGGATGAGCGGGAAGCAGCCGACGCCCGGCGGGGTTGGCCGTTTCGAAATAATGGAGGATCAGCGTGGAGTCCATCAGCTGCGTCCCGTTATCAAGAATCACCGTCGGCGCCTTGACCACCGGATTAATACGGGAGAATTCGTCAAAGCCGCTAAAGACCGATAGCGGCAGGCTCTCAAATTCCACGCCATAGCGCGCCAGAGAAACCGCCACGCGTCTTACATAAGGTGAATCCATCATACCAATGAGTTTCATCGTCACTCCTGCCTGCGATAAAGGGGTTGCTGGCTTACCTTACTGCAAAACCCGCCCCGCGAATATCAGGGGATGCTTACCGCAATGGTTAGGAAAACTAACAAACTGGCGCCACGGGGTAGTCCGCCGGTCTCCCCTGTGCTATACCGAATGAGACAGCCTGCATCCCCTCGACAGCCTGTTCACGGCGGCTATAAAACCCGCTAACCCGGTAGTAACGTTAACGTATCGACTCACAGACTGAGAGATCACCATGGCAGATTTTCCCCCTGTCGCCAGCCTGCGCAGCTTTGAGGCGGTGGCGCGCCTCGGCAGCGTGACGCAGGCCGCCCACGAAATGAGCGTGACCCATTCGGCGGTCAGCCAGCACATCAAACAGCTGGAAGCCCTGGTCGGCGTCTCACTGTTTGTCCGCCACGGCCGCGGGGTGCGCATCACGGAAGAGGGGCGGCTCTATGCCCTGCAAATCCGCGAGGCGTTACAGCACATCGCCGACGCCACGCGGATGGTGCAGATCAAACCCCGCACCATGGAACTGACCCTGGCGACCCTCCCCTCCTTTGGCTGCCACTGGCTGCTGCCGCGGCTGGCGCGCTTTCAGGCGCGACATCCGCAGATCGCGGTGCGCCTGCTGACCAGCCTGGCGGTAGTCAACCTGCAGCAGGAGGGTATCGATCTGGCCATTCGCATGGGGCAAGGCGACTGGGAGGGGATGGAAAGCCGGCATCTGTTTGCCGATGAACAGCTGGTGGTGGCCGCGCCGCACTATCGCGGCGGCGACCTGCCGACCACCCCGCAGGCGATCGCCGCCAGCGATATCGTTTTTTCCATGGAGTCGTGGCACGCCTGGTGCAGCCAGGCGGGACTGGAAAAGACCATCGTCCCCGCGTGCCTGCGCCTGAACGACTCCAACCTGGTGCTGGAGGCGGTTCGCCTGGGGGCCGGCGTGGCGCTGGAGCGGCGCTCGCTGGTGGCGGGAGCCATAGCCCGCGGCGAGCTGGTGCAGCTCACCGCCGTCACCGTCCCCTACCCCTGGCACTACTGGCTGACCGTCTCCCCGCAGGCGGAGAACCGGCCGGAAATCGCCCGGTTCATCGCCTGGCTGGAAGAGGAGATCGCCCTCTGGCGCCAGCAGATCAGCGCTTAGCCTTCGGCCGATGGCGGCAGGCCCGCCCGGGCGGCGTGCTCCTGGGAGAGACGCCAGAAATCGTGCCCGGCGGGATACTGATAGAGGCGCAGGGAGAACTGCCCGGCCACCGCGGTAATGTACTCAAATATCGCCGACTGGGTGTTTTCGTAGTCTTTCCACAGCGTCGAGGAGGTGAAGCAGTAAATCTCCAGTGGGATACCCGACGGCGACGGTTTCAGCGTTCTCGCCACAATGTACATCTCCTTAATAATATCCGGCCGCTCGGCGAGATAGTGCATCAGGTAGTGGCGAAACAGAGTCAGGTTGGTCAGGCCGTTATCGACAAACCAGCGGTCCGCCACGCCGCCGGGATCCCGGCCGTCAAGCAACGTGGTCAAAGGCTCATTCACCCCGCGGATGGCCAGCATCGAGGAGAGCATCTCCTGGTCGAGAAAACGCACCGAGTGCTGATCGATGGCGATACTGCGCATGATCCGCCGCGCCCCGGAGGAGAACATCGCCTGCCAGTTGGTATAGGTCTCGGTGAGGAAATTCTTGGTGGGAATACGGGAGATGGTATTGTCCCAGTTGCGGATGGTAATGGTGTGCAGCGCGATATCCGTCACCTCGCCGCTGAGGTTCTTGTCAGGCATTTCAATCCAGTCCCCCAGCTGGAGCACGTCGTTGGACGACAGCTGAACGTTCGCCACCAGCGACAGCAGGGTATGCTGGAACACGATCATCAGCACCGCCGCCACCGCCCCCAAACTGGAGATAATAATAATCGGCGATTTATTCGACATCACGGCGAGGATCATAATCGCCGCCAGGATGTGAACTAAGATTTTGCCTATCTGGATATAGCCCTTAATGGAATGATTTTTACGTTTGGTTTTTCGCAGATAAGAGCTGTTAACAATATCCAGCATCTCGTTGAAAAACACCGACATAAAAATAAAAAACAAGATCCCGCAGACGGTATTAATCGCCGTCACCAGCGATGCCGGCATCGCCGGCATAAACTGCAGAACGTAATAGACGATAATAACCGGAATGAAATTGGACAGCTTTTCGGCGATGCGTCGATCCTTCTCCAGCGGCACGTCCTGTTTATGGCTACCAAAGAAGACCTTACGCACCACTTTAATCAGCAAGAACTTGCATAAAAGGTGGGCAAATATGCCGGAGAACAGCAGCAGAATAAGGTTAAATCCCACCGCCAGCGCCGGATTACTCTCAATAAACGTCAGTAGATGATTCACATACGCCATGCTTTATCGCCTGAATAACTATGCCATTTCGCTAACTGCTTTATCACAAGGGCATATATTGGAAAAAGTTAATCAATCCGCATCATGGCATATCGCTTAGCGTAACGTCCATGCGCGCACCGCCGCTAATCATTCACGGGATATATGTCAAAGTTTGCATTAATCATTATCTACGCTCACTATAAAGAGGCTTGTTATCAGGACGGAATAAGTCCAGGAGGAAACATGTTTAAAACGCTTACCGCTATTATCGCCTTAGCCGCCTCCGCCAGCGTTATGGCGCAAGGCGACGTCACGCTGAACAGTCTGGCCCACGATAGCGCCACCCGGGCGTCGTTTAACCAGATGGTCAAAGGCCATCAGCTGCCCGCCTGGGTGACCACCGGCGGCACCGGTTCGCCGGCGCAGACGGTGAAGCTGGGCAGCGAATCCTGGCAGGTGTTAAGCGCCTGCAAACCCCACGACTGCGGCCACGAGCGTATCGCGGTGATCTGGTCGGAGAAAAGCAAACAGATGTCAGGCGTTTACTCGGTGGTCGATGAAAAAACCGACCAGGAGAAGCTGACCTGGCTTAACGTCAGCGACGCCCTGTCCATCGATGGCAAAACCGTGCTGTTTGCCGCCCTCAGCGGTAGCCTCGACAACCATCCGGACGCCTTTAACTACCAGTAACCGCCCGTCGCCCCCGTCAGTCTTTCGCCGACGGGGGCTCCCTGGCTAGCCATCCGGGAACATCACGCTGTTCCCCGGCGCTTCCCTGTGCAAATGGATAAAGTTCAGGTGCCGCTCGTACTGGTCGAGAATATCGGTGATCACCTGCTCTTTGCTGTAGTCCATCAGGTCGTTACCCTGGCTGCCCTCCAGCAGGAAGGTCTCCAGCCGGTAATAGGTGGATTTCCCGCTGCGCGCCCGATAGGTAAAGCCCGGCACCGAGTACTGCTGCGGCCAGATCTTGTAGATAAAGTTCTGCTCGTCGCCCATGTGCACCAGCAGGTCGAGGTGGCCAAGGTTCTCGCCCTCTTCCGGCGGCAGGCTCTTCAGTTCCACCGCGGCGCCGCGCAGCCGCAGCTCCTGGGCCACTTCCTCCATCGCCGGGTAGCACACCGTCTCCATCATCTGTTTGGTATAGCGTGTGCCCGGGTAATTCATCAGCCGCGACAGGCGCTTCTTCCAGCTCAGCCGGTCCTGCAAGCCCATCGGGCGCGGGGCGGTGTCGCGGCTGGCGCTGACCCGGCGGTAATCTTCCACTTTCAGGGATTTATACAGTCCGGCCATCACGAAGAAAATCACAAAGCTGAACGGCAGCCCCATGATCACCGTGGTGTTCTGCAGCGCCGAGATGCCGTTGGTCATCAGCATCCCGAGGGTTAGCAGGCCGATAGCTACCGACCAGAAGATGCGCAGCCAGTTCGGGGCGTCGCTGTTAATGTCCTTCAGCTTCGAGGTGAAATTCCCCAGCACCAGCGCGCCGGAGTCGGCGGAGGTGACGTAGAACAGCAGACCGGTAATGGTCGCCACCGAGGCGCTAAAGGTAAACGCCGGATACTGCGCCAGCAGGCTGTAGAAGCCGCGCTCCGGGTGGAGCATCGCCTCCTCGGCAAAGGCCGCGTCGCCGTGGATGATCTCATACAGCGCGCTGTTGCCGAACACCGACAGCCACAGCAGGGTAAAGGTGAACGGAATGATCAGGGTGCCCATCACAAACTGGCGGATGGTGCGCCCGCGCGAAATGCGCGCCAGGAACAGGCCAACGAACGGCGACCAGGCCACCCACCACGCCCAGAAAAAGAGCGTCCAGTTGTTCATCCACTCTACCGGGCGGTCGAAGGCGAAGCTGTTCAACGTCATGCCCATAAAGCGGTTGACGTAGTCGCCGACGTTGAGCACTAACGCATTGAGCAGGAAGGAGGTATCGCCCATGAACAGCACGAACAGGATCAGCCCCAGCGCGAGGGCGACGTTCAGTTCAGAGAGCACGCGGATGCCCTTGTCCACCCCGGAGGTGACCGAGATGGTGGCGATGATCACCGACAGCGCAATCAGGGCCGCTTTCGCCGCCAGCGAGTCCGGAATATCGAACAGCACGCTCAGACCGTAGTTGAGCTGCACCACGCCGATGCCGAGGGTGGTGGCGATGCCGAAGATGGTGCCGATCACCGCCGCGATATCGACGCTGTGACCGATGGGCCCATTGATCCGTTTGCCGAAAATCGGGTACAGCGCCGAGCGGATGGTCAGCGGCAAATTATAACGATAGCTAAAGTATCCCAGCGCCATGCCCATCAGGGCATACATCGACCAGCCGGTTAAGCCATAGTGAAACAGGGTCCACACCATCGCCTGGCGCGCCGCCTCGATGGTCTGCCCCGCCCCTTCCGGCGGCTGCATATATTGCGTCACCGGCTCGGCCACGGAGAAGAACATCAGGTCGATGCCGATCCCGGCGGCGAACAGCATCGCCGCCCAGCTCAGCAAGCTGAACTCGGGCTTGGACTGCTCCGGCCCGAGCTTCACCGATCCGAAGCGCGAGCAGGCAATGCAGACGACGAAGACGATATACAGCGTCGCCGCCAGCAGATAGTACCAGCCGAAGGTTTTCGACACCCAGCCCAGGGTGCGCCCAATCCACTCGGCAGAAAAATCGCGAAAAAAGATCGTCATCAGGGAAAACAACAAAATCAGTCCGGCAGAGGTGTAAAAAACCACCGGATTGATTTTGTCCTTTTCTCTGTTTTGCGAAAGATCTGTCATCCAGTATCCCCACTGTTTTTGTAACTATTAAAATTCAATCACGTAACAATTAAGACACATTTTATATTGAACGTCCAATCAAAAACCGCTTTAATAGTTAACCAACGCTGATGAATGGAGTGGCAAAAATGCCCAAACTGGGGATGCAGCCAATCCGGCGCAGGCAACTGATCGACGCCACGCTGGACGCAATAAATGAAGTCGGAATGCACGACGCGACCATCGCGCAGATCGCCCGGCGGGCGGGCGTGTCGACGGGGATCATCAGTCACTATTTCAAAGACAAAAATGGTCTGCTGGAGGCGACCATGCGCGACATCACCAGCCAGCTACGCGACGCGGTGCTCAACCGTCTGCACGCTCTGCCGGACGGCAGCGCCGGAGAGCGCCTGCAGGCGATAGTCGGCGGCAACTTTGATGAGACGCAGATCAGCAGCGCGGCGATGAAGGCCTGGCTGGCCTTCTGGGCCAGCAGCATGCACCAGCCGATGCTCTACCGCCTGCAGCAGGTGAGCAGCCGCCGCCTGCTGTCGAACCTGGTGTACGAGTTCCGCCGCGAGCTGCCGCGCCAGCAGGCCCAGGAGGCCGGCTACGGGCTGGCGGCGCTGATAGACGGCCTGTGGCTGCGCGCCGCCCTGAGCGGCAAACCGCTGGATAAGACGCTGGCGCAGTCGCTGACCAGCCACTTCATCAGCCAGCATTTACCGACCGAATAACCGAGGAGAATTTATGTCCCGAATGGCAGAACAGCAGCTTTATATCCATGGTGGTTATACATCCGCCACCAGCGGTCGCACCTTCGAGACCATTAACCCGGCCAACGGTGAAGTCCTGGCAAGCGTACAGGCTGCCGGACGCGAGGATGTCGACCGCGCCGTCGAGAGCGCGCGGCGTGGGCAAAAAATCTGGGCGGCGATGACCGCCATGGAACGCTCGCGCATCCTGCGTCGCGCCGTCGATATCCTGCGCGAACGGAACGACGAGCTGGCAAAGCTGGAAACCCTCGACACCGGTAAAGCGTATTCCGAAACCTCAACCGTGGATATCGTCACCGGCGCGGACGTGCTGGAGTATTACGCGGGGCTGATCCCGGCGCTGGAAGGCAGTCAGATCCCCCTGCGCGAGACGTCGTTCGTCTACACCCGCCGCGAACCGCTGGGTGTGGTGGCCGGGATTGGCGCATGGAACTACCCGATCCAGATCGCTCTGTGGAAATCCGCCCCGGCGCTGGCCGCCGGCAATGCGATGATCTTCAAGCCGAGCGAAGTGACCCCGCTCACCGCCCTGAAACTTGCCGAAATCTATACCGAAGCGGGTCTGCCGGACGGCGTGTTTAACGTCCTGCCGGGTGTGGGCGCGGAGACCGGCCAGTACCTGACCGAGCATCCGGGTATCGCTAAGGTCTCCTTTACCGGCGGCGTCGCCAGCGGCAAAAAGGTGATGGCCAACGCGGCGGGCTCGTCCCTGAAAGAGGTGACGATGGAGCTGGGCGGCAAATCGCCGCTGATTATTTTCGACGATGCGGATCTCGATCTCGCCGCCGACATCGCCATGATGGCCAACTTCTTCAGCTCCGGACAGGTGTGCACCAACGGCACCCGGGTGTTCGTCCCCGCGAAGGTTAAGGCGGCGTTTGAGCAGAAAATCGTTGAGCGCGTGGGCCGCATCCGTGCGGGCGATCTGTTCGATGAACGCACCAACTTTGGCCCGCTGGTCAGCTTCCCGCACCGTGACAATGTGCTGCGCTACATCGCCAAAGGCAAAGCAGAAGGCGCGAACCTGCTGTGCGGCGGCGACGTGCTGAAGGGCGAAGGCTTTGACAACGGCGCGTGGGTGGCCCCGACCGTGTTTACCGACTGCAGCGATGAGATGACCATCGTGCGCGAGGAGATCTTCGGCCCGGTGATGTCCATCCTCACCTATGACACCGATGAAGAAGCGATCCGCCGCGCCAACGATACCGACTACGGTCTGGCGGCGGGTATCGTCACGGCCGACCTGAACCGCGCCCACAGCGCCATTCATCAGCTCGAAGCGGGTATCTGCTGGATCAACACCTGGGGGGAATCCCCGGCGGAGATGCCGGTCGGCGGCTATAAGCACTCCGGCATTGGCCGCGAGAACGGCGTGATGACCCTGCAGAGTTACACCCAGGTGAAGTCCATCCAGGTTGAGATGGGTAAATTCCAGTCCATATTTTAACCGGGAGGTTTTTTTGCAATTTGACTACATCATTATTGGCGCCGGCTCCGCCGGCAACGTTCTGGCGACACGACTGACTGAAGATCCAAACACCACCGTCCTGCTGCTGGAAGCCGGCGGCCCGGACTACCGGTTCGATTTCCGCACCCAGATGCCCGCCGCGCTGGCTTATCCGCTGCAGGGCAAGCGCTACAACTGGGCCTACGAGACCGAACCTGAGCCGTACATGAACAATCGCCGCATGGAGTGCGGACGCGGCAAAGGGCTCGGCGGCTCGTCGCTGATCAACGGCATGTGCTACATACGCGGCAACGCCCTGGACCTCGATAACTGGGCCGCCGCGCCAGGGCTGGAACACTGGAGCTATCTCGACTGCCTGCCCTACTACCGGAAAGCGGAAACCCGTGATATCGGGCCCAACGACTACCACGGTGGCGATGGCCCGGTGAGCGTCACCACGCCGAAGCCGGGCAATAATCCGCTCTTCGAGGCGATGGTTGAAGCCGGGGTGCAGGCGGGTTATCCGCGCACCGACGATCTTAACGGTTACCAACAGGAAGGCTTTGGTCCGATGGACCGCACCGTGACGCCGCAGGGCCGTCGCGCCAGCACCGCCCGCGGCTATCTCGACCAGGCGCGCGGTCGCCCCAACCTGACCATCCGCACCCATGCGCTGACCGATCATATTATTTTTGCCGGCAAGCGCGCGGTGGGCGTCGAGTGGCTGGAGGGGGAAAGCACTATCCCGTCAAAAGCGACGGCCAACAAAGAGGTACTGCTGTGCGCCGGGGCGATTGCCTCGCCGCAGATCCTGCAGCGCTCCGGCGTCGGCAATCCCGAGCTGCTCAGGCAGTTCGATATCCCGGTGGTGCACGATCTGCCCGGCGTGGGGGAAAACCTGCAGGACCATCTGGAGATGTATCTACAATATGAATGCAAAGAGCCGGTGTCGCTCTACCCGGCGCTGCAGTGGTGGAACCAGCCGAAGATCGGCGCCGAGTGGCTGTTCGGCGGCACCGGGATCGGCGCCAGTAACCAGTTCGAAGCGGGCGGTTTTATCCGCAGCCGCGCCGAGTTCGCCTGGCCGAACATTCAGTACCACTTCCTGCCGGTGGCGATTAACTACAATGGCTCCAACGCGGTGAAAGAGCATGGCTTCCAGTGCCACGTCGGTTCGATGCGTTCTCCCAGCCGCGGCCACGTGCGCCTGAAGTCGCGCGACCCGCACGCCCACCCGGCGATCCTGTTTAACTATATGTCCCATGAGCAGGACTGGCAGGAGTTCCGCGACGCCATTCGCATTACCCGGGAGATCATGAACCAGCCGGCGCTGGATAAGTATCGCGGCCGCGAAATCAGCCCGGGTATTGACTGCCAGAGCGATGCCGAGCTGGATGAGTTTGTGCGCAACCACGCCGAGACCGCATTCCACCCATGCGGGACCTGTAAGATGGGTTACGACGAGATGGCGGTGGTCGATGGCGAAGGCCGGGTCCACGGTCTGGAAGGCGTGCGGGTGATCGATGCGTCGATTATGCCGCAGATCATCACCGGCAACCTGAACGCCACCACCATTATGATCGGCGAGAAGATGGCTGACGCCATTCGCGGCCGCCAGCCGCTGCCGCGCAGCACCGCGGCGTATTATGTCGCTGGCGACGCGCCGGTTCGCCGCTAACCGTTTAGGCCACGCTTGTCCTTTCCCGTGCGGAAAGGACACTCCTCACCTTTCCTGCATCCCTTAGCGATCAAGACACGGCTGAATAATACTATCAACAGCAGCATTCACCTGTTTTGCACCGGATATCAGGGTGATACTTATCGTCCTCGCCCCAGCCACCTGATACATATCAATCTGGGCGACTCGTGTGCCGTGCTGCGAAATATCAAAGAAGTTTGGCGCATTCTGCTCGGGGATGATGCGCTCAACCTCATAGCCTTGCGGCTTCAGGGCGCTGCGTATGCAGTCATAGCGCCAGTGCAGCCCCAGCCGATCGGATACCGAATAAGTCTGATAGATGGTTTTGTCGCCGAAGGGGTGAATGACTCCGCAGGCCACCAGCAGAACGGCAATGACTATCAAGCCAAAAATTCTCATTATATTTCCATAACATAAAGACGCACCCGACATGAGCGCTGACGCTTTGCGCAGCGGAATTTACGCTGCCAGCGCTAAAAATTCAACTTTTTGTTGATAATTAAACATTGTGCGTATAACTTAATCCTGTCAGCGTATCTCCCATGGTAAAATGGCGTTCCGGGGTCGCTTCCTGACCACGATTCCAGCAGAGGATCATCCATGACATCAGAGTACACACAGCAGGTTGCACAGATCGCCGGGCCGCTTGAAGCAGCCATGGACGCCATGGCGGGAACGTTATCAGCGAATCAGGAGGTGGTGTTGCATAATCTCACTACCCCTGAACATTCCATTATCAAAATTATTAACGGTCATGTTAGCGGCAGGGGTAGTGGCGATCATTTATTAGCCGGCCCGGAAAAAGATACCGGTTTTGCGCTGCTTCTGCAGAAGACGAATAACAACAAGCCGAGAACCATAAGCGACTATAAAACCGTCACCGCTTCAGGAAAAACGCTCAATAGCGCATCGACAATTTATTACAGCGAAGAGGGATATCCGCTTATCGCCTTCTGTATTAATGTCGACCCCTCGCCTTTTGAGCAAATACGCAAGAGCCTTGACGCGCTGCTGCCATCGCCGGCGGAGGCCGCAGAGGCGGTCGATCTTAATTTAGGCGGATTGATCGATCAGTCAATCCAGGAAATCATTGATAAATATTCAGTGCCGGGTAAAAAAATACAAAAAGCGCAGCGTTTGAAAATTGTCGCTGAAATGCATACGAAAGGTATTTTTAAAATGCGCGGGGGCGTGCAGCAGGCGGCTCAGGCCCTGGGGGTAACACGATATACGGTTTATAATGACCTTGAGGTGATGAATGAAAAATAATTCACAGCAGCGCATTCGCTTTTATCAGGTCGATGCTTTCTCAAAAGGCCCCTTTACCGGCAATCCCGCCGCGGTTTGTTTGCTGGAGGCGTGGCCTGAAGATAGCGTGCTGCAGCGCATTGCGACGGAAAACAACCTGTCGGAAACGGCCTTTGTTGTCAGGCAGCCTGACGGTTTCGGATTGCGATGGTTTACCCCAGCCGTCGAGGTCGATCTCTGCGGTCATGCCACGCTGGCTGCGGCCAGCGTGCTGCTCAATCAACAAGCGCGCGATCGGGTGCGTTTTTTCACCCGCAGCGGCGCGCTGGACGTCACGTTGCATGACGGAAAATATACCCTGGATTTTCCGCTGGTTGTTCCGTCACCCATCACCGCGCCGCAAGGATTGTTCAAGGCGCTGGGACTGGCTGAAGACGCAGGTGAAACCTGGCAAGCCTCCGATATTATTGTCGTCATTGATGACGAAGCGCTGTTGGACGCGCTTAAACCCGACTTTAACGCCTTGAATGCCTTCAACACCCGTGGCGTGGTGGTCACCGCCGCATCACGGACCTTCGATTTTCGTTCTCGCTGGTTCGGTCCGCAGGTGGGAGTCAACGAAGATCCGGTCACCGGTTCGGCACATACTTTTCTGGCGCCGCTGTGGAGTGAGAAACTGGCGAAAAAAACGCTTCATGCCCAGCAAGGTGGTAACCGTAAGGGAGAACTCTTCTGCCACATCAAAGATAACGGACGTGTTGAACTCTCAGGCGAAGCCTGTCTGGTTATTGAAGGTACCTTTATTTTGTAAACCGACGAATCTATAGTTTATTTGCAAAATTATATTAGCTTAATGGCGAATTGTGATTCTCATCATCTTAAATAGGCCTCTTTAATATTTTGGTGAGAATCATTTAATAACGTCATCCAGGGTTTGCCGTTTCCAGCCCCGGAGCATTGATAATAACAGCTATTTTTATCCGTTACGTGCGAAAAGATAATAAGCGTGCTGCCTGCGCAACAGAGTCTGCGGCAGGCATAGCCAGCTTCAGCCATAAAAATGAGATTTTTAATGTTGTGTTAGCCAAAAATGCCTGAACGGGTCTTTGAATGGTTATCACTGGAATCGTTACTTTAACTCTGGGTATTAAATAACAACTAGCAAGTCGTTCATCCCGACAATATTGCCGAGAACTCACCTCTGCCGGTGTCGGAATCGGGAGCACTGACAGGGCTAACAGAGAGAATATTATGTTAACAAAACCAGATGATGAATCTAAGAAAAAGGCCACGCCCCTTGAGCGTCGTATTGTGGTTATTACGTTAGTCGCCATGTTAATACTTTATTCGGTATTAATTATGACCCACTTTCGATAACTGGTTAGTCTGTCATATTCTGCGGCCCACCGTGGCTTTCTTACAACAGGTAGCACAATGAAAAAGTTCGTTGCAGTATTCGGTTTGGCATTATTAACGTTCACCGTTGCGGGGTGTTCCAGCGATTATGTATTAGAGAAAAAAAATGGTGAGATGATTATCACCCACGGAAAACCGGAGGTCGATGACGATACTGGGTTAATCACCTATGAGGATATCGCGGGAAATGAACATGCCATTAACCGGGATCAAATTATTCAGATGATCGAGAAATAGCCTTTGTATGGGCAGGGCTGGCGTGATGCGCTCTGCCCATTCACTTTGCAGAGTTAGCGAAACGCCTCCAGGCGTTTGATCTGCTGCCCGTCGGCAGTAAAGTTTTCCGCCGCCAGCCACGCCCGCAGCGCCGCATCGCGCGCAGGCCACTCGCCGTCGATGATGGACAGCATATCGCTGTCGCGCGTCCGCCCTTTACGCACCAGCCTCTGCCGCAGACGTCCTTCCCAGCTAAAGCCCAGCCGTTCGGCGGCGCGGCGCGAGGCGACATTCATCGAATCGCATTTCCACTCCAGCCGACGATAGCCATGGTCAAAGCCGTTCTTCAGCAGCAGCCAGACCGCTTCGGTACCCAGCGGGGTGTTTTTCATCCGTCGCGACCAGGTGACATGGCCGATCTCAACCGTGCCCATTTCCCGTTCGATCGCCATATAGCTGACGATGCCTACCGCCTGCTCGCTGCGCAGGTCAATCACCGCATACGGCACCAGGGCATCATCATTCACCTTGCCCGCGATCCAGTGGGCGGTCGCTGCCACGCTCTCCGGCCGCGTAGACGCCAGCCACGTCCAGTCGCTGTTGTCACCGAGCGCATAGGCGGCAAACAGATCCGCCGCATGACGGTCAACGTCCAGCGGCTCCAGTCGACAAAAACGGCCATTTAACGCCGTCCGTCGCAAGACTCGCGCCCCCTGCCAGCCTGGGACAAGGTCGTTCACCTGCTGGCCAAACTCATTGATTTCCGGCACACCCACCTCCTCGCAATAGACAATGCGTTATAGCAAGAAGCCCGCAGCGGAGAAAGGCGCTTCTGCGCGACCGGCAATAACCTGTCGTTCTTGATTATGCGTTTTTAGCATAAGAATATCCTTATTTTGACTTTACGCCTTTTGGCAAGCGGCCTAACGTAGCGAGGCATAAAAAATTAAAATAACCATTTTTCAGGGATTGCACATGACCAAAAAACTGTTGCCTTTACTGGTACTGACGGCGCTCTCCACCGCCGCGCATGCCGCCACGCCGCCCAACACGCTGGTAGTCGCCCAGGGTCTCGACGATATCGTCAGCCTCGACCCGGCGGAAGCGAACGAACTCTCCAGCATTCAGACGGTCCCCAGCCTCTACCAGCGTCTGGTGCAGCCGGACCGCAACAACCCTGAAAAAATCGTACCGATTCTCGCCGAAAGCTGGCAGGCCGATCCGGCGGCGAAAACCCTGACCATTAAACTGAAGCCGGATGCCAAATTCGCCTCCGGTAATCCGCTGCGCCCGGAAGATGTGATTTTCTCATACACCCGCGCGGTGACGCTGAATAAATCGCCAGCGTTTATTCTCAACGTGCTCGGCTGGCAGCCGGACAACATCGCCAGCCAGCTGAAAAAAGTTGACGATCATACCCTGACGCTGCACTGGACCGCCGACGTCAGCCCGGCGGTGGCGCTGAATATTCTCTCCACCCCCATCGCCTCCATCGTTGATGAAAAACAGGTGGCGCCGAACGCGAAAAATAACGACTTCGGCAACGACTGGCTGAAGATGCACTCGGCGGGCAGCGGGGCCTATAAAATGCGCGCCTACCAGCCGCATCAGGCCATCGTGCTGGAGGCCAACGCCAGCTCCCCCACCGGCGCGCCAAAGATCAAAAGCATTATTATTAAAAACGTCCCCGACCCGGCTTCCCGCCGCCTGCTGATCCAGCAGGGGGATGCCGACGTGGCCCGCGACCTCGGCGCTGACCAGATAGCCGCCCTGCAGGATAAACCCGGCGTGAAGGTGCTGAGCATCCCGTCCGCCGAGCAAAACTACCTGGTGTTTAATACCGCCAACAGCGCCAACCCGCTGCTGAATAATCCGGCCTTCTGGGAGGCGGCGCGCTGGCTGGTCGATTATGAAGGCATCACCAAAAATCTGCTGAAAGGACAGTACTTTATTCATCAAAGCTTCCTGCCGGCCGGACTGCCGGGGGCGCTGGAGACCAATCCTTTCACCTTCAACCCGCAAAAAGCTAAGGCTATCCTCGATAAAGCGGGCATTAAGGATGCCCACTTCACCCTCGACGTGGAGAACAAACCGCCGTTTATCACCATCGCCCAGTCGCTGCAGGCCAGCTTTGCCCAGGGTGGGGTGAAGGTGGATCTGCTACCCGCCGCCGGCAGCCAGGTCTATGCCCGGGTGCGCGCGAAGCAGCATCAGGCGGCGATCCGCCTGTGGATCCCGGACTACTTTGATGCCCATTCCAACGCCAGCGCCTTTGCATGGAACGATGGTAAATCCAGCACCGTGGCCGGGCTCAACGGCTGGCAGATCCCTGAGCTGAATAAAGCCACCCTCGCCGCGGTGGCGGAGCCGGACCCGGCGAAACGCCTCGACCTGTACAAAACGATGCAGGAAACCCTGCTGCAGCATTCGCCATACGTCTTTATAGACCAGGGGAAAACCCAGATCGTGGTGCGCGACAACGTGAAGGGCTATCAGCAGGGGCTGAACGCCGATATGGTCTGGTACGATAACGTCACCAAGTAAGCGGGTTATGTCACCGGGCATGGCGGCCTCGCCCTGCCCGGATGACCGTTTCGCCACCCGGGTCCGGTGGGCGTCGCGCCGCCGGGAACCATGTTGATATACCAGGAATTTCCATTTTCCATGCCATCGTTTTCCACTCATCTTACCCGCCTGCTGCAGGGGCTGTTTACCCTGCTGCTGACGCTGTTCGGGCTGCTGCTGGTCACCTTCGCGCTCTCCGCGCTGTCGCCGGTCGACCGCGTGCTGCAGATCGTCGGCGACCATGCCAGTCAGTCGACTTACGACCAGGTTCGCCATCAGTTGGGTCTCGACCAACCGCTGCCGGTCCAGTTCTGGCACTACCTGGTCAACCTGTCCCATGGCGATCTTGGCATCGCCAGCGCCACCGGCCAGCCGGTGCTTCACGACCTGCTGGCGGTCTTTCCGGCAACCCTTGAGCTGGCGACCCTGGCGCTGATCGTCGGCGCGGTACTGGGCATCGTCGCCGGGGTACTGTGCGCCCGTTACGCCGGTTCGCCGTGGGATTTGGCGGTGCGCACCTTTACCCTGTTGGGCAACTCGGTGCCCATTTTCTGGCTCGGCCTGCTGATGCTGGCCCTGTTTTACGCCCGGCTGCAGTGGGCGCCGGGCCCGGGTCGACTCGACGATATTTATCAGTACACCGTCGAGCCGCGCAGCGGTTTTGCGCTGATCGACACCTGGCTCTCCGGCGATACCGCCGCATTTAAAAATGCCATCGGCCATCTGGCGCTGCCGGTGCTGGTGCTGGCCTATTACTCGCTGGCGAGCATCACCCGCCTGACCCGCTCCGCCTGCCTGAGCGAGATGAACAAAGAGTACATTCTGCTGGCGCGGGCCAAAGGGGCTGGTGAGATGACAATTCTGCTGCGCCACGTCCTGCCCAATATCCGCGGCACTCTGCTGACGGTGACCGCCCTCGCCTGGACCTCGATGCTCGAAGGGGCGGTGCTCACCGAAACCGTCTTCTCGTGGCCGGGGATCGGCCGCTATCTCACCACCGCGCTGTTCGCCGGGGATACCACGGCGATCATGGGCGGCACGCTGCTGATTGGCGTGAGCTTTGTGCTGATCAATAACCTGACCGACCTGCTGGTGCGGTTAACCGACCCGAGGGTGCGCTGATGCCGACTTATCTGTTTTTACGCCGTCTGCGCCGATCACCCGCCGCCTTCAGCGGCCTGGCCCTGGTGATCCTGCTGGTGCTGACCGCGCTGTTCGCCCCGTGGCTGGCGCCGCACGATCCCAACTGGCAGGATGCCGCCGCCCGCCTGCAGGGACCTGGCGCGGGGCACTGGCTCGGCACCGACAGCTACGGCCGTGACCTGCTGTCGCGCCTGCTCTACGGCGCCCGTCCGGCGCTGGGTCTGGTGGCGCTGGTAACCGCCATTACCCTGCCCGTCGGGCTGCTGGTGGGTATCCTCTCCGGCTACTATGGCGGGTGGCTGGAGCGAATACTGATGCGGTTTACCGACGTGGTGATGTCGATGCCGCGGTTGATCCTCGCCTTCGCGTTCGTGGCGATGCTCGGCCCGGGGCTGGTCAACGGCGCGCTGGCGTTAGCCCTGACTACCTGGCCGGCCTACGCCCGTCAGGCGCGCAGCGAAATTCAGCGCCTGCGTCATAGCGACTATCTCGCCGCGGCGGAGATGCTGGGCATCCGCGGCGGGCGGCTGCTGGTCGGCCATATTCTGCCGCTATGTCTGCCGTCGGCAATTGTCCGGCTGGCGCTCGATCTGGCGGGTATTATTCTCGCCGCCGCCGGGCTCGGCTTTCTCGGCCTTGGAGCTCGCCCGCCGATGGCGGAGTGGGGAGCGATGATTGCCGACGGGATGCAGGTGATTTTCGACCAGTGGTGGATCGCTGCCATCCCCGGCGCGGCGATCCTGCTCGCCAGCCTGGCGTTTAACCTGCTGGGCGATGGCCTGCGCGATATTCTGGAGCCGCAACATGACTGACATCCGACTGACCGTGCAGGGACTCGCTGTCGACTACCCCACCGCCCGGGTGGTGGACAACGTCAGCTTCACCCTCGGCAACGAGCGGCTGGCGCTGGTGGGCGAATCCGGCTCCGGCAAATCAATGACCGCCCGGGCGCTGATGGGCCTGGTGCGCAAGCCCGGGATAGTGAGCGCCGAACGGCTGGAGGTGCTGGGGCGTGATGTGCTGACCCTTAGCGCCCGCGGCTGGCGCGAGCTGCGCGGCAACGATATCGCTATGGTGCTGCAGGACCCGCGCTATGCGCTGAATCCGGTGCAATCCATTCAGACGCAGCTGGAAGAGGCGTTAACCCTGCATCAGCGTCTCAGCCGCCGCGGGCGCGCCGAGGCGGTCAAAGACGCTATCGCCGCTGTCGGTCTGGATCTCCCGGTCCTCAGCCGCTATCCCGGCGAACTCTCCGGCGGGATGGGGCAGCGGGTAATGATCGCCCTCGCGCTGCTCAATAACCCGAAGGTGCTGATAGCCGACGAGCCGACCTCGGCCCTTGACGCCCGCCTGCGCAACCAGATCCTCGAGCTGCTGGTGGAGCAGTGCGCGCAGCGGCAGATGGCCATGTTACTGATCAGCCACGATCTGCCGTTAGTGGCCGCGCATTGCGATCGCGTGCTGGTGATGTACCAGGGGAGACAGGTCGACGAGATGCCAGCGCGGGCGCTACCGACGGCGACGCACCCTTATACCCGCACCCTGTGGACCTGCCGGCCGAATGCGCATACTTACGGCCAGATGCTGCCGACCCTCGACAGAACTCAGGACTTTACGGAGACGGCCCATGGCGATCGTTAATCTTCAGGATTTACAGGTAACATTCGGCGCGAAGACGGCGGTCTCCGCCGCCAGTTTCCGTGTCGACGCCGGGGAAACCTTCAGCCTGATCGGCGCCTCGGGCTGCGGTAAATCGACGATTTTGCGCGTGCTCGCCGGATTACAGCGCGAATGGCGCGGCAGCGTGGATCTGCTCGGCCAGGCCATTACGCCGGGCGCCCGCTTTCAGGGCGAGCTGCGGCGCAACGTGCAGATGGTGTTTCAGGATCCGTATGCTTCGCTGCATCCCAACCATACCCTGTGGCGCACCCTGGCGGAGCCGCTGCAGATCCACGGCATCCGCGACGTTGCCCCGCGGGTGACCACCGCCCTTGAGCAAGTGGGTCTGGCCGCCGACGCCGCGCGCCGCTATCCGCATCAGCTCTCCGGCGGTCAACGGCAGCGCGTGGCCATTGCCCGCGCCCTGCTGCTGCGCCCGCAGCTCCTGCTGCTGGATGAGCCGACCTCGGCACTGGATATGTCGGTACAGGCGGAAATCCTCAATCTGCTTAACCGCCTGAAACAGGAGCACGGCATGACCTATCTGCTGGTCAGCCATGATGCCGACGTCATCGCCCATATGTCCGATCGGGCAGCGTTTATGGCGGAGGGCGTGATCCAGCGCTTTTTCGATCGCGACGCGCTGGTCAACGGGGAACACCGAATGAGGTGAAGGCAGCGGATGCGCGGTTGTTTTGTCGGGTGGCGCTTCGCTTACCCGACCTACGATTCGTGCGACCTGCCGTTAATTTACCCACTTGCGGCGACTGAAACTGCCAGTTTTCCCCCTATCCCTATGTATGAAGGGCCGGAGTGAGGCTCGGTTTTCCCCCTCTCCCTGTGGGAGAGGGCCGGGGTGAGGGCAACAGAGCGCACCCTGTCCCCGCTTGCCCGGCGCCTTAGCCCGATGCGCCGTTGCTTTGTCGGGTGGCGCTTCGCTTACCCGACCTACGATTCGTGCGACCTGCCGTTAATTTATTCACCAGCCTTGCTGAAACTGCCGGTGCTGGCGGCCTCAAAATCGCTGAGACGTTCCCGGAAGGCCGGGGCAGCCCGCATGGATGCGGGCTGAGGGCCGTGTTTTGCAGGGACGCTGCCTCGGCCCGACCCGAAGCCTGCAGGGAAAAGTCGAAGGTACCGCGCAGCGGCGATTTTGCTGGCCGGAGCCCGGGGGTACAGGGGGCGGCGGCGACTGGCCGCCCCCTGTGCGCTCCTTGCGCCATGAATGACATAACGCAGACGATTAGCCGGGAGCGCAAACTACGCTGAAGCCACCGATAACATAAACAACCACACTGCAGTGCTTCCCCTCACCCTGGCCCTCTCCCGGAGGGAGAAGGAACCGTCCGGCTGGCGTTTAGGCCCGCGCATGCGCAGCGCCGCCAGGCAAGATATCAGGCACGGTACCCGTGATTTTGCCGGGTGGCGGCTGCGCCTTACCCGGCCTACGGGATCCACACACAGGCTCATACCCCGTAGGCCCGTGCAAACGCAGCGCCGCCGGGCAACAGTATCCGGCCCCCTCCCCTACTTCGCCAGGCTGGCAAAGCGGGCGAATACCGCATCAAAAATCGCCAGCCCCTGCGCCACCTGCTCAGCAGTAATGGTGCACGGCGGCACCACGTGAATACGGTTTTCCACCACAAAGGCCAACAGTCCGGCCTCGGTTAAGGCCCCTTTGATCGCGGCCATGTCGGCGGCGGTCAACGGCGCTTTTTGTTTACGGCTGCTCACCAGCTCCAGCGCCTGGAACAGGCCGCGACCGCGCACCTCGCCGATAATGGCGTGCTTCTCCGCCAGCGCCTCGAGGCCGGGTCGCAGCACCTCGTTGCCGATATAGGCCGCGTTCTCAACCACCTTCTCCTCTTTCATCGCGTCGATGGTGGCGACAATCGCCGCCATCGCCAGCGGATGGCCGGAGTAGGTCAGCCCCCCGGCAAAGAAGTGGTCGTCAAAGTAGCGGGCAATCGGCTCGCTAATCAGCACCCCGCCCGCCGGCACGTAGCCGGCGTTAACCCCCTTGGCAAAGGTCACCAGATCCGGCACCACGCCATCCTGTTCGAAGGCGAACCAGCTGCCGGTGCGGCCAAAGCCGGCCATCACCTCATCGAGGATCAGCATGATGCCAAATTCGTCGGCCAGAGCGCGCACGCCCTGCATATAGCCTGCCGGCGGCACGAGGATCCCGGCGGTGCCGGGGATGGACTCCAGCAGGATCGCCGCGATGGCCGTCGGCCCCTCGCATTCAATGATCCGCCGCAGATGCGCCAGCGCGCGCTGGCACTCCTCTTCCTCGGTCGCGGCGTTGAACTCGCTGCGGTAAAGGTAGGGGTTGAAGAAGTGTATATGGCCGCGGGAGAACTCATTCGGCACCCGGCGCCAGTCGCCGGTGGCGGCGATCGCGCTGCCGGTGTTGCCATGGTAGGAACGATAGGCCGAGAGCACCTTGTCGCGCCCGGTATAGAGCCGCGCCATGCGAATCGCGTTCTCATTGGCATCCGCCCCGGCGTTAGTGAAGAACACCTTGCTGAAGCCCGCCGGCGCCAGGTCGACGATGCGCTTCGCCGCTTCGCCGCGGGCAAGGTTGGCGGTGGCGGGCGCGATGGTGACCAGGGTCTCCAGCTGAGCTTTCATGGCCGCCAGCACCCGGGGATGTTGATAGCCAATGTTGACGTTCACCAGCTGGCTGCTGAAGTCGAGCCAGGTATTCCCCTCATAATCCCACAGCTCGCAGCCTTGCGCCCCGGCGATGACCAGCGGGTTGAGATTGCCCTGCATCGACCATGAATGAAACACATAGGCGCGATCCAATTGCCGAACTTCGTCATTGCTTACCGCGACCTCGTTGTGAATTGCCAGCTTCATACCTTGCCCTCTCTCATGTCGTAGTGGTTGGCTTCATCATTGGCCGCGGCCGCGCAAATCGGATAGAGCCAGTGCGCGCAAAACGATGTGACACGGTGTCACATCCCCGCCCGTCGTCTGGCCCTGTGCCTTGCCGTCCGGCGTTTTTATAGTGAAGGGACAACCGCACAGGAGAATGAGATGGCAACGAGCAACGTAGTGTTTATCACCGGGGCGACCTCGGGTTTTGGCGAAGCGGCAGCGCAGGTGTTTGCCGACGCGGGCTGGTCGCTGGTGTTGAGCGGGCGCCGCTATCCGCGACTGAAGGCCTTACAGGACAGCCTCGCCGCTAAGGTGCCGGTGCATATTATTGAGCTTGACGTTCGTGACAGCGAGGCAGTGGCTGCCGCCGTGGCGTCGCTGCCCGCCGATTTCGCCGATGTCACCACCTTGATCAACAACGCCGGGCTGGCGCTGTCGCCGCTGCCGGCGCAGGAGGTGGCGCTGGAGGACTGGAAAACGATGATCGACACCAATGTCACCGGTCTGGTGACGGTCACCCACGCCCTGCTGCCGACGCTGATTCGCCATGGCACCGGAGCGAGCATTATCAATATCGGCTCGATCGCCGGACAGTGGCCCTATCCCGGCAGCCATGTCTATGGCGCCAGCAAGGCCTTCGTGAAACAGTTCAGCTATAACCTGCGCTGCGATCTGCTTGGCACCGGCGTGCGAGTCACCGATCTGGCGCCGGGGATTGCCGAGACCGAATTTACCCTGGTGCGCACTAAGGGCGACCAGGCGGCATCGGATAAACTCTATCGCGGCACCACGCCGCTGAGCGCGCGCGATATCGCCGAGCAGATGTTTTATATCGCCACGCTGCCGGCGCATATGAACATTAACCGGGTAGAGGTGATGCCGGTGCGTCAGGCGTGGCAGCCGTTCGCCATCGATCGGGATTAAGCGAAGCCCGACGCTTCCCCTGCCGGCGCTGCCGGCAGGGGGGACAGGCCGGTCTAGCGGCTGCTTTGCAGAAACTGCCTGACGCGCTCGGAGTCAGGTTGGGTGAAGAACTTCTCCGGCGGCGCCTTCTCAATCAGCAGCCCCTTCTCCAGAAACACCACCTCATTGGACACCTGGCGGGCAAAATCCATCTCGTGGGTCACCACCACCATGGTGTAGCCCTCGGCGGCAAGGGCTTTCATCACTCCTAACACCTCGTTCACCAGCTCCGGATCCAGCGCCGAGGTCGGTTCATCGAAGAGGATAACTTCTGGCGACATCGCCAGTGAACGGGCGATCGCCACCCGCTGCTTCTGCCCGCCGGAGAGGGTGATCGGGTAGACATCGGCTTTGTGCGCCATGCCGACTTTCTCCAGTTGCTGCATGGCCATGGCCTTCGCCTCGTCCCGCTTCATGCCCTTAACGCGCAGCAGCGCCTCACTGACGTTTTGCTGCACGGTCAGATGCGGCCACAGGTTAAAACTCTGAAACACCATCCCCACCCGCTCGCGGATTTTGGCCAGCTGGCGGTGCGACATCGCCCGGCCGCGCTGTTCATCAATCCCCAGCCGCTGACCGCCGATATGAATTTCACCGCGGTCCGGCTGTTCCAGCCAGTTCATACAGCGCAGCAGGGTGGATTTTCCCGACCCGGACGAACCGAGAATACTCACCACGGTCCCCTTCTCCACCGTCAGGTTAATATCCCGCAGGACTTCCACATTATCGAACTGCTTGGAGACGTTTTTGACGCTTACGGCAATAGACTCAGGCATGGCTCATTCCTCGTTTGGCTCCCCAGGCGGTCAGGCGCTTAATCAGCAGTTCCAGCAGAATGCTGATCGCCCAGTAAAGCCCAATGGCGACGATAAAGGCGTTAAACGGAATAAAATAGGTCGCCTGGACGCTGTTGGCGGCGGCGGTGATCTCCTGAACGGTAATAATGCTCAGGAAAGCGGTGTCCTTCAGGCAGATAATCAGCTGATTGCCGATCAGCGGTAAGGCGGAAGAGACGATATTGGGTAAAATAATCCGCCGAAAAATGGCATAGCGAGAAAAGCCCTGAGCAATCGCCGCTTCAATATACCCGCCAGAAAATACCCGCCGCTGGCTGCGCAATATTTCAAAGAAGTAGGCGCCATGATAAATAATCAGGGCCAGTAAACCGGCGGTCCACGGCTCCATGCTAATACCGAGCTGCGGCAGTCCGTAATACAGCAGATAGGCGAGGATCAAAAAAGGGATCGCGCGCATCAGGCTGACAAAGCCAATGATAACCCGGTTAAGGACTTTCTTTTGATATTCACTCAAATAGCACAGCGCAATACCGATAATAAGGGCCGCCAGGGCGGCGGTAATAAACAGTTCGAGGGTCGCGAATAACCCGGCAATAAAGCTATCGCGTACCGACCAGATAACGCCCCACTGATTCATAATACCTCCCGTTGCTAGCGCGCCAGGCGCCTGGCTTTCCGTTCCGCGATCCCCTGCAGCTTCAACAAACAGCCGATGATCGCCACATACAGCAGGCCGGCGGCGAGGATCGGCGACAGCGGCTCGTAGGTGACCGAGGAGATACGGTTGGTCACCCGGGTAAGATCCACCACGCCAATCACGGCGATCGCCGGGCTACCTTTGATCAAAAACGACATCTCATTGACCAGCGCCGGCAGGCTTTCGATCCACATCTGCGGCAGCATGATGTAGCGGAAGTAGGTCCAGCGGCGCATCCCCACCGACTCTGCCGCCTCCCGCTGTTCGCGCGGAAAGGTGCGGAAGGCGTTGCGCCAGATCTCAGCGTTAAACGCCGACGTGTTAAGCGTCAGCGCCACGATGGCGGCCACGTTCTTGTCGAGGTTAATACCCATCGTGGGCAGCGAAAGAAACAGAAACAGCACCAGCGTCACCAGCGGCGTCGCGCGGGCCAGGCTGATATAGACCACCAGCAGCTGGTCGATAACCGGCAGACGCAACATCCGCACCAGGGCGATCAGCAGCCCCGCCACCACCCCGAAGGCGATAGCGATGGCCGAAATCCAGAGGGTCGTCCATGCGCCTTCGATTAATAACTGCCAGGAAATTGCATCCATGAGGCCCTCCTTCTCAGCAACAGGCGGCGGTCGCCCGCCGCGGAACATTACAGACCGGCAAGCTTATGAAACTGTTCCGGGCTGGTGATCGCCTCGGTGGGCAGGTTGTCATAGGTTTCGCCGAACCATTTTTTCTGCAGCTCGGCGAGCTTGCCGGTCTCCTTCATGTGGTTCATAAACTTGGTCATATAGGCCAGCAGCTGCGGCGAGTTTTTCGGGATCGGCCACGCCATATAGCCCGGTCCGGAGACGGCCAGCCCTTTGGCGAAGACCTTCGGTTTGGCTTTCGCCAGGTCGTTTACCGAGATAACCACGTTAATCACGTAATCCAGCCGCTTATTCGCCAGGTCGGCGTAGGCTTCCGGATAGGAGGGGTACTCCACCACCGGTCCCAGCTTGCCGCCGGTCTTCTCCAGCATCGCCTTCAGCTCCGGCAAACGCGCCAGCAGCGCGCTGCCTGCCTGCACGCCCACTTTTTTGCCGCTGAGATCGGCAATGGTATTTAGCGAGGTATCGCCAGCGCGTTTGACGAAATAGTGCTGCGCGGAGGCCCATGGTGGGGTGAAATCAAAGACTTTCAGCCGCTCATCGGTAATAACCGCCCCGGTTAAGGCCATATCGTATTGTCCGGTGGAGACAGCCGCTAATAATCCGGTCCACGGTAATATGCTCTGGTCGACATGAAATTTGGCGTATTTACGTAACTCCTCAAGCATATCTTTGTTAAAGCCATCGGCCTGGCCATTATTCATAAAGTTAAACGGCGCATAATCATCTTCCGTCGCCACTTTCAGGGTGCCGGATTTTTCTATTTCCGGCAGATCGGCCGCGACGGCGTGATAAGAAAAAGCAACCGTTAATACAGCGCTCAGACATATTGATGCCAATGATTTTTTCATTATTTCACCCCTGATGGATTGGCCAGACGGGTTCATTCCAGAACGCGAAAAGGTTTATGCAAAATAGAGGCCGGGAGGTTCCGGTCCACGGCGGCTGAATGCGTTTTTAATGTGGGAGCGTTTTGCAATTCCGTATAGAGCCAGATGGGCCGCATCGCTGTGTCAGATGGCGGAAGGGTGGTATGGAATTTGCTGAGCTTAGCGGGTGGTCGCGATGCGTTATTGCCAGAGGAGCCCCGTATGATCCGTCACCTGTTACACGTTGATTTTGAGCCTGGCCGCGGTTTGCAGGAACAGGTGCGAGAGACGCTGGTGAATGCCATTCTCAGCGGGATCTTCGCCGCCGACACCCCGCTCCCCTCCTGCCGCCAGCTGGCCAGCCAGCTGCGCGTCTCGCGCAACACCACCGCCCTGGTGTTCGAAAGCCTGGTCAACGAGGGCTACCTGATTAGCCGCCCGCGAAGTGGTTACTACCTGCACCCCGACTATCACGATGCTTCGCCGCCCGCGGTCGAGAGTGCACCGCAGCGCGAAGCGGCTGCACCACGCTGGGGCGACCGGCTGCAGATGACCCCCAGCCAGCAGGAGTCGATCCTCAAACCGGCGGGCTGGATGCACTACCGCTACCCGTTTATCTACGGCCAGCCCGATACCCGGCAGTTCCCGCTGGCCACCTGGCGCTCGGCGGCGAACTGGCTGCACGGCGGGGTGCGCGACCCGGCGTGGGTCATCGACCATATTGACCAGGATGTGCCGATGCTCATCGAGCAGATCCGCACCCGGGTGCTGCCCAAGCGCGGCATTGTCGCCGCCCCGGACGAAATTCTCATTACCCTGGGCTCGCAAAACGCCCTCTACCTGCTGACACGGCTGCTGCTCTCTTCCACCACCCGCATTGGCGTCGAAAACCCCTGCTTTCGCGAAGCCATCAACACCTTTCTGCTCGCCGACGCCGAGGTAGCGCCGCACCCGGTGGATGAAGAGGGGATCGTGCTTAATGAGCGTCCCTGCGATTACTACTATGTCACCCCCGGCCACCAGGTGCCCACCGGGGTGGCAATGAGCAGCGCGCGGCGTCGCCAGCTGCTGGAGCATGCCGCCCGCCATGACGCGGTGATCATTGAAGATGATTATGACTCGGAGAGTAACTTTACCCTCAACCCGCTGCCGGCGCTGAAGGCCAGCGACCGCAGCGGCCGGGTGGTGTATGTCAGCAGCCTGTCAAAGGCGCTGTCGCCGGGGCTGCGGCTGGGATTTATGGTCGCCGCCCCGGACCTGATCGACGAGGCGCGCGCCCTGCGCCGGTTGGTCTATCGCCATCCGCCGACCAACATTCAGTACCAGATGGCCCATTTCCTCGCCCAGGGACATTATGAAACCCATCTGCGGCGCTACCACTACGACTCCGCCCAGCGCTGGGAGCGCCTGCACGCCGCCCTGCAGCGCTATCTGCCGTCCTGTCGCGCGCTGGCGGGGAGCGAACACGCTAACGCCTTCTGGCTGCAGACCCCGGCGCAGATCAACACCCAGCAGCTCACCTGGCGCGCCGCCCACGCCGGCGTGCTGATTGAGCCCGGGGCGCGCCATTTTCTCAGCGCCGCGCCGCCGGATAACTACTTTCGCATGGGATTCCACGCCATTAACCCCGACGCCATCGCCCAGGGGGTGGAGGTCCTGCGCGGCCAGCTGGAGCAGCTGGGTTAGCGAAATTGTTCGTACTCAACGGCATCGCGCACGCTGAGCAGCGCCGGGCGCAGACTGTCGAAAGGCACCGATCCGAGCGCAACGCGCAGCGCCTGTGGAATCGTGGCGGAGACGCAGAACGGCTCGGCGGTCGACACCGAAATACGCCGTTCCATCAGCGCGTTCGCCAGCCGATCGGCCCGACTCTCTTCCCCCAGAGGCAGCCAGACGAAGTACGAATCGGGATGACTGACAACGGGAAGCCCACAAAGCACCTCGCGGGCCACCTGCTGCCGCTGTCGCGCATCCTGGCGTTTCTGTGTTTCAAAGCGGGCCACCGTGCCATCTTCAATCCAGGCGCAAATCAGCGAACTTATCAGCGTCGGCGTATTCCACGTCGTGGCCCGGATGGCGCGCTCAATCTCCGGCCGATAGCGCGGCGGAGAAATCACCACCCCCACGCGCAGCCCGGTGGCGATATTTTTCGAAAATCCGGTGACATACACCGTTCTTTCCGGCGCATAGCTGACCACCGGCGGCGGCGGGCGGCTCACCAGCCGGGCGTAAGCCGCATCTTCAATAATCAGCAGATCGTGCTGGCGCGCGAGGTCGGCCAGCGCCTGCCGCTGCCCGGCGTTGAGCACCCAGCCCAGCGGATTGTGCAGCGTCGGCATGGTATACACCGCCCGCACTCGCCGCTGCTGGCACAGCGCATGAAGCGCCTGCAGGTCCGGCCCCTCGGCCCCACAGGGGATGGCCGCCAGCTCCAGATGATAGAGCGCCGCCAGAACCTTGAAGCCCGAATAGGTCAGAGCATCAACCGCCACCACATCGCCCGGACGTAACAGCCCCATAACGGTCACCGCCAGCCCGTGCTGTGCGCCGTTAACGATCAGGACATTTTCCGCGGCCGGCGCAAAGTGTCGGCAGGTCAAATGGCGGGCGATAATGTCCCGCTCGGCGAGCCGCCCGGCGTGAGGCTGATAGCGCAGATGCGAATCAATATCGCCCGCCATCGCCAGCTGCCTGAGCGCCTCGCGCAGCGCATCGCCCTGCGCCGGCAGCGAAGGGTAGTTGAAGTTAAGATCCACGACGTCAGCGGCCACCACCTGCTGATCGACCCCATGCCCCGGCGGCAGCGCGAGGTCGCGCACGAAGGTGCCGCGGCCGGTTTCGCCGCTAACCAGCCCCATCTCTTCCAGTTCACGGTAGACGCGGGTGGCGGTGGCCAGCGAGAGGCGTTCATCGGCGGCAAGGGTACGGTGAGTTGGCAGACGGCTGCCGGCGGGCAGCTGCCCGCTGCGGATCGCCTGCGCGTATCGGTCGACAACGGCTTTGTATCGAGCTTTCATCGTGAAATGTATCTATTACAATAATTTGATTGTATCAGATTGGCCACATTACCATCGCCACTGACGATGCTCAAGCGGGCGCAGCCCAATCAGATAACGCGAGGTTAACGTGGTAGATTCAATATTGGATAAATCGGCGCCCGGTCCCTGGTCCGGATGGTTTCATGGTTTACTGGGGGTGATTATTTTTAGCGGTTCCCTGCCCGCGACGCGGCTGGCGGTGCAGGATATGGATCCGTTGTTATTGACCTTTCTGCGCGCCTCCATCGCCGGGCTGCTTGCCGTCGCCCTGCTGGTCGGCTTTCGCCAGAAACGCCCGCGCCTGGTGCAGCTTGTCCCCCTGATCATCATCTCATCAGGGGTGGTGATCGGCTTTCCCCTGCTCACGGCGCTGGCCCTGCAGCGCATCACCTCGGCGCATTCGATTGTGTTTATTGGTCTGCTGCCGCTGATGACCGCTATTTTTGGCGTGCTGCGCGGCGGCGAGCGTCCGCAGCGCGCTTTCTGGATCTTTTCGCTGCTGGGCAGTCTGCTGGTGATGGGATTCGCCCTGACGCAAAGCGCGGCGACGTCGCTCAGCGGCGATCTGCTGATGCTGGCGGCGGTTATCGCCTGCGGCCTCGGC
The DNA here is from genome assembly GCF_050378655.1 of Klebsiella sp. 7-CIP_Kleb. Taxonomy (NCBI): domain Bacteria; kingdom Pseudomonadati; phylum Pseudomonadota; class Gammaproteobacteria; order Enterobacterales; family Enterobacteriaceae; genus Klebsiella; species Klebsiella sp. 7-CIP_Kleb. The sequence continues at coordinate 794,933 of NZ_JBNRLJ010000002.1, forward strand.
TATGCGGAAGGGGCGAAGCTGACGCGGGAGCTCGGCGGCTGGCAGGTGATCTGCTGGGCGCTGGTGATTGCCCTGCCGTTGATGCTCCCCGCCTCGCTGATGGTTCAGCCTGCGTCCTGGCATGCCATATCGGCCTTATCCTGGGCCGCACTCGGCTATGTGTCGCTCTTCAGTATGCTGATCGGTTTTATCTTCTGGTACAAAGGGCTGGCCGCGGGCGGGATCGCCGCCGTCGGCCAGCTCCAGCTATTGCAGCCGTTCTTCGGGCTTGGCCTGTCGGCGGCGCTGTTGCACGAAACCGTCAGCCCCTTGATGCTGGCGGTTACCCTCGGCGTGGTGCTGTGCGTGGTGGGCTCGCGCAAATGTGGCCGCCGGCGGGTTAGCGCAGAGAGCAGGAGCAGTGATTGACCGCCCCTACATCCGCCGTCCCGGGTTTCGGCGGCGTAACCGCTGACCCGGGCTACCACATGACAAACGGCTGGAAACAGGTCGCCCCGCCGGGGATGGCGACCGCCTACAGCGGCCGCGCGTACTGGAGCATCACCTGCAGCAGCACGTTGGCGCCGGCGGCGACGTGCTCCGGCGAGGCATACTCCATTTCGTTATGGCTGATCCCATCCTTGCAGGGGATAAAAATCATCCCGGTCGGCGCCAGGTAGCTCATATACACTGCGTCATGCCCGGCGCCGGAGACGATCGGCCGCGCCGGGTAGCCCAGCCGCTGCGCGGCATCGGCAATGGCCTGTTGGCATTCGCCATCGAAGGGCGCCGCCGGATAGTGGCTCACCTGCTTCAGGGCCACCTGCAGACCGCTTTCCCGCTCAACCTCCGCGATAAACGCCCGCAGCTGGCGATCCATTTCATCCACCAGCGCATCGCTGAGATTGCGCATATCAATGGAGAAGGTGACCTCTCCGGGCACCACGTTGCGGCTGTTGGGCCACACCTGCACGCTGCCGACGGTGCCGCGTCCCTCTTCGCTGCGTCCGGCAATCGCTACCACCTCCTGCATAATGCGGGTCGCCACCTGCAGGGCATCCTGACGCAGGCGCATCGGCGTGGGCCCGGCATGCGACGCCTGACCGGTCACCACGCAGTCGTACCAGCGGATCCCCAGCACGCCCTGCACGATACCGATGGTTTTCGCTTCATCTTCGAGAATCGGCCCCTGCTCAATGTGCGCCTCAAAATAGGCGCCGACGGGATGCTCTCCCGGGGTCTGCTCGCCGATATAGCCGATCTGCGCCAGCGCCTCGCCGACGCTGACGCCCTCTTTATCCGTGACGGCCCAGGTCTCCTCCAGCGGGAAGACCCCGGCAAAGACCCCGGAGCCCATCATCACCGGCACAAAGCGCGACCCCTCTTCGTTGGTCCAGAACACCACCTCAATCGGCGCCTCGGTGGCAATCTGCAGATCGTTGAGCGTGCGCACCACCTCCAGCGCCGCCAGCACGCCGTAGTTGCCGTCAAATTTGCCGCCGGTGGGCTGGGTGTCGATATGGCTGCCGGAGACGATGGGCGGCAGGCTGGGGTTGCGCCCTTCCCGACGCATAAACACATTGCCGATTTTATCGATGGTGACGCTCATCCCGGCCTCCCGCGCCCAGCCAATCACCCGGTCCCGCCCCTGACGGTCGAGGTCGGTGAGGGTCAGACGGCGGCAGCCGCCCTTCGGCGTGGCGCCGATCTGCGCGAGATCCATTAACGACGCCCACAGGCGGTCGCCATTGATGCGCCAGCCGGTGGTGTCGGTGGCGGGGGTAAAAAGTACATCACAGCTCATGGTGGTCTCCTGACATCAAGGTCGCCGCCAGCGCAACCGGCGGTGGGAAAAAAGGCATCAGCGCCTGGTCTTCATCGTGGTGTGTTGCCGCCGGTCAGACGGCCAGGGCCTGCGCGTTGGCGTCAATCGCCAGCTCGCGCCAGCGGTGGCAACTCACCGCGTGGCGCTCCGCGACGGATTCCGTCGGCGGCAGGCTCTGCTCGCAGACCGGGCGACGGTGCGGGCAGCGCTCGGCAAAGGCGCAGCCGGGCGGCAAGCGCGCCAGATCCGGCGGCGCGCCGGGAATGCAGTGCAGGGCATCGCCTTTCTTAAGCCCCTCTTTCGGCCGGCTGCCCAGCAGCACCCGGGTATAAGGATGGCGTGGGTGGCGCAGGATCTCACTCATAGAAGCCTCCTCGACGATCCGCCCGGCGTACATCACCGCCACCCGGTCGGCGATCTCCACCGCGGCGCCGATGTCGTGGGTCACAAACACGATCGACAGCCCGCGCTGCTTTTGCTGCTCGCGCAGCAGGATCAGGATCTGGATTTGCACCGTGGCGTCGAGGGCGGTGGTCGGCTCATCCGCCAGCAGCAGCTGCGGGTTACAGGAGAGCGCGAGGGCGATCATCGCCCGCTGGCGCATCCCGCCGGACATCTCGTGCGGGTAAGCGTCCAGCCGCCGCTCGGGGCTGGGAATGCGCACCTGGCGCAGGGCCTCCAGTGCCCTGTCCCGGGCCGCCTGGCGCGACAGCCCTTCGTGGCGACGCAGCCCTTCAATAATCTGCTGCCCAACGGTGTAGACCGGGTCGAAGGCCAGTAGCGGCTCCTGAAAAATCATCGCGCAGCGCCCGCCGCGGTAGCGCCGCAGCTGGCTGGCGCTCATCGTCAGCACCGCGTCGTCCCCCACCCGCAGGGTGCCGGAGAGCTCACTGCTCCCCGGCGGGTGCAGGCGCATCAGCGCCCGCAGGGTCACGCTCTTGCCGGAACCCGACTCGCCAATCAGCGCCATCACCTCCCCCTTTTGTACGTCAAAGGAGACCCCGTTGACCGCGTTGATGGTCTGCCCGTCGCGGCGAAAGACGACCCGCAGGTCGCGCACATGGACAAAGGCGTTATCCGACATGGCTGACCTCCTTAAGGGGGATGCTCTGATGCCAGAGCGAGGCCGGCTGCGCCATCAGGCAGGCGCTCTGGTGCCCCTCCCCGACCGCCTCCAGCCGCGGTTTCACTTCGGCGCAGACCGCCTTCGCATGCGGGCAGCGGGTGTGAAAGCGACAGCCGCTCGGCGGCGCGATGGGGCTGGGGGGATCGCCGCTCAGCGGCGAGGTCAGGGTGCGGTGTTCCGGGTCCATGGAGGGCATGGAGCTTAACAGCGCCCGGGTATAGGGGTGGGCGGAGGCGGTAAACAGCTGCTCCGCCGGGCCGATCTCTACCACTTCGCCAAGGTACATAACGAGGATCCGATCCGACAGCCAGCGAACCACGTGCAGATCGTGGCTGATAAACACATAGGTCAGCTCGAGGGTGCGTTTTAGCTCCTGCAGCAGCTGCAGCACCTGGGCTTCCACCGATTTATCCAGCGCCGACACCGCCTCATCAAGAATGACCAGCCGCGGCTTCATCGCCAGCGCGCGGGCGATATTCACCCGCTGCCGCTGGCCGCCGGAGAGCGCATGCGGGTAGCGGTCGGCAAAGCGCGCCGGTTCAAGGCCGACGTGCGCCAGCAGATAGCGGGCGTATTCGCTGGCCTCTCTGGCGCTGACGCCGTGGACGCGCTGGCCGAAGGCGATACTCTCCTCCATGGTCATGCGCGGATTGAGCGAGGCATAGCTATCCTGGAAAACCATCTGCACCTGGCGACGGTAGGCTTTCATGGGCAGACGCGACGAGCCAACCTCCAGCCCGTCGAAGATCAGTTCGCCGCTGTCCTGGGTGAGCAGCTGCATCAGCAGTCGGGCGGTGGTCGATTTGCCGCAGCCCGACTCGCCGACCACCCCCAGGGTTTCGCCTTTCATCACCGTGAAGCTGATATCGTCCACCGCCTGGACCACCTCCCGGCCTTTGCCGCCGCGGAAGTACTTCAGCAGGTGATTGACCTTCAGCAGCGGCTGCGCCGGCCCGCCGAGATCGATATTGATAAAGGGTTGCATCGCTTACTCCTTAATCGCCATTGCCGCACGCAGGCGGTCCGCGAGGATATTGAACGAAATGGAGGTGATAAAAATCATCAGGCCCGGCAGGGCGGCCACCCACGGCTGGGTATAGATTGCCGTGCGCAGGGTATTGAGCATCAGCCCCCACTCGGGCTCCGGCGGCCGCACGCCGAGGCCGAGAAACGACAGGCCGGAGGCGAGGATCATGCACACCGAAATCAGCCCGGTGGAGAAGACGAAGATCGGCCCGAGCACGTTACCCAGCACCTGGACGCGGATAATGGTCAATGCGCTGGCGCCGGTGGCCCGGGCGGCGTCGATATAGTCCATATGCCGTACCTGGGCGGTCACGCTCTCGGCAATCCGCGCCACCTGCGGGACAAACACCAGGGTCAGCGACAGCAGCGCATTGCCGATGCCCGCCCCCAGCGCCCCCGACAGCGCAATCGCCAGCAGGACCGAGGGAAAGGCATAGAACACATCCACGGTGCGCATAATCACGGTATTGATTTTGCCGCCCATGTAGCCGGCGATGATCCCGATGGCGCCGCCGATAAAAAAGGCGAACACCACCGGGACAATCCCCATAAACAGCGACAGCCGGGTGCCGAGGATCAGTCGCGACAGCATGTCGCGCCCCAGCTCATCAGAGCCCAGCGGGAAGCCGTCGCTGCCGATGGGCTTCAGGCGCAGGAACATCGACGTTTGATAGGGGTCTTTGACGATAAGCCATGGCCCTAACAGCGCCAGGGCCAGCAGCAGGAGGATCACTACCCCCACCACCACGCCGCCGGGATCGCGCAGTAAGCGGCGCAGCACGCCGCGCCAGTAACCTTGCCGGGAAGCGTTGGCCGGCGCGGCCGGGACCGTTTTCGTCGTTGCCGTATCCACCATGGTCAGCTCCTCTTAATGCGCGGGTCGAGGGTGGCCTGCAGAATATCCACCAACAGGTTGAGCAACACGAAAAACAGCGCCAGCACCCAGATAGTGCCCTGCAGCAGGGGCAAGTCGCGCTGAAAGATGGCGGTGTTGAGCAGCAGCCCGGTCCCCGGCCAGGAGAAGACGGTCTCCACGAGGATCGAGCCGCCCATCAGATAGCCCACCTGCAGCCCCATCACCGCCAGCGCGGTTGGCGCGGCATTTTTCATGACGTGGACAAAGATGCGCGATTCGTTAAGGCCGCGGGCGCGCAGGCCAACGATAAACTCCTGGCTGAGGATATCGGCTACCTGCGAGCGCACGGTGCGGGCGATAATCCCGGTCGGGATCACCGACAGCGTGATGGCCGGCAGCAGCATGAACTGCAGGTGCGCCCAGTCCCATTGCCAGCCCACCTCGCCTATCGGCCCGCCGCCGGTGGCCGGCAGCAGCGCGAACTTGACGCTGCAGAGGATCACCAACAGCATCCCCAGCCAGTAATGTGGCACGCTGACGCCAAACACCGACAACACCGAGGCCAGACGGTCAATGACGCTGTTGCGAAAATAGCCGGCGACAAAGCCAAACAGGCTGCCGAGGACGAAGCCGATCGCCGTCGCCAGCAGCGCCAGGCGCAGGGAGTAAGCCACTGCGGTCATCACCTCGTCTATCACCGGGCGGCCGGTGGCGACCGACATACCGAGGTCGCCGTGCAGTGCCCGCCACAGCCAGTGGATAAACTGCAGAGGCAGCGGCTTATCAAAGCCGTAGGCCTGCATCAGCGTCTGGCGCAGCGCCTCCGAGGCGTCCGGCGGCATCACCGACACCAGCGGGTCGCCCGGCGCGATCTGCACCAGCATGAAACAGATCACCGCCACCCCAAGCATGGTGGGGATAGCCAGTAGAATGCGGTATAGCAGCGTATTGATCATCGGTTGCCCCTTTCGCGATTACTCTTTTTTGCTCACCAGGCTGAGGTCGATAAACCAGCTCTGCGGTTGCACCACTCCGGTCACCGCGGGCGAAATCGCGCGCGGCCCGACGTCGTGGGCGACAAACAGGAACGGCACCTGATCCACCAGCGCGGCGTGCAGATCGCCGGCGGCTTTATTCATCGCTTCCGGGGTAAAGGCGTGCTTGACGGCGGCGGCGAGTTTTTCCGTCTCTGGGGTGGCGAAGTAGCCCCAGTTGGTCGCCACCGGCGGAAACGCTTTGGCGGTCGAGAAGCGGATCAGGCCAAAATAGGGATCATTGACCGCGGCGCTGACGTTGATCGCGTCGATCCCTTTTGCCGAGGGATCCCGGGCGCCCAGGCGCCAGTTGGTGAACAGGGTGTTCCATTCCACCACTTTAATATCCACATTGAAGAAGCAGCTCTTCAGGCTCTGCTGGATATACTCGTTCATCGGCAAAGGCTGCATCTGCCCGGAGCCGGAGGCCGAGGTGGCCACCGTGACGTGCAGCGGCTTGCCGGCGCTGTATCCAGCCTCGGTCATCAGCTGACGGGCGGCGTCCGGGTCATATTTGATCTGGAAGGTGGGTTTGCCATGCCACGGGCTGTCGGCCTCGTAGACCCCGGTGGCCTCGGTCATGTAGCCGCCGAGGTAGCTCTTCAGCTCGGCGCGGTTCAGACACAGGTTGGCCGCTTTGCGCACCCGAATGTCCTGCCACGGCGATCCTTTTTCAAAGGAGAACTGCCAGGGCCACAGGTGCGGCTGGGTGTTGGCGTAAAGGTGAAAACCCTGAGACTTGATCTGATCGATGGCGTCCGGCGCCGGGGCTTCAATCCAGTCCACCTGCTTCGACAGCAGCGCCGCGGTGCGGGCGTTGGCCTCCGGCAAAGGGATCAGCACCACCTTATCCACCCGGGGAATGCGATCTTTGTTCCAGTAGTCGGGGTTTTTCGCGAGGATCAGCTGCTGACGCGGCACCAGCTTCTCCAGTTTGAACGGGCCGCTGCCCACCGCATGGGCGGCGAAGGCGGTCCATGCCTGTTTGCTGCGCGCGGCGCTATCCCCCGCGCTGGCCGGCACCGCGTCATACTGCTTCTGCCACGCCGTGGGCGAGACAATAAACAGGTTGGTGATGTTGTACGGCAGCAGCGCGTCCGGTTCCGAGGTGGTCAGCGCCACGGTGTGGTCGTCAATTTTCTCCGCGCCGGTGAGGGTCGGCATCCGCGACAGGGTGTTGCCGATCTGCCCCGGGGCGTACTGCGGCGCCGCTTTATTCAGCACCTTATCCACGTTCCACACGATGGCGTCGGCGTTCACCTCCGTCCCATCATGGAACCTGACGCCCGGACGCAAGGTGAAAATCCAGCGGCTGGTGTTCTGCGGATCGATGTGCCACTCGGTCGCCAGCCCCGGCACCAGACCGCTGGGCTTTTCACCTTGCGACAGATCCCACTCCACCAGCGCGTCGTACAGCGGGATGCCGGTAAAGCGGTTGCCCTCATAGCCCTGATCCGGCTGGCCGAGGGTTAACGGAATATCCGCGGCGGTCATGGCGATCCGCAGCGTGGAGGCGTTGGCAGGTAAGGCGGCGCCCGCCAGGGCCAGTGCGCCGCTCACCGCCACGGCGAAACGACCGGCACGCGAAAATAACGTCTTTTTGTGCATCACATGATCCCTGTTAAATAAAGTGTCACGGATTAACAGGCAAAATGCGTACCAGCTCTTACGCGGGCGATAATAGGCCAAAACCGACCGGTAAAATAAGAGGGACTTATATTATCACCATGATAATTATGGGAAAATAATTGCACCTTATTCCGTCGCACCGCCAGCGGGAAATATGTTGCAGAATTGCACCAGCCGCTATATGGCAAATTTCAAATAATCACTCTGCGTCACTTTTTTATTCATCCCCGTCCTCCGCCGCCGCGTATTCTCCCTCGGGATCAATCCCTTCTATACTTCAGGGAACACATCGACCGGGAGAGACTATGCCTTTAGCCGATTTTCACCGCTCCGATCCTTTTACCCTCGGTATCGAACTGGAGCTGCAGGTGGTGAACCCGCCGGGTTACGACCTCAGCCAGGATGCCTCGACGCTGATTGCCGACGTCCAGCATGAGCTGACCGTGGGAGAAGCCAAGCACGATATCACCGAGAGCATGCTGGAGATCGCCACCGGGGTGTGCCGCGACATCAGCCATGCGCAAATCCAGCTCAGCGCCATCCAGCAGGCGGTCCAGCGCGCGGCGCTGCATCATCATCTGCAGATCTGCGGCGGGGGTTCCCACCCCTTTCATGCCTGGCAGCGCCAGCAGATCAGCGACAATCCGCGCTATGTCAAAACCGTCGAGCATTTTGGCTATCTGGCGCAGCAGGCGACGGTCTTTGGCCAGCATGTGCACGTCGGCTGTCAGAGCGGCGACGACGCCATCTATCTGCTGCACGGCTTGTCGCGCTTTGTGCCGCACTTCATCGCCCTCAACGCCGCCTCGCCGTGGTTCGACAGCACCGACAGCCGCTTCGCCTGTTCGCGCCTCAACCGCTTCTCCTCTTATCCCGACAACGGTCCGATGCCGTGGGTGGCCGACTGGCAGGGGTTTCGTCGCCTGTTCCGCCAGCTGAGCTACACCAGCATGATCGACAGCATGAAGGATCTGCACTGGGATATTCGCCCCAGCCCGCAGTTTGGGACCGTCGAGGTGCGGGTGATGGACACTCCTCTGACCCTCGCCCAGGCGATCCATATCGCCGGCTTTATACAGACCCTGGCCTGCTGGCTGTTGACGGAGCGCCCCTTTAAGCACCAGCCTGATGATTATCTGCTGTACCCTTTTAACCGCTATCAGGCCTGCCGCTACGGGCTGGACGGGACCCTTACCGACGTGCGCAGCGGGGAGCAGCGCAGCATCCGCCAGGAGATCCTGCAGCTCGCCGACCGGCTGGCTCCTTTCGCCCATCAGCTGAAGGCGACGGCGGCGCTGGAGGCGGTGGTTCGCCAGGCGAAATCGCCGCACAGCGAGGCGCAGCAGATGCGCGAGTTTATCGCCAACGGCGGTTCGCTTTCCGGGCTGGTGCAAAAACACTGTGAGATTTGGGCGGCATAAGACAGCGAGGCGGGTATACTCGGCGCAGACCATAGAAAGGATTGCCCATGTTATTACGCTGCCTGCTCCCCCTGGCGCTGCTGCCCCTGGCCGCCGTCGCCAGCGCCGCCTGTACCCTCACCGACCCGACGCTAACCCTGCAGAGCTATCGGGTGGATGCGCAGAAAGAGCGCATTGCAATGTACTGGCTGGATCGGCACGGTAAAGCCTGGGGTTCCCTGCGTTCGCTGCTGGCGGGTATCGATGGCGATGGCCGGGTGCAGATGGCGATGAACGGCGGCATTTACGATAAGGCCTACGCGCCGCTGGGGCTGTATATCGAAGACGGCAAACGCCTGACGCCGGTAAACCGCTCCGCCGGCGGCGGGAACTTCTTTATCCGCCCCGGCGGCGTATTCCTGGTGGAGAACGGTCGGGCGAAAATCGTGCCGCTGCCGGCGTACAAACGCTCTCCCGCCATCCGCTATGCGGTGCAGTCCGGCCCGATGCTGATTGAGAATGGCGTCATCAACTGGCGGCTGAAGCCCTCCGCCAGCTCGCGCAAACTGCGCAACGGGGTTGGCATCGATAAGCAAGGCCGGGTGGTGTTCATGCTCAGCGATCGCGAGACCAACTTCTATGATTTTGCCTGCTATGCGCAGTCAAAGCTTGGGGTGCGGCAGATGCTTTATCTCGACGGCACCCTGTCGAAGATGTACCGCAAAGGCGGCAGCGTGCCGTGGCAATATCATCCGTTCGTGACCATGATAACGGTGGAGAGGAAATAGCCGGCTCGTTTGGGGGCGGCCATTCCAGCCAGGAGAGTGAATAAATTAACGACAGGCCGGGCAAGGTATTGCCGCCGTGCCCGATGTCCTTGCCCGGTGGCGCTGCGCTTACCGGGCCTACAGAGTCTGTTCGCTATGGTATGGCCACTGAAATCTACGGGCGTGCAGCAGGGCCGATTCCCGCTGAAATCGGCTAACCGGAGGTCGGCAGATAAGGCGGGGCTCACGCCCAAACGCAACGTGAACGCAAAACCCCCCCTCACCCTCCCCCTCTCCCTAAGGGAGAGGGGACCGCCCGGTAGTCGTTGCAGCCTGGAGTATCCCCGTTACCGACCGGTAGCGCCGCGCTTACCCCCGCCGATGCGCCCACTCGCGCATACGCTGAAACAGCACATACAGCGAAGGAATAAACAGGATGCCAACCATCGTCGCCACCAGCATTCCGCTGAACACCGTGGTGCCGATGATCCGCCGGCTCTGCGCCCCGGCGCCGGTGGCGAGCATCATCGGCATGATGCCGATAATAAACGACACCGCGGTCATCATCACCGCGCGGAAGCGGCGGGTGGCGCCCTCGCGCGCGGCGTCGACTATCGACAATCCCTCTTCGCGCCGGCTGCGGGCAAACTCAACGATCAGAATCGCATTCTTCGCCGCCAGGGCGATCAGCAGCACCAGTCCTATCTGGACATACACATCGTTGGCATAGCCCGCCGTCCACAGCCAGAGCAGTGCTCCGCCGATGGCGAACAGCACCGAAAGCATGACGCTCGCCGGCAGCGTCCAGCTCTCATACTGCGCCACCAGGAACAGCCACGCCATCGCCACCGCCGCCAGCACGATCCACACCGCCTGATTGCCGGTCTGCTGCTCCTGCCAGGAGATGCCGCTCCAGGCGTAGTCATACCCCGGCGGTAGATGGGCCTGCAGAATCTGCTCCATGGCCGCCATCGCCGTACGGCTGCTGACCCCCTCGGCCGCTGAACCGCTCACCGACACGGACGGGAACTGGTTGTACTGCTGAATAAACGGCGCCCCCACCGTCGGCGTAATGGTGACCAGATTGCTCAGCCGCACCCGCTCGCCGTCGCGGCTGCGGACGTACAGCTCGCTAATCTGCTCAGCCCGCTCGCGCCACTGCATCTCATTTTGCATCACCACATGATAGACACGGTTGTTAAGGCTGAAATCGCCGGCGCGCGTGCCGCCGAACGCCGTCTGCAGGCTGCTGAAGATCTGCGCCACCGGCACATCCAGCAGCGCCGCCCGGTCGCGGTCGACCGTCAGGGTCAGCTGCGGCACGTTGCTGCTCCAGGTGGTAAACACCCGGCTCAGCTGCGGATGCTGGTTCGCCAGTTGAAGGATCTCCCGCGTCACCTGCTCCAGCTCCGCCGACGACTGACCGGCCTGCGCCAGGATGCGCAGGTCAAATCCCGAGGCATTGCCCAGGCCCGGCAGGGTCGGCGGCGCGAAGGTCATGATCGTCGCCTCCGGCAGCGACAGCAGCTGGCGCTGGATATCCGCCATCACCGTATCCAGCGGCGGCCGCTGATGCCAGTCCTTGAGCATCACCGAGATAAACCCGCCGTTAGCGGCGCTGGTGCCGTTGAGAATGTTAAAGCCGGACACCTGAATCACATCCTCCACCGCCGGGTTAGCCATCAGCAGCTTGCGCGCCTGGGCCATCACCGCTTCGGTACGCTCCAGCGACGCCGCCTCCGGCAGCTGCACGCTGGCAAACAGGTAACCCTGATCTTCCTGCGGCAGGAAGCCTTTCGGCATTGAGCTAAAGCTGAACGCCACCAGCGCGCCCGCCGCGACCGTCGCCGCCAGCGCCAGCCAGGGGCGGCGGTTCATCCAGCCAACCAGCCGGCCATAGCCGTCGCGGGTGCCGTCGAGGAGACGGTTAAACGCCCGCCACACCGCCGCCGGCCGGGCGGGACGCGGGCGCAGCAGTAGCGCGCAGAGGGCTGGGGTTAGGGTTAACGCCACCAGGCTCGACAGGGCCACCGCGGTGGAGAGCGTCACGGCAAACTGCCGGTACAGCTCGCCGACGATCCCCGGGAGCAGCGCCACCGGCACAAACACCGCCAGCAGCACCAGGGTCGTAGCGATCACCGGCCCGGCGATCTGCCGCAGCGCCTGGGCGGTGGCCTGCAGGCGATCCAGCCCTTCCGCCATTTTGGTTTCCACATTCTCCACCACCACAATGGCGTCATCCACCACCATCGTCAGGGCGAGAATGATCGCGAACAGGCTGAGGGTGTTGGCGCTGTAGCCCAGCAGATAGAGCACCGCAAAGGTGCCGATCAGTGACACAGGGATTGCCAGCACTACGATCAGCGTCGCCCGCCAGCTCTGCAGGAACAGCGACACCACCACGACCACCGCCAGCAGGGTCAGCGCCAGCGAGACGCCGATCTCTTTGATCGTCGCCGCCACAAAGCGGGTGGTATCGAACTTCACCTCCCAGGTGAGATCCGCCGGAAAGCGGGTGTGCAGGCGGTTAAGCTCAGCGCGCACTGCGCTGGCGACCTGCAGGGCATTGGCGGTGGGCGTCGGGTAGATACCCAGATAGGCCGACGCTTTACCGTTCAGCTGCGCGCCGGAGCTGTAGCTGCGGGCGCCCAGCTCAATGGTCGCCACGTCAGCGAGGCGAACCAACTGCCCCTGCGCGCCGCGGCGGAGGATAATCTCGCCAAAGCTGGCCGCCTCGTTCAGACGCCCCAGCCCGTTGATGGTCAGCGTCTGCTGCTGACCGTTGAATACCGGCGGGGTGCCCACCTGCCCCGCCGCGCCCTGCACATTCTGCTCGCGCAGCGCCTGGGCAACGTCATCCGTGGTGATGTTGAGGGCGTTCATGCGGTCCGGACGCAGCCAGATGCGCATACTGTAATCCCGGGCGCCAAACATCTGCACCTCGCCGACGCCGGGCAGGCGCGCCAGCGCCTCGCGTACCTGGGTGCTGGCGTAGTTACTGACAAACAGCGGCGACAGCGTGCCCAGCGGCGAATAAAGGCTTACCCCCATCAGCAGGTTGCTGGCGCGCTTGCGTACCTGGACCCCATTCTGCTGCACCTCCGCCGGGAGCTGCGCCAGCGCCTGCGACACCCGGTTTTGCACGTCGATCGCCGCCAGGTCGGCATCGGTGCCCGCCGCGAAGGTAATACTCAGGCGGTACGTTCCCTCATCCGAGCTGGTGGACTCCATATACAGCATATGATCGACGCCGTTGAGCTGGGTCTCCAGCGGGGCGGCGATAGCCTCCGCCACGTCTGACGCGCTGGCGCCTGGCCAGCTGGCGGTAACGTTCACCACCGGAGGCGTGATCGCCGGGTACTGCTCCACCGGGATCAGCTTCAGCGACACCGCGCCGACAAAGGTCAGCAGCAGCGCGATCACCATGGCAAATCGCGGACGACGGATAAAAAAGGTCAGCATCCCTTCTCCTTACTTAGTTCAGCACCTGTACCGCGGCGCCTTCGCGCAACCGCTGCGCGCCGTCGGTGATCACCTGCTCGCCCGCCTGCAGCCCTTTCTCAACCGCAAACTGCTGCCCCTGCTGCCCCGCGAGGGTCAGACGACGCTGCCCGGCGGTATGGTCCGGCTTCAGCACCCAGCTGAAAAAGCCCTGCGGATCCTGCTGCACGGCGGCGGCCGGGATCATCACCCGTGACTGCAGCTCCTGCGGACGGAACAGGATTGTTACGCTGCCGCCCGGCAGCAGACGGTGCTGCGGATTGGCGAACTCCGCCCGCACCGCTACGCTGCCGGTGCGGGCGTCGATCCGGTTATCGATGGAGGTCAGCACCCCGTCGCGCCGTTTGCCATCCACGTCAATCTGCGCCAGCCACGCCTGTTTCAGAGCGTGGATGTCGGCATGCTGGCCGGTTTTGCTGAAAAACGCGGCTTCGTCGAGGGCGAACGAGACCCGCACCGGATCCAGCTGCACAATGTCCACTAACACTCCGCTGGATGGGTTAATCAGCGTCCCGACGTGAAAGGCGCTGTGACCCACCCGTCCGGTCACCGGCGCCGCAATCCGGGTATAACTGAGCACAATCTGCTGGGCCTCGACGCGGGCTTTCGCCTGCTGCACGGCAGCGGCGGCGACGTCGCGCTGCATCCGAGCTGTGTCGACGTCGTTGCGGCTGATGGAGTGGTTGTTGATGAGTCGCTCGTAGCGAGTGAGCAGCTGTTGCGACTGGCGTAATGAGGCCTCTGCGCTTTTCAGCTCGGCCTGCGCCAGGGCCAGCGCCGCGCGGGGCTGTGCGTCGTCGAGGGTAAACAGCAGGTCGCCCTCGGTCACATACTGCCCGTCCTGGAAGTGGCGCTGAACAATCACCCCTTCGGTGCGCGCGCGAATGTCGACGGCGCGGATTGCCTCGACCCGTCCGGGGATGGCGCGTTCTTCAGCATGAGGAGCCAGTTCGGCCGTGGCGACGCGGACCGGCACCGCCGGCGCGGCGGTGGCCGTCAGGGCGCTGCTGGCCAGGGCGCTAGCCAGCAGCGCAAAGCGGAAGGTTTTAATCATAGGGGATCCTTGCGACAGTAACGCGCGCCTGCGGCGAGGCGCGCGAGATCGATCAGGCCGTTTTGCGGAACCGGCGCGTCAGACGCTTCTCGATTTCCACCACCAGGAACATGGCGATGCCGATGACCAGGGTGACAAACCAGTAGCGCAGCGGCAGCGCTTCCGTGCCAAACATGTTCTGCATCAGCGGGACATAGATAATCACCAGCTGCATCAGCAGCAGGACACCGGTCACCAGCCAGATGCCTTTGTTGCGCAGCAGGCCCATGCTCAGGGAGAAGCTGTCGCTGCTGCGGCAGTTGATCATGTAGACCCACTGCGCCGTCACCAGCATCTGCAGCAGCACGGTGCGGATAAACTCCGGACTGTGACCGCGCGGTGCCAGCCAGGCCTCAAGGATAAAGGCGGCAATAGCAATCATAGACCCGACGAAAGCCACCCGCCACACGGCGAAACCATCCATCACGTGCTGGCCGGTTTTACGCGGCGGGCGGTTCATCACGTTGCGCTCCGCGGCCTCAAAGGCCAGGCCGAAGGAGAGCGTCGCCGACGTCGCCATGTTCATCCACAGGATCAGCACCGGGGTCAGCGGAATCATGTTCCCCGCCAGCAGGGCGATGATGATCAGCAGTCCCTGCGCCAGGTTGGTCGGCATGATGAAGAGGATGGTCTTCTTCAGGTTGTCATAGACCCGGCGCCCCTCTTTCACCGAGCTGGCGATGGTCGCGAAGTTGTCATCGGTCAACACCATATCGGCCGCCTCTTTGGTGACCTCGGTCCCTTTGATACCCATCGCGATACCCACGTCGGCCTGGCGCAGCGCCGGCGCGTCGTTGACGCCGTCGCCGGTCATGCCGACCACTTCGCCGTTATCCTGCAGGGCTTTCACCAGGCGCAGCTTATGCTCCGGACTGGTGCGGGCAAAGATGTCGTACTCCACCGCCGCCTTCGCCAGCGCCGCATCGTCCATGTGCTCCAGCTGGTAGCCGGTCATGGCCTGGCTGCTGTTGGTGATCCCCAGCATCTGGCCGATGCTCATCGCCGTCTGCGGGTGGTCGCCGGTGATCATCTTCACGCGGATGCCGGCGGTCTGGCAGGCGTGGATAGCGTCAATAGCTTCCGGACGCGGCGGATCCATCATTCCGGCGATGCCGAGGAAAATCAGTCCCTCCTGCAGATCCTCATGGTTCAACGTGGTAGCATCAAGGCTGGCCGGCTTACAGGCCGCCGCCACCATGCGCAGCCCCTGACGGGCGAAGCGCGCCATCTCCTCTTCCCAGTACTGCGCCTCGAACGGCACCGCGCCCTGGCGGCTCATCTGCTCACGGCACATGCCGAAGATGACGTCCGGCGCACCGGTGATTAACACCCGGGCATCGCCATCGATGTGCTGCAGCGTGGACATATATTTGTACTGCGAGTCAAAGGGGATCTTGGCCACCAGACGGGCCTCCACCGCCGGGAGCTGCGCTTTCGCCGCCAGCACCTTCAGCGCCCCTTCGGTTGGCCCGCCGGTGATCCCCCACAGGCCGCGCTCATCCTGGATAAGCTGGCTGTCGTTGCACAGGTCGATGGTGCGCAGCCAGGTCTCCAGCACGGTACCCGGCTGAACCTGCACGGGCTCATCGCTCCCCTCAAGGAAGATCCGCCCCTGCGGCTCATAGCTGTCGCCTTCCACCCGGTAGCAGCAGTCGGCGGTGATGATCGCCTTGACGGTCATTTCGTTCATCGTCAGGGTGCCGGTTTTATCCGAGCAGACCACGGTCATGGCGCCGAGGGTTTCCACGGTCGGCAGCTTACGGATAATCGCCCGCTTGCGCGCCATCGTCTGCACGCCGAGCGACAGAATAATTGAGATGATCGCCGGCAGTCCTTCCGGTACCGCGGCCACCGCCAGGCTAATCAGCGACAGCAGCAGCTCGCCCATCGCGATATCCCGCAGCGCGAGGCTGAAGATAAACAGCGCCACCATCATGGCGAGGATAATGACGAAAATCGCTTTGCCGAGCTTATCCATTTGCACCAGCAGCGGGGTGCGGTGCTTCTCAATGCCCGCCATCATCTGGTTAATGTGGCCGAGTTCGGTCTGCGCGCCGGTGGCGGTCACCACGCCGACGCCGCCGCCGGCGCTGACGGTGGTCCCGGAGAAGACCATGTTCACCCGGTCGCCCAACGGCAGGTCGCCTTCCAGCGCGTCGGTGATTTTATCCACCACCGTCGACTCGCCGGTGAGGATCGCCTCTTCCACCCGCAGGTTGTGCGTTTCAATCAGCCGCATGTCCGCCGGCACGCGGTCGCCGGCGCGCAGGATAACGATATCTCCCGGAACCAGGTCGCGCGTCGGGATAGTCTCATGTTTGCCGTTACGCTGGACGCGGGCATCGCTGGAGAGCATGTTGCGGATCCCCTGCAGGGACTTTTCGGCGTTGCTCTCCTGGATATGGCCGATCAGGGCGTTAATCACCGTCACGCCGAGGATCACCAGGGTATCGACCCAGTGCCCCATGATGGCGGTCAGCGCCGCGGCGGCCAGCAGCACGTAAATCAGTACGTCGTTAAAGTGGGCAAGAAAGCGCAGCCAGGCCGGTTTCCCTTTCTTTTCCGGCAGCGCGTTCGGCCCACAGCTATTCAGGCGCTCGGCGGCGTCTGCGGAACTTAACCCAGCGGCCTGGCTTTTGGTCTGCGCCAGCACTGCGTCAACGGTCTGCTGCCAGACCTGCCGTGGCGCGGTGTCGCCCGAGGGCGTCGTAAACTTTGGGTTATTCATCTTGGTCAAATTACATTTTCCTTATAAATTCCGTGAGTCGGAAAGCCTGAAATCATTCCTGGCCAATGCAGTAAAAGGTGGCGAAAAAGCCGATAAAAATGTGAACCAATACAAGCCTAAATTTTTCGCAAAATAAAAAATATGTGGTAAGTTAATTCCACGAGCCAACTATTACAGAATATTAATAAACCAAAACTAAACGAGGTTAAATATGTTTGGAATCTACCGCGGACGCCGTCTGGCGCTGTACATCCTGCTGGCCATCATCGCTGCCACGCTGGTGGGATATAGCACTTATAGTTTTGTAAAAGCGCTGGCATAATAATGACAGTAATTTACAGGAGACTGATTTTAATTTAATTACAAATTATTTCAGATTAATTAACATGGGAATAAAAGGCAGGCCATAATATTAAACAGAGGCGCATTAAGGCGAGTAAAATACAAAGCATATTGCGTTAGGGATTATTTTGCCGGACAATATGTTTTTTAACTGATGATTAACATGACATGAAACATCCGCTGGAAACGCTCCTCTCCGCCGCCGGGATCCTGCTCCTGGCTCTGCTCTCCTGTCTGCTGTTGCCCGCGCCGTCGCTGGGCCTGACGCTGGCGCAAAAGCTGGTTGAGACATTCCATATGATGGATCTCAACCAGCTTTATACGGTGTTGTTTTGTTTGTGGTTCTTAGCACTGGGCGCCATTGAGTATCTGGTGCTGCGCTGGGTGTGGCGTCGCTGGTTTTCGCTCGAACGCTAAACCAGGAAGGGCGCGCCTCAGTGGGCGCGACTGTGGTTCTCTTTACGGTAGGCGCCCGGCGGCAGATTGAAGGTCCGGGTGAAGACGCGGGTAAAGGTCTGTTGCGAATCGAAGCCATACTTCAGGCAGATATCGTAGACCCGCTGATCGGTGTCACGCAGATCGCGGGCGGCCAGCAGCAGCTTCCTTTCGCGAATATAGCGCCCCAGGCTCTCCCCTTTATACTGTAAAAACAGCCGTTGCAGATGCCATTTCGAATACCCGGCATGGCGAGCGATATCATCAATACGCAGCGGTTGATGCAGGTTATCATCAATCCACTCGACGATAGTATCAATCACCTGAGCGGAAATCGTCATATGCTCTCTCCTCTGATACTGCACTGGCGCTTAGCGCCACCAGGCGTTAAATGATTGCGTCTTATCGGCGACCCACACCGGCTCGCCCTGCACAGGCGTCAGCAGACGCCAGGCCCTTCCTTCGCTGGCAGCCGCCAGCCGTTGATACGGTTCATCCCAGCTGTGTTTCGCCAAAACGAATCGTCCTGCATGCCCAGGCAGCACCGCGCGAGCGCGCAGGTCGTCGGCGGCCTGAGCTGTTTCATCCGGCATCATGTGAATATATTTCCAGTCCTGGTCATACTGCCCGTTCTCCATGATCGCCAGATCGACCGGACCAAATTCATCGCCTATCGCTTTAAAGTGCGGCCCATAGCCGCTGTCGCCGCTGTAATAAATCTTTTGCTGCGGGGTAACGAACAGAAAACTGGCCCACAGCGTCTGGTTGCGCTTCAGCCCACGGCCGGAAAAGTGCCGCGCCGGCAGGACGTGGACGATGAGCTCGTCGTTAACCGGAATCGCCTGCTGCCAGTCCGCTTCGGTAATCAGCGCCCCGTCCATCCCCCAGTAACGCAGATGCGAGCCAACCCCCAGCGGCGTAATGACCCGCTTAATTTTCGGCAGCAGAGCGCGGATGGTGGCGTAATCCAGATGGTCGTAATGATCGTGGGAGATGATCAGCAGATCGATCTCCGGCATCCCTTCCGCCCGCCACGGATAGTCGCCGGGGAAAGCTTTATTAATAAAGGAGAACGGCGCCGCGTAATCGCTGAACACCGGGTCGATCAGGATGCGTTTTCCCGCCAGCTGCAGATACCAGGAGGAGTGGCCGAGCCAGACCATCACGTCCTGCCCGAGGGGCAGCGTCGCCAGATCGGTCTTCACCAGCGGCAGCGGCTGCGCGGGACGGGCGTTTTCCCGTTTGGTCATCAGGAAATCCCACCATGCCGCCAGCATATTTTTTTGCCCGGTGAACCCCGGCGTGGGCAGCTGGTTATGGAACTGGCCATCCCGGTAGTGGGGGGACGCTTCCACCTGGCTAAGCTGTGCCCCCTGCGGCGCCTTACCAAAACCGGCATTGAGGACAAACGGCAATGTCGTTGCTGCTGCGAGTAACATGATGGCGACCACGCTGAAAGTGACACGGTTCATATCCTGACCAGACAAAAGCCCCCATCCCGGAGGCTTTATGATATAACTTGATTATGAGTGAGTACGCACTCATTATTAGGAATGTGATGAAAGTCGTCAAGACGATTTTCAATTTTTGCGTTCCGCCGTTGCAGCAACCAGGTCAGACGTGCAAAGATCGGCGGTTTGTTTAAACCTGCGTGAGGAAAAAAGTAGTGGCTCGTCCAAAGAGTGAAGATAAAAAGCAAGCGTTACTGGAAGCTGCCACCGCGGCTTTCGCCCAGTCCGGCATCGCCGCCTCGACGTCGGCCATCGCCCGCAGCGCCGGTGTGGCCGAGGGGACGCTGTTTCGCTATTTCGCTACCAAGGATGAGTTGCTCAACGAACTGTACCTCGCCATTAAGCTGCGCCTGGTGCGCACCATGATCGCCGGGCTGGATCCGGACGAGAAGCGCCCGAAAGAGAATGCGCGCAATATCTGGAACAGCTATATCGACTGGGGCGTGCGCAACCCGATGGAGCACAAGGCGATCCGCCGTATGGCGCTCAGCGAGCGCATCACTGACGAAACCCGCCGCCAGGTGAAAGAGAGCTTTCCGGAGCTCAACGAAATGTGCCAGCTGTCGGTGAAAGAGATATTCCTCAGCGAGGCGTATCGCGCCTTTGGCGACGCCCTGTTTTTGTCGCTGGCGGAAACCACCATCGAATTCGCCAGCCACGATCCGCAGCGCGCCCGGGAGATTATCGCCCTCGGTTTTGAAGCCATGTGGAACGCCCTGCATGAGGCGGACGCCTAATGACGCCGGAAACACTGCATCCCTGCGCTCACCGTATCGCCCTGACCTACCCGTTTACCGAACACTGCTGGCCCTTTGGGCCGGAGTACGATGTGTTTAAGGTCGACGGCCGCATCTTTATGATCACCATGACCATTCGCGGGCGGGCGCTGGTCAACCTGAAGGCCGAGCCGCAGAAGTCGCTGCTCAATCAGGAAATTTATCGCAGTATCGAACCCGGCTACCATATGAACAAGAAACACTGGATCACGGTGGTGCCGGGCGACGACATCAGCGAGGATCTGCTGGCCGAGCTGATTGACGATTCGTGGCACCAGGTGGTGAACAAGCTGAGCAAAAAGGCGCAGCAGCGCCTGCGTCCGCGCTGATTTTCAGCCAAACGCGATAAGTGTTATCGCATTTTTCACCCTTATCATTTTGCGATCTTCGCTGTACTCTTCCTCTCCTGAACGCACCGGTAAGGTGCTGTAAACTGTGAGGAAGAGTTATGGATATCGTATCGGTCGCTTTGAAGCGCTATTCCACCAAGGCCTTTGACGCCACGAAAAAGCTGACTGCCGGGGAAGCGGAACAGCTGAAAACGCTGCTGCAGTACAGCCCGTCAAGCACCAACTCCCAGCCGTGGCACTTTATCGTTGCCAGCACCGATGAAGGCAAAGCCCGCGTGGCGAAAGCCGCCAGCGGTACCTACGTGTTCAACGAACGTAAAATTCTTGACGCCTCGCACGTGGTGGTGTTCTGCGCGAAAACCGCGATGGACGACGCCTGGCTGCAGCGCGTCGTGGATCAGGAAGAGGCCGATGGCCGTTTCGCCACTCCTGACGCAAAAGCCGCTAACCACAAGGGTCGCACCTTCTTTGCCGATATGCACCGCAAAGAGCTGAAAGATGACGATCAGTGGATGGCGAAGCAGGTGTATCTCAACGTGGGCAATTTCCTGCTGGGCGTAGCGGCGATGGGCCTCGACGCCGTGCCGATCGAAGGGGTTGATTTTGCGATCCTCGATGAGGAGTTTGACCTGAAAGCCAAGGGCTACACCAGCCTGGTGGTGGTCCCGGTTGGCCACCATAGCGTGGAGGATTTCAACGCTACCCTGCCGAAGTCGCGTCTGCCGCAGTCGACGACCATTACCGAGATTTAATTCCCTTCTGCCGGGAACGCCCGGGCCATGGCGCAGCAGCGTCTCGCCCGGGACTTTCTTCCCCCACTCTTTCCCCTCTTTTTCTGCCGTTTGTGCCAGGTTTCTGGCGCTAATGAGCCCGCTTGTGCCAGGAATAACGCCTTTAGTGTGAACCAGCTGGTTTAATTAATTGATAAATAATATTTTTTATTTCTGGCACGCCCTTTGCTCTTAACAGATACCGCTATCTGGATGAAGGAGAAACCGGGTGAAACATATCTATGTGGCCAGCCACGGCCATTTTGCTCGCGGACTGGTGAACAGTTTGTCGCTGCTGATTGGCGATGAACACGGCGTTATCCCGGTCTGCGCCTATGACGAAGATATCGTGACCACCGAACAGCTGGAGCAAACCCTGGAGCATCTCATCGTCCAGGCGAATGGTGATGAAGTGGTGATCTTCACCGACCTGCTTGGCGGCAGTATTAACAATAGCGCCGTGAGCGTCTTGATGCGGCATCGCAACGTTTTCGTGGTCGCCGGCATCAATCTGACTCTGCTGCTGGAGTTTCTGCTGTGCGAAGAAGCCACTACCGAGGCCGCGATTATCTACGCCACCAGCGCGGCGCGTGAATCCATTGTTTTCATCAATCCTCTAATAACACAACCATCCTCTGACCCACAGGGAGAATCTCATGATTAAACTCGTGCGCATTGATTATCGGCTGCTGCACGGCCAGGTGGTTTTTGCCTGGACCCGAGCGCTGGATATCGACCATATCATCGTCGCCAACGCCAAAGCCGCGGCGGATGCCTTCATTACGATGTCGCTTAACCTGGCAAAGCCAGCGGGCGTCACGCTGGACATCGCCACCGTTGAACAAGCGGCGGAAAAGCTTAACAGCGGCAAGTTGGATCATAAAAAAGTCATGGTGGTCCTTGGCAATACTGCGGAAACCCTCGCGCTAGTGGAAAAAATCCCGGAAATTAGCGCAATTAATTACGGTGGTCTGCCACAGAAGGAAGGGGCAAGACAATTCGGCAAGGCCATCTATCTGACCGACGAGGAAATCGCCCATAGCAGAGCGCTAAAAGAAAAAGGCATTCGGCTGGAGATGCGTCAGGTACCCGCCCACTCGGCTGAACTCCTTAACGACCAACTTTAACTTCGGAGGTCACTATGTTGCTCACCGCAACGTTACTCGGCCTGATCGCCGCTCTGGGGATACTTGATGGCCGCCTGCTTGGGGTATCAATGATCGATCGACCGCTGGTGATGTGCGCCCTCACCGGTCTGGTCTGCGGTAATTTGCATGAGGGGATTCTGATTGGCGCTACGCTGGAGCTTATTTTCCTCGGCAACGTCGCCATCGGCGCCGCGCACCCGCCAGATATCGTGACCGGCTCCGTATTGGCCACCGCGTTTTCGATCATGTCCGGCCGCGGTCCGGAGGCTGCGCTCACCATCGCCATCCCTGTCTCAATGCTGGCGCAGACGCTGGGCATCCTGGTGCGCGTGGTGAACGCCCGCTTTGGTCATCTGGCGGATCGCTATGCGGCACAGGGTAATACCCGAATGGTCGGCCTGATGCACCTCGCCGGTCCGACGCTACTCTATTTTTTAAACGGATTTCTACCGGTTTTTTTTGCCATTCTGCTTGGTTCTTCGGCGGTAAGCTGGTTCCTGGAGGCCATTCCACCGGTGATAACCAACGGATTGATCGTCGCCAGTAAGATCCTGCCAGCGCTCGGCTTCGCCCTGCTGATCAGCATGATGCTCAGCAGCAAACTGATGCCGTATCTCGGTCTGGGATTTCTGATAGCGGCATATACCAAACTGGATATCATCGCCATTGCGCTGTTCGCTGTGGTGTTGGCATTTATCATCAGCCAGTTCCTTAATCTTAAGCAGCAGGAGAGCTAATCATGAGCGAAATGACGCAAACTGTGACTGGCGCTAACCAGCCGCAAAGCGATGACGCAAGCCGCATCACCGCCCGCGATTTACGCAGCGTGTTCTGGCGCTCCTTTACGCTACAGGGCTCGTGGAACTACGAGCGCCAGCAGCATATGGGCTACGCCTTTGCCATGTCGCCAGCCCTGAAGCGTATCTATCAGGACCCAACGGAGCTGGGGCGCGCCCTGCAGCGTCATCTGGTGCTGTTTAACACCACGCCCCATCTCTCGACCTTTATCTTCGGCCTGTCGATTGCCATGGAAGAAGAGAACCAGCGTAACCCCGAATTTAATGAGGAGTCGATAAACGCGATTAAAACCAGCCTGATGGGACCGCTGGCGGGCATCGGCGACTCCATTTTCTGGGGATCATTAAAGGTTATCGCCGCCGGGATGGGTATCTATTTCGCCCAGCAGGGCAGCCTGCTGGGACCGATACTGGCGCTGTTAGTTTATAACCTGCCGCATCTTTTGTGCCGCTGGTATGGCCTGAAGCTCGGCTACCGGGCGGGTACGACCTGGCTGATGAGAATTTACCAAAGCGGCCTTATGGACCGGGTGACCTATATCGCATCAATTGTTGGCCTCATGGTCGTCGGCGCGATGACCGCCAGCATGATAGATATCACCACCCCGCTCAGCTTTACCGCCGGGCAGACCACCATGAAGGCGCAGGAGTTTATTGACAAAATTCTTCCTTCGCTGCTGCCGCTGCTTTTCACCCTCGGGATGTACAAGTTGATCCGTAAGGGAGTCAATATTAACTGGATCCTGCTAGGAACCGTCGCGTTTGGCATGGCGGCCAGCGCGCTAGGCCTGCTTTAAGAAGAGGAATATCACCCATGCACGTAGAAGACTATATGAATGAAACACCCGCCCGTTTGCTCGCTATGCTGACGCAGACGCGGGAAGATCTCTGGCAGGCGGCGAAAGCGCTAACGGAGCGCGGCATCACGCGTATTATCCTGACCGGCTCCGGTACCTCTTATCACGGCGCGCTGACCGCCCGCTCGTTTATGCAGCAGTGGTGCGGGCTACCCGTTGATGTCTACTGGCCTTTTCTGCTGGATGATTCGGCGCTGACCCTCAGCGACAAAGCGCTGGTCATCGGCATTTCTCAGGGAGGCGGCAGCCTCTCTACCCTCGCCGCAATGGAACGCGCCCGGGCAGCCGGGCATCTCACCGCTTCCATGGCCGGGGAAGCGCCAGCCGTTATCGACCGGGCGGCAGATTTGGTCTTAACAGTACCCTGTGGAGAAGAGCGGGCTGGCGCTAAAACCAAAGGGTATCACTGCACCATACTTAATCTGATGCTGCTGGCGCTTGCTGTCGCCAGTCGCCAGCGGCGCCTGAGCGATGAGGAGCGCAAAGCGCTACTCATCCGCATGGATAACACGTTTAATCATTTGCCGACGCTCATTGCGGCCTCGCAGGCGTGGGTTCTCAATCATGCCCGACCGCTTATCGACAGCGCGGACATTCGCCTGACCGGTCCGGCAAGGCTGTTTGGCACCGTTCAGGAAGGTGCGCTAAAGATGCTTGAAACGCTACGCTGTCCGGTTGCCGGTTACGAATTTGAGGAGTTCATCCACGGGATCTATAACGCCTTCGACGAGCGCTCTACCCTGATCATGCTCGATCCGTTTCCCGATGAACGTCAGGATCGCCTGGCGGAAATACTTGGCGGCTGGACTCAGCATATTTATCGCATTGGTCCACAAGTCGAAAATAACGGCAAAAATATGCCCTTCGCATTTATTAACGATCCAGACTTTGCGGTCTTTGAATATATCATTCCGTTACAAATGGTTTGTGCCCGACTGCCACCAGTGAAGGGCATCGATCCCGCGATACCGAAGGATCCGCAGTTCCACCAGAAAATGAAAAGTAAACAACCCAATTAATTGACGCATAGTAAAAGTTATCCGCTATTCAGCGGAGGACCCGTTACATCTCAAGGAGACCAATATGTCTATAGCTCATAAAAACGCACATACTATTATTCGCGATATTTTATCTAAGCAGTACATTGAGCGCGTATGGTTTGTTGGCTGCGGTGGTTCATTAACCGGTTTCTGGCCGGGGAAATATTTTCTCGATTGTGAAGCTAAAAAGCTGGCCGTCGGCTATGTTACCAGTAATGAATTTGTCCACGCGACGCCGAACGCGTTAGGTAAAAACAGCGTAGTGATCCTCGCCTCGCAGCAGGGCAACACCGCTGAAACGGTGGAAGCCGCCCGCATCGCGCGTCAGAAAGGCGCCGCCACTATTGGACTGGTATATACCCCCGGCACGCCGCTGTGCGAACACAGCGATTACACTATTGAATACTGCTGGGCGCGCTATCCCGAAACCGTCGATCCGACGCAGCAAAAAGCGGCATACAGCCTGTGGCTGGCGCTGGAAGTGCTTGCGCAAACTGAGGGATACGCCCATTACGATGAGATGGTCAGCGCCTTTGCCAGTTTTGAATCCGTGGTACGCGGCGCTCAGCAGCAGGTTCAGGCGGATGCGCGCCATTTTGCCGAAGCCTGGAAGAGCGAAAAGGTCATCTACATGATGGGCAGCGGCCCCTCATTCGGCGCCGCGCATCAGGAATCCATCTGTATTCTGCTGGAGATGCAGTGGATTAACTCCGCGTGCATCCATAGCGGCGAGTATTTCCACGGTCCCTTTGAGATTACCGAAGCGGGAACGCCGTTTATTTTATTAAAAAGCAGCGGCCGCACACGCCCGCTGGATGACCGCGCGATCCGCTTTATCGAACGTTACCAGGGAAAACTGCAGATTATTGACGTGGAAAAGGTGGGAATCGACACACTGCACGCCAGCGTGCGCGAATATTTCTGCGGCCTGCTGCACAACTGCGTACTGGATGTTTACAACCTGGCGCTGGCCACAGCCCGCAACCACCCGCTGACCACCCGCCGCTATATGTGGAAAGTCGAATATTGATTCGCTAACCGCCTGCCAGCCCCGGCGTAATTCTCCGGGGCTGCGTTGAGAATTACCAGCTAAAATCTTCAATACGTAATTCAAAAATATCGTGAATATAGCCAATTTCCGCTACCGGTAGCGCCACGTTATAGAGTATTTTCAGGCGCTGGAACGAGTGATTCACCATGGCAATAAATTCGCCATGCTGGCGGGTAAATTGCTCAAGATCTTTATAATGGCTAATTTCATTACGCATTACCAGACGCTCAATCATACAGCTGAGATGCACATATAAACTGATAATTAAGTTATTATTAAAATGAAAACCAAGCGTATTTTGCCACTCAGCGATAATGGTTTCGATATGCCCCATGGTTTTTCCGGCATTCAGTATCGTCAGAGAGTTGACAACGTTATGCAGCGAAAACTCACGAACCATATTTTTATTAATCAGCGCAATTTGCTTTTCATTAAGATAGCCACTTAAGAGCTGACTCAGATGTCGATGCCCCTGCTCGCCAAGTAGTTCCTCAATGCCAACCCAGGGCACTCCGGCCAGCTGCGGGTCGTGGGTACCCACGACCGCAATAACTTCATACTGGTGGAGCAACGATACCGCCGTACGACTGTTTTTTAAGCGCGTATACTCGCAGGCGATGATGTTAATATCAAAATCGTTGAGCAGGCTCTTCTCCATCAGATTTTTAAATTTAAATGCGGTACCGATACCTGTAATACAGGTCACCAGCAGCGCACGCTCTTTTTTTTCTGCGGGCCAGAACACATCCCAACGCGACTGATTAAGCGGCACGATCTCTTCGGCGATTTGTTCGATGTTTTTTCCCAGCGCGATCTCGCTGGCAACGTTCAGCGCCATGCGGGTCGTGACGTTATCCACCACCACCAGCGGGCCGTGAATCACCGACAAAAGCGCATCGGCAATCTCCTTGGTGTAGCCCATATCAATAAGCACCATCACACCCGCACGCGTGTCCGTATGCTGGAGATAATCAACCACGGCGCGACTGACATCGTTAAACGCCACCTCCATCGGCATATCCATGGCCTGGTAGATCTTTTCGCCAATCAGGCGGTTGGCAACGCCGGCAATGCTGCTGGCGGTCGAATAACCGTGGGCGATTATCAGCGCTTTCACTTTTCCGCCGCTGGTCGCATCAATCGCATTGCTGACGATAGCGGCAACCGCCAGGCGGTCAAGCGTATCGATGAGCAGATCGTATTTATTATTGACGACATCCAGTAGTTTCTCCGCGATACGCTGCGCCAGCCCCGCCGAGGAGTCCAGCCAGCGCTGCATCACCAGACGCACGGGCTCAGCAACGCTACGCGGCGCCAGAGGGAGGCTGGTGAGGTAGCGGCCGGTAAGATAAGCGAATTCGACATTTAGCTGAAGGTCATAATTGACAGCGATTGCTTTGCCCACATCTTCAATAAAGCGCAGCCGTTTGTCCTGCAGAGAGACCGTACTCTCCTGATTCATCAGCGCATCAAGATAGAGCGTCACGTTCTGATAAATAAGCTTTTCAAAGGTCCGCACGCTAATATTATCCTGAGCCAACTCCTCGCACAGGCTACAAATATTTTCCGTTAGCCGTTGGTATTCATGGTGACGACCAGAAAAAAGAGGCTGCGCGTCGCCATCGCGGTAAATCATAACCCGCTCGCTATTTTGCTGAAGGGAAAAAGGCGCATCCGCCAGTAATCGGTCGGGCAGCAAACCCGCTTTTATGTGTAAAAGACCGCTATCACGTTCGCCAAATGTCCAGGCGCTGGCGCAAATATTGCGAATCAAATTTTCCAGCCCACCGACATTTCCTTCAAGCGTTTCACGCATGAGCTGGCTGACGATTTCGCCATCCAGCGCCAGATCGTGGTTCAAACGCTGGGCTTCACGGCGGAAAAAGTGGTGGATAAACGCCAGCCGCTCGAATTGGCCGCGTTCAGCGATCGGCAGAATTTTTACAATGACCGGAATACGGCGAATAAAGGTCGCCAGGAAATGTTTTTCCAGATCCTCGGTTGAAGCAAAAATTAGCCGCACCGTGGCGCTGCGCTCATCGGTGCTCTCCCCCAGCCGGCGCCAGCTACCGTTATCCATAAAATGAAACAGCTTTTCCTGACCTTCGGGCGGCAGCCGATGAACCTCATCGATAAACAACACCCCACCGTTGCTGGTCTCGATAAGACCAGGAACGGCTTTATCGGCGCCGGTAAAGGCCCCCTTCGCATGACCAAATAACTTCGAGGTCAGTAGTTCTGGATTATTCGCGTACTCGGCGCAGTTAAATACGGTAAAAGGCGCATCGGCAGGTAAAATGCCTTCATCTATTGCGTAGTGCCAGAGCTGGCGAGCTAGAAAACTTTTCCCAGTGCCAGTAGGGCCCCGCAGCAGCAGCGGCAGACCTGCGCCAGGGTAGCTGATGGCAGCCTTGCACTGGCGCAATGCTTCCTGCAGGCTGCCCTGCGCGCCAATCAGCTGCGCCAGACTATCCTGACGCTCCGCGCACAGCGCCTGAATGGAGGCGTATTCGCCGTGCCGAACCGCCAGGCGGTGATGATCGCGCAGAACGGTAACGGGTAAAAACAGCACCGGGCGACCATTCACTTTGACCACCCGCTGCTCGCGATGGAGATTATTCAGATGATGGCTGATGATGCTGCGTTTTTGCTTCAAGCTATCGGCAATGGCCATAGCGTTAAACTCGCCCAGCGCTTCCGCCGTCAGCGCTCGCCCGGCGATCCGTTGTTCTAGCTGGCGAAAAATCGACTCCTTGTTCATCTCGCTCCCCTGTCAAAAGCGTAAAATTCGCTTATACGACAATTCGCGCAGGACGTCGCTGCCGTCAGCCACACTTCTTTAAAAGCGCTTAATTTTTCATGGCTTAACGTTCCCCGCGTGCCAGATGCGCTCGGCATAACGGCCAATCACCGCCAGCGAGACGGCAAGGATCAGGAAAAACAGCACCTTGTGCATCCCGTTCCAGAAAAACTCAAAGAAGCGGGTATAGAGATTGATCGCCAGGAAGGTTAACCCAAAGCCGCGCAGCATGGCGTCATCGGTTTTCAGGCTGATAAAAATGCAGACGCCGGCCGCCGCGGCAAACAGCAGCCCCCACGGCAGGAGTCGCGCCTGGCTTACGTTGTACCAGCTGTCAGCGTCGTAATTGCCGAAAATCGACAGGATCCACAGCGCAATAAACAGGTACGTGAGGCCCATCGCCTTGCTGACGGTAAACAGCTGACGCTGGCGAAGCAAGGACTGCGCGCCGTAGCAGAGCGCCAGCAGCGCGCCGCCGAACAGGACGAAGCGAATCGGGTAGTTCATGCCCAGCCAGTAGGCGCCCCACCCCGAGACATAGCCGGTTTCTGCGCCAAACCAGTTGCCCAGCGCCAGCAGAAAAAAAAGCCACACCAGCCCGGAGCGGGCTACATAGCCGATAGCGCCGTAAATCATGCATCCGGCCAGAAACAGCGGCGCGATATGGCCGCTGCCGTTATCCAGCCGTTCACCCAACTGCCATAGCGCCAACGCGGTAAAGACGACGCCCAGAAACAAAATCGCCTCGGTGCTGTAGTGCCACTGCGTCTCCCGCTGCTGGCGGCGAAAACCCCAGCCGTAGCAGGCGACTGCCAGCAGTGCAGGCAGCAGGATCCGCGTCAGCGCCGAGTGGCTGAACAGGCTCAGCAGCCACGCCACCAGTTCGCTGTCGGCAAACAGACTGCCCAGAGCAATCAGCACGCAGGCCAGCGCGGTCCAGAAGGCATAGCGGCTCAGGCGCCGCCAGTCGAAGGGGGAGACGCGCAGCGTGTGCGCCAGCCGCTGACTGTCCGCCGGGGTTAACTCCCCGCTGGCCTGCCAGGCATTCAGCGCGCGCTGAATAATGCGCTGCTCTTTTCGGGTTACGTTCATAGGCATTCCTTGAGACTGATGACAAACCTGTTTTCGCTAATATGCTCGCCTTTTTGCCGGGTGGCGGCGTACGCCTTACCCGGCCTACAAACCCAAATCACCGCGGGTCCTGGGGCTGCTGAAACTGCCGGTGCTGGCGGCCTCAACATCGTTGAGACGTTCCCGGCAGGCCGGGGCAGCCCGCATGGATGCGGGCTGAGGGCCGTGTTTTGCATGGACGCTGCCTCGGCCCGACCCGAAGCCTGCAGGGATAAGTCGAAGGCACCACGAAGTGGCGATGTTGCTGGCCGGAGCCCGGGGGTACAGGGGGCGGCGGCGACTGGCCGCCCCCTGTGCGCTCCCTGCGTCATGAGAGATATAACGCAGAAGACTAACCGGGAGCGCAATGTGCGCTGAAGTCGCAGATAACATAAAAGACTTCCCTGCAGTGCTTTCCCTCACCCTGCCCCTCTCCCGGAGGGAGAGGGAACCGTCCAGCAGCCCGGCCGGGCAATACCCGAAGATGGCACATTCTCAACCATCTGAGTCCTTGTCATGAATGTTGGTCCAGCCACGTCAGCGCCTGCTCGCCCGCCTCGTCCATCGGCAGGTAGACCAGCAGACGCGAACCATTGCGCGGCGCCGAATACCAGTACATCTGCTGCAGGCTGAATCGCCCGAGCTGCGGGTGGTTAAAATGTTTAATCTGGTTTTCCACGCCGCGCACCTCGTAGCGCTGATGCCACAGCGCTTCAAACTCCGACGAGGCGGCGAAAAAGCGCGCCAGTTTGTTTTCCCATGCCGGATCGCCACGGTGCCCGGCCATCGCGGCGCGGAAATAGGAGACAAAAGTCGGCAGCACATCGCGATTTTCAATCCGGCTGCGCCAGGTCTCATGGGTCAGATACAGATAAATGCAGTTGCGATCTTCTTCCGCAAGGGTGGCGAAATCGACACCCATCAGGCGGCAGAAGCTGTCGTTCCAGGCCACAATATCAAAGTTCGGTTTTTGAATGCTGGCCGGCTGCGGCATCAGGCTGTCCAGCATGCGGCGGGTGCCGGGGCTGATGCCTTCGCACGCCGTCACCTGGGTGGCTTCCGGCGGGGTCAGCCCGGCGAGCACGAACAGATGCCGGGTCTCCAGCGGACTGCACTGCAGGGCATTCGCCACCCCCACCAGCACTGCCTCCGACGGATTCACCTCCCGCCCCTGCTCCAGCCAGGTGTACCAGGTAACGCCGACGTCGGCGAGCATCGCCACCTCTTCCCGGCGCAGACCCGGCGTGCGTCGGCGGCCCACCCGGGGTAACCCCAGGCGCTGCGGATCGAGGCTTTCACGGCGGGCGCGCAGAAACGCCCCCAGCTGTTTGCGCCGATCGTCCGGCACGGCGAACGTCGACTCCCGTTGCGGCATCGTGGTCATCACCCCTCCAGCATGGTAGTTCCAGTACCAGTATAGACAGGAACTGGTACCCGTTTAATTTATCGGTAATGCTACGTCGGTCTGCTGAATGACGCAATGGAGATTCCCATGAAAACGTCTGCTGTTTCACCCGGCCGCGCCGGTCTGTTGCTGCTGCTGGGCGGCCAGATGCTGCCGCTTATTGATACCTCGATCACCAATGTGGCGCTGGACGCCATCACCCATACCCTGGCGGCCAGCGCCACGCAGCTGGAACTTATCGTCGCGCTCTACGGTGTCGCCTTTGCCGTCTGCCTGGCGATGGGCAGTAAGCTTGGCGATAACTATGGCCGCCGGCGCCTGTTTATGTGGGGCGTCGCGCTCTTTGGCATTGCTTCCCTGCTGTGCGGCATAGCAAACAGCATCAGCGCCCTGCTGGCCGCCCGCACTCTGCAGGGCGCCGGGGCGGCGCTGATTGTGCCGCAGATCCTCGCCACCCTGCACGTCACCCTCAAAGGCCCGGCCCACGCCCGGGCTATCAGCCTGTACGGCGGGATCGGCGGGATCGCCTTTATTGTCGGACAGATGGGCGGCGGCTGGCTGGTATCGGCGGACATCGCCGGACTGGGCTGGCGCAACGCCTTTTTTATCAATGTGCCGATCTGCCTGCTGGTGCTGGCCCTGAGCCGCCGCTATGTGCCGGAAACCCGTCGTGAGACGCCGTCGCGGATTGACTGGCAGGGCACGCTGTACCTCGC
Organism: Klebsiella sp. 7-CIP_Kleb.; assembly: GCF_050378655.1. Lineage (NCBI taxonomy): Bacteria > Pseudomonadati > Pseudomonadota > Gammaproteobacteria > Enterobacterales > Enterobacteriaceae > Klebsiella > Klebsiella sp. 7-CIP_Kleb. The sequence goes on from NZ_JBNRLJ010000002.1 coordinate 827,005, forward strand.
CCTCATCCTCTGCTGCCTGCTGTTCCCGATGGCCCTCGGTCCGGAGCTGCGCTGGCCGCTGTGGCTGCAGCTGATGCTGGTGGCGGTCCTGCCGCTGCTGTTCGCCATGCGTCAGAGCGCCCTGCGCCAGCAGCAGCGTGGCGATCATCCCCTGCTGCCGCCGCGTCTGCTGCAGTTGACCAGCATCCGCTTCGGGATGGCCATCGCCCTGCTGTTTTTCAGCGCCTGGTCCGGCTTTATGTTCTGCATGGCGCTGACCATGCAGGAGGGGCTGGGGATGGCGCCGTGGCAGTCCGGCAATAGCTTTATCGCCCTCGGCGTGGCCTATTTTATTTCGGCGCTGTATGCCCCGCGGCTTATCGCCCGCTACAGCATGGGGCGGATCCTGCTGACCGGTCTGGCGGTGCAGATCGCCGGTCTACTGCTGCTGTGCGCCACCTTCTCCCGCTTCGGGATCGCCACCACCGCCCTGACGCTGGTCCCCGCCACGGCGCTGATCGGCTACGGCCAGGCGCTGATCGTCAACAGCTTTTACCGGATTGGCATGCGCGATATCAGCGCCAGCGACGCCGGGGCCGGGAGCGCCATCCTCAGTACCCTGCAGCAGGCGACTCTCGGCCTTGGGCCGGCTATCCTCGGCTCGCTGTTCCTGGCGCTGGCCCGTCGCGGCGGCGGAAACTATCCGCAGGCGCTGATTGATTTTCTGCTGGTCGAGGTGGCTATGATGCTATTGCTGGGGGCCATCGCGCTGTGGCTGCGTCATCATCTCAACCGACAGCCGGCGACGGTAGCGTCGTAATACCGGCGGCGGTGATTTGCATAATCGTTATCCAGCGGTCATCATACCCGCTGGATATTCAGGAGACGTTATGCAGGAATTAATATCGCAAATTGCCGCCTTAGGAATCGAAATAACTCCCACCCGCTCGCTGATGATTATCTTCGGCATTATCTTGTTCACCGCCGTCGTCGTGCATCTGATATTGCACAAAGTGGTGCTGCGCGCTTTTGAAAAACGGGCATTGGCCAGCAGCCACCTGTGGCTGCAAATCATCACGCAGAATAAACTCTTTCACCGACTGGCCTTTACCCTGCAGGGGATCATCGTCAACGTGCAGGCGGTGCTGTGGCTGCAAAAAGGCAGCGAGGCCGCAGAAATATTAACCACCGTGGCTCAGCTATGGGTGATGATATATGCCATGCTGTCCTTCTTCTCGCTGCTGGATGTGATCTTAAAGCTGGCGCAGAAATTTCCCGCCGCCTCTCAGCTGCCGCTGAAGGGGATATTCCAGGGAATTAAGCTGGTGACGGCGATTATTATCGGCATCCTGATTATTTCCCTGCTGATAGGCCAGTCGCCAGCGATCCTGATTAGCGGGCTCGGCGCCATGGCCGCGGTGCTCATGCTGGTATTTAAAGATCCGATCCTTGGCCTGGTGGCCGGTATCCAGCTCTCGGCCAACGATATGCTCAAGCTTGGCGACTGGCTGGAGATGCCGAAATACGGCGCCGACGGCGCGGTGATCGATATCGGCCTCACTACGGTCAAGGTACGTAACTGGGATAATACCATCACCACCATTCCGACCTGGTCGCTGGTCTCCGACTCGTTTAAAAACTGGAGCGGCATGTCGGCCTCCGGCGGCCGCCGCATTAAGCGCAGCCTCAACATCGACACCACCAGCATTCATTTCCTCGATGAACAGGAGCAGCAGCGCTTGATCCGGGCGAAGTTGCTTAAACCCTATATGGATTCGCGCCACGAGGAGATTAGCGCCTGGAACCAGCAGTATGCCGGGGAACAGTCGGTTCTCAATGAGCGGCGAATGACCAATGTCGGCACCTTCCGCGCCTATCTGCAGGAGTATTTACGTCATCATCCGCGCATCCGCCAGGATATGACCCTGATGGTGCGCCAGCTGGCGCCGGATGCCAACGGCTTGCCGATCGAGATCTATTGCTTCACCAACACCGTGGTGTGGGCGGAATATGAGGGGATCCAGGCGGATATTTTCGATCATGTCTTCGCCGTGGTGGAGGAGTTTGGCTTACGCATTCATCAGACGCCCACCGGCAACGACATTCGCGCGCTGGCGGGCGCCTTCTCCCGCTGACCTCAGGCGCTGGCGCGGGCTATCACGCGCCAGTCCATCATCACCCGCTCAACGGCAGCGTCGGGATCGTCGATGCGTTTCATTAACAGATCCACCGCCGTGCGGCCGATTGCCCGGGAGGGCTGTTCGACGGTGGTCAGCTGCGGGGAGACCACTTCCGCCAGCTCGGTGCCGTCGAAGCCGATCACCGCGATATCCTCCGGCACCCGTAGTCCAGCCTGGTCAATTGCCCGCAGCGCCCCGGCGGCAAGGGAGTCCGAAACGGCAAACACCGCGTCGGGCTTTTCGTCTTGCGACAGCAGCTGCTCCATCGCCCGTTTACCGGCCGCCGCGCTAAGATCCTGCGCGTAGGTCACCTGCTGATACGCCAGGCCGTGCACGTGCAGCACGCTTTTATAGCCGCGCTCGCGCAGGCGGGCGTAGCGATAGCTGAGGTCGTGATTAATGAGCGCGATGCGACGGCGGCCGCCGTCGGCCAGCCGGGACACCGCCCCCTGGGCCGCCTCGACGTCGTTAATCCCGACGCAGGAGATGCTGCCGGTGTCGGCATACTCCGCGCACTGCACCCAGGGCGCATCACCAATCATGGTGGTCAGTTCCGGCAGGCTGGAGAGCGCGTTCATGGTAATAATGCCGTCGACCATTTTGCCGGAGAGCAGCTGCAGGCCCGAGGTCGAGCGGGCCAGATCCGACCCGGAATTACACAGCAAAATGCGGTAGCCGTTCTTCTCCGCCTCTTCTTCTATCCCTTTCACCACCTCGGCGCAAAAAGGGTTAGCGATATTGGAGACCATCACCAGGATCATATTGCTGCGGGCGGTTCGCAGCTGACGCGCCAGCAGGTTCGGCTGATAGTTGCTCTCTTTGATCGCCTGCAGCACGCGCTCACGGTTTTTGGCTTTTACCGTATCGCTGTTGTTCAGCACCCGCGACACCGTGGCCACCGAGACGCCGGCCAGACGAGCAATTTTCTGAATAGACATAAACCCTGCACTTCCTGCGATAGAGGTGGATCCTGCAGGCTATCATAAATGAGCTCTGGTTGGCCTGCCAGCCTGGCGCGAAAGCGTGGCTCAGTGAGACAGCGTCTCGGGACACTATTAATAATCAGGGCTTCTCTCCCGCCCCGATAACGCGCATCCTTTTGCCGTTTCATATTCTCATTAGCGCAGGAGGCGCAACAGACCGCCTGCGCCCCATTTGTTCTTTTATGATTAAGGATGATATCCCCATGAGGCTCTCCACCGCGATTCTCGCCCTCAGCTGTGCCCTGGCAACGATCACCGGCTGCACCTCGTCAAAATCGTCACCGGAACGCCACGCCTACGCGTTCGTCGCCCACCGCTCCGATTTTGTCGGCGGCAACTTCACCGTCAACCGTCAGGAAAATTACCGTTTAAACCTGCCGACCTTCACGGCGATGTACGCCCGCGGCCAGCAGGATAAAGCCGCTGGCATGAGCGAAAGCGACGCCCGCCGCACCGCGGAGGCCATCAAACAGCAGGCGGCGCAGGGCACCCGCACCGAGCACGCCTTTACCGGCAACGCCAGCGACAAATGGGATAATGCAATGGAAAATAAAGATGCCGTCCTGTTCGGCAACGAACTCTCCGGTGCCTATCTCGACGGCTATCTTGGGGTGAAATAATCCTTCGCTCCCCCGCCCTCAGCGTTCGACGCTCACCCAGCGCTGCTGCTGATGGCTTTTGACGATCGCCTCGATGATGTACATCACATCGGCGCCGTCGTCGAAAGCGGCGAAGCGCCGGGCCCCGGCCTCCGGCATCTTCCCGGCGCGCACCGCCTGATAAAAATGCTCCATCATATTCTTAAAGGCGTCCGGCCAGCCCTCAATATGGCCGCCAGGGTAATGGGCGCTGTCAGCGATCTCCGGCCGCAGCAGGCTGGGGTCGTCGCTGAGCCGCCGATCCGGCTGCTCGCGGTGGCCGATCCACAGCCGCTGGGGCACTTCCTGATCCCAGGCCAGAGAACAGCGGCTGCCGTTAACCTCCACCGCCAGACGGTTTTTCCGCCCGGCGCTCACCTGAGAAACCATAAAGCTGCCTTTGCTGCCATCGTCAAAACGCAACAGCACCGAGCCAAAGTCCTCGGTATCGACAGGCCGGGTTTCATATCCCTGCGCCTCGTGAACGGCGCTGAAGGTCGCTTTGCCATTGACCGGCGCTTTACGCGTCGGCCAGACGATAGACAGATCCGCCATCACCTCGACAATCCGCCGACCGGTCATAAACTGCACGGTATCGCACCAGTGGGAGCCGATGTCAGCCACCGTCCGCGATGCGCCGCCCTGCGCCGAATCAACCCGCCAGTTGTAATCGGTCTCCAGCAGCATCCAGTCCTGTAAATAGCCGCCGTGCGCCGCGAAGATCCTGCCGACCTCGCCATGGCGGATCATCGCCGCCGCCTGCTGGACCATGGCGAACTGGCGATAGACGAAGCTGACGCCATGCACCACGCCGGCCCGGGCGGCAAGCGTCACCAGCTCCCGCGCCTCCTCCGCCGTCATACACAGCGGTTTTTCGGAGAAGACGTGCAGCCCGGCGGCGAGGATCTGCCGGTTAATCTGGGCATGCAGATGGTTCGGCGTACAGTTATGCACCACCTGTAGCCCCGGATGGGTCAGCAGCGCTGCCACGCTGTCGTAGGCATGGGCAATATTCAACGCTTGCGCCTTGCGCTGCGCCGACTCAAGGCTGCTGTCGCACAGCGCCACCACCTCGATATCCCCCAGCCGCCGCAGCGCCTCCAGATGCGCCGGGCCAATAAACCCAGCCCCAATAATCGCAACCTGAATCATGTTATTCCCTCCCACCGGCGGCAAAGTCATCGAAGGCCCGTCCGGCAACGGGAATGATATGGCGACGAATAAACTCGCTGCCCTCGCGCGCGCCGGTCTCGGCATCCTTCAGGCAGCACTCCCACTCCAGCACCGCCCAGCCGTCAAAATCATATTCGGTCAGCTTACTGAACACCCCTTTGAAGTCGATCTGCCCGTCGCCGGGAGAGCGGAAACGGCCAGCCCGCTGCTGCCAGGGCTGATAGCCGCCGTAGACGCCATTGCGCCCGTTGCGGCGAAATTCGGCGTCCTTGACGTGAAACGCTTTAATACGCGCATGATAGATATCGATATAGGTCAGGTAATCCATTTGCTGCAGATGCAGGTGGCTCGGGTCATAGAGCATATTGCAGCGCGGATGGTTATCCACCCGCGCGAGAAAACGCTCAAAGGTCACGCCATCGTGCAGGTCTTCGCCGGGGTGGATCTCGTAGCAGACATCGACCCCCTGCTCGTCGAAGAGGTCCAGCAGCGGCCGCCAGCGCCGGGCCAGCTCGGCAAAGGCCTCATCCAGAAGCGACTGATTATGCGGTGGCCACGGATAAAAAAAGGGCCATGCCAGCGCCCCGGAAAAGGTCGCATGCGCCTGCAGCCCCAGGCGGCCGGAGGCCACCGCCGCCTGGCGCACTTTCTCCACCGCCCAGCGCTGGCGCGCCTGCGGATCGCCGTGCAGCGCCGCCGGGGCGAAGGCGTCAAACGCCGCGTCATACGCCGGATGCACCGCCACCAGCTGTCCTTCAAGATGAGTGGACAGCTCGCTGATGACCAGCCCATGCTCCGCCAGGGTGCCGCGGACCTCGTCGCAGTAGGTCTGGCTCGCCGCCGCCCGCTCGACATCGAAAATCGCCGGGTGGTTGCAGGGGATCTGCAATGCCTTGTACCCCAGGCCGGCGGCCCACTGCGCCATCCCCGCCAGGGTGTTGAACGGCGCCTGCGGGCCGATAAACTGCGCCAGAAAAATGCCCGGTCCCTTGATCGTTTTCATACCCCCTCCTGTAAAATTAGTGCGGCTCTTTCTCGTTGTACTGGAAAGAGAAAAGGAAAATCAGCGCGATAACCGCGGCGGCCACCGCCGGGATCCACCAGAAGGTCACCCAGGCCTGCGGCACGCTCTGGCCGGCCACCAGATGGTTATACAGCGCGCCGGAGATCTGCGAGCCCAGCAGCATGCCGATCCCGTAGGTGAACATCACAATCATGCTCTGCGCCTGGCCTTTGACCTTCTCGCCCGCCACGCGGTCGGTGTAGATAAAGCCGACGACAAAGAAAAAGTCATAGCACACGCCGTGCAGCAAAATACCCAGATAGAGCAGGAAGCGCCCCTCTTCGCTGACCCCGAGGGCGAAAAAGGCATAGCGAACAAACCACGCCGCCATGCCGATAAGCAGCATGTATTTCACCCCGAGGCGACGGAACAGCAGCGGGATCACCAGCATAAAGACGATCTCTGACATCTGGCCGAAGGACATCGCGGTGCTGACATCCTTAACGCCGGCATCCGCCAGATACGACGCGGTATAGGCGTAATAGGTGCCTAACGGCACGGAAATTAAGGTGGCGCAGAGGGAGAAAATCAGGAAATGGCGGGTTTTCAGCAGCGCGAAGGCGTCCGCGCACAGCAGATCGCGAAACTGAACCGGCATGCCTTTGGCCGGCGCCGGGGTGTGGGGCAGCGTCAGGCTGTAGATCGCCAGCGCCACCGAACAGAGCGCCGCCACGGTGAAGATGCCGGTGGTGTCAGAGATGCCGGTCACCCCGATGCAGATCCCGGCGATAATCCAGCCGATGGTGCCGAACACGCGGACCACCGGAAAGGTTTTATCGACGTTAGCCAGGCTGTGGAAGGCGATGTTGTTGGTCAGCGCCAGGGTCGGCATATAGCACAGCGTATAGCCGAACAGCAGGCCAATCAGCAGCGCGCCGTTCTGCGCCACCAGCGCCTGGGGGACAAACCACAGGATCGCCGCCCCGGCCAGGTGCATCACCGCCATCACCTTCTGCGAGGCGAAAAAGCGATCCACCAGCATCCCTAGCACAAAGGGGGACAGGATGGAGGCGATCGGCCCGGCGGAGAACGCATCGCCGATCAGCAATGACATCTCATAGCGGGTCATCACCAGCCCCAGGGTCACCGACCAGCTGCCCCAGATAAAGAACTGCATAAACATCATTAACGACAGCCGCGGCACCAGAAAACGGTGGCTCACGCGGACACTTTCCCGACCTTCTGTTGTTGTGACCATGTTGCTCGCCCTCAGAAAAGTAATCGATTACAAAATCGCTCCAAACAAAAGTAATCGATTACAAAAAGAAGATCGCCAGGCAAATGCCCCACCTGCGAAGAGGATCACAATAAAAAGCCAGGCAGCCCCGCCGGACGGCGGGGCATCTCGCTTACGCCGGGCGGCGCAGCAGTTTGAAGGCGATAAACAGGAACAGGATCCACACCGGCAGCAGGATCGCCGACAGGCGCATCCCGTCGATAGTGCACATCAGCGCCAGAATCAGCCCAAGGAAAGCAATGCAGAAGTAGTTGCTGGCGGGCGCCAGCAGCGCTTTAAACTTCGATTCACGCCCTTTGCGGCGCTGGGCGGCGCGGAACTTCAGGTGCGCCATACAGATCATGATCCAGTTCAGCAGCAGCGTCGCCACCACCAGGGCCATCAGCAGTCCCAGCGCTTCATGCGGCAGCAGGTAGTTCAGCACCACCACCAGTGAGGTGATAATCCCCGAGAGCAGCAGAGAGTTCACCGGCACGCCGCGCTTGCTGACGCGGGCGAGGAACGTCGGCGCATTGCCCTGCACCGACAAGCCGAACAGCATCCGGCTGTTGGAGTACACGCCGCTGTTATACACCGACAGCGAGGCCACCAGAATGACGAAGTTCAGCGCGGAGGCCACCAGGTTGCTGTCGAGATGATGGAAAATCATCACGAACGGGCTACTGTCGGATTTGACCTCCACCCACGGGTAGAGCGCCAGCAGCACCACCAGCGAACCGATATAGAACAGCAGGATACGATAAACCACCTGGTTGACCGCTTTTGGAATGCTCTTTTCCGGGTTTTGCGCTTCAGCGGCGGTGATGCCGATAAGCTCCAGCCCGCCGAAGGAGAACATGATCACCGCCAGCGACAGGATAAGACCGTGCCAGCCGGTGGCGAGGAAGCCGCCGTGTTTCCACAGGTTGTCGAACCCGGCTTTGCTGCCGCCGTGGCCGCCAAACAGCATCCACAGGCCAAAGGCAATCATGCCGATAATCGCCAGCACTTTTATCAGCGCAAACCAGAACTCCGCTTCGCCATACAGGCGCACGTTGACGAGATTGACGGCGTTAATAATAAGGAAGAAGGCCGCCGCCCAGATCCAGGTCGGGACGTCGGGCAGCCAGTACTGCATGTAGATCCCGGCGGCGGTCAGCTCCGCCATTCCCACCAGCACGAACATCACCCAGTAGTTCCAGCCGGAAAGGAAGCCAGCGAACGGGCCCCAGTATTTGTAGGCAAAGTGGGCAAAGGAGCCGGATACCGGCTCTTCCACCACCATTTCGCCCAGCTGGCGCATGATCAGAAAAGCGACAATCCCGGCGACGGCGTAACCCAGTAATACCGCCGGACCGGCCATCTGGATAGCGGGACCAATGCCGAGAAACAGCCCGGTGCCAATCGCGCCGCCAAGGGCGATAAGTTGAATGTGTCGGTTCTGTAAACCGCGATGAAGCGTCGGGCCGCTCTCTTCTACGGCATCCGACGACGTTGACGCGTCTTTCACGTCGTTCCCCTGTGTGTTTTTGCGAAGGGGCACCTTTTATCACTTAGGGGGGATTGTCGCAAGTTGCGAGGGGTTATGGCGGCGGCGACATTAACCTTCGCTTGCACGGACTCAGGCCGTGCAAGGCGCCGTCGTCGCCTGGCACATTCGCGGCTGTCCATCCGCTGTCCTTGCCCGGAGGCGCTGCGCTTACCGGGCCTACGCAGACGCCTGAAGCCCGGTTAAGGCTACCTCCACCGACAAAACTTAATAGCGCACCATCACCGACTTCAGCTCCGTGTAGTCATCGATAAACGCGCTGCCGAATTCGCGCCCGATGCCCGAGCCCTTCATGCCGCCGAACGGTACCGCCGGGTCGAGGAAAGTATGCATATTGACCCACACGATGCCGGCCTCAATCGCCTCCGAGTAGCGTAGCGCCAGGCGAATATTATCCGACCAGACGCTGGCCGCCAGGCCATACGGCGAGGCATTGATCCGCGCCAGCGCCTCGTCTTCACTGTGATAACCGATAAAACTGCACACCGGGCCGAAGGTCTCCTCGCGCATCAGGGTGCTCTCTTCGCTGCGCACTTTGACCGCCGTCGGCTGCAGGAAATAGCCCTCCCCCGGCAGGGCTTCGCCGCCGCAGACGATGGTATCGCCCTCGTCGCGCGCGGTCTGAATGAGCCGCAACACTTTGTCATACTGCTGGCGGTTGGCCAGCGGCCCCATCAGCGTGCGCTCATCCAGCGGCGATCCCGGCGCGAAGGCGCTGAGCTTATCTTTCAGCAGCGCCAGCACCGCATCCAGTTTACCCTGCGGCAGATAAAAGCGCTCCGCGGCGGCGCAAATCTGCCCCTGGTTCAGGTAGCCGGCTTCCAGAATGCCGTTGACCATCGCCTCCGGCGTCAGATCATCCAGGAACAGCGCGGCGTTTTTGCCCCCCAGCTCAAGGGTCACCCGTTTACCTGACGCACTGGCCGACCGCTGGACTTTCTCGCCAGTGGCCACCGAGCCAGTGAAGCTCACCTTGGCGCAGGCCGGATGGGTAATCAGCCGCTGAGCAATCTCGCCGCCGGCGCCGTTGACCACGTTAATCACCCCGTCCGGAATACCCACCGCTTTCGCCAGCTCCGCCACGCGCAGCAGCGTCAGCGGCGTATACTCGCTCGGCTTGAGAACAATGGTGCAGCCGCAGACCAGGGCCGCCGCCAGCTTCCAGACGGCAATCATGATGGAGAAGTTCCACGGCACGATGCCCACCACTACCCCCAGCGGCTGACGGCGAGTGAAGGCGGTATATTTCTCCCCGGCCATCGACGGCAGCGACACATTCAGGGTTTCGCCGGTGACTTTCCCCGCCCAGCCGGCGAAGTAGCGCAGGAAAGCGACCGATTGATCCAGCTCGAGCATGCGCGCCAGCGTGATGGTCTTGCCGGAGCAGAGACTTTCCAGCTGCGCCAGCGCTTCGCGATGCTCAGCCAGGGCATCCGCCAGCTTCAGCAGCAAGGTTCCGCGCGCCAGCGTCGGCATTTCGCGCCACTGATTAAACGCCTGGCGGGCACTCTCTACCGCGCGATCCGCCTGGTCGCTATCCGCCGCGGTGACCTCGGCGATCGCCCGCCCGGTGGCAGGGTTGATCACCGCAAACGGCGCGCCGCGGCCCGCCTCTCGCTCACCGGCGATAAACTGCCCGTGCGGCTGGCGTAAAAAGGCGGTCACTTCCGCCAGTAAGGTTATCTCGCTCATCGTCAGTACCCGTTTTTTCAGCAACGTTGGCCCATCACAGCACGGCTTCCCGCCGCCGCCTATCGTTCTAAAGAACGTCATTCTTCCGGACGATATTCAACGCCCGCGCGGCGTGCTGTGATGAGGCACTTGAGCGAGGCAAGACCACAGGGTAACGCGATGAACATCAAAATCGATGCGCTGAACTACTACGGCGCGACGAAGAAATACCACCTCCATTTTCCGGCGCTGCGGGAAGATATTGAAGCCGACGTGGTGATTATCGGCGGCGGCTTCTCCGGTATTAACACCGCCCTTGAGCTGGCGGAACAGGGCATCACCAACGTGGTGGTGCTGGAAGCGCGCCATCTCGGCTATGGCGGCACCGGGCGCAATGGCGGCCAGGTGATGGCCGGTATCGGTCACGACATCGAAGCGGTGAAAAAGCACGTCGGCAAAGAAGGGCTGGAAACGCTGTTTAAAATAGCCAACCTTGGCGCGGGCATCATTCGCGAACGCATCCGCAAATATAATATCGACGCCGATTTCGTCCCCGGCTATGGCTATCTCGCTTATAACCAGCGGCAACTGAAAACGCTGCGCCAGTGGGAGAAGGAGTTTAAGGCTGCCACCCCGGATGAAGAGATCGAGCTGTATACCGGGAAAGAGGTGCAGCAGGTGGTGGGCTCCGAGGTCTACTGCGGCGCGCTGAAACATATGGGCGGCGGCCAGATCCATTCGCTCAATATGCTCCTCGGCTCGGCGGAGGCCGCCCATTCGCTGGGAGTGAAGATCTTCGAATCCTCGCCGGTGGTGGAGGTGAATTACGGCAAACAGGTGCGGGTACGTACCGCGATGGGCAGCGTCAAAGCCGCCAAACTGCTGTGGGCCTGCGACAGCTTCCTCAACAATATGGAGCCGGAGATCTACAACAAAACGCTGGTCACCTACTCCTATCAGGTATCGACCGAGCCGCTCTCCGATGAACTGATCGAGCGCATCAGCCCGCTGCGCGGCGCCTTCAGCGATATTCGCCCGGTGATTAACTACTACCGCGTCACCCGGGAAAACCGCCTGCTGTTCGGCAGCGCCACCCGCTTTGTGGAGTATACGCCGAACGATTTCGCCGCCTGGAACCGCACCCTGCTGGCGGAGGTCTTCCCCTATTTGAAGGATGTGAAGATCGATTTCGCCTGGGGCGGGCCAATGGCCTGTAGCGCCAACCTGTTTCCACAGATCGGCACGCTACGCGATCACAACAACGTCTTTTACGTCCAGGGGTACTCCGGCTTCGGCGTCACCCCATCGCACATCGTGTGCAAAATCCTCGCCGAAGGGATCAACGGCGGTTCAGACCGCTATCGTCTGCTGAGCAGCATCCCCCACGCGACCATCCACGGCCGTGACAGCCTGCGCCTGCTGCTGGTCACCGCCGGAAAATTGATGCATCAAACCGCCGGTTTCTGGAAAGGCCGGAGTTAACCAGGAGAACGCTATGCACGCTTTTAAACTTAAACACCCGGTGCCCGACCTGCAGCCAATCGGCAGCGTCAGCCTGCTCGGCGCGACGCCGACCGCCGGCGACCCGCAGGTGGCCGGGGCGATGATCTACGGCGAGCCGCAGGATGCCTTTACCTGCGGACTGTTTTCGTCCACTGAGGGGAGCTTTACCATGACCTATCCGTTTACCGAACACGCCACCGTGCTGGAAGGCGAAGTGGAGTTGACCGTCGCCGGCGGTGAACCGCAGCGCTTTGCGCCGGGCGATAGCTGGTTTGTTAAACAGGGCACCGAAGTGGAGTGGAAAATCCTGACGCCGCGCTTTGTGAAGCACTACCTGGCGAACGTCGAGACGCGCTAACGCGCTGATACTGCCCGGCGGCGCAGGGGGGGGCCCCGGAGGCGGCGCATTGCGCCTTCTCCGGGCTACCAAATCGCACAGCGCTGTAGCCCCGGTAAGCGGCAGCGTCACCGGGGGTTTTGAGGCCGCCAACACCGGCAGTTTCAGTCAGCATGGTGAATACATTAAAGGCAGGCCGCGCGGACCGTAGGCCGGGTAAGGCGCTAGCCGCCACCCGGCAGAAACAGGCGCAACGTGGCAAGGCGGATGGCCCCGGTTTTCGGGGTCATCTTGTTTATCCACCCTCACATTCATGGACTGCGTCACAGAATCATGCGCCACCCTCCACCTTCCGGACGATATTCGTTGAGCAGGATGCCCGCCTAAATTATGACTATCCGGGAGTGGCGCTGGCTATTCCCTGCCCTACCCCATTATTGTGCAGAGGTTGACTATGTTTAGTAACAGACTTGCCAGCCATCTTGAGCGCGGCGTCGTCGGCTTCCCGACCACCCTCGCCAGCTCCGTCGGGCTGATTATGGCCAGCCCGGTGATCCTGACGGTGACCAGCGGCTTCGGCATGGGCGGCGATACCTTCGCGCTGGCGGTGCTGCTGGCCTTTATTATGATGCAGGCGCAGGTCACCACCTTTGCCGAGGCGGCGACGCTCATTCCCACCACCGGTTCGGTGTACGACTATATCTCCTGCGGCATGGGCCGCTTTTTCGCTATCACCGGCGCGCTGTGCGCCTATCTGATCGTCCATATTTTCGCCGGGACGGCGGAGACGATCCTGGCGGGCATTATGGCGCTGGTGAACTTCGAATCGATCAACGCCCAGATGGCCGCTCACCAAAACACCTGGATGGTGGGCGTCGGCATGGTGGTGATTTTCGGCCTGCTGAACGCCATCGGCGTGGAAATCTTCGGCAAGGTCGAAGTGGTGCTGACCTTCGGCATGTGGACCACGCTGACCATTTTCGGCCTGTGCGGCATTTTTATGGCGCCGGTGACTCATCTTTCCGGCTGGTTCGGCACGCCGCTGAACGTTAGCGATATCAACGGCCTGTTCGGCTATATCGGCATGGCGATGTTTATGTTCGTCGGTTGCGAACTGGTGACGCCGATGGCGCCGGAGATCAAACAGGCCCACCGCACCATACCGCGGGCGATGGCGCTGGGCCTGCTGGGGGTCGCCAGCTGCATGTTTATCTACGGTGCGGCGATCAACCGCCAGGTGGAGAATACCGTGCTCGACGCGGCCAACAACGTCCATCTGCTGGATACGCCGATGGCGATCCCGGCCTTCGCCGAGCGGGTGATGGGCCACGCCGGCCAGTACTGGCTGGGGGTCGGGCTGCTGCTGGCGGGCTGCGCCACCATCAATACGCTGATGGCCGCCGTGCCGCGCATTATCTACGGTATGGCGCTGGACGGCGCGCTGCCCCGCTTCCTGACCTGGCTGCATCCGCGCTTTAAAACGCCGGTAATCGCCATCGCCATCGGGGTGGCGATCCCCTGCCTGCACGCCTGGTATCTGAACGGCGATCTGGACCGCATCGTGCCGCTGATCCTCGCCGCGGTCTGCGCCTGGGGCGTCGCCTATCTGCTGGTGACGCTGTCGGTGGTGATGCTGCGCATTCGCCGCCCGGACCTGCCGCGCGCCTACCGCTCGCCGTGGTTCCCACTGCCGCAGATTATCTCCAGCGTCGGCATTATCATCGCTATCGTCAATATCACCCCGCCGGGGATGGACAGTCGCCAGGTGCTGGTGCCGTTCGGCATTATGCTCGGCCTGACCGCCGCCTACGCCCTGTTCTGGACGGTGTGCGTGCAGCGCGTCAATCCGTTCAAGCCGCTGGTGGTGGAAGAGGTAGTGGAGCGCGCCATCAACAACTACGAAAAACAGACCCGCGGGGAGATGACGCCAGATGTCCTCCGTCCCCTGGTTTGAAACGCCGTTAATGAACGCGGTGCAGCGCGATCTGGCCGGCTGGCCCTGCGAAAAGCTGAGCGAGCGCAGCGCGCTGCTGCGCTTGAACAACGCCACCGCCGTGACCTTCAGCGTGCGTCAGAAGCGGCTGTTTATGGCCAGCATTCACAGCTGCGAGTTTGTCGTCGAGGGGCCGGTGACCCGGCCCGTGCGCGGTAACATTCGCGCCCATCAATCCGGCTGGTGGAAACGCCAGCCGATCCGCTTTATCGGTGGCAAAGGCAGCGAGGCACTCGCCGGCTATCTCAATGGTTTCCCTAATCTCCAGCAGACCTTAAGCGAGCTGGACTACCGCCGCTTTTCGCTGACCTTTGACGGTCGCGGCTGGCGCTGCAGCATTGAACCCTGGGCCGCCAGCGAAGTGGTCTGTAAAATGCCGCCGCTGCGCCGTTATCTGCGGCTGGAAGCGCAGCAGCGGATGCTGCTGCTCAGCGTGCTGGCGATGACCGATCAGGCAGTAAGTCAGTGGATGCGCGGTGAAATCGTAGAAGAGAAAGCATTGACTTCCCCGCCATCACCGCGGGGAAGCTGGGGCGTTTTATAGCAGGCCAAACTGCTGCGCCAGCCGATCGAGAGCCTGCCTCTGGAACTGCGCAAACTCCGCCCGCGGCTGTTGTTGTTGAATAAATTCCCGCAGCGGATCCTGGACCTCGGTGCGGATGCCGCTCAGAGCCTCCATCACCGCCAGGCCGCAGAACGGCACGTAGGATTCGGCGTAGCCGCCTTCGTGCACCATCACCAGTTTCCCGCCGCACAGGCGATCCGCCGCCTGCTGGACCTGTTCAGTCATCGCCCGGAAGCTGTCGCTGTGCAGTTGCATGCGCGCCAGCGGATCCATGGCGTTGGCATCATAGCCGCAGGCGATGATAATCAGCTCCGGCTCAAAGCGCGCCAGCGCCGGAATAACGATGGTTTCCAGCGCATAGCGCCAGCTGTCATCCCCCGCGCCGGCCAGCAGCGGAATATTGATGTTGTAACCCTCCCCCGCCCCCACGCCGCGATCGTCCTCACCAGAGTAGCCCGGCGGGAAGCAGCCGTCCTGATGCAAGGAGATAGTCAGCACGTCATCGCGCTGCAGGTAGATATGCTGGGTGCCGTTGCCGTGATGAACGTCCCAGTCAATGATCGCCACCTTGCCGAGCCCGAGCAGCGCTTTCGCTCGCTCCACGGCAATGGGGATATTGGCGAGAAAACAGAAGCCCATCGACTGGTCCGGCAGGCAGTGGTGTCCGGGCGGACGCGACAGCGAATAGGCGTTATCCAGTTCTCCCTTCAGCACCGCTTCCACCGCCGCGCAGGCCAGCCCGGCGGAAAGACAGGCGATTTCATAACTGCCCGGCCCCAGCGGCGCCTCTTTGCCGAGCATGCCGCCGCCGTTATCGCTTATCGCCTTGAAGCGCTCCAGATAACTGTCGGGATGGATCCGCCGCAGGTCCGCAAGGCTCGCCGGCGCCGCGCTGCGCAGCGCCAGCTGCGGCGTCAGCCCGGAGACATCCATCAGGTTTTTCATCCGCCGTTTGGTCTCCGGCGATTCGGCATGACCGCCGCCGGCGGGTGGCTGTACCCACCCGCCCACCGGCAGCGTCACTGCGTGCAGCCCGGTACTGTGCCAGAAACAACGTTCATCAAAGAAGAAACCGGTTTTTCTTTTCACTCTATCCTCCCGTGGGCTAACCCTTCCCGGCGGCGGAAGCCGCCACAATTAAAATCAGTGACAGCAGCGCGCAGACGCCTGCCGCCGCCAGCAGCGGGTCGGCGCTGGCGAAGTGTTGCAGTAAGGCCCCCGCGAGCGCCGGGCCTGCCGCCATGCCGCCGCCGATCACCAGATTGATGCTGTTCATCAGCCGACCGCTGTTATCGAGCCCGGCGACGCGGGCGAGAATAAAGGGCAGCACGAAGGTCCAGGTGAACTTAAACAGCAGCGCCGCGATGGCGTAGCGCGCCAGCAGCGGCTGGCCAACCAGCAGCCCGACGCTGACGATCAGCAGGCCGTAGCCCAGCCACACCGGTAAGCGATCGGCGCGCCGGGTGCCGCGCAGGGCCGCGCCGCCGGCGCCGATAATGCCGCAAACCGTCGCCGCCGCCAGCACCAGCCCCACCTGCGTCGGGCTCAGCCCCGCCGTGCTGCCGATGGTGCCGATAAAGGTCCACACTGCGCTGAGGCTGATATAGAAAGTGAGCACCGCCAGCACCGCCAGCGCCTGACGCCACAGCGCCGTCGACGGCTGCTGGCGGGAGGCAGAGAGCGGTTGAAAGCGCGGCGGGAAAGCGGACACCAGCGGCAGGCAGCAGAGCATGATGGCGGCGAGGATCAGATACACCACCTTCAGGCCAAAGGTCGCGAACAGGCCGGGCAGCGCCAGCAGGCCAAGCATCCCCAACAGCAGTTGCCCGAGCACCCAAAAGGCGTAGACCCGCGACGGGTTCGGCGTTCCCGCCGCGCAGCTGATGCACAGAATCATCAGCGTGCCGCCCGCCAGTGAGGCGATAAAGCGCGCCGCCAGCAGCGTCTCATACTGGGTGACCACCGCCGAGGCGAGGTTGGCGGTCAGAAACACCGCCCCGGCCATCAGGGCGACCCGCCGCCAGTCGAGGCGACTCATCCACCACCACGCCGGGAGCGTCGCCAGGCTCATCGCCCCCAGCTCCGCTGAGAACAGCCAGCCTACCTGCCTGGGTTTTAGCTGCCATTCGCTGGCCAGCTGCGCCGCCACCGCCGGCGCGGTCATCAGAATACCCGGCGCAATAGCGGCAAAAATCACAATCGCCGCCAGCAAACGCAGGGACACCACCAGCCCGGCGGGCCGGGAAAGCGCATTATCAGTGACAGGTGTACTCGACATCGTAGGGCGTGCTCCGGTCAAAAAAGCCTCCCCCCGGAGGATCCTCCAGGGAGTGATACCCACAGGCATCAGGAAAACGCCGTGTTGCCACGGCGCGCGCGGGATGTGAAAGTCAGATCACAGATTCAGCGAACGCTGAGCAGCCGGCATCCAGGTTCGGGAAACCAGTTCGGTACGATTGACCACTTCGGTCTTGGCGAAGATATTGCGCAGGTGCGTTTTCACCGTCGAGAGCGAGATATCCAGCTGGCGGGCAATCAGCTTATTACTGGCCCCTTCGCGCACCATGCCGACGATTTCCCGCTCTTTGGCGGTCAGGATAGCGGGCAGGTCATCTTCTTCCTGCAGGCAGTCGCGGATCGCCAGCTCCACCAGCGGCAGCACCGCCTGGGCCCGATGACGCTCTTCGCTGGAGAAAGGCACGTCGCGCATCAGCGAGATACCGGCGATGATCCGCCGCTCGCGGCGGATAAAGATCTCGGTCATGTCACGCACGTTATTCGGCAACATAAATTCATGATAATAATGCCGGTTGCGATCGCAGAGCCGCGGCGTCATCGCCGCCACGGTGGTGTTCTGGTGGCTAAAGTGCGCCGGTAAATGCGGATCCAGCGGCTGGAAGTTTTCCAGATATTGTTGGTGCGTATTATCGGAAATATTATGCAATATATAGTTTTCGGGTTTTAACCGGTTATTTACTCGATAAAACACCGCTGAAGTCAGTGGAATTAACTGAGAAATAGTCTGTAAACAACGGGCTATTATCGCATCATTACGGCTGGCTTTTAACAAAGCAGACATGATAGGGCCTCCCCGTCGAGATGATGGTGCATGACACATGGATGACTACCGATAATTGAAGCATACATTTCACATTTAAGTAACACAATCATTAACATATTAACAATGTGATAGCCGTTACAAAATTTTCAGCAATGCATTGTTATATAAAGCATTTAAAAAACACACTCGCCATGCCTTACGATAGCGGCGTTAAAACATAAACAAAAAAGATTAATACCCGGCGTACCTGCCTCTGGTGATAAAAAAACCCTATCCCGGACGCGTCTCTCTCATCCTTAAGAACGATGGATTTCTGTTTTTTTTCACTTATACCCTTAACAGGATGCCATTAATTTTCGCCGCGGCTTAATCATGTGATTACGCCTGACCCGCTGTTGCCAAAATAATAGCAACAGCGCCGGTCATTAACCGAGGATAAGCCGATGCTGAATATCGCCGCCCTGCGCCAGCAGCAAATTCCGCTGGCCGCTGAGCCGCGCTCACCGGTGCCGTTTCATATTCTGATGAAGCCGATTGGCCCCGCCTGCAATCTCGCCTGCCGCTACTGCTATTACCCCCAGGATGAAACGCCGGTCAACAAGTTGGACGAGGCGCGGCTGGAGCAGTTTATCCGCCGCTACATCGCGGCCCAGCCCGTCGGCGCGCGGGAAATCAACTTTGTCTGGCAGGGCGGTGAGCCGCTGCTGGCCGGCCTGAGCTTTTACAAAAAAGCGCTCGCCCTGCAGGCGCGTTATGCCCCCGACGGCGTCACCATCAGCAACAGTCTGCAGACCAATGGCACGCTGATCAACGACGCCTGGTGCCGGCTGTTCCGCGAGCATCGCTTTATTATCGGCTTGAGCCTCGAAGGCAGCGAAGCGCTACAGGACCAGCATCGTCCGGATAAACGCGGCCGGGCCAGCTGGCCGGCGGCACTGCGCGGCATCGGCTTTCTCCACCAGCATCAGGTGGATTTTAACCTGCTGGTGGTGGTGCATAACGAGATGGCGGCCCACGCGGCGGCGATTTATGACCGGCTGGTCAGCCTCGGCGCGCGCTATCTACAGTTTCAGCCGCTGATGAGCGAAGGCGCAGCGTTGCGCGAGGGCTATCAGCTGAGTGCCGATAACTGGGGGCGTTTTATGGTCGGCATCTGGCGGCAGTGGCAGAAGCGCTGCGACAAGGGGCGGGTGTTCGTCATCAATATCGAGCAGGCGTGGGCGCAGTACTTCACTCACACCAGCGGCAGCTGCGTGCACAGCGCCCGCTGCGGCAGCAATCTGGTGATGGAGCCCGACGGAGAGCTCTACGCCTGCGACCATCTGATCAACGCCGAACATCGGCTGGGCCGCCTTGACGACATGACGCTGGCGCACGCGGTTGACGCCTCGGTGCAGCTGCCTTTCGGTCAGCAGAAAAGCCTGCGCCGCGAATGCCAGACCTGCGCGGTCAAAATGGTCTGCCAGGGCGGCTGCCCGGCGCATCTGAACGCCGCGGGCAACAACCGCCTCTGCGGCGGCTACTACCGCTTCTTTAGCGAAATTCTGGCGCCCGTGCGCCCCTTTTCCCGCGACCTTCAAGGGCTACAAGCCTGGCGGGCCGCGTTTGTCGGGGCCGCGCATCCGGCGTAGCCCATTGCTCTGAAAGTGATACCCGCAGAAACAGGAGAATCCGTTGTGAATAAAACAGCCATGGCCGCGGCGGTCAGTGTGATCCTCGCCGGTGGCGCGCACGCCGCCCAGCAAGAGCGTCCGAACGTCATCGTGATTATCGCCGATGATATGGGCTACTCTGACATCAGCCCCTTCGGCGGCGAAATCCCCACCCCCAACCTGCAGGCGATGGCCGAGCAGGGGATGCGCATGAGCCAGTATTACACCTCGCCGATGTCGGCCCCGGCGCGTTCGATGCTGCTCACCGGTAACAGCAACCAGCAGGCCGGGATGGGCGGTATGTGGTGGTACGACAGCACCATTGGCAAGGAGGGCTACGAGCTGCGGCTGACCGACCGCGTCACCACCATGGCCGAGCGTTTTAAAGACGCGGGCTATAACACCCTGATGGCCGGCAAGTGGCACCTCGGTTTTGTTCCCGGCGCCACGCCGAAGGACCGCGGCTTTAACCACGCCTTCGCCTTTATGGGCGGCGGCACCAGCCATTTTAACGACGCCGTCCCGCTCGGGACCGTTGAAGCCTTCCACACCTACTACACCCGCGACGGCGAGCGCGTCTCCCTACCGGATGATTTTTACTCCAGCGAAGCCTACGCCCGGCAGATGAACAGCTGGATTAAAGATACGCCGCCGGAACAACCGGTCTTCGCCTGGCTGGCCTTCACCGCCCCGCACGACCCGCTGCAGGCCCCCGACGAGTGGATTAAGCGCTTCAAAGGCCAGTATGAGCAGGGTTACGCCGAGGTCTATCGCCAGCGCATCGCCCGCCTGAAAGCGCTGGGAATTATCCATGACGATACCCCGCTGCCGCATCTGGAGCTGGATAAAGAGTGGGAGGCGCTGACCCCGGAGCAGCAGAAATATACGGCGAAAGTGATGCAGGTGTATGCGGCGATGATCGCCAATATGGACGCGCAAATCGGCACCCTGATGGAGACGCTGAAACAAACCGGGCGCGATAAAAATACCCTGCTGGTCTTTTTAACCGATAACGGCGCCAACCCGGCGCAGGGTTTCTACTACGAATCTACCCCGGAATTCTGGAAGCAGTTCGATAACCGCTATGACAACATCGGCCGCAAAGGCTCGTTTGTCTCCTACGGCCCCCACTGGGCCAACGTCAGCAACGCCCCCTACGCCAACTACCATAAGACCACCAGCGCCCAGGGCGGGATTAACACCGACTTTATGATCGCCGGTCCCGGGATCACCCGCCACGTTCACATCGACGCCTCGACGATGGCGGTGTACGACGTAGCGCCGACCCTGTATGAATTCGCCGGTATCGATCCGAACAAATCGCTGGCGAAGAAGCCGGTGTTGCCGATGATCGGCGTCAGCTTTAAGCGCTATCTCACCGGCGAAGTACAGGCGCCGCCGCGCGGGAAATACGGCGTTGAGCTGCACCATCAGGCGGCGTGGGTCGATGGTGAATGGAAGCTGCGGCGGCTGGTGCCGCGGGGCCTCACCGCCGGTGACGCGCCGTGGCAGCTGTTTAATCTGCACGACGACCCGCTGGAGACCCATGACGTCGCGGCCCAACATCCCGATCGGGTCAAAGCGATGAGCGAGGCCTACGAGGCGTTCGCCAGACGCACCATGGTCACCAGGGCGCAGGGCAAGATGATCGATTACGTCGGTATCGACAGCAAAACCGGACGCTATCTGGCGGTCGATCCCGCCACCATGAAGCCGGTTCCGGCGCCGCAGGCGATCCCGGTGAGCGAGATCCATTAACCCCGCGGCTATCGTTCTTCCGGGCGATAGCCGGGAGCTGACGCGCTTTTTAAGGTAATCGGAAACCCCATTACAGGAGAGAGCGAATGGCGAGAGTCGTGGTGATCACCGGCGGCGGTACCGGAATTGGCGCCGCCTGCGCGCGGCTGATGCGCGCCGCGGGCGACCGGGTGTTTATTACCGGACGGCGCGAGGCGCCGCTGCAGGCTGTCGCCGATGAGACCGGCGCCACGGCGCTGATGGGCGATGCCGCCGACGGCGAGGTGTGGCGCCAGCGGCTGTTGCCGGCCATTCTCGACCAGAGCGGCGGTGTTGATGTCCTCATCTGCAGCGCCGGCGGGATGGGCAACAGCCCCGCCGCCGAGACCAGCGACCGCCAGTGGCGCGAGGCGCTGGACGGCAATCTCACCAGCGCCTTCGCCAGCGTTCGCGCCTGCCTGCCCTCGCTGATTACCCGCCGTGGCAACGTGCTGTTTGTCGCCTCCATCGCCTCGCTGGCCGCCGGTCCGCAGGCCTGCGGCTACGTCACCGCCAAACACGCCTTAATCGGCCTGATGCGCTCCGTCGCCCGCGATTACGGTCCCCAGGGGGTGCGCGCCAACGCCGTCTGCCCCGGCTGGGTCACCACGCCGATGGCGGATGAAGAGATGCTCCCGCTGATGCAGGCGGAAGGGCTATCGTTGACTGAGGCTTATCAGCGAGTCTGTCGCGACGTTCCGCTGCGCCGCCCCGCCAGCCCCGAGGAGATAGCCGAGGCTTGTCAGTTTCTCTGTTCGCCGCAGGCCGCCATCATCAGCGGCGCCACGCTGGTCGCCGACGGCGGCGCCAGTATCGTCGATGTTCCCACTCTGGCGTTTGCCTAACGCCCTACTCTGTTCAGGAGCCCCTATGACTTCAGAAGCCGTATTTATCCAGGTCGGCGCGCTGGCCGATGGTTTTGCGCCACACGGTAATTTACTCGCCACCGCCAGCCTGCCCGCAGGCGAGCGCTTTACCTTTTATGTCGCCGGAAGTGAGCCGCAGCAGCTGATCATCGAAGATGAGCAGACGCTAAGCTGGAACGGCAAGCGCGCCCCCTGGCGGGCGACCGCCCTGCGCCCGGATATTCTGTTTATCGACTTCCTTGACCCGGAGCGGGATAACGCCAGCGTCAGCGCGGTATGCAACCTGACGCAGCGCAACGCCACCCTGGTCTACGGCCAGCTGCCGGACGAAGCCGCCGCGCGGCTGGACGCTTTCAGCCGGGTGGAGCGAGGCCTGCCGCTGACCGCGGTAGAAGCGCGCTTTGTCTTCGCCCGCCTGGATGCGCAGCCGGGGCCGCTGCCGGGCTTTACCGATGCGCTGGTCGGCATGCGCAATCAGTACACCTACAGCCCGACTGAGCGCTATGAGCACATCTATCTCAACGATAATTTTTACGCCTGGCAATGTCTGGACGGCGTGGAAAAGGGGCTGGCGGATGTCGATCGCTGCCACTATGTGCAGGTGGCGGAGGATCTCTATCTGTTTGTCTGGCGCGAGAAAATCATTCCCACGCTGGGGGTGATCCTCATCGATCTTCAGCAGATGCGCACCGACGGCAAGATCATGGGCTATCAGGGCAGCGACTTCGGCGCCCTCAGCAATTTCCCGGTCGGCGCCAGCGCGAAGATCCTCAACCTCACCCGCCATCAGGAATAAAGGGGCGCCGCCGGGCACGCTTTCAGGCGCCCTGCCCGTCATGTTGCCGGGTGGCGGCTACGCCTTACTCGGCCTACGGGGTCCTCTCACTGGCTGACACATCGTAGGCCCGGTAAGCGCAGCGCCACCGGGCGATGACAGCGGGTACGGAGCCGCTTTATGCCGGGTGGCGGCTGCGCCTGACCCGGCCTACAGGGTTCGTGCGACCTGTCCTTGATTTACCCACTTGCACGACTGAAACTGCCGGTGCTGACGGCCTCAAAATCGCTGAGACGTTCCCGGAAGGCCGGGGCAGCCCGCATGGATGCGGGCTGAGGGCCGTGTTTTGCAGGGACGCTGCCTCGGCCCGACCCGAAGCCTGCAGGGATAAGTCGAAGGGACCGCGCAGCGGCGATTTTGCTGGCCGGAGCCCGGGGGTACAGGGGGCGGCGGCGACTGGCCGCCCCCTGTGCGCTCCCAGCGCCATAAGAGACATAGCGCAGAAGACATATCGGGAGCGCAATCTGTCCGGAAATCACATAGAAGTTGTAGCCCTGCCAGGCGCATTGCAAACAGGGAAATTGACGATTGTGCCGTTATTTCGCCGGGTGGCGGCTGCGCCTTACCCGGCCTGCGGTCCGCGTCATTTGTCCACCCTCTCCCCGCCGGGAAGAGGGCGTGACTCAGGCGCTGGCGCTGTCCAGTCGCGCCACCTGCTCCGCGCTCAGGCTCAGCGCCGCCGCGCGGGCAAAACTTTCCACCTGGGCCACGCTGGTGGCGCTGGCGATCGGCGCGGTCACCCCTTCGCGGCCGATCAGCCACGCGAGGGCCACTTCCGCCGGCTTCGCCCCCTGCTCATCCGCGACCGCCACCAGGGTATCGATAATCCGCATCCCGCGCGGATTCAGGTACTTACCAATCCCTCCTCCGCGCTGGCTCTGCGCCAGGTCCGACGGCTGACGGTACTTACCGGTTAAGAATCCCGAGGCCAGGCTGTAGTAGGTCACCACCCCGATATCGCGGCTGACGCAGAGATCGCACAGCGCGCCTTCAAACGCGGAGCGGTGGTAGAGGTTATATTCCGGCTGCAGCACCTGCCAGGCAGGCAAGCCGCCCTTGCGCGCTACCTCCAGCGCCCCCGCCAGCTGCATTGCATCGAGGTTAGAGGCCCCCATCGCGCGAATTTTCCCCGCCTGTTGCAGGCTGTGGAAAGCCTCCAGCGTTTCCGCTACCGGGGTTTGCGGATCCGGCCAGTGGGAAAAGTAGAGATCGATGTAGTCGGTATTGAGGCGGCGCAGGGAGTCGTCTACCGCCTGCTGGATCCAGGCTTTGCTGAGTCCCTTATGGCCGGGAAGGCCGAGATCGGAGCCGACTTTGGTGAAGATTTTGACCTTATCGCGCATGCCGGGACGCGCCTGCAGCCAGCGGCCAATAATGGTTTCGGATTCGCCGCCCTGGTTGCCCTCTGCCCAGCGGGAATAAACATCCGCCGTATCGATAGCGTCAAAGCCGTGGTCAACAAAAGCATCAAGAAGGGCAAAACTGGTTTTTTCATCAATGGTCCAGCCAAAGACGTTACCGCCAAACACTAACGGGGCGATGGAAAATCCGGTTTTGCCCAAGGGACGTGTCATCATGCCGAGTACTCCTTAGCTTATATTCTGCTTCCCTCAGGTAACCACAGGGGTCAGGAGAGGAGGTCGATTGGATAATCAGAAAAGGAATCTTACGGCGGGCGATCCATGCCCGCGGGTACACTCAGACATTATGTCCCGGAATAAACATCAAAGCTAAAATATTTGCTGGCTAATTTTTTATAGGTGCCGTCGGCAAGGATCTTAGCAATCGCGCCGTTTATTTCCTGACGCAGCGCCTCATCGTCTTTACGTAAGCCGATAGCCGCCCCGGCGCCAAACAGCGTATCATCCTGCAGATGGCCGCCGACAAAGGCGAATTCCTTACCCTGCGGCTGCTGCAGGAAGCTGTAGTCGGCCATCATGCCGGAGAGTACCGCGCCGTCGATGCGCCCGGACTCCAGATCGCGCACCACGCTATCGGCCCCCTGGTAGGCCACAATGTTGATCCCCTGCGGACGCCAGTGCTGATTAACGTAAGTCTCCTGCGCCGAGCCCTGCTCGACGCCAATGGTTTTGCCCTTCAGCTGCTCCGGCGTATTGCCTTTCAGGGTATTTTTACGCGCCACGAGGAACACCGGCCCGTTATACAGCTTGTCGCTAAAGGCAATCTGCGCTTTACGCTTCTCGGTCATGTACATCCCGGAAAGGATGGCGTCGAATTTCCGCGCCTTCAGCGCCGGGATAATGCCGTCGAAATTGCTTTCCACCCACACGCATTTCGCCTGCAGCTGCTGGCAAATGGCGTTGCCTAAATCGATATCAAACCCCGCCAGCTTGCCCTGCGGATCCTTCCATTCAAACGGCGCGAAGGTCGGGTCGACGCCAAAGCGGATCGCCTTTCCCCCTTCGGCCAGCGCCGACGTCGACGCCATTAACGCCAGCCATAGCAGTAGTGATTTTTTCATTCCAGTTCTTCTCCAGAGGTTAACGGCAGTGCTTTTCCACCAGACGGGCGAACAGCGTCGCGCCGGTGGTGATAATGTCATCGTTGAAGTCGTAGCCGGGGTTATGCACCATGCAGCCGCCTTTCTCCCCCTTCTCGCCGTTGCCCAGCAGGAAGTAGCAGCCCGGACGTTCGCGCAGCATAAAAGCGAAATCCTCACTGGCGTTCATCGGCGAGACCGACTCCAGCACCCCTTCGTGGCCAAACACCTCCAGAGCCAGCGCTCGGGCGAAGTCAGTCTCTTCAGGGCTGTTGGTTAATACCGGGTAGGAGTCGTAAACCTCCACCGCGCTGCTGGCGCCATAGCTTTTAGCGGTAAATTCGCTGAGCTCGTGAATACGTTTGATCAGCAGGTCGCGGATTTCCGGCTTCATCGCCCGCACGCTGAGCTCCATCACCGCGCTCTCCGGAATGACGTTGGAGGCGATACCGGCCTGGAAGGTGCCGACGCTGACCACCGCCGTTTCGCCCGGCGGCACGTTGCGCGCCACGATGCTCTGCAGGGCCATCACCAGCGCCGCGCCGGCGACGATCGGGTCGACGGTGCGCTCCGGATGGGCGCCGTGACCGCCGTACCCGGTAAGGGTGATTTTGACGGTATCCGCCGAGGCCATAAAGTTGCCGGCGTAGAAGCCCAGCTTGCCCACCGGCAACCCCGGCATGTTGTGCAGACCGAAAATGCGTTCGCAGGGGAACTGCTCAAACAGGCCGTCTTTAATCATTAAATCGGCGCCGCCGATAGCCTCTTCCGCCGGCTGAAAAATCAGATGCACCGTGCCATTGAACTGACAGGCCGGCGAGGCGATGTATTTCGCCGCCGCCAGCAGAATGGTGGTATGGCCGTCATGACCGCAGGCGTGCATTTTCCCCGACACCGTACTGGCCCAGGGTAAACCGGTGGTTTCCTCGATCGGCAGTGCGTCCATATCGGCGCGCAGGCCGATGGTGCGCGGCGAATCGCCTTTGCTCAGGCTGCCGACCACCCCGGTCTTGCCGAGGCCGCGCGTCACCTGATAGCCCCACTCGGTCAGCTTGCTGGCGACCAGTTCGCTGGTATTAAACTCTTCCAGACTCAATTCCGGATTGGCATGTAAATAATGACGCAGAGAAATCATTTCCGCTTCCGTCGCTTTAATTTCTGGAATTACATAATCACTCATGCCGCTCTCCGGGAAATATCGTAAGGACTTAACACGGTATCGTGGTGAAAACTTTATGCAAGCAGGATTTCTAATATCGGAAATGACGGCATCTTATTTAATAATGCGTTCGCGGCAGTGTAAAAAGCATTCGAAACGGTGAAATTTAAAAATAAATGTTTATTTTATGGAGGATTAACCGTTATTTACCCTACTATTTCCGGCCGTATTCAGATTTAAATAAAAAGACTTCTATGAGATTACAGACGCTTTTCCTCGTCGCCATGACCGCGCTGGCGGGCTGCAGCGCGCAGGGGGATACCGCCAGCCAGCAGCGGGCCAGTATTCAGAAGATGCGCAACGAAACCCTCAATAAACTTTACACCGTGCAGCCCGAGGCCCGCAGCGATATTCAGCATGCGAAGGGTTATGCGGTCTTCGCCAACAACAGCAGCAAGATCCTGCTGTTCGGATTTGGCAGCGGCTACGGCGTGGTGCGGGATAAGGCCACCGGGAAGGACACCTATATGAAAATGGCCCAGGGCGGCGCCGGCCTGGGGATGGGGATTAAACAGCAACGCACGGTGCTGGTTTTCCATGATAAAGCGGCCCTGGAGACCTTTATCCGCCAGGGATATATGGTCGGCGCCGATGCGAACGCCGCGGCGAAATATGATGACAAAGGCATCGCGCCGATCGCCGCCTCCGCGAACGGCGTAGCGAAGGACACCTCCTCGCTGCCGTCAAAAGTGAACGTCTATGAAATCACCGACAAGGGGCTGGCCGCCCAGGCGATGGTCAATGGCTATAAATACTGGCCGGATGACGAACTGAACCCGTAGCCCCGGCGGTGATCCATCGCCGAGTCAGGTGTTCCCTGCCCGGCGTTGGGAGACGTGCATTTAGTGGCCGAGGGCGCCGCTCACCAGAATCGAGGTGATGATCCCGGTCGCCGCGGCGATCAGCACATAGTTACCGTCGATATAGGACCAGTGATGGCCCTCCGGCGGGGGCGGCAGGCCGCGGTCGCTCCAGTCACGGACGCGATACTCATCGCCACGGAACGGCGCCGGAGCCGGGTGGCCTTTGCGGAAATCGTTACCGCGCCAGGCGAAATGGTCCTGCTCATGCCGTGCCTGATCGCGCTTGTCATGCCCGTCACGATCCGGGCCACGCTGGTCATGGTCACCCTGACGATGCGCGTCAGGTCCGCCCTGCGGCGCATGCCCATGATGATCCGAACCGTTCTGCCACACCGTTGGCTGCCCCGGACGATGGCCGTCGTTTGGGCCATCGGCAAAGGCCTGGACGCTCAGCACAGTGGATAATATTACCGCCAGAGAAATCATCTTTTTCATCGTACACCTCCTGATTGAAGTTCTTTGTAACGGGAAAATGTGAAGAAAGAGTGAGTATCCGCTTAACCAGGACGATTCCTGGCATCTGGGGTTTCTGCTGTCGGGGAAGGCATTATGGGGGAGTACGAGCAATAAAAAAGGCCGCTCTCGCGACCTTTATTCAGACTGATATCAGGACTTACTCAGTCACTTTATTTTTTAACTCTTCAGCGCCGGTTTTGGTTTTATCCCAGCCCTTTTCTGCGCCGGATTTGGTGGCGTTCCAGCCTTTTTCGCTGACCTCTTTGGTCTTATCCCAACCTTTCTCAGTCCCTTCTTTGGTCTTGTTCCAGGTCTTCTGCGCGCCTTCGCTCACCTGGCTGCCGACGCTATCCTGTTTGCCTTCGGCCGCATGTTTCGCCTTCAGCTGCTGCTCTTCACCTTCGTGCTGGGCCTGATGCAGCTTCTCTTTGGCGGTGTTGGCGTTGGCATTGGCCGCCGCGACGGTATCATCTGTTGCATGTGTTGTCGCAGCAAAAACCGGAGCCGCAACCAGAATAGCCGATAACGCAATCATTGCTTTTTTCATAATATCCTCTCTCACGTGTCGTGTTATGAGTCGTATTCAGGATGGCACAACGAACCGGGGATGACATTAGGAATTAGCCTGAAAAACGTCTTCGACCTGCAACCATGGCAGAAAATGCTGCCGCTGCGCACCCTGTCGGCGTTGGCATAATTTCCATCATGTTTGTTACATTTCGTGAAATTTGCGCTTGATATACTTGCCGTTGACGTTTACTCGAGAATAATTCTCAGAATCATTATATTTATAAATTGGCAAACGGAACTCATTTTATGGCAAGAAAATCAGTAAGATCGCTGTTGCTTACTGCGCTGATCGCGACTCCCTTCCTCAGCTATGCGACCCAATATCCTCTGACGGTTACCGACCTTGACGGCCGGCAGGTCACCCTGGCTAAAGAGCCGCAGCGTATTATTTTGCAGGATGGCCGCGACATTATGACCCTCGCCCTGCTGGACCGGGACAATCCGTTTAAGCGGCTGGTGGCATGGAATAATCTGGCGAAAAAGCAGGACGTTGCCACCTGGCAGATGCTGAAAACGACGTGGCCGCAGTCGGCCACGATCCTTGACATGGGCTTCAGCGACAAGGGGAATGTCGATCTTGAAAGCGTCATCGCCCGCCAGCCGGATCTGATGATCGCCCAGCTGCGCGCCAGGCCAGCGCTGATGGAGAGCGGCGTCATCGACAAGCTCAGCGCCCTGCACGTTCCGGTGCTGTTTGTCGACTATGAGATCGACCCGGCGAAAGATACCGCTCCCAGCATCGACCTGCTGGGCAAAGTCCTCAACCGCGAGAGCCAGGCCAAAGCCTTTACCGATTACTATCGTCAGCAGCTGCAGTCGATTCGCCAGAAAACCGCGACCATCACGCCGAAGGCCAACGTCTTCGTGGAAGCGCTGGCCGGCAACAGCGACGCCTGCTGCTTTACTCACGGCCACAGCGGCTGGGGGGGGCTGGTGGAGGCGGTCGGGGCGAACAATATCGGTTCGCAGCTGCTGCCGGGCGCCTCCGGGTTCGTCTCGCTGGAGAAAATCATCAGCATGAAGCCCGACGCCTGGATAATGACCGGCTCGAAGCGCGGAAACAGCCAGGTGCTGCCCCTCGGCTATGAGGTTAAGCCGGAGGCGGTGAAAGCCCAGGCGCAGACGCTGCTGGCGCGACCGGGGGTCAGCCAGATCCCGGCGGTGCAGGAAAAGCGGGCCTATGGCGTCTATCACCACTTCTATAACCATCCGTGGAATATTGTCGGCATGGAATATCTGGCGAAAGATATCTATCCGCAGGCCTTCCGCGATCTCAACCCCGATGAGACTTACCATTATATCGTGCGTCACTTCACCGACCTGCCGGACCAGCCGTTCGTCTTTTCCTGGCAGCAGAGCGAGTAATCCGGCATGCGTTTAACCTCCGACTCCGTGCTCGACGAGCTGCCCGCCGGGACCTCTGGCGTGATGGATCATTATCGCCATATCGTGCGTCGCCGCCTGCTGCTGTTGCTGCTGCTGGCGCTGTTGATTGTCGCTTCACTGCTGTTCGATTTTATGCTCGGCCCTTCCGGACTGCCGCTGCAGAGCCTGTGGCAGACGTTAACCGATCCGGCCAGCGCCGATCCGGGCATTCGCGCCATCGTCTGGGATATCCGCCTACCCTATGCGGTGATGGCGATTATCGTCGGTCTGGCGCTGGGACTGGCTGGTGCCGAAATGCAGACCATCCTCAATAACCCGCTGGCCAGCCCGTTTACCCTGGGCGTCTCCTCGGCTGCGGCGTTTGGCGCCGCGCTGGCGATTGTGCTGGGTATTGGTCTGCCCGGTATTCCCGGCCAGTGGTTTATCTCGGCCAACGCCTTTATCTTCGCCCTGCTGGCGGCCCTGCTGCTGGATGGCATTACCCGCTGGACCCAGGTGGCTACCTCCGGCGTCATTCTGTTCGGCATCGCGCTGGTCTTTACCTTTAACGCCCTGGTCTCGATGCTGCAGTTCATCGCCAATGAAGACACTCTGCAGGGGCTGGTGTTCTGGACCATGGGCAGCATCGACCGCGCCTCCTGGAGCAAAGTCGCCATCCTGCTGGTCGCCCTGGCGCTGGTGATGCCCCTGTCGCTGCGCAGCGCGTGGGCGCTGACCGCCCTAAGGCTGGGCGAGGACCGGGCCATCAGCTTTGGCATTAACGTTCGCCGTCTGCGCCTGACCACGCTGCTGCGGATCAGCATTCTGTCGGCGCTTTCGGTGGCCTTTGTCGGGCCAATCGGCTTTATCGGCCTGGTGGCGCCGCATATTGCGCGGATGCTCTTCGGCGAAGATCATCGCTTTTACCTGCCCGCCAGCGCGCTGATCGGCGCCCTGGTGCTCTCCCTGGCCTCCATCGCCTCGAAGAACCTGATACCGGGGGCCATTATTCCGGTGGGGATCGTCACTTCCCTGGTAGGGGTCCCGTTCTTTTTGAGCATTATTTTACGTCACCGGGGGCAAGTATGAGCGACCAGACGTTATCCGGGCTGTCGCTGTCTCACTTCAGCGCTGGCTACCCCAGACGTAAGGTGATCGAGAACCTGACGGTTCCCCATCTGCCGCGGGGGAAAATCACCGCGCTGCTGGGGCCAAACGGCAGCGGTAAATCGACGTTAATGCGAGCGATGGCGGGACTGGGCCCCTGCCGCGGCGAGCTGCGCCTGGAGGGAGAAAATCTGCTGACGCAGCCGTTCTCACGTCGCGCAGAACAGGTGGTCTATCTTCCGCAGACGCTGCCCGCCGGCGTGCATCTGCATGTGCTGGAGTCGATTATCGTGGCCCAGCGCGCCGCCGGGGGACGCCACAGCGCCCAGCAGCAGGAAGAGGTGATGGCGCTGCTGCGACAGCTGGGAATTGCCCACCTGGCGATGAGCTACCTCGATCAGCTCTCCGGCGGGCAAAAACAGTTGGTGGGTCTCGCCCAGTCGCTGATTCGCCAGCCGCGCCTGCTACTACTCGATGAACCGCTCAGCGCGCTTGACCTCAACTACCAGTTTCACGTGATGGATCTGGTGCGCCGGGAGACCCGGCGGCGCAACATCGTGACTCTGGTGGTGGTGCACGACATCAATATTGCCCTGCGTCACGCCGACCACGTGCTGATGCTCAAAGCGGGCCAGCTGCTCGGCGACGGCACCCCGGCCACGGTCATCACCCCTGAGACCCTGGCGGCCGTCTATGGCGTGCGCGGCCGTATTGAACCCTGTTCGCAGGGGGTGCGGCAGGTGATTATTGACGGGCTGGTGGACCGCGAGGCCTGACCGCGGCGCGGGGATGGTTGGTCCTCCCCGCGCCCGCCGGCTTAGTGATCGAGATAGATGTAGTTTTCCCAGCTCTTCATGCGGATCAGGATCTTCCTGATCAGCGACAGCTCTTTCAGGTGATCTGAGTAGACCGCCGCCTCGAGGGTAGCACCCTGCGGCAGAGCGTATTCGGCAAAACGTGGATCGGTCACCTTTAGTACCACCAGCGCCCGGCCATGGGTATTGAGCGCGTCCGTAGTCAGCAGTTTGCCCTGGCCCTGAAACTGACTCTCGCCAATCGCCGGCAGCACATCGGCCACTTCCCCGCGGAAGACGGTGCCCGGGATGGCCGGAAACATCAGCTCCGCGGGCTCGCCTTTGTACAGACGCTGCAGGGCGTTCTGGCGAAATGCCGCGACATACTCCCGCGAGGCGTCGCCCTCCACCGGCACAAAGGTCATCAGCGGCAGCATTCCCAGCGCGGTGGACATGGTACCAGGGCGTAAGCCGACGGTGCTGACATAGCCGTCTTCCGGGGCGCGGACGACGGTGTTATCCAGCTGAAACTGCGCCTTCTGCAACTGCGCCAGCAGGGAGGCCACGGTGGTATTTTTGCCCTTCACCACCGAGTCCAGCGCGTTACGCGCCTGAACCACTTTCGCCTGAGCCGCGCTGACGCTGGCTTCATCGGCTTTCCACGTCTGCAGACGGGTATCGACCATTTGATCGGAGAAGGCGCCCTGGGCATGCCCCTCCCGAAAGCGGGCATACTCCCGCCGCGACTGGTCGCGCTGAGCCACCGCTCTGCTCAGCTCGGCCTCCGCCTGGCTTAACGCGGCGTTGAGGGAGAGCGCATCCTGGCTGGCCGCTTTAATCTGCGCCTGCAGATCGTCCACCTTTGCCTGGAACGGCGTCGGGTCGAGAGTAAACAGCACATCGCCCTTATGCAGCCTCTGGTTAGGCCTCACCGGTACGCTCTGCACCCGACCGCGCACCTGCGACACAATCGGTACGGTGCGAAACACCTGATTGCCGACGTCGGTATAGGGGAAGTTGTAATTCATCCCGAAGATCACCGCGCCAATCAGGGCGATACCGCCGAGCACCGCCGTCGGCACGGTCCACTTATTGAGCGGGATGCGGAAGACTTTAAACACCACGATGCATAGCGCGGCGTAGGTCAGCAACATTAACGTTTCCATTATTTTGCCTCCTTCGCTTTCAGAAGGTCCACTTCGCGCTGCACCTGCTCCAGCCGCTGGACCACCGTTTCCAGACGCTGATGCAGCACCTGCTGGTCGTCGGCGATGCGGCGCATCCCCCATCCGCGGTCTTCGCGCCACAGCGTCGCCCAGATCCACAACAAGGGCCACAGGGCATGCAGGGTAAATAAGCTGACCCAGCCGGCATAATGAATCGCATCCTGATGAGGATGGCGCCGCTCTTTGGCGATTTCATAAGGAATATCGTGAATAACAATCACGCCATAAAAAAGTATTAAGGCCACGGCGATCAGAATCGCCAGCGCCACATAGTCCAGGGTCATAAAATAACTCCAGAGTGCAAGGTTAAATAAATAAAACGGCCAGATTCAGGCGTAGCAGGGCCGGGAGAAAACGCGCGCTTAGCGCTTTCCCCGGGCGGGTTTTAGCGACGTTATGTCGGGGAACCGACGAATCTGAATCAGAATTTCTCAGGAATAGGGCGGTCGATGGAAATCAGTTTGCCTTTTTTCACCGTGATATATCCCCCCTCGCGCAGGGCGGCCAGCACCTGATAAACATAGCTGCGCGAGAGATTGGTCCGTTTAATAATAAATGCCGACAGACTTTCATGTTGCCCACCATCGATTTCACCGCGATATAAATAGCGCGACAGCATCGACTTAATAGTCTGAAAGCTAGTCTGGCTGCCGCGTTCATAGTGGGCATCAAGGGCAAATATACCCATATAGGCCAGGATCGTGGTCAGCTCTTGCATATAGCCCGGCGACGAATGAAAGAATATCCGTTCAAAATCGC
The DNA here is from genome assembly GCF_050378655.1 of Klebsiella sp. 7-CIP_Kleb. Classification (NCBI taxonomy): domain Bacteria; kingdom Pseudomonadati; phylum Pseudomonadota; class Gammaproteobacteria; order Enterobacterales; family Enterobacteriaceae; genus Klebsiella; species Klebsiella sp. 7-CIP_Kleb. Next base: position 860,904 of record NZ_JBNRLJ010000002.1, read on the forward strand.
TGGCGGATATTTTCGCCAGCTGGCATTCGCCCAGACACTGATAATAGAGCGCCACCGACGGACAATAATGTTCCAGCAACCCTAACGGCATATGCGCGATAACAATCCCGATCAGGTTCTGCTCGTCACTAAAGGCCAGCGTCATTTGCCCCTGCAGCAAAAAATAGAGATAGCCCGGCTGCGGCAGAAACGGCTGGTCTTTACTCAGGCTCAGGGTTTCACTGCAGGCGATCACCGCCGGCAGGTGCGTGGTCAGCGTCAGCTTCTGGTACCGATCGTAAATATCGCCAAAACTGGGGTTCATCGCGCTACGCACTCCTTCACCTTTTATCACCGCGGCGGGGCTAACCGCGGCCTGTGGAACTATACCTAAGCGGGTCAGGAAGGAAAAGTCCAGATCTGGAGTGGCGAAATATTCCGCCTGGCTCACATTTTTCACCCTCGCCCCGCCCTTTCGTCCGCCAATCGTTCCGCTTGCCGCCAGGCTGTGCTTTAATTAGCTAAAACGGTTTAACAAAGTTTAGCTAAGAGGAACTAGTCCTATGAATGGTAAAATCTGGGTACTCGGCGATGCGGTCGTCGATCTCCTGCCCGACGGAGAGGGCCGCCTGCTGCAATGCCCCGGCGGCGCGCCGGCCAACGTCGCGGTCGGCGTGGCGCGGCTCGGCGGCGATAGCGGGTTTATCGGCCGCGTCGGCGACGATCCCTTCGGCCGCTTTATGCGTCACACCCTGGCGCAGGAGAAGGTGGATGTGAACTATATGCGCCTCGATGCGGCGCAGCGCACCTCCACGGTGGTGGTCGATCTCGATCGCCACGGGGAGCGCACCTTTACCTTTATGGTCCGCCCGAGCGCCGACCTGTTTCTTGCGCCTGAGGATCTTCCGCCGTTTGCCGCCGGTCAGTGGCTGCACGTTTGCTCTATCGCTCTCAGCGCGGAGCCGAGCCGCAGCACGGCATTCGCGGCGATGGAGGCGATAAAGCGCGCCGGGGGCTATGTCAGCTTCGACCCCAATATCCGCAGCGACCTGTGGCAGGATCCGCAGGAACTGCGCGACTGTCTCGACCGGGCGCTGGCCCTCGCCGACGCCATAAAACTCTCGGAAGAGGAGCTGGCTTTTATCAGCGGCAGCGACGACATCGTCAGCGGCATCGCCCGGCTGAACGCCCGCTTCCAGCCGACGCTGTTGCTGGTGACCCAGGGCAAAGCGGGGGTTCAGGCCGCGCTGCGCGGGCAGATTAGCCACTTCCCTGCCCGCCCGGTGGTCGCCGTCGATACCACCGGCGCCGGCGATGCCTTTGTCGCCGGGCTGCTCGCCGGACTCGCCGCCCATGGTATCCCTGACAACCTCGCCGCCCTGGCTCCCGACCTCACGCTGGCGCAAATCTGCGGCGCGCTGGCCACCACCGCCAAAGGCGCCATGACCGCCCTGCCCTACAGGGACGATCTTCAGCGCTCGCTGTGATCCCGTTGGGCCGGCTAACGGCCCACTTTGCTGGCGACATCACAATTCTTAAACCGGTTTAGCAATTTTTATTTTCACCGCATTACCGACATGTTTACCATATTAACTAAACCGGTTTAGCAAACGTTAGCACACTCACTGATTTACCTTTGGATGTCACCAACATGTATAAAAAACGGAAGTTAGCCATTCTTATTGCTTTGCTAACCGGCGCCGCCGCCGCCCATGGGCAGACAGACCTGAACAGCATTGAAGCGCGTCTCGCCGCCCTGGAAAAACGTCTGCAGGATGCCGAGACTCGCGCCAGCACTGCCGAAAGCCGCGCCGCCTCGGCGGAGCAGAAAGTTCAGCAGCTAACCCAGCAGCAGCAACAAACCCAGGCCACCACCCAGCAGGTGGCCAAGCGCACCACCCAACTGGAAGAAAAAGCCGAACGGCCCGGCGGCTTTGAGTTCCACGGCTACGCCCGCTCCGGGGTGATCATGAACGACTCCGCCGCCAGCACGAAATCCGGGGCCTATATGACCCCCGCCGGAGAAACCGGCGGCGCCATTGGTCGTCTGGGCAACCAGGCCGACACCTATGTGGAAATGAACCTCGAACATAAGCAGACCCTGGACAACGGGGCGACCACCCGGTTCAAAGTGATGGTGGCCGACGGGCAAACCACCTATAACGACTGGACGGCGAGCAGCAGCGACCTGAACGTGCGCCAGGCGTTCGTCGAGCTGGGCAACCTGCCGACCTTCGAGGGTCCGTTCAAAGGCTCGACCCTGTGGGCCGGGAAGCGCTTTGACCGCGACAACTTCGATATCCACTGGATTGACTCGGATGTGGTGTTCCTCGCCGGGACCGGCGGCGGGATCTACGACGTGAAGTGGAACGACAGCCTGCGCAGCAACTTCTCGTTATACGGCCGCAACTTTGGCGATATCGCCGACAGCAGCAACAGCGTGCAGAACTATATCGTCAGCATGAATAACTTTGCCGGCCCGGTGCAGATGATGGTCAGCGGGATGCGGGCGAAAGATAATGACGACCGCCAGGACGCGAACGGCAATCTGGTGAAAGGCGATGCCGCTAACACCGGGGTTCATGCCCTGCTGGGTCTGCACAATGAGAGCTTCTATGGCCTGCGCGACGGGACCAGCAAAACGGCCCTGCTGTACGGTCACGGCCTGGGCGCCGAGGTCAAAGGCATCGGCTCCGACGGCGCGCTGCGTCCGGGAGCCAACACCTGGCGTTTCGCCAGCTACGGCACCACCCCGCTGAGCGATCGCTGGTTTATTGCCCCGGCCGTGCTGGCGCAGAGCAGTAAAGATCGCTATGTCGATGGCGACAGCTATCAGTGGGCCACTCTCAACCTGCGTCTGATTCAGGAAGTGACGCAGAACTTCGCCCTCGCCTGGGAGGGCAGCTATCAGTACATGGATCTGCAGCCTGAAGGCTACAACGATCGCCATGCGGTCAATGGCAGCTTCTACAAGCTGACCTTCGCCCCGACCTTCAAGGTCGGCAGCATCGGCGACTTCTTCTCGCGCCCGGAGATCCGCTTCTATACATCGTGGATGGACTGGAGCAAAAAGCTGGATAACTACGCCAACGACGACGCGTTAGGCAGCAACGGGTTCAAATCGGGCGGCGAATGGTCGTTCGGTATGCAAATGGAGACCTGGTTCTGACGTGAACCCGGGCGACAGGGTAAGTAAAACATAAATATAAGGTTCGCGGTGCCAGCCATGGCCGGCGCCGCCCACGCCATATCATCATGCATTAAGAGGGTACTATGGATTTTGAACAGATTTCCCGCTCACTGCTTCCCCTGCTGGGCGGCAAGGAAAATATCGCCAGCGCCGCGCACTGCGCCACCCGGCTGCGGCTGGTGCTGGTCGACGACGCGCTCGCCGACCAGCAGGCGATTGGCAAAATCGACGGCGTGAAAGGCTGCTTTCGTAATGCCGGACAGATGCAGATCATCTTCGGCACCGGGGTGGTCAATAAAGTCTATGCTGCCTTTATCCAGGCGGCGGGTATCAGCGAATCGAGCAAATCCGAAGCCGCCGACCTGGCGGCGAAAAAGCTGAACCCGTTCCAGCGCATTGCCCGCCTGCTGTCCAACATCTTTGTGCCGATTATTCCCGCCATCGTCGCCTCCGGCCTGCTGATGGGCCTGCTGGGGATGGTGAAAACCTACGGCTGGGTCGACCCGGGCAACGCTATCTATATCATGCTGGATATGTGCAGCTCGGCGGCGTTTATTATTCTGCCGATCCTGATCGGCTTTACCGCCGCCCGCGAATTTGGCGGTAACCCTTATCTGGGCGCGACCCTCGGCGGGATCCTCACCCACCCGGCGTTGACCAACGCCTGGGGCGTCGCCGCCGGCTTCCACACCATGAATTTCTTCGGCATCGAAGTGGCGATGATCGGCTATCAGGGCACGGTCTTCCCGGTGCTGCTGGCGGTGTGGTTTATGAGCCTTGTCGAAAAACGGCTGCGCCGCGTTATTCCTGACGCGCTGGATCTGATCCTCACGCCGTTCCTGACGGTGATTATCTCTGGCTTTATCGCCCTGCTGCTGATCGGCCCGGCCGGCCGCGCGCTCGGCGACGGCATTTCGTTTATCCTCAGCACGCTTATCAGCCATGCCGGCTGGCTGGCGGGCCTGCTGTTCGGCGGCCTCTATTCGGTGATCGTCATTACCGGTATCCACCACAGCTTCCATGCCATTGAGGCGGGTCTGCTCGGCAATCCGTCGATCGGCGTCAACTTCCTGCTGCCTATCTGGGCGATGGCCAACGTCGCTCAGGGCGGCGCCTGCTTTGCCGTGTGGTTTAAAACCAAAGATGCCAAAATCAAAGCCATTACCTTGCCGTCGGCGTTTTCGGCGATGCTGGGGATCACCGAGGCGGCGATCTTCGGGATTAACCTGCGCTTTGTGAAACCGTTCATCGCCGCGCTGGTGGGCGGTGCCGCCGGCGGCGCCTGGGTGGTGTCGATGCACGTCTACATGACCGCGGTGGGCCTGACGGCGATCCCGGGAATGGCCATCGTGCAGGCCAGTTCGCTGCTGAACTACATTATCGGGATGGCGATCGCCTTCGCCGTGGCATTCGTACTCTCTCTGACGCTGAAATACAAAACGGACGCTGAATAATGTCATTACCGTCACGCCTGCCTGCGATCCTGCAGGCCGTTATGCAGGGCCAGCCGCAGGCGCTGGCCGACGACCATTACCCGCAATGGCATCTGGCGCCGGTCAGCGGACTGCTGAACGATCCCAACGGCTTTTGCCAGGTCGCCGGGCGTTATCACCTGTTTTATCAGTGGAACCCGCTCGCCTGCGACCACACCTATAAGTGCTGGGGACACTGGAGCTCAGCCGACCTGCTGCACTGGCGGCATGAACCTATCGCCCTGATGCCGGATGAAGAGTATGACCGCAACGGCTGCTACTCCGGCAGCGCAGTCGAGTTCGAGGGTACCCTGACCCTGTGCTACACCGGCAACGTGAAGTTCCCCGACGGCGGGCGCACCGCCTGGCAATGTCTGGCGACGGAAAATGCCGATGGCACCTTCAGCAAGCTGGGGCCGGTACTGCCGCTGCCGGAAGGCTATACCGGCCATGTACGCGACCCTAAGGTGTGGCGCCAGGACGGGCGCTGGTACATGGTCCTCGGGGCGCAGGATGTGCAACAGCGCGGCAAAGTGCTGCTGTTTACCGCCAGCGACCTGCGGGATTGGCGCCTGGTGGGCGAGATAGCCGGGCATGACGTTAACGGCCTGGCGAACGGTGGCTACATGTGGGAGTGCCCGGACCTGTTTCCGCTGGCGGACACCCACCTGCTGATCTGCTGCCCGCAGGGGCTGGCCCGCGAAGCTCAGCGTTTTCTCAATACCTATCCTGCGGTGTGGATGGCAGGCCGTTTCGACGCCGAACGCGGCGCCTTCGACCATGGCCCGCTGCACGAGCTGGACAGCGGATTTGAGTTCTACGCGCCGCAGACCATGCTGGCCGAAGATGGCCGCCGCCTGCTGGTCGGCTGGATGGGCGTCCCGGACGGGGAAGAGATGCATCAGCCCACACGCGCGCAGGGATGGATCCACCAGATGACCTGCGTGCGCGAACTGGCGTGGCAGTCGGGTGCCCTGTATCAGCGTCCGCTGCGCGAACTGACCGCCCTGCGCGGGGAAGCCCAGGGCTGGCGCGGGCAGACTCTGCCCCTCGCCCCGATGGAGCTGGCCTTTGACATCGCCCCCAACAGCACGCTGGGGCTGGATTTTGCCGGCGCCCTGCAGCTCACCGTCAACCGCGACGGCCTGCGCCTGTCGCGCCGCGGCCTGCAGACGGCGGAGATGCATCATCGCTACTGGCGCGGCGAGGCGCGGCGGCTGCAGATCTTTATCGACCGCTCCAGTGTGGAAATTTTCATCAACGATGGCGAAGGGGTAATGAGCAGCCGCTTCTTCCCGGGCTATCCGGGGCAGCTCATCTTCAGCGGTGCGACGCCGGTGGCATTCTGCCGCTGGCTGCTGCGGCCATGCATGGTAGAATAAGCGTTTTGCTTTCAGGCTCCCGGGTGCTGATGAAAACCAAACGCGTAACTATCAAAGATATCGCCGAACTGGCGGGCGTCTCCAAAGCGACCGCCAGCCTGGTACTCAACGGTCGTGGCAAAGAGCTGCGCGTGGCGCAGGAGACGCGCGAGCGCGTGCTGGCGATCGCCCGCGAGCAGCACTATCAGCCGAGCATTCACGCGCGCTCGCTGCGTGATAACCGCAGCCATACCATTGGCCTGGTGGTGCCGGAAATCACCAACTACGGGTTTGCCGTTTTCTCCCATGAACTTGAGACGCTCTGCCGGGAAGCCGGCGTGCAGCTGCTTATCTCCTGCACCGACGAAAACCCCGGCCAGGAGAGCGTGGTGGTCAATAACATGATTGCCCGCCAGGTCGACGGCCTGATCGTCGCCTCGTGCATGCACAGCGATGCCGACTACCTGAAGCTCAGCGAACAGCTGCCGGTGGTGCTGTTTGACCGCTCCCCCAGCGACAGCGCCCTGCCGCTGGTGATGACTGACTCGGTCACCCCAACGGCCGAACTGATCTCCCGCATCGCCCCTCAGCATGCGGACGAGTTCTGGTTTCTCGGCGGCCAGCCGCGGCTATCGCCTTCGCGCGACCGGCTGGCGGGATTCACCCAGGGCCTGGCTCAGGCGGGGGTTACGCTGCGTCCCGAATGGGTGATCAACGGCAACTATCACCCCAGCTCCGGCTACGAGATGTTCGCCGCGCTCTGCGCGCGGCTGGGACGGCCGCCGAAGGCGCTGTTCACCGCGGCCTGCGGCCTGCTGGAAGGGGTCCTGCGCTATATGAGCCAGCACCATCTGTTGGACTCCAATATTCATCTCGCCAGCTTCGACGATCACTATCTGTACGATTCACTTTCCCTGCGCATTGATACCGTGCAGCAGGATAATCGCCAGCTGGCCTGGCACTGCTACGATCTGCTCAGCCAGCTGATCGACGGCCAGGCGCCGGAGCCGCTCCAGCGCTATCTGCCCGCTACCCTGCAGTTTCGCCATGCCTGACGGCGCCGGCGGCGATTAGCGTTTTCGCCGGGCGCGCGACGCCTGCCTCAGCGTCAGCAGCACGCTGGCGAGCACCACGCCGAGGCCAATTGTTACCTGCCAGCGGTAAGCCATCAGCAGCGAGGGCAATCCGCCGTCCGGCGCCAGCATCACGAGATTCCAGCCCGCCAGGCCGGCATTGCCGTTCAGCGCCCGGCTTAACATCCGCTGATGCGGGGCGAAGGGCTGAATGGTCTGGTAATGGCTGCCGAACAGCGGCGGCTGCATCTCCCGCGGGAACTGTGCCTGCACCTGGGCCAGCACGCTGGCCGGCAGCGCATGCGATGCCGCCAGCAGATGCCCGTCGCCATTCACCAGCAGTAGCCGATAATGCCGCTGCCGGGCCAGGGTATGCAGATCGGCGCGCATCACCGCCAGCGGCCAGGTCGCTTCCCGCTGCGGAGCGGGGGTGTTCATCCGCTGTTCAAGGCGTTCCGCCACCCACCGCGCATCCTCCTCCAGCTGCCGGGTATGCATCTCACGGTAAACCTCTCTGGCCGGCAGGTTCACGCCCCGACTGAGGATCAGGATCGCCAGTCCCGCCAGCAGGCTGACGATAATGCCCCTTCTCCCCGGTCGCGAGAGCGGCGAGGATTTGATTAAGGATGGTGTATTCATACGACTCCAGAAACAGGGGGCAAGGCGTGGCCCCCTGGCGAATGGACAACAAAAGTCGCGAAACTGTACAGGATGCGCAGCGCGGGAAAAACAGACAGCCGGCGCCTGGCGGGACGTATTTTGTTTATTTCTGGACAGGGCTGGCGGCAACGACGCGCTTCGCCGTTGCCGCCAGTTGATAAGATTAGCGTTTTTTCCGGTTGCGGCGCATGTCGATGGTCACCGCCGCGACGATAATGATCCCTTTAATAATATCCTGCACGTAGGCATCGACGCCGACAAAGGTAAAGCCGCTCTTGATCAGGCCAAGGATCATCGCGCCAATCAGGGTGCCGGTAATGCGCCCCACCCCACCCATTAAGCTGCTGCCGCCGATCACCGCCGCGGCAATCGCGTCCAGCTCGTAGGACATCCCCATGCTCGACTGGCCACTGCTGACGCGCGCCGCCAGCACTACCCCAGCCAGCCCGGAGAGCGCCCCGGCGATGGTGTAGACGATCACCAGGTATTTATTCACGTTGATGCCGGACACTTTGGCCGAGGTCATGTTGCCGCCGATGGCATACACATATTTGCCATACCGGGTATGCTTCAGCGCAATGTGAAACACTGCGGCAATCACGAAGAAGATGATCACCGGCATCGCCCCCTGGCCTATCGCCGTAAAACTGTCGGAGAGGAAGCTTATCGGATTGCCCTGGGTGTAATACTGCGCCAGACCGCGCGCCGAGACCATCATCCCGAGGGTGGCGATAAATGGCGGGATGCCGGTTCGCGTCACCAGGAAACCGTTGGTCAGCCCGCACAGCAGGCCGACGCCGATCCCCGCGCAAATCGGGATCACCGCCGGCAGGTTGACCAGCGCCGGGAACATTGGCGACAGGCTGTCGGAGGTTTGCGCCAGGCTCGCCGCCACCACCGCCGCGAGGGCGATAACCGAGCCGGAGGAGAGGTCAATCCCGGTGGTGATGATCACCTGGGTGACGCCGACGGCGATGATGCCGATGATCGCCACCTGCAGCACAATCAGCACCAGGCGGTTGGTATTGAGCAGGAACGACTGGTCGCGAACATACCAGCCGGCGATTTCAAAGGTCAGGGCAATCACCAGCATCACCACAAAGATGCCGGTATCTTTCGGCATTTTATGCCGCAAATTAGCGAAGAAGGAGGAACCCTCGCTGGCCGGAGCCGCCGTTAATTTCATATTACTCATTCTCTGTGCCTCAATGGGATGCCAACGACAAAATGGTTTCCTGGTCGGCTTCGTCTTTTTCCAGGATGCCGGTGATACGGCCTTCATGCATCACCATGACCCGGTCACTCATGCCAAGGATTTCCGGCAGCTCAGAGGAGACCATAATGACCGCCACCCCCCGGTTCGCCAGTTCACTGATAAGATGATAAATTTCCGCCTTCGCCCCGACGTCGATGCCGCGGGTCGGCTCATCGAGAATTAAGATTTTCGGTTGCGCTAACAGCCAGCGCGCAATCAGAACTTTTTGCTGATTCCCCCCGCTGAGGTTATTAATAATTTGATCCATCGTCGGCGTTTTAATATTGAGCCGACGGATTTGCTCCATGCAGTCTTCGGCCATTTTCACGTGCTGGACAAAACCGCTCTTGCCGATATATTCCGGCATTTTGACGATACTCATATTTTCCAGCACCGACAGCACCAGAAACAGGCCCGACTTTTTACGGTCTTCGGTTAATAACGCCATTCCCTTTTCAATCGCCACGGAGGGGGAATCAATGGTCACCGGCGCCCCGTCGATCAGCACTTCGCCGCTGTCGAAGCGTTCCATGCCAAACAGGCTTTCCATCACCTCGCTGCGCCCGGCGCCCACCAGCCCGGCCACGCCAAGGATCTCGCCGCGACGCACGGTAAAGCTGACATCATGGAACACGCCCTGGCGCGTCAGATTGCGCACCGTCAGCACCTCTTCGCCGATGGTGTTATTAAATTTCGGGAACAGCTGGGTTAATTCGCGGCCCACCATCTGGGTAATCAGCGACTGGCGGGTAAATTCGGTGGTGTTTTTGCTCCCCACCCAGGTCCCATCGCGAAAGACGCTGATCTCATCGGTGATAGCGAAGATCTCATCCATTTTATGGCTGATATAGATGATCGCTTTGCCCTGGGCCCGCAGGTCGCGGATGATGGTGAACAGGTGAGCTACCTCGCCTTCGGTCAGCGCCGAAGTGGGCTCATCCATGATCACAATATCCGCGTTCCATGAGACCGCTTTGGCAATCTCCACCATCTGCTGGGCGGCGATGCTCAGGTCGCCCACCAGCCGGTCGGCGGTTAAGCGAATATTCAGCTTATCCAGCAGCGCCTGGGTCTGGCGGGTCAGCTGGCCGTGGTCGACAAAGCCGTACTTCATCGGCTCGCGCCCCAGCCAGATATTCTCCGCCACCGTCATATGCGGCACCAGATTCAGCTCCTGGTGGATCATCGATATCCCCGAGCGCAGCGCATCCATGGTGTCGGTAAACTCAACCGGCTCTCCTTTCACGCGAATCGATCCTTTATCCGGGCGATAGATACCGATCAGGCACTTCATCAGCGTGGATTTACCGGCGCCGTTCTCACCCATCAGGGCGTGCACCGTTCCCGGGCGCACGCGTAATGAGACATTATCGAGCGCCTTCACGCCGGGGAAGAACTTACTGATACCTTCGGCTTCAAGGGCAAAAGCGTTCATACATCCACCTCCGTACAGCGGGTTGGCCAGGATTATTTCTGATTACGATTGGTAAATTCAGCCATGTTCTCTTTGGTGATCAGCTGATACGGCACGTCGATGATTTTCTCCACTTTCTCACCGTTCGCCAGCTTGATGGCCGCGTCTACGGCGCCCTCGCCCTGGCCTTTCGCATCCTGGAAGATGGTGGCGATCATCTTGCCGCTCTTCAGCATCTGCAGCGCATCCGGGGTGCCATCCACGCCGGCGATGAGAATATGGTTCGGATTTTTACCCAGCGCCTGCAGGGCGCCGATCGCCATTTCATCGTTGTTGGAGGCGATGGCCTGGATATCCTCGCCGCTGGTCATCCAGTTGCTGACCACGTCCACGGCGTCATTGCGGGTGAATTTCGCGGTCTGCTTCTGCACGATTTTGATGTTCGGGTATTTGGCGACGACCTCTTCCACCCCTTTGGTGCGGTCGCGAGTAGATTCATTCGCCAGGTCGCCGAGCAGGATCGCCACATTGCCCTTACCGTTCATCGCCTTCGCCAGCGCTTCCATCTGCAGACGGCCGGCGAGAATCGAGTCCGACCCCACATAGGCCATCTTGTCGGTCAGCTCCGCCTGCGGGCGACGGTTCACAAATACCAGCGGGATCCCGGCCTTGGTGGCCTGATCCATGATCGGTTTCACCGCATTGGTATCCACCGGGTTAACGATAATGGCGTCCACCCCCTGGCCGATAAAGTTCTGCACCTGCTGCAGCTGCTGGGAGACATCCCCTTTCGCGTCCTCGATCTGCGATTTCACCCCATCTTTTTTCATCTCTTTTTGCATCGAGGTACGCAGGATCGTCAGGAAGTTATCGTCAAACAGCGCCATCGAGACGCCAATGGAGACATCTTTTGCCATAACCACCGCAGGCAGCATGCAGGCTAACAAAGAGGCAACAATCGTTTTCTTAATATTCATAGTTGATCCTTGATTTTGTAGGTACGCCGGTGAATGAAACAAAATGAAAAATTAATTTCAGTCAGGTTGCGACAAATGTCTGTTGTAACGGCGACGGCGCTGCGGGGTTTTCCGCATTTCGTCGTGATCGGAATCACAAATAATGGCTGTTTTATCATCACTTTTTTGAAACATCAGTCCATTTATGCCACACCGTGAATTCCAGACCATTTATTTCATTAACAAGACATTTGAAACTTTTATAAGTAAATAACTGAAATGAAAATTTTAAAACTATGCAGTAACAGAATTTTGACAGACATCTAACATTGCTGCATAAATGAGCGAAAAATGAGAGGCAGACAACGCTTTAAAGCGATCGCCCCCGGCGGGGTTGGCATTTACCCGCCGGGGAAATCCGTGTTGTCAGGAAGGGAGGCGCCGCACGCCTTAGTCCACGTTCTCGGCGCTGTAGAGGATAAAGTCGACTTTCCCGTCGGCATAGGTTTGCGGCTGATAGCCGGACTCCAGATGGCGCAGCATCAGGTCGATCGCCAGCTGGGCGTGCTGGCGGGTGTTCTGATCGAGCGTTAACGCCAGGCTGCCCCGGGCCAGCTGCTGGCGGGTGGTATTGTAGCGCTCATGGGTGATCCAACAGACGTCGCTTTCGCGGCGGTGGCGAGCCAGCGCCTCGGCAATCTGAGTATTGCCAAGCCCGGTGTTATAGATCCCGACAATATGCCGGCTGCGGCACAGAGCCTGCTCCAGCAGGCGGGTGATCTGCTCCCGCCGCTCCTCGCCCGCCAGCACCTCATTAAGCTGCAGGTGGGGAAAGCGCTGGCTCAGCACCTCGCGAAACCCCTGGATGCGCAGGCGATGCGCGCTGTAATCCTCCCGGCCGCTCACCATCAGCACCTCCCCGGGCCGCGGCGTCATTCTCCCCATCATTAACCCCGCGGTGCGGCCAGCCTGCAGCTGATTGATCCCGACGTGGCAGAGCCGGTCGGCGCCGGGCAGATCCGTCGCCAGGGTGATGACGGGGACGCCCGCTTCCCGGCAGCGGCGCAGCGCGTCATGCACCACAGGGTGGTCATTGCCGAAGACGATGATCCCCTGACGCTGCTGGCAGCTGCGCATAATGCGCCGGGCCAGGGTCGCCGGCTGCGACTCCGGGACAAAGGTGCGGTGCAGGGTCAGACGGCGATAGCCGAGGCTATCCGCGACGGCGGCGAAATCCTGCGCCAGCTGCGGAAAAAAGAACGAGTCATTGCTGCTGAGAAAGAGCTCAATCTGCCAGGGAAAGCGGTGCTCCTCCGGCAGGATCCGCTTCAGCCCCGCCTCCCGCGCCGCCTGCAGCACTTTGCGCGTGGTCTGCGGCGATACGCCGCCGCGTTCGTTCAGCACCCGGTCCACAGTGGCCACGCCGACGCCAATCTGTCTGGCCAGCATCGCCAGTGACATGTTTTTCATCGCCCCTCTCTTCAATGATGGAAATACATCAAAACGGCAGTGTCAGTGAGTTTAGCAAACCGATTATGGTGGCACCGTCCCTTCGCCATTCTGGAGAAAAATAATGAATTGCAAACGTTTTGCCCTGGTAGGCAGTGGTTTTATCGGTCAGGTTCATGCCGCCAGCCTCGCCCGTCATGACGGGAGCGAGTTGACGATGGTAGCCGATGTCGCGCCGGAGCGCGCCCAGGCGCTGGCCGCCCGCTATGGCGCCCGGGCGGTGACGGTGAGCGAGGCTCTCCGTAGCGACGCCATCGACGCTGTGCTGATCGCCAGCTCGACCCCGTCGCATGCCGAACTGCTGGAAGCCGCCGCCCGGGCGGGCAAGGCAGTCTATTGCGAAAAACCGATCGACCTCTCCCTGGCGCGCGCCCGCGAGGTGGTGGAGCGGGTGCTTCCCCTGAACGTGCCGGTCACCGTCGGCTTTAACCGGCGCTTCGACAGCAGCCATCAGCAGCTCCGCCGCCAGCTGGAGCAGGGCGCGATCGGTCGGGTGGAGCTGGTGCAGATGGTCTGCCGCGCCTCCAGCATGCCGCCGCTCGACTATCTGCGCAGCTCCGGCGGTCAGATGCGCGATCAGGCGATTCACTTCTTCGACCTTCTGCGCTTTCTCACCGGCGATGAAGTGCATACCGTGGCGGCGATGGGCGCGGCGCTGGCCCTGCCGGAAATCGCCGAATTTGGCGATGTTGACACCTCCATCCTGATGATGCAGATGCGCGGCGGCGCGCTGGCGCAGCTGGACAACACCCGCCGCACCAGCCACGGGTATGATGAACGGATCACCCTGCTGGGCGCAGAGGGCGCGCTGGAGTCCGGTAGCCAGTCGCCGGTGGGCCCTACCCTGTGGCGCGGCAATCAGCGCATTGAGCCAGGCCTGTGGCCGGACTGGTTCAGCCGGGTGCAAGGATCTTATTACCAGCATCTTGACGCCTTTATCCGCGCTCTGAATGGTGAAACCGTGGCCGACCTGCCCGGCCTGGTGGACGGCCTGCAGGCGCAGGCGATTGCCGAAGCGGCCGTTCAGTCTCTGCAGCGCGGCCAGTTTGTCGCCGTCGACGACTGTCGATGAGGGGTTGCGTGGCACCAGCTATCAGGCTCTGAACCTGCCTTTATGCCGGGCGGCGGCAACGCCTTGCCCGGCCTACATAACACAGGCATTAATCTGCTTTAATATCAAATGGTTGCATAGATATCCCAGGCCCGCGCAAGCGCAGCGCCGCCGGGCAAGGACGGCGGGCACCGTGCGCGCCCCGGTGCCGGGCAATGGCGGACACGCTCGCGCTGCCTGCAACCCAAAGCCCGGCCGGCCCCTTAGCGTTCTTCGTTAAACACCGCGCCCACCTGGCGCCGCACCTCATCCATCACCTGCAGATTCTGCAGCACCCGACTGAGCGGCCGCAGCGGCGAGTCCCGCAGCCCCTGACCGATGCACCAGGCAAAATGCTCCGCCTGCCAGAACAGCTGGTCGTAGCGATTGCGCGGCTCTTCCCAGCGCAGCGCCTGCCCGCCCTGGCTGGCAGCGAGGGTGAACCCGCCGGGGGCGTAAAACTGACCGTCGATCGTCAGGGTCGCCTGGCGTCCGGCCACCACCGCCCCACCCGGCGTGTTGCTGAACAACGTCGTGTTTAACAGCCCCTGCATCCCGTTCCGCCAGCTGAACAGCATCGACGTCTGACCGTTAAGCCCCTCTGCCGTCGCGCTGCCGCGGGCGACTATCTCCTGCGGCATACCGCCCACCATTAGCGCAAACGAGGTCAGATAGCTGCCGAGATCCATCATCGGCCCGCCGGCAAGGTCGGCATTAAAGATGCGGTGGTCAGTAGTAAAATACTCGCCGTGATCGGCCAGCAGGGTATGCAGGTCGCCGAGTACCCCATCCTCCAGCAGCTGGCGGATCACATCATACTTCGGCGCGTAATCGCACCACATCGCCTCCAGCGCCAGTTTTCCCTGGCGGGCGGCTTCGGCCTGCAGTTCACGTCCTTCGCCAAGGTTGAGCGCGAAGGGCTTCTCAATCAGCACGTGTTTGCCCGCCTTCAGCGCCTGCATGCCGTCGGGAAAGTGATGGTTGTGCGGCGTCGCAATATACACCGCATCAATATCCGGACGCGCCAGCATCTCCGCCACATGGCCGTAAGCCTGGGGGATCCCCCATTCCGCGGCTACCCGGTCGGCCTTCGCCTGGCTGCGGGAGGCAACGGCCACCACCTGCTGCCGGCTCTGGGTTTTCAATGAGTGCACAAAACGCTCGGCGATCCAGCCTGGACCGATAATGCCCCAGCGCAGGGAGGGAATGCTCTGCGCCGCCGGGCGGCGCGGGGTCGGTAATTGTGAGGGAAACATAGCGGCTCCTTAATCCTTAACCACGTTAACCCAGCGACGGCTGACCATTGAGGCTTCAATCGCCGACAGCACACGCTGATTCTGTAAACCAAATTCAAAGCTGGGATAGCAGTCGTCGTCCCCGCAAATCCCCTGCACCAGGTCATGCACTTCAATCACCTTGACGTCAAAATAGCCCAGCCCGCCGCCGCCAAAATCGAAGCCGAAGAAGCCGGCATAGGCCGGGATCTGGCTCCCGGCATACAGCGTTTTAAAGCCGCGGTCGTGTTTGTCATCGCGGAAGCGATAGACCTGCAGTTCGTTAAAGCGCTCCCCGTCCATATACAGCGTGCCTTCGGTGCCGGAGACCTCCCAGAACACGCCGAAGATGCGCCCGGCGGCGATGCGCGAGGCCTCAATCACCCCCGCGGCGCCGCTGTCGAAATTGACCAGACACTGAACCTGATCGTCATTTTCCACTTCCCGCCACTCGGCATCGGCCGCGACCCGGCTGGCATACCCGGCATCGGTCTGCGGTACCGGACGCTGGCGCAGACAGGTTTGCGCGCTGGCGGTCACTTCACGGATCCCGCCCATCAAAAACTGGGCGACGGACAGGGTATGGGCGCCGAGGTCGCCAAGCGCCCCGCTGCCGCCGAGGGTTTTCGAGCAGCGCCAGGACCAGGGCAGGTTCGGGTCGTTATAAAACCCCTGATCAAAGGTGCCGCGAAAGCGCACCGGTTCGCCAATATCGCCCCGGGCGATAATCTGCTTTGCCAGCAGCGCCGCCGGGGTTTTGATGTTGTTAAAGGCCACCATGGTCTTCACCCCCGCGCGCCGGGCCGCCTGCGCCATCTCCTGCGCCTGCTGCTCGTTAACCGCCAGCGGCTTCTCGCAATAGACATGTTTACCCGCCGCGATCGCAGCCATCGCCATCGTGTAGTGCAGATGGTTCGGCGAGGTAATATCCACCACGTCCACCAGCGGATCGTTCACCAGTTCGCGCCAGTCACCGTAAGCCTTCTCCGCCCCCAGCTTCACCGCATGACGTTCGGCCAGCGCCTGATCCTGATCCGCCAGCGCGTAAAGATAGGGGCGCTTCGGCAGATCGGGATAGAACATGGCCGCGCGACGGTAAGCGTCGGCGTGCGCCTGGCCCATAAAACCGGAGCCGATGAGACCAATATTTAACCGCGCGCTCATGATGCGTGCTCCTCTGATGATGAAGGGGACGAGAAATGGTGCGCCAGCCAGGCGAAGGCGCGGCGGGCGGTGGCCAACGGCGGCGCCATCGCCGGGTCCTGCTCGGCTTCGATAATCAGCCAGCCGCGGTAGTCGCTGTCGCGGGCAAAGTCGAGGATCGGCGCATAGTCGATGCAGCCGTCGCCAGGGATGGTAAACAGCCCGGCGCGCACCGCCTCGTTAAAGCTCAGGTTTTCGCGATACAGGCGCCCCAGCACCTGCGGACGGACGTCTTTCAGATGCAGATGGCGGATACGGTGACCATATTTTTCCAGCACGCGCGGGATATCGACCCCGGCGACGAAAGCGTGTCCGGTATCAAACGCCAGCCCGACGTTGTCATGGGTCTGTGACAGAAACCGCTCCAGCTCGTCGTCGTGCTCCACCAGCATCATCAGGTGATGGTGATAGGCCAGCCGCAGACCGTAGTCCCGCAGCAGCAGGTCGGCAAAGGTATTCAGCTTATGGCAATACGCCGTCAGACTGACGCGGCTTAACGGCGGTGAGAGCGAGATCGGCTCATCAAGCGGCGTTTCACCGGGCAGTTGCCCGCACTCGCCATAGACCATGACCCTGGCGCCGAGCTGCTGGAGGAGCTGCGCGTGGCCCCGCACCGCCTCCAGCTCTGCTTCCACGCTGCGGTCAGCCAGTAAGCCGCTGTACCAGCCGGACGCCAGCCGCAGGTCAGCCGCCGCCAGCAGAGGCCCCAGCGTCTCCGCCTGGCGGGGAAACTTGCGCCCTAACTCAATGCCCTGAAACCCCGCCTCCCGCGCCTCGCGCAGACAGGTGTCGAGAGGGATATCGCCACCTAAATCCTCCAGCACATCGTTGGTCCAGCACAGGGGGCTAATGCCCCACTGCAGGTGCTCTGTCGCCATGTTTATCTCCTTTTCAGCCAGTCGTCTGGTGTGCCGTCACTATAAGCAGGCGACGACCAGCGATGAAAACGGAGAAATGATGGAAATCCATCATTGCCGCGGGCGGAATATCCGTTGTCGCCAGTAGCCCTGAAAAATTAATGGAAATAATGCTTGCCGCAGGCTTATTTTGCAGATAAAAATTACTGGCTTAATAACCCGTTTCAGAGGTTATCCCTTTCATTCGAAATATGATGATAGCAATATGAAAAAAACTCAATACCGCACCAGCGCGGGCTTTAGCCCTGCGCCCAGGCCTGGCCTGCTGTTATTTGCGTAAGTGACAAATAATCGCTTTTAAAACATCAATTACTTAACATTCTCTCTGCAATAATATGACAAGCAGCGGAAAGATACGGTAATAAATAAAATCAGGGTAATGATGTTTTTACAAATAAATAACCCTTCGCCTTTCTGCTCATTATTTATCAGAAATGGCTGCGGTTATATTTATTCTGACGCCCCCGGAGAATACACCAATGTGTATCAACCTTTATGACAATGCGCGCCGCTATCGCTATGAGAAACAATAAGATGAATAAGACCTGGCTTTTCACCACCCTCACCCTGGCGCTGGTCGCCGCCGCGCCGGCCCACGCCATTAGCGCGAAATACCGGGAGCAGCTTGAACGCTCCGGCTGTACGCAGATGACCGACGGGACCACCTGCGATATTCATAAAACCAAAGCCGAGAATGCCGCCGCCGCGCAGCAGGCCAGCAGCGGCTTCGGCCCCTGGCTGGGCACCTGGTATGTTTATACTGAATATGGCGATAAAATTGATGAGATTACCGTCACCGCTAAAACGGTGAAAACTCATGGTCATCTGGTGGAGGACGCGAAAGCGAGCCAGGGTAAGCTGACTTTCCGGGTGAAAAACTCAACCTTTACTCTCAACGACGCCTTTAACGGCAACTGGACAAACGGCAGCCAGCGCGGCACGTTGCAAAAAATAGAGTAAACTCCCTGCTCCCCGGCGGGGGCACACCATGCCGATAGACTGCGGTGACCGGTTCATCCGGCCAGGCAAGCAATGTGATGTGACTCATGCGGGGAGACCTCCCGGCGCGGGCCGGGAGGGAGTGCAACAGATTACTTCTGCGGACGCATGGCCGGGAAGAGGATTACGTCGCGGATGGTATGGCTGTTGGTAAACAGCATCACCATGCGGTCGATACCGATGCCCAGACCGGCGGTCGGCGGCAGGCCGTACTCCAGCGCGGTGACGTAGTCTTCGTCATAGAACATCGCTTCGTCATCGCCCGCCGCTTTGGCGTTGACCTGATCCTGGAAACGCTGCGCCTGATCTTCCGCATCGTTCAGCTCGCTGAAACCGTTACCGATTTCGCGGCCGCCGATGAAGAACTCGAAGCGGTCGGTGATTTCCGGGTTCACGTCGTTGCGGCGCGCCAGCGGGGAGACTTCTGCCGGATATTCAGTGATGAAGGTCGGCTGGATGAGGTGCGCTTCCGCCACTTCATCGAAGATTTCGGTGACGATGCGCCCCAGACCCCAGCTTTTCTCTACCTGAATGCCGAGAGATTCCGCCAGCGCTTTCGCCGCGTCGAAGTTATCCAGATCCGCCATGTTGGTTTCCGGACGATGTTTTTTGATCGCCTCGCGCATGGTCAGTTTTTCAAACGGCTTGCCGAAGTCAAAAACCTGGTCGCCATACGGCACCTCGGTTTTGCCCAGAACCGTCTGCGCCAGGGTGCGGAACAGCGACTCGGTCAGTTCGATCAGGTCTTTGTAGTCCGCGTACGCCATGTACAGTTCCATCATGGTGAACTCTGGGTTATGACGTACCGAGATCCCTTCGTTGCGGAAGTTACGGTTGATTTCAAACACGCGTTCGAAACCGCCGACCACCAGACGTTTCAGATACAGTTCCGGCGCGATGCGCAGGTACATATCGAGATCGAGCGCGTTGTGATGAGTGATAAACGGACGGGCGGACGCGCCGCCGGGGATCACCTGCATCATCGGGGTTTCCACTTCCATAAAGCCGCGGGCCACCATGAACTGACGCATGGTCGCGAGGATCTGCGAGCGGATGCGGAACGTATGGCGCGACTCTTCGTTAGCGATCAGATCCAGATAGCGCTGGCGATAGCGGACTTCCTGATCCTGCAGGCCGTGGAATTTATCCGGCAGCGGGCGCAGGGCTTTGGTCAGCAGGCGCAGCTCGGTGCAGTGGATGGAGAGTTCGCCGGTTTGCGTTTTGAACAGCTTGCCGCGGGCGGCGATGATGTCGCCGAGATCCCATTTCTTAAACTGTTCGTTGTAGACGCCTTCCGGTAGGTCATCGCGGGCCACGTACAGCTGGATACGGCCGCCGACGTCCTGGAGGGTGACGAAGGAGGCTTTGCCCATCACGCGGCGGGTCATCATCCGGCCGGCCACCGCAACTTCAACGTTCAGGGAAGCGAGTTCATCGTTATCCTTCGCATCGAATTCAGCGTGCAATTGGTCAGAGGTATGATCGCGACGGAAATCGTTGGGGAAAGCTACGCCCTGCTCACGCAGCGCAGCCAGTTTTTCGCGACGAGTTTTCAGTTCATTATTAAGGTCAATGGCCTCATCGGCACCTTGTGCTTGTTGTTCAGACATATGGGTTCCTCATAACCTTGCTTTCAAACTAGCTTCGATAAATTGAACCAGGTCACCCTTCCGCGCGGCCTGTCTCCGGCTTTACACCGAAGAACAAGAGTAACGAATCTGGCTTCACTTCAAGCTGATCTCACTCAGCTATGCCTTCACTAACGGTATTTTTTATCGTTGGCTTCCGCGCCTGCCAGAATATCCTCCTCCTGTTCACTACGCTGTGCAAGGAGCGGCTTTGCGCTCCGCTGTTGATGGGATACCCCCGGTCGCGCTGCGCTTACCGGGGCGATAAATCGCGCTGGCCGATAGCCCGCCGGGACGCGCATCAGGCGCCGCCGCCGGGAAGTTCGCCAGCCGCCGCGCGGCGTTTGCCGACGCTACAGGCTGCGGCAAAGGCGATAATCACCATCACCGCCACGCAGCCGAGGGTCCATTCGCCCATCTGCGAGAAGAAATGCTGATAGGCGGCAATCGCCGTATCGCTGATTTGCGATTCGGTGGTCTGCTGGGCGACCACGCCCGCCAGCCAGTTGGCCACCGCGCCGGTGGCCAGCATGTAGATCCCGGTCAACACCCCGGTGACGCCGGGCATGTTCAGGCGGGTGATTTGCGCCATCGCCACCGGGTCGATAAACAGTTCGGCAAAGCCCATCATCGCCAGCCCGGCGACCATCATGCCCATCGAGGCCTGACCGTCAGCGGCGCCGTGGCGGGCATTAAGCGCCAGCAGCATAAAGCCGCCGCCCATCAGCAGCAGGCCGAAAGCGAATTTCAACCAGACGCGCAGCACCGAACGTACGCTGCCTTCCGGGCGCATCAGCCACGCCAGTACCACGCCGGCCGCCATCACCGCCACCGCATTAACCGACTGGAACAGCGCCGTCGGCACCTCCCAGTTCAGCAGGCGGCGGTTAACAAAGTGGTCGATAAACAGGCTAATCGAGCTCCCGCCTTGCTGAGCCAGCACCCAGAACAGCGTCCCGGCAAGCATCAGCAGGACGATCTGCCATAGCGCGCGACGATGCTCGGGCGCTTTGATCATGATCCGCGCCACCATCTGGGCGGCAAACAAGCAGACGATCGCCAGCAGATAGCCGGACCAGTTGTTTTGCAGTAGCAGTGTGAAGAACACCGGCGCAAGGCACAGCATCACCAGCAGCCAGCCCCAGGTCGGCAGCACGAATTTCACCGCCCGCAGCGCCGGTTTATCGACGCCGCGGGTATGCCGGAAATGGCGGCTGCCGCTTAAGAAAATCATCAGTCCGATGAACATACCGATTCCCGCCAGGGCGAAGCCGATATGCCAGCCGTACCACTGGGCCGCCAGCCCGCAGGCGATGGGCGCGGCGATGGAGCCGACATTGCCGGCGGCGTACAGCAGCGAAAAGCCGCCGTCGCGACGCGGATCGTCGTGGGCGTAGAGTTCGCCAAGCAGGCAGCTGATATTGGATTTGAACAGGCCATAGCCGCAGATAATGATCGCCAGCGCGACGTACAGGCTCCATGCGGAGGTCGACTCAACGCCCAGCACCACGTGGCCGAGAGTCATCAACAGCGCCCCGGCAATCACCGCCGTGCGGTTGCCGAGCAGGCGGTCGGCAAGCCAGCCGCCGAGAATAGGGGTAACGTAAACCAGAGATGCGTAAGCGCTGAACAGGCTGATGGCGTGGCTGTCGTCGAAGCCAAGCTGGTGGGTGAGGTAGAGGATGAGTAAGGCGCGCATGCCGTAAAAGCTGAAGTACTCCCAGATCTGGATCGCAACGATGTAGTAAATCGCGCGCGGCTGTGAGGGTGTTTTCATGTGTTCTCCTTGCAGCGTGAAAAAGGGAAGTGGCAAGCCACTTCCCTGGTGTGCGTCTATTACTTGTTATTCTCTTCTTTCAGCACTTTAACGGTGTAACGACCATCCGCCTGACGATAGGCGCCGTGGATATCGGTTTCGAAGCCCGGGTAGTGGGCGCCGATTTCGCACAGCATCTGCAGGAACTCCAGCACCGGACGGCTCTCTTCGGTGATCATTTCACCCGGCATCACCAGCGGCACTCCCGGAGGATACGGCAGGATCATGTTGGCGTTGACGCGGCCGACCATCTCTTCGAGGTACACTTCTTCCGTCTGACCGTGCAGCTCTTTCTGGAACGCGGCATACGGGGTCATCACCATCGATGGCAGCACTTCGAAGGCGCGGAACATCAGATCCGGCAGGTTGTGGTGCTCAATCAGTTTGTGAATGTTCTGCGCCAGGTCCTGAATACGCATGTTCTCATAGAATTCAGGATCTTCACGGTACAGCGACGGCAGCATGTTTTTCACCCGCAGGTTCAGGTCGAACGCGCGTTTGAAGTCGGTCAACGCACGCAGCAGGCTCAGCGCTTTGGTTTTGTCGATACCGATGCTGAACAGGAACAGCAGGTTGTACGGACCGGTTTTCTCCACCACGATGCCGTGTTCGTCGAGATATTTCGCCACGATGCTTGCCGGAATACCGAAGTCATCCATGGTGCCGTCTTTCTTCATCCCCGGGGTCAGCAGCGTGACTTTGATCGGGTCGAGGTACATGTGTTCGTTATCGATGTTTTTGAAACCGTGCCATGCGCTGTCGGAGCGCAGCGGCCAGCATTCAGGGCCGTCGATATGTTCCGGCTGCCATACGTCGAAGAACCAGCCGTCAGACTCGCCTTTCAGACGTTTGATCTCTTTACGGAACTTGATGGAACGTTCGATAGAGCCGTCGATCAGGCGCTTACCGGCGTTGCCTTTCATCATCGCTGCCGCGGTTTCGGTGGACGCCACGATCCCGTAGTGCGGAGAGGTGGTGGTGTGCATCATGTAGGCTTCGTTAAAGGTCTCTTCGTTAACGTCGCCTTTCACGTGGATCATCGACGCCTGAGAGAACGCCGCCAGCAGTTTGTGCGTGGACTGGGTTTCGTAAATCACTTTCCCTTCGACGCGGCCGCCGCTCATCCCGCATTTGCCTTCATAGATCGGCGAGAAGTTGGTGTAAGGCACCCACGCGGAGTCAAAGTGGATGGATTTCACATCCAGGGTTTTCTTGATGAAGTCAGTGTTGTACAGCAGACCATCGTAAGTCGAGTTGGTGATCACCGCATGTACCGGCCAGGTCGCGTTCGGCGTCTCTTTCACACGCTTGGCGATAGTCGCGTGCTGGAATTCGCTCTGCGGGATACCGCCGAGGATGCCGTAGGCGTTACGGGTCGGACGGAAGTAGATCGGCGTAATGTCGCTCATCATCATCAGGTGAGTCAGCGATTTGTGGCAGTTACGGTCAATCAACACGGTGCTGCCGGCCGGCGCGGAGTACATACCGACGATTTTGTTGGCGGTAGAGGTGCCGTTGGTCACCATATAGCTGCGTTCAGCGTTGAATACGCGAGCGATATACTCTTCCGCTTCTTTGTGCGGGCCGCTGTGGTCCAGCAGGGAACCCAGTTCAGAAACCGAAATCGAGATATCGGATTTCATGGTGTTGGAGCCAAAGAAATCGTAGAAGATGCTGCCTACCGGGCTTTTCTGGAAGGCGGTACCGCCCATGTGGCCCGGGGTACAGAAGGTGTATTTGCCTTCACGCACATATTTGAACAGCGCTTTGGTCAGCGGCGGCAGAATGGTGTCGATATATTCGTCAGTGTTCTGTTTGATTTTGTTCGCGATATCTTCCGCAGCGCCCAGCGCATATTCGAAGAAGCGAACCTGCATGCGCAGATCGTTCAGGCTAACGTCCAGCGTGGAGTAGGTGTTAGCGAACGCATACAGCGGCATGTACTCGTTCATTTTGCTGATTTCTTCGCACAGCTCGAGATTGTATTTATCCCAGTCGAAGATCACGCCGCACAGACGAGAGTTGTTTTCGATCAGTTTTAATAAGTCGTCACGGTCGTTCGGGTAGACAATGCGGAAGTCCAGGCGTTCGAGAGCACGATGCAGTTCACGGATGGGTTCTTCTTTGAAGTAAACCCCCATGTGATTCATGATTGCAATAACGTTCATAGTCAAATCTCCAGATGTAGAAAGCCCCTCCCGTCGCGCTATGACAGGTGATGGAAGGAGCCTCAGGAAAAAGGGTTACTGATTAGTGCGCGTTAGCGGGGCTGTTGCTATCCGATGTGTTGTTCTGGCGCTGGTGCATTTTGCGACCGTAGAACATCAGGATAATCAGGCTAACGATAAAGGTGCCGGCCAGTTCGAAGGAGCTTGCGCCCATCAGCGCGATGAAGCAGAACACGCAACCCAGTACCGAACAAATCAGGCTGACAAAGTTACGGATGTTGATGCCTTCGAAACGAATCAGGTCAACACAGGAGTAGAAGTAAGGCAGCATGGTCAGCAGTACCGCGATACCGGTCAGTTCGCCGAACAGGTCAGAGGCTTTACCACCGGCGGAGTTCATCAGGGTAATCAGCACCATCAGCGCGGTCATTTTCACTGCGGCCAGCAGCAGGCCTTTTTTCGGGATACCGTTGCTATCAACTTCGCCATACACTTTCGGGAAGTTACCGTCGTTGGCGGCGCGGACACCGGCCTGGCCAACCAGCATCATCCACGAGCCCAGAGAAGTCAGGCAGGCAAAGGCGGTGAAAGCGGATACCATCGGCGCAGCCCAGCCGCCGAGAATAGTAGAGGCGCTAATCGCGAACGGCGCACCCGACGCGGCCATCTGAGAAGCAGGATACATACCGGCGATAACCTGAGTCGCGGCGATATAGACGATACCGGCCATCGCAGTACCCAGCATGGTAGCCAGCGGTACGGTACGTTTCGGGTTTTTCACCATCCCGGTACTCACGGCGGCGGATTCTACGCCAACGAAGGCCCACAGGCAGAGCAGGATACTTTTAATGACCGCGTGGCTATCGGTGGTGCTGGAGGTGTTCCAGTTCGCCTGATAGGTAGCGACATCAAACCAGTGCCAGCCGACGACCGCGGTCATCACCACTGGAATAAGCACCAGCACCAGACCAATAGTGGTCAGACGGCTGACCCAGGTCCCGCCGAGCATATTAACGAAAGTAAAGATCCACACGATGGCAATACAGGCAATCCCTGCTGGCACCGGGTTATTTAAAATGGGGAAGAACGTAGACAGATAAGAAACCGCGGTAATCCCGATAGCCAGGTTACCAATCCAGTTTGCATGATAATAAAGCACACCGGTCTGGAAACCGAATGCCGGAGATATTTCCCCTGCGTAAGCAATTGGGCCACCCTGCTGCGGGTTTTTAGTGGCCAGTCGGGCATAAACATAAGCCAGAGACATCGCACCAATAATTGAAATCACCCAGCCCCAAATGGCAATACCACCGATGCTGGCCAGGTTCGCAGGTAATAATGCAATACCGCTCCCCATCATATTACCGGCGACAACACCGGTACAGGCAAATAGCCCGATCTTCTTGGCAGAACTCATGGTTGTTTTTCTCCTAAGTTTATTTGGGAGGTACAGATCATGATACAGAACCATTAATTGACCCGACCAACTGCCAACAAGATTACTGATTTGTACGAGATAAGTCCTAAAGATAAAGTGAAATAACAACAAACATCAGACAAATGATATTTTGACCTTTTTCGCTTAACATATAAACATGACAACAGGGTGTCATAAAAAGATAAACATTGTTGTTTTACATGCACTTAAACCAGATTCAGTGTGTTGCCGAACTGTTATTTAAAGCCTCCTGAATGCTAAATATAAATAACAACAAGAGGCTTCATGAGAAACATAAATTTAACCTCACCATGCCCAAAACCTTGTACACGATGAGGGTTTACTTATTCTGAAGAGAGGAAATTATCGAGATACGGAACCACCCGGTTGACCGACGTCTGGAAAACCCCGTTTTCAATCCAGTACAATGTGTCTCCCCCGGGGCGTAAATTAAACGCCGTAATGTAAGAATCTGCTGCCAGCCGGTTCTCACCTTTCATCTCATAGACTTTGCCTAACAGCACATAATTCAGCCACGACATCTCTAAATCGATCGCACTGTTAATCGCGGTATTCGCTTCATCGACTTTGCCCTTCCCCAGCAAATCCACCGCTTTTATTTGATAATAAATCGCCATGTCTTTAATACCTGGCATCTCCCCTACCCGTTCAACTTCGCTATAGAGGGCTGCCAGCTGTTTATCATCCAGCGGCTGTTGTGAATGACGTAATACATCCACCAGCGTCTTTTCGGCATACGCGTAAATAAAATCAGGCGCCCGTTTAATCACATCATCCAGCAGGCTGCTGGCTTTGCTTAATGAGTCAACATCGCCCTTCATTAACAGCTGATGCGACTGGTAGAAATAGGTTAACGCCACGCTTTGCGACGGCTGATACTGCCTGAGCATCGCCTGCATCCGCGCCGGCCACGGCTGCGTCAGGGCATCCGACAGGCTGTTCATCAGATCGTTCTGGATGGTGAGCTGGTTGTCATTGGTCACAAAGTAGCGCTTATCGAGCATCGTCGAGCTGTCGGCATTATCCACCAACTGGACCGACATAAAGCACTGCTGCGCCCGGTAGTGGCGCTGATTGACGAACTCAATGGTTAGCGTTTTACCGGAACTGCTCGGCTCATTGATGTTGTAGTCCGTTTTGTCATGCACCATAAAGGTCGAGAAGGTGTTCAGCGAGGTGGTGATCAGGCTGGCCAGGCCGACCGCGTAGGAGTGCTGCGACGACCAGTTGGTGCAGGAGTTACCATTCACCAGGTGGATATCGATATCGCGCGGATTAAGCAACAGGCGCGCCTTGTTGACCGGCGGCCGCGATTCCATGCTCGACAGCGCCACCAGCGCCACGCAGGTGCCCAGCGCCAACAGGAACAGTCCCCACACCAGGGCGGTGGTGAGCCGTTTACGCACTGACGGCGCGCTGGCCACTGTCGGAGCGGGAGCTGGCACGGCGGGATCGGCGGCGGAGACGGGCGCATCGGGCGGCGCACCGGCAGCCGGCGGCGCGGTCGCGGCGACCGAAGGCGAAGGCGTCAGCGCCTCCATCTGTGGGGCGAGTTCCTCCCCTTCTTCGGTGCACCAGATCACCGGCACCGTGAGCTTATACCCCCGTTTGGGTACCGTCGCGATGTACTCAAGGCTAACGTCGTCGCCGTCTTTGAGCGACTTGCGCAGTTCAGAAATACTCTGCGTGACGACGTGGCTGGTCACAACGTTCCGGGTCCAGACGTTTTCGATAAGCTCGTCCCGACTAAGCACTTCCCCCGGATGGCGAGCGAAAAAGACCAGAAGGTCGATTAAACGCGGTTCAAGGGTAAGCTGGCGCCCCTTCCTGCTGATTTGGTTTACAGAGGGGGTTACCAGCCATTCACCGACGCGAACAACAGGTTGTAGCATACAAGAAAGCCCCAGACAAAAAGGGAAAGGCGCGATGATAACACATTTGTCCTACCTATTTTTGCCAGGGGTCACTCCCTCAGGCATTAGGTTGGAATTCGCCTTTTAGCGACAATAAAAAGCAATATTTCATTAACATCGTGATCATCAAATTGATATATAGCGATAAAAAACGTTTTCGCTTCCGCTTAGCCGTCGGAACGTGGGCAGCGGAAAAAAATAAGCCCGGAGGCGTAATGCGCTCCAGGCTCAGTCAGTGGCGTGCCGTTATGGCACGCGGAAGAATCGATTATTTATACACTTCCGCTGTGGCTTCAAAGTTAGGACCATGCTCACGCGCAGCAGTAATCACGTAGTACTTTCCGCCTTTCTCATCGGCCAGCTTGGAGAGCTGATCGTGCAGATCGGAAGGTGAAGAGAACTGCCCACCTGACGGCCCCACCGAGATCGGTCCGACCTTGGTCAGTTTAAAGTGTTTAGCTTCTTCTTTGGTGATCAACTGCGCGGCGGACGCGCCAAACGCAACGGCGGAAAGGGCTAACGCGACTATCACTTTTTTCATCCTGCAATCTCCTTGGAATGGGCCTTAGATCAGGCTCTTTCAGTATAGACGGCGATTTAATAAGCGTGCTACCGGTGCGCTGATTTTTTGGCCGCAGCGTTCAGTAACGCGGCGGCACCCCTTCCGGGCGGGTCTTAAAGCGCCGGTGCAGCCACATATATTGTTCAGGCGCCATCAGGATGCACTGTTCGATAATCTGGTTCATCCACGCCGCGGTAACCTCGGCGCTGGCCAGCGGCGGCGTGCGCTCCGGCGTCAGGGAGATCAGCTCATATCCCATACCGTTAGGCTTGCGTCGCGGAACAAACGGCACAATCGTCGCCCCGGACATCTTCGCCAGCATCCAGGTGCCGGTGGTGGTCGCCGCCTGCTCGACAGCAAACAGCGGCGCAAAAACGCTGCTGGCCGGCCCGTAGTCATGATCCGGCGCGTACCAGAGGATCTCTCCCTCTTTCAGCGCCCTGACCATGCCTTTCAGATTTTTTCGATCCAGCATGGTCTTGTTCGAGCGCAAGCGTCCCCAGGTCTGCAGCCAGTCAATCAGTGGGTTATCATTGGGCCGGTAGACGCCGATCCCCGGGGTAAACATGCCATACATTCGCGCCCCCATTTCGAGGGTCAGAAAATGGATACCGATCAGTAAGATGCCCTGCTTTTGTTCCAGAAGTTCGACCACCTCGTTTACGCCGCTGGTCTCGGTCCAGCGCGCCACCCGGTGCGTCGGCCAGAACCAGGCCATGCCGGTCTCCATCAGCCCCATGCCCAGCGATTCAAAGTTTTTCACCAGCAGTGCCTCACGCTCGGCGACGCTCATCGCGGGAAAGCAGAGTTCGAGATTACGTCTGGCAATCCGTGCGCGGCTTTTCATCACCCGCATTGCCAGCCGCCCGAGCGCAGTGCCCAGTCGGTAGATCACCGGATACGGTAATTGCACCAGCAGCCATAAGAGGCCAATTCCCAGCCATAACAGCCAGTAACGCGGGTGCAACAGCGCGCGGGAAAATTTGGGTAAATTTGACATAGTAATCCTGTTAATTCACTCAATAATAGCTGAGCAAAAACCGCGAAATAAAGTAGCGGATCCTGCCGGTTGTATTTTTCCAATTCGTGCGGTAACACTAAGACACAAAGCACGATATTATACGTTGTTCAATCACTAATTTCAGTCTTGCGATTGCGGCTACTCTATTATTAGCCACATCGCGTAAAACTTCCTTTTTTACGCATAAAAAAATAAACCAGACCTCTACAGCGCGACTGGTTGCCCAAAAAACAAACAGCATATTTTCTCATCGCCTGTTGCATTGGCCCCTTGGTTGCTCTGCAGCACGGAGATAACGTGCTGCGCGGCGGGATGTTCAACGTCATTTGTGACGCCTTCATGCGGTTATTTGTGACTCGGGCAAAGGTTAAGCATCGACATTGCGGATCCTTTTCCCAGATATGCTACGTTTACAGCGCTCATTCGACGCAAGTGCCTTTGCCGACGTCGTCGCTTTCAGAAGCCATAGTGAGAAGGAACTATGACAATGAATTATCAATTAGTGAAGCAAGTCAGAGAAAATAACATATTAAGAAAAAGCTTCATTGACCTTGCCGTTAAGACTTTCGACCTGTCTTTTGAAGAGTGGTATCAGCAAGGTTACTGGACCGACGCCTATATCCCCTACGCCTTTGTCGAACGTAATAAAATTATCGCTAACGCCTCGGCCAACATCATCGATCTGCGCTGGCAGGGCGAGCCCCGGCGGTATATTCAGATTGGTACCGTGATGACCGAACCGGACCACCGCAATAAGGGATTAGCCGGCCAGCTTATCCACCATATTCTGCAGGACTGGCAGCAGGAGGCGGACGCCTTCTTTTTATTTGCCAATCCCACCACGGTGGATTTTTACCCCAAATTTGGTTTCACCCGCAGCGAAGAGCATCAATATATTATGCCGGTCGCTCCGCGCGCTGGTGATTTTCGCAAACTGGATATGGACAGCGCTGACGATGTCGCCCTGCTCCGCCATTACTATGAAAAATCCAACCCGTTCTCACCGCTGCGGGTGGAGCACAACTTTGGCCTGCTGATGTTTTACTGCTCAGCCTTTATGAAGCATTTCGTTTACTATTCGGCAAAAAATGAGGCGGTGGTTATCGCCATGCAAAACGGTCCGGTGCTGATCTGCTTTGACCTGTTCTGCGATGCGGGCAAAAGCCTGTCGACGCTGGTCAACGAGCTGGCCGATGACCATGTTTACCAGGCTATCCTCGGCTTTACCCCCAATGAAGACCGGCTCGGCGAGTACGAGAAGATTGAAGGAGAAGATATCCTCTTTGTCTATGACCAGAAGGAAAACTTGTTTAAAGACAGGAAGTTGATGTTTCCTTTACTGGCGCATGCCTGACGGCGCCGCGCCGTCAGGCCGATCAGTTATAGATCACCACGAAGGTCGCGCTGGCGTTCGCCTCACCCGCTGTCACCGCGATCCGGTCGGCTGCTCGCTTCGTCGTGAGACGTAATCCCGATACTCCTCGCCAACGTAAATCTGCCGTGGCCGGTAGATGGTCAACGGCGCCTGGTGCATCTCGTTCCAGTGCGCCACCCAGCCGACCGTCCGGCCGACCGCGGTGACCACCGCAAACATCGACGAAGGCAGATTCATCGCCTTGAGGATCACCGCGGTATAAAAATCCACGCTCGGCGACAGGCCATTTTCCACAAAGTAGGGATCGGTCAGCGCCACGTCCTCAAGGGCCATCGCCACCTGCAGCAGACGGTCAGACATGCCTACCTCCGCCAGGACCCGATGGCTGGTTTCACGCAGGATATCGGCGCGCGGGTCACGGTGACGGTAGCGTGAGTTGCCAAAACCGAGGCGGCGAAATGCCTGCGGATCGCGCTTCGCCTGGCGCAGAAACGCCGGAACCTGATCGACGCTTTCAATCTCCTCCAGCATCCGCATGCTCGATTCATTGGCGCCACCGTGCATTGGCCCCCACAGCGACGCCAGCCCGGCGGCGACGCAGGCGAATAAGTTCGCTCCGGAGGAGCCCGCCGCGCGCACCGTAGTGGTCGAGGCGCACTGCCCGTGATCGGCATGCAGGACCAGGATCTGGTTCATCGCCTGCTCGATAACCGGATTGAGAACGTACTTTTCGGCCGGGATAGCAAACAGCATCTGCAGGAAATTACCGGCATAGGAGAGATCGTTGCGCGGATAGGCGGCGGGTTGCTCAATGGTGTACTTGTAGCTCATGGCGGCGATAGTGGGCATTTTCGACAGCAGCCGCGTGGCGGCCAGCGCCCGATGCTGCGGATTTTCCACGTCCAGAACATCATGATAGAACGCCGCCAGCGCCCCCACCAGAGCACACATCAGCGCCATCGGGTGCGAATCGCGGCGAAAGCCGCTGCACATGCGGGCTATCTGCTCGTGCACCAGGGTATGGCGGGTGATGGTCTCGCGAAACGTTTGATAGCTGGCCTCATCCGGCGCGTCGCCCCGCAGCATGATGTACGCCACCTCGAGAAAATCACACTGGCGAGCCAGCTGATCCACCGGATAGCCGCGGTGCAGCAGCACGCTGTTTTCCGTATCGATCCACGAGATCGCCGACTGGCATCCGGCGGTGTTGGCGAAGCCGGGGTCGTAGCTGCAGAATCCGGAGTGATTCAGCTCGCGTATGTCGACTCCCACATGGCCCCGGGTTCCCGGCACCTGCGGCAGGGTGATGGGCGTCGGTTGCCCGGCAATAGAAAGCGTTAACGGTGTGGTGCTCATCCTGTCAGTTCCCCCAGCAGCTTATCAGCGACCTGAAGTCATTCTTCAGGCGGAAAGACCAACATAACCAATGTGATGCAGCTTATTCATTGATGTCATCACTATGACTCTGACAAAGAGGATATTTTGCTGGCCTTTCCGGGGAAACAGGCCATCTTTCCCCACCCCATCGTCGGATAGCGGCACAAATCGCCAAGGATAAAGGCGATCAGCGCTGTCAAAATTTACGCTGAGTACAGAAAGGATGAAGAGGAGCTACCATGAATTTTGTGCTGTCGATGACGCTTATCTGCATCGCCATCGCCTGGCTGATGATGAGCCTCCTGCCGGTCTAACCGCCCCACAGTGGCCTGGATAACGCCCCCCTTCCGCCGTGGTCTTCACCGCTGAGGTTTCACCAGAGCCAGACAAGAAGCACTGGTTGCATATCAGGCTGTTGCGTTTTTCCGCCCAGGGGTAGGCTAAAGGCCCACTGTTAAGGAGGTGATATGTCTGGACTGATCAACCCACATGCGGCCCCGGAAGAAGCAGCCTATGCGCTGCTGATTGAGCTGGTTCGCGCCCAGCGCGTGCCGCAATATGAAGGCGATATTTCCGGCCTGCTGGCGTTATACGACGAAGCAGTTAAACACTTTAAAGAGAAAGAGCCCGAGCGTTAGGCATGGAGGTCGTTGTGCGGGGAAAGGGTGACGCCTGCGGGAGACGCGCAGGCGTTGGCTGGATAGCGGCTTGGGTCATCAGCTGCCGCGGTAGGTAGAGTATCCGTACTGACTGAGCAGCAGCGGGATATGCAGTTTTTGATTTTGCTTTGTGACATTGAAAATAACCGGAATCACCGGGAAGAACGTATTCATGTTTTGGCTTTTAAAATAGTCACCGGTTTTAAACGTCACTTTATAAACCCCCGGCTCCATATTCTCTGCCTGCGGATAGAGCGATTTAATCCGCCCATCGGCATCCGTTTTGCCGGTGGCGATATGCTGCCAGCTCTCCCCTTGCTGCTTATCCAGCTCAATCTGCACACCCGGCGAAGGGAGCCCGGTTTGCTGATTAAGAATGTGTACGCTGAGCGTGCCCTCTGGCGCCGCCAGCGCGCTGAAGCTGAGAAGGGAAATTACGGAGGCGATAACTAATTTCATAATCGTGACCTTTTGGGCAAGTGAAAGTGCCCTAACTATAGTCAGGGCGGCGGGGAAAAAAATTAAACTTTTTGTTATCAGATTGAGTTGATGGGTACTGTCCCCACACACAACACGCTGAACCGGTTTTGTCGTGAGAAGAGGGAGTGTCTGATGTGTGAGTAACCCCGTGCTCTTCGTAACAGGATACGTGGCACTTAATCCGTCAGAGAGGGAAAAGATTAACTAGGGTCAAATATCAAAAGGTTAAATAATATATGCCGTGGCCTCTGCCGCCTCTAACAGAACAGTGCTTACTGCAAATGGCCTGCCGTATTCGAAATAATCATTTAATATTATTTAACCTACTATTCCAGTGTAAGTAATCACCTGGTTCAGATAATGATTATTATCATTGATTCTCTTGTCGCCACGCCTTCACCATCTCCTTTGTTACCTCTTTCTTGTAGCAAATAGGTGAGTACCCACCAGCTTTGCTCCAGGCGCTGCGGCCACCGCACGAGCTGCCGTTCCGGGCGGTATTGAAGGGACAGGCACAGGTACCGGGATAGGATGCGACAGAGTCATCAATAATTCTTTGCCTGACCTGATCATCGCTTAAGGAATTCGATTTGGCGATGGAAATATCTG
Organism: Klebsiella sp. 7-CIP_Kleb.; assembly: GCF_050378655.1. Taxonomy (NCBI): domain Bacteria; kingdom Pseudomonadati; phylum Pseudomonadota; class Gammaproteobacteria; order Enterobacterales; family Enterobacteriaceae; genus Klebsiella; species Klebsiella sp. 7-CIP_Kleb. The sequence goes on from NZ_JBNRLJ010000002.1 coordinate 894,323, forward strand.
ATGCAAAGACACACACAACAGCGAATACGGAGATGACGACGAATTTGATGTTCATTTGGATCTTTCCAGGCAGTGGATGAACATCGAGGGTATGCTTTCAAATAGTGTTCAATATTGATCTTTAACAACTGTACTTCACGCCAGCTTAAAATGCGATACTTAACCCAGTCAGACATAACCTAAAGCTATAATGACTATTAGCCTGTTACCGGCAACATATTTTCACATTCCTGCAGAGCGCTTATTCTGCACTCAGCTATAACCAGCATTAACCATTCTGTTCGATATTACAGAGCCGTAATGCCGCCAGTCTGGCTATTACTATATTCATACCTTTTTCCATCGTCCGGGTTTCAGGCTCGGACGCCAGGCGGGCGTATCCTGGAAATTGAGCTGTCATCAGTGTGATTTTCTCTTCATATGCCCCGTTCCAAATCCAATGCTGGTTTAAAAAGTCGTTTGTTGCCTCAATGATGGTTCATTATCCAAATATGAATCCTGATGAAACAAGACACAGATAACTGCTGAGGCAACGGAACCAACACCTAAACGACTCACCTGGTAGAATGCTGTACTCTGACTGGCCATCGTCTGGCAAATACTGCAGGACATAAGAAGCATCGAGATGGTTCGTCGTGAGGACAAAATTTGTCTATGGTCGTGGGGTAAGTCCAACTATAGTGTAGAATCGTCTACCGGGCTGGGTCAGTCCAAACATCTACCGCGCCTGGCTAACAATGCTCAAAAGCTATCGATGGCGCTACAATCAAAAACTGTTTCGGAGGGTTGATCATGGAAGAAATAACTAGACGCTCCAGCAAAAATGCTGGCGATGCGGGTGAATATTACGTTGCCTATATGCTTTCTCGACTGGGTATCAGCGCAGCACTAACCACCAGCGGAACAAGTGCTGTCGATATAATTGCGACGATCAACGGCTCAAAAAGCATTAGCATTCAGGTTAAAGGCTCTTGGGCAAGGAGTCAGCCGCGGCAATGGATGGTAGGCAAGCATATGCCTGTAGTATCGTCTGATTTATTTTACGTTTTCTGTAATATATCAGAAGACATCAACATGGAGAGTACGCCTGAGGTATTCATCGTTCCTAGCGAAATAGTGAAAGCCGTTTCTACCTGGCAACATAGCGTACCGTTGTTCAAAATAGCGAAAGGCCAAGATAAAGAATTTCTTAATCGCTGGGATTATATTATAGACGCACTCACAGCAATGTAATGCTGTGGCCTTGACGTTTTTGCTACGGAGACTCATTTATCAGTTCGACTATCTTAACCTCTGCGATTTTTGCCACTGGTGGCTGGTACTACCATCCTGTGCCGGTGACGTTCTTTGACCTGGAGAGTCTGTGCCAGTCCGTTGCGGATGGTGTAACGAGCGTTCCTCGCTACTCAACTAGCAGTGAACGAATGACAACACCTTCCCTCTGGACTGGCATAAGAAAAGCCTTAGCTCTTATGGCCAACTATGTCTCCACATGCAATGAATAAATAGATCTTTTACAAATGATTCTGGTCTATTATCATTGGCATAGCTCAAGCTGGATCAATGCCATGCTTGTTTCTATCGAAAGATAACTATGGATTTGATTGAAAGTCCTCAATTATTTTTTGATTGTAATCATCCAGATATTTTTGCAGTTCATTCCTGTCGATCAAACGAACTCGCGCAGACTCAGCTAATTCCATTGCTGACTTGGTATAATAAGAGTTAGTGACCACCATCGCTTCATCACAACCATAAAATGCTTTAGCGGAGATCGCTTGCTGCACAGCCGAATTACCTACAGAACCAGAATAATTCTTTGCCTGAATGACCATATTTTTACCAAATCGTGTAACAAATAAATCCGCTCCTTGGTCCTGAGTTTTCTTAGTTTCCCTAACGTCGTACCCCAGAGTTTGGAATATTTCGACGAGGAAATTTTCAAACTGGTATCCATCCATTGCATCGATAAGATACATAGTTACAAACTTACTCGGATTAAAATATTCAAGGCGCGTAGCCAATCTTTCCACTAGAATATCGAAATAAATACCCTCACATATAGACAAATACTTTTTAATATTTTCAAATGAAACCAATGGTAATCCTGGGGTATTTTTTGCATTATCATTGAATTCTATTTCTGAAAAAGTAAATTTATTATCCCAAAGGTGAAACAAGAACAAAGAAAGATCTGCTCGAAAGGTTGTCCCGGCTTCTTCTATCCATGATTTAAACGATTCGCTAACTGTTGGTTTAATATGCCTTTTGACCTCTTTAGCAAAACCATAATATAGAGCGTTAAAAGATGTTGTGAGTAGTAGCTTATCTAACAAGATGGGCAATTGTTCTAGTTCGCTAAAACCTTTTCGTACAAGCACTTCTCTGAACAATCTGGCATCTGAATAAACTCCATTATATTCTGAATACTCAACTTCGGTAGTTTGATTGTTAGAAAACCTGGATGTATATATGAAGTTTGTAAAATAAGGATCTTTAAATTTAGAGTACTTTTCCAGAACATTTTCAAGCAATTGGTTTAGTTGCGATTGCTCTTTCTTTTTCCCAAATAAATCTTTTAACATACCCTTTGACTGGTACTGAAACTCCGGGTAGAAGGATGGATCCAGGGGAATCATCTCTTGTAAATCAGATGATTTAGCAGATGAGCTTCTGCTGCCCCAGGGTGAGGATGTTATTGGTATGGTACCTGAACACCACGGGCATATAATTTCGAAAGATGTCTTATTACATGAATAACATTGGTAAATCATCAAAATCCCCCTTATGCTTCATTGAAGTTTTTTATGGTAACCTTGCTGTAATATTGTTGGTTTGTTGTGTGCGTATTCCGCCCCAAACCAATCGTTGATTCCGATTTGTTCCAGTCAAATCTCGCCATCCGTCGGAATCCACGCCCCGGGCTCCGGACTCATAAGGATAGGCCCTTCAAGATCATGAGTGGTTTCTTACTCTGCTACTTTCAAACTGAATCCGCAGCTTAAAAATGCGACGAGTATGGTTTGTGAGATCGGAGTCGAAATCCTGGCTAGATATAACATAGAAGTTTGGAATGTGAGATGCTTCCCTTCAGAACTTTTGGTGCGTGGCGATTGCGCCTTTTGACGACCCGTGCGGAGGTGGATTGAGTAGACTTCAGGAGACGTTAAGAGAAGTGAGTATGGCCCCCTACAGGATTCGATATAAACACATAACAAACTGATTTTATTTAACTATGTAGGTTAGAAAAATCACACATACCCCCAAATGTACCACCATATATTTTTCTGTGGGTGAGAATTGACTATTTATCGTACAATTTGGGGCTCACGGCACCTTCTCACATGTCGGTAATATCCACCGGTACAAAATCACGCCCAAATTTATGTGCGGAAAAATTTCTCTATATACATGCAAAATGTGTTGGTTCGGTTGGTTCAGTTGCCTCAAAACGTAAAGTCCATTGTTTTATTTGGATATTTAGCAAAAAAGTGAACCAACACCACCAGATTTTGAACCAACATTTACCGCACTGAGCCAACATTGCATCCAAACCATAGAGAGAATCCAATGAAAATGTATCTTATGGACCTGAAACAGGTATGTGAAGCTACCGGGTTTCGAAAGACTGCTATCTACGACTGGATGAAAAAAGGTACTTTCCCTCACCCAGTTAAGATAGGTCGTAGCGTTCGCTGGCCATCTGGCGAAATTGAGGAATGGATAAATGGGCATATTTCTCATCGAGATAATGGTGCCGACTAAGCTGGTTTTACCTGCCCGTTGTGTAGCGTGGGTAGGTAAATGTCGGCCATGATTTATCTTCCCGGGATTGGCAGCGAGTTATGCACGACGATCGCGTTATCCTGGTCGCCGTCTTTAAGCATATCAATTTCCCGCTTGAGTTTCTCGTTTTGCAGCTCAAGACGCTCAATATCAAGTTGAGCCTGGCGCTCACTGGTCGACCGCAAAAGGATAAGGCGAGCAAGCTCTTTCCGGGCGCTATCCTTATCCGCCGTCAGGATTTCTATCCCGAACTTGCCCAGCTTCACACCCTGCAGCAGATAGCGAGCGTCACCTTCAAGATCGCGAGTGTCAGCAAAGAAAGGCTCTCCTACCCCTTCGCCATTACAGCGAGGGCACTCTGGATTTGGATCGGCGTTGTCGACAAAGCCAATTCCGCCGGATGTATCTGGCGGCGCAGCGCCATCCGATTCAGCCTTGCGCTCAGCGGATAGCTGCTCGGCGATATCTCGCCATTGATACTTGTGATCGCTTCCCCAGCAGTACCGGCAGTTAACGCGACGGTATTGAGATATCTCGTTTAGGTCAGCGTTAATGATTGCGGTCAACTGACCGATCACATCATCGAGTTCTGCCGCATATCGTTTTTGGCGCTCATTTCGTATGGCGTGAATAAGCGCCTGACCTGTATATTTCTGTATATCTGACTGGCAGCAAAGTAAGCGTTCTCGCCTTCGCATTTGTACCCAGCCAGACGATATGCATCTACGCGTGTTTTCCCATCAACGACGTGCTGTGCAAATATCATCTGCTGGTCGGAAAGCCCGAAATCACTAGGAAATCTTAGTAGGCCAGGTTGACACCTTACCTCAAATACCTGGCATTTCTAAGCATCGGATTGACACTTTCACGATGAGGTGAAAATCGAACAAACCCCGTAACAGCGGTGCTTACAGCAATATTCATTGAGAACAGTGTAAGGCTATCGGTTTCGTGTCTGACAGTTTTCCGCTAAAAGTGTCAACCTGCCGCGTTTCGTTTCTCGATTTATCACATCGCTGGTGGACACCATACAGCAACCTGTATGTTTCACCTCGCCCACTCGGCCAGCGCTTCCACTCCCTCCTCGCTCCATTCATCCTCATCATCGGGACTCTCAGAGGCGCCATAACAGATATCACGACGAAGGAGTCCAATCGCAATATCTGCGTTCTGAATGAGATCGTATTGTGTAAGGTAAAACTCCGTATCGCCATCACACATGTAAATTCCACCATCTTCGAGAAACTCAACTTCCCAGTTCAGCTCATTCGCAGCACGCAATACACGCCGCTCTACCTCTTCATTGCTGTAAGGTCTCGTTTTTTTGCCGTCCAATGCCTTAACTGCCGCCCAGCATTGCCCCCACGTCATTCTCAGTACACGGGGAGCGCATTCATTCGGTTTTTTTTGTTCCTTTTGCAAACTGCGTGCGGTTGCTTCTACGTCGATTTTATTACCAGACAACACAACCTCACCTTTCGCCACCCAGTCATATACCGTCTGACGGCTTACCCCGCGATGACGTGCATACTCGGCTTTACTCATTAACATAGATATCTCCATAAAGCCGCTGGTGGCCTTTATTTGAAAAGTTAAACGGGGGCGCTCAACGCCGGGGAAAAGGTCACCATCACCGGGCACCAAGCTGAGCAGCAGACACTATCGCATTACCACCAGTATTGTTGTAAATCTGAATAACAGCGCTCTCTGTCACCCTGCTGCCGGCTCCTTCTTTAGATGCCATCGCCGAAATAAGTTTTGCCAGTACTTTCGGGTCGTTAAGGTTAAGTTGCTGACGTTCATTAAACCCGGTAGTTCTTACGACATGACGGATATATTCTTGAGTGTCGTTTTCCTTTGACGGAGCCCAGCGTTTGGAAATTTCATCAATCGTATTGATACCGCGGGCACCATAAATCTGAAGCTGCTTAGTCGCCGCTAACACGCCCTCATCCAGCGTAGGGAAAACGGCAAACTTACCGCTTTTGGTATTATGAGTATCGTACCCATAAGCCGAACGCAAATTACCGGGATTATTGAACCGATCGGCGATAGTGCGAGATTTATCCGCGATGTCGGCAGGAGCTGAAAAAATGGGGTTTAATTGTCCAGAAACAAACACCGATTTAATCGTGCTCCATGATGGAGCTAAGAACTCTTTCATCGCTGGGCCAACACTTCTCGGATCAAATCCAGTCTTATCCTTTACCCATTCGGCAGCGGAGTTTGCACTACCCTCCGATTTATTCATCCAGTCATTAAATGTTTCACCCTTAAGAAACTTAATGACGTTATCGACAGTTACGCCCATTTCCCTGATATTTGTCATAAACTGGTTAACATCGTTAGTGAAATCCGGGGATGCGAGATAATTACTGAACTTCTCTATACCACCAGCAAGCCCATCAATCCACTTCCCGAGATCAGGTGATTTAAGAACCGTATCGATCGCGCCGGATAACGCATCTGACAATTTACTCAGTTGCGGCGCCATAGGACCAAGGCCGATTACAAAGGCCCTGTTAATGCTTCTTTCGCTTAGCTCAATCTGATTAATGAACTCCGTCCATTTTCTGTTTTGCTCATCAGTAATGTTTAATCTTTCAGCATCCTTCTTCGCCCTTCGCTCCATCGCATCAATTTCTTCATTGCTCATATTTTTGAAGCGGTTCAGGTCGTCCAGAGTAAAGAAGTTTGTCAGGCCGTGCGCCTGCGCACCCTGCAGTGTGCTGCCGTTCTGCACGAAGATATCGCGCGCGTTGCGGATCATCTGCGGGAGCAGTTTTGCCGGGTCCTGGTCGGGATTGTTAATCCCCATCGCCTGAAACGTCCAGCGCTTAGACAGGTCCATTTGTGAATCGCGGATAGCGCCCAGCGTACCTGCAGGATTCCCAATTGCCCTCCTGTAGTTGGCTTCTATGGCACTCAGTCTCCCTGCCGACGTACCGATCCCCAGGGACATAAATCTCTGCTGAGCTGCCCCCGCTCCCAGGGTATTGATACCAAACAGGCTACCTACGCCGAGAGCGCCGGTAAACAAGCCAACAATGCTACCCCATGACAGAAGACTAGCTGTCGCTTCACTGATGTGCCCTGCCAGCGATTTAGCGTCTTTCGTCGCATCGCTGATGAAGCCCTTCGCAGAGCGAGTGCTTTTGTTGAATTCATCCTGCTTTTTCTTCGAGTCTTCCAGGTTGGTATTTAGCCGATCGATACCGCTGTTGATGGTCAGAATGGCCTCGGCCACGGCATTAAACTCCGCGCCTAACCCCTTCGCCTCACCTTTGGCTTTTTCGGTCTGCTTGCTGCTTTCGCCAATACCAACAGCAGCTACCCGCCAGGCTTCCGGTAAATCATCCAGCGCGCTCTGGTACTCGCGAAACCTTTCCATAAACGCGACAAACTTGTCGTCATTTACGTCAATGTCGACGATCGACTTAGCTACCATTAAATTCACCTCAATTCAGTAATGAGAAAGATTAAGAACAAACGCCGCCAGGCATGCCCCCATCAGAAAGGGACGCTAGTGCTTTATCCACCAGCCCCCTTGCGATTTCATGGATAGTTGGCGCAACGCCGATACCTGATTGCTGACGCTGCTGCTCCTGAATTTTTCGGATCGCCTGAATCTGTGCCTCGTTGAGTAACACTGGTTTGATGGACTGTTTCGACATAACCACCTCCTGATATTTATACAGTTATTATAATTTCATAAAATGAAATGATCATCAAAATCATTGCAATTAGTGAAAGAATAAATTCGATCGTTATCAGAAAGGAAATTGATTGTTTTATAGACTTTTGAGGAGTACTTAACGAAGATTGCGTAATGACTTGCTGCTGCTGAGCCTCAACCTAGAGCTTATCTCAATATGACTTTATTCCAGACGGTTCCAGTACCCGACGAAAGCGATTCATCCAGCTATGAGTCCTATCGACGATCTAACGATAGGCTTTGAAACCCTTGTGTCCCTCATTAAGGGACTGGATATACGGCTCGACGCGGCGACTCAGCCGGCCTGCTTCGTAATCTTTTCCAGGCAGAGTCTGAGTTTTTGTCCCGTATGACCCGTCTGGAGGGTTTTGAATGTATCCGCAACCAGTTTGATGTCATGCGTGTTCGCTGCGGCGACGACCAGCTACAGAGGAAGCCCGTTGGCATCTGTCATCAAACTGCGCTTTAGTTACCCTTATACATAAGTAACTATTTATGAAAAAGTTACTAATGAAGGGATAGGGAGCGCAGTGAACTCATTAGTATTTTTTTTGGAAAAAGTTACTAATGATGAGTTAGTCCCATTAGTAACTTCTCTAAGAAAAGTTACTAATGGGACTAAAAGCCTATCCCAACAAGATTTTATTCCAGACAATAATTGCTGCAGAAAAACTTTGATGCCAATCCGTCCGACCTCATCTGCTGGCCTAATGAATGGTTCCACAATGAAGACATGCTCCATGTAGATTTGACGCCTGAAGAAATCGCCGGATACCTTATGGCAAGATCTGGCCGGCTTCTAAACGATACGCCATAAATCGAGTTCAAATACCCGATTCCGTCAAATTCTACAAGCTAAAGCCATGGACCGCTAAGTCCAACTTATTGACTTTTACTCAACGCTGGAATTTGCCCTGAAAGCCATGCTAAACCACCTGATAGAAAAGAAGAAGTACTGTGCACTGCCGTACCATACTGCCAGGCTGCAAAGGCTAGAAAAGCGACGCTAACGATGATAATAACGCGCAAAATCTTTCGGTCAGAATGTAGCAGTATTGCTGCTAAAGTCAGGAGCAGAATCAAGGATACTGGCCAGCAGGAAACGACCGCAACATAAGTCATAAACAGGTAGCCCATTATCATGGCTTCACCTCATCTATATAAATGTTGCCATCGGTTCACTGAGTATAAAGTGGGCTTCCCCGGGCAAAACATTACCGATAAAGATGTGGAAGTCCCACGTCGTATCAAGCGTTAATGTGATGCCAGGTAGGTTAACTGGCCCAAACTGGTTAATAACAAGATTAAACGTCTTTTTAGTGGCTTTGAAAATACGATCGATTCTGATTTACACATTTGTCATCAAACCGAAGCGCTATCTTCACGTCTCTGAGTTTATAACAACTTACAATGCTGGCCGCCTTTCCAGGTCTCGCCGGCGTTCTGTCTCCTCTGCAGACCTATAACAAAGCACAGCCTCTGAGGATAATTCACAAAAGGTACAGGTATTTAGAGGCAGAACACACCACTTCTGCCATACATAGCCAGAACACGTCACTTCTGCCTATAAATAAGATATGGGCATTTTCATAGGGCGGTATGGTTTTACATGTAGCGTTCAAACTGCCACGCAGCGATTGCCACCAGCATGAACAGAACGACGAGGACTACCCCAGCACCCTACGCCTCATATAGAATGCCACTCCTGCAGAGAGACCAAGTAACGCCAGTGTGGCTGGCCTGGCTGCAATAGCTGTAAGGTAGGCTACGATCAGGTAGTCCTTTATCACGGAGATCTCCTCTCGTTTGTTTTCTTCCCGTTATAGGGTGATCGAAACGCTAATCCATAGAGTGGGGATAACTACCCCACCTTTTTTAGTAGGTATGCTAATGGGAAAAACTGAAGAGTAGCAGAAAAGCGTTGTTCGGTGGGTTGCCACGAAAGCCCTGATAAATACCCAGGTATACCTGTTCCTTTTTCCGATCTAAGATTTCAATGGTTTGGTCGATAAGAAACACTAACTCAATGGAATTGAGACTATTTAACAAACTTTAGTGGAAAACTGACACCGCAGCTAATAAATAAGGTGATAAATGGAAGGAAGAGCGAATTATTTAATTGACCCCATTGAAGAAATAGGTAACGGTGGGTATGGTGTTGTTGAGAAAATAAAGTTATTCAACACATCACATCATCTATGCGGACTTTATGCAAGAAAACTACTAACTTCTGGGAATAGTGATAAGGATGTATATCAAAGATTTATAAGGGAAATAAAAGCTCAATGCGATTGTCTACATAATAATATTGTTCAAATTTTCATAACCAACCTCGAAGCACAGAAACCTTGGTTTATTATGGAGCTAGCAAAGCACAGTCTAGACGATGAAATAAAATCAGGCACAATGACTACAGAAGACAAAATTAAGGTCCTCAAAGATGTTTTAAATGGTTTATTATTTATCCATAATAAAGGTTATTTACATCGGGACATAAAACCACAAAATATATTAAAATTTAACGATGGGACATACAAACTATCAGATTTCGGGTTGGCAAAAAGTATGACACCATCAAAAAGCCAGTTTGTAACAAGAGTTGGTGAATTCTACGGCTCCCCTGAATTTTTTGACTATGGCGTAATGGCACATGGCTACTCTAAACAATCAGACATTTATTCAATTGGAGTGCTTATTGAACATTTAAACATTGACGAAACCGAAAGTATAATAATAAAATGCAAACATAAACAGCTTAACAAACGGTATATAAATGTTGAGCAAGTCATAAGCCAAATTTCTTTGCTTGAGGAAGGATTATAATGACAACTATTTATTCATGTTCATCATTCTCTTTTCCCAAGAGCTTAGATACCATCAGCCAGGATAGCATCCTGCTTCCCAAGAAGCTAGATGGTGGATATATTTTCTCTGTTGCTGATGGAGTTGGTGGATACAATGGAGGAAAAGAAGCATCCAATCTAGCCATCAAAGAAATATCAAAACTACAACATAAAGTAAAACCATCTGATATTGATCGCATTTTTAACTCCATCAAGGACTCGATATCAGCTTTTTCGGAAAACAATGAAGAATATTCATCAGCCGCTACGACACTTACCTTTGGTTATGTTAGTGATGAAGGTTTATTGATAGGCCATTCTGGAGATTGCCGTTTATATATAAAAGAAGGTTCAAAACTTAAACAGTATACAAAAGATCACACTCAGCACCAGATACTTATTGACAAAGGTCTATTTACAGCTCGACAACTCAGAAAACTTCAAGGGGGAAATGTCCTGACTACCGCAATATCATCAAAAGTTACTCTGGAATTTCAGTCAATATTTATAAAAAAAGAAGACCTACCTATAGAAAATAATTTATTAACAATATACCTTATGTCTGATGGTGCACATTATTACTGGGAAGACCGCCCTAGATTTTCCTTAAATACGCTAAATAACGTCAATCGTTTTTCTGCTAGCTTAATGAGGAGAATAGAGAGTAAAGGTCCACATGATGATTATTCATTAATTGGATTAAATATCCATTTTGAAAATGAGAGCACTATTAGTCCTGATGCTCATTAGAAATCATAGAAATGAGTTGGATTCTGGACTCACTTTTCATATTGCCTGGTGAGCTATTGTTTGCGATGGGCTCTGCGCAGGGCGTCAGTAGCTGTCTCTGCTGCCCTGTTCACCAGTTGTCGGCCAACACTTATAGCCCTGCTGTGCGGTGCCATCCTGCTCCGTCCACTGGTTGAGCTGCATATTGCCCGCCACACGGACCAGGTCGCCTTTACGGTGTTTGGCCACCGCATTGTATAGGTGGTCCATAGCCTTGCAAGTACCGCTTGTTCGTGGTTCTGATTTGAGGATCGGACACCAGCCGGCATATGCTGAAATTTGAGCTGTCATAGCTGGAATTCTCTATGATGTTCTGTCTCTGATTTAGCCATTTCATTGATTCCGGGTATAAAAACACCCGCGGACGCGGGCGTTTTTGAAGAATTAATAAGTATTATGATACCGCCGATAATTCTTTATCGTTCGCTATTTCTTCGCCAATTTCTAGTGAGCGGTAATATTGTAAGGCCGCAGGGTCCGCAACATATTCAACCTTGCCGTGATGTTCCTCCACACATTGGATTATCTTACTCAAGTCTGTCTTAAAGAATTCTTTGCGCAGATTCACCTTATTCATGCGTTCACTGCTAAGTTTGTTATGCAAAGCGTACTCAAGAGCTGGCGCATCATCACAGCTAATCATTGCATGCACATCGAACTCAAACGGCACACTTGCACCGCTCAATTCGCTAACACGATCTAGCGGTTCAAGTCGGCGAGTCATACCTATCTTATAGACATTTTCACCAAATGAACCAATGTTAGAAATAACATAAACATGCCCCTGCTTGGTCATCTGTGCCATTGATTTTGCCCGTTCATACTGCTTATGGACATCTTCAATCTCTTGCTCTAACTGACGGCGGGTTTCTTCAAGCTCCTGGCGATGCTCTTCATCTGCGGCCAACAGGGCCTCTTCGACGGCTTTTCGCCGAGCCTCGAGCTCTTGTTCTTTGGCTTCAGCCTCTTGCTGTTGCCTTTCCAGTTCTTCTGCGCGCTGGCGTTCTTCACGCATTTGTCGTTTTATTTCATTCTGAGCATCGCGCTCATCCTGAGCGGCTTGAAGCTCCAGCACTTTATCTCGAAATTCTTTTTCCACTTCCTTCCAATCAGAACGATCGCGCAATTGGAAAAAATCATATTTAGCTATCAGTGTCTGATATATCTCTTTTTCTCTTCTGATATCTTCAAGCTTTTTCTCAAAATTCTTCAGCGTCACAGAAGCAAGAAGAGTCTTACGCTTATAGCGATAGGTATCATCGAGAACCTTCTGTATTTCCTCCTCAGCTGATTGATGTTGCTCACGAAATATGGTCTCAAAATCAAAAGCAAAATCAACGGCTTTACCGAGGATTTCTTTACTTTTCATTCTATTTAATTCGATAATCTGTCTGAGCTCCTTTTTCAGATTATCGTGTTCAATTTCACGAGCAATATCTCTATTTTTATACTTTTCAATCGCATCTTCTTTTTCCTCAATCTCAGCCGCAAGAGATTTCTGACTTCTCAACTCAAGATACTCAACAACTTTTTTATGCTTATTAATCAGATACCTATATGTTATATAAGCACCAATGGCGCCCCCCACACCTAAGACGATCAATATTGGATATAGCGCTTCCATCTCCCTTCCCCCCCCAGAGTCAGCAATTAGAATAATCTGAAATATACAAGATCTCGAATCCGAAGTTCCACATCAACCACCCATTTGCAGTAAATTTGCAATCTGGGTAGATGGAAGGAGCAATCACCTCATAAACCAAGCTCCAGGACATCTAAAAACTGTCTCAGTGTCGGTTCAAAATGCCAGTTTGTTGCCTCAGCGTTGGTTCATTCTTCAAACATGAAACCTTATTAAACAGATAGATATAACTACTGAGGCAACTGAACCAACTGAACCAACACCTAAACTACACACATGGAAGAATGCTTTTACTCTGGCTGGTCGTCGTCCGGCAGATACTGCAGGACATAAACCCGAATCTGTCGCCCATCAATGCGTGGCGACTTTCTCTGGAATCCCCGGCCTGAAGTCGGTGGCGTCAGCATGCCAGCTTTCTTCAATACCTCCGCAAACTGACGGGAGTTAAAGCCGCGGGCGATCTCCCCTTCGAAGGCTGCCGGGAAGGTGTAGAACACTATCGGGTCAGTCTCGTGCCCGCCTTTCTGCCGGTATCCCGCCATGTTGGAGATAGGGAGGCTAGTCGGGTCATATGGGAACGGTGCAAAACGGCTCATCCCGTAGGCGTTCAGGAATGCCTCTGTCTGCTCGATAATTTGCTGGTGTTCTTTATTGCCGGTACCAAACTCGCGCAGCCAGGCGTTATAGCTGTACTGAATGGCATCCCGACACGTCTGTTCATCCCAACCGGTTATCACCTTACCCAAAAGCAATGCGGCTTCCAGAATTGCGAACCGGGCACCGACACGATGGACCTGCTCCCCGTAATCTGATGGGATCAGGCTACGCCAGCGTTCTTCCGCGGCCCTGACAGCGCTAACCGCCTCGTGCTGGTGGTCAGCAAGCCATTTCACCCACTCACGCCCGGACACTCCGTGGTTATGCTGGTATGCATCTTTGAGAGCATCGGCATGGTGTTTGCCGTTGGCATGCTCATGGAAACGAACAGCCCGGCGCATCGGGATATTCAGCAGGCGAACCAGCTGGCCTGCTTTAGCCTTGCGACCGGCGCTCGCGATGAAGGTTTCCAGATCCATCTCACCGGTACTGATGGCCACAGTACGCCAGCGCTTCAGGTCACGGTTTCCGCCTTCCTTCGCTCCCTGCAGCTTACCCGTGCCGTTAAACAGTGCGTATGCCGATTTGTAGACCTCCACCGGGTCAGCACCCTGGCCAATTTCGTCAAGCGGCATCAGCGCATCGTTATGTGCGGCGGCTTCGTTCGCCAGCCCCAGCGCAGTACCGTACCAGGTGAGGCGTAGCACATCCGGATTGCCATAGAGACTGGAGGCCACATTGGCAGTGGTGGTCTTACCCGCGCTCGACTGCTCATAGAGATGGATACCAAAACCATCAGCGCCGGCAAGGCCAATCAAAGGAGCTGCCAGCGCTGCGGCCACGCCAGTCATCATCGAGTAGTTGCCAAAGGCCAGACGTCCAACACTCTCTCGCCAGCTCTCAACAGTACCGCTGGTGGTATAACCGGATGCGGCAGAACTTCGTCCGCTAAACAGCACCGGTTGATCTGGAGTACCGATGATCTCGCCATCAGGCATGATATAGGCGCCACACTGCCAGCCCGTAGCATGCGCAATGCGCCATACCTCACCATTGGCACAGCTCTGCAGCCAGTCGGCCAACGTTGCACGTAAACCACTTTTGGTTGTGACGTTCAACCCACCAGCCTTGAGCGTTCGCCAGCCTTCACGTTCACCAATATCAGCAAATGGTATTGCCTGGACAGTATCCCCCTTCGAACCGAATGGGCGCCAGCGCAGGATCAGATACCGGGTTTTACTGTCATCTATGCCAGTCCCTATGACCTCCAGAGCAGAACACAGCCAGCTTTCACGGGTAGTTATTTCCCCGGTATCTTTGTCTGATTTGGGTTCAACCCAAAAAATACCGTCAGCTCGGCTTTCAACATGTGGCTTCAGGTTGTCACTATTCGCAGATTTATTGGCTTTCAGAATTGATGTCGTTGTGTGCTCGCCCTGTTCTCTGAGCCTGGCCAGATATTGCCTCCAGTTTTCCGGTTTTTGGTCAGGAATTCCCTTATATAATTTCGCTTCCAGTACACCTGCCTGAGCAAGTTTTTCCCCAATGGCATTAATCATTATTGGCTCAATGCTTCCAGCCAGATAAACACGAGCACTGCGACGCCCTTTATCAATAATTTGCAGGTTCTCCAGTTCCGCCAGCTGCTTCGGTCCAAGATAAATGGGAGGTGTTCTGTCCTCAGCGACTTGTTTACCCATGCCCTCTTCCCATCCTTTTGCATGTGCATACGCATCGGTTCCAGCAAAAATAACTGCTTCAGTAAATTTTTCTTTTGGCAAATGTTTCAGGTTAGGTGCCAGTTTCATTGACGCTTCTCCCGATGTGCACGCAAGACGTAATCAGCAAGTTCTTCATCCGCCGTTTTAATCGTTTCTGGTACATCCTGGAGTAGCGAGATCAGAGCACAAATTAACTGCATATCCCGTTCAGCTGCTTTCGTGCCCTCTAACCATATTGAGAGCAGTGCCTGTGCTTGTTCAACACGACATTGGGCATCAATAAGCTGCATATCGCTCATACCCTGACCTCCGCATCAATTCTGACCATATCGACAATCGCCAGGACTTTATCCAGCCAGCAATGCACAACGACTGCTTGCTCAACGTCGAGGTATGGTGATATATCGGTCATTACATGAACTAACCCATTACGAGCGCGGGCCATACGTTCTGCGGTACGCTCTGCCAGAGTAAAATCTTCCGGATAAGGCTGCACACGGGATAGCGTCGCCTCGGCCTCAAGTTCGGCAGGATGGCGGTATATAGCGTTTATATTCATTTGCCCGCCCTCATTTTTGATTCTTTGACGCAGTCAGAACGACACACACCCGCATTCGCTACGGTATCGTTAAGCGCCAGCACCACCTCACCAACCGTACCCAGCATTGCGCCTATTTTGCGCATGTCTCCCTTTGCGGTCTCCTCGGTGTAGTTGTTATTGTCCGTGGCCCAGAACATCAGACTTCCAATGGCACTAATGCCGAGCAACAAATCACTCACAGCCTCATCCATGCGGTTCTGAATGCCTTCCAGCTCATCAACGGTGGCGCCTTTGCCGAATTCGTGGCGAACTAAATCGTTATACAGGCTCATGCTGCCACCTCCTGTACGCGTGTAATGCGAACGTGGCTGAGACCTTCACGCTGCGCCTGAAGCACTGCGTGGGCCATTGCTGTTTTAGTGTCGCTGGATGTGAGTTGATAGCCGATGCCAACGGTTAAACCGCGCTTATTAACGGCGTAGCCGGTGATGCGGAAATTGTTACGCATGAGCCACCTCCAGACGGATGCGACCAGCGAAAAAGCAGACATGATCGCGAGCCAGTGAACGGCGGGCGTCACGTTCAGACGGTGCGGCGATATGGTGAATTTGGGCTTTAATTGTCGTCATATCGCGGCGAACAGCGGCGATAATCCAGATAAACTGCGGATTTTGGGTAGGGGTAGTAGCCACAATGGCAGCCTCCTTGTACTGGGGATTAATCCCACCACCGGAAACGCCAATTTCACTGGTGGTGAGCTGAACAGGGTTGGCGTAACCGGCGTACAAGGTAACCGGCGCGGATTTCTCCGCCCCCATCCAACTCACCATAACTCTGCAAGCGGCACGGATTATAACCGCAGCGCTGAAAAAAGGGTGAGCGAATGTGAGGACACAAAAAAAGACGCTAGGCGCGTCATGTGTCGCCTTGTACTTTTCCAGGACGCCAATCCCGGCACCAGATTTTGCTGGTGCGTTATAACCATAGCCCGGGATGATGTAGAACATCAAGTCCTTTTTTATGGACTCCGAAAACACATTACTGCAGGTGTGATGACCATCGCGCGTACTGGTCACGAAACTCCGCCAGGCATTTTGTACGCCACTATCAGTGGCCCGCAATGTGACAGGTTTTGACAGGTTCACGCGGTGACACACCACCAGCAAAGCTTTAGCTTTTGCATTCATCAGGCCAGCCAGAGAGAGGCTTTTACCATGGGCGGTGAAAATCATTGCTTCACCTCCGTGTACTCCTTCATGAAGCGCTCAATGGGCTGCACGCATGGGAACTGATAGCCCTCGCGATAGAACGTCACGCGGTTATGCGCTACAGCGGTTACGCTCACCATCTGGCCGTGAGCGTCGCGATAGGAGTGGTTTGGCAGCGGTGTGCTGGTGGGCTTATTCATCGTTAGCCCCCAGACGTTTAGCCAGCCAACGCTGAGAGAGGCGGGTTAATTCCGCTTTACGCTGGCCGTACTCCATGCCCATATCGATCAGCGTGATGTTTGTACCCTCCAGGTAGCTGAGGTGTTCCAGTTGGGCGGCGCTCATGCTATCGCGCGGTTCGCCGTCGATACCGTTCACCTGCGCCCACTGCTTAGCGGTCATGCCACCCAGCACAATACGGGCGATCATGTTGCTTTCATTGCTGTAGTGCCGGGCTTGCGTCTCTTTCCCCTGTTCTGCCCGGGCAGCATCCAGAGCGGCGCACATCGGCTTGAAGAGGTTGGCAGCACCAATGCGGGCTTTGAGGTGCCGGCGATACTTCGCGGCGATTTCCGGCGCACTCAGCTGTAGCGCTTCCTCGCACTGGATGAAATAGCGGCGGACGGCGCGCCCCTGTTCATTGCGCTCAACCATTGCCACTTCTTTAGCCATATCCAGCGAGAGAAGGTAATCATGCTCGATTTGCTGGCGAAATTTTGCGCTCGCCCGTTTTGGTGAGCTCAAATTTTCAACACGGATATAGTCAGTCCCGGCCACAAATCCGTACTGGTCGATGCGGCCTTTAATCCAGTTGGTAAAGTCGCGGCCCACACCCAGCGCTTTATGCAAATCTCTGGCGCTCGCAATATTGGTTTCGCGCCCGCCAATTTGGCCGGGAATAACGGGAACGATGGCGGCAAAGTCATTGCCGTTAATTACGCCCGGGTTAACGTTGGGTTGAGGGGCGGCCTCAGAATTGAATCTGCTTTTTTCGATTTTCATTTTTTCGGCTCCGTTATGCGGCGGTGAAGTTGTCCGGGTAGAGGTTCAGAATGTCGGCGATATCCTGCTTTGAAAGCCCGTAATGTTGGTTGACTGCGGCCATGCGGTTAACGAACTGAATCACCTTCAGCACGTCACCACGGCACGCAAACCGGTAACGCATGTGCGCACCGATACCATCAGGGTTTTTCTCTTCCAGGCGTTCCAGGCAAATATCAAGCTCGCGCTCAAGTTCGCTCGCATAGTTGCGGCCAGATGAGAGGCGGCAATTGCGCAGGATGTCGTTTTCTGTCCACCCACCAGCCCCACAACGCAGCATGTAGGTGCGAGCACGGTGTTTCTTCGGAATGCGCTTTGAGGCTTGAACGGTGTAGGCTAGTGGCGTAACATCAGATTCGCGAGTATCTATGTTAGCCGCCTGTAATGGGCGGTTTTCTTTTTGCATTAGGCCACCTCACCACGAGATTCAGTAATGCGCTGATTAATCCAATCGTCAATTTCACTTTCAATAAAGGCGATCGAACGGGAGCCAATTTTAATTGCGGCGGGAAAACGCTGTTCACTCATAAGACGATACAACCACGCCTTACTGTAGCCAGTGCGTTTCTGAACCTCAGAGAATCGGATTAATGATTTGGACATATTTACCTCGTAAAGTCTATTGCGGTTTACGTGGCATATGATTACACGAATAAATGCTATTTCTTCATACCATTAGGCCTAATGGCTAGTGAAGAATGAATAACCCTAAGGGTAAGGGTTATTAAAGGTAAACTAGCAGTTAGCTTACCCTGAGGGTAGCTATATTAAACCCTTAGGGTAAGACTTTTCGACTAGATACAACCCTAAGGGCTGGGGTGATTAGCCACGCTTGATGGGGCATGCAACCATTTCTATTGCTTTTGCTTGGGCATTGGAAAACCCTTTACCTTCAAGGTCTTGAATAATTGCCACCTGATTCCCTCTGGTAGCTCTGTCATTATCAGGATCGTACATGTTCCATTCAGTGTTTCTTATCTGTATCGCCAGAAGGAGGGGATCATCTTTTCTGTATTTGCCCAAAAGAGTAGGTCTTTCACTATTTAACTTTTTGATTTTCTCTTTTAAGAGAGAAATCTCGCTTCTGAGGACGCTTATATCCTCTTCCGAAAATGTTTCTGGCTTCCTATTTTCTCCTGATGTAACAATATCCTCGATTGGAATATCAAGATTAACCCCTAATTTGTCAGCAATAGCCTTTAAGTCAGAACGACGGAAACCATATTTATCAAATTGAGTTGCTGACCAGTGTTCTTCTTTACTTTGCCCCCATCCACTCATTATCCGCTCTCCTATTGTTTATATTTATCAAAAAGGAATATCATCATCAAAATCCATAGGTGCTTCCGATGGAACAATCCTAGTCACGGCGGACGAAGTAAGCGCTGGAGGTAAAACCTCAGGCATCTCATCAAACTCATGAATTACATTCAAAAGGGAATGTAATGATGTATCAGATTCCATGTGGTTATCATCAACCCAAGTAGTTTCTATTGAACCAGCAACGCCCTTTTTAACCCACTCAGGCAGTCCTCCATTGGAGTCCTCAATATAAAGGAAATCGGCAATGTCCTTAAGGCTAACATGAGGCTGATAGAGATGAATTCTTGTTATGAACTCTCGAAGACTGATAAATTCTTTTTTCCGAGCCTTTAGCAACTCAGCAATGTCCAGCATTCCGCCACCTCGCGCCCCCTGATTTTGGCGGCTATGTCAGCCCGCAGAGGTGTACGGGTTTTCGGGGATCAGCCTAGACATAGCCTATTCTTTGTTCGTCTACCTAAGTCTACTATCGTCTGTATATACTGTCTATGCATCCAGTCAGGCGCGTTTCCCGAACGAGCCATGGACCACATTTTCACCATTCTCCAGCGCCTGCATATAGTCGGCATACCACTGGAGCATTTCCCGACGGCCATCCAGATACTGAGCATGGTTATATGTCCCGCGTATTGAGTTCTTATCGACGTGGGCCAACTGCGTTTCAATCCAGGCTGTGTTATATCCCTGTTCATGGAGGATGGTACTCATGGTGTGGCGGAAGCCGTGCCCGGTCGCTTTACCGTCATAACCGATTCGTTTAATCACCTGGTTGATGCTGGCCTCACTCATTGGCTTACCGGCATCATTCCGCCCCGGGAAAACATACTTCCCTCGCCCGGTAAGCTGGTGGATTTCTTCAAGCAGTTCGCGAACCTGAGTTGAGATAGGAACGAGATGTGGCCGCCGCATCTTCATTCGCTCTGCAGGGATATTCCAGATCCCCTTATCGAAGTCGATATCATCCCATTCAGAAGCACGGAGCTCAATTGTCCTGAGCCCAGTAAGCATAAGCAGGCGGGTAGCATTTCGAGTCACCACGCTGCCGCTATAGTCATTCAGAGCTCGCAGAAAGTCAGGTATTTGTTCAACCGATAAATGAGGGAAGTGTTTTTGCTTTGGTGCTTTTAGAGTACTGGCGAGATCGACCACGGGATTATGCTCTGCTCTGCCGGTGATGACCGCATAGGTGAAGATCTGCCGGCAGGCTTGACGTGTCTTTTTGAGCTTATCAAGTACTCCACGTTGTTCCATCTTGCGAAGAACAGCCAACATATCAACGGGCTTAATATCAGTGATCGACCGGGAGCCAATATAAGGAAAAATATCTTTCCTCAGATACTCCAGGATGTCGCTGGCATAGCCTGCTGACCAGTTCATCGATTTATGCTCATGCCATTCCAGCGCCAGTCTCTCAAAGCTATTTGATACGGCCATCGCCTTAGCATGTTTTTTTTCCTGTTTTTCCTGTCCCGGGTCACCACCAGCAGCCAGTACTTTTTTAGCCTCTGCTCGTTTTTGACGTGCATCGGCCAGCGAGACGTCAGGGTATACACCTAAAGCCAACGACTTTTCTTTACCTGCGACCCGGTACTTCAGCCGCCAGTATCGAGAGCCGTTGGGATTCACCAACAGGTAAAGGCCACCGCCATCAGACAGTTTATAGGGTTTGTCCTTAGCTTTAGATGTTTCGACCTGGCGGGCTGTGAGCTTCACTTGGGGGTATCTCATTTCATTGAACAGGAATCTACCCCCAAATGTACCCCCACATGAATGTGGATTTCAATAGACCATAGTAGACGTTGAGATAATAAAATATTGGAGAATGTCACGTATATGCTGGGTTGAGTAGACTTCAGGAGACGTTAAGAGAAGTGAGTATGGCACGCCCTACAGGATTCGAACCTGTGACCTACGGCTTAGAAGGCCGTTGCTCTATCCAGCTGAGCTAAGGGCGCCCTGAGAAGCGAGTGCTTCGCGGAGTGAAACGCCTGGAATTATACGGTCCACGTCGGTTGAGTCAATCCATTTTGCCAGGAAACTGCGGGGCTTATACGACGCTGGCGAAATATCCTCCACCAACTGTACAAGAAGCATACCGCCGGG
Organism: Klebsiella sp. 7-CIP_Kleb.; assembly: GCF_050378655.1. NCBI lineage: Bacteria > Pseudomonadati > Pseudomonadota > Gammaproteobacteria > Enterobacterales > Enterobacteriaceae > Klebsiella > Klebsiella sp. 7-CIP_Kleb. The sequence continues at coordinate 915,632 of NZ_JBNRLJ010000002.1, forward strand.
CCTAATGCGCGCGTAAATCGACTCAGTGGCCAGGCGCAACGCACCTATAACCATGTAATAACCAGGGTCATAACAGGCTAAATTCGCCCCGGACAGGATAAAACAGCAAACGAGGACTGACAGCGAGGCCGGCTTCTGACAAAATATCCTCATCCCCCTTTCGTAAAGATACAGATGGAATCCTCTCTCTGATGGCAGCAAAAATTATTGACGGTAAAACGATTGCGCAGCAGGTACGCTCTGAGGTTGCGGAAAAAGTGAAGGCTCGCGTTGCGGCCGGAAAACGCGCCCCTGGGCTGGCCGTCGTGCTGGTCGGCAGCAACCCGGCCTCGCAGATTTATGTCGGCAGCAAGCGCAAAGCATGTGAAGAAGTGGGCTTCGTCTCCCGCTCTTACGATCTCCCGGAAACCACCAGCGAAGCCGAGCTGCTGGAGCTTATCGACACCCTGAATGCCGATAAGACCATCGACGGTATTCTGGTTCAGCTGCCCCTGCCTGCAGGGATAGATAACGTCAAAGTTCTTGAGCGCATCGCGCCGGATAAAGACGTTGACGGCTTCCATCCTTACAACGTTGGCCGCCTGTGCCAGCGGGCGCCGCGCCTGCGTCCGTGCACCCCACGCGGTATCGTGACGCTGCTGGAACGCTACAATATCGACACCTACGGCCTGAATGCGGTGGTCATTGGCGCCTCCAATATCGTCGGCCGCCCGATGAGCATGGAGCTGCTGCTGGCCGGCTGCACCACCACCGTCACCCACCGCTTTACCAAAAACCTGCGCCATCATGTCGAAAACGCCGACCTGCTGATCGTCGCGGTGGGTAAACCGGGCTTTATTCCTGGCGAATGGATCAAAGAAGGGGCGATTGTGGTCGATGTCGGCATTAACCGTCTGGAAAGCGGCAAAGTGGTCGGCGACGTGGTGTATGAAGATGCCGCTGAACGCGCGTCCTACATCACCCCGGTTCCCGGCGGCGTTGGCCCGATGACCGTCGCCACTCTGATTCAGAACACGCTGCAGGCGTGCGAAGAGTACCACGACGTTGAGGAGGCCTGAGATGGCGACATTTTCCTTAGGAAAACACCCGCACGTTGAGCTGTGCGATCTGCTGAAACTCGAAGGCTGGAGCGAAAGCGGCGCCCAGGCGAAGATCGCCATCGCCGACGGGCTGGTAAAAGTCGACGGTGCGGTGGAAACTCGCAAACGCTGCAAAATCGTCGCCGGTCAGACGGTGAGCTTTGAAGGCCAGAGCGTGACCGTCACGGCCTGACCGCGAAAAGGAAAACGCCCGCTTAAGCGGGCGTTTTTTTATGGCTTACTTCCGGCGCCAGGTGGTGCCCTGCGGGCCATCTTCCAGCACGATACCCATCTCGTTAAGACGATCGCGCGCCGCATCCGCCGCCGCCCAGTCTTTCGCTTTACGCGCGTCCAGACGCTGCTGGATAAGCGATTCAATTTCCGCCACTTCCGCGTCGTCAGCCTGCGCACCGCTCTGCAGGAAGGCGTCCGGCTCCTGCTCCAGCAGCCCCAGCACCGACGCAAGCTTACGCAGGTGGGCCGCCATGGCGTTCGCCGCGGCCGCGTCCTCGGTTTTCAGACGGTTCACTTCGCGAGCCATATCGAACAGCACCGAGTAGGCTTCCGGGGTGTTGAAGTCATCGTCCATCGCCTCGATAAAGCGTGCTTCGAAGGCTTCGCCGCCCGCCGCATCGACGGATTTGTCGGTACCGCGCAGCGCAGTATACAGACGCTCCAGCGCCGAACGCGCCTGCTTGAGGTTCTCTTCGCTATAGTTCAGCTGGCTGCGATAGTGGCCGGACATCAGGAAGTAGCGAATGGTCTCGGCATCGTAATACTTCAGCACGTCGCGGACGGTAAAGAAGTTGCCCAGCGATTTCGACATCTTCTCGCGGTCGACCATCACCATGCCGGAGTGCATCCAGTAGTTAACGTACTCGCCGTCATGGGCGCAGGTGGACTGAGCGATTTCGTTTTCGTGATGCGGGAACATCAGATCGGAACCGCCGCCGTGAATGTCAAAATGGTTGCCCAGCTGTTTGCAGTTCATCGCCGAGCACTCGATATGCCATCCCGGACGGCCTGCGCCCCACGGCGACGGCCAGCTTGGCTCGCCCTCTTTCGACATCTTCCACAGGACGAAGTCCATCGGATTACGCTTGACGTCAACCACGTCGACGCGCGCCCCCGCCTGCAGCTGATCGAGATCCTGACGCGACAGCAAACCGTAGTTCGGGTCTGTCGGCACATCGAACATTACGTCGCCGTTATCCGCCACATAGGCATGGCCTTTGGCGATCAGTTGCTCGGTAATCTCTATGATCTCCGCAATATGATGCGTCGCGCGCGGCTCGCTGTCGGGACGCAAAATATTCAGGGCGTCAAAATCCTTGTGCATTTCGGCGATCATCCGATCGACCAGCGCGACAAAGCTTTCGCCGTTTTCATTAGCGCGCTTAATGATTTTGTCGTCGATATCGGTGATATTGCGCACGTACTTCAGCTTATAGCCGAGAAAACGCAGATAACGCGCCACAACGTCAAAAGAGACGAAGGTACGCCCATGGCCGATGTGACAGAGATCGTAAACGGTAATACCACACACGTACATGCCGACTTCCCCGGCATGGATAGGTTTAAATTCCTCTTTCTGGCGCGTCAGTGTATTAAAAATTTTTAACATCGAAGATTCCGTGTAGACGTGTGTGGGTAATGAAGCCTCTATAATACCCATAATTCAGACAGGACGCAGCACACATTGCAAGGTGCATCGACCCCCGCGGTTATGCTATAACACCCCCCTATATCTCACCCGACACCGGGTGCTGGCACCACACTCATCGGAACAGGATGCAAAAATGGTTACTTTCCACACCAATCATGGCGATATCGTAATCAAAACGTTTGACGACAAAGCGCCGGAAACAGTTAAAAACTTCCTGGACTACTGCCGCGAAGGTTTCTACGACAACACCATTTTCCACCGTGTTATCAACGGCTTCATGATTCAGGGCGGCGGTTTTGAACCTGGCATGAAACAAAAAGCGACCAAATCTCCGATTCAGAACGAAGCAAACAACGGTCTGAAAAACACCCGCGGCACGCTGGCGATGGCCCGTACTCAGGCGCCGCACTCTGCCACCGCGCAGTTCTTCATCAACGTGGTTGACAACGACTTCCTGAACTTCTCCGGCGAAAGCCTGCAGGGCTGGGGCTACTGCGTCTTCGCGGAAGTGGTTGAAGGCATGGACGTGGTTGACAAAATCAAAGCGGTTGCCACCGGCCGCAGCGGCATGCACCAGGATGTGCCGAAAGACGATGTGATCATCAAAAGCGTCACCGTCAGCGAGTAATTCGTGGCGACACTTTTTATTGCAGATTTGCACCTGCAAACAGAAGAACCGGCGATCACCGCCGGTTTTCTGCGTTTTTTACAGGGGGAAGCCCGTCAGGCGGACGCCCTGTATATCCTTGGCGATCTGTTTGAGGCGTGGATCGGCGATGACGATCCCAACCCGTTGCATCAGCAAATCGCTACGGCAATCAAAGCCGTCGTCGACGCCGGCGTGCCCTGCTACTTCATTCACGGCAACCGCGATTTTCTCGTCGGCCAGCGCTTCGCCCGTCAGAGCGGGATGATCCTGCTCGCCGAAGAAGAGCGACTGGACCTCTATGGCCGTGACGTCTTGATTATGCATGGCGACACGCTGTGCACCGATGACCAAGGCTATCTGGCGTTTCGCGCGAAAGTCCACACCCCGTGGATCCAGCGTCTGTTCCTGGCTCTGCCGCTGTTTGTCCGCCGCCGCATCGCCGCCCGCATGCGCGCCGACAGCAAAGCCGCCAACAGCAGCAAATCAATGGAAATTATGGATGTGAATCCACAGGCGGTGGTTAACGCCATGGAGCGGCATCACGTGCAGTGGCTGATCCACGGCCATACCCATCGCCCGGCGGTCCATGACCTGCAGGCCAACGGCCAGCCCGCATGGCGCGTGGTACTCGGCGCCTGGCACAGCGAAGGTTCGATGGTGAAGGTGACGCCGGACGACGTCGAACTGATCCATTTCCCGTTCTAATTCCTGCGCGAGCACAATTCTGAAATCCCCTCTTGCCTGGACGGAGGTATGCTCCTGCCGGCATTGCGCATGCTAGTCTTCCACAACATCACTCTCAAGGAACGAGCATGAGCAGGAAAAAGTGGAGCCAGCCGCTGATCTGGGGAATGATCATCGCGATCCTCAATCCGTTAGGGATAAGTTATATCGCCTTAATCGGCGTCGCTCTCGGCAACACGCTGACGTTTGTCTGGTGTGCGATGCTGGCGTGGGCTATTTATTTCTATGCCATTTATTTGCTCTGTACTCGCCCTCACGAGAGCCGACTGGTACAAATCTATTTATTGATGATGGGTACCCTGATGCTCCCCTGGGGGTTAGTACTGCTTATCACTTGTTGCATGAATGAGATCAAGGCCAATAAGCCGCGATCGTCGTCATCGCAGAGCGAGACAAAAGACGGCTAACCATGCACACGCAACCGTTTTCCTTGCCGGCAGTTCATGCTATTCTCTGTGGCCTCTAAAGCAGTGTGAAACACACCCACAGGAGTTTTAAGACGTATGTCTTCCCGCAATAATTCGGCGCGTATCGCCATCGTGATGGGGTCCAAAAGCGACTGGGCTACCATGCAATTTACCGCAGAAATTCTTGATGCCCTGAACGTTCCGTACCATGTCGAAGTGGTCTCCGCCCATCGCACGCCCGATAAGCTGTTCAGCTTCGCTGAAAGCGCCGAAAGCAATGGCTATCAGGTGATTATTGCTGGGGCAGGCGGCGCGGCGCATCTGCCGGGCATGATTGCGGCGAAAACCCTGGTGCCAGTGCTCGGCGTACCGGTTCAGAGCGCAGCCTTAAGCGGTGTCGACAGCCTTTACTCCATTGTTCAGATGCCGCGCGGTATTCCGGTCGGCACACTGGCCATCGGCAAAGCCGGCGCCGCGAACGCCGGTCTGCTTGCCGCGCAGATCCTCGCCCAGCATGATGCTGAACTCCACCAGCGCCTGAGCGCCTGGCGCCAGGCGCAAACCGATGAAGTGCTGGATAACCCGGACCCGCGGGGTGCGGCATGAAACAGGTATGCGTACTCGGCAACGGCCAGTTAGGCCGTATGCTGCGCCAGGCCGGCGAGCCGCTGGGTATCGCCGTCTGGCCGGTGGGGCTGGAAGCCGATCCGGAAGCGGTGCCATTCCAGCAGAGCGTCATCACGGCAGAAATTGAACGCTGGCCGGAAACCGCCCTCACCCGCGAGCTGGCCCGCCACCCGGCGTTCGTCAACCGCGACGTCTTCCCAATTATCGCCGATCGCCTGACGCAAAAGCAGCTGTTTGACAAGCTTGGTCTCGCCACTGCCCCGTGGCAGCTGCTGGCGGATAAAAGCGAGTGGCCGGCGGTGTTTGCCCGCCTTGGCGAACTGGCGATCGTTAAGCGTCGCGTTGGCGGTTACGACGGCCGCGGCCAGTGGCGTCTGCGGGAAAACGAGATCGATCAGCTACCGGCCGATAACTACGGCGAGTGCATCGTCGAGCAGGGGATTAACTTCTCCGGCGAAGTGTCGCTGGTGGGTGCCCGCGCCCATGACGGCAGCACCGTCTTCTACCCGCTGACCCGCAACCTGCATCAGGACGGTATTCTGCGCGCCAGCGTCGCCTTCCCACAGGCCAATGTCCGCCAGCAGGAGCAAGCGGAAAGCATGCTGACGGCGATCATGAACGAGCTGAACTACGTCGGCGTGATGGCGATGGAGTGCTTCGTCACTGCCGAGGGACTGCTGATCAACGAGCTGGCGCCGCGCGTGCACAACAGCGGCCACTGGACGCAAAATGGCGCCTCCATCAGCCAGTTTGAGCTGCATCTGCGAGCGATTACCGGCCTGCCGCTGCCGCCGCCAGTGGTTAACAGCCCGTCGGTAATGATCAACCTGATCGGCACCGATCTCAATTACGACTGGCTGAAGCTGCCGCTGGTCCACCTGCACTGGTACGATAAAGAGGTGCGCCCGGGTCGTAAAGTCGGCCACCTGAACCTGACCGACAGCGATACTGACCGTCTGAGCGCGACGCTGGAAGCGATCAAGCCGCTGCTGCCAGCGGAGTACACCAGCGGTCTGTTCTGGGCGCAATCGCAACTGGCGTAACGCCTCACCTTTGTCTTGCCGGGCGGCGGCTGACGCTTGCCCGGCCGATAAAAGCCCAGCTATTCAGAACTCGTCGCCCTGGCAACGCGTCGCCGTCCCGGGGCAGAATGCACGATATTCAGGCATCCTCACCGACAGTAGTCCCCCGTCAGGGCTTGATACAGGTTCCCGCCCGACCGGCGAGAGTCTCCTCAATGCGTGATAACGCGCCAATCCACGCCCGCTTGCCCCTGCGGCGAACATAGCTGCTGACTGCCGAAATTTTCGGCCCCATCGCGCCATCGTCGCGAGCAAAAGGCGCCAGCGCCTCCGGGGTCGCTTCACGGATCGGTCGCTGCATTGGGGTGCCCCAGTGTTCATATACCGCATCCGCATCGGTGAGGATCACCAGACCATCGGCATCAATCTGTTCCGCCAGTAGCGCTGCGGCCAAATCTTTATCGATAACCGCCTCTGCGCCCTGCCCGCTCTCGAGCACCGGAATGCCTCCGCCGCCACAGCAGATCACGACATGTCCCTCATTCAGCAGACGCTCAATCGAGTCGCTCTCCTCAATTCTCACCGGCCTTGGCGAGGCGACAACCCGACGCAAGTATTTGCCGTCGCGCTTCATCGTCCAGCCGTACTCCTCTTCCAGCTGCTGCTGCAACTCAGGGTCATAGACCGGACCGATAAATTTCTCCGGCGCCGAAAAGGCCGGATCGTTCGATGCCACAGTAATACGCGTCATCACTGTCGATACCGGCGGTACCGACGATTCCTGCGCCAGGCATTGGGCCAGCATATAGCCAATCATGCCCTGGCTCTCCGCCACCAGCACGTCCAGCGGGTAAGGTTCGACGTCGCTATAGGCCAGATTTTGCAGCGCCAGCAGGCCTACCTGCGGCCCGTTGCCGTGCACAATGGCCAAACGGTAATGCTGCGCCAGACGCGCCAGCGCGGGAACGGCACTGTGAATATTGCGATATTGATTTTCTACCGTCAGCGCTTCTCCGCGCTGTAATAAAGCGTTACCCCCGAGGGCAACAACCAGCGTTTTCATAAAAGTCCTTACATTATTTGTTGCGCCAGCCAGAACCCCAGAAGCGTGTCGGCACCAGAGGTGTGCCCCATCGCCAGCAGGGCTTCGACGGCAGGTTCAATTCGTCGTCCGCACTGAAGCGCGTTAACAACATGCAGTAGCGGTGAAGCGAAGCATCCCTTACTGGCGTAGCGTAAATAGTTGACGCTGACCTGCGTTGTGGCGGCATGCAGATCGCCGGAGGCACGAAAGAAATGGTTTCCGCTGTTGCGCGACATCAGTCCAAAACACCACGCGGACAGCATCATGCCGATCAGCATATCGTCCATGCTCGGCGTCAGGCCTGGCCCCTTCCCCAGCCACAGCCGCCAGTCAACGGCGCTCCCGGCCAACGCAGAAGCAAAACAGTGGCGTAATTGCCGCAACTCAGGATGATGTGGCAGATGGATAGCCTGTGACAGCGGCCCGAACAGGCCCGTCTCTTCCGGGCGCTTCATGAGCGCTGTCGGTAGATAAGGGCCACCAGGCTGATATCGAGGCCGCAGGGAGCAGCGCCTTCGCGGTGGTAACAGCAACAGGTTATCGACCTGAATGCCGTCATCCCGTGCTATCGGCAGCCCCCCCGCCTTCAGCGCCGCGTGTAAACGGATAAAATCATGGTGACGTAATACCCATCCGCCGGGGCTCACGCCTTGTCCCCGATGATGCAGCGTCAGCAGCGCGCCGTCTGCAACATAGAGATTGATGGTGCGCTGCCAGAGGCCGCCGGTTCGCCATGGCTGGCGATGGTCCGGCGCGTCAATGCTGCCTGTTAACGGACGGATCTTATCCATTGTGTGCCTCAGCTCACGCCCAGCTCGTCCGCCAGCGCTTCCAGCGCCAGTTCAAAGCAGGCCAGTGGGGCTCTGACGGTTCCGGCGCCAATCTGGCCGATCCCCGCCTCTTTATGCGCGATACCAGTGTTGATAAGCGGTGTAATGCCAGTTTCAACCACCCGGCGAATATCCAACCCCAGACAGGCGCCCTGGAAATCCCAGCCCGGAATTTGCAGTTGCATATTGCGTTCAAGGAAGATTTCCGCCATCTCCTCGGAGACCGATTTCGCCGCCTCCATCCCACCCGCGCCGACAAAGCGAGTCACGCCCGGGGCCGCGATCATCGCCGCCCCGCCGATGCCGAAAGTTTCAGTAATGGCGCTATCGCCCATATCCGGGTTGGCCTGCTCCTGCGAGAAGCCAGTGAAAAACAGCCCCTGCGGCGTATTGACCGGCGCGGTAAACCAACGGTCGCCCAGCCCGCTGACGCGAATACCGAACATATCGCCGTTGCGGGTCATCGCGGTGACGATACTGCCCGCGCGGATCTGCGCCCCGGCATCCATCGCCGATTTACAGTAGGCCATCGCCAGGTTGAGGAAGAACTGGTCGGTAATGGCGAGGAAATCCATCACTTCAGCTATCTGCTGTTTGTCGTGATTTAGGCGCGCCAAATGCGGTGCCAGCGTGCGCATTAGCAGCGCGGAGGTGGCGATATTACGCTGGTGAAACTCATCCCCCATGGTGATGCCCTGCGCCATCATCGCCGTCAAATCGATACCGCGCTCCATCTGTTTCAGCGCTGCGCTAAGCACCGGCATCAGCACATCGCGCATCCAGCGCAGGCGCTGCTGCACATCTTCACCGTAAGCGCCGAAACGCATCACCTTGCCAATTCCTTCGTTCAGGTTGCAATAGGCGCGGTTGCCTTCAGCGATGTTTTCCACCACCAGCATCGGCATGTTCGGCGAAGTAATGCCGCCCATTGGCCCCACGGCGTTAACGTGATGGCATGGGATAAAGGTAATTTCGCCGCTTTCCAGCATCGCATGGGCGGTTTTTTCATCCTGCGCCCAGCCTTCGAACAGGCATGCGCCAATGCAGGCCCCTTTCATTGGGCCGGTCATCGCCTGCCAGCGCATCGGCGGCCCGGCGTGGAGCAACGTTTTGTTCTGATTCAGCGCCCCGATTAGCGCACCTGCCGGCTTCACATCCAGCCAGTGCGGACGTGCATTCCGAATTCGTTCAATTACTGCCTCATTGGCCTGCGCCACTGATGTAAACATAGGGACCTCTTATTGCAAACGCTCTAATAAACGAGCCAGTTTTTTATTTCCTCCGGCAATCGGCGCCCACTGATAGTGAACAACCGGCGTTCCGGCGGACTGTAAATCGATCGCAAAACTGCGCAGACCGGCATTAATTACCGCCACCCCGTCCAGCAGACTGGAACGCGGTGCGGGCTCCGCCATCCGCTGAGGGCTAATCAGCGCAACAGCAAGCAGCGCGGCTTCCGGGAGGCTATCGACCACCACCACGCCGGCATCTTCCAGCTCGGCAATCTGTCGGGAACGACACTGCGGGTCATTTTCGGTACCGGTCACGGTCGCGATAACGTGCAGCGGATGGCTTTCACTCCTCAATGCCCAGGCCCGCCGGCATGCTTCCACCAGCGATCCCGCCGGGTCGGCGGTGGCGCCATAGCCAATCACCACATCCAGCAGCAATACACCCACCTGCGTTTGCTCGCCGAGTTCAGCAATCAGTTGGTTACGCAGGGAGGGATCAATCATCGGGTGTGGACGACCGACGGTGTAGAAATCATCGCCGAGGTCGACGACCTGGTGGCCCAGGGCGTTGAGCATCATGCCCTGCGGGTGATGCTCATCGGGAGTGATGTTCAGGCGCTCAGCCAGCAGCCCGGCGGATTCCGCCGCCAGCGTGCCGCCGGTGTATAAACCGCGAATATGCTTACCCGCGACTGCGGTCAGATTTTCCTGATGGCGTACCACTCGCGCTAACAGACACGCCAGCCGACCGGCCTCGTCCAGCGTGCGGGCAAACCAGACGTTTTCATCACGGTTGACTGGCGAGACATAGCCAAGAAATAGCGCCACCACCGGTTTAGCACTGCGTTTCATTGCGTTAATTATCTTCAGGCGCACCGCCTCAGCAGGTGGCTTGGAAACAAAGGCCAGTACCTGGCTCTGTGCATCCTGGGTTAGCATTTCCAGCGCCGTTTGCGCACTAAGCCCCCCCACTTCCGCGCTCAGGTCACGGCCGCCGAGACCAATAGCATGGCTGATCCCTTCGCCGCCGAGGGCAATTTGCGAGACCAGTTCCTGGATACCGGTACCGGAAGCGCCAATCACGCCGATGTTGCCCTCCGGTGTGACGTTGGCGAAGGCCAGCGGGGTGCCGGCGATCATGGCGGTGCCGCAGTCCGGCCCCATCACCAACAATCCTTTGTCACGGGCGCGGGTTTTGAGGGCAATTTCATCTTCCAGGGTGACGTTGTCGGAGAAGATCATCACGCTTTTCTCGCTACTGAGCGCCTGATGGGCCAGCTCCGCGGCATATTCTCCGGCAACGGAAATTAAGGTTATATTGGCCTGCGGCAGTTTTTGCATCGCACTTTGCCAGCGGCGAACCACGTTCAGACTCTGACTTTGTCCGCTTCCCTGCGCCAGGGCGGATAAGGCGTCATCCAGACGGGCGATAATCATTTCCGTCACCGACGCATCTGCGCAATCGGTACGGATCGCCACGCAAATATCATTCGGCGTCGCCGTGGCAAAATCGTCATGCCAAAAACCGGTAGTTTCCAGCAGCGCTTTATTTGCCGGCGTGCCCATCATGACCGAAACATCGTCGACATTTTCTGACTCACTCAGCTTGCGTGAAATAATCATTAAACTGACTGAATCCTGAAAACAGCCCTTTTTAATAAAGGCATGGATCATAATAACTCCCCAATAATTGCACCCATTGCAATTGAATGAGCATGGTTAATCTGCCATCAGGCTAACGAGATGAAATTCTTAATGGCGTGACCAAAATCACATGAGGATTATTACCACAGGCTTTCAAACAAACCACCTGACATTAGCAGTGATTTTTTAATAAATCGATTACACGGCCATTTATGATAAATCCGTTACGATTATCAAATAAAATCTAACACTGGTCATTTAACTATACAGATCACAATTTCAGTTTCTTTTCCCCGTATTTTAATCAGCAGTCAGGCTCTACACCGTCGTTAAAAGGAAGACAGATGAAAGTCAGTCGGGAAACACTTCATCAGCTTATTGCTAATAAGCTGAACGCAGCAGGACTTACTCATAATCACGCGGATATTATTGCCGATGTGTTGGTTTATGCTGATGCCAGAGGCATTCATTCGCACGGCGCGGTTCGTGTTGAATATTATGCTGAACGAATTTCAAAAGGCGGCACCAATCGTCATCCCACCTTTAGCTTTGAAAAAACCGGCCCCTGCAGCGGCATTTTGCATGCCGATAACGCCGCCGGCCAGGTCGCCGCCAAAATGGGCATGGAACATGCCATTGAGATCGCCCGGCAAAATGGCGTAGCCGTAGTGGGTATCCGCCGCATGGGACACAGCGGGGCCATCTCGTACTTCACACAGCAGGCGGCTCGCGCCGGGCTGATTGGCCTCTCGCTGTGTCAGTCAGACCCGATGGTCGTCCCTTTTGGCGGGGCGGAGATCTACTACGGCACAAACCCGCTGGCCTTCGCCGCCCCCGGCGAGGGCGACGATATCATCACCTTCGATATGGCCACCACCGTCCAGGCGTGGGGAAAGATCCTTGATGCTCGTTCTCGCCATGAAAGCATTCCCGATAGCTGGGCGGTGGACAAAAACGGCGCCCCAACCACGGATCCCTTTGCCGTCCATGCTCTGCTTCCTGCCGCCGGCCCGAAAGGTTACGGGCTGATGATGATGATTGACGTCCTATCCGGCATTTTGCTCAACCTTCCTTTTGGTCGCCAGGTCAGCTCGATGTACGACAACCTGAGCCAGGGGCGTGAGTTAGGACAATTGCATATTGTGATTAATCCTGACTTTTTCTCCTCCAGCGCCTTATTTCGCCAGCACATTAGCGACACCATGCGCGAATTAAGCGCCATTACGCCAGCGCCTGGATTTAGTCAGGTTTATTACCCGGGGCAGAATCTGGATATCAATGAGAAAAACAGCGCGGTCAACGGGATCGAAATCGTTGATGAGATTTATGACTATCTGGTTTCAGACGCTTTATATAACCGCTCTTATGAAACCAATTCCCCTTTTGCTCAATAAAATAAGTAACAGGAGTTATGTATGACTCATTCTTTTCGACAGGCAATTGAAGAAACATTGCCCTGGCTTTCATCCTTCGGCGCCGATCCTACCGGCGGACTCACCCGCTTGCTTTATTCGCCGGAGTGGCTGCAGGCGCAGCAGGCGTTTAAACAAAAGATGAGCGACAGCGGGCTGGAAACACGCTTCGATGAAGTGGGTAACCTTTATGGCCGCCTGCCCGGTAGCCGTTTTCCCGACGACGTTATCCTCAGCGGCTCGCATATTGATAGCGTCGTCAACGGCGGTAATCTTGACGGTCAGTTTGGCGCGCTGGCGGCCTGGCTGGCGGTCCGCTGGCTAAAAGAGACCTACGGGGCGCCGCTGCGTACCGTGGAGGTGCTGGCGTTAGCGGAAGAAGAAGGCAGCCGCTTCCCTTACGTCTTCTGGGGCAGCAAAAATATCGTCGGCATCGCTAACCCGGCGGACGTGCGTGAGATTAAAGACGCCAAAGGCGTGGCGTTTGTCGATGCGATGAAGCAGTGCGGTTTCAGCCTGCCCGCCGCCCCGCTGGCGCCGCGCCGGGATATTAAAGCCTTCGTTGAACTGCATATCGAACAGGGCCGCGTGCTGGAAACCAACAAGCAGTCCATCGGTGTGGTCAACGCCATCGTCGGTCAGCGCCGCTACACCATTACCCTCAACGGCGAGTCTAACCATGCCGGCACCACCCCAATGGGCTACCGCCGCGACACCGTCCATGCTTTCAGCCGCATCTGCTGCGAATCTATCGCCAAAGCGAAAGCCCACGGCGACCCGCTGGTGCTCACTTTCGGTAAAGTCGACCCGCAGCCGAATACGGTCAACGTGGTGCCGGGTAAAACGGTCTTTACCATGGATTGCCGCCACACCGATGCCCTTGCATTAACGGCATTTACTGAAGTGATCGAAGGCGATATGCGGCGGATCTGCAAGGAAATGGATATTGGCATTGAAATCGACCTGTGGATGGATGAAGCTCCGGTTCCCATGGACAAGAGGCTGGTCGCCCAGCTCACTGCCCTGTGCGAAAAGGAGAAGGTGAATTTCCGCGTGATGCACAGCGGCGCGGGGCACGACGCGCAAATTTTCGCCCCCTGCTTCCCGACCTGCATGATCTTTATGCCGAGCATTAAAGGTATTAGCCATAACCCGGCGGAGAGTACGCATATCGACGATTTGGCGGAAGGCGTAAAAACGCTCGCCTTAATGCTGCACCAACTGGCCTGGACTGAATAAGGAAAAGATAATGGGATATTTAAATAATGTCGTGGGTTATCGCGATGATTTACTGGCCAGCCGTTCCATCGTGCGCCACGGTAATTATGCCCTGCTGACGCCGGACGGTCTGGTCAAAAATATTATTCCGGGTTTTGCTAACTGTGATGTGACTATTCTGTCGACGCCGAAATTAGGCGCATCCTTCGTTGATTATCTGGTGACGCTGCATGAAAACGGCGGCAATCAAAGCGGGTTTGGCGGCGAAGGCATTGAAACCTTCCTGTATGTCATAAAGGGGGAAATCACCGCCGGGGCGCAGGGTAAAACCTTTGCGCTGACCGAAGGCGGCTATCTTTACTGCCCACCGGGTGAACGGATGACGTTCAGTAATAGCCATTCAGCCGACAGTCAGCTATTTCTCTATAAGCGCCGCTATATTCCGACAGAGGGCCATGCGCCTTATCTGGTCACCGGCAACGTCAGCCAGCTGGAGCGTATTCATTATGAAGGAATGGAAGACGTTATTCTGATCGACTTCCTGCCAAAAGAGCTGGGCTTCGATATGAATATGCATATCCTCTCTTTCGAGCCGGGCGCCAGCCACGGCTATATCGAAACTCATGTGCAGGAGCACGGCGCCTATATTCTTTCCGGCCAGGGCGTGTATAACCTCGATAACAACTGGGTTCCGGTGAAGAAAGGCGACTATATCTTTATGGGCGCTTATTCCCTACAGGCGGGATACGGCGTTGGGCGCGAGGCGTTCAGCTATATCTACTCGAAAGATTGCAACCGTGACGTTGAGATCTGATTGCTAACAATCTGCGCTCGTTGGTATTGCCCGGCGGCGCTTTGCTTGCGTGTTCCTACGGGTACATCTCGCCGCTTTCGTCGGCCGGGTAAGGCGTCATCCGCCACCCGGTGAAATGCGGACACAACGGTAAAGGCGGATTTGTTACCCATCGCATAACATTCTTTTTTGTTTAGCTATGTTGGATTTTGCCACGGTGAGAACCGTGGCATTTTTTATTCAGGCGGGAATGTTCTGGCCGAGCTTGATAGCACAGGCAATATTGCGCGCGCAGGCATACAGATTTTGCTCACCGCGATCCAGCACTTCGGCAAGCGGCGCCAGCGCGGGCAGAATGCTGAATACCGCATCAATGCCATGCTGATGCACCGCTTCCACGCCGTCCCCCAGAACGCCAGCGATACCGATCACCGGGATGCCATGCTTTTTCGCAAGCCGCGCCACGCCAATCGGCGCTTTGCCGCCGACGGTTTGCGAATCCATTCGCCCTTCACCGGTAATCACCAGATCCGCGTCGCGCAGCGCCTCCTCCAGTTGCATCGCCTCAATCACGATATCGATGCCCGGCTTCAGCGCCGCGTTAAGGAATACGCAGGCCGCCACGCCCATTCCGCCCGCCGCGCCGCCGCCGACAATCTTCGTCACCTCCGCACCCGTTGCCATGAGCAGCACCTGCGCGTAATTTTGCAAACCGCGCTCGAGGGCAGCGACCATCTCTGCGCTGGCTCCTTTTTGCGGGCCAAAGACCGCCGCCGCGCCGCGTTCGCCGAGCAGTGGATTATCCACATCGCAGGCCACATCAATCCGGCATTTGCGCAGGCGCGGATCGAGGTCGCGTAAGTCAATGCTCGCCAACCGAGCCAGCGCGCCGCCACCGAATCCTACGCTCTCGCCGCGCTCGTCAAGAAAACGTGCCCCCAGGGCCTGCGCCATGCCCATTCCACCATCTACCGTGGCGCTGCCGCCTATACCGAGGATAATATGGCGAACGCCGGCGTCCAGCGCGTGGCGAATCAACTCCCCGGTCCCGAAGCTGGTGGCCCGCAAGGGATCGCGTCTCCCGGCGGGAACCAGCATCAGCCCGCTGGCTGCCGCCATTTCAATAAACGCGGTTTGCCCGTCGCCGCTCAGGCCATAGAAGGCGCCTACCACCTCCCCCAGCGGCCCCATCGCCGGCAGCATCACCATTTTGCCGTCGGTTGCCTCAACCATTGCCTCAACCGTCCCCTCGCCGCCGTCGGCGATCGGCAGGCAGATGCACTCCGCCTGAGGGAAAATGGAGACGAAGCCCGCCTTAATCGCCTGAGCGCAGCGACTGGCGCTGACGCTTTCTTTGAACGAGTCTGGTGCAATAATAATTTTCATTGTTCATCCTTTTAATGTCATGACTTAATACGATCCCAGGGAATGAGATTCTCCATGGCTACCGCCAGCAGCACCCCGATTAGTAAGCCGTTACCTACGAGGGGTCTGATTGTCAGAGGCAACGTCTGGAGATAAACCGGCGGTAGTCCCATCAAAAAAATGCCGACAAATAACGGTAGAGCCAGCCGATAGATATTTCGCGCGGTAAAGGTAATTTGCTTACTGAAAGATAAACTGGAATATAACAACGGCAGATAAGAGACCAGCATAACCGCACTGCTGATCGGTAAAGGCAGGGTGGTAAAAAAGTGGGTCAGCGGCGTAAATAATCCAACCAGCAGACAGCACAAGCAGCCGATAATAAATGGCCGGCGCGAGGTGTCGCCCGTTTGAGTTAATAAAGCTGTCGACGAAACAAACGGGGAAAATGGCACCACGTTGAGCGGAACCGTTATTAATGTTATCAAACCGGAGATCATAAAGCTGCGTCGATAGCGGGTATTACTGGCCCCCTGTTGGGGGTAAAAAACATCGGTGCTGCGAATGGCGCCATAGGTATTGGTAATATTAACCAGTCCCGCCAGCAGGGCGGTTAAAATGATGCCGGGTCGTAGCTGGCCGCCATAACCCAGCGGGAACCACTGCCAGTGAATGGGGCCTGAGGCTACCGTAGCGGGAGGTATGCGAAACAGCAGATACCAGCCTGCCCAGCCCGCCAGAGTGCCGATCAGCAGGGCGTAGCGAGCGATACCATCCGGGAGAAAAATGATCATTCCCAGCACCAGAATCATCACCGACAGCGCCAGGCAAAATGGCGCCAGCTGAATACCCGGATTAACCTGCGTCGAACTAAAGGGCAGCCCAAGCATGCCTTTAAAAAAGATGGTAGTCAGCTGCGCGCCCAGCAGCAGCATGAAAAAGACCATTACCGTTGGGCTGAAGAGCTTAGCCAGGCGATGGCCAATGCCGCTTACGCCAATGATGATGGTGAGCACCGCCGAGAAAAATATGCCGACAGCCAGGCTGGAGGCGATGCTGTCGAACGGCGTCCCCCGTGCGGCTTCGCCCACGGTGACCGTCAGAATGGTGCTCCACCACAGGCCCGTCGGTCCTTCCATAATCGCCCGACGATGTCCCAGTAACGCCTGTGCCAGACAGGCCAACCCGGTGGTGATAAACCCGTACTGGGTAAGCGTAATTAACGCGCTGGCAGGGATCTGAAAAGCAGACTGTAATGTTGGCGGTACCACAACGGTGTTGCAGAAAATAAAGAAGAACCATTGAAACCCCGCCAGGGTGTTACGTTTATTTAGCGGCAATACCACCATGATGAAATCCTGAAAAAGCGCCTGCCGTTAAACAGGCGCTAAATATGGAATGGGGCGAGAAACGGTCCCCTCTCCCTTTTGGGAAGAGGGATAGGGTGAGGCGAAATGTACCCACCTATGCCCTCACCCCGGCCCTCTCCCAAAGAGAGAGGGAGAAAACCATCCCAACTGTTTATTCACCCGTTACTGCTGATGCTTAAGGATAAATTTCCCCTTCGGTGCGCGCGGGAAGCCCTGTTCGATGTCATAGATCACCTCGCCGCGCAGGATGGTTTTAGCAATCCGAGCGCCAATCTTGCGACCAACGTAAGGGCTGACTTTATGGCGATATTCGAGGTCTTCTGCTCGTAAGACGTAGCTGCTGTTCGGCTGAATAAACACCAGGTCGGCATCTTTACCCGGGGCAATGCGGCCCTTATGCTTCAGGCCGAAAATATCGGCGGCGTTGGTCGCCATCAGACGGGCAAACTGCGGCAGAGACATACCGCGTTTCTGCACCGCTTCATCAAACATCACGTCCATGCAGTTTTGCAGACCGGCAATCCCGCCCCAGGCCTGCATGATATTGCCAGCCTTCATCTCCGGTGGGCACGGCGAATGGTCGGAGACCAGGCAGTCGATTTCTCCGTTGAACAGCTTTTCCCACATGCCTTTCTGGTTTTCCGCATCGCGGATCGGCGGAGAGCACTTCGCCAGGGTACCAATCTCTTCGAACTGATCGGTATCGAGCACAAAGTAGTGCGGGCAGGATTCACAGGTGACGTCCTGCCCTTCCTGACGGGCGCGGGTCACTTCGGCGACCCCTTCCGGGCTGCTGACATGACACACGTGCAAGCGGCAACCGGCGACTTTCGCCAGATACAGAACGCGGCGAATGGCTTCCACTTCGGTGAAGACCGGCCGAGAGGCGACGTAATCATGCGCCGTCACGCGGCCTTCCCTTTTCGCCTCTTCGCCCAACTCGTCGCAGATCAGCGCGTTTTCGCAGTGCACCAGCACGGTCTGCTTCATTTCGGCCAGCTTTTGTATGCCTTTGAAGAACTGCCAGTCGTTGACGTCGCGGAAGTCGTTATCGATCCCGCGGTCTCCGCAGGTGGCGACGAAGCATTTGAATCCCACTACCCCCACTTCATCCAGCTCATGCAGTCGGTCGAGGTTATAAGAGACCAGGCCGCCAAGCTGCGCAGCATCGATGGTCAATTTGCCTTTCGCCGCGTCGAATTTCAGCTCAATGGTCTGCCGGTCGACGGTGGCCGGTAGCTGATTCAGCGGCATTTCGATCATCGTGGTGATGCCGCCTTTTGCCGCAGCGCGGGTCCCGGTTTCGTAACCTTCCCAGTGGGTACGGCCAGGTTCAGAGATATGCGTATGCGCATCGACCATGCCCGGCGAAACGATCAGGCCCGTGGCATCCATGACCTGCTTCGCCTCGCCCAGGTGTTCACCGATAGCGGCGATTTTGCCGTCGTTCACCGCGATATCGACTACCCGGGATTCGTTTTCCAGAATAACAGTGCCGTTTTTAATGATTAAATCAAAAGACATAATAACTCCTTGTATGTGTACAGATGGGTCAGCCGCCATACTTCTGCTGCGACATTGCGTGCCGCAATAACAATGGCTTTGGCCGGTAATGCTTCATCCATGAAATAAACTTTCCTGGTTAAAATTAACTTAACTAACCGTATTTGGCCGTGTCAGATTATTGGGTTGCGCCCGTTTCTTCAGCAACGCGTACGCAACAAAAGCGACAATAACACCGACAAACCATGACACACGGGAGAAGGGTTCCAGCAAAGGAATAAACTTTCCACCGAGCGACAAAATGACCGCCACAATGGTTACCAGGAATGCGGTAACATTAAAACCATTATCAAAATATTTATAATCTCCTGGCGCGGTATAAAGTTCATCAAGATTTATTTGCCCACGCATAACGATGAAATAGTGCGCCATCATTACACCAATAACCGGCCCTAACATCCCGCCAATAATATCGAGGAAGAGATAAATACTGTCTTGATTCTCCATTAATTTCCATGGACAAATCAGCAAGCTAATAATACTGGCGATAAGCACGCCATTTTTATAGGTCAGTTTGGCTGGGGCGATCGCCGCGATCTGATAACCTGCCGGTATAATATTACCGGTAGCATTGGTGGAGATCGTGGTCATCAATATCACCAACACCGCAAAGAACGAGGCAAACAGGCTGTCCCATTTCTGCACAATATCCAGCACGTTCCAGGTATCCATACCATAGTGGATACTTGCCCCGGCGATAATACAGACGCCGGCGACCGCAAACAGAATATAGGCCACCACGAGTCCAAGCGTCTGACCAATAGCCTGCTCGCGAAATGAGCGCGCGTTCTGGGTGAAATCCGAGGCACTGACAGCCGGAGCGGCCCAGACGGCCACCACCGCGTTGATCACCACCAGGAACAAGAAACCGGTATGTTCCGCTTTTGCCACCCCGGTAGGCAGGTAGTCGAGGATCGGGCCGAATCCTACCAGCGAAATGGCCCAGATAGCCATGCCGCCGAAGACAATATAGATGCAGGGGTTGAGGATTGCGGTAAATTTATTCAGCACTTTTCCGCCACCAAAGCCAATCCCGACGTTAATCAACCAGAACACCAGAAAGGCGATCAACCCCGGCAACGACAGCCCCAGCAGCTTAAAATCACCGCCAAGCGTCAGAAACGCAGGCCATAATTTGCCTAATAAGATCAGAAATGCCAGCGATCCGGCGTAGCATTGCAAGCCAAACCACATAATCGCCGCGATACCGCCTCTGAGCAGTCCGGGCAATAATGCACCGCGTACTCCATATGAGGCTCTTAATATCATCGCGAAGGGTACGCCATATTTACTTCCGGCAGCACCATTAAACACCATGACCAGGGCAATAATAAAGGCACTTAATATTATCGCCATCATGATGCTAAAAGTGGAAAGTCCAAGGATAAAAAAACCACCCACCATCACATAATTTGGTACGTTGTGTACAGAACCCATCCACAACGTGAAATAATTGAATGTTTTCCAGTTACGCTGAGTGTCTGATTTCGGCAATAGATCATCACTATAGCCCCTGGTTTTGTATAGGTCTTGAGTTTGTTCCATAATTCCCTCTTAATACGCATCGGATTACGTTTGTAGGTTTAGCTATGTGGAACAACAATTTTTATTATTTATTTTTATTATACGGTGATGGTCTTTGACGGTATTTTATTCTTGCGCAAGGTGATCAGAGCAAAAAGTATCGTCCCGGTAACAACCAATCCGGCAGACATCACAAAACTAATTTCTTTCGATCCGGTCAGGTCGGAAATAAAGCCGGTGAGCGTCGGTGCAACTACCGCAGAACTCATACCAAAGAAATTAAATAAGCTGAAGGCGCGGCCTAACGTTTTCGCTGACGCCTGCTCGGAGACGAACGAGATAAGAATCGGATCAACGGCCATTTTGCCCAGCAGCCCGTACAGTACCAGGCTAATCATCAGCATGGTGGTATTCGGCGACAGAACGGTAAACATCAACATGGCCGCTGCGACTATCTCCAGCCCGAGAATAACTTTGACTTTACTGTCACGGAATTTATCCGAGAGATGGCTAAAGAACAGCGCGCCCGGTACCCCGACCACCGCCACCAGCGCGGAAGCAAAACCAATCGCCCCACCGTCAAACCCGCGTTCGGTCTGAAGATAAGAGGGCAGCCAGGTTACAATCAGATAGTAGCCGTAGCAGGTACAGAAATAGAGAAAGTACACGCTGCACAGTAATGGCGAGAACAGCGGCGCCGATTTCTCTTCCGCAACCGGCGCTGACGCCGCTGCGCTCGTTTTATTTTCCGCCGTGGCGGGTTCTTTCAGTTTGCGGCGAATGACCAGGGTAAACACGCAGAGCATCACCAGTAAAATCGCAGCGACGATAAACAACACATTTTGCCAGGCCATGTGCATGCTCTTGACCAGAATACTTGAGCCAATCAGGCCAATCCCCATGCCAATGGCAGAGCCGCTGTTGATGATGGCATTCGCCAGCGCCCGGCGTTCCTGCGGCACGTTGGCCGAGGAGAGCGAATAGGCGGAACTAAAGAAGGAGGCACAACCGGCGCCGGCCAGTAGCGAGCCGATATAAATCAGCGTCAGATTTCCGGCATTAGCGATACTCAGGGTACCGATAATAAATAGCGAAAAACCGCACATCAGCATAATTTTCTGGCCCAGTTTATCCACCAGAATGCCGCAGGGGATCTGCATGCCGCAGTAGGCCAGAAAATAGAAGCTGGCAATCGCGCCAATTTCAGCATTACTGACGTTACCCAATGACGCCTGAATCTCCGGATAAATCGGCGTTAACACGGTACGATAGATCCAAATTGCCACCCAGCCCAGACTCATTACCACGACTATTTGTTTCCAATAGTCGACACCTTTTTTATTGATCGTATCCATAAAGTCACCTGTGAGGTTCAAATAAAGCTGCCGATTTCGGCAGCTTTACGCTTATTATGCTATTTGATGATTTGCCATTAATTCCAGAGCCTGAATCAGAGACGAGTGATCTAATTCGCTGCCGCCATTCGCGGCACAGGTATTAAATAGCTCCTGACAGGTAGCTGTATTCGGCAGATTAAGCGCCAGGGCTTTAGCGCTCTGCAGAGCCAGATTGAGATCCTTCTGGTGCAGAGAAATTTTAAAGCCTGGATTAAAGGTGCGGTTAAGCATTCTTTCACCATGCACTTCCAGAATACGTGAGGAAGCGAAACCGCCCATCAACGCCTGACGAACCCGAGCGGGGTCCGCCCCGGCTTTAGAGGCAAAAACCAGCGCTTCGGACACCGCTTCAATATTCAGCGCGACGATAATCTGATTGGCGACTTTACAGGTCTGACCGTCGCCGTTTCCTCCGACGAGGGTGATATTTTTACCCAAAATCTCAAACAGCGGTTTTACGCGGGCAAAGATGTTTTCATCGCCGCCAACCATAATGGAGAGGGTGCCTTCACGTGCGCCAATTTCGCCGCCGGAGACCGGGGCATCAAGGTAATCGGCGCCCAGATCCCGCACCTGCTGCGCAAAACGTTTGGTTTCTATCGGTGAGATAGAGCTCATATCCACGATAATTTTGCCCTTCAGCGCCGCTTTAGCACAACCATGTTCGCCAAACAGCACCTCGGCAACCTGCGGGGTATCGGGTACCATA
This sequence comes from Klebsiella sp. 7-CIP_Kleb., assembly GCF_050378655.1. Taxonomy (NCBI): domain Bacteria; kingdom Pseudomonadati; phylum Pseudomonadota; class Gammaproteobacteria; order Enterobacterales; family Enterobacteriaceae; genus Klebsiella; species Klebsiella sp. 7-CIP_Kleb. The sequence continues at coordinate 937,967 of NZ_JBNRLJ010000002.1, forward strand.
ATAAAAATAATGTCTGACTGCTCCGCCACCTGTTCCGCGCAGGCCAGATGTTGTGCCCCGTGCTTGAGTAATTCATCAGCAACAGGCCCAATGGTGGTAACGTGCAGTGCGTGCCCTGCTTTAGCAAGACGGAGCGCCATCGGGGTGCCCATAATCCCCAAACCAATAAATCCCAGCTTCATAAGTGTCCTCTCACGATGTGTATTTCGATTTATCTGGGCAATAGCTATCCCTTCCTGTTGTCAGGAAATAAAATCCCTGAGTCTGGAATAATAAATACTGCCCAACGATAAATTTAAAATTAGCGGTAGCGATTAAACCAAGTCAGTCCCGCTTCGGTGGTGGTCAATGGTTTATATTCACAACCTACCCAACCGTCATAGTTTGATTTATCGATGAAATTAAAAAGATACTCATAATTAATTTCACCGGTCCCGGGCTCGCCGCGATTCGGATTATCGGCGATCTGTAAGTGACCAATACGATTAGCATATGTTTGCATCGTATGGGTTAATTCCCCCTCCATACGTTGCATATGGTAAATATCGTACTGAATTTTCAGATTATCATTACCCACTTCATCAATCAGCGCCAACGCCTGATGCGTGGTATTCAGATAAAAGCCCGGCATGTCGAAGTAATTGATTGGCTCAATTAGCAGTAGAATACCTTCCTGGGCCAGCGCGGCGGCAGCAAAACGTAAATTCGCCACCAGCGTTGAGCGAATATGTTCTTCGCGATAGCCCACCGGAGTTTTGCCGACCAGACAGTTAATTTTACGATTGCCCAGCGCTTTGGCGTAGCGGATTGCGGCGTCGACACCTTCGCGAAACTCCGCTTCGCGGCCTGGAATACAGGCGATGCCGCGTTCCCCTGCCGCCCAGTCGCCAGCGGGTAAATTGTGTAAAGTATGCTCCAGCTGGTTGTCGCTCAGCTTTTGCTTTAATAGCTCAGGCGCATAGTCGTAGGGAAACATAAATTCAACAGCGCGAAAACCACAGGCCGCCGCTTTCTCAAAACGATCCAGAAAATCATATTCCTGAAATAACATGGAAAGGTTGGCAGAAAAGCGCAACATAATGTCACCTCATTTATTCATATTTCATGAAACAAGTTTCGGTTGGTGCGTCAATGGCGCTATCGGCAACGTCTTCGAACTCCATAACGTTATCCAGTTCGCTGCCCATGGAGATATTGGTTACGCGCTCGAGGATCACTTCCACAACGACCGGCACGCGATAGGCTTTCATCCAGGCTTTGGCCTGCTCAAACGCTGGGGCAATATCCTCAGGCCTGAAGACGCGAATTGCTTTACAACCGAGTCCCTCCGCGACCTTCACATGATCGACGCCGTAGCCGTTTACTTCGCTGGAGTTAATATTTTCAAACGCCAGCTGAACGCAGTAGTCCATGTCAAAGGCACGTTGCGACTGGCGGATCAAGCCGAGATAGGCGTTGTTCACCAGGACATGGATATAGGGAATATTGAACTGGGCGCCTACCGCCAGCTCTTCAATCAGAAACTGGAAGTCGAAGTCGCCGGAAATCGCGACCACGTTGCGCTCAGGATCGGCAGCGCAAACGCCCAGCGCGGCGGGAAGCGTCCAGCCCAGCGGCCCCGCCTGACCGCAGTTGATCCAGTGGCGGTCTTTGAACACATGCAGCATCTGCGCGGCGGCGATTTGCGACAGGCCAATGGTGGTGACATAGCATACGTCCCGGCCAAACGCTTTGTTCATCTCTTCATAGACGCGCTGCGGTTTAACCGGCACGTTATCGAAGTGGGTTTTACGCAGCAGCGTACGCTTGCGCGCCTGGCACTCGCTAACCCAGCTCTCGCGACGTGGCAGGCGACCCTCTTTTTGCATCTGCTGCGCAATGTCTACCAGCTGAATTAACGCCGCTTTGGCATCGGAGACAATGCCTAAGTCCGGGCACAGTACACGGCCAATCTGCGTCGGTTCAATGTCGATATGAATAATTTTGCGGCCTGCGGTGTACTTCTCGACCGAGCTGGTATGACGATTAGCAAAGCGGTTGCCAATCCCGAACACCAGATCTGAGGCCAACAGCGTGGCGTTGCCGTAGCGATGCGCGGTTTGTAAGCCGACCATTCCGGCCATCAATTCATGGTCGTCCGGTATACAGCCCCAGCCCATCAGGGTCGGGATCACCGGGACATGGGTGATTTCCGCAAATTGTTGCAGCAGCGCGGCGGCATCGGCGTTAATCACCCCGCCACCGGCAACAATCACCGGGCGTTCCGCCTGGACTAACAGCGCCAGTGCCTTTTCAATTTGCGGACGCGTGGCGACCGGTTTATAAGCCGGCAGCGGCGAGTAAAGCTCAGGGTCGAATTCGATTTCTGCCACCTGGACATCATAAGGCAGATCGATGAGCACCGGTCCCGGTCTGCCGGAGCGCATCAGATGGAAAGCCTGCTGCAGCACGCCCGGAACCAGCGCCGCCTCACGCACCGTCACCGCCATCTTGGTGACCGGTTTAGCAATGGATTCAATATCCACCGCCTGAAAGTCCTCTTTGTGCAGACGCGCGCGCGGCGCCTGGCCGGTGATGCACAGAATGGGAATCGAGTCCGCGGAGGCAGAATACAGAGCGGTGATCATATCCGTACCGGCCGGGCCGGAGGTCCCCAGACAGACACCGATATTACCGGCAGTCGCGCGGGTATAGCCTTCAGCCATATGAGACGCGCCTTCAACATGGCGGGCAAGAATATGGCGGATCCCGCCGTGCTTACGCATCGCAGAATAGAACGGGTTAATAGCCGCGCCAGGCACGCCAAATGCTGTGTTAACCCCTTCTTTTTCCAGAACATACATTGCCGCGTCAACGGCTCTCATTTTTGCCATTTTTACAACCTCACTGTATTGGAAAATTTTTCCAAATTTAAACATAACCAAAAAAGTCCCGCTCAAGAGAGCGGGTTGGATCGGCGATCAGTCGGCCTGGGGTTTAAGGCCCAGTGCGGTACTGATATTCCTTGCCGTCTCCCTTACCAGCTCGCCCTGGCTGACAAAACGGTCCGGGGTTAGCCTGGACGCAGGTCCGGAAATCGAAATTGCCGCTACCACAGAGCCCACATCATCGTAAACCGCTGAAGCAATACAGTTTAATCCTGTCACATGCTCCTCCTGGTCAATGCTGTAGCCGCAGGCTCGCGCCTCATCCAGATTTCGCTGCAGGACCGGCAAATCCACAATCGTCGTCGGCGTAAACCGCTGCAGGCCGGTCTTCACAATCACATCCACCAGCTCTTCCGCAGGGAGCGGATACAACAGCGCTTTCCCGGCGCCTGAAGCATGGAGCGGGAGTCGACTGCCGAGCGGCGCGCACATTCGCACCATCGACTTACACTCCTGCTGACCAATCAGCACCGCTTCGTTGCCGTTGCGAATCGCCACGTTGACTGTCTCCCCCGACATCAGCATCAGCCGCCGCATAAAGGGCCCGCCGACGGATAAAACGTCCCGGTTATGGATGTAGGCCGAGCCGATATTGAACGCGCCAAGACCGATATGCCACCAACCTAACTGGCTGTCCTGATAGACAAAATCCGCGCCTTCCAGCACTTTTAGCAGGCGAAAGGTGGTCGATAACGGTAAGTCCAGATTCAGGGAAATATCGCTAACCGACGAGCTGCCGCCGCTCTTTTCCAGGTATTGCAATATCGCGATCCCTCTCTCCAGCGCCTGTGCGCCTTTTTGCGCGGAAGGCTCCTGCTGGCCAGGCCTTCCACGCCTTCTCACTTCTGTCATACCTCGATTATCTCCGGCTCAAAACCTGAGCATAAATAGTGTGTAAGCGCCCACATGTTATGCAAGATAATCGACAGCGTCACGTGTAACCTCACGCAAAGCTCAGCTCTACGGTCGGGATCTTTACGACATCGCAGTTGTCTTTTCCGCCGCGATCGACGGTTAAAAAATCGGTTTCCGTCTGCCAGGCAAACAGCGGATGGTGCCAGACATTACGGTGGTAATTCACCCCCTGACGGCCATTTGAGATAAACGCACGCAGCGTGTTCATGTCCGGCTCATCGCCGCCTGCCGCGACCACCACGACAAAGGCCTCCCCCCGCATCGGCACAAACGCCTGGGTACCCAGCGGATGGCGCTCCAGTTCGGTGACAATAATCGGCAGCGCGGCGGGTTGCGCACGATTAATGCTGATGAGCGTACGATCCTGCTGTAACGTCTCCACCATCGCCAGATCGTGAAAACGCTGTACTTTTCCATCATTGATGTGAAAAAAATCCTGTCCTTCCGTTTCGATAACATCCCCATACGGGCGGAATGCATCTCGCGTCAGGGGCAATACTTCAAGCTTCATGAGCTGTTCCTTATTCATTTAAAACCGTTCCCCTTCCTAACGTTGAAGGGGGTAGAGAAGCTGCACAATCCACAGCCATCTAAGCGTGACAACACTATAAGTTGGAATAATTTTCCAAAATCTGATTTAACCCACATTATTGAAAAGGTTATTATGAAAAAATACTTAAAAATCATGGGTGAATTATTAAATAACGAGGAATATGGCGATGCTCGATCCCGAAACATTACGCACCTTTGTCAGCGTCGCTGAGACCGGCAGCTTCTCAAGAGCAGCGGAAAAACTTTATAAAACAACCGCCACCATCAGCTATCGCATCAAATTACTGGAGGACAACACAGGTGTCGCACTCTTTTCCCGCACAACGCGCAGCGTACTGTTGACGCCGGCCGGGATGCACCTGCTGGCGCAAGCCAGAGAGTGGCTGGGGTGGATTGATAGTATGCCCGGTGAGCTTCAGCAGATAAACGACGGGGTAGAGCGCCAGGTCAATATTGTGGTGAATAACCTGATGTACGACCCGCAGGCCATTGCCCGGCTGCTGGCCTGGCTCACCCAGCGCTACCCTTTTACGCAATTTCATTTTTCACGACAAATCTATATGGGCGTCTGGGATACGCTGCTACATGACGACTTCTCCCTGGCGATTGGCGTGACCGGCACCGAACCGTTAGCGGAAAACATGGCCGTCTACCCACTGGGTGAGGTGACCTGGCTCTTCGTGATGTCGCCGCATCACCCGCTAAGCCAGCAACCCGACCCGCTATCAGAGGCGCAATTGCGGCGCTATCCGGCGGTGAATATTGAGGACAGCGCCCGACGGCTGACGAAGCGCGTCGCCTGGCGTCTGCCCGGGCAAAAAGAGATAGTGGTTCCCGATATCGAAACCAAAGTTGCCGCCCATCTCGCCGGCGTCGGCATCGGCTTTTTACCGGAACCGCTCTGCCTGCCGCTTATCGCTCAGGGCAAGCTGATCGCCCGACACATTCCGACCATGCGTCCCCCTTCGCCATTGAGTCTCGCCTGGCGCAAAGATCATCATGGTAAAGCGGTGCAGGATATCGCCTCGCTGTTCAGCCATTCTGCGCCGGAAATAACGGGGTTCCTGACTCTATTCAGCAATACACCGTGAAAAATCAATCCTCCCGGGCGCTCACCGCGTACAATAGGAGAATTATCGCGTCGAGCGACGCGTCTGGATTGCCTAACGGTTTAAATGATGGAATCAGTACTAAAAAATATTCTGCAGATCCTCGCCAGCGATACGCCACTGATTGACGTACGCGCCCCGGTGGAGTTTAGCCAAAGCGCGATGCCGGCGGCAATCAACCTGCCGCTGATGAATGATGAAGAACGCGCCGCGGTCGGCACCTGCTATAAGCGCCAGGGGCCAGAAGCGGCGCTGGCGCTCGGCCATAAGCTGGTTCAGGGCGATCTGCGCGCCAGCCGGATCCGGTCATGGCTGGAAGCATGCGCCCGTTACCCGCACGGTTACCTGTGCTGCGCCCGCGGCGGCCAGCGCTCGCATATTGTCCAGCAGTGGCTGAAAGAAGCTGGCGTGGATTACCCCCTGATCGTCGGCGGCTATAAAGCGCTGCGCCAGGCGGCGATCCAGGCTACCGACGCGCTGGTACAGCGGCCGATCGTGCTGATTGGCGGCTGCACCGGCAACGGCAAAACCCAGCTGGTTTGCTCGCGACCGGACGGTATCGATTTGGAGGGCCATGCCCACCACCGCGGCTCTTCGTTTGGCCGCACGCTACAGCCGCAGCATCCGCAAGCCACCTTTGAAAACCACCTGGCGGTCAGCCTGCTCAAAAAAGCCGAACAGCAGACGCGCTGGGTGCTGGAAGATGAAGGCCATATGATCGGCGCCAACCATCTGCCGGAGTGCCTGCGCATCCGCATGGCGCAATCGCCGCTGGCGGTGGTGGAAGATCCGTTTGACGTTCGCCTCGAACGGCTGCGCGAGGAGTATTTCGATCGCATGTATCGCGACTTTATCGCCGCCTATGGCGAAGAGAAAGGCTGGCAGGCATACGGCGAGTATCTGCATCACGGCCTGTTTGCCATCCGCCGTCGCCTGGGGCTGCAGCGTTTTGCCCAGCTCACTGAACGCCTCGATGAGGCGCTGGCGCAGCAGCAGCGCACCGCCAGCACCGAGGCGCACTTCGCCTGGCTGGTGCCGCTACTGGAAGAATACTACGACCCGATGTATCGCTATCAGTTGGGGAAAAAAGCCGGGAAGATTATTTTTCGCGGCAGCTGGCAGGAGGTCGCCGCCTGGCTGGAGAAGTAATCGCATGCTCGATTGTCCCGGCTTGCGGCGTAAACGCCTTAGCCGGGCTACCGGTCGGCATGATTTGTAGCCCCGGTGAGCGCATCGCGACCGGGGAGATGTGACCGCTTAGAAGTCGTAGCGCAGACGCACCAGGTTCATATCGCCCAGATTGTCGGTGCTGGAGGTAAACACGTGCTCGTAGTCAACGCGGAAACCGTAATCCAGCTGGAAGCTAATCCCCAGACCGTTATCGATACGCTGGTAGTTGCGGCCATTCACGTACTGCAGGCGGTCGCCCATAAAGTACGGCTGAATAGATTTAACAGCGTATTGATTGATCGGGAATTTATAGCCCGCAAAATATTCAATCCCCCAGGCGTCGCCGGCGAAGTAATTATGCACATCGGTTTTTTTGGTGGTGAGGAAGTTCTGATACCAGCCGCCGCCGAAGGAGAAGGTCCAGTTATCCGGGGTCCAGCTCAGCGCGGTACCGACGATGTTCTGGTCATAGGTTTTGCTGTCGGCGCTTGACGGGTCGCGCATTTCGGCGCGGGTGTAGTTCCACGCGGTCCCCCAGGTCAGATCCTTCATGATGTGGTAGTCCGCGCCAACAGAACCGCCGCCTTTACGTTTATAGCGTAGACCGTTACCCGGCAGGTATTCGCTGTCTTCGAACAGATAAGAGCCGTAAAGATCGACATCGCCAACGGTTTTCTTATATTTCAGCATATTACGTGAACGATAAGAACCATCGTAATCGCCGTTAATACCGTTGCCCGGGGCCTGGCCGATCATGTCGTAGTCCCAGATATCGGTTTTCACCCCCACCACATCATAGTAAATGCTGTTCTGCTGCCCGTAGGTTAACGTCCCCCAGGTATCGCTTTTCAGGCCGGTATACAGCATGCGGCGGGTAGTATTGTTCGCCCCTTCTGCGTAGTGGTTATCCCAGTCAAACAGCGCCGGAATGTTCACCCCCAGTTCGTAGTAGCTGATCCAGCTAATATCATCGAACAGGTAGTAATCCGCCGCGAAGCGGAAACGAGTGCCGCCGTCGAAACCGTTACGCTTATAGGAGCCTTTATCGCCATCGCCGGTCATCATGTTGAATTGCGGACGAATACTCCCGCCGACGGTAAAGTTAAGCCGGCTTAACGGATCGCCCGCCTGCGGATCTTGTTTCAGCAGCGTGATCTCCGCGTGAGAAGCAAATGAAGCGAACACCAGTGTTGCGCCGATCGAGATCGCCAGCGCTTTTATTTTATGTGCCATAGTTTTTCCTTGATTAATAAGCAACCTTATATTTACCAGCTGAATATTAACCGCGAATCAGTACAGCGTGTTGTCGGTTTTTTAATGTTTTGTGCGCTTAAAAATCAACGAGTTATCAATTTGTGCGCTTAAAATAAAAGCGCCGCCAAAAACGGCGGCGCATCATCAAAATGCAATAATCTTACTGGTTAAACTGACGGAACAACGCTTTCCCTTTTAACAAACGCAGCCCCAGCCCGCCGCCGCACAGGGATAACAACACCGCCCCCGTCAGCGGCAGCATCACCCACAGCCGCCAGTCCGGCGTCCAGGGGAAATCAAAGACTTTCGTCTGCAGCATCGCCAGCGCCACTTCGGCGCCTATCGCCGCCACCAGGCCGGAGACCAGCCCCAGCAGGGCAAACTCCGCCCACAGCGTGGCGCGCAGCAGCGATTTTCCGGCCCCCAGCGTGCGCCAGACCACCAGCTCCTGATGCCGCTGGCGCATACCGACCTGGACCTGCGCCAGCAACAGCAGCACGCCGCAGGCCGTGACCAGGCCCACCATCACCTCCAGCGCCCGGCTGACCTGGGAGAGCACCTGGCCGACCTGACGCAGGATGGCGCCGATATCCAGCAGGCTGACTGTAGGAAACTCGCGGTTCAACTGGGTCAACATCGCGGGACCGTTATCCCAGCGGAAGCTGGTGAGCCAGCTCTGCGGCTGCCCGTCCAGCGCCCCGGAGGGGAAAATAAAGAAGAAGTTGGGCCGCAGGCTCTCCCAGTCAACTTTGCGCACGCTGCTCACCTTCGCGCTGAAGTCCTGAGTATCGCCGGTAAAGGTCACCGTATCGCCGATCTTCACCCCCAGCCGCTGCGCCAGCCCCTCCTCAATCGATACCTCGCCCGGCTTCGGCGGCCAGCTGCCGGCCACCAGCGGATTATGATCCGGACGCTGTTCGCTCCAGGTGAGATTAAGCTCGCGATTCAGCGCTTCGTCTTTGTTCCCGTCCGTGGAGTGGCCGTTGATCTGCGTCAGACGAGCCCGGACGATCGGATAAAATTCCGCCGCCCGCGTCTGGTGTTCGGCGAGGAAAGTCTTCACCGGCATTATCTGCTCAGGGGCGATATTGATCAGAAAGTAGTTTGGGCTCTCCGGGGGCAGCTGCTGCTGCCAGCGGTCGAGCAGATCGCCGCGCAGCACCAGCAGGAGCGCCAGCAGCATAAACGACAGGGAAAACGCCGCCAGCTGGCTGAGGGTCGACCACGGCTGGCGCAGCAGGCGGTTCACCGCCAGACGCAGCGGCAAGGCGCTGAGCGTCAGGCGTTTGAGCAGCCACAGCAATCCCCAGCCCACCAGGCCGCACAGCAGCGCCAGCACCACCGCCCCGGCCAGCACCGACCACAGCAGGGGGCTGCCGCCCATCAGCCACGCCAGCAGGCCCACCACCACGGCGCTGACCGTCGGGATCCAGATTTTCAGCGGCCAGACGTTAGCCACCACGTCCTGGCGCAGCACCCGCAGCGGCAGGGTCGCCAGCAGCAGCCGATAGGGGCGCAGGCCCACCAGCAGGGAAATCACGCCGGTCGCGCCCACCGCCCACAGCCACGGCCAGCCGCTGGCCGGCGGGAGCGCGGCGGGCAGAACCGGTTTGAGCACCAGCAGTAGCAGACGCTCCAGCGCTAGCCCTGCTGCCCCGCCGGTTATCAGCGACAGCGTCAACAGCAGCAGCCATTGGCCGACAATCAGCTTGCGCAGCTGCGCCCGTCCGGCGCCCAGCGTCTTGAGTATGGCGACCAGATCGTAGCGGCTGCGGCAGTAGTGGCCCATCGCCACGGCCACCGCCGCGACGGCCAGCAGCAGCGTCAGCAGCGCGGATAACAACAGGAATTGCTGCGAGCGTTCGAGGGATTTGCCCAGCGCGCTGTCGTCCTGGTCAAGACCAATCCAGCGATGCTCCGGGCCGAGTTTCGGCAGCAGCCACTGCTCATAATTGGCCAGCTGTTCAGCGTCGCCGGCGAACTTATAGCGCCATGCGACGCGACTCCCGGGCTGCACGGCGCCGGTCTTTGCCACGTCGGCCATATTCATCATCAGCCGCGGCGCCATCTGGAAGGGGTTGAACCCCGCATCCGGCTCCTGAATCACTTCCCCGGCAATGCGCAGCGTGGCGTCGCCAACGTCAATCGTATCGCCGGTTTTCAGGTTCAGCAGCGCCATCAACCTTGGCGCCAGCAGCACGCTGCCCGCCTGGGGCTTCAGCCCCGGCGGCTGCGTCTCGAGAGTGCCATACAGCGGATAGCGGTCATCCACCGCCTTGACGTCCGCCAGCTGCGGCGTATCGCCCGCAAAGGTCATGGTGGCGAAGCTCAGCTGTTCGCTGACGCTCAGCCCTGACTGGCGCGCATGCGCGATCCACTCAGCGGGCACCTCGCGCGAACTGCGCAGCGTGCGGTCGCCTGCCATAAACTCACGGCTTTGCTGGCTGAGGCCTTTCTCCATCCGATCGCTTATCGACCCCAGGGCCAGCACGCAGGCCACGGCGAGGCTTAACGCCAGCCAGACGATCAGCAGCGACGGCGAGCGCCATTCGCGCCAGAACCAGCGGGCGATCATGCTTCCTCCCGCAGCTGGCCATCCACCAGGCGCAGACGACGGTCGCAGCGCGCCGCCAGCAGCGGATCGTGAGTGACGAGGATCAGGGTGGTGCCGTGTTCGCGATTAAGCGAGAACAGCAGATCGGCAATTTTATCCCCGGTCTGGCGATCGAGGTTGCCGGTGGGCTCATCGGCGAACAGAATGGCCGGACGACCATTGAAGGCCCGGGCCAGCGCGACCCGCTGCTGTTCACCGCCGGAGAGCTGTGCCGGCAGGTGGTGCAGGCGTTTGCCAAGCCCCAGCTGCTCAAGCAGCGCGCGGGCATCGCCCCGGCTCTGGCTGTCGCTGGCGCCACGCAGCAGCGCCGGCAGCTCGACGTTCTCCAGGGCGTTGAGCGTCGGGATCAGCATAAACGACTGAAAGACAAAACCGACGTGCTGCGCCCGCAGCGCCGCCCGCGCCTCCTCATCCATCCGATGCAGCGGTTTGCCCAGCATCGATACTTCCCCACTGCTGCCATCGTCCAGGCCGGCGAGGATCGCCAACAGGGTCGATTTACCGGAGCCCGACTCGCCGATCAGGGCGATGGTCTGCCGCGGTTTGACAACCAGCTCAACTCCGGTAAGGATGGAGAGCTGATGCTCCCCCTGACCGACGGACTTCTTAAGATGATGAACTTCAAGTATGTTTTCCGCTGGCATGTGCCTTTCCTGTTTTTGTTCCTGTTTACCTGCCGCGCGATGGCGGCGGATACGCTGCTGATCCTCGGCGACAGCCTGAGCGCTGGCTATCGGATGGCGGCCAACGCCGCGTGGCCTGCGCTGCTCAATGAGAAGTGGCAGGCGAAAACGCCAGTGGTGAACGCCAGCATCAGCGGCGATACCTCCCAGCAAGGGCTGGCCCGTCTGCCTGCGCTGCTTAAACAGCATCAGCCGCGCTGGGTGCTGGTTGAGCTCGGCGGCAATGACGGGCTACGCGGCTTTCCGCCGCAGCAGACCGAGCAGACGCTGCGCACCATTATTAAGGATATCAAAGCGGCCAACGCCGAGCCGCTGCTGATGCAAATTCACCTGCCGGCGAACTATGGCCGCCGCTATAATGAAGCCTTCGGCGCGATTTACCCGGCCCTGGCCAAAGAGTTCGCTATCCCTCTCCTGCCATTTTTTATGGAGGAGGTGTATCTGAAACCCCAGTGGATGCAGGACGACGGCATTCACCCGAATCGCGACGCGCAGCCGTTTATCGCCGAGTGGATGGCGAACCGGCTGGCTCCCTTAGTTAATCATGACTCCTGAACGCCAGGGGTCGCTGACAGGTAAAGTTATGCAAAAAACGGTTTTAGTGACAGGCTGTTCCAGCGGGATTGGTCTGGAAAGCGCACTGGATTTAACCCGCCAGGGCTTTCGCGTGCTGGCGGCCTGCCGCAAGGCAGAGGACGTGGCGCGGATGCAGGAGCTGGGGCTAACCGGTATTTTGCTCGATCTGGACGACCCGCAGAGCGTGGAGCGCGCGGCGGCGGAGGTGCTTGCGCTGACCGATAATCGTCTCTACGGCCTGTTCAATAACGCCGGATACGGCGTCTATGGCCCGCTGAACACCATCAGCCGCCAGCAGATGGAACAGCAGTTTTCCGCTAACTTTTTCGGCGTCCATCAGCTCACCATGCTGCTGCTGCCAGCGATGACGCCGCACGGCGAAGGTCGCATCGTGATGACCTCGTCGGTGATGGGGCTTATCGCCAGCCCCGGCCGCGGCGCCTACGCCGCCAGTAAATACGCCCTCGAGGCATGGTCCGACGCACTGCGCATGGAGCTGCGTCACAGCGGTATCAAGGTCAGCCTGATTGAGCCGGGCCCGATCCGCACCCGCTTTACCGATAACGTCAACCAGACGCAAAGCGACAAGCCCGTTGAAAACCCGGGCATCGCCGCCCGTTTTACCCTCGGGCCGGAGGCGGTAGTGGAAAAAGTGCGCCACGCTTTTATCAGCGATAAGCCGAAGCTGCGCTACCCGGTCACCCTGGTCACCCACGCGGTGGCGCTGCTCAAACGCCTGCTGCCAGCCCGCGCGATGGACAAAATTATCCACGGCTGAGTTGAAGCGCGGCATGCCGCCCCCATGTAAAACAGAAATCGACTAACGAGAAATGCCCATGTCCGAACAGAATATTGTCAACATTAGCGAAGCGAACCTGCAGCAGACGCTACAGCAGTCCATGAACGTCCCGGTGCTGTTTTACTTCTGGTCTGCCCGCAGCCAGCACTGCGAACAGCTGACCCCGGTTCTTGAGCGCCTGGCCGCTCAATACAACGGCCAGTTTACGCTGGCGAAGGTCGATTGCGACGCCGAGCAGATGCTCGCTTCACAGTTTGGTCTGCGCGCCATCCCTACGGTTTATCTGTTCCAGAACGGCCAACCAGTGGACGGTTTTGAAGGCCCGCAGCCGGAAGAAGCGATCCGCGCCCTGCTGGATAAAGTCCTGCCTCGCGAAGAGGAGCTGAAAGCGCAGCAGGCCCTGGCCCTGATGCAGGAAGAAAAATACGCCGATGCCCTGCCGCTGCTGAAGGAGGCCTGGCAGCTGTCGAATCAGGACAGCCAGATTGGCCTGCTGTTGGCGGAAACGCTGATTGCTCTGCACCGTTCCGATGAAGCGGAAAACGTACTGAAGACTATTCCGCTGCAGGATCAGGATACCCACTATCAGGGTCTGGTGGCGCAGATTGAGCTACTCAAACAGGCCGCCGACACGCCGGAAATCCAGCAGCTGCAGCAGCAGGTGGAACAGAATCCGGAGGACGCGCAGCTGGCCTCCCAGCTGGCGCTACAGCTGCATCAGGTCGGGCGTAACGAAGAAGCGCTGGCGCTGCTGTTCAGCCATCTGCAGAAGGATTTAGGCGCTGGCGACGGCCAGGCGCGCAAGATGCTGCAGGAGATCCTCGCCGCCCTCGGTACCGGCGATGCGCTGGCCGCCAAATACCGCCGTCAGCTCTATTCGCTGCTGTACTAATCCGTTGCCAGCCCCGGATAGCGCTGCGCTTATCCGGGCTACGCGAACGATGCGGAACCTAGCCTTAGTCGCCCGGGTGAGGCGTGAACGCCGCAACCCGGGATCGTTCACGGGCGCTTTTTCAGCTGCGTCACCACCAGCTGATGGCGGGCGTTGAAGAACTTCCGGTAGGTCAGATAGCCGGCGATAATCGTCGACAGACTGGCGGTCGACAGCAGCATAAAGGTCACCATGATCTGGTACTTAATCGCCTTTACCGGGTCAATACCGGCAAAAATTAGCCCCGACATCATCCCTGGCAAGCTCACCAGGCCGACCGTTTTCGCTGAATCGACGGTGGGTATCAATGACGCGCGAATGCTGTCGCGAATCAGCCGCGCCGAGGCCATTTTCGGCGTCGCGCCGAGGCTCAGCTTCTCCTGAATCTGCTGCTGCTCGCTGCTGAAGCGCTGGCCCATATTGTTGTAGCACAGTCCCACCGCTACCATGGCGTTCCCGGCCACCATCCCGGCAATCGGGATCACCTGCATCGGGACAAAGGCTATCGAGCCAGAGAACACCAGCACCGCCAGCGTCAGCCCGGCGCCGGTGGTGATGGCGATAAATGACGAGACAAAAGCCTTATCGATATACTTGCTGCGCTTTTTGGCATTCCACGCCGCGTTAAAGCAGATAAACAGCACCATCAACAGCGTCAGAACCGCATGATTGACGTTAAAGATATATTTCAATACATAGCCGACGATAATCAGCTGCACGATCGCCCGGCAGATGCTCCAGAGAATATCTTTTTCCAGCGCCAGCTTTTCCCGATAGCTCACCAGAATAGCGATCAGCACCAGCACCATCGACAGCGCCAGCGATTCGTTCGTAATGTTATGCCCGTTCATGCCGTACCTCCTGCATGTTTCCGCCGGCAGGCTGCAAGGTAATCACTTCATCGGCATGCGAAATTTCGTTGCGATCGTGGGTGACCCACAGAACAGCGACCTGCTTTTCCGTCGCATAGCCATGAATAATGTCATTCACATTCTGTTTATTACTGTCATCCAGCGCGCTGGTAATTTCGTCCAGCAGCAGCACGCGCGGCAGAAATTGTAAATTGCGGATCAGCGAGACGCGCTGCTTTTCCCCGCCGGATAGTTCATTAATCGATTTTTCCAGCATATTTTCGCCAAGACCAAAGCGCTGCAGGTCGGCCACCAGCGCCTGCGGATCCGGTTGTTTATTGCGGATCTGCCACGGAAAAATCAGGTTATCGTAAACCGAATCCCCGAACAGCGCCGGCGTCTGCGCACAGTAAGAGACCTGCTGGCGATACCTTTCCGGCGACAGCGTCGCGACATCGGCATTGTCGAAAAACAGGCGTCCGGAGGTCGGACTGAGCAGCGAGGCGATAATTTTCAGCAAGGTGCTTTTCCCGCAGCCGGAAGGCCCGGTAATCAACTTAAATTCCCCGGGTCTGAGCTCAAGATTGATATTGTGTAAAATAACTGCGTCGTCGGTCTTAAATCCCACACCCTCGAGACGCAAAAGCGCGTTATTTTCCTTCATGAGGCTTCCTGATTATTTTCTGAAACACCGCTAGTTTACCGCACTTTCCTTTCTCCCGGTGGTGGAGAAAGATATACTCAGTTTAAACACGCGCTATTTCTTTGTAGCGCTTCACCAGGCAACAAGACAGGAGGTTTTTGATGCTGATTTTTATTCCTATCCTTATTTTCGTCGCGCTGGTCATTGTGGCCGCGGCGGTGAAAATCGTCCCGCAGGGCTACCAGTGGACGGTGGAGCGCTTCGGGCGTTTTACCCAGACGCTGCAGCCGGGATTAAGCTTAGTCGTGCCGTTTATGGACCGCATCGGCCGCAAAGTGAACATGATGGAGCAGGTGCTCGACATCCCCTCACAGGAGGTTATCTCCAGAGATAACGCCAACGTCACCATCGACGCCGTTTGCTTTATTCAGGTGGTTGACGCGCCAAAGGCCGCCTACGAGGTCAGCAATCTTGAGCAGGCGATCGTCAACCTGACGATGACCAACATTCGTACCGTGCTCGGCTCGATGGAGCTGGACGAAATGCTCTCCCAGCGCGACAGCATTAACACCCGCCTGCTGCATATCGTTGACGACGCCACCAACCCGTGGGGGGTGAAAATCACCCGCGTCGAAATTCGCGACGTTCGCCCACCGGCGGAGCTTATCGCCTCGATGAACGCCCAGATGAAAGCCGAACGTACCAAACGCGCCTATATCCTTGAGGCCGAAGGGGTGCGTCAGGCGGAAATTCTGAAAGCGGAAGGGGAAAAGCAGTCGCAGATCCTCAAGGCGGAGGGCGAGCGGCAGTCCGCCTTCCTGCAGGCGGAGGCCCGCGAGCGTTCCGCTGAAGCGGAAGCCCGCGCCACCCAGATGGTCTCCTCAGCGATCGCCTCAGGCGATATTCAGGCGATCAACTACTTCGTGGCGCAGAAATACACCGATGCGCTGCAGCAGATTGGCGCCGCCAACAACAGTAAAGTGGTGCTGATGCCGCTGGATGCCAGCAGCCTGATGGGATCGATCGCCGGGATCAGCGAGCTGATCAAAGAAGGCGCTGGCGATCGGAAAAAATCATGATCGACATGATCCTCGCCCACCCTCATCTGTTCTGGCTAAGCCTCGGCGGGCTGCTGCTGGCGGCCGAGATGCTGGGCGGCAGCGGATACCTGCTGTGGAGCGGCGTCGCCGGCGTGGTGACCGGCGCCCTGACCTGGCTCCTGCCGCTGAGCTGGGAATGGCAAGGCACGCTGTTTGCCGTCCTCACTCTGCTGGCGGCGTGGCTGTGGTCGAAGTGGCTGCGCAAGCGCGTCAAACTGCAGCGTCCTGCCGATGCTCAACTCAACCAGCGCGGGCAGCAGCTGATAGGCCGCCGTTTGACGCTGGATGCCCCGCTGGTAAACGGCCGCGGCCACGTGCGCGTGGGCGACAGCTCATGGCCGGTGATGGCTGACGAGGACCTCGCCCCAGGCAGTCAAGTCGAAGTGGTCGCCGTGGAAGGGATTACGCTACGGATCAGACCCGTCGTTCGTTAAGCCTGCGCCTTGCGATGACAGCAGCCGGAAAGATTATCGATAATCGGGCATTCCGCGCTGTCGTCGCCGGGACAGGATTCGGCCAGCGCCAGCAGGTGCGCGCGCATATTTTGTAGCTCGCGGATGTGGTTCTCAATATCCGCCACTTTCTCCAGCGTGCGTTTTTTCACATCAGCGCTGTGGCGTGACGGGTCGTTGAATAACGCCACCAGCTCGCGGCACTCTTCCAGATTAAACCCCACCTGCCGCGCCTGGCGCAGCAGCGTCAGTTCATCGAGATGCTGCTGACCGTAGGTGCGGTAGCCGTTTTCGCTGCGCAACGGCGGCGTCACCAGCCCCTTTTCTTCGTAAAAACGAATCGCTTTGCTGGTTAAGCCGGTTTTTTTCGCCACATCGCTGATATTCATTTTTTCTCCTTGACCTTCCCCTTGCTGGAAGGTTTAACCTTCTTAATACTCGATGAAAGAGTGGTTCTGGTCAATCGTTGACCGGAAAATTATTCAGGAGTTATTTATGTCTAACACTATCGACCTGACGCTGGATGGCCTCTCCTGCGGCCACTGCGTCAAACGCGTGAAAGAGAGTCTGGAGCAGCGTCCTGACGTTGAGCAAGCGGAAGTCACCCTCACTGAAGCCCATGTGACGGGCAGCGCCAGCGCTCAAGCGCTGATTGAAACCGTTAAACAAGCCGGATACGGCGCGGAGCTCAGCCACCCAAAGGCTAAACCGCTGGCAGAATCATCAATCCCGTCGGAAGCACTGACAGCGGCCACTCCTGAGCTTCCGGCAGCCCATGACGAAGATGACAGTCAACAGCTGCTGATCAACGGCATGAGCTGCGCCAGCTGCGTCTCCCGGGTACAGAACGCGCTTGCCGCGGTTCCGGGCGTCTCACAGGCGCGGGTTAACCTGGCGGAACGCACGGCGCTGGTGATGGGCAGTGCGTCCGCCGCAGAATTAGTGCAGGCGGTGGAGAAAGCGGGCTACGGCGCGGAGGCGATCGAGGACGATCTGGAACGCCGCGAACGTCAGCAGGAAACCGCCATCGCCACCATGAAACGTTTTCGCTGGCAGGCGATTTTCGCCCTGCTGGTCGGCGTGCCGGTGATGGTCTGGGGCATGATCGGCGATAACATGATGGTCAGCGACGACAACCGTTCGCTGTGGCTGGTCATCGGCCTCGTCACCCTTGCGGTGATGGTCTTCGCCGGCGGGCACTTCTACCGCAGTGCGTGGAAAAGCCTGAAAAACGGCACCGCCACCATGGATACGCTGGTGGCGCTCGGTACCGGCGTCGCCTGGCTGTACTCGATGAGCGTCAACCTGTGGCCACAGTGGTTCCCGATGGAAGCCCGCCATCTCTATTACGAAGCCAGCGCAATGATTATCGGTCTGATTAACCTCGGCCATATGCTGGAGGCCCGCGCCCGCCAGCGCTCCTCAAAAGCGCTGGAAAAACTGCTCGACCTGACGCCGCCTTCAGCCCGCGTGGTGACCCCTGAGGGAGAAAAGGATATGCCGCTCGCTGAAGTTCAGGCCGGCATGACGCTGCGCCTGACCACTGGCGATCGCGTTCCGGTTGACGGCGTGATAAGCCAGGGCGAAGCCTGGTTTGATGAAGCGATGCTCACCGGCGAACCGGTACCACAGCAAAAAGGCGATGGCGATGCCATTCACGCCGGCACCGTGGTGCAGGACGGCAGCGTGCTGTTCACCGCCAGCGCCGTCGGCAGCCAGACCACGCTGGCACGTATTATCCGCATGGTGCGCCAGGCGCAGAGCAGCAAGCCGGAGATCGGCCAGCTGGCGGATAAAATCTCCGCGGTGTTTGTCCCGGCGGTGGTCGCCATTGCGCTGATTAGCGCGGCGATCTGGTACTTCTTCGGCCCGGCGCCGCAGATCGTCTATACCCTGGTGATCGCCACCACGGTGCTGATTATCGCCTGTCCGTGCGCCTTAGGGCTGGCGACGCCAATGTCGATCATTTCCGGCGTTGGCCGGGCGGCGGAATACGGCGTACTGGTGCGCGACGCCGATGCGCTGCAGCGCGCCAGTGAACTCGACACCCTGGTGTTCGATAAAACCGGCACCCTGACCGAAGGCAAGCCGCAGGTGTTGGCGGTGAAAACTTTCACTGGCGTTGATGAGATTACCGCGCTGCGTCTTGCCGCCGCGCTCGAGCAGGGCTCAAGCCATCCGCTGGCGCGAGCGATCCTCGATAAAGCCGGAGACAGCCCGTTGCCGGAAGTGAGCGGCTTCCGCACCCTGCGCGGCCTTGGTGTCAGCGGTGAGGCGGAAGGTCATCGCCTGCTGCTCGGCAACCAGGCGCTGCTCAACGAGCAGCATATCGCCACCAGCGATATAGAAAGCGAGATGATGGCGCAGGCCTCGCGCGGCGCTACGCCGGTGCTGCTGGCGGTGGATGGTCAGGCGGCCGCGCTGTTCGCCATCCGTGACCCACTGCGCGAAGACAGCGTCGACGCCCTGGCGCGCCTGCATCGTCAGGGCTACCGCCTGGTGATGCTCACCGGGGATAACCCCACTACCGCGAATGCCATCGCCAAAGAAGCCGGCATTGATGAAGTGATTGCCGGCGTGCTGCCGGACGGTAAAGCCGACGCCATTAAGCGTCTGCAGAGCCAGGGGCACAAAGTGGCGATGGTTGGCGATGGGATTAACGATGCCCCCGCGCTGGCGCAGGCGGATGTCGGGATCGCCATGGGCGGCGGCAGCGATGTCGCTATTGAAACCGCGGCGATCACCCTGATGCGCCATAGTCTTCACGGCGTGGCCGATGCGCTGGCGATTTCGAAGGCGACCTTACGCAATATGAAGCAGAACCTGCTGGGGGCCTTTGTCTACAACTCGCTGGGCATCCCGATTGCCGCCGGGATCCTCTGGCCGCTGACCGGCACGCTGCTCAATCCGGTGGTCGCCGGCGCGGCGATGGCGCTATCGTCGATCACCGTGGTGAGTAACGCTAACCGCCTGTTGCGCTTTAAACCAAAAGAGTAAACGCTGCTGCAGGAAAGCGGACGCTGACAGGATCGGCGCCCGCTTTTTTTCCGGGACAAGAAAAGCCCGCCGGAAGGGTGACGTGTATCACCATATGCGCTAGCATGAATGCCTCACACTTCGGAGCGCGTATGGGCCTGTTAAACCGGATAAAAATGCTGTGGCGAGCCGCCGTCGGCTCGTCTTATTCCTGGCCTGCGATGGATATCGTCCTGCCCGGCGAACGCTATCTGCACCTCGTCGGCAGCATCCATATGGGCACCCGCGACATGGCGCCGCCGCCAGCGAAACTGCTGAAAAAAATACGTCAGGCCGATGCGTTAATCGTCGAGGCCGATATCAGCGGCAATGAAACCCCGTTTAGCAATCTCCCCGCTTATCCGCCGCTGGCGGAGCGCCTGAGCGACGCGCAGCTGAGCGAGCTACAAGCGCGAGCCGGCGAGCTGGGCCTGTCGGTCGAGCTGTTCGACAGCCAGCCGCTGTGGCAGGTGGCGATGGTTCTGCAGGCCACCCAGGCGCAGAAGCTGGGGCTGCGGCCGGATTACGGTATCGATTATCAGTTGCTGATGGCCGCCCGCGAGAGCAACATAGCGGTGATGGAGCTGGAAGGCGCCGACAGCCAGATCGCGCTGCTGCGCGACCTGCCCGATGGCGGAATGGCGCTGCTGGAAGATACGCTGACCCACTGGCGCACCAACGCCCGTTTACTGCAGGTCATGATCGGCTGGTGGCTGGAGCAACCGCCGTCGCGCGGTGCGGTATCGCTGCCGACGACCTTCAGCCAGTCTTTATATGATGTGCTGATGCATCAGCGCAATCTCGCCTGGCGCGAGACGCTGCTGGCCTTGCCGCCGGGGCGCTACGTGGTCGCCGTCGGCGCGCTGCATCTGTATGGCGAAGGGAATCTGCCGGATATGCTGACATAAAAAAATGGCCAATATTGCTATTGGCCCGTCAAAGAGGAATTTCATCATTATTATTATCCCGGGATTTGTATCCCGGATCGTCTGATTGTCGCTCAAAGTGACCATCACTGCCAACACTATTGCGCAAGATGGTACTATTTTTTAGACAACCTGCGGGCGTATTCTGACGTCACGCAAAACCGGTTGGTAAGAAGGATAGCTATGACTCCCGCCGTTAAATTACTCGAAAAAAACAAAATTCCCTTTCAGATCCACAGTTACGATCACGATCCCAATGAGACCAACTTCGGTGATGAAGTGGTGCGCAAGCTCGGCCTCAATGCCGATCAGGTTTACAAGACCCTGCTGGTCGCCGTTAATGGCGATATGAAGCATCTGGCGGTCGCCGTCACCCCGGTCGCCGGGCAACTGGATTTGAAGAAAGTGGCGAAAGCGCTGGGCGCCAAGAAAGTCGACATGGCCGACCCGATGGTGGCGCAGCGTATCACCGGCTATCTGGTGGGCGGTATCAGTCCGCTGGGGCAGAAGAAGCGCCTGCCGACGGTGATTGACGCCCCGGCGCAGGAATTTGCCACTATCTATATTTCCGGCGGCAAACGCGGGCTGGATATTGAGCTGGCGGCCAGCGATCTGGCGCAGCTTCTGGATGCGAAGTTCGCCGATATCGCCCGCCGCGATTGATAACACTATCCCGGATAACGGCGCACGCGCCTTATCCGGGCTCCCCAACTCATAGCCACGGTAAGCGTAGCGCCACCGTGGAAATAGCTCACCCGAAACCCAGGCTTACTGCCAGCTCACCTCGCCTTTCGGCTCATAGGCGGCAGCATCCAGCGGCGAGTTCTTCTCGATATACTCTTTCAGCACTTCGGCATCGATAAAGCCGGTATTCACATACCCGGGTTTATCGGCGATGTTCGGGTAACCATCGCCGCCGGTGGCGTTAAAGCTCAGCGTCGCCATCCGATAGGTCTTCGACGGATCCACCGGTTCGCCTTTGATTTTCAGATCGTTCAACTTGCCGTCTTTGGCCACAAAGCTGACGTTGGCAAACTGCGGATAGGCGCCGGAATCTGGCTTCATCTGCGCGACGGCGGTCAGGTAATCCACCACCTCCTTGCCGCTCATATCGACATAGGTCAGCACATTGCCAAACGGCTGGACCTTCATCACATCCTTGTAGGTGATATCGCCCGCCTCAATGGAGTCGCGGATCCCGCCGCCGCTCATCACCGCGAAATCCGCATTACTGCGCGCCATCTGCGCCGCCAGCAGCAGGTGGCCCATATTGGTCTGCACGAAACGCACTTTACTGCGATCGCCCTCCAGATGACCATTCACGCTGCCGATCTTGACCTGCAGTTGCGCCTTACCTTTGTTCTGGAACGGCGTCAGCAGCGACATCATCTGCGGGTTCTCCGCGATCTGCGGCGTATACAGCACCCGCTCGCTTTGGCCGTTATCGTAAGTCACTTTTTTCTTCAGGTTGACCGGGATCAGCTGATAGTGCACCAGCTTCATCTCGCCGTTGCGGAACTCAAAATCGGCGCGGCCGACGTATTTGCCCCACTCATGCGCCTGGACGATCCAGATGCCGTTCTGACGATCCGGGGCGCACGGCGTCCCTGGCACATAGTCGACCTGCTTTTTATTTTCCGACGCCATGCACACCGGATCCTGCGAGTGACCGCCGACGATCATCGCCAGCGAGCCCGCGGGTAAACTCCGCGCCATCTCGACATCCCCCGGCGCGTTAGAGCCGTGGTTGCCGTTGTCATAGTGGCCCATATGGGTGGTGGCCAGGATCACGTCCGGCTTTTCATTCTGCTGCAGCTCCTGGATCACCAGCTTCGCCTCTTCCGCCGGTTTGCGGAATTCGATATCGGTGAAATATTCTGGATTGCCAATCTTGGCCGTATCGTCAGTGGTTAAGCCAATCACCGCGATTTTTAACCCGCCGCGCTTAAACAGCGCCCAGGGTTTGAACAGCCGTTCGCCGGTGCTTTTCTGATAAATATTGGCCGACAGGAACGGGAACTTCGCCCACTTTTCCTGCTGGCGCAGCACGCTCAGCGGATTATCAAACTCGTGGTTCCCCACCGCCATCGCGTCGTAGCCGATCAGGTTCATGCCGCGAAAATCGGGCTCTGCATCCTGTAAATCAGACTCCGGCACCCCGGTATTGATATCCCCGCCGGACAGCAGCAGAACGCTACCGCCTTCAGCCGCCACCTCTTTACGAATACCGTCCACCAGCGTTTTCTGCGCCGCGAGGCCATATTCGCCGTAGTCATTGCGCCAGAAATGGCCGTGGTGATCGTTGGTGTGCAGGATGGTAATTTTATAGGTTTTATCCTGCTCATAGGCCTGCGCGGACAGGCTGCCCAGCGATAACGCGGCGAATAACGCCAGCGCCACGCTGTGTTTTAAACAATGCATGCTTCACTCCCTGACTTAATCCCAAGTGCCGAAAGTATAGCGAGTTAGTCGCATTGACAAATATGTTTTCAGAATTGCGACTTCCTTCAAACCTTGTCAGCAGGTATGTTAGTTGGATAATAATTCCACCTGCATCCTCTATACGCCTTCGCGTTGTATGGCAGTGCGTTAGCCCGTTCGTCATATTTCCCATGCAGTAGCCGGGAAAATCAGGGCAGTCGCATGGCGTACAAATAACGAAAGCTATATAAAAAAGTGACGTGAACCTATGGCAATCAATCAGACCGCTCAACCCGTGTCCGGCCCCGCTGCGCCGCCGCAAAAAGCGCGCACCTCGTTTGGCATCTTAGGCGCGATCAGCCTGTCCCATTTGCTTAACGATATGATCCAGTCGCTCATTCTCGCGATCTACCCGCTGCTGCAGGCCGAGTTCTCCCTTACCTTTGTGCAGATCGGGATGATCACCCTCACCTTCCAGCTCACCTCATCGCTGTTCCAGCCGGTGATTGGCTATATTACCGATAAACGATCGATGCCGTGGTCGCTGCCGGTGGGCATGTGCTTTACCCTCTGCGGTTTGATCCTCCTGGCGCTGGCCGGTAGCTTCGGTATGGTGCTGCTGGCCGCCGCGCTGGTGGGTACCGGCTCCTCGGTTTTCCATCCGGAATCGTCCCGCGTGGCGCGGATGGCCTCCGGCGGCCGTCACGGCCTGGCCCAGTCGCTGTTCCAGGTCGGCGGCAACTTCGGCAGTTCGCTTGGTCCGCTGCTGGCGGCGGTGATCATCGCCCCGTATGGTAAAGGCAACGTCGCCTGGTTCGTACTGGCCGCCCTGCTGGCTATCGTCGTGCTGTCGCAAATCAGCCGCTGGTACGCCGCACAGCACCGGATGAATAAGGGCAAACCGAAGCCGGCGATCGTCAATCCGCTGCCGCGCAATAAGGTGATTCTGGCGGTAGGTATTCTGCTGATGCTGATTTTCTCGAAATATTTCTATATGGCGAGCATCAGCAGCTATTACACATTTTATCTGATGCATAAGTTCGGCTTATCGGTGCAAAATGCCCAGCTGCATCTGTTTGCCTTCCTGTTCGCGGTGGCCGCCGGGACGGTGATTGGCGGGCCCGTTGGCGATAAGATTGGGCGAAAATATGTTATTTGGGGCTCTATCCTCGGCGTGGCGCCCTTCACCCTTGTTTTACCCTATGCCAGCCTTGAATGGACCGGGATTTTAACGGTGATCATTGGTTTTATCCTCGCCTCGGCCTTCTCCGCTATCCTGGTCTATGCCCAGGAGCTGCTGCCGGGACGTATCGGTATGGTTTCTGGTCTGTTTTTCGGCTTCGCCTTTGGCATGGGCGGCCTTGGCGCCGCGGTGCTGGGCCTGCTGGCGGACCATACCAGTATCGACCTGGTGTATAAAATCTGCGCCTTCCTGCCGCTGCTGGGATTCCTGACGATATTTCTTCCTGATAACCGGCAAAAAGCCTGATTATCCGGCGGCCAAAGTGTAACGCTGGCCGCCGTTACCCCTTGCGCCATCGGCCTGATGCGCGCATTCCTCCCTCGATTTTCCCTTCTGTGCCTTTTCATCCCCTAATTGCATTTTTTTGCACAATTCAAGAATTATTCATAAACAAAGTGAACGTTTTTGTCATAAACTATTACGCGGACAGGGTAGCAAAATGGACCGATTCACCACTGGAAAGGAGACGGAATGCACCACGCAACACCGCTAATCACCACCATTGTCGGCGGCCTCGTGCTCGCCTTTATTCTCGGCATGATTGCCAATAAGCTACGTATTTCTCCTCTGGTGGGATATCTCTTAGCGGGCGTGCTGGCCGGACCTTTCACCCCTGGCTTTGTTGCTGACACCAAACTGGCTCCGGAACTGGCGGAACTCGGCGTGATCCTGCTGATGTTCGGCGTCGGGCTGCATTTTTCCCTCAAGGATCTGATGGCGGTAAAGTCGATCGCCATTCCCGGGGCCATCGCCCAGATAGCTGTGGCGACGCTGTTGGGTATGGCGCTCTCCGCCGCCCTTGGCTGGTCGCTGATGACCGGCATCGTCTTTGGCCTGTGTCTCTCCACCGCCAGTACCGTGGTGCTGCTGCGCGCCCTGGAGGAACGACAGCTGATTGACAGTCAGCGCGGGCAGATCGCCATCGGCTGGCTGATTGTGGAAGACCTGGTGATGGTCCTGACGCTGGTCCTGCTGCCGGCAGTGGCCGGTATGGCGGAGAAAGGCAACGTTGGCTTCGCTTCCCTCGCCCTCGACCTCGGGATCACCATTGGCAAAGTGGTGGCCTTTATCGCCATCATGATGCTGGTCGGCCGTCGGCTGGTGCCGTGGATCATGTCCCGCAGCGCGGCCACCGGCTCGCGCGAGCTGTTCACCCTGTCGGTGCTGGCCCTGGCGCTGGGCATCGCCTTCGGCGCCGTGGAGCTGTTTGATGTCTCCTTCGCCCTCGGCGCCTTCTTTGCCGGCATGGTGCTTAATGAATCCGAGCTGAGCCACCGCGCCGCCCATGACACCCTGCCGCTGCGCGACGCCTTCGCGGTGCTGTTCTTTGTCTCCGTCGGCATGCTGTTTGACCCAATGGTGCTGGTCCAGCAGCCGCTGGCGGTGCTGGCGACGCTGGCGATCATTATCTTTGGTAAATCCGCAGCCGCCTTTTTCCTCGTGCGTATGTTTGGCCACTCGCCGCGTACCGCACTGACGATTGCCGCCAGCCTGGCGCAGATTGGTGAATTTGCCTTTATTCTCGCCGGCCTGGGGATGGCGCTTAACCTGCTGCCGCAGGCCGGGCAAAACCTGGTGCTGGCCGGGGCGATCATCTCGATTATGCTCAACCCGGTGCTGTTTACCCTGCTGGAAAAATATCTCGATAAAACCGAAACCCTCGACGAGCAGACCCTGGAAGAGGTGCTGGAAGACGAGAAGCAGGTGCCGGTCGATATCTGCAACCACGCGCTGCTGGTCGGCTTCGGCCGCGTCGGCAGCCTGCTGGGCGAGAAGCTGATGGCCCAGGGGATCCCGCTGGTGGTGGTTGAAACCTCGCGCACCCGCGTGGATGAGCTACGCGAGCGCGGGATCAGCGCGGTGCTGGGCAATGCCGCCAATGAAGAGATCATGGAGCTGGCGCATCTCGACTGCGCTCGCTGGCTGCTGCTGACCATTCCCAACGGCTATGAGGCCGGCGAGATTGTCGCCTCCGCACGGGAAAAATGTCCGAATATCGAGATTATCGCCCGCGCCCATTACGATGATGAAGTGGATTACATTATCGACCGTGGGGCCAATCAGGTGGTGATGGGCGAGCGGGAAATTGCCCGCGCCATGCTGCAGCTTCTGGAAACGCCACCCGCCGGTGAAGTGGTCACTGGCTGATGTACAGCCCTCTCCCGTCGGGAGAGGGACTCGCTTATCGATCCCAGTACGCCTCTTCCAGGCTGTCCTCACGTTCCGGCAGGCCGCGGGTTAAACGCGGCGAGTGCTGGTTCAGCACCTGATAGCTCACGCGGTTGGCATATTTACACACCTGCGCCAGCGAGGAGTAGGTCAGCCATTTGCATTTGTGTTTGCTGGAGTTGGGTACGTTATTGCGATGGTAGTTATTGGCGGTGATGTCATGCAGCAGCGCCGCCAGCGCGCCGTCGCCTGCGCCGTTGGTGTTCATGATCTTCTCAGGGCCGCCCATATACGGCGCGATGTGCGAATAAATTCGCAGCGGATTGACGCAGTCCTGGTGACGCATCGCGCGACTGAATTCAAACTGGTTAAATTCCGGGATCGCCCCCGGCAGCAGCGGATGCTGGGTTTTACGCTTCGCCTCTTCTTCGGTGAAGCCCGCCATATATAGCCCCGCCGGTCCGGCGGTGCACAGCACCAGGTCGACCCAGTCCAGCGCTTTGTCCGCCGCCGACAGCGGATCGGCAAAACCGGTCAGCGCTTCCCCTTCCTCTTCATTCATCGCCAGAATCGAGACATGATCCTGCAGGAACTGCTGCCACCACGCCGGGTTATCGGCAATCACGTATTTGGTACCAAGAGTTAACACCACCGGCACATCATGCTTTTTGGCATACTCGATGGCTTTCATCGTCGCGTCCGGCATCGGCTCGCCCGGCTTGCAGCGTACCAGGTAGGAGGTCAGCACCAGCGCCGAGGCGCCAGCGATCACCGCTTCCGGAATGCTTTCCGGGCGCAGCTTGTTCATATGACCCGGGCTAATGGCGAAGGTGCGCTCGCCGCTATCGCCGATCAGGGTGAAGCAGCGGCCAATGGCGCCGTCAACGCCCTGCAGATAGTTCAGATCGGTACGGCTGGAGGTATTGCACAGGTAGCGATAGGCATAGCCGCCGATTTCGATATTGCTGCACATGACGCCAAGCAGCACCGAGCGATCGTCCGCCAGCACCGAGTAGTTGTGCATGGTATTGCCGATCGTGCCGCCGGCAAACTGATGAGTAATAAGATTATTGCGCACCAGCTCCTGGTACAGCGCCTCGGCGACATCATCTTCAATCACCAGAGAGTGGCCCGCGCTCAGGCCGTAGCGCACGATAAACGCCTCATCCACTTTCGCTTCGATATCCACCAGCGTCTGGTCGATACCCACCACCCAGGAGACGCTGGATTCATTCTCCGGCTGAATTTGCTGTAGCAGCGGGTCGCGGGCGTTAACGGGAAAATAGTGTTTGGATTTGCGTTTACCGGGAAATTTCATAGTGGCGCTTAAATAACAGGGAACAAGCGGGAAATAGTAGCATATTCCCCGCCCTGCGCGCGATCAGCGATAAGGCGCGGTCAGGTTGACCATCATCTCAATATGCGCGGCGTCCGCGTTAAGCGCCGGAATGTATTCATATTGCTTGCCACCCGCTTCGAGGAAGATTTCCCGGTTCTGGACGGCGATCTCTTCCAGCGTTTCGAGACAGTCGGCGGCAAAGCCCGGGCACAGCACCTGAATATGCTTCGTCCCTTTCTCGCCGAGCATCTTCAGCGTCTCATCGGTGTACGGCGTCAGCCAGGGTTCCCGGCCAAAGCGCGACTGGAAGGTCATCATCACCCGCTCCGGTGGCAGCCCCAGCGCGGAGACCAGTTCCCGCGTGGTATCACGACAGCGCTGAGGATAATCATCTCCCTGGTTGGCATAGCGCTGCGGGATCCCATGATAGGAAAGCAGCAGCAGATCCGGTTCCCCATGAACGGCAAACGAGGCGCGCACGCTGGCCGCCAGAGCATGGATATAGTCCGGGTGCCCGGCGTAATCGCGAATAAACGAGATACCGGGAATGGCGCGTTTTTTCGCGAGGATCCGCGCCAGCTCATCCCAGACGGCAGCCACCGTCGAGCAGGAATATTGCGGATACAGCGGCAGCACCACGATGTGCCCCACCCCTTGCGCCAGTAAATCATCCACCGCGCTGGCCAGCGACGGCGTTCCATAGCTCATGCCCAGCGCCACCGGGGTATCCGGCAGTCTGGCAGCCAGCGCCTGCTGCTGGCGACGGCTGTATACCATCAGCGGCGACCCCTCTTCCATCCAGACGGACTGATAGAGTTTAGCCACGCGGGGAGAGCGAATCGGCAGTATGACGCCGCGCAGCAGCGGCCACCATAGCAGACGAGACGTATCCACCACCCGTTTGTCGCTGAGGAATTGTCGCAGATAACGCTTCACCGCACCGGGGGTGGGCGCATCGGGAGTGCCTAAATTGGCCAGCAAGATACCTGTTTTCGTCTGATGCATTACCGCCTCTTAACCATTTGAATCGCAGCCAATTGTAGCTGAAATGGCGCTAAACGGAACCAATCATAGCAAAAGGTAGGAATGAGAGGAGTTCTCATCCTGCCGCAGCAGGATGAGAAAAGGCTTTATCAGCCGAGGATTTTTTCCAGTTCGGCGCGCACGTCAGCCACCGCTTTGGTGCCGTCGACTTTGGCGTATTTGGTGTTGCCCGCCTGCGCTTCTTTGGTGTAGTAGCCGATCAGCGGCGCCGTCATCTGATGATATTCCACCAGACGCTTACGCACGGTCTCTTCCTGGTCGTCTTTACGGGTGGTCAGCTCTTCGCCGGTCACGTCGTCTTTGCCTTCCACCTTCGGCGGATTGAATTTGATGTGGTATACGCGACCGGATGCCGCGTGAACGCGACGGCCAACGATACGGTCGACGATCAGTTCGTCCGGCACGTCGAATTCCAGCACGTAATCAACGGTAATGCCCGCTTCTTTCATGGCGTCAGCCTGCGGAATAGTGCGCGGGAAACCGTCCAGCAGGAAGCCGTTACGGCAATCTTCCTGGGCGATACGCTCTTTAACCAGCGCGATAACCAGCTCATCGGTCACCAGCTTGCCGGCGTCCATGATGTCTTTCGCCTGCTTACCGAGCTCAGAGCCGGATTTTACCGCAGCGCGCAGCATATCGCCGGTGGAGATTTGCGGAATACCGTATTTCTCCATGATGAACTGAGCCTGAGTTCCTTTACCCGCGCCCGGAGCGCCAAGCAGAATAATACGCATTACGAAAATCCCCTCAAAAGTCGATTCAATTTTTCAAAAACGCTAAACCATACCACCAGAACGGCGATGGCTCAAGGAAGGCGGTGCGGCTGAAACGGTTAATGGTGAGATATTTTATGCAATCCAATGTGAAATGCCCCGTCTGAGCAAATCGCTCAGACGGGGCATTTATCCCGTTCCCGGCGTCGCGTCGCTCGGCCGGGCTACTCGTTCAGGTTCGCGTCAGGAAGCCAGCAGCTGGTTCATACGGCGGATAAACTGGTTCGGATCTTCCAGCGTGCCGCGCTCGGCCAGCAGCGCCTGATCCAGCAGCAGTTCCACCCATTCGCCGAACTGCGCGTCATCCTGGGTATCGGCTGCGCGTTTCACCAGCTGATGCGCCGGGTTCAGTTCGAAGATGTATTTCACTTCCGGCGCCGCCTGGCCCGCAGCCGCGAAAAGCTTCGCCATCTGGGTGCTCATCTCGTCGGCATCGGTGGTGACAATCGCCGGGGTATCGGTCAGACGATGGGTCAGACGCACCTCTTTGACCCGGTCGCCAAGCAGGTTTTTCACACGCTCAACGAACGGCTCCAGCGCTTTTTCGGCTTCTTTGGTGGACTCGTCCACTTCATCCGCCAGCTTGTCCAGCGACTCGTCGGCTTTAGCGACAGACTGGAACGCTTTGCCGTCGAACTCGGTCAGGTAGCTCATCATCCACTCGTCGATGCGATCGGAGAGCAGCAGCACTTCGATCCCTTTCTTACGCAGCAGCTCGAGGTGCGGGCTGCTCTTCGCCGCCGCATAGCTGTCGGCAGTGATGTAGTAGATCTTCTCCTGACCTTCTTTCATGCGTGAGACGTACTCTTCCAGCGACACGGTCTGCGCGGAGGAGTCAGTATGGGTGGTCGCGAAGCGCAGCAGTTTGGCGATCGCCTCCTGGTTGCTCGGATCTTCCGCCGGCCCCTCTTTCAGCACCAGGCCGAATTGTTTCCAGAAGGTCTGATATTTTTCGGCGTCGTCTTTCGCCAGCTTATCCAGCATCTGCAGTGCGCGTTTGGTCAGCGCGGTGCGCAGGTTGCGGGTCACGCTGCTGTCCTGCAGAATTTCACGGGAGACGTTCAGCGGCAGATCGTTGGAGTCTATCAGGCCGCGTACGAAGCGCAGGTAGTTCGGCATAAACTGCTCGGCGTCGTCCATGATGAACACACGCTGGACGTACAGCTTCAGGCCGTGTTTATGATCGCGGTTCCACATATCCCACGGCGCCTGCGACGGGATATACAGCAGGCTGGTGTACTCCTGCTTACCTTCCACGCGGTTGTGGCTCCAGGTCAGCGGGTCGCTGTAGTCATGGGCAATGTGCTTGTAGAATTCTTTGTATTCGTCGTCGTTAACTTCAGACTTGCTGCGAGTCCACAGGGCCTGCGCCTTGTTGATTTTTTCCCAACTGATAACGGTTTCGCCGTCTTTCTCTTCCCGTTTCTCAATCTCAACCGGCAGCGCGATATGGTCGGAATACTTGCTGATGATGGAGCGCACGCGCCAGTCGTTGAGGAAATCGTCCTCACCTTCGCGCAGATGCAGGGTGATTTCGGTCCCGCGATCGGCTTTGGTGATGTCAGCCACGGTATATTCCCCTTCGCCGGCGGATTCCCAGAACACGCCGTTCTCAGGTTTATCGCCTGCCGCACGGGTACGGACGGTCACTTTATCCGCCACGATGAAGGCCGAATAGAAGCCGACACCGAACTGGCCAATCAGCTGGCTATCTTTTGCCTGGTCGGAACCCATCGATTCGAGGAACGCTTTGGTGCCGGATTTGGCGATGGTGCCGAGATGGTCGATAACCTCTTCCCGGTTCATACCGATCCCGTTATCGGCAATGGTCAGGGTACGGTTGTCTTTATCAAACGAAACCCGCACGCGCAGCTCGCCGTCTCCCTCATACAAATCCGGCTGCGACAGCGCGCGGAAACGCAGCTTATCGGCCGCATCAGAGGCGTTGGAAATCAGCTCACGCAGAAAGATTTCTTTGTTGGAATAGAGGGAATGGATCATCAGGTGCAGAAGCTGTTTTACTTCTGACTGAAAACCACGAGTTTCTTGTCCTTTCATCTGATTCAACCTCAACAATGCCATTTTAAATGGGTAAAAAACCGTTGAGTGGGAGATGGGGACAGTGGGGAAATTTTTCAAGCGGAGGCGGCGATAGCCGCCTCCATTTGTTCAGAAAGTAATCTTGTGGCGACCGGCCAGCGAGTGGGACAGCGTGGTGCCGTCGACCATCTCCAGCTCGCCGCCCACCGGCACGCCGTGGGCGATTCGGCTGGCGTCGACGCCATACTGCGCGCACAGCTCCGCGATATAGTTGGCTGTCGCCTCGCCCTCAACGGTCGGGTTGGTGGCAAGGATCACCTCGGTGATCGACTCCGCCTCCAGCCGTTGCTCCAGGCGATCGAGCCCGATGTCATCAGGCCCGAT
Organism: Klebsiella sp. 7-CIP_Kleb.; assembly: GCF_050378655.1. Taxonomy (NCBI): domain Bacteria; kingdom Pseudomonadati; phylum Pseudomonadota; class Gammaproteobacteria; order Enterobacterales; family Enterobacteriaceae; genus Klebsiella; species Klebsiella sp. 7-CIP_Kleb. Next base: position 969,897 of record NZ_JBNRLJ010000002.1, read on the forward strand.
GCCGTCGAGCGGCGACAGGTGCCCCATCAGCACGAAGTAGCGGCCGGAATACTGCCCGGTCTGCTCAATGGCGTAGATGTCCGCCGGACTCTCCACCACGCAGATCTGGCCGTTTTCCTGGCGACGCGGGTTGCTGCAGATATTGCACACCTCCTGCTCGGTGAAGGTGCGGCAATCGGCACAGTGGCCGATCTCCGACATCGCGCGCGTCAGCGCCTGCGCCAGACGCATCCCGCCGCTGCGATCGCGCTGCAGCAGGGTAAACGCCATGCGCTGCGCCGACTTCGGGCCGACGCCCGGCAGACAGCGCAGTGCTTCCATAAGCTGAGTTAACAGCGGGCTGGTTTGCATCAGAACGGCATCTTGAAGCCTGGCGGCAGCTGCATACCGGCAGAGACGGAAGCCATCTTCTCTTTCTGGGTCTCTTCGATACGGCGCGCAGCGTCGTTGAACGCGGCAGCCACCAGATCTTCCAGCATCTCTTTGTCATCTTCCAGCAGGCTTGGGTCGATCTCCACGCGGCGGCAGTTGTGCGCGCCGTTAATGGTCACTTTCACCAGACCCGCGCCGGATTCGCCGGTCACTTCCAGCTGAGCGATCTCTTCCTGCATCTTCTGCATTTTTTCTTGCATCTGCTGGGCCTGCTTCATCAGGTTACCCAGGCCGCCTTTTCCACCAAACATAGGCTTCTCTCTCAGTCAGTCATCATTAAAGGTACTGACTGCAAGTCAAACTTGCAGTCAAATGGGGCGGATACTCTCTTCATCCAGATCGGCGTCAAAGAAACGACGCAGGGTCTGAATGTTATTATCCGCAATAATCGCTTCGCGCGCCTGCGCGAGCTTCTCTTCATAAATAGCCTGCCGCCACTCCAGCGGCGTGCGCATCGCGGGATTATCGTCTTCCACGATGGTCAATTCAACGGGCGTACCGTACAACACCCCCAGCGCTTCAGCCAGCTTTTGCTGTGCGCCGGCGGAATTGAGGTGGCGCTGGCTGGAGCGCAGATGCAGACAGACGCGATTGCCCTCCTGCTCTTTCCACGCGTTGAGCGCCACCTGCTCGACCAGCTTCGGTACTGCCAACTGGCTCACTTCTGCCGCCCAGCTGTCGCGCTCGACCGCTTCAACGGCAAGCTTGGCCGCCAGCTCAGGCGTTTTTTCATGCTCCAGCGCTTTTTTCAGCGCTTTAGGCGTGGCGACTTCGACTTTGGTCTCTTCAACCACCGTCGTCGCCTTCCAGCGATAAGCCTCTTTCTTCGCCGGGGCCTGCTCCAGCGCCGCCGCGGCCGGACGAGCCTGGACGCGCTCGGTAATCGAACTCAGTCGCTCCAGCGCAGCGTTATTCACCGGCCGCGCGCGGGAAGCGGCTGCCGGTTCACTCTTTTTTGAGGTGGTTGCTCCCTGGCTGCGCTGCAGGTGGCTGCGGGCCGCCAGCACCTGGCTGGTGGTCGGCGGCAAACTCTGCGGCGGCTGTGGCGGCGGCGCTGCGGGGGAAACCGGCTGGCGCGGCGCGGGCGCGGCGGCCTGCGCCGGCTGCACCTCGGGCTCCGGCAGCGGCTTACGCGGATGAAACGCCAGGGCGCGCAGCAGCGTCATTTCGACGCCCATCCGCCGGTCCGGGGCATAGGGTAGCTCTTTGCGGCCAATCAGCAGCGTTTGGTAGTAGAGCTGAACGTCGCCCGGCGGTACGGTGCGCGCCAGTTCGCGCATCCGCACTTCGACCGCGGCCATGTCGGCGCCCAGCGCCGAAGGGGACAGCTGAACCATGGCGATGCGGTGCAGCAGGCTCTGCATCTCCACCAGCAGCGCCTCCCATTCAACGCCGCGCGCGGCGGCGTCATTGACGCCCGCCATGACTCGCTCACCATCGGCAGCGACCAGGGCTTCAATCAACGACAGTGCCTGATCGTCATCGAGGGTGCCGAGCATGGTGCTCACCGACGCCGCCGTCAGTTGCCCTTCTCCACTCGCAATAGCCTGATCGGTCAGGCTTAAGGCATCGCGCAGGCTGCCGTCGGCGGCGCGCGACAACAGCTGCAGCGCGCGGGGCTCGAAGGCAATCTGCTCTTCGCCAAGAATATGCTCCAGCTGATGGCGGATCTGTTCAACGTCCAGCGCCTTCAGGTGGAACTGCAGGCAGCGGGATAAGATCGTCACCGGCAGCTTCTGCGGATCCGTCGTCGCCAGCAGGAATTTGACGTGCGCCGGCGGCTCCTCCAGCGTCTTTAATAACGCATTGAAGCTGTGGCGCGACAGCATATGAACTTCGTCGATGAGATAGACCTTGAAGCGGCCGCGGGCCGGCGCGTACTGGACGTTATCCAGCAGGTCGCGGGTATCTTCGACTTTGGTGCGTGAGGCGGCGTCAATCTCAATCAGATCGACAAAGCGCCCCTGTTCAATTTCCCGGCAGTTATCGCACACGCCGCAGGGGGTGGCGGTGATGCCGGTTTCACAGTTTAACCCTTTCGCCAGCAGGCGGGCGATGGAGGTCTTACCGACTCCGCGGGTACCGGAAAAGAGATAAGCGTGATGAATGCGCCCTAACGACAAGCCGTTCGCCAGTGCGGTCAGCACATGTTCCTGGCCGACGACGTCAGCAAAGGTTTGTGGGCGCCATTTACGGGCTAAGACCTGATAACTCATGGGCTGGCTCTGAAACGCTGGAAGGTGAAATCACGAAGGGGTCATGCTATCACAGCCCCGCCCGATCGGCGAGGCTATGTGGAGGGATTTGCTTAGTGGCCCGGGAACGGCACCAGACTGAAGCAGTGGATCCCCAGCTTCTCCAGGCGCTGTTCGCCGCCCAGATCGAAGAGATTGATAATGAAAGCGGCATCCTGCACTTCGCCGCCGAGACGGCGGATCAGTTTGACCGTCGCGTCGATGGTTCCGCCGGTCGCCAGCAGATCGTCCACCACCAGCACTTTGTCGCCCGGTTTGATGGCGTCAACGTGGATCTCCAGCTGATCGGTGCCGTACTCCAGCTCATAGCTCTCAGCGATGGTTTCACGCGGCAACTTACGCGGCTTGCGTACCGGAACAAAGCCCACGCCCAGCGCCAACGCAACCGGTGCGCCGAAAAGGAAGCCACGCGCCTCAGTCCCTACCACTTTGGTAATTCCCGCGTCTTTGTAGCGCTCGGTCAGCAGTTCAATGCTGAGCGCGTAAGCTTTCGGGTCTTCCAGTAAACTGGTGACATCGCGGAAAAGAATGCCCGGTTTTGGATAATCCTCGATACTCTGGATGCTGTTCTTCAGATATTCAAGCTGCTGTGCAGTTGCGGTCATAAGTGTATGCCTGATTGAAACGGTGTTACCCACGGGCGTGCAAAAGGGGCCAAAGAAACATTTGTTTAACCTTTGACCAGGCTTACCCGCGCTCGAAAACGCCAGAATTTACTGGCTGTCAGCAACAATTGCAACAGGCATTATTGCGCATCAGTGCTTTTGTTGCTTTGCGTCAACCACCGGAATGCGCCACATAAAGATCAGCAGACAGGCCAGAATGACCAACAGCATGATGCGCACCCACGTAAGCTTAACCAGCCACAGCGAAATAGCAAAAGTCGCCACGATCATGGCAATGGCGCGCGGTTTGGCGCCGCGAGGCATGGCGCGGTACTGTTGCCAGTGGCGAAGATAGCCGCCGAACCATGAGCGATACAGCAGCCACTGGTGAAAGCGCGGCGATGAGCGGGCAAAGCACCAGGCAGCAAGCAGAATAAACGGCGTCGTCGGCAGCAACGGTAAGAAGACGCCCAGCGTACCCAGCGCTACCGCCAGCCAGCCGATAATGGTTAAAATAACAGGTGGCATAATGCGAATCGTTATCAAACAGATACGGCTACTGTAGCACAGTTGGCTGATGGAGAATGGAGGGGGTTGGTGAAAACAGCTCAACTTTTACAAACGCTGAACAATCAGCTCAGCGAGCTGGCCGCGCAGGTGGCGCCGCTGGCGGAGCACGCGACCCTCAGCCCGCGCTTTGACCGCCAGCTCTTTCACACCCGCAGCACGCTGATGCAGGCCTATCTGGCGGAAGCCCAACACAACTTTCTCCAGCTCCGCCAGGCCGTCGAGCGCCAGCAGTTGCCGCAGGTAGCCTGGATCGCCGAGCGTCTGGCGGCGCAAATCGCTGCGCTGCGTCGCGAAACCGCCACCTGGTCGCTGCGCAGTTGGGACCATGCCTCGCCAACGCTGAGCCGCTGGCAGCGCCGTCGCCTACAGCATCAGGAGTATGAGCGCCGCCTGCTGGCGATGCGCGACCAACGCCAGCGCCAGCTGACGCAGGCTACCAGCCTCGACGAGCAGCAGCGGCTGGCCAGGGAAGTCGAGGTCTACAGTGGACGGCTGGCGCGCTGCCGACAGGCGCTGGATAAGATTGAAAACGTACTGGCGCGGCTGACGCGCTAACAGGAGAGTCCGATGTCGCTGGAAAATGCCCCCGATGAGGTCAAACTGGCCGTCGATTTAATCATGTTGCTGGAATCACATCAGATCCCGGCGCAAACCGTGCTGGACGCGCTGGAAATTGTCAGGCGGGATTATGCAAACAAGTTAAAAAACGCGGAAAGCGCCTCGCAAACGCCGCAGAAGTAAGATGTTGCCCACGGCGGAGTGCTGGCAGAGTGGTCCTCTGCGCATGACGCCGATGGAGGCAATATTGATGGAAAAGGTCAGTCAAACCCCGCAAGATGCGATTTTTCGCCAGATGCTGATGCATCAGGCGGTGGCGAAGGATTTCCTGCAGCTGTATCTGCCCGCGCCGTTTCTGGCAATCTGCGAGCTGGATTCGCTGCAGCTGGTCTCCGGTAGCTTTGTTGAAGAGGACCTGCGCGCCAGCTATTCCGATATCCTTTACTCACTGCGCACCCGCCACGGACCGGGCTATGTTTACGCGCTGATTGAGCACCAGAGTACCCCGGACAAGCTGATGGCGTTTCGCCTGCTGCGCTACGCGCTGGCCGCCATGCAGCGTCATCTGGACGCTGGCCACGACACGCTGCCGCTGGTGGTGCCGATTCTGTTTTATCACGGCAAGGTCAGCCCCTGGCCCTGGCCCCGCAACTGGCAACAGCTATTCGCCGAACCGGCGCTGGCGAAGGCGCTCTATAGCGGTGATTTTCCGCTGGTGGACCTCACCGTTATGCCAGATAATCAGATAGTCCGTCATCGGCGAATGGCCATGCTGGAGCTGTTGCAAAAGCATATCCGCCATCGCGATCTGGCCGAGCTGCAGGTGCCGCTGATCGCGCTGATGACGCAAGGCTATCTGACAGAAGCGCAGTTGAATACGCTGCTGCGCTATATGTTGCAGGCGGGTACAACGGAACATCCGGGGGCGCTGATCCGCGCGCTGGCGGCGCAGTCGCCCAGGCATAAGGAGCTGATGATGACCATTGCCGAATGGCTGGAAGAGAAAGGCCGTAAACAGGGACAGCAGGAGGGCGAGCAGGAAGGTCGAGAAGCCGCCACTCGCAGCATCGCCGCCAGAATGCTGGCGCGCGGCCTCGAACGACAAATCGTGCGGGAACTCACCGGGCTTAGCGACGAGGAGCTCGCCGCGCTGGCGCCCTGATGCAGCAGGGGCGGCGTTGCGCCGCCCCTCTTCAGTTAAGACGCGACGGACGGAGCTAAATCGTCGCCCTTTCCATCCCGCTTCACTTCCGTGACTTCATCACCCTTTTCATTTCGCAGATGGACTTCCAGCTGGTTAAAGGCAATGTTGATGTCATTCTCCCGGCACAGACGGTCGATGGCGCGGTTGAGCTCATCCACCGTGTAGCTGCGATCGCGCAGTTCACGGACATACAGACGTAGTTCATGATCCAGCGTACTGGGGCCGAAGGTGGTGAAGAAGACCGCCGGCGCTGGCTCCTGCATCACTTTCGGATGATCGTGCGCCACCTTCAGCAGCACCTCCTTCACCTTATCCAGGTCGGAACCATAGGCGACGCCGAGGCGGATCACCACGCGGGTCACGGTGTCGGAGAGCGACCAGTTGATCAAGCGCTCGGTAACGAACGCCTTGTTCGGGATGATCACCTCTTTGCGATCGAAGTCGGTAATGGTGGTGGCGCGAATACGGATTTTGCTTACCGTACCGGAGAAGGTGCCGATAGTCACCGTATCCCCGATGCGCACCGGACGTTCGAACAGAATAATCAGGCCGGAGACGAAGTTACCGAAGATCTCCTGCAGACCAAAACCCAAACCAACCGACAGCGCGGCCGCCAGCCATTGCAGTTTGTCCCAGGAGACGCCCAGCGATCCGAATACCGTCATCGCCCCAATGGCGATAATCGCATAGTTAAGAATGGTGGTGATGGCGTAGGAAGTCCCCTGGCGCATATTGAGCCGCGACAGGACCAGCACCTCCAGCAGCCCCGGCAGGTTGCGGATTAGCGCCCAGGCAACCATCGACGCCACAATGGCAAACAGCAGGCTGCCCATCGTCACGCTGCGCACCACGCTGGCCCCCGCCTCGGTGCCGTTGTAATGCCAGAGGGTGATGCTGTCAAGATAGGCGAAAACGGTGATCAAATCCGACCAAATCGCCCAGAACATGACCGCGAACAGCGCGATCATCACCAGCATGGTGATGCGCAACGTCTGCTGGTTAACCTGCTCGAGGGCGATAGTCGGCTCCTCCTGCGGCTCGGCGCCTTCCGCGCCCTCCTTCACCAGATGCTGACGGCGCGCCAGCGCCCGGCGCCAGGCGATACGCCGCGCCGCCACGCTCAGGCCACGCAGCACGGTCTGGTACAGCAGGTTCCAGAGCATTACCAGATAAACCGTCTCGATCCAGCGTCCCGCCAGGCGCAGCGTGGTGTAGAAGTAGCCGGTCGCCGTCAGCACCATCAGGGCCACCGGAACGATAGACAGCACCGTGATCGTCAGCAGGCGCAGGCTGTGCGACTCTTTATCGCGCCAGCTTTCCCGGCACATCGGCCAGACCAGCACCGCGATCAGCAGTAAGTTGAAGAAAATCACCAGCTGCCCCAGCACATCGTCCATCAGGTTCAGCGGCGACAGCTCGGAAATCACCGACCAGAAATTCAGCGGCAGCAGCGCCAGGCTGACGCGGACAATCTGCCGCCGCCAGTGGCTGGTCAACTGCGCCGGCATATTAAAGTGGCTGACCGCCACGCCGTTCTTTTCCAGCACTTTCCAGCACAGGCCAAACACCAGCCAGAACATCGCCAGTTTTTTACTGTACGCCCACAGCAGTCCGCTGATATTTAACTGCATGGTGAGTAAGATCAGGCCAATCGCCAGAATCACCAGCACCACCGGTAAGGCGCGGATCAGGTCGATAAAGATCGCCTTCGGCGTATGCAGTTGGGTATCATTGCGTAGTTGGCCTACCTGAGAAGCCAGCTTCGCCTGATAATCCTTGAGCCACTGCAAACGCCAGCGGATCAGGCCGGCAATTAGCAGCAGCGGTAATCCGGCGAGGAAAGCGATAAATACCGCCGGCCACGCTTTTTCCCAGTTCACGGTGATTTTCATCGCCTTAAACTGACCTTTCAGCGCTTCCGGGAAGGCCTTAATCCACTCCCAGTCCATCGGTTTATTGCTGTTCACCCAGAAAATTTGCTGGGTCAGGATTTCTTTCAGGCTGCTGGAGACGCTCATCAGCTGCTGCTGGTTGATCTGCAGGTTGATGGCCATCATCAGCTGGTTCCCCAGCTGTTTATTGAACTGGTCAAGCAGCTCGCGACGCATGTCGATCACTTCCAGCAGCGCGGCGTGCACTTCATCGGTTACTTCAGCGCTGTGCCCCTCTTCCAGCTTAGCGACATAGGCATCGCTCTGGAACAGGGCGTCGCGCTGCTGGTTAACTTCAAACTGTTCAAGCCGCAGGTCGGCTATGCGATTAGTCATATCCTGCAGCTCATCCGCCGACGGCAGCGTCTGCTGCTGCTGATAAAGAATGCGCGACAGCAGCAGGCTGCCCTTGAGCACGGAAATTTGCTCTTTAATATCCCGCTCAGACTGCAGGGCGCGGTCGAGCCAGTTCTTTACCTGGATATTGCGCTGCACCAGCTGGTTGCCATTCTCCGTCGCCTGGATCAGCTTCTCGCTCAACTGGTGGTTAACATCCAGCTCCTGCTTGACCAGCGGGTTGGCCTGAATACGCGTGGTTTCATCCGGCGTGACCGCCTCCTGGGCGGTTTTCTCAGTCAGCGTCAGCCGCTTGCTGTTCACCGCCTCCTGCAGCAGCTGCAGCTGATGCTCCAGCCGGTTGCTCCAGGCGGTCACATAGTCACGCTGCTTCTGCAGGGTATCCTGCAGGATAGTGTTGCCTTCGAGGCTCTTACGCTGCTGCTCGATCTGCGCGTTGAGCAACGCCTGCTGGGCCTGCAGCAACACCTGCTGGGTCGGACGCAGAGTCTCATCGCCCACCGAGGTGCCATTCAGACGATTACGGATCTGCTGCAGCTGCTGGGAGGCGTTGTACATCGCATTTTGCACCCGTTCCGGCTGCGTTTGCAGGGAAACCAGCTGGCTGTTGTAGGTTGCCAGATCGTTTTGCGCATTCTGCAGATCGTCCAGCGTTTGGGTGACGCGTGATTCCAGCTGACGCAGGGAGAGCGTGCTCAGCGTCTTGCGCGTCGCGTCGTCGTTCGGGACATCGCTCAGGTTGTTAAGGTTATCCACCGCCTGGCGCAGCTTCGACGGGGCTTGCTCGACCTGCTGGCGGAGCTGCGTCGTCTCGCTCTTGATGCGATCGATTTTATCCAGCGTTTCCAGGGTCTGGGTCAAATCCTGCTGGACCAGTTTATCCTGCGGAGTCAGTTCCTTTTGCTTGTTTAATGTGTTGAGCTGACTCTGTACCTCCGCCCGGTCAGGGAGGTCTGCGGCGCGGCCCTGAACTGGACTGAAAAGGCCAATAAAACAGAGCAGCATAATGGTAAAGATGAACGTGGCGCGTTGCCTGGAGATCGTGTGCAGCATAGTTAATATGAATGAATGCAAATGCCGGAGAATACCGGGGGTCGTCGCAAGCGCGCAGAATAGCACTTCTCATCGCTGGCGAATAGCGGCGGACCGCGCTAAAAATTCACGCTCATCCGCACGCTTCGTTAAGCTGGCAGGCTCTCCGGGCCGCGAAGCGTGGGGCAGAATTGATACATCTCCAGCAGGATGGCGACGTAGTCACGCGCTTCCGCATGCAGGTCGAACGAGTCGGGAGCAAACAGCCAGTTCTCCATCAGGCCTGAAAGGTAGCTGCGCATTAAAATCGCCGCTCGCCGGGTGAGTAAATTGGCAGGCAACAGCTTCGCCGCGATACACTCTTTTAAGGTTTGCTCGATACGCTCGTAGCTCGCCAGGGAGAGCTGCCGCTGGGCCTGCTGCACTACGGTCATTTCTCCGACGAATTCACACTTATGGAAGATAATCTCCATCATCAACCGACGACGCTCTTCTGTCACTGTCGCTTCAAGAACATAGACTAATATCTCCCTGATAACTGAGAGTGGATCGTTGGGGAATTTTGCCCGATACTCAATTTCGAGATCGCTAATACTGGCGTCTGACAGCTCCCAAATTTCGTTGAATAAATCTGATTTATTCTTGAAATGCCAGTAGATAGCCCCCCTCGTTACACCCGCAGCTTTTGCAATTGTTGCCAACGAGGTAGATGATACGCCTTGCTGCGAAAACAGACGCAGAGCAACATCCAGAATCAGTTGCCGGGTTTCACGTGCCTGTTGTTTGGTTTTTCGTGCCATAGGTTAATGACTTTACAGAGGTTACGTTTACATACATTTGTGAATGTATGTACCATAGCACGACCATAATAGAAAGACTGTAGTGGGTTTGTGGTTGTTTGAGCCACTGAACATTTTGAAATTGGACACTCGAGGTTTACATATGAACAAAAACAGAGGGTTAACGCCTCTGGCGGTCGTTCTGATGCTCTCAGGCAGCTTAGCGCTAACAGGATGTGACGATAAACCGGCTCAACAAGGAGCCCAGCACATGCCGGAAGTCGGTATTGTGACGCTCAAATCCGCACCTCTACAAATAACCACCGAACTGCCAGGCCGCACCAGCGCCTATCGCATTGCGGAAGTTCGTCCTCAGGTCAGTGGCATTATTTTAAAACGTAACTTCGTGGAAGGTAGCGATATCCAGGCCGGCGTTTCCCTGTATCAGATCGATCCAGCCACCTATCAGGCCAGCTATGACAGCGCCAAAGGCGACCTGGCAAAAGCCCAGGCGGCGGCAAACATGGATCAACTGACGGTCAAGCGTTATCAGAAACTGTTAGGCACTAAATATATCAGTCAACAAGACTACGATACCGCCGTCGCGACGGCGCAGCAGAGCAATGCGGCCGTGGTCGCGGCGAAAGCAGCCGTTGAAACCGCGCGCATCAATCTGGCCTACACCAAAGTCACCTCGCCGATTAGCGGTCGCATTGGTAAATCCGCGGTAACCGAAGGGGCGCTGGTGCAAAATGGTCAAACAACCGCCCTGGCAACCGTTCAGCAGCTGGATCCGATCTATGTCGACGTCACCCAGTCGAGCAATGATTTCCTGCGCCTGAAACAGGAGCTGGCCGATGGCCGCCTGAAACAGGAAAACGGGAAAGCGAAAGTGGAGCTGGTGACTAACGACGGTCTTAAGTATCCGCAGGCCGGCACGCTGGAATTCTCGGATGTCACCGTCGATCAGACCACCGGCTCTATCACGCTGCGCGCTATTTTCCCTAACCCGGATCACACCCTGCTACCGGGGATGTTTGTCCGTGCCCGTCTGGAAGAAGGGGTTAACCCTGACGCCCTGCTGGTGCCGCAACAGGGTGTCACCCGTACGCCGCGCGGCGATGCCAGCGTCATGGTAGTGGGTGAAGGCGATAAGGTCGAAGTCCGCCAGGTCACTGCTTCTCAAGCGATTGGCGATAAATGGCTGGTCACTGACGGTCTGAAATCCGGCGATCGCGTTATCGTCACTGGCCTGCAAAAAATCAAACCAGGCGTGCAGGTAAAAGCGCAGGAAGTAGCTTCTGATGATAAACAGCAAGCCGCAGGCAACGCGCCATCAGAACAAACCAAGTCTTAACTTAAACAGGAGCCGTTAAGACATGCCTAATTTCTTTATCGATCGCCCCATATTTGCATGGGTGATCGCCATCATCATCATGCTGGCTGGGGGATTATCGATCCTCAAATTGCCGGTGGCGCAATATCCGACGATTGCGCCGCCAGCAATTTCCATTACCGCCATGTACCCCGGTGCTGACGCCGAAACCGTGCAGAACACCGTGACTCAGGTTATCGAACAGAATATGAACGGTATCGATCACCTGATGTACATGTCCTCGAATGGCGACTCCACCGGTACGGCGACCATCACCCTGACCTTCGAATCCGGTACCGATCCGGACATCGCCCAGGTTCAGGTTCAGAACAAGCTGGCCCTGGCCACCCCTCTGCTGCCGCAAGAAGTACAGCAGCAAGGGATCAGCGTTGAGAAAGCGTCCAGCAGCTTCCTGATGGTTGTCGGCGTTATTAACACCAACGGCACCATGAACCAGGACGATATTTCGGACTACGTGGCGGCCAACATGAAGGACCCGATCAGCCGTACCAGCGGCGTCGGCGACGTTCAGCTTTTCGGTTCCCAGTACGCGATGCGTATCTGGATGGATCCGAATAAACTGAATAACTTCCAGCTCACGCCGGTGGACGTGATCAGCGCTCTGAAAGCGCAGAACGCCCAGGTAGCCGCTGGTCAGTTAGGCGGTACGCCGCCGGTGAAAGGCCAGCAGCTCAACGCGTCCATCGTCGCACAAACGCGTCTGACCAATACGGAAGAGTTTGGCAACATCCTGCTGAAGGTGAACCAGGATGGTTCCCAGGTTCGTCTGCGTGATGTCGCCAAAATTGAGCTTGGTGGCGAAAGCTATGACGTGGTGGCGAAGTATAACGGCCAGCCAGCGTCCGGTCTGGGTATTAAACTGGCTACCGGCGCGAACGCGCTGGATACCGCCAACGCGATCCGCGCTGAACTGGCGAAGATGGAGCCGTTTTTCCCGTCGGGGATGAAAATTGTTTACCCGTATGACACCACCCCGTTCGTGAAAATCTCTATTCACGAAGTGGTTAAAACGCTGGTGGAAGCGATCATCCTGGTCTTCCTGGTGATGTATCTGTTCCTGCAGAACTTCCGCGCTACGCTGATCCCGACCATCGCGGTGCCGGTGGTCCTGTTAGGGACCTTCGCGGTGCTGGCGGCGTTTGGCTTCTCGATAAACACCCTGACGATGTTCGGGATGGTGCTCGCCATCGGCCTGCTGGTGGATGACGCCATCGTGGTGGTCGAGAACGTCGAGCGCGTCATGGCCGAAGAAGGCCTGCCGCCGAAAGAAGCGACGCGTAAATCGATGGGGCAGATTCAGGGCGCGCTGGTAGGTATCGCCATGGTGCTGTCGGCGGTATTTATCCCGATGGCATTCTTCGGCGGTTCAACCGGCGCCATTTATCGCCAGTTCTCCATCACCATCGTTTCCGCAATGGCGCTATCGGTACTGGTCGCGCTGATCCTGACGCCGGCGCTGTGCGCCACGATGCTGAAGCCTATCCAGAAAGGCAGCCACGGCGCGACCACCGGTTTCTTCGGCTGGTTTAACCGCATGTTCGATAAGAGCACGCACCATTACACCGACAGCGTAGGCAACATTCTGCGCAGCACCGGTCGCTATCTGGTGTTGTATCTGATCATCGTGGTGGGCATGGCGTGGCTGTTCGTTCGTCTGCCGAGCTCGTTCCTGCCGGACGAAGACCAGGGGGTATTCCTGAGTATGGCCCAGCTGCCTGCCGGCGCCACCCAGGAGCGCACGCAGAAAGTGCTGGATGAGATGACGAATTACTATCTCACCAAAGAGAAGGACAACGTGGAATCCGTGTTTGCGGTTAACGGCTTCGGCTTCGCCGGCCGCGGCCAGAACACCGGTATCGCGTTCGTCTCGCTGAAAGACTGGAGCCAACGTCCGGGCGACGAAAACAAAGTTGAAGCGATCACCGGTCGGGCGATGGGCTACTTCTCGCAGATTAAAGACGCGATGGTCTTCGCCTTTAACCTGCCGGCTATCGTTGAACTGGGTACCGCGACCGGCTTTGACTTCCAGCTGATTGATCAGGGCGGCCTGGGACACGAAAAACTGACCCAGGCACGTAATCAGCTGTTTGGTATGGTGGCGCAGCATCCTGACGTGCTGACCGGCGTGCGTCCTAACGGTCTGGAAGATACACCGCAGTTCAAAGTCGATATCGATCAGGAAAAAGCCCAGGCGCTGGGCGTCTCCATCAGCGACATTAACACCACGCTGGGCGCTGCCTGGGGCGGAAGCTATGTCAACGACTTTATCGACCGCGGCCGCGTGAAGAAAGTGTACATCATGTCCGAAGCGAAATACCGTATGCTGCCGGAAGACATCGGCAAGTGGTATGTTCGCGGCAGTGATGGCCAGATGGTGCCATTCTCCGCCTTCTCCACCTCGCGTTGGGAATACGGTTCGCCGCGTCTGGAACGCTACAACGGTCTGCCATCGATGGAAATTCTTGGCCAGGCAGCGCCAGGCAAGAGTACCGGTGAGGCGATGAGCCTGATGGAAGAGCTGGCGGGTAAACTGCCGTCGGGTATCGGCTACGACTGGACCGGGATGTCTTATCAGGAGCGGCTGTCCGGTAACCAGGCCCCTGCCCTGTATGCCATCTCGCTGATTGTCGTCTTCCTGTGTCTGGCAGCGCTGTATGAGAGCTGGTCGATTCCGTTCTCGGTCATGCTGGTCGTACCGTTAGGTGTGGTCGGCGCGCTGTTAGCCGCCACCCTCCGCGGTTTAACCAATGACGTTTACTTCCAGGTTGGCCTGTTGACCACCATCGGCCTGTCGGCGAAGAACGCGATACTGATCGTTGAATTCGCCAAAGACCTGATGGAGAAAGAGGGCAAAGGGCTGATTGAGGCGACGCTTGAAGCGGTGCGTATGCGTCTGCGTCCGATCCTGATGACCTCTCTGGCGTTTATCCTTGGGGTTATGCCGCTGGTTATCAGCTCCGGTGCTGGCTCCGGTGCGCAGAACGCCGTCGGTACAGGCGTAATGGGCGGGATGGTGACCGCGACGATCCTGGCTATCTTCTTCGTGCCGGTGTTCTTTGTGGTGGTTCGTCGCCGCTTTAGTAAGAAAACGGAAGATATTGAGCACAGCCATCAGGTTGAGCATCATTAATCTGCACTACTGAACAAAGGGCCGCCACCGCGGCCCTTTTTTTGTTCATTACCGACAGGGCACATATTGCCATTGTTTATTTTTCGCGCTGCATTTAATATCTATTGATGTGTTGCAGACTATATCTATCGCGCTGTTTAGCCCTTAGGATCTTCTTACGCTCATTTACCAGGAATAATCCTAATATCATCATTCACGGCCGGCGGTTTCTGAACGCGACGACTGCCTGTCTTAAACCAATGATTGATAAGACATCTCTATTTTTCAGGCTGCGCGCCCGGGCCGCAGAAATTAATTCGTCTATTTTTAAGATAATTTCTCTCTGATAATTGTAATTTTTCGTAATAGCACGATGAAATCTCCTGGAGAGTGGATTATAGTTAAATCAGCAGGATTACTCAGTTAGTGTCAGGTCAGTTAGTCGTGTTCATCCCACAACGGTGTTTGTTAGTCGTCGTTTAAACCACTCAAAAGGGGATGCGTTATGGACGAATACTCGCCAAAAAGACATGATATCGCACAACTACGCTTTCTCTGCGAAACGCTGTATCATGACTGCCTTGCAAACCTGGAAGAGAGCAACCATGGCTGGGTCAACGACCCGACATCGGCTGTCAATCTCCAGTTAAATGAACTGATCGAGCACATTGCCACATTCGCCCTTAATTATAAAATTAAGTACGCTGAGGATAATAAGCTGATCGCTCAGGTTGACGAATATCTGGACGACACATTTACGTTGTTCAGTAACTACGGCATTAACGCTACGGATTTGCAAAAGTGGAAAAAATCCGGTAATCGGTTATTTCGTTGTTTTGTCAACGCCAGCCGGGAAAATCCGGCCAGTCTTTCGTGTTAGGATTATTACAATCAAAAGGTGGAATTATGTCTGATAAGCCATTAACTAAAACAGACTATTTGATGCGCTTACGTCGTTGCCAGACAATTGACACGCTGGAGCGCGTCATTGAAAAAAACAAATATGAACTTTCTGATAATGAGCTGGCGGTATTTTACTCAGCCGCCGATCATCGTCTGGCTGAACTGACTATGAATAAGCTGTACGATAAAATCCCGACGTCCGTCTGGAAATTTATCCGCTAATTAGTGCGCCCGACGCGGTCTGCTGACCGGATGGTAATCGCCAGCCTCAGCAGGACATCTTTGTGATAGTCATCACAGCATTCAGCCAACAGCAAACTTGTAACCGGTTTCTTTTTTATACTGTTGCGACCCTCTAACGTCAGGTATAAGGAAGACCAATGAGTGAAGAAAAACGCAAAATGATCGCCGGTGAGCTCTATTTATCTGGCGACCCAACGCTTCGCGCCGATCGCTTACGCGCCAGACAGCTGCTGCACCGTTATAATCATTCCGCCCCGAATGCCCAGGAAGAACGTCAGCATATTCTGGCCGAGCTGTTCGGTCGCGCTGGCGATGCGTATATCGAGCCAAGCTTTCGCTGCGACTACGGCTACAATATCTTTCTCGGCGCCGGTTTTTACGCCAATTTCGACTGTGTGATGCTGGACGTCTGCCCTATCCATATTGGCGATAACTGCATGCTGGCGCCGGGCGTCCATATCTATACCGCCACCCATCCGCTGGATGCTGAGGCCCGAAACAGCGGCCAGGAATATGGCAAACCGGTGACCATTGGCCACAATGTGTGGATTGGTGGTCGGGCGGTGATCAATCCCGGGGTGACCATTGGCGATAATGCGGTCATCGCCTCCGGAGCGGTGGTCACTAAAGACGTTCCCGCCAGTACCGTTGTCGGCGGCAACCCGGCGCAGATCATCAAGCGCCTTCCGCCGCCGAATGCGTAACTGTTATGCTTTTCTGTAACTGATCTGTTACTTTCTCCGCAGAATACTGCAACATAAAATAACCTTCAGGCTGAGCCTGCCGCACCTGATCCATCGGGCGCACGGGGCGGGCTTATTGCAGAATTCGGGGACCAAGATGACAGAAATACAACGCCTGCTGACTCACACCATTGACGAACTTAACGTGCAGGAAAAACGCGATAATCGCCCGCGTTTTAGCATCAGTTTTATCCGCAACCATCCGGGCCTGTTTGTTGCCATGTATGCTGCGTTTCTGGCGACGCTGGTGGTCATGCTGCGCTCTGAAACGCTGGTGGATTCGGTCTGGTTGTTGGTGGTGCTGTTCATCCTGTTCAACGCTTTTTTCTTCTTTGACGTCTATCCACGCTATCGTTACGAAGATATCGATGTCCTCGACTTTCGCGTGTGTTACAACGGCGAATGGTACAACACCCGCTTTGTCCCCCGACAGCTGATCGACCGTATCCTGCAGTCGCCGGACGTCGATAGCGAGCAGAAGGCACAGCTTAAAAAAATGGTCGACACCAAAGGCGAGCTCTCCTTTTACGATGTCTTTACGCTGACCCGCGCCGGTACTGCGCAATAAGACGATTCAGCGTCCGCAGCGCCAGCGGATAGCGGGAAGCCGAAGTATTGCCATACCCCAGCACCAGCCCGCTCCGCCCCCGCCGCGGGTCGAGATAGAAATGACTTAGCGCAGCGGGCGCCAGCTGAAACTGACGCGCCTGCTGCGCAATCGTTCGATCGTCGATCCCCTCTATGGCCAACGTCAGATGGAGTCCCCCTTCCCCACCGAGGACTTCGCACGGCACGGTAATCTCTTGCGCCAGCGCCTCGCGCAGCTGTTGCTGACGTTTGCGGTACAGACGACGCATCGCTGCCAGATGACGCGCATAGTGTCCCTTCTCGATAAAGCTGGCCAGCGCACGCTGTTCAGCGCGGTGCCCGCCGCGCAGCAGCGCGCCAATGGCCTCCTGAGCGGCATCCGCCAGCGCGGACGGCATGACCATAAAACCGATACGCAGCGCCGGAAACAGGGTTTTGCTGAAGGTGCCGAGATAGACCACCGGGGCATCCGGGACCATCCCCAGCATCGCCGGGATCGGCTCTCCGCTGTGGCGAAACTCGCTGTCGTAGTCATCCTCCACAATCCACGCGCCGTGCCGATGGGCATACTCCACCAGCGCCAGACGTCGCGCGGCGCTCATGACGCTCCCAAGGGGATACTGATGAGAGGGAGAGGTGAAAATCAGCCGGGGTGGCTCTGCCACGCCGTTGTCGATACACATCCCTTCACCATCGACGGCCATCCCACAGACCCGCAGCCCCGCTCGCTGGAAACCACTCCTGGCACCCAGGTACCCCGGCTCTTCCAGCCACACGCTGTCGCCCGGGTTGGTCAACAGCGAGGCGCATAAGTTGACCCCTTCCAGCGCCCCCTCGGTGATGACGATCTGCCGGATATCGCACCGGATGCCCCGGGAGAGCGCCAGATGGCGGGCGATAGCCTCCCGCAGTTGGGGATCGCCCGCGGCCTCACCGTAGCCCAGCAGCGTGCTGCCTTCGTCGCGCAATGCCTTATCGATTAACCGCCGCCACAGCGGCAGCGGGAAATAGTTCACCGCCGGCATGCCAGGCGTAAACGGCAGCGCCGGCGAGTCACGGCGCATAGCGGCTGGCAGCCCCTGCAGCCGCTCAGACAGCACAACGGGTGGCGCGATTACCTCCTGCCGACGGCTGGCGGCGAGCGGCACCACCTGCGTCCCCTGACGGCTTCGCGTCAGGTATCCCTCCAGCGTCAGCTGCTCCAGTGCGGCATTCACCGTATTACGCGACAGATGCAGTCGACCGGCAATCACGCGCGATCCTGGCAAACGGCAGCTGGCCGCCAGGGTTCCCTGCAGGATGGCATGGCGCAAAGTGTGGTAAAGGGCACGCTGCAGGGTTTCGTCCGTTCGCTGCCGCATCCCCTGCGTCACCAACCCATAAAACGCATCGTCCGGTATATTCATGTCACCTCCTCGTGGATCCATAAAAACATACTGTAATGGCACTTTTTATGGAACCAGCCAGCGCGTACGCTGCCTGTACATCCCCAATAAGGAAACCGCAATGTGTGAATACAATCAGTTTGGACAGGCGCTCGGCGCCGCGCTGCCCGACTGGCAACCCCGCCCCTGGCCGACCCGGCAGGTACTTCAGGGCAGCCGCTGTCGGCTCGAACCACTCACCCTCGCCCACGCCAGCGATCTGTTTGCTGCCCATCAGCTGGCGCCCGACGCCCGCAGCTGGACGTGGCTGCTGCGCGAACCGGAAACCAGCCTGGCTGAATTTAGCGCCTGGGTGGCGCAGGTTGCGACGCTGGCCGATCCGATCCATTTCGCCGTCGTTGACCAGCAGCGTGGAACGGCGGTCGGCTCGCTGGCGTTAATGCGCATCGATGCCACCCATGGCGTGGTCGAGGTGGGGCATGTCCATTTCTCTCCGCTGCTAAGCCGAACGGCTATGGCCACCGAAGCGCACTGGCTGTTGATGCAGTATGTGTTCGAGACGCTCGGCTACCGTCGCTATGAATGGAAATGCAATAGCCTCAATACGCCGTCAGGCCGTGCGGCAAGGCGACTGGGATTTCAGTACGAAGGACGTTTTCGTCAGGCGCTGGTGAGCAAAGGACACAACCGGGACACGGACTGGTTTTCAGTGATTGATGGCGAATGGCCGCAGCTGGATAGCGCCATGCGCCAATGGCTGGCCGCCGACAATTTTACCGCCGACGGCCAGCAGCGCCGTCCCCTGGAAAGCTTCCGTTAACGACGTTTTTTGCGCCCCTGCACTGCTTTGAAGCGGGGGTTGCTCTTGCAGATCACGTACAGCCGCCCTTTGCGTTTGACCAGCTGGCAATCCGGGTGGCGCTGTTTGGCGCTGCGTAATGAGTTAACGACCTGCATCATGCCTTCCTTTTTGCATCAATGAAGCCGCCAAAGCGCTGGCGGAAACGGGCCGCGCTACCCTCGCTGGCGAACGTTTTTTGTTTGCCGGTGTAGTACGGATGCGATTTCGAGGAGACGTCGATCGTCACATACGGATACGTCTCACCGTCGAGCTCAATCACGCGTTCGGTGCGGATGGTTGAGCCAACTTTAAAATATTCATTGGCGCTGGTGTCGTGAAACACCACCGTGCGATAGGGAGGATGGATATGGGCTTTCATGATGACCTCATCATTATGTTATAACATAACAATTAAGATACGCCGTTCCACGACAAAGATCAACCATGGTCATATCAGGGGTAATAACAAAGAGGCGAGTTTCCTCGCCTTTGGCTTCAGGGCGCCAGACGGTGGGCGATAGCGCGAAGTTGCTCCGCGATGGCCTGAAGATCTTTCCCCTGCTCGACTCTGGCGCCGCTGGAATGGCGAATCACCAGGCGCGCCGGCAGGATGGATGAGGTATGCGCCGCGCCGCTGGTACTGGCGAGGATCCGCCGCACCGCCTCTTTCCCCTGCAGGTCGAGGTCCAGCGAGACCGTACTCAATGCCGGATAGAAAAAGGAGCTTTCGTAGGTATCGTCATAGCCAATCACCGACTTCTCTCCCGGCACCGCCACCTGATGCTGATGGAAGGCGCTGAGCACCCCCAGCGCCATCTGGTCATTGCCCACCAGCACGGCGCTGAAATTAGGCGTTTCCCGCAGCATCTGCAGCGCGCCGGCGTAACCGCTCTGCGCATCCCAGTTGCCGCGCAGGACGGTCACCGGCTTCAGACCGTAGCCATCCAGGGTCTCGAGCCAGCTTTTCAGCCGCAGTTTCGCCGATACGGAGCTGTCCGGGCCTGCCAGCAACGCAATCTCCCGATGCCCCATCTCATAGAGATATTTGACGCTGGCCCGGGTGCCGTCCGCCGGGTTAAACGAAACGTTAAACACGGAGCTGTAGGGATCAACGTCGAGAAACAGGCAGACGATATCATCATTGTCAGCGGCGATTTTCTGCGCCTGTTCGGTCTCCAGCGGCACGTTGATAATGACCTTATCCACCCGCTGAGACTTCAGCTCATTGATGGAATCCTGGATGCTTTGGTTGACGCTCTCATCAATCATTGAAATCAGGACCTGGTAACCTTCCAGATTAGCATAGCGTTTTACCGCCGCCGCCACCTGGGAGGGGGCATGCCAGGCCAGCGAAATCGTCACCAGTCCGACCGTCTGGCTCTCCTTCCCCACCAGCTGCTGCGCCAGCCGGTTTGGCACATAGCGCAGAGCCTCTATCGATTTCTCCACCTTGCGGCGCGTCGCTTCGGATACATTGGCAGATTTGTTGAGTACCCTGGACACGGTCTGGTAAGAGACGCCCGCATGACGAGCGACGTCTTCCAGAGTAGCGCTTTTAGACTTCATGGTCCGGTTCCTTATGTTGTTATCCCATGATTGTAACAGGGGCCATTTGAAAAAACGCTCACCGCTACCTCTCATCGCAAAATTACACCACAAAAAGTATTACGTTCACAACCAGGTTAATTGTGAAACACTTCACTCATCACAACAAAAACCAGCGTTATTATTTGCACTTAGTCACACAATAATCATATCTCATTTGCCTGAAGTTACATTTAGGCATTTTATGACATCAGTTATGTGAACGTAATACAAAACAATAAGAGGATAGAGATGAATACGACACTGCGCGTCCTTTCCACAGCATTAGCCGCTGCGCTAATCACCCCTTCCGCCTTTGCGGCTACCGCTGCGATCCCGACCGTTGATTTTCATGGCTATTTGCGTGCCGGGGTTGGGGTCTCCGGCGACGGTAGCGAAGCGGAATGGCAAAAGAACAAGCTGGGCCGGTTGGGGAACGAATCGGATACCTATGGCGAGCTGGAGTTAGGCTCCGAGGTCTACAAAAAAGATGATGTCAGTTTCTATCTCGACAGCATGGTCAGCATGGTCTCCGATGGCTCTAACGATAATGAAACCACGCTGAACGATGACGCGCAGTTCGGCTTACGTCAGCTGAACCTGCAGATCAAAGGGCTGATCCCGGGCGATCCGAATGCGGTGATCTGGGGCGGCAAACGTTACTACCAGCGTCACGACCTGCACATCATCGATACTAAATACTGGAACATTTCCGGCTCCGGGGCCGGGGTGGAAAACTACACCCTTGGCCCGGGCGCCGTCTCGCTGGCGTGGATCCGCGGCGATGCCAACGACGTTGACTATCGCGTCGATGGCGACAGCAACGTCAATATCAACTATATCGATTTACGCTACGCGGGATGGAAGCCGTGGTCCGGGTCGTGGACCGAATTCGGCATCGACTACGCCATGCCGAACACCACCAAAAAACAGGACAGCTACGGCGGACTGTACGATGCCGAAAATGGCGTGATGCTGACCGGTGAAATCAGTCAGGATATGCTGGGCGGCTATAACAAAACCGTGCTGCAGTATGCCAACAAAGGTCTGGCGCAGAATATGGTCTCCCAGGGCGGCGGCTGGTACGATATGTGGAACTACGTGAACGACGCCACCGGCTATCGCGTGATTAACACCGGTCTGATCCCCATTACCGAGAAGTTCTCCATCAACCACGTTCTGACCTGGGGCTCGGCGGATGACATTACCGACTATACCGATAAAACGCGGATGCTGTCGCTGGTCGCCCGCGGGCAGTATCAGTTCACCGACTACGTGCGCCTGATTGGCGAAGTCGGCGGTTTCTATCAGAAAGACAGCTATAACAATGGCACCAGCTACAAACAGGCCGGTGAGAAATATACCATTGCGCTGGGCCTGGCGGACGGGCCGGACTTTATGTCACGCCCGGAATTACGTATTTTCGCGTCGTATCTGAATGATTCCGAAGATGGTAAACCGTTTGAAGACCAGACGGCGAATAATACCTGGAATTTCGGCGTACAGGTTGAAGCCTGGTGGTAATATCGCGCTGGTAAGACAAATACGTTATTGATATCTCCAACTGTAAGGTCATTAATTTCCCTCCGGTAATCATTAATGCCACTGCTGTCTTTGTCTTATTTTCGGGATAACCTGTTTTCAGGTTATCCCGTTTTATTTATTTCCGCGCGGCATAATGGTCATCCAGCAATTGACGTAGCGCATCGGACTGCTTACCGAAAATAGCATGAACCTGCTGGCCAAGAATAATGACACCCAGCGCGCCCTGCTGCTGTAATGCGTCCGAGTCCACGGCTGCCAGATGACGAACCGTTACCCGCAGACGGGTAATACAGGCGTCCACTTGGGTAATATTCGCTTCACCGCCGAAGGCCTGAACCAACGCCTCGATTTGCTGTTTTTCCGCTTCGCTTAACGGCTGTGCCGGACGTGCAGGAGAGAAATAGTGCAGGAAAGATTTTAAACTCACCATCATAAACTCCAGGGTAATAGATACAAAAAAGCCTGCTCGGCAGAGCAGGCGTGGAGAAAAAAGGATTAGGCGTGGCGACGGAGAATACGGCAATCCCATGCTGACAGGGTCAGCGGGTCCGACACCGCCGCGTCGGTCAGGCAATCCCGATACCCTGACGGCAGGCTCAGGGTATGGCTTTGCGCGCTGTAGTTCTGCAGGAAGACAAACGTGCTCTCACCGTCGGTGCGCGCAGTAGCCACCACGCCGGGCGGTAAATCCGCCGCGATCGCCCGCGGTAGCGCCAGCTCCTTGCTCAGGGCGGCAAAGAAGTCGCGCTGGAAGGCCAAATCGTTGCGGGAGGCCACATGCCAGGCTTTACCTTTCCCGAAGCCGTTCACCGTCACCGCTGGCCTTCCGGCATAAAAATCATCCCGGTAGGTGGCCAGCGTCTGCGCGCTTTCGGTATGGATCAGTTCACAGAGATGGCGCACCTGATACGGGCCCTGCAGACCGCACTGATTCCCGGCCAGGCCCTGCACCAGATTAAACTCGCCGTCATTCAGGCAGTCGATCTCTTCCGCCCAGATGCCCAGCAGATTGC
The DNA here is from genome assembly GCF_050378655.1 of Klebsiella sp. 7-CIP_Kleb. Classification (NCBI taxonomy): domain Bacteria; kingdom Pseudomonadati; phylum Pseudomonadota; class Gammaproteobacteria; order Enterobacterales; family Enterobacteriaceae; genus Klebsiella; species Klebsiella sp. 7-CIP_Kleb. Next base: position 992,970 of record NZ_JBNRLJ010000002.1, read on the forward strand.
GCAGCGGGCCCGGGAAGCCGCCGAGATAGCAGAGATCGGATTCGTTGACGATGCCGGTCCAGTAAGTGGTCACCAGATGGCCGCCGCTGGCGACAAACGCCTCCGCCCGCGCGGCAAAGCCGTCGCGCACCATGTATAACATCGGGGCAATGACCAGCCGGTACGGCGTTAAATCAGCGTCGGCGTCAATCACATCGACGGCGATGCCCTGCTCCCAGAACGGACGGTAGTGCTCATTGACCGTCTTCTCATACTCCATCCCCAGATTGCGCGGTCCCTGGGCGTCATCGAGCGCCCAGCGGTTCTGCTGGTCGAAGATAATCGCCACTTTCGCCTCGGTGCGACAGCCCCGGACCTCCGGTAGCTTGCTCAGTATCTCACCGAGTTTGCTGACTTCACGGCCAATACGGGTATCGATGTGCCCGACATGGTCGACCACCGCGCCGTGAAATTTCTCAACCGAACCGCGACTTTTCCGCCACTGGAAATACTGCACCGAGTCGGCGCCATGCGCCACCGCCTGCAGCGAGGAGAGAATATGCATGCCCGGTTTCTTCAGTTTGCTGGTCGGCTGCCAGTTAGTCGCGCCCGGCGTGGACTCCATCAGCACAAACGGCTGGCCGCCCTTCAGGCTGCGCATCATGTCGTGATACATCGCGGTGTAGCAGGCCAGCGCGGTTTCGTCTTTATCGCGGTGCCACATCGGATAGCTGTCCCACGAGATAAAGTCCAGCACCTCCGCCAGCTGCCAGTAGTCGTAATCGTAGAAATACTCCATAAAGTTGGTGGTCACCGGCAGGGCGGCATTCGCCGCCTTCAGCGGGGCGATTTCATGGCGGCAGAAATCGGTCACCTGGGCGGTATTAAAGCGATGCCAGTCCAGATTCAGACCGTGGATCGACACCTCGCCCTGCGGCGCAGGCGATTCAATCTGCGACCAGTCGCTATAGGTATGGCTCCAGAAGGTGCTCCACCAGGCCTGGTTGAGGTTCTCCAGGGTCTGATACCGCGCCTTCAGCCAGCCGCGAAAGCGGGCCTGGCAGAGATCGCAATGGCATTCGCCGCCATATTCATTGGAAATATGCCAGCCCAGCACCGCCGGGTGCGCAGCATAGCGCTCCGCCAGCAGGCTATTAATTTTCAGGGTCTTCTCACGATAGATCGGCGATGACATACAGTGGTTGTGACGGCCGCCGTGCAGGGCCGGCACCCTATCGCGCCCCACCCGCAGAACCTGCGGATAGCGTTGAGACATCCACGCTGGACGCGCGCCGCTCGGCGTGGCCAGAAATACATGAATGCCGGCGGCATACAGTTTATCGAGAATAGTATCCAGCCAGGCGAAATCAAATACCCCTTCGCGCGGCTCAAGTTTCGCCCAGCTAAATATGCCCACCGACATCACATTGCATTTTGCCTGCTGCATCATGGCAATGTCTTTATCAATAATGTCGGGGGCATTCTCCCATTGTTCCGGATTATAATCCGCGCCATGCAGCAGCGTATTAACCTTTGGATGTAAAGGTGCAAATTTATTCATAATAAACTTCCTGAAAAGAACGACAAATAATTAATTAAATACTTTTACCGACGGCAATACTTTTCCCTGGCAGTCAAATAGCGCCTGATTTTCCCGCGCATTACCCTCTTTCCATTCGTCATGGATATATTTCATCCCCGCCGGGGTGGCCCAGGTATTTCCCGGCACAGCAATCCACGTCGGCTCCCAGTAAAAAATACCTTTGCCGCGCTGGTCAGGAACATCTATTACGGCCTGCATCAGATCGTGAATATAGCGATATTGCCCCTGCACGGTGGCGGGATAGCCTCCGTCCTTTTCCTCTTTGGCCTGAAAACTGTTTTCCGCGTTATCGCAGTTAGCCAGGGTATAGGCATAGGCCGCCTCGACGACAATGACATCTTTGTTATAGCGTTTGCTGATGTCATCCATATTGGCCTTCAGGGCGCTGATCGGCCCGTTCCAGTAGGTGTACATCGACAAACCAATCACGTCATAGGGCACATGACGTTTCTCTATTTCGTCAAACCACCAGCGGAAGGTATCGTTCTTGGTCCCTTCAGCCAGATGCAGCATGATTTTCACCTGCTCGCCATTGCGCAGATTCGCCTTCAGACCATCAATGGCCGCGTTCAGCAGCCCGGCCAGCCGGTCAAACTCGCCGCCCCCCTGCCCCCAGCTTTTCCCTTCCGGCCACAGCATACCGCCGTTAATCTCATTGCCGATCTGCACCATATCCGGCAGGACGCCCGCCTGCTTAAAGCGGGCGATGGTATCCCGGGTATAGTCATGAATCGCCGTTTTCAGCTGCGGATAATCCATCTTTTCCCAGGCCTTCGGTTTGAACTGCTTGCCGGGATCGGTCCAAAAATCGCTGTAATGGAAGTCGAGCAGCAGCTTCATTCCCTGGGCTTTCGCCCGTTTCGCCAGCGCCAGGGTAGTGGCCAGATCGTTATTCCCGCCGCCATAGCCCTCGCCGCTTGCCGATTGCGGATCCACCCACAGGCGGAGGCGAACATAGTTGACGCCGTTCTCTTTCAGAATGGCGATCGGATCCTTACGCTGGTTATTCTGGTCGTAGAAAATTGCCCCGTGCTTTTCGGCATCCAGCAGCGTGGAGATATCCGCGCCTTTAATAAAGTCCGCCGGCATACCCTGAAAGGCGCGGGTTTCAAGCGCGTCCGCTGCCAGCGAAGGGAGGGAAAAACTGCATGCCAGACAAACCGCAAGCCATGCGGGTGTAAATCTTTTCATGTGCTTATCCTTTAGTACTGCCCGAGGTCAGGCCGGAGACGAAGTATTTTTGTAACGCCAGATAGAGGATCGCGACCGGCACGGCAATCAGCACCGCCCCCGCCGCGTAGGTGGTGTAGCTGGCCCCCATTTTTTGCGCCACCAGGTTATACAGACCGATAGGCAACGTGTATTTATCCGGGGTACGCAGGATGGTGCTGGAGAGGATGAAATCCCCCAGCGGGCCGGTGAAGGAGAACAGCGCCACCACCGCGAGGATCGGCCTCGACAACGGCATGATGATCTCAATAAAGATGCGAAAGCTACTGGCGCCGTCCATGCGGGCGGACTCATCCAGATCTTTAGGGATCGCGTCGAGATACCCCTTCATCAGCCAGGTGTTCATCGGGATCATTCCCCCGACGTAGATCAGCACCAGCGCCAGATGGCTGTTTATCAGGCCAAGCAGTTGCGACAGCACAAAGATGGCAATCAGCGCGGAAAACTGCGGGATCATCTGCAGCAGCAGGAACAGCATCAGCCCGTTCTGCCGCCCTTTAAAGCGGAAGCGGGAGAAGGCGTAAGCGGTAAAGCTGACGCTAATCAGGGTCAGCACCATGGTCAGAAAGCTGATTTTCATCGAGTTCCAGTACCAGGTGAGGTAATTCACATTGCCATTGAACAGATCGGCATAGTGCTGGAACGACAGGTTTTCCGGAATGATCGAGGTACTGAGCAGGCTATTGCCGGCGTTCAGCGACGCCCCGACGGTCCAGACCAGCGGGTAGATAATCACCACCGAGACCAGGATAACCACCAGCCAGGTGAGAGAGAGTCGGATCCACTTTTCGCGTTTAATACTGGGTGATTGAGCCATGTTGCTTCCCTTACGCCATGTCGTCATTTTTGAAGGATTTGGTGGCGCGGAACTGCCACAGCGCCAGGCCGACGACGAAGATCGACAGCAGGATAGTGATGGTCGCCGCGATGGCGTACTGCGACGAGGACATCGTCAGCTTATAGATCCACGACACCAGAATATCCGTCCCGCCGGCGTTAGATCCCGCCACCGCAGGGCCGCCGTTGTTAAACAGATAAATAATGTTGAAATTATTAAAGTTGAAGGTGTACTGGGTGATGATGATCGGCGCGATCGCGTACAGCACCAGCGGCAGGGTGATGGTGCGCAGGCGGGTAAAGGCGCTGGCGCCGTCCATCGTCGCCGCTTCATACAGATCGTCCGGGATCGCCTGCAGCACGCCGGTGGTCATGGCAAAGACAAACGGAAAGCCAAGCCAGGTCTGCATCATGATCAGCGCGGTTTTGGTCCAGAACGGGTCGGTTAGCCATGCCTTCGGGCTGATGCCGAAGAATGACAGGATCGCGTTGTTAATCACCCCGAAGGAGTCATTGAACATCCCGGCAAAGACGAGGATAGTGACAAACCCCGGCACCGCCCACGGCAAAATAAAGATGGTGCGGATCAGCGGCTTAAAGCGCAGATCTTTTTGGTTCACCAGAATCGCCAACAGCACGCCCACCGTACACTGCAGGGTGGTCGCCAGCAGCGTCCACACCACGGTCCACTGCAGCACATCCAGAAAGGTGGAGCGCCAGATGGAGAGGGTGAAAATATTGACGAAGTTTTTCAGCCCCACCCAGTCCACCAGCTTCGCCGGCGGCGTGTGGTACAGGTTGTAGTTGGTGAAGGCGATGGCGAAACCAAACAGAATGGGAAAGATCACCACAAAGACCAGCAGAATAAAGCCCGGGGTGATCATCAGGTACGGGAAGCCGTCGCTCAGCAGCATCTGGTACTGCTTACGCACGCTGTTCAGCGCGACCCCTTCATCGCGTTTTTTGCCGTTCAGCCACGCGTCCCGCAGCGAGAGAAAATAGATCAGCACGCCAAAAGCGACGATCAGCACGCTGATAATCCCCTCCGCTAACAGGAAGATAGAGTTATCCCGGGGCACCTCTTCACCCAGGGTATAGAGCCCCCACAGCCCCTCGCGCAGGAAATCGTAAAAAATACCCAAAAAGCTGCTCAGCAGCACCAGGAAGACCAGCCCCTTCAGCCACTGGCGATGATAAAACTGGCCGAAACCCGGCACGATTGCCAGCAACAGGCCGCACCACGCATGGCGCCCGGGCCCGCGCGCGTCGCTAAAATTTTCGCTGGAATGGATGCTCACACTCGACTCCTTCTACAAACGGGAGGTCCCCCTCCCGCTCGGTGACTTCACGTGACGGTAAATTACTGATTGCTGGCCTGCATCGCTTCAATCTGCATCTTGATCTGTTTCACCGCATTATCGAGCGCGGCCTGCGGCGCCTGCTTGCCGGTGAGGCTCAGTTCAAGCGCGGCATTAGCCGGCCCCCACACTTCCCCCATCTCCGGAATGCCCGGCATAGCCATCGCCCGAGCCGACTGAACGGCGACGGCGCTGGCCTTTTCGTCATTTTTAATCACCGGGTCGTCAATCATCGCCTTCAGCGGCGGGATTTCGCCGGTGGCGACATAGCGGGCTTTTACATACTGCGGCTGGTTGATGAACTCGATAAACTGTTGCGCCAGCGCCTTGTCTTTACTCCAGGTCGATACCACGTAGCCCTTAACGCCGAGGAAGGAGCTCATTGGCTTGCCGTCCGGCAGGGTCGGCAGCGGCACCACGCCATAGTTGATACCGGCGGCTTCATACGGCTGGAAGGCCCAGGGGCCGTTGATCACCGCCGCCGCTTTTTTCTCGGTAAACAGCGAATCAATGGCGTTCAGCCCGTTATCGCCGAGGATCCCTGCGGGGAAGGCCTTCTCGGCATAGAATTTTTTCAGGAAGGTCACGGCTTCCACGGCGCCGGGCGTATTGAGCCCCACCTGCTGCGGATTAAAACCGCCGCCGTCGTTCTTCGCGAAGATATAGCCGCCCATCGGGCCAATCGCCCCCCAGCTGTAGTAGATCTGATCAAACTTGGCCAGCAGGCCGTATTTGTTCTGCTCGCGCTGGGTCTTCGAGTAGTCCAGCCAGGCCTGCAGACTGTCCAGCGGCTTGTCGATCAGGTCCTTGTTGTAGATAAGCACCAGGGTTTCCACCGCTTTCGGGATCCCATACAGCGCGTTGTCCATGCGGAAGGCGTTGATAGAGGCTGGCGTAAAGGCATCCTGTTTCGCCTGCTCAACGTTGAGCGGCGAGAGAAGTCCCTGAACGACGGCGCCGCCGAGCTGGTCATTCGGGATCACCAGCACGTCCGGCCCAATGCCCGCCGGGCCATCGAGGCGCAGCTTTTCCAGCTGCTGGGCATAAGGCATCTCCTGCAGATTGACCTTCACGTTGTACTGCTTCTCAAAATCGCTGACCGCGGTTTTGATGCCAGTGGATTTTTTAATGTCTTCCCAAACGTTGAGCTGCCCGGCGGCATGCGCCTGCAGGCTGGTAAGTTGCCCCGCCGCGAGGGTGGTAAGGATCAGTGCAGCAAGCGTGTTCTTTTTCATTATCAACCTCATGTGAAGGTATAACAATTTAATGGTTTTTTATTTGACTTACGTCTGCCAGTTAGAAAAAAAATCATTTCAAACTGCCTTGTTACATAGAAAACAGACTCTGGTTCGCTTTTGTTATACGCTACGCTTTGATTGGGGATAAAACTACCATAAGCTGCCAGTTGTGTGATCATCCTTGCAGAAATGAAACGCCGCTGTATGGCGCAAAAACCGCGGAAGTTATAGTCAGGACATGATTTTAGCGCTGTTGAATATTGTCACGCTGATTTGTTACACGTAATACAAACACACTCAAATCAACGACACGCCAACGGCAAACAACGGCTACTCACTTCGGGGAATGTGGATGTCCAATATACGACTGAGGAATGTCACCAAAAGGTTCGGCAGCACGGTGACGCTGCACCAGGTCAATCTCGATATTGAAGATGGCGAGTTTGCGGTCTTCGTCGGCCCTTCCGGCTGTGGAAAATCGACGCTGTTACGTATGATTGCCGGGCTGGAAGAGGTCAGTGACGGGGAAGTGCTGATTGGCGATGAGGTGATGAACGATGTGGTCCCCGCCCGCCGCGGCGTGGCGATGGTTTTTCAGTCCTATGCGCTCTATCCGCACATGACGGTGGCGGAGAATATGGGCTATGGGCTGAAAGTCAATAAAGTGCCGAAAGCGGAGATCCGTCGCCAGGTGGAAATGGTGGCCAAAACGCTGCAGCTCTCTCACCTGCTGGATCGTAAACCGAAGCAGCTCTCCGGCGGCCAGCGGCAGCGTGTGGCCATTGGCCGCGCTATCGTGCGTAATCCCCGGGTGTTTATGTTCGATGAGCCGCTTTCTAACCTCGATGCCGAGCTGCGCGTCGATATGCGCCTGCATATCGCCCGACTGCACCAGGAGCTGAAGACCACCATGGTGTATGTCACGCACGATCAGGTGGAGGCGATGACGCTCGCCGATAAAATCGTAGTCATGAACTACGGGAAGGTCGAACAAATGGGTTCGCCGATGGCGCTGTACTACAATCCGGTCAACAAGTTCGTCGCCGGTTTTATCGGCTCGCCAAAGATGAACTTTTTGCCGGCCACCGTCAGCGACTGGCAGGCAGAGCGCTTAACGGTCACCCTCGCCCAGGACCATCAGCTCACCCTGAACGTTGCCACCCAACCGCTGAAGCCCGGCGCCGCGGTCACGCTGGGGATCCGGCCAGAGCACCTCACGCCGGAAGTCTCCACCGGTACCGTGGTGGAGTTTCAATGTGAAGTGGTGGAGCGTCTGGGCAACAATACCTACCTGTTCGGCCAGTGCTACGGTCACGATAACGTCAAGGTTCTGCTGCCCGGCGACGTCCATTTCCGCCCGTGGCAGAAGATTAATCTGGCCTTCGATGACCGCTTCTGCATGGTGTTTGATGAGAACGATCTGCGCATCAGCGCCGATATCACGGCGCCGGACGCCCACTAAGCCAACATATTGCTGTCATCTGCGCAGCGTATGCTGCGACTGAATGCCGGAATACATCCTGCCCGGCATTCACACCCTCATTTTTATTCTGCTGCATCGGAATCATCCTTCTCTCCCGGCATCGCAGGTTATTGTGATGCCGGTTTTTTTGCCCACGCAGCGCGATTTCTCCCGCTGCGCCCGGTTTATCTTTCGCATATACTGATGACACCCGGCGAACGATAAGGATACAGGCATGAGGACCCGGCATCTGATGGCGCTGTTTACAGGAGTGCTGATACTGGCCATCATCCTGCCTATCTCGCTCAGCATCTGGCAGGCGGCGCGGCAGGCCAAAATGCAGTTCTATCGTGAGCTGGATGATTATTCCAACCGTATTGTCGTCCGCACGCTGCAGGTCGCCGATCAGGCCCGGGAAGCACTGCGGGAGGCCGACTCACACTCTGCCGCTTCCTGTAGCCCGGAGCATCTGCTCGCCCTCCGCCGGATCGCCTATACCCATCGCTACGTGCAGGAAGTGCTCTGGCTGGAAGATTCCGTACCGCAATGCTCCTCCCTGGAAGACCATAGCGTTGCGGTGACCTTCCCGCCACCGGATCACATTGCCCCCGACGGCTATCGCACCTGGCTGACCTCGATTAACGATCTTGGCCTTAATCACCAGATGACGGCCATGGCCAGCCGGCAGCATATGGTAATGATCGATCCCATCTCCTTCATTGATGTGGTGCCCGCCAGCGAGGAGAAGATCCATACCATGCTGTTTGGTTTGGACCATCTGAAAATGGTGATCAGCAGCCAGCCGCTGCCGGCGAAGGTCTGGCAACGGATTAAAGATCCGCACCTGAATATGCTGACCCTGGATAATACGGTCTACCGGATCCAGCGCATTCCCGAGCTGGGATCCGGCATTGTGACCTGGTCATCCACCCTGCCGCTACAGCAGCGTATTCGCCAGCAGCTGATCTTCTGGCTCCCTGTCGGCATCTTCACCAGCCTGCTTGCCACCTGGCTGCTGCTGCGCCTGCTGAGACACCTGCGTTCACCGCGCAACAGTATGCTGGACGCCCTCAATTCCCAGGCGATTCAGGTTCACTATCAGCCGATTATTTCATTGCAGGACGGAAAAATCGCCGGGGCCGAAGCGCTGGCGCGCTGGCAGCAACCCGACGGCACCTTTTTATCGCCGGATATCTTCATTCCCCTGGCCGAGCAAACCGGACTGATCACCCAGCTGACGGAAGATATCGTCAGGAAAATTTTTGCCGACCTGGGTCCCTGGCTGAGGCAGCGGCCGGAAGTGCATATCTCCATCAACCTGTCGGTGGATGACTTACGCTCTCCCACCCTACCCAAGCTATTACACGATCAGCTGCAGCACTGGGGGATCGCCGCGGAACAGATTATCCTTGAGATCACCGAGCGCGGGTTTGTTGACCCGGAGACCACCATGCCGGTGATCGCACACTACCGCGAGGCCGGGCACCGTATTTCGATTGACGATTTCGGTACCGGCTACTCCAGCCTGAGCTATCTGCAGAAGCTGGACGTCGACACGCTGAAAATCGATAAATCCTTTGTCGATACGCTCGAGTACCGGCCGCTGACGCCGCACATTATTGAAATGGCCAAGGCGCTCAATTTGGCCACCGTCGCCGAAGGGGTGGAAACCGTAAGCCAGCGCGACTGGCTGAGACAGCATGGCGTTCAGTACGCCCAGGGCTGGCTGTACAGCAAAGCGCTGCCAAAAGAGTCGTTTATTCTGTGGGCGGAAGAGAACCTCCATGCGCATTAAGCGGCAGGCGGCCTGCGCAGAAGGTCAGCGGGCGCGGCCTCTTCGCCGCCCTCTGCCGGAGGCTACTTCAGATAGGATTTAATCACCTGCATCACCGTCTCCAGATCCGCCTCACGCTGCGTCTCGTCTGGCTCTTTCACCACATGGTCGGTGAGATGTCCCTGGATAACCTGCAGCATCATGCCATTGACCGCGCCGCGGATCGCCGCCAGCTGCTGTAGCACCTCAGCGCACTCATGCTCGCGATTAAGCATTTTCTCTAATGCGGTACTCTGCCCCTGAATTTTCTTCAGCCGGGTCAGTAACTTCTTTTTGTCTCTCACTGTGTGTGACATTACGCGATCCACCGTTTTTTTCTGTCCGGGATTACCGACCTGCGTGGTCAGCAACGCCTGCCAGCATACCATGATCCTTTTTATTAGCCGCCTTATCTACTGGGGGGTAGTATTTTACTACTGGGGGGGAGTAGGATAAAGGCACTTTTGGCAAGGATCCCGATATGAACGATTTCACTTCCCTTCTGCAGCAGGGCAATGCCTGGCTGTTTATTCCCAGCGCAATACTGCTCGGCGCGCTGCACGGCCTCGAACCCGGGCACTCAAAAACAATGATGGCCGCCTTTATCGTGGCGGTGCGAGGAACCTTAAAACAGGCGGTACTGCTGGGGCTGGCGGCCACGGTTTCGCATACGGCGGTGGTCTGGCTGATCGCCATGGCCGGTCTGTGGTTTGGCCGCGGCTGGAACGCCCAAACCTCTGAACCCTGGTTTCAGCTGGTCTCAGGGATTGTCATTGTGCTGATTGCCTGCTGGATGCTCTGGCGCACCTGGCGCGAATCGCAGCCCCACACGCACCATGATCACCACCATGAACATGAGCACCACCACGAACATGATCATCACCACGAACATGATCACCACCATGACCATCACCATGCGTCCTCATCCGCCGCGCCGCTGGTGGCGGAGGAGTGGCAGGACGCGCATCAGCGGGCCCATGCCCAGGAGATCAACCGGCGCTTTGATGGCCGTCAGGTGACGACCGGGCAGATCGTGCTGTTTGGCCTGACCGGCGGGCTGATCCCCTGCCCGGCGTCCATTACCGTGCTGCTTATCTGTTTACAGCTGAAGAAATTCTCGCTGGGCGCCACGCTGGTGCTGGGCTTTAGCGTCGGTCTGGCGCTGACGCTGGTGGCTTCAGGGGCTATCGCCGCCCTGAGCCTTAAACATGCCGCCCGCCGCTGGCCGTGGCTTAACGACCTCTCGCGCAAGGCGCCCTGGTTTTCAGGCTTACTGATTATTGTGGTGGGGATCTACATGATGCTTCATGGCCTGAGCGGCCTGTAAGCGATGAAAGGCCCTCTCCGTGATGAAGAGGGCGATGGGTTAATTCAGGAGACTATTTCCCGGGGAGGGCTGACCGCGTTGCGGTTGACGGGCTGACTGAACCACGGCAGGCACAGCTGGATAAGCGGTCCAATCGACAGCGCGTAAATGACGGTTCCGACGCCAAACTTGCCCCCCAGCAGACAGCCAATCAGCAGCACGGAAAGCTCGATCGCCGTCCGGATACCGCGCAATGACCAGCCGGTGCGAGCGTGCAGGCCGGTCATCAGGCCATCGCGCGGACCCGGGCCAAACCCCGCGCCAATGTACATCCCGGTGGCGATAGCGTTCAGCACAATCGCCACCACCAGCAGCGCACTGCGCGCCACCAGCGATTCCAGCGGCGGCAGGACGGCCAGCGTGGCGTCCGCCGCCAGCCCCAGCACGATCACATTGCTCACCGTGCCGAGCCCCGGCATCTGCCGGATCGGGATCCATAGCAGCAGCACCGCGGCGCCGGTCAGAATAATCACGGTCCCGAAACTGATCCCCAGCTGTTTAGCCACTCCAAGATGAAAGACGTCCCACGGATCGGCGCCGAGATTAGCATGCACGAAGAGCGCCGTGGACACGCCGTAGAGCACCAGACCGATATATAACTGCAGCAGGCGACGAAGCATATTTTTTCCTCAACATCATTGCGAATGCCCTCATCATCAGCAAAAATGGACTGATAATTAATGGCCAGTTTTGGAAAAGTGGATCGCTATGTCAGCCCGACGCTTTGGAACACAGTCCCTGGTACGCCTGCTCGGCAACTGGCAGGAGTCCAGTTCACGCACACCGCTATGGCGCCAGCTGGCGGAAGCGCTCCGCCTGCTGATCCTCGATGGCCGTCTGACGCTACAGACGCGCCTGCCCGGCGAGCGCGAGCTGGCGGCGGCCCTCAACGTCAGCCGGACGACCATCGCCAGCGCCCTCGGCCAGCTGCGGGAGGAGGGATTTCTCCAAAGCCGCCAGGGGAGCGGGTCGCGCATTGTTTTGCCGGAACGCCCTGCCGACCTGCCGTCGCCCTCTGCGACTCCCTCGACGATCAATCTCTCTACCGCCGCCCTCAGCGCCGGTCCGGAGGTCCATCAGGCCTTCCAGCATGCCATGACCCTGTTGCCGCCCTATCTCGCCCAGACCGGTTACGATCAGCAGGGGCTCCCGGTGCTACGGGAAGCGATTGCCCGGCGCTACAGCGAACGTGGCCTGCCGACGCGGCCCGATGAAGTGATGGTGGTCAACGGCGCGCTCAGCGCCTTCGCGCTGATCCTGCGTCTGTTCACCGGCCCCGGTGACCGGGTGGTCATTGATGCCCCGACCTATCCAATGGCCATCAGCGCCATTCAGGGCGCCTCCTGCCGGCCCATTGGGGTCGCACTCCCACAGCAGGGGTGGGACTGCGATGGATTCGCGGCGATCATTGCGCAGACCGCGCCGCGTCTGGCATGGCTGATGCCGGATTTTCACAACCCCACCGGGCGCTGTATGGATGCCCTCACCCGCCAGCGGGTCGCGGACATCGCGGCCAGGACGCGAACAACGCTGGTGATCGATGAGACCATGGTCGACCTTTGGTATAACGCCCCGCCCCCGCCGCCGCTGGCCTGCTTTAATCCCGACGCCGCGGTGATCACCATCGGTTCGGCCGGGAAAAGTTTCTGGGGGGGACTGCGCATCGGCTGGATCCGCGCCAGCACGCGAACAATCGCCTCGCTTATTCAGGCCCGCGACTCTCTGGACTTGGGTACGCCGCTGCTGGAGCAGCTGGCCTGCAGCTGGCTGCTGGCAAACGCCGCCACGCTGCTGCCGCCGCGACGGGAGATGCTGAAGGCGCGCCGGGACATGTGCGAAGAGCTGATGAAAGAGTATTTTCCCCGCTGGCGCTTTACGCCACCGGAAGGCGGGCTCTCTTTTTGGGTGGAACTCCCTGACATGCTAGCCACTTTGTTCTCTGCGCGTGCGGAAAGCCAGGGGATCCATATCGGCACCGGCACGCGGTTTGGTCTGGAGGGCGCGTTCGATCGCTATTTACGTCTGCCGTTTACGCTGCCGGATGAAGCATTGCGCCAGGCCTTCTCCACGCTACAACCATTGTGGCACAGCCTTGCAGAACAGCGGGAAAGTGCGCGTTTGCGGAAAATAATATAAGAAAATATCGACGGGCTGGCTTCAGCCCGTCAAAAGTCCGTCATCCATGAGGTATATGAGATGTTTTTATAAAATTGCCTGGGTATCCTGCCATCTGGTTATGGCAACCCGGTGACGGAAATAAGGCAATTTCATTAATGCTGGCGCGGAATAGGAAACCCTTTCAAGGAAATAATAAAGCCATCTTCATCTTTTTTAATTTTAGCGCCGGTGTCACACCAGTCGGAGGCAATGCGAAAGAACTCATCACTACCGATATTCCAGTTCAGGCGAACGTGTTTCACGTATCCTGAGCGCAACATATCGCAGGCTTCGCTGTAGTTGCTGGCTGTAGAGAATTGTTGTTTCATTTTTTCTTCTTCAGAAGTTTTCTTAATGCTTTGATTTCTTTAGGGGTTAATGGCGTCGCTTCCTCTTCGGTATGCTGGCTGTCAATGTCCTCTTCCGTCACCCCCGCCTCATCTGCTGACGCCTCCAGCTGAAAAGCCAGCTGCAGCAGCTTTTCCGTTGCCGTACCCAGGTTCTCGTTATTCACTTCCGCATAATGACGCAACTTCTCTTTTAACTCAGCGTCAATTTTTACATTCAAAACCACTGTGGTCATAGCTACGCTTCCCGTGCAATAAAATCATCATAATTAATACACGAAGTTAACATGCTGATCCAGAGATATATTTTATAGCATGGATCTGGCAACAAATTCCCACCAATAAGATGCGCTTTATTTATGACACGCAAATGACATTAATATTTCAGTAGCATTTCAGATTTATGACAAGTAAATATTATGGAATAAGTAGAGGGTGTTTTAGCAACTAAAAATAATATGTGATCTGTATTAGGAATAAATTCTGGCCAGCAGAGAAGACCGCACAAATACAAGGGGAAAATTACGAAGGCCGAAATGGGTGGGGGCCCTGCCAGCTACATCCCGGCACACACGTCGTCTGCTCTGGCTGCTTCCTTCCGGACCTGACCTGGTAAACAGAGTAGCGTTGCGGGAGAACCAACAGAGCCCCCATTGAGAGCGTTGTTACCCAACGCGCTGGCGCATTATCCCTGCTGACCTGGTGAATTGCAAGCACGCCCCGACTGCCTGCTGGTTTATTGCGCAATAATGCGAATAAAACCAGTCACTCACGCTCAACCTGTGAGATTGCGAGCGCGCACTCAGCACACAGTCGGGATATCCACCATACTTAGCCATCTTGCGTCCCCTTTTATCATCAGCACCTTGTCTCGACGGTAATCGAATGACTGACTCATCACCACAGACCATCACTCTGCCTTTACCCGCCATTGAAGGGATGACCATCGCCTTTCAGGGGGTGAATTATCTGCGCCCTGAAAAAATGCTCGACTTCGTGACCATCAGTCAGGCGCCGGTGCGGGCGGTCACGCCGCTGGCGCTGCTCTATTCCACCGTCGGCGTCCTGCGCCAGGTGGAACTGCGCAAGCTACCGGTCTACATCAGCGGTCGGGTGGTATACCCCATATCGTCGCTGACCATGCCGGGCCTGCGCGCGAAGCTGATCATCAACGCGACCTCGCAGCGGTTAAAATTCCTTGAGAGCCTCATCGCCAGTTCACCTTCCGACAATGTCCATGGCATGCAGATCCTCGGCCTCGCTCTGACGTTCACCGTCGAACAGCCCGCCTGATCGGGCAGGCTGTACAGCCTGAAGATCAGCGCTTATGCTGGCGTTTTTCGGGTAACAGGACTGAATATGGATCCGCACGATACATTTCCCCAACGTGTCTGGCACATTGTGGCGTCGATACCGGAAGGGTATGTCACGACCTATGGCGATGTCGCCAGGCTGGCTGGTTCGCCGCGCGCGGCGCGCCAGGTGGGCGGTGTGCTGAAGCGTCTGCCGGAAGGGTCCACTCTGCCCTGGCATCGGGTAGTCAATCGCCATGGCGATATCTCCCTCACCGGCCCCGATCTGCAGCGGCAGCGTCAGGCGCTGCTGGCCGAAGGGGTGCAGGTCTCCGGCGGCGGCCATATCGATCTCCAGCGCTATCGCTGGGTTTACTGAAGACCAAAAAAAAGCCCCCATTCGGGGGCTTAGCGAGCTTACTGTGCGACAGGCACGGCGGTCTGCTGAACCGGAACCAGCGTCAGGTCGGCATGGGTGCCCCCCTGGTTGATCACCGTCTGCACGGTATCGGTAATGAACATCAGCTGGCCGTTAACCGTAATCGCTGCGCTCAACAGAATGCGGGCGTTCGGTTGAATATCTGCCGGGTTGTAAGGCAGTGCAAAGTTGAATGGCGCCTGCTTGCCTTCGGTACGCACCGCTTTTTGCGACAATACGCGGGCTGGCGCATCGGCCAGAGAAGCATCCGACAGGGTCACCGTCAGCACCGCATCCGGCGGCAAAGCGATTCTCTGGCGGATATTAATCGTCCCCGTGACGCTCGGCTGCTGCTGCGCCACGCTCAGCGTCGCAATACCGTAAGGGTCGGGTGCAGCCGCCTGCGTCGAAGAATTGTTCGAGTGGTGATTAGCACAGGCGGTCAGCGTCGCGGCGACGGCTAAGGCACTAAACATATAGGCAAATTTCATGATGTTCTCCTTATCATCCCTTAATACCCAGGAGGATGTTCCGCCGCTTCGCCGGCAGGAACTTTCGTGTCGTCAATAAGTGTGGCACAGATCGCAGATTTCTTCCTGTTGATCGGTTGTTATTCAGATTATTACACCCATCGGACCACTTGCGATTCCAGGTTATACTTTGCCACATTACGCGCGCGGCGCCGCCATTGTTAACTGAGGAAAAGTATGAGTCAGGCACTCTCTAACCTGCTGGCATTATTAGATTTGGAAAAAATTGAGGAAGGGTTGTTCCGTGGACAGAGCGAAGACCTGGGATTGCGCCAGGTTTTTGGCGGCCAGGTGGTGGGCCAGGCGCTGTATGCAGCAAAAGAGACCGTGCCCGTTGAACGTCTGGTGCATTCGTTTCACAGCTACTTTCTGCGCCCCGGCGACAGTCAAAAACCGATCGTCTACGATGTGGAGGTGCTGCGCGACGGCAACAGCTTTAGCGCCCGCCGGGTCGCCGCCATCCAGAACGGGAAGCCGATCTTCTATATGACCGCCTCCTTCCAGGCGCCAGAGCACGGCTATGAACATCAGAAAGCGATGCCGGCCGCCCCCTCCCCTGATGGGCTGCCTTCGGAAACCGACATTGCCCGCAAGCTGGCGCATCTCCTGCCGCCGCAGGTGAAAGACAAATTCCTCTGCGATAAGCCGCTGGAGATCCGCCCGGTGGAGTTTCATAACCCGATGAAAGGCCATATCGCCGAGCCGGTGCGTCAGGTGTGGCTGCGCGCCAACGGCGCCGTTCCCGACGATCTGCGCATTCATCAGTATCTGCTGGGCTATGCCTCGGACTTTAACTTCCTGCCGGTGGCGCTGCAGCCGCACGGCGTTGGTTTCCTTGAGCCCGGCATGCAGGTCGCCACTATCGATCACTCGATGTGGTTCCATCGGCCGTTTAATATCAATGAGTGGCTGCTGTACAGCGTCGAAAGCACCTCGGCCTCCAGCGCCCGCGGCTTCGTCCGCGGCGAGTTCTACACCCAGGATGGCACGCTGGTTGCCTCAACGGTGCAGGAAGGGGTGATGCGCAACCGCAACGCATAAAAAAAGCCTCCCCTACGGGAGGCTTTTTGCTACATGGAGAAGGGTTTTCTGTCAGGCGTTGTAAGCGTTTTCGCCATGGCTGTTGACGTCCAGCCCTTCGCGCTCCTGCTCTTCCGGCACGCGCAGCCCTACGGTCATATCCGCTACTTTGTAGCCGATAAAAGCGACGACGCCGGACCAGACCACGGTAATGCCGATACTTTCCAGTTGCACCAGCAGCTGATGGCCCATGGTGACGCCTTCCGCATAACCGACGCCGCCCAGAGAAGTCGCCGCGAAGATACCGGTCAGAATACAGCCGACGATGCCGCAGACGCCGTGAACGCCGAAGACGTCGCAAGGGTCATCCACACGCAGCCAGCGTTTCAGCGCAGTCACGCCCCAGATACCCGCCAGGCCAGAGGCGATACCGACGATCAGCGCGCCGCCGACACCGATATAACCACACGCCGGCGTAACGCCAACCAGACCGGCAATTGCCCCGGAGCAGGCGCCCAGCAGTGAAGGTTTGCCGCGCAGAGCCCATTCGCCAAAGGTCCACGCCAGGATAGCAGCGGCGGTCGCCACGACGGTGTTAACGAACGCCAGGGCCGCGATTTCATTCGCTGCGCTGGCAGACCCGGCGTTGAAACCGAACCAACCCACGTAGAGGATAGCGGTGCCGGTGAACACCATCGGCAGGTTATGCGGTTTGAACGCTTCTTTGCCGAAGCCCACGCGTTTGCCCATCATATACGCGCCCACCAGCCCGGCGACCGCGGCGTTGATGTGCACAACGGTGCCGCCGGCGAAATCCAGCGCGCCATGCGTCGCCAGCAGACCGCCGCCCCAGACCATATGCGCAATCGGCACGTAGGAGAGCGTCATCCACACCACCACGAAAATCAGCACGGCGGAGAAACGGATACGTTCAGCCAGCGCCCCGACGATCAGCCCGACGGTGATGCAGGCGAACGAGCCCTGGAAGGCGACGTGGATATACTGATAGAAGGTGCCCATCAGCGCTTTCAGTTCAATATTTTTCAGCATCACCCAGTCAAAGCTGCCGAAGAAGCTGCCGCCGGTGCCGAAGGCCAGGGTATAGCCATAAATGACCCACAGTACGCAGACCAGGCCAAAGGTGACAATCACCTGCGTCAGCATGGAAAGAACGTTCTTACCGCGGATCAGGCCGCCGTAAAACAGCGCAATCCCCGGGATAGTCATAAACAGAACCAGCGCGGTGCAAATCATCATAAACGCGTTATCGGCTTTGTCCGCCACCGCAGGCGCGGCCATCGCCAGCCCCGGAAGAAGGGCTAATGCCCCCAGACCCGATTTCATTGTTGCCATTTTCATTGTTTCGTTCCCCATCACTGTGTGGTCTGGAAATTACAGTGCCGCTTCGTCAGCTTCGCCGGTACGGATGCGAATGACGCGCTGCAATTCAGCGACAAAAATTTTGCCGTCGCCAATTTTTCCGGTGTAAGCCGCTTTGCTGATGACATC
Source organism: Klebsiella sp. 7-CIP_Kleb. (assembly GCF_050378655.1). Classification (NCBI taxonomy): domain Bacteria; kingdom Pseudomonadati; phylum Pseudomonadota; class Gammaproteobacteria; order Enterobacterales; family Enterobacteriaceae; genus Klebsiella; species Klebsiella sp. 7-CIP_Kleb. Next base: position 1,011,129 of record NZ_JBNRLJ010000002.1, read on the forward strand.
GATAACTTCATCCAGCTGATCGTCGGCGATCGCCACATCAATCTTCACTTTTGGCAGAAAGTTGACGCTATACTCGGCGCCGCGGTAGAGCTCCGCATGTCCTTTCTGACGGCCAAATCCTTTGACTTCAGTGACCGTCAGGCCCTGAATGCCGATGGAAGACAAGGCTTCACGCACGTCTTCCAGTTTGAATGGTTTGATTACCACGGTAACCAGCTTCATAAGTCCCCTCCAGTCAGTATTCGGTAATGGCCGCAGCTAACACGATGGATATAAAGCAAGGGCTATGCCAGAAATGAAAAAAGGCCGCTGAGCGGCCCTTTGATGGCAAAAAACAGGCGAGAGGTCAGGCATTAGCCGGCGTAAAGGAATTTAACGGGCAAAAATGCACCACAGCGGTGCATTTGATGTAACGTTTTTGCACCACGACAGGCCGCCCAGCCTTCGCTGCCTGCTGGTGGTGCATCAGGCGCTGAGCGACTCTTCTCTGGCGCTGGCCGCCAGCTCTTCACCAGCCAGCTGTAGCTGATACATCTGCCAGTAGCGGCCTTTCGCCGCCAGCAGCTGCTGGTGGTTGCCCCGCTCGACGGCCTGACCACGATGCAGAACCAGAATGGTATCCGCCTCGACGATGGTCGACAGCCGATGGGCGATAACCACCAGGGTGGTATGCTGGCGAACCTTCGCCAGCGCCTGCTGGATCGCCTGCTCGGTACCGGAGTCGATGTTTGCCGTCGCCTCATCCAGAATCAGTACCTGCGGGGTGTCCACCAGCACGCGCGCCAGCGCCAGCAGTTGCTTCTGTCCGACGGAGAGATTATTGCCCTGCTCGCCCAGTTGGGTGTACAGGCCGTCGCTCATGCTGCGCGCCACCGCCGCCAGCTGCACCGCCTCCAGCGCTTCCCAGACCTGGGTTTCGCTGATGTCCCGGCCCAGTGCGACGTTGGCATAGAAGGTATCCGCCAGCACCACCGGATCCTGTTGCACCATCGCGATGCCCCGACGCAACGCGCTGTGGCTAAGAGAAGCGAGCGGCCGGCCATCGATGCGGATCTCCCCGTGGGTTAACGGATAATAGCCCATCATCAGACTGGCGAGGGTACTCTTCCCGCTGCCGGTATGCCCGACCAGCGCCACAAAGCTGCGGGAAGGGATATCCAGCGTGATATCCTGGAGGACCAGACGATCCCCGCGGTAGGCGAAGGAGAGATGGTCGATTTCCACCCGACCGCTGCTCAGCGGCGCGTCATCGGCGCCCCACGCCTGGCGCGGACGGTCCATCAGTTCGAAAACGCGTTCGCCGGCGACCACCGCCTGCTGCAGCATCGACTGCTGGGTGGTCAGCTCAATGAGCGGCTCGTTAAGGCGCCCGAGATAGCTGATAAACGCATACAGGACCCCGACCTCAATCGTGCCCGCCGCGCTAAAGCCGAACAGCATCAGCAGCCCGCACAGCACCAGCGAGGAAAAAAGACTCAGCAGCGGACGCAGCAGAAAACCGTCGAGGCGTAGCGTCTGCATCCGCGCCAGGTAGTGGGCGTAGCTGGCCTCACGCATCCGTTCGCCAAAACGCGCCTGCTGGCGGAACTGCTGAATGACCCCCATGCCGTTGATCACTTCGTTAAAGCCATCGTTGATGTCGGCAAGCCAGGCGCGCACCCGGCGCACGATCGGCGTGCTATAGCGCTGATAAATGATCATCACGATCAGCACCGCCGGGAAAATCGCGATCGCCACCAGCGCCATCCGCCAGTCGAGGCTAAACATCGCCACCAGCATCGCGCCGATCAGCGCCGCGCTACGCAGCACCGTCGCCACTACCGTCACGTACAGGTCGCGAATGACTTCCGTATCGTTGGTTACCCGGGAGATAAGCTGCCCGACCGGCTGAGTATCAAACTCGCTGAGCGGCTGATGCAGGGCGGCATCCATCACATCGCTGCGTAACTGCTGGACCACGCCAACCGCGGCGCGGTTAAACAGCAGCGACTGGCTATAGTGCAGTAACGCCGCCAGCAGCTGCAGACCGATATAGGCTGCCGCCAGGCCTGCCACCAGCTTCAGCGGCAGAGTATGTTTCGCCACCATATTGTCGATGAAATAACTGATAAGCAGCGGACCGCTCACCTCTGCCGCCGCCGCGATCCACATCATCGCCACCGCGATGGCCAGCGGCTTACGCCACGGTGAACCATAGGCCAGCAGGCGTTTAAGCGTCGGCCAGAGTTCGGTAAAGCTACGCATCCAGGACCTCCTCTTGCTCCTGGGGAACCTCGTCGAGCGCGGCCTCCAGCTGCTGATAGCGATACATGTCGCGATACCAGCCTGGCTGCACGGCCAGCGCCTCATGGCGGCCGCGCTGGGCAATATGTCCGTGCTGCAGCACCAGAATTTCACTGGCCTCGGTCAGCGCCGACAGCCGGTGGGCGCTGATGATCACCGTCCGGCCCTCTCCCCACTGGCGCAGGTTATGCAGGATCTGGTGTTCGGTGCGACCATCCACCGCCGATAAGGCATCATCCAGGATCAGAATTTCGGCCTCCAGCAGCAGGGCGCGGGCAATAGAGATACGCTGTTTCTGGCCGCCGGAGAGCATCACGCCGCGCTCGCCCACTTCGGTATCGTACCCCTGGGGCAGACGCAGAATGTCGTCATGCACGCTGGCCAGCCGCGCCACCCGCTCAATCTGTTCCGGCGTCGCGTCCGGTTTTCCCAGCGCGATATTATTGGCGACGGTATCGGAGAATAAAAACGGCGTCTGATTGACCACCGCCAGCCGTTCGCGCCAGCTGTCGAGCTGCAGACGCGGTAGCGGCAGATCGTGAAAGCGGATCTCGCCGCTGGTGACGTCAAAATGGCGCTGCAGCAGGGCCAGAATGGTGCTTTTGCCGGCGCCCGTCGGCCCGCAGATGCCCACCATTTGCCCCGGCTGAAGGGTAAAATTAACCTGTTCCAGTGAAGGTTTGCTCGCCTGCGGATAGATGAAATCGCGGATAGCGACCTGCAGGACGCCGCGGCCTGCCGGCACCGTTTCGGTCCCGTCGTCCACCGCCGGCGCCTCTTCGAGCAGGGTGCGGATACGACCATAGGCCGCGCTACCGCGCTCCACGATGTTAAACATCCACGCCAGCGCCAGCATCGGCCAGATCATCAGGCCAAGGTACATCACGAAGCTGGTCAGCTGCCCCAGCGTCAGGCTGCCGTGGATAACCATCCAGCTGCCGCCGCCGATGGCCAGCAGGTTCGCCGCCCCGATGGCGATATAGATGGTGGGGTCGAAGCGCGCGTCAATTCGCGCCACGCGCATATTTTTCGCTCCGGTATCGGCCGCATCGGCGGCAAACTGCGCCGACTGGCGATCCTCCAGCCCGAACGCCTTAATCATGCGGATGCTGGTCAGGCTCTCCTGCGTGCGATCGTTGAGGCTGGAAAAGGCCGCCTGGGCGACGCGAAAACGTTCGTGAAGGGCATCGCCGTTGCGTTTGATCGCCAGGGCCATCAGCGGCATCGGCAGCAGCGCCAGCAGGGTGAGCTGCCAGCTAATCTGCGTCGACATCACAATCAACACCGCACAGCCCATCACCAGGGAATCCACCAGGGTTAACACCCCTTCACCAGCGGCAAACACCACCCGGTCCACGTCATTGGTGGCGCGGGCGATAAGATCCCCGGTGCGATGGCGCAAATAGAACGCCGGATGCTGGCGGCTCAGCTGCCGGTAAAAGTCTTCCCGCAGTTCGACCGCCAGCTGGTAAGAAGCGCCGAACAGCAGCACGCGCCAGACATAGCGCAGCAGGTAGACCATCACCGCGATCAGCACCAGCGCGCCGATCCACATCCACACCTTCTCCGCGGTGTAATGTTGTTGCGTCACGCCGTCGACCACAATGCCCACCACCTTCGGCGGAACAAGCTGCAGGACGGCAATAATGGCCAGCAGGGCAATTGCGCCAAGATAGCGGCGCCACTCCCGGCGGAAATACCAGCTGAGTTGTGCAAATAATCGCAAGCAGTAAAATCCTGATTTGTTATGGGTTACGGCGCAATACCGTTATTCGACAGGCAAGGCGGTGGTGTATTTTATCTGTTCCATGGCAAAACTCGAAGTGACATCCGACAGCCCCGGCACGCTGTTCACCAACCGTTTATAAAAGTCGTCATAGCGCTTCATATCGGCCACCTGCACCCGCAGCAGATAGTCATACTCCCCCGCCATCCGCCAGAAGCCGAGCACTTCAGCCATCTGCGTCACTTCGCTCACAAAATGGCAATACCAGTCGCTGCTGTGATGCTGGGTCTTGATCAGGACAAACGCCGTCAGCCCCAGCCCCACCTTTTCCGCATCCAGTAAGGCGACGCGCCCGCGGAGAATACCCTCATCCTCGAGTCGTTTCAGGCGTTTCCAGCAAGGGGTCGTGGTCAGATTAACGGCATCGGCCAGCGCCTGCAAAGAGAGGGTGCAATCTTCCTGCAGCAGCGCCAGCAGCTTACGGTCAATTTTATCTAACATAAGGCCACCAGAGAGAATAATTTACTCCCGCAATTGTAATTGAAAGGCCAAATAGCAACAATTTTTCCCGCACAATCCGCTAAGCTGGGCACAAAATGACAAACAGGAATCCGAGATGAATAGCGCCTGGGTAAAACACGCCATTAGTGAAATTAACGCCGACTATCAGCGTTCCGCCGATACACACCTGATTCGCCTGGCGTTGCCTGGTTTTCCGGGGATCCCGATTTATCTGAAGGATGAAAGTACGCATCCGACCGGTAGCCTCAAACATCGTCTGGCGCGGTCGCTGTTTCTCTATGGCCTGTGCAACGGCTGGATCAAAGAAGGTACCACGATTATCGAATCGTCTTCGGGTTCGACTGCAGTTTCTGAGGCCTATTTCGCCCGCCTGCTGGGGCTGCCGTTTATCGCCGTGATGCCCTCCTGCACCGCCAGACGAAAAATCGAACAGATCGAGTTCTACGGCGGACGCTGCCATTTTGTGCAGAGCGCCTGCGAAATCTACGCGGCTTCCGAAACGCTGGCGCGTGAACTGAACGGCCACTATATGGATCAGTTTACCTTCGCCGAGCGGGCCACCGACTGGCGCGGCAATAACAATATCGCCGACAGTATTTTCCGCCAGATGAGCCATGAGCCGCACCCGCAGCCGTCGTGGATCGTGATGAGCGCCGGCACCGGGGGGACCTCGGCGACCATTGGCCGCTATATTCGCAGCCAGGGTTACGAGACGCAGCTGATGGTTGTCGACCCGCAAAATTCGGTGTTCCTCGATTACTGGCAGACCCGCGACGCCAGCCTGCGCAGCCCGATCGGCAGCAAAATTGAAGGCATCGGCCGCCCGCGCGTCGAGCCATCGTTTATTCCCGATGTTGTCGATGAGATGCTGCGCGTGCCGGATGCGGCGAGCGTGGCCACTGCTCTGTGGCTGAAAACGCAGCTTGGCCGAAAAGTCGGCGCCTCGACCGGGACCAACATGTGGGGCGTGCTGCAGCTGGCCGCGCGGATGCGCGAGGAAGGACGCACGGGTTCCCTCGTCACCCTGCTGTGCGACAGCGGCGAGCGTTATCTGGAAAGCTATTACAACCCGCAGTGGGTGGCGGCCAACATCGGCGATATCGCCCCCTGGCAGGCGGAGATCGCCCGGCTGGTCGGCAGAACATAAAAAAAGCCAGATAGAATGCTATCTGGCTTGCTGGAAGGGTCTCTCTATTCGGGGGAATAAGGAAGATCAGGATTATCCAGCCAATGCGTTAAAAAATGGGAGACCGCCTGATGCCGGCAGTCGCCAATAACCGGGAGATGCGGCAGCTCGGCTTTCAGCTGCGGCATCGCGTTGCCCATGATGAACCCCCGCCCAACGCTGCGAAGCATCTCGCGATCGTTCATCGCATCGCCGAAGGCCATGCACTCCTGTAGGGTGAGTCCCAGGTGCTGGCTCAGCCTCGCCAGCGCCGCGCCTTTATTGCAGCCAACCGGCAGCACTTCCAGACAGTCCATCGCCGAGAAGCAGAGAAACGCGCGCTGGCCCAGCGCCTCATTCAGTTGGATCCGCAGGCGGCGCAGATCGTCATGATCGCCGCAGAAGCAGATCTTGGTGACATGATGCGCCGACATACGTTTCGGATCGCACAGTTGATAGCGAAACCCGCTGAAGACATGCGCCTTCAGCAGCTCAGGTCTTGCCTGGCCGGTGAACCAACCGCCGTCATTAAACACGTGCATGCTGGCCCGGGTATCCCATCGACTATGCAGCACGTCTTCCGCTACCTCGGGATTGAGATCCTGACGGTACAGCTCCTCCCCTTCCAGCGAGTGGATGCGCGTCCCGTTGCCCGTGATCAGAAATGCGTCCAGGGAAAATTCACCCATCACATGGTGCATCTCCAGCGCATGGCGGCCGGTGGCGAACGTCAGAGTGATATCGCGTTCCCGCAGCCGTTTCAGCGCGGTGAGCGTCTTTTCTCCGAGACGATGGTCCGGCATCAGTAAGGTGCCGTCCATATCAAATGCTGCCAGTTTTGCCATGGTGTTTTCCCCGATGTGTGATGGGCTTCGCTTGTGTTGCAGTATCACCTGGGATATACGGAAGTAATAGTGAATAGATAATATAAATTGTTCCGGGTTTATTGCGGCCCGGTGGGCGACAGCGCTTATGCGACTCTTACACCGTTTAAACCAGTACCAGCGGCTGTGGCAGCCCTCTGCCGGGGCGCCGCAGCAGGTCACCGTCGGCGAGCTGGCGGAACGCTGTTTTTGCAGCGAACGCCACGTCCGTACCCTACTGCGTCAGGCGCAGGAAGCTGGATGGTTAAGCTGGCAGGCCAGCTCCGGGCGCGGCAAGCGCGGCTTGCTCTCTTTTTACAAAACGCCGGAACGTCTGCGCAATGAGATGATGGAGCAGGCGCTGCATAAAGGTCAGCAGCAAAACGCGCTGGAGCTGGCGCAGCTGGCCCCGGTGGAGCTGAAAGCCCTGCTCCACCCCTTTCTGGGCGGTCAATGGCAAAACAATACCCCGACGCTGCGTATTCCCTACTATCGCCCGCTGGAGCCGCTGCGTCCCGGCTTTCTGCCCGGACGCGCCGAGCAGCATCTGGCCGGGCAGATCTATGCCGGGCTGACGCGCTTCGACGAAGGTGACAATATGCCGATCGGCGATCTGGCGCACCACTGGCAGGTCTCCCCTGACGGCCTGCGCTGGCAGTTTTATATCCGCTCCACACTGTGCTGGCACAACGGCGATGCGGTGGAAACCGCACAGCTGCGGCAGCGCTTACTGCTGCTGCTGGAACTGCCCGCCCTGCGGACCCTCTTCGCCAGCATCAGCCGCATCGATGTCACTCACGCCCAGTGTCTGACTATCACGCTGCATCGTCCTGACTACTGGCTGCCGTTCCGCCTCGCCAGCTATTGCAGCGTGCTGGCCCATCCTGACGATCCGGCCATCGGCTGCGGACCGTTCCGCCTGAAGCGGTTTAGTCCAGAACTCGTCCGCCTGGAGAACCATCCTCGCTACCACCTGCGGCATCCGCTGATCCAGGCGGTGGAGTACTGGATCACCCCCCAGCTCTTCGATCGCGATCTCGGGACCAGCTGCCGCCACCCGGTGCAGATCACTATTGGCGATCGCGAAGAGCTGCATAACCTGCGCCAGGTCAGCAACAGCATCAGTCTTGGCTTCTGCTATCTGACCCTGCGTCACAGCCCTCGGCTTAGCAAAGCGCAGGCCCAGCGGCTGGTATCGATAATTCACCGCTCGTCGTTGCTGGATACGCTGCCGCTCGACGAGGATCTGATTACGCCAAGCCATGAGGTGTTGCCGGGATGGTCCATCCCGCAGGGGCCGGAAAACAGCGCGGTGCCGCTGCCGGCGAGGCTCACGCTGCTCTACCATCTGCCGGTCGAACTCCACGCCATGGCCGAACAGCTGAGACAGCGGCTGGCTGTGCTGGGCTGCGAGCTGACGCTGCTGTTCCATGACGCCAAAAACTGGGAAGGCTGCCAGCATCTGGGGCAGGCCGACCTGATGATGGGCGACCGCCTGATCGGCGAAGCGCCGGAGTATGCCCTGGAGCAGTGGCTGCGCTGCGATATGCTGTGGCCCAATTTGCTGACCGGGGCGCAATATGCCCATCTGCAGGCGACATTAGACGCGGTACAGGCGCAACCGGAAGCCCGCAGCCGCAACGATGCGCTGCGCAACGTATTTAACAGCCTGATGGAAGACGCCATCATGACGCCGCTGTTTAAATACAACTATCGGATCAGCGCCCCACCGGGAGTCAATGGCTTGCGCCTCAACGCCCGCGGATGGTTCGACTTCGCCAGCGCCTGGCTGCCGGCGTCGACGTGACAGAGCTGGTGGTGGCGGGCGTCTGGCGCTACCATATCGCCTTTACTCATTTAGTCAGGAATTGCCATGAAACGCGCCGTAGTTGTCTTCAGCGGAGGACAAGATTCAACCACCTGTCTGGTGCAGGCTCTGCAACAGTATGATGAAGTGCATTGCGTCACTTTTGATTATGGCCAACGCCACCGCGCGGAAATCGACGTTGCGCGCGAACTCGCCCTGAAACTTGGCGCCGTCGCGCATAAAGTGCTGGACGTTACCCTGCTCAATGAACTGGCGGTCAGCAGCCTGACCCGCGATAACATTCCGGTACCGGACTATCAGCCTGATGCCGAGGGCATTCCCAACACTTTTGTCCCGGGGCGCAATATTCTGTTTTTAACCCTGACGGCCATCTACGCCTATCAGGTAAAAGCCGAAGCTATCATCACCGGCGTGTGCGAGACCGACTTCTCCGGCTACCCGGACTGCCGCGATGAGTTTGTCAAAGCGCTGCACCACGCCGTCAGCCTTGGAATGGCGAAAGACATTCGCTTTGAAACACCGCTGATGTGGCTGAACAAAGCCGAGACCTGGGCGCTGGCCGACTACTGGGGTCAGTTAGATCTGGTGCGCCGGGAAACCCTTACCTGCTACAACGGCATTAAGGGCGATGGCTGCGGCCAGTGCGCCGCCTGCAACCTGCGCGCTAACGGGCTTAACCAGTATCTGGCCGATAAAGTCGGGGTAATGGCGGTGATGAAGCAAAAAACCGGGCTGACACAGGCATAGCCTCCGCAGAGGTATCTTCCAAAAGCTTCAGTTCAACTTCCCCGGTAGCGCTACGCTTACCGGGGCAAGGGGTTCATCACCTTCCGTGGGTCGAGGCGCGCCACCGCCCGGCAGGCACGCGACGGTTGTCAGCGCAAGTTCATCTGGTCGAGTTTCTCACGCAGTTCCCCTTGCAGCGGCAGCGCCTTCTGGGTTTTCAAATCGATACAGACGAAGGTAATCAGCGCATCGGCCACCACCTCGCCGTTGGGGTTGAGAGTGACCACCTGGCTGAGCGTGCCGCTTTTGCCGTTGAGTTGCTCCAGTTTGCTGCTCACCGTCAGCACATCGCCCAGGACCGCCGGACGGCGGTAGTTAATATTAATATTCACCACCACGAAGGCGATGTTTTTCTCGGTCATCCACTGAAATGCCGGACTCTTTTCCAGACCATCCCAGCGGGCCTCCTCAAGGAACTCCAGGTAGCGTGCGTTATTCACATGCTGGTAGACGTCCAGATGATAGCCGCGAACTTTAATTTGTGTCTGCATAGCATCAATGCCTTTCTGTTATTGTTGTTTATGAGGTAAGAGGTCACACCACTTGATGCAACCTCTTTATCCTGGCAAAAAATCACCGCTGTGCAAGCGCTGGCAAAAAATTTACAGCGTCAGATGGGATAAATTCCGCTCCACCAGCGCGCTGCCCATCCCTGGGACCTGCTTCAGATCATCAAGGGTTTTGAACGGTCCGTACTCCTCACGGTAGCTGACAATCGCCTGGGCTTTTTTCAACCCCACGCCATTCAGAGCCTGCGCCAGCTGTTCGGCGCTGGCGTGGTTAATGCTGACTTTGGTCGCCCCGTTGTCGGCCTCGCCGGGCTCCGCTTTCGCCTTCGCCGAAGAGGACGCCTGGACATGCTCTTTGGTTACCGCCGCTTTGCCGCTGGCGGGGGCAGCCAGCGCGCCCTGTGCGCCTACCGCGAAAACCAGAACGCCCGCGGCCATCAGTGCTTTTATTCCATATTTCATGCTGATATCTCCTTGTGTATAGACAGCAAGGTTACGATAGCGTCAGTACGGATGGCCGACAAAAGGCAAATCACAGAAATGGAAAGGGCCGCGAAAGCGGCCCTTGAGGATTACATGGTGTTGCGTATTTTTGCGAAACGACGCGAAATTACTGCTGCTGGTCGATGCTGTCGCCCAGCTTAATTTTCGCCGCCTTGCGCAGGTTGCTCATCAGCGCTTCGAAAGCGATTTGGGCATTGTTCTGGGTAATCCCCTGAACCATAGCCTTCTTCTGCTCTTCCGGCATGCTGCCTGCTTTCACTTCATCGAGCGCCACCAGCACCACATCGCCTTGCATGTTGCTGCCAACGCCATAGACCGGTTTGCCCTGCTGCGGCAGCGGCAGAGTAAATGCCAGCTGGCTCAGCGGATCCTGGCCGGTACGGGAAAGCGTCTGCGGTGCGCCAAAGCTCAGGCCAGCCGCCTTCATCGCCTCATCGCCTTTGCCGTCTTTCAGCGCCGCCAGCAGCTTATCGGCATCCCGCTTCGCCTGCTGTTCCGCTTTATTGTGCTTAACGATATCGCTAACCTGCGCCTTCACTTCGGCCAGCGGTTTCACCGCCTCGGCTTTGTGCTCGCTGATACGCAGAACAAAGGCGCGATCGCCGTCAACGGTAATGATGTCGGAGTTGCTGCCCGGCGCGCCGTTCACGCCGACCAGACCGCCGTTGAAGATAGCGTCAGCGACCGGTTTAAAGTTCAGCTCTTCCGGCAGGTTATCGCGGCCAAACCAGCCGGTTTCCACCACCTGCAGTCCGGCGACCTGCGCCGCGCCCGCCAGCGATTCATTATCGTTGCTGGCCGCATCGCTCACCTTCTGCTGCAGCGCATAGTAAGCATCCAGCGCTTTCTCCTGCTTCACTTTCGCCGCAATGTCATTGCGCACGTCAGCCAGCGGCTTGACCTGCGCCGGCTGGACGTCGTCCAGACGGGCCACCAGGAAGCCAACCGAGGATTTGATCACCCCGGAGAGCTGGCCTTTCTCTTTCAGGCCGGCGTCTTTCAGCTCAGGCACGGTAGAAGCATCTTCCATCCACCCCATATCGCCGCCGTTGCGGGCAGAGATAATATCGGTCGATTTTTCTTTTGCCAGCGTGGCGAAATCGGCGCCTTTTTGCAGCTCGGCCAGTACCGCTTTCGCATCAGCTTCAGTTTTAGTCTGAATCACGCTGTAGCGATTACGCTGCGGCTGAGTGAACTGATCTTTGTGCTGGTCATACCATGACTGAATTTCTTCGTCAGAGGCGTTTTCCTGCATGCTGGCGGCATCCATCTTGATGTAGCTCACGCGGAACTGCTCCGGCGCCATAAAACGGGCCTGATTCTGCTGCCAGAAAGCGTTGATTTCCTCATCGCTGGCGGTCTGTTTTGCCGCCAGGGCGTTGACGTTGATGGTCGCTTCGCGAACGACACGCTGCTGAGACACCAGCGCCGCCAGCTGATCGGACTCGCCGGGCAGCATGAAGTCGGTACCCGCAATGGCGTTAATCAGCTGCTGCGTGGTCAGCTGGTTACGCAGCGCCTGGGCGTACTGATCGGTGGTCATCCCCATCTGGGCGACAATACCGCTGAAACGCTGGTTGTCGAACTTACCGTTCGTCTGGAACGCCTGGGTCTGGAAGATCGCCTGCTTCACCTGCTCATCGCTGATGCTGAGGCCCAGCTCGCGGGCATACTGATCCAGAAGCGACTCGTCAATCAGGCGGTTCAGCACCTGCTGGCGCATGGTTTTCATGTAGTTTTCGTTCGCCGCCAGCTCGGAGAACTGGTCGCCAAGCTGCTGCTGCATACGGTTACGTTCGCTGGCGACGGCGTTTTCAAACTGCCCACGGCCAATCTCCTGGCCATTCACTTTTGCGGCATAGTTTTTGCCACCGCCAATCAGGTAACCACTCACCCCGGTCAAAATGAACGAGACGATAATGATACCGAAAATAATCTTGAGCACGACGCTGTTGGCGGCCGTGCGTAGGTTGTCCATCATGGTGTAACAACGCTCCGCTGTAGATGACTTTAGCTCGCGCAGCATAGCACGTGATGGCCGCCGCGCGTGAGGACGTATTTTGACAAGAAAACAGGGTGATTGTCAGCCCACAAGTGGCGATAAACACACATAAAGTGGTCTGAAAAGGCAATAAAAAAGGCACATCTCACGATGCGCCCTTGTACTTCGTCACATTCCCTGACGGGAAAGCCGATCAGTTCACCGCGTCTTTCAGCGCTTTACCAGCACGGAAGCCCGGCACTTTTGCGGCAGCGATAGTAATTTCTTTACCTGTTTGTGGGTTGCGACCAGTACGGGCGGCACGTTCTTTAACAGCAAAGGTACCGAAACCTACCAGCGCAACGTCATCCCCAGCCTGCAGAGATTCAGTAACAGAAGCGATTAAAGCATCTAACGCACGTCCAGCTGCAGCTTTAGAAATGTCCGCACCCGCAGCAATTTTGTCAATCAGTTGAGATTTATTCACTGTTCTCTTCCTCTCTTTATAATTTATATCGCACCAGAGTCCTTCATAGTGCGACCGCGCAGCAGTTATATCAGGACTGTCATGCCCTTACAACAGCAGTTGTCGATGACCCCCCTGCCAGCGATCTAAGTTAGCTACACAAAAAAAGGCTGGCAAGTCCGAAATGACTTACCAGCCCTATTTTTATTAGCGCAATTTGCGCAGAATCACTATTTCGCGGTCACAACCTGCATGCCAAACGGTTCGTTTTGCAGCGCAAGTGTCAGAACTTCCTCGATTCGTTTCACCGGATGGATATCCAAATCAGCGATAACGTTATCCGGAATTTCTTCAAGGTCGCGTTTGTTCTCATCAGGAATCAGAACAGTCTTAATACCGCCGCGATGCGCCGCCAGCAGTTTTTCCTTCAGACCGCCGATCGGCAGCACCTGTCCACGCAGCGTAATCTCCCCGGTCATCGCCACATCGGCGCGTACCGGGTTGCCGGTCAGGCAGGAGACCAGCGCCGTACACATGGCAATCCCCGCGCTCGGACCGTCCTTCGGCGTCGCCCCTTCCGGTACGTGGACGTGAATATCACGCTTCTCGTAAAAGTCGGCGTTAATCCCCAGCTTGTCCGCCCGCGAACGTACCACGGTCAGCGCAGCCTGAATCGACTCCTGCATCACCTCGCCCAGCGATCCGGTGTAGGTCAGTTTGCCTTTGCCCGGTACGCAGGCGGTTTCGATGGTCAGCAGGTCGCCGCCCACTTCCGTCCACGCCAGACCGGTCACCTGACCGACGCGGTTCTCGCTATCGGCGCGGCCATAGTCGAAGCGCTGCACACCGAGATAATCATGCAGATTCTCACCATTAATTTCGATGTGTTTCAGCGATTTATCCAGCAACAGCTGCTTAACGGCCTTACGGCACAGCTTGGAGATTTCACGCTCCAGGCTACGAACGCCCGCTTCACGGGTGTAGTAACGAATAATGCCGATAATGGCGCTGTCGTCGACGGTCAGTTCGCCTTTTTTCAGCGCGTTGCGTTCGATCTGCTTCGGCAGCAGGTGACGCTTGGCGATGTTCAGTTTTTCATCTTCGGTGTAACCCGAGAGGCGAATCACTTCCATACGGTCCAGCAGCGGCGCCGGAATGTTCATGGAGTTGGAAGTCGCCACGAACATCACGTCGCTGAGATCGTAATCCACTTCCAGATAGTGGTCGTTAAAGGCCACGTTCTGTTCCGGATCCAGCACCTCAAGCAACGCAGAAGCCGGGTCGCCGCGCATGTCGGAAGACATTTTGTCAATCTCATCCAGCAGGAACAGCGGGTTTTTTACCCCCACTTTCGCCATTTTCTGGATCAGTTTGCCCGGCATCGAGCCAATATAGGTTCGACGATGACCGCGAATTTCCGCTTCATCGCGCACGCCGCCCAGCGCCATGCGGACGTATTTCCGGCCGGTCGCTTTGGCGATAGATTGCCCCAGCGAGGTTTTACCTACCCCCGGCGGTCCCACCAGGCAGAGGATCGGCCCCTTGATTTTGTTCACCCGGCTCTGCACCGCGAGATACTCAAGGATGCGGTCCTTCACGCGCTCCAGACCATAGTGATCGGTATCGAGGATCTCCTGGGCCTGACGCAGGTCTTTCTTGACCTTACTGCGCGCATTCCACGGCACCTGCACCATCCAGTCGATGTAGCCACGCACGACGGTCGCTTCCGCAGACATCGGCGACATCATCTTCAGCTTCTGCAGTTCCGCTTCGGTTTTCTCTTTCGCCTCTTTCGGCATTTTCGCCGCGTCGATCTTGCGCTTCAGCGCTTCGTTTTCGTCCGGGGCGTCGTCCATCTCGCCGAGTTCTTTCTGAATCGCTTTCATTTGCTCATTCAGATAGTACTCGCGCTGGGATTTCTCCATCTGCTTTTTGACGCGGTTGCGAATGCGCTTCTCAACCTGCAGCAGATCGATTTCCGATTCCATCATCGCCATCAGATATTCCAGACGTTCGTTGACGTCGGACATCTCAAGCACGGACTGCTTGTCCGCCAGCTTCAGCGGCATATGCGCCGCGATGGTATCCGCCAGGCGCGCCGGATCGTCGATGCTGTTCAGCGACGTCAGCACTTCCGGTGGAATCTTCTTATTCAGCTTGATATAGCCTTCAAACTGGCTGATAGCGGTACGAACCAGCACTTCCTGCTCACGTTCGTCAATCGCCGGCGAGTCGAGATACTCCGCTTTCGCCGAGAAATGCTCGCCATTATCAGACAGCGCAGAAATGCGTGCACGCTGTAGCCCTTCGACCAGCACCTTCACGGTGCCGTCTGGCAGCTTCAGCATCTGCAAAATAGACGCCACGGTTCCAACGGTGAAAAGATCGTTTACACCCGGCTCATCCGTCGACGCTTCTTTCTGCGCAACCAGCATGATTTTTTTATCATGGTCCATGGCCGCTTCGAGGCAACGGATAGATTTTTCCCGCCCTACGAACAGGGGTATGACCATGTGCGGATAAACCACCACATCGCGCAACGGCAATACGGGGATTTCAATGCGTTCAGAACGCTCAGGATTCATAGAGCTCTCTCTTAGTTTAAAGTCCGCCAGGTAGCCGACGACGCCACACTTCACTGCATCGTCGTTAATATGTAATCCAGTATATGGGGATGTATTCCACACATTCAACGGCGGGAATGCAGGAAAAATAAAAGGGGAGATAAAATCCCCCCTTTTTGTTAACTGCTTGAGTGAAATGGCTAATTATTCGCCAGATGCCTGCTGCGCTTCCGGTTTGCCGTAGATCAGCAGCGGTTTGCTCTGACCGGCGATAACCGACTCATCAATGACCACTTTTTCGACATCTTCCATCGAAGGCAGATCATACATGGTGTCCAGCAGCGCCGCTTCCACAATGGAACGCAGGCCACGGGCGCCGGTTTTACGCGCCATCGCTTTCTTGGCGATGGCATCCAGCGCTTCGTCGCGGAATTCAAGCTCTGCGCCTTCAAGGCTAAACAGCGCCTGATACTGCTTGGTCAGGGCGTTTTTCGGCTCTTTCAGGATCTGGATCAGCGCTTCTTCGCTCAGCTCGTTCAGGGTCGCCACGACCGGCAGACGGCCGATGAATTCCGGAATCAAACCAAACTTGATCAGATCTTCCGGCTCGACCTGGGCCAGCAGCTCGCCTTCGCTCGCTTTGTCGGATTTCGCTTTAACCGTCGCGCCAAAACCAATGCCGGAGCCGGTTTCCACACGGTGGGAAATCACTTTGTCCAGACCGGCAAACGCGCCGCCGCAGATAAACAGGATCTTGGAGGTATCAACCTGCAGGAACTCCTGCTGCGGGTGTTTACGCCCGCCCTGCGGTGGAACGGCGGCGACGGTGCCTTCGATGAGCTTCAGCAACGCCTGCTGCACGCCTTCGCCGGAGACATCGCGAGTAATCGACGGGTTATCGGACTTACGCGAAATTTTGTCGATTTCGTCGATATAGACGATGCCGCGCTGCGCTTTCTGCACGTCGTAATCGCACTTCTGCAGCAGTTTCTGAATGATATTTTCGACGTCCTCACCCACATAACCGGCTTCGGTCAGGGTGGTGGCGTCCGCCATGGTAAACGGCACATCCAGCAGGCGCGCCAGCGTTTCCGCCAGCAGCGTTTTACCGGAGCCGGTCGGCCCGATCAGCAGGATGTTACTTTTACCCAGCTCTACGCCATTGCTGGTATCGCCATTGCGCAGACGTTTGTAGTGGTTGTATACCGCGACCGCCAACACTTTTTTCGCCTGTTCCTGACCGATGACGTAGTCATCAAGGTGGTGGCGAATCTCGTGCGGCGTCGGCAGCGCGCTGCGCTCGCGGTGCGGCGCAACTTCTTTAATCTCTTCGCGAATGATGTCGTTACATAAATCAACGCATTCGTCGCAGATATACACGGATGGCCCGGCGATCAGCTTACGCACTTCATGCTGGCTTTTGCCGCAAAAAGAGCAATACAACAATTTGCCCGATCCATCTTTGCGTTTATCTGTCATGAGTCCAAACCTCTTTTTAAGTTCTTTGTGCCGCACACGACGACGCAAATGCCATTCTCAGGCGCAAGCCGCCATATAGCGTTGTGCCGCCCTTCATTAGTATATACACAAAATCCTTCGCGCTACATCGCGGCGGTAGCGAAGCGACCGGCCGCCTGCCTGCCCGGCAAGCGTCCGGAAAAATGCCAACCGCTCAGCAAACGTGGCGAGAAGGATGAAGCGTAAAGCGGCACCCTTACGCCCAGGGCATCAATTACGATGGGTCAAAATAGAGTCGACCAGTCCGTACTCCACGGCTTCCGCAGCAGACAGGAAGCGGTCACGCTCGGTGTCACGCTCAATCTGCTCAAGAGACTGGCCGGTATGATGCGCCATCAGCTCATTCATGCGTCCTTTCACCTTCAGGATTTCACGGGCGTGGATCTCAATATCCGTCGCCTGCCCCTGATAGCCGCCCAGCGGCTGGTGGATCATCACGCGGGAGTTCGGCAGGCAGAAACGCTTGCCCTTCGCCCCGGCGGTCAGCAGGAACGCGCCCATGGACGCGGCCTGGCCCATACAGATGGTGCTGACGTCCGGCTTGATGAACTGCATGGTGTCATAAATCGACATCCCGGCGGTGATCACCCCGCCCGGAGAGTTAATGTACAGGTAAATGTCTTTTTCCGGGTTTTCCGCTTCCAGAAACAGCATCTGCGCCACGATCAGGTTTGCCATGTGGTCTTCGACCTGGCCGGTCAGAAAAATGACGCGTTCCTTAAGCAGACGGGAGTAGATATCAAAAGAACGTTCACCGCGTGAGGTCTGTTCAATGACCATCGGCACCAGGGCCATATGGGGTGCAAAGTTGTCTCGTTCGCCACTGTATGACATTTCCGTCTCCTGGAGTAATTTTAAAATACCTGCTGCACTGATTGTAACCTTACGGACGGATTATCAGCCACAGTTTCTATCCGCTGAACGCGTCACCGCCTCTTCAACACGCGTGCGATTGCGGATGCAGTTGCCTCCCTCGGTAATGGGGATGGCGTTGCCATATTTCAAGCATAACAAGCTTTTGCTGTAACGCTATCATGGTAAATGCGTTTTAGCACCGTGCCTGAGGCTATCATTAGCTAAAAAAAAACCCGCCGCCTTTCGGCAACGGGTTTTTGCCCGAACCTTGAACAATCGCGGCGAAATTACGCCTGCTGGTTCATCAGTTCGTTGAAGGAAGTGGCTTTTTCAGACACTTTGGCTTTCGCCAGCACGGCTTCAACAGCCTGCTCTTCCAGCGCCACGTTGCGCATGTTGTCCATCAGCTCTTTGTTCTTGCTGTAGAACTCAACCACTTCTGACGGATCTTCGTAAGCAGAAGCCATCTCTTCGATCAGGCCTTTCACGCGCTCTTCGTCAGCTTTCAGCTCGTTGGTGCGAATCACTTCGCCCAGCAGCAGGCCAACCACTACGCGGCGTTTAGCCTGCTCTTCGAACAGTTCGCGCGGCAGTTCCAGAGCCTGTTTCTCGTTGCCACCGAAACGCTGAGCAGCCTGGCGACGCAGCACGTCGATTTCGCTGTCGATCAGAGCTGTCGGAACGTCGATGTCGTTAGCTTTAACCAGACCTTCGATAGCCTGAGACTTCACGCGGTTACGCACAGCGCCTTTCAGCTCGCGTTCCATGTTTTTACGCACTTCAGCGCGCAGGCCAGCGACGGAACCATCTTCCACGCCGAAACGTTTGATGAATTCTTCGGTCAGCTCCGGCAGTTCACGTTCTTCAACTTTCTTCAGGTTGATAACGAACTTAGCCGCTTTACCTTTCAGGTTTTCTGCGTGGTATTCTTCCGGGAAGGTCACGTCGATGGTGAACTCGTCACCCGCTTTGTGGCCTTTGATACCGTCTTCGAAGCCCGGGATCATGCGACCCTGGCCCATCGCCAGTACGAAGTCAGAAGCTTTGCCGCCTTCGAACTCTTCACCATCTACGGAACCGGTGAAGTCGATGGTTACGCGATCTTCAGCGTCAACCGCGCCTTCTTTTTCTTTCCAGGTTGCCTGCTGCTTGCGCAGGGTTTCCAGCATGGTGTCAACGTCAGCGTCGGTCACTTCAACAACCGGTTTTTCTACTTCGATCGCTTCCAGACCCTGCAGTTCAACTTCCGGATACACTTCGAACTCTACCGCGTAGGTGAAGTCTTCACCCAGTTTGTATTCGCCCGGAACGTAGTTCGGCGCGCCGGCCGGATTGATTTTTTCTTTGATGATCGCGTCAACGAAATGACGGCTCATCAGGTCGCCCAGCACGTCCTGACGAACG
This sequence comes from Klebsiella sp. 7-CIP_Kleb., assembly GCF_050378655.1. NCBI lineage: Bacteria > Pseudomonadati > Pseudomonadota > Gammaproteobacteria > Enterobacterales > Enterobacteriaceae > Klebsiella > Klebsiella sp. 7-CIP_Kleb. Next base: position 1,030,103 of record NZ_JBNRLJ010000002.1, read on the forward strand.
GAAGCGCCATAGCGCTGAGCAACAACATTCATCGGCACTTTGCCTTTACGGAAGCCGTCAATGCGAACTTTTTTCGCTACGTTGACCAGCTCGCTTTTGACAGCATTCTCGATGCTGTCAGCGGCGATAGTAATCGTTACACGGCGCCCAAGGCCCTGAGTGGTTTCAACTGAAACTTGCATCTTGTTACCTCAAAAAAATCACAGTGCTCGGTCAACTCTGGAAGCGCGTGTAGGTGGCTTCGCAGAACCGGGATGCCCTCTTCAAATCAGAAACACATTCCCTGTCGTCAGAATCATCCCGAAGACATTCATATATAAGACGCGGCATTATAGCGGCATCACTTTTGTGAGTCGAGAACGGTTGTCGCCTGGTGCTGCGGCATTTTTCACATTTCCCGCTCAATTTTGTCCGCAAAAGCGCTGAGTTTGCGCATTTTCCAGGCAAAACAAAACGGCCCGTAGGCCGTTTTTGCTAAATCTGCAAGCAACATACTGGAAAAGCGCCAGCGGTTGCAAATGGGATTTCTAGGCGATGCTCCCCGCGCCGCGGCACGGCGGCGAGGCGAAAACCGTATCCTGTAGCGCTTCCCATTCTTTAATCGTGTAGGTGTGCAGCGCCAGGGCGTGCACCGTATTCGACAGCTCCTCGGTTAGCGTGCCGTAGATCATACGGTGGCGATTTAGGAAACGCTCGCCAGTGAAGCGATCGCTCACTAACACCACTTTAAAATGACTTTCAGAGCCCGCAGGGACGTTGTGACGATAACTTTCATCCACGACTTCGAGATACATCGGGTCGAACGCTGCTCTAAGTTTTGCTTCGATCTGTTCACGTATCATCATGAATTTTCTCCTCCGACAACGCTGAGATGCCGCCACTCCATTTAAATGTTAGCCGCTTTTACCGCTTCCATTAGGAGAAAACAACAAAAAATTAGCATTGTTCTGATATTTTCATTCAAAAGTATCACGTTTACTGGCTCTGGTCGCCAGATCCGCCGGGGAAAGAGCGATTAACCGTGGCGGGACGCTCAGAAAACCGCCAGGGCGATGGATTTACACGCGTTGCCACTTCCCCTTGCCGTTGGCAATGCTATGATGGCGGTAATTTTCCTTATAACAACACCATGCGTTGAGACCTGAACATGCTTAAGAAGATCCTTTTCCCGTTGGTCGCCATGTTTATGCTGGCAGGATGCGCCACGCCGCCGACCACCATTGAAGTATCGCCGAAAATCACGCTGCCGCAGCAGGATCCTAGCCTGATGGGCGTGACCGTCAGCATCAACGGCGCCGACCAGCGTCCGGACCAGGCGCTGGCGAAAGTGACGCGCGACAACCAACAGGTCACCCTTACCGCCTCCCGCGATCTGCGCTTCCTGCTGCAGGAAGTGCTGGAGAAACAAATGACCGCGCGCGGCTACATGATTGGCCCGAACGGCGCAGTCGATCTGCAGATCATCGTCAACAAACTCTACGCTGACGTCTCCCAGGGCAACGTGCGCTACAACATCGCCACCAAAGCCGATATCGCCATCATCGCCACCGCGGCAAACGGCACGAAGATGACCAAAAACTACCGCGCCAGCTACTCGGTAGAAGGTGCCTTCCAGGCCTCGAACAAAAACATCGCTGATGCCGTCAACAGCGTCCTGACTGATACCATCGCCGATATGGCGCAGGACACCAGCATCCACGATTTCATCAAGCAAAACGCGCGTTAATGCCACCACGAACCCGGCTTCCGCCGGGTTCGTGCTTTATGCTATGTCCAGTCACTACTTACGCATTTTTCAGCAGCCTAAATCAGCGATTTTGCTGATCCTCGGCTTCGCCTCCGGTCTGCCGCTGGCCCTCACCTCCGGTACCCTGCAGGCCTGGATGACGGTGGAAAACATCGATCTGAAAACGATCGGTTTTTTCTCGCTTGTCGGCCAGGCCTATGTCTTTAAATTCCTCTGGTCCCCGCTGATGGACCGCTACACGCCGCCGTTTCTCGGGCGCCGTCGCGGCTGGTTGGTGACCACCCAGGTCCTGCTTCTGCTGGCCATCGCGGCGATGGGTTTTCTCGAACCTGCCTCCCAGCTGCGCTGGATGGCGGCGCTGGCGGTAGTGATCGCCTTCTGTTCGGCGTCGCAGGATATTGTTTTTGACGCCTGGAAAACCGACGTTCTGCCAGCGGAAGAGCGCGGCGCTGGCGCCGCGATCAGCGTGCTGGGCTATCGCCTCGGGATGCTGGTCTCCGGTGGTCTGGCCCTGTGGATCGCCGACCGCTATCTCGGCTGGCAGGGCATGTACTGGCTGATGGCGGCGCTGCTGGTGCCCTGCATCATCGCCACGCTGCTGGCGCCCGAGCCAAGCGACGTTATCCCGGTTCCCCGGTCGCTGGAGCAGGCGGTAGCTGAACCGCTGCGCGATTTTTTCGGCCGTAACAACGCCTGGCTGATTCTGCTGCTCATCGTTCTTTATAAGCTTGGCGATGCCTTTGCCATGAGCCTGACCACCACCTTTCTCATCCGCGGCGTCGGTTTTGACGCCGGCGAAGTGGGAATGGTGAACAAAACCTTAGGCCTGTTCGCCACCATTCTTGGCGCCCTGTACGGCGGCGTCCTGATGCAGCGATTGACGCTGTTCCGGGCGCTGCTGATCTTCGGCCTGCTGCAGGGGGTTTCCAACGCCGGCTACTGGCTGTTGTCGATTACCGATAAGCACCTCTATTCCATGGCGACCGCGGTATTCTTTGAAAACCTGTGCGGGGGAATGGGGACGGCGGCGTTTGTGGCGCTGCTGATGACGCTGTGCAACAAGTCGTTCTCCGCCACCCAGTTCGCGCTGCTCTCGGCGCTGTCCGCGGTTGGCCGCGTGTACGTCGGGCCGATTGCCGGCTGGTTTGTCGAGGCCCACGGCTGGTCCACCTTCTATCTCTTCTCCGTGGTCGCGGCGGTGCCGGGGATCGCGCTGCTGCTGCTGTGCCGACAAACGCTCGAGCATACCCAACGCACGGCAAGCTTTATACCGCGTAGCGAATATCCGCAGGCCTATGCGCTGGCGCTGGGGATCCTGACGCTGGGCTGCCTGCTGCTGGCGGTATGGCTGGGTCTGCTGATCCTCAACGCGCTGGATTATACGTCGTTCAGCTTCCTGTCCGGCCTGCTGGAGGTTGCCGCGCTGACTGCCGTTGGCGGTATTTTGTTCGGCGGCCTGCTCGACTACCTGGCGCTGCGTAAAACCCACCTGATTTAAGGACGCTGCATCATTATTAGCCGTTGTAATTACGAAACGTAATTATAACGGCTTATTAACGCTTTTATATTGCCCGCCGCGCTATTTGTTGTTTTGTGCGTTTTTGTTTTCTGGAAATTATTGACAGTTTTCATTCGATTCTTTAAATAATTTAACCGATTCAGCTACGCCGTTTTTATTTCACGTTTCCACAATGTCTTTTATTTGATAATTAAATGTTAAACAATTGTTCTAATTTTTGGGTGGTTATGCCCATTCGCCGCTAAGTACACCTTTTCTTATCCCTTTCGTTATCGATCCCACGAAAATCAGGCTTTGCAAGCGATTACGTAACACTACGTAACATATGTGACAAACCAAGCAGAAGCCGCTAACACAGAACTGACAGAGATCCAATCATGTTTACAGTAATGCAACCTTACCGTAAAATGCCCATACACTTTAAACGCCACCAGATCCCGTGGAATTGAGGTCGTTCAATGAGACTCAGGAAATACAATAAAAGTTTGGGATGGATGTCATTAATCGCAGGTACTGTATTACTCAGTGGTTGTGATTCTGCACTCCTTGACCCAAAAGGACAGATTGGACTGGAGCAACGCTCTTTGATTCTGACGGCCTTCGGCCTGATGATGATTGTCGTTATTCCCGCCGTCTTGATGGCAGTAGGATTTGCCTGGAAGTATCGCGCGAGCAATAAAGATGCGAAGTATAGCCCGAACTGGTCACACTCCAATAAAGTGGAAGCTGTGGTCTGGACGGTACCTATTCTGATCATCCTGTTCCTGGCCGTTCTGACCTGGAAAACCACTCACGCACTGGAGCCAAGCAAACCGCTTGTCCATGACGAGAAACCAATCACCATCGAAGTCGTATCGATGGACTGGAAATGGTTCTTTATCTATCCGGAACAGGGTATTGCTACCGTTAACGAAATCGCCTTCCCGGCGAACGTACCGGTACACTTCAAAGTGACCTCTAACTCGGTGATGAACTCGTTCTTTATTCCGCGCTTAGGCAGCCAGATCTACGCAATGGCCGGGATGCAGACTCAGCTGCACCTCATTGCTGACGAAGCTGGTACTTATGACGGTATCTCCGCTAGCTACAGTGGCCCGGGCTTCTCTGGTATGAAGTTCAAAGCGATTGCTACCCCGGATCGTGCAACTTTCGATCAGTGGGTTGAAAAAGCGAAACAGTCTCCGAACGCCATGGACTCTATGGCCGCGTTCGAGAAAGTGGCTGTGCCTAGCGAATACAACAAAGTGGAATACTTCTCTAACGTGAAACCGGATCTGTTCAAAGATGTTGTGAACAAATTCATGTCTCACGAGAGCATGAACATGTCCAAACCTGAAGGCGAGCATGCCGCTCACGACGGGATGGAAGGCATGGACATGAGCCACGCGGAAACCGCTCACTAAGGGGCCGAGGAAGAAAACGATGTTCGGAAAACTTACACTGGATGCAGTGCCCTACCACGAACCTATTATCGTGGTAACGGTGGCTGCGATTATCATTGGGGGACTGGCGCTTCTGGCAGCCATCACTTACTTCGGTAAGTGGTCCTACCTATGGAACGAGTGGCTGACTTCTGTCGACCACAAACGTCTCGGTATCATGTACGTTATCGTGGCAATCGTCATGCTGCTGCGTGGCTTTGCTGACGCCATCATGATGCGTAGCCAGCAGGTGCTGGCCTCGGCCGGGGAAGCAGGCTTCCTGCCGCCTCATCACTACGATCAGATCTTTACCGCCCACGGCGTTATCATGATCTTCTTCGTGGCGATGCCGTTCGTTATCGGTCTGATGAACCTGGTGGTTCCTCTTCAGCTCGGCGCACGCGACGTAGCCTTCCCGTTCCTCAACAACCTGAGCTTCTGGTTCACCGTTGTGGGCGTGATTCTGGTTAACCTGTCTCTGGGCGTCGGTGAGTTCGCGCAGACCGGTTGGCTGGCTTATCCGCCGCTGTCGGGAATTGAATACAGTCCTGGCGTAGGGGTCGACTACTGGATTTGGGCGCTGCAGCTCTCCGGTATCGGTACTACCCTGACCGGTATTAACTTCTTCGTGACCATTATCAAGATGCGCGCCCCGGGCATGACCATGTTCAAGATGCCGGTATTCTCCTGGGCATCTCTGTGCGCTAACATCCTGATTATCGCCTCTTTCCCAATTCTGACCGTCACCATCGCGCTGCTGACCCTGGATCGTTACCTGGGCACCCATTTCTTTACCAACGATATGGGTGGCAACATGATGATGTACATCAACCTGATTTGGGCCTGGGGTCACCCGGAAGTGTACATCCTGGTTCTGCCGGTGTTCGGGGTCTTCTCCGAAATCGCCGCGACCTTCTCGCGTAAGCGTCTGTTCGGTTACACCTCTCTGGTGTGGGCAACCGTCTGTATTACCGTTCTGTCGTTCATCGTTTGGCTGCACCACTTCTTCACCATGGGTGCTGGCGCGAACGTAAACGCCTTCTTCGGTATTACCACCATGATTATCGCGATCCCGACCGGGGTTAAGATCTTCAACTGGCTGTTCACCATGTATCAGGGCCGCATCGTCTTCAACTCGGCGATGATGTGGACTATCGGCTTTATCGTCACCTTCTCCGTCGGTGGGATGACCGGTGTGCTGCTGGCGGTACCGGGCGCGGACTTCGTTCTGCACAACAGCCTGTTCCTGATCGCGCACTTCCATAACGTTATCATCGGCGGTGTGGTGTTCGGTTGCTTCGCCGGTCTGACCTACTGGTGGCCGAAAGCCTTTGGCTTCACCCTGAACGAAACCTGGGGCAAACGCGCTTTCTGGTTCTGGATCATCGGCTTCTTCGTGGCGTTTATGCCGCTGTACGTGCTGGGCTTCATGGGGATGACCCGTCGTCTGAGCCAGCAGATCGATCCGCAGTTCCACCCGATGCTGGTTGTTGCAGCTTGCGGTGCGGCGCTGATCGCCTGCGGTATCCTGTGCCAGCTGATTCAGTTCTACGTCTCTATTCGCGACCGCGATCAGAACCGTGACCTGACCGGTGACCCATGGGGTGGCCGTACGCTGGAGTGGGCAACCTCTTCTCCACCGCCGTTCTACAACTTCGCTATCGTTCCTCAGGTTCACGAGCGTGACGCCTTCTGGGAAATGAAAGAGAAAGGTGAAGCGTACAAACAGCCTGCTCACTATGAAGAAATTCATATGCCGAAGAACAGCGGCGCCGGCATCGTCATTGCCGCCTTCGCTACGGTATTTGGTTTCGCCATGATCTGGCATATCTGGTGGATGGCGATCGCCAGCTTCATCGGCATCGTAGCGACCTGGATTATTAAGAGCTTTGACGAGGACGTGGATTACTACGTACCGGTTGCAGAAGTCGAAAAACTGGAAAAACAGCATTTCGATGAGATTAACAAAGCAGGGCTGAAAAATGGCAACTGATACTCTTGCGCATACTGCCCACGCGCATGAACACGGGCACCATGATACAGGACCGATGAAGGTATTCGGTTTCTGGATCTACCTGATGAGCGACTGCATTATCTTCGCTACGCTGTTTGCTACCTATGCCGTTCTGGTGAACGGCACAGCCGGCGGACCAACTGGCAAAGATATTTTCGAACTGCCGTTCGTTCTGGTTGAAACCGCACTGCTGCTGTTCAGCTCCATCACCTACGGCATGGCGGCTATCGCCATGTACAAAAACAACAAGAGCCAGGTGGTTTCCTGGCTGGCGTTGACCTGGTTGTTTGGCGCCGGATTTATCGGGATGGAAATCTATGAATTCCATCACCTGATCATGGAAGGCTTTGGTCCGGATCGTAGTGGCTTCCTGTCCGCGTTCTTCGCGCTGGTCGGCACCCACGGTCTGCACGTGACCTCCGGTCTTATCTGGATGGCGGTGCTGATGTTCCAGGTTTCACGTCGTGGCCTGACCAGCACTAACCGCACCCGTATCCTGTGCCTGAGCCTGTTCTGGCACTTCCTGGACGTGGTGTGGATCTGCGTGTTCTCGGTTGTCTATCTGATGGGGGCGATGTAATGAGTCATTCTACCGATCATAGCGGCGCTTCTCACGGCAGCGTGAAGAGCTACATGACAGGATTTATCCTGTCCATCATCCTGACGGTCATTCCGTTCGCCATGGTGATGAGTGGCTCCGCCTCGCATGCGGTTATCCTTGGCACCATTCTGGTGACCGCTGTAGTGCAGATCGTGGTACACCTCGTGTACTTCCTGCATATGAACAGCAAGTCCGATGAAGGCTGGAACCTGACCGCATTTATCTTCACCGTAATCATCATTGCGATCGTGGTTGTCGGCTCCATCTGGATTATGTGGAACCTGAACTACAACATGATGATGCACTAAGAGCGGCGAGTATGTTTAAGCAATACCTGCAAGTTACGAAACCAGGCATTATTTTTGGCAACCTGATCTCCGTGATCGGCGGTTTCCTGCTGGCCTCCAAAGGCCACATCGACTATCCGCTGTTCGTCTGGACGCTCCTTGGAGTATCCCTGGTGGTCGCCTCGGGTTGTGTATTCAACAACTACATCGACCGGGACATCGATCGTAAGATGGAACGGACGAAAAACCGGGTGCTGGTCAAAGGGCTGATCTCGCCAGAAGCTTCGCTGGTGTACGCCACCTTGCTGGGTATTGCTGGCTTTATGCTGCTGTGGTTCGGCGCAAATCCGCTGGCCTGCTGGCTGGGGGTGATGGGGTTCGTGGTTTATGTCGGCGTCTACAGCCTGTACATGAAACGCCACTCCGTCTATGGCACGCTGATTGGCTCACTCTCCGGCGCAGCGCCGCCGGTGATTGGCTACTGCGCAGTGACCGGTGATTTCGACAGCGGTGCGGCTATCCTGCTGGCTATCTTTAGCCTGTGGCAGATGCCTCACTCCTACGCCATCGCGATTTTCCGCTTCAAGGATTATCAGGCGGCGAATATTCCGGTGCTGCCGGTAGTGAAAGGTATATCGGTCGCCAAAAACCATATTACGCTGTACATCGTCGCCTTTGCCGTTGCGACCCTGATGCTCTCGCTGGGCGGCTATGCCGGGTACAAATACCTGGTCGTAGCGGCAGCGGTCAGCGTCTGGTGGCTGGGCATGGCGCTGCGCGGCTACAAAGTGGCAGATGATAAAGTCTGGGCGCGTAAGCTCTTCGTCTTTTCCATCGTTGCCATCACTGCGCTGTCCGTGATGATGTCCGTTGACTTTATGGTGCCGGATTCACATAGTCTGCTGGCTTATGTGAGATAATCACCCGCTCCAGTATGATATAAAGCCCCGTTTTTACGGGGCTTTTTCTTTTCTGTTTCACGTCTTTTTCCTTTCTCAATTCATACTTCCCTCCCCTCCCCCACACCGTTTTCGTAGCTACCCGCTAATAAATGAGGAAAAAATGAGCTTATACCAACCGGACGTCGCTCGCCCCGTTCAGCTCTACGGTGCTACCTTTCGCCTCGGGCTTATGCCCGTTTTGGAAATATTCAATACAAGGAATTGCAATGAAAGAGTTAACACTGAACGAAATGGACTACATCTCCGGCGGCTTTAACCTGTTCGGCGCGGCCAGCGGCTTCGCCAGCTTCGTCGCCAACTCGGGCATCGGTTTCACCTCATTTGTCCTCACCTCTGGCAACGCATTCGCCTCGTTCGTCTGCGACAGCACAATGGCGTTTGGTTCCTTCCTGACCGGTCAGTCAAATTGGGAAACCTTTGTGACCGCCGGTAAGGATAACTGGGGAAGCTTCGTCAATACCGCCGGCAACAGCTGGAACACCTTTGTCGATAACGCCGCCAGCGACTGGAGCAGTTTCCTGAACAAAGCATCAGCCTAAGCGACATCTTGCCGAGGGCAGCGCATCGGCTGCCCTGTTTACCCCACCAGCATCGCCTGCGCGCTGTAGAGCAGATCGAGATGATCACGGCATAACGCTTCCAGCGAGGTCCGCGATTGATGGCTGGTCAGACTTAGCGCTCCCCACCAGGTTCCTTCCCTGTCGGTTAACGGTACCGCCAGCACCAGCATGCCAATCTCAAACTCCTGTTCAATGGTGGCGTATCCCTGACGCCGCACCTGAGCGATTTTCTCCATCAGCGGCGCGACGTCGGTCACCGTATAGGGCGTGCGTTGTTCCCGGGTAATGCGCTGCAGAACCGCTTCACACTCTGCTTCCGGCAGAGAAGCCAGCCATAATCGCCCCCCGGCGGTACAGAAGATGGGCACCCGCTCCCCTAACCGAACCGACGTGGAGTTAAACGGTGTATGCCGGCTGCGGGCGATATAGACCAGCTCATCTTCATCCACCACCCCCACCGAGGCGTGCTCTTCGGTCCGGCTGGCGATGTATTCGACAATCGGTCGCACCATGCGTGGAAACTGCGCCGAATCAACATAGGCCTGGCCAAGCCGCAGGGTCTTCGGGGTAAGCCAGTAATAGCGCCCATCGGTTTGCAAATAACGATCATGCAGCAGCGTCAACAAAAAACGTCGTGCCGCGCTTTGCGTCAGACCGCTCATTTTCGCCGCCTGGGCAACAGTGAGCTTTGGGCAGTTTTTGGAAAAAAGCTGGATCAACGCCAACCCTTTTTGTAAACCGACGATCAGATCGCGTGGATGAATGGTGTTTTGCATATTCGCTCACATTTTTGCAACATCATTATCGATTTCCTGCGATTATCGCAGCGATGGTGCGATTAACAACCAACATGTCCGAATTCTGCGTTGTCGCTCCCAGCTTCCGCTGAAATACTTTCACAACATTCATTTAACAAATGAGGTTTGAAATGGTCAGTGGAACTACCCAGGTTGTCGCCGTGATTGGTCATCCGATCGCCCAGGTGAAATCACCGGATAACTTCAACCGCTACTTTGCCGAACAGCACATGGACAGCGTCATGATCCCGGTGGATATCGTCCCGGACGCGGTGGCCGCCTACCTCAACGCCCTGCGCGGCTGGCAGAACATGAGCGGCGTGCTGGTGACGGTACCGCATAAACAACGCGCCGCCGCGCTGGTCGACGAACTTACGCCGCGCGCTCGCCGACTCAACGCCATCAATGTGATCCGCAAGCTGGCGGATGGCCGGTTACAGGGCGATATGCTGGACGGCGTCGGATTTCAGCTTGCCGCCGAGGCACAGGGTTTTCAGCCGGCAGATAAGCAGGCGCTGCTCTCCGGTTGCGGCGGCGTCGGCAGCGCCATCGCCTGGGGATTGTGCGAGGCGGGGATCCGCCAACTGGCGCTGCACGATCAAAACCCGGCCACCCGGCAACGCCTGCACGATCTTCTGACTGAGGCCTTTCCGGCGGTGCAACTGAGCACGCTGCCGGACAGCCTGCACGGTGTCGATCTGCTGATCAACGGCTCGCCGGCCGGCATGGCCGGGTTTGATGCACTGCCCCTACCCCAGGCGCTGCTGGAGACGCTCGACAGCGCCACCCACGTGGCCGACGTTGTCACCGCTCCGGTGATGACGCCGTTGCTCACCTTCGCCGCCGCCCGCGGCTGCCGGGTACAGACTGGGCCGGAAATGGCGCTGGCGCAGATGACGCTGATGGGCCAGTTTATCGGCGCCATCCCGTCGGCGCAGGGAGCGGCGGCATGAAAAGCTGGGATGTGATCGTCATCGGCAGTGGCGCCGCTGGCTTTGCCGCCGCGGTCACCGCCAGCTGCAAAGGGCTGTCGGTGCTGATGCTGGAGAAAGCCGGTCAGTTCGGCGGCACCTCGGCCATCTCCGGCGGCGCCGTGTGGCTGCACGATACCGACCAGGCGCGCGCCGAGGGCAAAAGCGGTAGCGCCGAAGCGATCAAAACCTATCTACGAACCATTATCGGCGAGGCCCACTACCGCGAAGATATCGCCGAGGCGTTTGTCCGCGCCGGGCGAGAGGCCCTCTCCTTTCTGGAGCGCGAGGGGGCGGTGAAATATAGCCTGCGCCCGCTCTCACCCGATTACTATCCGGATGAGCCCGGCGCCGTCGACGTCGGTCGGGCGCTGGAGGTGGTCGAGTATGACGGCCGTGAACTGGGGGACGCGTTTCGCGACCTGCGCTCGCCTCCGCCGGGGATGCTGCTGTTTGGCGGGATGATGGTCAACCGCGTCGACATTCAACATTTTCTCGATATGCGTCGCTCGCTGCGCTCCCTGGCCCATTGCACCCGGCTGCTGCTGCGCTACGCCCGCGACCGGGTGAAATATCCTCGCGGCACCCGCCTGGCGATGGGCAATGCGCTGATTGCCCGCATGGCGACCACGGCGCTGCGTAAAGGCATGAGCCTGCGGCTGAATGTCAATGTGCTGGCGCTGTGCGAATCGCAAGGCGCGGTCACCGGGGTAGAGATTGACTATCAGGGGCAAAAAGAGACGCTACACGCCCGCCGTGGGGTGGTGCTAGCCGCAGGCGGCTTTGCCGCTGGCGCGCTGGCGGCGCGCTATCGGCCTCACACCCGAGAGCACTTCACCATGTCGCCGCCAGCCAATGATGGCGCTGCGCTGCGTCTTGCGGCGGCACTTAACGCTCGCGAGGGAGCCGATCGCGCGTCCAACTTTTTCTGGGCGCCGGTATCGGTGCTGACCCGGGCCGACGGTAGCGAGGAGCGCTTCCCCCACCTGGTGACCGACCGGGCCAAGCCGGGCGTGATTGCCGTCAATCAGCGGGCGGTACGCTTCGTTAACGAGTCCAGCTCCTATCACCATTTTGCGAGCGCGATGCAGCGTGCAGCGGAGAATGCCCCCTGCTTTTTACTGTGCGACGCGCAGGCGATGAAGCGTTATGGCCTCGGGCTGGCGCGCCCGGCGCCGGTGAACAATGACGCCCTGATCGCCGCTGGCTATCTGCATAGAGCCGATACCCTGGCCGCGCTGGCGCAGCAGCTTGGGCTGGATGCCCACGCCCTGAGCGAGACGGTCGCCCGCTACAATCGTGACGCCGCGCAGGGTGTGGACCGTGAGTTTGCCAAAGGCGGCAACAGCTATAACCGGGCGATGGGCGATCCGGGCCGTCATCCTGACGCCTGCAACGCTCCCCTGCTCAGCGCGCCGTTCTATGCCATCAAACTCTATACCGGCGATCTGGGGACTTCTCGAGGTCTGGTCACCACCGCCGATGCCCAGGTCGTCAACGCTGAAGGCAACCCCATTGCGGGTCTGTACGCGGTGGGAAACGACATGGATTCGCTGATGGCCGGCACCTACCCGGGTCCCGGCATCACCCTTGGCCCGGGGCTGACGTTTGGCTACCTCGCCGCCTGCCATCTGGCGCAACCCGCCACCCACTAATCAGGAAAACATCATGATCTACGAAAAACGCACCTACACCATCAATCCGCTGAAAATGGCCGACTGGCTGGCGCTATACCAAAGCGATGCCCTGGCGGTGCAAACTGACCATCTTGGCAAACTGATCGGCTTCTTTTTTACCGAGATCGGCGTGGTCAATCAGGTAGTGCACATCTGGGCTTACGAAAGCCTGGACGATCGCCTGGTACGCCGCGCACGGATGGCCCAGGACGAGCGCTGGCAGACCTTCTCGCGGAAAAACCGCGAACTGGCCGCCGTGGAGCGCCTCGAATCGGTGCTGATGCGCCCCACCGCTTTTTCACCATTGCAATAAGGAGTCCATCATGAGCGGGCCTGTGAAGGTGGATGTGCTGGTGGTCGGATCCGGCGCGGCGGGACTCTCTGCCGCGGTCACCGCGGCAGTGCACGGCGCCAGCGTCATGGTGGCGGAGAAAGCGTCAGTGCTCGGCGGGACCAGCGCCTGGTCCGGCGGCTGGTTGTGGATCCCCCGCAACCCGCTGGCGCGAGCGGAGGGCATCGACGAAGCGGCCGATGCCCCGCTGACCTATCTGCAGCATGAGATGGGGGGAGAAGCCGCCGACGTTCGCTTGCAGACCTTCCTGCATTACGGGCCGGAAATGGTGGATTTTTTTCATCAACGGACGGCGGTGAAGTTTCTGTCGGGCAGCACCATGCCGGACTTTCACGCGTCGCCGGGCGCGGCGAACGGTGGGCGGTCGGTCACCGCTCAGCCCTACGATGGCCGCCTGCTCGGCGACTGGCTCCACCGACTGCGCCCGCCGCTGGAGACCATCAGTCTTGCCGGGATGGGCATCGCCGGCGGCGCGGACATGGCGCATTTTTTCAACGCTACCCGCTCGCCGCGCTCTGCGCTGTATGCCGCCCGCCGCCTGCTGCGCCACGGCTGGCAGCGGCTGCGCGCCGGACGAGGGCTGCATCTGGTCAATGGCAATGCGCTGGTCGCCCGTCTGCTGCGATCCGCCCTCGACGCCGGGGTGCGCTTTCAGCTCAACGCCCCGGCGGTCAGACTGCTGCAGGGTCCGCAGGGAGTGTCCGGTGCAGTGCTGCGCAGCGACGGCGGGGAGATACTCGTCGAAGCGGGCGCCGTGGTGCTGGCCTGCGGCGGTTTTCCCCACGATCGGCAGCGCCTGGCGCAGGTGGTGCCTCATGCCGCGGAGGGTTACGGCCATTTCTCCGCCGCGCCGCCTGACAATCAGGGCGAGGGGATCCGCCTTGGCGAATCCGCCGGCGGCCAGTTCGATACCCGCCTGCGCCACCCACTGGCCTGGGCGCCGGTGTCCCGCGTCACCCTCGCCAGCGGCCAGCAGCTGATGTTTCCCCATCTGGTGGAACGCGCCAAGCCCGGGGTGATCGCCGTCCTGCCTAACGGCAAACGCTTTGTTAACGAGGCCGACTCCTATCACGACTTTATCGCCGCCCTGCTGGCGGCGACGCCCGCGGGCGACACGCCGCAGGCCTGGCTGCTGGCCGATCGGCGCGCGCTGCGCCGCTATGGCCTGGGCCACGCCAGGCCCTTTCCATTCTCCCCTACCGCCTGGCTGCGTACCGGCTATCTGCGGCGAGGAAACACCCTTGCCGAGCTGGCGAAGCGGTGCGCCATCGATACCGATGCGCTGGCGGAAACCGTTGCACGCTTTAACCATTTTGCCAGCACCGGTGAAGACATCGATTTTCACCGCGGCGCATCGGCCTATAACCGCGCGCAGGGTGACCATCAGGTGACGCTCGGAGCGCTGCGCGAAGGGCCGTTCTACGCGGTGCGCATTCTGCCCGGCTCGCTGGGCACCTTTAGCGGGTTACAAACCGACGAACACGCTCGGGTGTTGGATGGGCAGCAGCAGCCGATACCGGGCCTGTTCGCCATCGGCAACGACATGTCGAGCGTGATGCGCGGCTATTACCCCAGCGGAGGGATCACCCTCGGGCCGGCTATGACCTTCGGCTACCTGGTGGGCAAAAATCTGGCGGCAAACACAATAAAAACAAAGCAATAAAAACCAGGGACGGCAATACCCCTGGCTAACTTCACCTGCAACTGTACCGGAGCCATTTATGAACATGCGTACCCTATCGCTCGCCGCGCTGAGCCTGCTCGATGTCCCTCCCCCCGAACAGGTGCGGATAGCGGCCAGAACCGGTTTTACCCACGTGGGACTGCGGCTGCTGCCCGCCACACCCGCCGACCCGGACTACGACATGCTGGGCGATACCCCCGCCGTCCGCGCGACCCTGGCCGCGCTGATGGAAACCGGCATCCGCGTCTCGGACGTGGAGATCGTCCGCCTCAGCCCGGGGTTTACCCTCGACGATCGGCTGCAGCGCTTTATGGAGACCGCCGCGCGGCTTGGCGCCGGACAGGTGTTAGTCGCCGGGAATGACGACAACCTGCAGCGCAGCGCCGACAACCTGGCCACTCTCGCCGCAGCCGGTCGCTCATTTGGCCTGACCATGAACCTTGAGCCGATGCCCTGGACCCAGCTGCGCACGATCGCCGATGCGCAGGCGCTGATCGCCGCCAGCGGGCGGGAAGATATCGGCATCCTGGTGGACGCCCTTCATTTCTGGCGCGCGGGGGAATCGCTCGCCGCCCTCTCCAGCCTGCCCGCGCATCATCTGAACTATATGCAACTCTGCGATGGCGCGGCGCAGCGGCCGGAAAGCGAGCAGGAGCTCATCCGCCAGGCCCGCTCAGCGCGCAACGTGCCGGGGGAAGGCGGTCTGGATCTGCACGGTCTGATGGCGGCACTGCCGGCAACGCTACCGGTCTCCCTCGAAGTGCCGCTGGACGGTGAGCAGGGCGCCCTGCCGCCCCTCCAGCGGGCGCAATTACTGTTCAATGCCGCGCAGCCCTACCTGCGCTCCTGCGCATAAGGAATACGCTATGACACAGACTCAACGCCTGGATGTCAGAGAGTTAATTAACCGTAATCCTCTGAGCCGCTTTCAAAAGCAGATTATTTTTCTCGGCTTTTGCGTTATCGCTCTTGATGGGTTTGATATCGCGATCATGGGCTTTATCGCCCCGACGCTGAAGCTGGAGTGGGGGGTAAGCAACCACCAGTTGGGCCTGGTGATTAGCGCCGCGCTGATCGGCCTCGCGCTGGGCGCGATTTTCTCTGGCCCGCTCGCCGACTGGCTGGGACGCAAGAAGATCATCATCAACAGCGTCTTCTTCTTCGGCTTCTGGACCATCGCCACCGCCTTCTCGCACAACATTGAGCAGATGATGTTCTTCCGCTTTATGACCGGCCTCGGACTGGGCGCCGCGATGCCGAACATCGGGACGCTGGTGTCGGAATACGCTCCGGAACGCCAGCGCTCATTTATTATTACCGTCATCTTCTGCGGCTTCACCTTCGGCGCGGCGGCCGGAGGATTTACCGCGTCATGGCTGATCCCGCAGTTTGGCTGGCACTCGCTGATGGCGCTCGGCGGCATTCTGCCGCTGCTGTTTGCCCCCCTGCTTATCTGGCGGCTGCCGGAATCGGTTCGTTTTCTGGTGATAAAACAAGCGCCTGCGGCGCGCATTCGCGCCATCCTCAATCGTCTTTATCCCGGACAAATCAGCGACAACGTGACGTTTATCCTGCCGGCGCAGCCGGCGGCCGGGAATGCGATGCGCATTGTGCTCTCCCGCCAGTATGGCTTTGGCTCGCTGATGCTATGGCTGGTCTACTTTATGGGGCTGTTCCTCGTCTATATTCTCGGCAGCTGGCTGCCAACGCTGGTTAAGGAGGTCGGGCTTACCGTCAGCCAGGCGGCCGTCATGACGGCCATCTACCAGGCGGGAGGTACCCTCGGCTCGCTGTTTGCCGGCTGGCTGATGGACCGCATCAATCCCCATCGCGCGCTGGGGATGATCTACGCCGTCGGCGGCCTGTTTACCATGGCGATGGGCTACGCGGCGGGCAGCTTTGCCCTGCTCTGTATGCTGGCGTTTATCAGCGGCGCCTGCCTGAACGGCGCCAATACCGGCATGAACGCCCTCTCCGCCCGTTACTACCCCACGCAGGCGCGAGCGACGGGATCCAGCTGGATGCACGGCGTCGGGCGGATCGGCGCGATCCTCAGCGCCTTTGCTGGCGCTGAGATGATGGCGCTCAACCTGCCCTTCGAAAGCGTCTTTTTGATCCTCGGCATCCCGGCAGCCCTCACCGTCGCAGGCCTGGCGGCGAAGGGTATCTTTGCGGCCGGTAATCCTCCCGCCGCTTCGCCAGCCCCCGCATCTGTGCGCGGAGCGTAATGTCGTCGTCTTCCTCCGGTGCAATCTGCGGATTGCACCGCACGTTGAGGTTAAAAAGAAAATTTATTTCATCTTGCTCTGTAACGAAAAGCATTCCGCCACATTCCGGCCTGTACCCGTCGCCGTTGATTCCCCTCTCCTTTTCAACCCAGCGGAAAATAAACTTCTGCTTATTCGATCCCCTTCGCATATATGAAAAATAAATTCCACAATACAATTGAAACAGAACAAACATTTCCTTAAGTTTAGGTCAGTCTATCCGGATGCGCGTTGCCGCAGGCGTCGGCATTGAGCGCCTCAGAGTGCGAATGATTTCAAAAAGGAGAGCACCATGTTAAACGGTCTGAAACCCTTATCCCGTTCCCTGCGTTGGGGCATGGTCGGCGGCGGGGGAACCAGCCAGATCGGCTACAGCCACCGCTGTGCGGCGCTGCGTGACAATGTTTACACCCTACTGGCCGGCGCGCTTGACGTCGATGCCGAGCGCGGGCGCGCGTTCGGTGAGCAACTGGGCATCGCGCCGGAGCGCTGCTACGCCGACTACCAGACCCTGTTTCGTGAAGAGGCGCAGCGCCCTGACGGGATCGAGGTCGTCTCGGTCACCACCCCGAATAATACCCATTTCGCCATCACCAAAGCGGCGCTGGAAGCGGGCCTCCACGTCATCTGTGAAAAGCCCCTCTGTTTTACCGCCGAAGAGGCGCGCGAACTGGTGGACCTGAGTAAAAAACAGAACAAAATCGTCGGCGTCACCTACGGCTATGCCGGCTATCAGATGATCCAGCAGGCGCGGCAGATGATTGCCGATGGGCTGCTCGGCGAGATCCGCATCGTCAATATGCAGTTCGCCCACGGCTTTCATAACCAGGCCGTGGAGCTGCAGGCAGAATCCACCCGCTGGCGCGTGACGCCGAAGTTCGCCGGGCCCAGCTATGTGCTGGGAGATTTGGCCACCCATCCGCTGTTTGTCGCCGAAACCATGGCGCCACAGCTCAATATCAAACGGCTGATGTGCTCCCGCCAGAGCTTTGTTCCCTCTCGCGCGCCGCTGGAAGATAACGCCTTTGTCCTGATGGAATATGACAACGGCGCGGTTGGCTCGATGTGGACCAGCGCGGTGAACAGCGGCGCCATGCACTCGCAAAAAGTACGCATCGTCGGCGAAAAAGCGAGTATCGAATGGTGGGATGAGCATCCTAACCAGCTCAGCTATGAGGTGCAGGGCGAGCCGGCGCGCATTCTGGAACGCGGGATGCCCTACCTGAGCGCAAACGCGCTGGCGGACGATCGCATCGGCGGCGGTCATCCGGAAGGGCTGTTTGAAGCCTGGGCCAACCTCTATCGCCGCTATGCGCAGGCGATTGACGCTACGGACCGTGACGATCGCGCCTTCCTGCAAGACTTCTGGTATCCGGACGTCGAAGCCGGTCTGCACGGCGTCTATTGGGTCGAGCAATGCGTCAAATCGGCTGATGCCGGCAGCCAGTGGGTTGACTTTACTTTACCTTAATTTTCCCCCTCGCCAGTGGAGTCCTCCTCCACTGGTTTATTGATTTTTACCAACTTGTCGCATCGCGCAACAGCCCCGTAATATCTGTTAAACAAACATTTATTTACGCTTCTTACCCCCCGCCGCTACACTAGGCGCAGTTTTTATATTGAGGTGGTAATGAACGATAACAAAATGACGCCAGGGGAACTGCGCGCGACCTGGGGTTTGGGGACGGTATTCTCCCTGCGCATGCTTGGCATGTTTATGGTCCTGCCGGTTCTGACCACGTATGGCATGGCATTGCAGGGCGCCAGTGAAGCGCTGATTGGCCTGGCGATCGGCATCTACGGTCTGGCGCAGGCGGTGTTCCAGATCCCCTTTGGACTGTTATCTGACCGTATTGGCCGTAAGCCGTTGATCGTCGGCGGCCTGCTTATTTTCGTGCTCGGCAGCGTCATCGCCGCGCTCACCGACTCCATCTGGGGCATCATTCTTGGCCGCGCCCTTCAGGGCTCCGGCGCCATCGCCGCCGCGGTCATGGCCCTGCTCTCCGATCTCACCCGCGAACAGAACCGCACTAAAGCGATGGCGTTTATTGGCGTCAGCTTCGGCGTCACTTTCGCTATCGCCATGGTGCTGGGGCCGATTATTACCCATCAGCTGGGTCTGCACGCCCTGTTCTGGATGATCGCCATCCTGGCGACCGTCGGCATTCTGCTCACCCTGTGGGTGGTTCCCAACAGCCAGAACCACGTGCTTAACCGCGAATCCGGGATGGTGAAGGGCTGCTTTAGCAAGGTGCTGGCGGAGCCGCGCCTGTTGAAGCTCAACTTTGGCATCATGTGCCTGCACATCATGCTGATGTCCACTTTTGTCGCGCTGCCCGGACAGCTGGAGGCCGCCGGCTTCCCGGCCGCCGAGCACTGGAAGATTTACCTGGTCACCATGGTTATCTCCTTCATCTCGGTGGTGCCGTTTATCATCTACGCCGAAGTGAAGCGTAAGATGAAGCGCGTCTTTTTGCTCTGCGTCGCCATCCTGCTGATTGCGGAGATTGTCCTCTGGGGCGCAGGAGGCTACTTCTGGGAGCTGGTGGCGGGCGTTCAGCTCTTCTTCCTGGCGTTTAACCTGCTGGAAGCGCTGCTGCCGTCGTTGATTAGCAAAGAGTCGCCGGCGGGCTACAAAGGCACCGCGATGGGCGTTTACTCCACCAGCCAGTTCCTCGGGGTGGCGATTGGCGGCGCCCTTGGCGGTTGGGTCGATGGTTTCTTTGATTCGCAGACCGTGTTTCTGCTGGGCGCCCTGCTGGCGATGCTGTGGCTGCTGGTGGCCAGCACCATGAGCGAGCCGCCCTACGTCAGCAGCCTGCGGGTAGAGGTACCGGACGGCGTGGTGGTCGACAGCGCGCTGCAGGCGCGTCTGCTGAATGCCAGCGGGGTTCATCAGGCGCTGGTGGTGCCCGAGGAGCGTTCGGTGTATATCAAAATCGACAGCAAAGTCACCAACCGCTTTGAGATAGAGCAGCTCATCAAAGGGGTATAAAAAAAGCGGGGAATTCCCCGCTTTTTGCTGTCTGTCGGCCGCCTTAGTCGCGGAAGTTTTTGAACTGGAACGGTTGTCCCAGATCGCCACCGCGCACAAGCGCCATCACCGACTGCAGATCGTCGCGGGACTTACCGGTCACGCGGATCTCTTCGCCCTGAATCTGGGCCTGCACTTTCAGCTTGCTGTCTTTGATCAGTTTAACGATCTTCTTCTGCACCGCGCTTTCAATGCCCTGCTTCAGCTTCGCTTCAACAAACCAGGTTTTACCGCTGTGTACGATATCTTCCGGCACGTCGAGGGAGGTGCCTTCAATGCCGCGCTTGAGCAACTTGGCGCGCAGGATATCCAGCAGCTGGTTCACCTGGAAGTCAGACTCGCTCAGCACTTTAATGGTCTTGTTGGCGTCGTTTAATTCAAACGTGGCTTCAACGCCACGAAAATCAAAACGCGACTCGACTTCGCGGCTCGCGTTGTCTACCGCGTTACGGGCTTCCTGAAGATCAACTTCAGAGACAATATCGAAAGATGGCATCTTTTCCTCTCCTTCCGTTTCTTTTGCGTTGCATAATACCTGCAACGCGGCATAACTCAACTTGTTATCCCGGAAGCTTAGCTGATTACGCAACGCTCGCGCTATTTTCCCCATGCTGCCCGACGACGCCGAAACCCCCTTTCCGTGCGACGATGCGAAAAGCGACGAGATAGACTTTAGTCATCAGCGCCTGGGGTAGCGGCAGATGAGGAGGAACAATGAAAGTAACCGTACTGGGATGCGGTGCACTGGGACAACTATGGCTGACCGCGTTGTGCAAACAGGGACATGAAGTCCAGGGCTGGCTGCGCGTGCCGCAGCCATTCTGTAGCGTCAACGTCATTGAAACCGACGGCTCGGTGTTCAACGAGTCGCTGACGGCCAACGATCCCGATTTTCTTGCCAGCAGCGAGCTGCTGATTGTCACTTTAAAAGCCTGGCAGGTTTCAAACGCGGTGAAGCACCTGGCCGCGATCCTGCCGGACACCACGCCGATTGTGCTGGTGCATAACGGCATGGGAACCGTCGAGGAGCTGCGCAGCGTGAAACAGCCGTTGCTGCTGGCCTCCACCACCCAGGCGGCGCGCCGCGACGGGAATGTCATCATCCACGTCGCCCAGGGCACCACGCATATCGGGCCGGCGAAAAGCTACGAACAGGACTACAGCTACCTCGCTGAAGTGCTGCAGAACGTGCTGCCGGATGTCGCCTGGCACAACAATATTTTCTCGGCCACCTGGCGCAAACTCGCGGTTAACTGCGTGATTAACCCCCTGACCGCGATAAAAGGGTGTAAAAATGGCGATCTGCGCGACTATCCGCAGGAAGTTGCGGCCATTTGTCGCGAGGTGGCGGCAGTGATGGAGCGCGAAGGTATTCATACCTCGGCGGAAAACCTGCTATTTTATGTCGAACAGGTGATTGAAAGTACGGCAGAAAATATCTCATCCATGCTGCAGGACGTTCGCGCCCAGCGGCACACGGAGATCGACTATATCACCGGTTTTCTGCTCAACCGTGCCCGCGCCCACGGCGTTGCCGTACCGGAAAACGCCCGCTTATTTGAACTGGTCAAGCGTAAGGAGAATGAATATGAGCGCGTCGGCACTGATTTGCCTCGCCCCTGGTAGCGAAGAGACCGAAGCGGTCACCACTATCGACCTGCTGGTCCGCGGCGGGGTGAAGGTGACCACCGCCAGCGTCGCCAGCGACGGCGGCCTGACCATCGTCTGCTCGCGCGGCGTCAAGCTGCTGGCGGATGCTCCTCTGGTCGAGGTGGCCGATGGCGATTTCGATATTATCGTCCTCCCGGGCGGCCTCAAGGGAGCGGAGTGCTTTCGCGACAGCCCGCTGTTGGTGGAAACCGTCCGCCAGTTTCATCTCTCTGGGCGCATTGTGGCCGCTATCTGCGCCGCTCCGGCGACCGTGCTGGTACCTCATCATCTGTTCCCGATCGGCAACATGACCGGTTTTCCAGCGCTGAAGGCGCAGATCCCCGCCGATCAGTGGCAGGATAAGCGGGTGGTCTGGGATCCGCGGGTGAATCTGTTAACCAGCCAGGGTCCAGGGACATCGATTGATTTCGCCCTGAAAATGATCGATCTGCTGGTGGGGCGCGAGAAAGCGTATGAGGTCGCCTCACAGTTGGTGATGGCCGCCGGCATCTATAATTACTACGAAGCCTGATAGCCGGTCCGCGCCGCGGACTGGCTCCCCCTTTTCCTGAGGAGTCGTAGCATGTCCCGTAGCGCAACCGATTCTCGCGATCTTGTTATCAGCCGCCTGCTCAGCGCGCCCGCCGCAGCCCTGTGGCGCGCGTGGGCCGACCCGGCATTACTCCGAACCTGGTGGTGCCCGAAGCCCTGGCAAACCGAGGTTCTGACCTTTGATTTTCGCGCCGGCGGGGCCTTTCACACCGTGATGCACGGCCCTGACGGTGAACGCAGCGATAACCCCGGCTGTTTTCTTGAGGTTATCCCGCAACAAAAAATCGTCATGACCTCGATGCTGACGGCGGATTATCGCCCCGCCGTTTCCCCCTTCGCGATGACGGCCATCATCACTTTTGCCGATGAACAGGGCGGGTGTCGCTATACGGCTACGGTGCTGCATGCCGATGATGAAACCCGCGAGCAGCATGAGCAGATGGGATTTTTCGAGGGCTGGAATATTGTCATCGATCAACTCAATGACCTGGCGCTGACCCTGCGCTAATACACTCCCCAGCCAATAGTAAAAAGGCCTTCCATCAAGGAAGGCCTTTTGCATCATAACAACCTGTTACGGGCGATAAACTTTCACGTTGCTGAAGCCCTGCTCGCGCAAATAAAGCGCCTGCAGACGGCTCATCACTCCGCGTTCGCACCACAGCAGCCAGGTTTTACTCTGATCGAGATCGCCAAACTTGGTGCTCAGCTTGTAGAACGGCAGAGAAACAACTTCAACCCCCTCGACCTTAAGCGGCTTGTCTTCCTGCTCGTCGATGGAGCGAATGTCGAGGATCGCGTCGTTGGCGCCAAAGCCGTTCACGGTTTCCACTTCCACCACCGTCTCTTCCGTCTGCTGGGCGATTTCGCGGATATCGATATTGCTCGCCTCTTCCACCACTTTATCGAGGATGCTGAAATCGAAGTGTTCTTCTTCCGCTTCAATCTTCGCCTTCACCGCCTTCACGGTCGGGCTCTTGGAGATCACGCCGCAGTACTCCGGCATCGTGCGGGCGAAATCTTCCGTACCGATCTCGCGGGCCAGGTCGATGATGTGCTCTTTATCATGCGAAATCAGCGGACGCAGGATCAGGGTATCGGAGACGTTGTCGATCAGGCGCAGGTTGGTGAGAGTCTGACTGGAGACCTGGCCCAGCGCTTCGCCGGTGACCAGCGCCTGCACGCCGTAGCGTTCCGCGACTTTTGACGCGGCGCGGACCATCATGCGCTTGAGCACCACGCCCATCTGGCCGTCATCCACTTTTTCAAGGATTTCGCCGACCACCGGCTCAAAGTTAATCGCCACAAAGCGAACGCGGTGAGAGCTGCCGAAGCGGTTCCACAGGTAATGCGCGACCTGGCGGACGCCAATCTCATGGGCGGCGCCGCCAAGGTTAAAGAAGCAGTAGTGCACGCGGCAGCCGCGGCGCATCAACATGTAGCTGGAGACGCCGGAGTCAAAGCCGCCGGAAATCAGCGACAGCACATCTTCCTGCGTGCCGATCGGGAAGCCGCCGATACCTTCATAGCGGCCTTTCACCAGCAGCAGGCGATCGTTTTCAATCTCAAGATTGACGGTAACGTCCGGGTCGGTCAGCTTCACGCGCGCCGTTTCAATATGCTGATTCAGGCCGCCGCCGACGTAGCGCTCCACCTCAATTGAGGTGAATTCATGTTTGCCGCGACGCTTCACCCGCACGCAGAAGGTTTTGCCTTCCAGCGCCTCGCGCCACAGCGGCAGCGTCTGCTCAAAAATATCGTGCAGCGAGGTGAACGGTACGTCTTCGACTTCCAGAATATGGTGGATGCCGGGAATACGGGTCAGCGCATCGCGAATAGCCGGGCGCTGATTTTCATCTTTCGCGCGAACTTCGATATGATCCCAATGGCGAACGACGGCCAGCGTCTCGTCATAGTTTTTGAGAACGTTACGAATGTTCCCGGTTAAGATTTTAATGAAGCGCAACCGCACAGATTGGCTTTTGATGGTGATTTCCGGGAACAATTTAATGATAAACTTCATGGCGACAATAGTTCGTTGGCAAGCCCGACGGGGCTTTAAGCAAAAGTTGTAAAGCAGCGCACACCGGTGCCTGCATCCTGGGCGCGGAGTATATCACCATTGCGCGTTATTTGCTTACACGCGTGACTTCGTTACCATACCCGGTATTGCCGTCGCGAAATAACAAGAGTCTATATTCACTATGCCAAAGAAAAATGAGGCCCCGGCCAGCTTTGAAACTGCACTGGGCGAACTGGAGCAGATCGTAAACCGTCTGGAAAGCGGCGATTTGCCGTTAGAAGAAGCGCTCAGCGAATTTGAGCGCGGGGTCCAGCTGGCCCGCCAGGGGCAAAACCAGCTGCAGCAGGCCGAACAGCGCGTGCAGATCCTGCTGGCGGATAGTGAAGATTCCCCGATCACGCCTTTTACGCCGGACGCTGAATAAATGGATTTCCCGCAACAATTGCAGGCCTGTGTGGAACAGGCTAACGAGGCGCTGCGCCGTTTTATCGCGCCGCAGCCCTTTCAGAACACTCCGCTGGTGGAAGCGATGCATTATGGCGCACTCTTAGGCGGTAAACGCCTGCGTCCCTTCCTTGTCTACGCTACCGGCGAGATGTTCGGCGTGAGCCGCACCACGCTGGATGCCCCTGCCGCCGCGGTCGAATGCATTCATGCTTATTCCCTGATGCATGATGATTTGCCGGCGATGGATGATGACGATCTGCGTCGCGGACTGCCGACCTGCCATATTAAATTTGGCGAAGCCAACGCAATTCTTGCGGGAGATGCCCTGCAAACGCTGGCGTTCTCTATACTCAGTGATGCGCCGATGACGGACGTCCCTGACCGGGATCGTCTGGCGATGGTTTCCGAACTGGCGCAGGCCAGCGGCGTGGCGGGCATGTGCGGCGGCCAGGCGCTGGATCTACAGGCGGAAGGACAGCAGGTGAATCTGCAGGCGCTGGAACGTATCCACCGCCACAAAACGGGCGCGCTAATCCGCGCCGCCGTCCGCATGGGGGCGCTGAGCGCCGGCGAGCGCGGGCGTGCCGCCCTGCCCGCGCTGGATCGCTATGCGGAAAATATCGGCCTGGCCTTCCAGGTCCAGGATGACATTCTCGACGTGGTAGGGGATACTGCGACCCTTGGCAAACGTCAGGGTGCCGACCAGCAATTGGGTAAAAGCACCTATCCCGCCCTCCTGGGTCTTGAGCAAGCCCGGAAGAAAGCGCACGACCTGATCGCTGATGCCCGCCGTTCGTTAGATGAACTGGCCGCACAATCTCTGGATACTTCGGCACTGGAAGCGCTCGCGAATTACATTATTCAGCGCGATAAATAAACAATAAATGAGTCTCTGATGAGTTTTGATATTGCCAAATACCCGACCCTGGCGCTGGTAGATTCCACCCAGGAGTTGCGCCTGTTGCCAAAAGAGAGCCTGCCGAAGCTGTGTGATGAGCTGCGGCGCTACCTGTTGGACAGCGTCAGCCGCTCCAGCGGTCACTTTGCCTCTGGCCTCGGCACGGTGGAACTGACCGTGGCGCTGCATTACGTCTATAACACGCCCTTCGATCGCCTGATCTGGGACGTCGGTCACCAGGCCTACCCGCATAAAATTCTGACCGGCCGCCGCGACAAAATCGGCACCATTCGCCAGAAAGGCGGCCTGCACCCCTTCCCGTGGCGCGGTGAAAGCGAGTACGACGTGCTGAGCGTCGGTCACTCCTCCACCTCCATTTCCGCTGGCATCGGGGTGGCTATCGCCGCCGCGAAAGAGGATAAACAGCGGCGCGCGGTGTGCGTGATTGGCGACGGGGCGATCACCGCCGGCATGGCGTTTGAGGCGATGAACCACGCCGGGGATATCAAACCCGACCTGCTGGTGGTGCTGAATGACAATGAAATGTCGATCTCCGAGAACGTCGGGGCGCTGAATAATCATCTGGCGCAGCTGCTCTCCGGTAAGCTCTACTCCACCCTGCGCGAAGGCGGCAAAAAGGTCTTTTCCGGCGTACCGCCGATTAAAGAACTGCTTAAGCGGACCGAAGAGCATATCAAAGGCATGGTGGTGCCTGGGACGCTGTTTGAAGAGCTGGGCTTTAACTACATCGGCCCGGTGGATGGCCACGATGTGCTCGGTCTGGTCAGCACCCTGAAGAACATGCGCGACCTGAAGGGCCCGCAGTTCCTGCATATTATGACCAAAAAAGGCCGCGGCTATGAGCCCGCCGAGAAAGACCCGATCACTTTCCACGCGGTGCCAAAGTTCGACCATACCAGCGGCGTACTGCCCAAAAGCAGCGGCGGTCTCCCTTCCTATTCGAAAATCTTCGGCGACTGGCTGTGCGAAACGGCGGCCAAAGACAGCAAGCTGATGGCCATCACTCCGGCGATGCGCGAAGGTTCAGGGATGGTGGAATTTTCGAAGAAATTCCCCGATCAGTACTTTGATGTCGCCATCGCCGAGCAGCATGCAGTCACCTTCGCCGCCGGACTGGCGATTGGCGACTACAAACCAGTGGTGGCCATCTACTCCACCTTCCTGCAGCGAGCCTACGATCAGGTGATCCACGATGTGGCTATTCAGAAGCTGCCGGTGCTGTTTGCCATCGACCGCGCCGGGATTGTCGGCGCAGACGGCCAGACGCATCAGGGGGCGTTCGATCTCTCCTTCCTGCGCTGTATTCCGGATATGGTGGTGATGACGCCGAGCGATGAAAATGAATGCCGCCAGATGCTGTACACCGGCTACCACTACAGCGACGGACCCTGCGCGGTGCGCTATCCGCGCGGCAGCGGCACCGGCGCGACGCTGGAGCCGCTGGCATCGCTGCCGATCGGCAAAGGGGTAGTGAAACGCCAGGGCGAGAAGGTAGCGATCCTCAACTTCGGCACCCTGCTGCCGGAGGCCGCAGCGGTGGCGGACAAACTCAACGCCACCCTGGTGGACATGCGCTTTGTGAAGCCGCTGGATACCGCGCTGATCCTGCAGCTGGCAGGCGAGCACGAC
The DNA here is from genome assembly GCF_050378655.1 of Klebsiella sp. 7-CIP_Kleb. Lineage (NCBI taxonomy): Bacteria > Pseudomonadati > Pseudomonadota > Gammaproteobacteria > Enterobacterales > Enterobacteriaceae > Klebsiella > Klebsiella sp. 7-CIP_Kleb. The sequence continues at coordinate 1,057,215 of NZ_JBNRLJ010000002.1, forward strand.
GTTCTGGTGACGCTGGAAGAGAACGCCATTATGGGCGGCGCCGGCAGCGGCGTGAATGAAGTGCTGATGGCCCATCGCCGGGCGGTACCGGTGCTCAATATTGGCCTGCCGGACGTCTTTATTCCGCAGGGCACTCAGGAAGAGATCCGCGCCGACCTCGGCCTCGATGCCGCCGGTATTGAAGCCAAAATCCTCGACTGGCTGGCATAATCGCCCCTCCCGCTCCTGCTATGCTTAAGGGATACCCTTGATGAATAGCAGGAGCGCACCATGCACTATATCCCCCTCGGCGATACTGCCTTACGTGTTTCCCGACTCTGCCTCGGCTGCATGACCTTCGGCGAGCCGGACCGCGGCAGACACGCCTGGACGCTTCCGGAAGAGAGCAGTCGCCCGCTCATCCAGCACGCCATTGAAGGCGGCATCAACTTCTTCGATACCGCAAACAGCTACTCCGACGGCAGTAGCGAAGAGATCGTCGGCCGCGCTCTGCGCGACTTTGCCCGCCGCGACGAGGTGGTTGTCGCCACCAAGGTCTATCACCAGGTCGGCGATCTGGCGGAAGGGCTTTCCCGGGCGCAGATCCTGCGCTCTATCGACGACAGCCTGCGCCGTCTCGGTATGGACTATGTCGACCTGTTGCAGATCCACCGCTGGGACTACAGCACCCCGATTGAAGAGACGCTCGAAGCGCTGGACGAGGTGGTGAAAGCCGGCAAAGCGCGCTATATCGGCGCCTCGTCCATGCATGCCCGGCAGTTTGCCCAGGCGCTGGCGCTTCAGCAGCAGAACGGCTGGGCGCGCTTCGTCACCATGCAGGATCACTACAACCTGATTTACCGGGAAGAAGAGAATGAGATGCTGCCCCTGTGCCAACGTAACGGCGTAGCGGTGATCCCGTGGAGCCCGCTAGCGCGCGGCAGGCTGACCCGCCCATGGGGTGAGACCACCGCCCGGCTGGTCTCGGATGAGTTCGGCAAATCGCTTTACAGCACCAGCGAAGAGAACGACGCGCAGATCGCCGGGAATCTCGCGGACGTGGCGGAAGAGCTCGACGCCAGTCGCGCGCAGGTCGCCCTCGCCTGGCTGTTAAGCAAGCCCGGCGTCGCCGCGCCAATTATCGGTCCGTCGCGTCAGGAACAGCTCGATGATCTGTTGCAGGCGGTGGATTTGACGCTCTCCCCGGAACAGATCGACAAACTGGAGGCGCCCTATCAGCCGCACCCGGTGGTGGGATTTAAGTGACGGGCGTGATTTCCCCGAAAGCATGGCGCTGCCGGGGAGAAGCGGTCAAAGCAGACCGATGGGCCAGTGATGGCCAATAACATACAGCACGCCGGCGGAGATCACGCCGGCGACGATATCGTCCACCATGATCCCCATTCCGCCGTGAATATTGCGGTCAAACCAGCGAATCGGCCACGGTTTCCACATATCGAAGATACGGAAAATGACGAAGCCGGCGGCCACCCACTGCCAGTCCAGGGTCGGCAGCGCCATCAGGGTGATCCACATCCCGACGAACTCGTCCCAGACGATGCTGCCGTGGTCATGGGTGCCCATATCTTTGGCCGTGCGATGGCACAGATAGACCCCGATACAGATGCTCATCATCACCACCAGCGAGTAGAGCTGCCAGGGGAGAAAAGTCATCAGATACCAGAACGGAATCGCCGCCAGCGAGCCCATCGTGCCCGGCACCACCGGGCTTAAGCCGCTGCCAAAGCCGGTCGCCAGCAGATGCCATGGATTACGCATACTCAGGCGGCTAAGCGCCTCGTCTCGACTACGCAAAGTGATCGTATCCCTTTAAATCAAGCGTGACCGGCTTACCGTCGCGGATAAACTGCAGACCTTCGCTCTCCGGCGCAATCTGTCCGATACAGGTAAAACGCGCGCCAAGATGGCCAAGGGCCACGTCCAGCGCCCCACGGTTCAGTTCCGGTACGGTAAAGCACAGCTCGTAATCTTCGCCACCGGCGAGCGCCCAGCGCAGCGCCTGCTCAGAATCAACCTGGCTTAGCATCGCGTCAGAGTACGGCATGGCATCAAGATCGATGCGCGCGCCGCAGCCGCTGGCTTTGAGAATATGACCCAGATCGGAGATCAGGCCGTCGGAGAGATCGATCGCCGACGTCGCCAGGTCGCGCAGCGCCTGGCCCTGCAGCACGCGGGGCATCGGACGCAGGTGACGGGCCAGCAAATAGTCGGCGTCAGTCGGCGTATCCACCGTCAGCCGGTTCTGCAACAGCGCCAGGCCGGCGGCGCTGTCCCCCGGGGTACCGGTGACATAGATCCAGTCTCCCGGCTTCGCACCTGAACGTTTCATGGCGCGCCCAGGCGGCACAAAGCCGTGGATACCCAGAGTCATGGCGAGCGGGCCACGGGTGGTGTCGCCGCCAATCAGCTGCATATCGTAGTAGTCAAGCTGGACAAACAGGCTGTCGCTGAAGGCTTCCAGCCAGGCTTCATCCACCTCCGGCAAGGTCAGCGCCAGGGTGAGCCACGCCGGCTCCGCGCCCATCGCTGCGAGGTCGCTCAGGTTCACCGCCAGGGCTTTATAGGCGAGGTCGGCCGGGTCGATATCGGGTAAGAAGTGATTGCCCGCCACCAGAGTGTCGGTGCTGATTGCCAGCGTTTTTTTCTCGGGAATATTCAGGAGAGCGCAGTCGTCGCCGATACCGGTCTCGACATCAAGACGAGCGCTTTTAACGCGATCAAAATAACGGGCAATCAGGGAGAATTCGCCACATGCCATACGTTATGCCTCAGCAAAATAATAAATAAGGCCGGGTTGCGAGACGACCCTCGCAAAACCCGGCCTGCAGTTTACTTCTTGTGGGGACGAATTACCGGAGCCGCTTTGTCCAGCACACCGTTGACGAACTTGTGGCTATCTTCAGCGCCGAAGGTTTTCGCCAGTTCGATAGCTTCATTGATGGCCACTTTATACGGTACGTCATCGCGTTTGGACAGCTCAAACAGCGCGATACGCAGCACCGCTTTTTCCACCTGACCCAGCTCTTCCAGCTGACGGGACAGGTAGGGCTTCATCAGGCCGTCGAGGTACGCGCTGTTAGTCGCCACTCCGGACAGCAGTTCGCGGAAATACAGAACATCAACATCTTTTACGTCCTGTTCCGCCAGGAACTGGTATTCGACATCAGCGATGTCGTTCTGGGACAACTGCCAGGAGTAGAGCGCCTGAACGGCACACTCACGGGCGCGGCGACGAGCAGCAGGTTTCACGGAATTCCCCTTACAAAAATCAGGCCTTGATGGCTTTCAATACGTTAATCATTTCCAGCGCGGTCAGCGCAGCTTCTGCGCCTTTGTTACCGGCTTTGGTGCCAGCGCGCTCAATGGCTTGTTCAATACTTTCAGTGGTCAGAACACCAAAGGCTACCGGGATTTCGCTGTCCTGAGCGACGTGCGCCAGGCCATTGCTGGCACCGCCTGCCACATATTCAAAGTGGGCGGTACCGCCGCGAATCACCGTACCCAGCGCGATCACCGCGTCATATTTACCGGTTTTCGCCAGTGCGCCAGCCGCCAGCGGCAGCTCATACGCGCCTGGAACCCAAACAACGGTGATGTTTTCATCTTTTACCTGACCAATGCGTTTCAGGGCGTCAATCGCACCTTCCAGCAGGCTGTCATTGATAAAGTTGTTGAAACGCGCAATGGTGATGGCGACGCGAGCGTCCGGGGTAGCAACGTTAGCTTCAATAATGTTCATACTCTTCCTTCGGGTTCATGTGCCCCGCAAGGGGGGCGGATTTTATCATATTATTCTGAGCGCTGCTTCCTAATAATCAGGAAAGCCTCACGCAGTGGTTAAATGCAGGCAGACATCCGGGCCAACCTGACGTATCTCATTGAATTTAAAATGGGGCGCCTGGCTCAGTTCTTCAAGCCCCGGCAGCGCGCATAATCCACGCGCCGCATTGCCTAACAGTTTAGGCGCAATATAGACGATAAGCTCGTCGACCAGCCCCGCCTGCAGCAGCGCCCCGGCAAGCGTGGCCCCCGCCTCCACCCAGACGCTGTTGATCTGCTGTTTGCCAAGCAGCATCATCAGCAGCACCAGATCGAGATGGCCGTTATGTTCCGGAACCAGCAGCGTGCGCACGCTGTCCGGCCACTGGCGCTCATCGGCGCCCAGGCGGGCAAACAGCGTTTCCCCCGCCTGCTGCACAATACGATGCTCAGGCGTGACGCGGTTCTGACTGTCGATCACGACGCGCAGCGGCTGGCGCAAATTCTCTTGGGGATACAGCGCCTGGGTATCGGCGCTCAGCTCCTGCCAGCGCACGGTCAGCGCCGGATCGTCCGCCAGTACGGTGGCGCTGCTGGTCAGAATGGCATGGCTCTGTGCGCGCAGACGCTGCACGTCGCGTCGCGCCTGCGGGGAGGTGATCCACTGGCTTTCGCCGCTGGCCATCGCCGTGCGGCCGTCCAGCGAAGCACCCAGCTTGAGCTGCACCCAGGGAAAACCGGTGCGCATCCGCTTCAGGAAGCCCTTGTTCAGCGCTTCCGCCTCGTTCATCATCAGCCCGTGGCTGACTTCAATACCGGCCTGCTGCAGACGGTACAAGCCGCGCCCCGCCACCTGCGGGTTCGGATCCTGCATCGCGGCGACCACGCGGCTGATGCCGGCGGCAATCAGCGCATCGCAGCACGGCGGCGTACGGCCGTGGTGGCTGCAGGGCTCAAGGGTGACATAGGCGGTGGCGCCTCGCGCCTGTTCCCCCGCCATCCGCAGGGCGTGCACTTCGGCGTGCGGCTCGCCGGCGCGATAGTGGAACCCTTCGCCGACGATCTCGCCGTCTTTTACAATGACACAGCCAACGTTAGGGTTAGGATGGGTGGTAAAGCGACCGCGGGCGGCGAGCTTAAGCGCACGCGCCATGTACATTTCGTCCTGCATGGCTTAGTCCTGTAAGCGGGCGATCTCTTCGCCGAATTCTTTGATATCTTCGAAGCTGCGATAGACCGACGCGAAGCGAATATAGGCGACTTTATCCAGTTTTTTCAGCTGTTCCATCACCAGATTGCCGATCATTTTGCTGGCCACTTCGCGCTCGCCGGTGCCGCGCAGATGGGTTTTGATATGGTTGACCGCCATTTCGACGTCATCGGCGCTGACCGGACGTTTCTCCAGCGCTTTCAGCATCCCACTGCGCAGCTTGTCTTCGTTGAAGGGTTCACGCACATCGTTACTCTTCACCACCCGGGGCATCACCAGCTCCGCCACTTCGAAGGTGGTAAAGCGCTCATTACAGACCAGACACTGCCGACGGCGACGCACGGAAGAGCCTTCCCCCACCAGACGAGAGTCAATCACTTTGGTATCCACGGCGAAACAGAAAGGGCAATGCATAGCGCGTCCTGACAGGTAGTTAAACTGAAGGGTAGTTTACCGCGAAGTGACCTGACTACAAAGAAAGAGCTTTTGAGACAAAGGATCTATGGGAGAGACAGGCGGTTTGGCTACCATTAAGCATCCTCTGCAAACGGAATCCTGACCATGACAAGACGTTACCTGAAACTCGCCATCGCGGGCAGCCTGTTTACCCTGACCGCCTGCGCCCAGCAAAGCGAAATCCGCCAGATGCACCAGAGCGTGAGCACCCTGAGCCAGGAGATGACCCAGCTCAATCAGCAAACGATCAAAATTACCCAGCAAAACGCGCTGAACGCGAAATCTACCCGCGGCGTCTATTTGCTGCCGGAGGCGAAAACCCCGGCGCGGCTGGAGAGCCAGATCGGCACCCTGCGCATGTCGGTGGCGAGCATTACGCCGGATGGCGACGGGTCACGCCTGACGTTACGTATTCAGGGCGAATCCAACGATCCGCTGCCGGCCTTTACCGCCACCGTCGCCTCCGGACAGATCACCGGCACTACCCACAGCTACCAGGAAGTGAATGTTCAGGATCAGTTGATCAGCGCCCCGGCCAGCATCCTCGCCCCCAGCGATGTCAACATCCCGCTGCGCCTGAACGTAACGCCGGACAAAGTCGGTTTTATTCGCGTCCACGATATCCAGCCCGCCGCCGCACAGTAAGCCTTTGCGCCGGGCTTTCCCCTGCCCGGCGACATCCTGCCCCGTCATTCTTCTCCACTTACAACTTTTCACAAGAGTTCATTAGAAATCGTTCTGCATCGCGATTTTCAGTAGCATTTTGTCAAGAAATGCATAGAATCGTGAACGCAATCGATTACGCATGTTCTGGTTATGTGAAACAACACGTATTTTTGTGAGCAATGATTCCTATAATAGACCTCCACAGAAAGACGAAATATTTAGAAACGCTTCGGCACTTCTTTTAACGCCTTCAGGCTCAATTTAAACAGTGGCATTACTATGAAAAAAACATTACTGGCAGCGGGTGCGGTTGTGGCGCTCTCCACTTCTTTTACCGCGGGCGCGGCAGAAAACGACAAACCGCAGTATCTGTCTGACTGGTGGCACCAGAGTGTTAACGTGGTAGGGAGCTACCACACCCGTTTCGGACCGCAGATCCGTAACGATACCTACCTGGAATACGAAGCGTTCGCCAAAAAAGACTGGTTTGATTTTTACGGCTATATCGATGCTCCGGTGTTCTTCGGCGGCAATAGCACGGCAAAAGGTATCTGGAACAACGGTTCTCCGCTGTTTATGGAGATCGAACCGCGCTTCTCTATCGACAAGCTGACCAACACCGATCTGAGCTTCGGGCCGTTCAAAGAGTGGTATTTCGCGAACAACTATATCTACGATATGGGCCGCAATGATTCCCAGGAGCAGAGCACCTGGTATATGGGTCTGGGTACCGATATCGACACCGGCCTGCCGATGAGCCTGTCGTTGAACGTCTACGCCAAATACCAGTGGCAGAACTACGGCGCGTCCAATGAGAACGAGTGGGACGGCTACCGCTTCAAAGTGAAATACTTTGTGCCGCTGACCGACCTGTGGGGCGGTTCGCTGAGCTACATCGGCTTCACCAACTTCGACTGGGGTTCTGACCTCGGCGATGACAACTTCTACGATCTGAACGGGAAGCACGCGCGCACCAGCAACTCCATCGCCTCCAGCCACATCCTGGCGCTGAACTACGCGCACTGGCACTACTCGGTAGTGGCCCGTTACTTCCATAACGGCGGCCAGTGGGCTGACGATGCCAAGCTGAACTTCGGCGATGGCGATTTCAGCGTCCGCTCAACCGGCTGGGGTGGTTACTTCGTGGTTGGTTACAACTTCTAATTGCTGAAACGGCAAGACAGCGCCCGGGCCATCCGGGCGTTTTTATTTCTCCCACACGTCGCAGCGGACCTTGCGCAGAAAATCGCTTAACGAGCGGTCGGCGCACTCGCTGAATCGACGCTCGGTCGCCCTGACCGCCAGACAGCGGTCGAGGCGAAAGTTGCGATAATCATTGCGCAGCTCACACCAGGCTACCAGCAGCCAGCGCTCCCCCCAGAAAAACAGCCCCAGCGGCAGCACGTCGCGCTCGGTCACCCGACCGGACTCATCCTGATAGCGCAACGCCAGCACCTGCTGGCCGGAGACCGCCTGATGAATGATGTCAAAGAAGGTTTTGGCATAGCGATGGGCGCCGAGATCGGGGGCAAACAGGCGGGTCTGCTCCGCCTGGCGTCGGCGCGCCTCCGGCAGGATCGCCAGCATCTTCTCCTGTGCGGATTCCAGCGATTGCGACAGCGCCTCGCCGCCCCAGGTTTTCAGCAGCCGGATCGCGGCGATCAGCGCTTCGGATTCTTTGGTGGTCAGCATTAGCGGCGGCAGATCGTAGCCCGCCAGCAGCCGGTAGCCGCTACCCGCCTCCCCCTCCACCGGCACGCCGGAGAGGGAGAGATCGCGAATATCGCGATACACGGTGCGCTCCGACACGCCCAGCCGCTCCGCCAGCAGCGAGGCGGTGGTGAGCCGCCTGCCGCGCAGGATCTGCACAATCTGAAATAAACGGTCGGCGCGTCGGGTCATGTTTCAATTCACAAAAAGTTCAGGTTAAGCCGGTTGATGCAGGCCGACGCGGTTGCCCTCGCTGTCAGTAAACAGCGCGATGGTGCCAATATTATTCGGCAGCGTCAGCGGCCCGAAAACACACGCCCCACCCGCCGAGGCGACGCGGTCGAGTGTGGCGGCAAGATGGTCTGTATGCAGGTAAATAATAGCGCCCTGCGCTGAAGGCGCGATACCCTCAAATTTGGCCAGCGCGCCGCCGGGGGCCGGATCCTGATGCGGGAACACCGCCAGCTCGGCGCAGTCCATGGTTTCGCGACGCAGCGTCACCTGCATCACCGGCTCATAAAACGCGACGGCGCGATCCATATCGGCGACCGGAATTTCAAACCAGTTAATCACGTTATTCATACTTCCTCCTGCTCGTTATTGAGTTCAAAAGGAGTGTATGGGAGGGCTCCTGACAGCATACTGTCAGCAGGTTTTGTCGCGGGCAAAAAAAATCCCGGCCGCCTGGGCCGGGATTGCTTTATTTCAACTGAACCGTATTACGGCAGAATTGACGGCTGGTCCGCCCCTTCTTTTTCCACCTTCTGCTGCAGCAGATGCTCGCGCTTCATGCCCAGCTTCAACGCCAGCGCGGAGGCGACGTAGATAGAAGAAGCCGTACCGATGGAAACACCGATCAGCATGGTCAGCGAGAAGCCTTCCAGAATCGGGCCGCCGAACAGGAACAGCATCAGGATCACCATCAGGGTGGTCCCGGAGGTGATCAAGGTACGGTGCAGCGTCTGGGTCAACGACACGTTGAAGATCTCGTACGGCGTACCGCGGCGGATCTTACGGAAGTTTTCACGGATACGGTCCGATACCACGATACTGTCGTTCAGCGAGTAGCCGATAACCGACATCAACGAGGCCACAATGGTCAGGTCGATTTCGATATGGAACAGCGACAGCACGCCCATGGTGATCACCACGTCGTGCGCCAGGGCGATAACCACCCCCGCCGCCAGACGCCATTCGAAGCGGAAGCCGACGTAGATCAGGATACAGACCAGCGCGGCAATCAGCGCCAGGGCGCCGGTTTGCGCAAGGTCCGCACCGACGCTCGGGCCGACAAACTCAATGCGCTTCACCGCCGCGTTCTGGCTGGTCGATTCGTTAATCACCGTCACGACCTTACTGCCCAGCTCCTGGCTGCCGTTGGCGTCATGCACCGGCGGCATACGTACCATGATGTCGCGGCTGCTGCCAAAGTTCTGCACCTGCGGCTCTTCAAAGCCCGCTTTTTGCAGGGAATCGCGCATCTGGTCGAGATCGACCGGCTTGTCAAGGGTAATTTCGATCACCGTACCGCCGGTGAAATCGAGACCCCAGTTAAAGCCGCGGACGCCGATGATGGCGATCGACACAATCAGCAGAAAACCTGAAATGCCGAAGGCCCAGTAGTCCCAGCGCATAAAGTCCCAGACTTTACGGCCGTGGTTCAATTGTTCAACAGTATATTCCTGTGCCACAACGCACTCCTCAGATAGACAGCTTTTTAACGCGCTTGCCGCCGTACAGCAGGTTCACGATGGCACGGGTGCCGACGATAGCGGTAAACATTGAGGTCGCGATACCGATACCGGTAGTAATCGCAAACCCTTTAATGGCACCGGTACCGACCGCGTACAGGATGATCACTTTGATAAGCGTCGTCACGTTGGCGTCGAAGATCGAGCTGAACGCGCCGCGATAACCTTCGTCAATCGCCTGCTGAACGGTACGCCCGTTGCTCAGCTCTTCTTTGATACGCTCGTTGATCAGAACGTTAGCATCGACCGCCACCGCAAGGGTTAACACGATACCCGCGATGCCCGGCATGGTCAGCGTCGCCCCCGGGATGAGGGACATAATGCCGACAATCAGCACCAGGTTGGCAATCAGCGCCGAGGTCGCAATCAGACCGAACTTCTTATAGAAGAGGATCATGAACAGGATGGAGACCACCAGGCCGGCCAGACAGGCTTCCAGACCCTGCTTGATGTTCTGCATACCAAGGGTTGGGCCGATAGTCCGCTCTTCGACGATCTGAATCGGCGCAATCAACGCGCCGGCACGCAGCAGCAGCGACAGCTGGCGCGCTTCGTTCGGGTTGCTGATACCGGTAATACGGAAGCTGTTACCCAGACGCGACTGGATGTTGGCGATGTTAATCACCTCTTCCTCTTTCGCCAGGATAGCCCGACCGTTGGCGTCTTTCTTACCGCTGTCTTTATACTCCACGAACAGGGTCGCCATCGGCTTGCCGATATTGTCCTTGGTGAAGTTGGACATGATGTTACCGCCCGCGCTGTCCAGCGAGATGTTGACCTGCGGCTGGTTGTACTCATCCATGCTGGAGGTCGAGTCGGTGATATGGTCACCGGTCAGGATCACCCGCTTGTACAGCACCACCGGCTGGCCTTCACGCGTCTGCTTCACTTCCGAGTCGCCCGGTACGCGGCCAGAGGCGGCGGCGGACTGGTCAACGTTGGTATTGACCAGACGGAACTCGAGGGTCGCGGTCGCGCCAAGGATCTCCTTCGCCCGCGCGGTATCCTGGATACCCGGCAGCTCAACGACGATGCGGTCAGCGCCCTGACGCTGAACCAGCGGTTCGGCGACGCCTAGCTGGTTCACACGGTTACGCAGAATGTTAATGTTCTGCTGAACCGCGTACTCACGGGCTTCTTTCAGGCGCTCATCGGTCATCACCGCTTTCAGGCTGTTGTCACCCTGAGAGGAGATCACCAGATCGCGATGGCGAGGGCTGAGATAAGAGATAGCCTGGTCGCGCGCCGCGCTGTCGCGGAAGACGATGCTCAGACCGTAGTTGTCTTCCTTTCGCACGGTCGCGTAAGGAATGCCTTTGTCGCGCAGCTCGCTGCGCAGGCTATCGATGTTCTGTTCCTGCAGTTTGCCTAACGCGGTGTCCATGTCGACTTCCATCAGGAAGTGCACGCCGCCGCGCAGATCAAGACCCAGCTTCATCGGTTCGGCATAGAGTGCCGCCAGCCAGCGTGGGGTTGCCGGAGCAAGGTTTAGCGCCACGACGTATTTGTCACCCAGCACGGTAAGCAGCGCTTCACGCGCGCGCAGCTGGGTATCAGTGGTGTCGAAGCGCGCAAGAATAGCGCCCTCTTCCAGTGCCACAGACTTCGCGGTAATTTTTTCTTCTTGTAAAGTTTTCTGGACCTGGATCAGCGTTTGCTCACTGGCGGCGACGCCGCGCGCGCCAGTGATTTGAACAGCCGGATCCTCACCATACAGGTTGGGAAGCGCATAGATCAGGCCGACGACAATGACGACGACCAGCATGACATACTTCCACAAAGGATAACGGTTTAACACGGCAGTTCCCTTTGGGAAAAGTTAGATTACAGCGCCTTCATGGTGCCTTTCGGCAGAACGGCAGCAACGAAGTCACGTTTGATAACCACTTCAGTGGTATCGTTCAGCGCGATAGCAATGTAGCCAGTTTCCGCTACTTTGGTCACACGACCGACCAGACCGCCGTTGGTCAGCACTTCATCACCTTTGGCGATGGAGTTCATCAGGTTCTTATGTTCCTTGGTGCGCTTCTGCTGTGGACGCAGGATCATGAAGTAAAAAATCAGACCGAACACCACCAGCATCAGAATCAGAGACATCGGGCTGCCCTGCGCCGGTGCACCCGTTGCCGCTACCGCATCAGAAATAAAAAAGCTCATTGAAATTCCCTCATTATTAAAATTAATCAACGTTCAAAGGAGGCACGGTGCGCCCCTGACGTTGGTAAAAATCGGTCACGAAGCTCTCTAATTTACCCTCTTCGATAGCCTTGCGTAAACCAGCCATTAAACGCTGATAGTAGCGCAGGTTATGAATGGTATTGAGACGCGCGCCCAATATTTCGTTGCAACGGTCAAGGTGATGCAAGTAAGCGCGTGAATAATTGCGACATGTATAGCAATCACACTCGGCGTCCAGCGGCGCGGTATCGCTTTTGTGCTTCGCGTTGCGGATTTTCACCACGCCGTCGGTGACGAACAGGTGGCCGTTACGCGCGTTGCGCGTCGGCATGACGCAGTCGAACATATCGATACCGCGACGTACCCCTTCCACCAGATCTTCCGGCTTCCCGACGCCCATCAGGTATCGTGGTTTATCGGCCGGGATCTGCGGGCAGACGTGCTCCAGAATACGGTGCATGTCTTCCTTCGGCTCGCCGACCGCCAAACCGCCGACAGCGTAGCCATCAAAGCCAATCTCTACCAGACCTTTCACCGAGATATCACGTAAATCTTCGTAAACGCTGCCCTGAATGATGCCGAACAGCGCATTTTTATTGCCAAGGCTATCGAAACGGTCACGGCTACGCTTCGCCCAGCGCAGAGACATCTCCATTGAGCGCTTGGCGTAATCCCAGTCCGCCGGATACGGCGTACATTCGTCGAAGATCATCACGATATCAGAGCCGAGATCGTACTGAATCTCCATGGATTTTTCCGGATCGAGGAAAATCGGATCGCCGTTGATCGGGTTGCGGAAATGCACGCCCTGCTCGGTGATCTTACGGATATCGCCAAGGCTGAACACCTGGAAGCCGCCGGAGTCGGTCAGGATCGGTCCTTTCCACTGCATAAAATCGTGCAGATCGCCGTGCAGCTTCATGATCTCCTGACCCGGGCGCAGCCACAGGTGGAAGGTGTTGCCGAGAATAATCTGCGCGCCGGTGGCTTCCACCTCTTCCGGCGTCATCCCTTTGACGGTGCCGTAGGTGCCAACGGGCATAAAGGCCGGTGTTTCCACCACGCCGCGCTCAAACACCAGGCGACCGCGGCGGGCGCGACCGTCGGTGGTATCCAGTTCAAATTTCATGCTTGCTCCTGCGTCAGAAAAACAGTCCGACGTTTTCATACTCGCCACGGAATGATTCCGTGGCTAAAAAAATGCGTCATGGCGTCCAAAAAGCCGGCGGGCCGGCCTCTTCAGGGACGCTCAGAAATAGCCTGCGGATTGTACGTGATAAACATCGCATCCCCGTAGCTAAAAAAGCGATATTTCTGCTCCACCGCTACCTTATAGGCGTTCATGGTGTGCTGATAACCCGCAAACGCCGACACCAGCATAATCAATGTGGATTCAGGGAGATGGAAGTTGGTTACCAGCGCATCGATCACCTGGTACTGATAACCCGGGTAGATGAAAATCTGCGTATCGTCGAAGAACGGCGCAATCAGGGCGTCTTTCGCCGCCTGCGCCGCGCTCTCCAGCGAGCGTACCGAGGTGGTGCCCACTGCGATCACGCGATTGCCGCGCGCCTTCGCCGCCAGCACCGCATCGACTACCTCCTGCGGCACTTCCGCATATTCAGAGTGCATGGTGTGCTCTTCAATGCTGTCGACGCGCACCGGCTGGAAGGTACCCGCGCCCACGTGCAGGGTGACAAACGCCATCTCAACGCCTTTGGCGCGCAGTTTATCCAGCAGCGGTTCGTCGAAGTGCAGACCAGCGGTCGGGGCGGCTACCGCGCCCGGCCTGGTGCCGTAGACGGTTTGATAGAGCTCGCGGTCAGCGTCTTCATCCGGGCGGTCAATGTAGGGCGGCAGCGGCATATGGCCAATCCCGTTAAGGATCTCCAGCACCGGGCGCTCGTCGTTAAATTCCACTTCAAACAGCGCGCCGTGACGCGCCAGCATGGTGGCCTGAATGCTCTCGTCGTCGCCCAGCAGCAGCTCGGCGCCCGGCTTCGGCGCTTTCGAGGCGCGAATATGGGCGAGGATGCGCTTATCATCCAGCATCCGCTCCACCAGCACTTCGATCTTGCCGCCGCTGGCCTTACGACCGAACAGACGCGCCGGGATCACCCGGGTGTTGTTAAACACCAGCAGATCGCCGGGATTGAGCTTATCGAGGATGTCGGTGAAGGTGCCATGCGTCAGCGCGCCCGTCGGCCCGTCCAGGGAAAGTAAGCGGCAGCTGCTGCGCTCAGGCATCGGATAGTGGGCGATCAGAGATTCGGGTAGTTCAAAAGCAAAATCGGTAACGCGCATGACGGTAACTCAGACTGAATAAAGAGGCGGGTAGTCTAGTGCCGGGGCGTTCTGCCTGCAACCTTTACCCCTCCGGACGAATGACATAATCTATATTCCAAATCATTCCGAATGCCGCCATGCGGCAGCCGAATGCATCACCGGTGGCAGAGGGCCGCGCGCGGCCAGACAGCACGCCATTCGGGCACCGGGGCTGCCGTTCAGGGCGACGCGCAGCGCTACACCGCTCACTCTGCTCGCCATAAAGTATTTAAAGGATGTCGTCGCTATGAATTTTCTCGCCCACCTGCACCTGGCCCATCTCGCCGACAGTTCGCTGCCCGGCAATCTGATGGCCGACTTTGTGCGCGGCAACCCGCAGGGCGACTATCCGGCGGCGATCGTCGATGGCATCTATATGCATCGGCGAATTGACGTGCTGACTGACAACCTGGCGGAAGTCAAAGAGGCGCGGGAGTGGTTTCGCCCGCAGACCCGCCGCGTCGCCCCCATCACCCTCGACGTCATGTGGGATCATTTCCTGTCGCAGCACTGGGCGCAACTCTCCCCTGACCTGCCGCTGGACGAGTTCGTGCGCTACGCCGAGCGGCAGATCGTGCCGATCCTGCCCGACTCGCCGCCCCGCTTCGTCAATCTCAATCAATACCTCTGGTCGGAGCGCTGGCTGGAGCGCTACCAGGAGATGGATTTTATTCAGCGCGTGCTCAATGGCATGGCCAGCCGCCGCCCGCGTCTCGAGGCGCTGCGCGACTCCTGGCAGGATCTGGATACTCACTACGACCGGCTGGAGGGGCAGTTCTGGCGCTTTTATCCGCAGATGATGCGTCAGGCGAAAAACAAACAGCTGTAATCGCTGCGACATTGATAGGTAAAAGCTGGCTGAACGATTGTCAGCGCCTCTTTGTGTTATTGGCGGACAGGCTCTATACTTGCCCGCGTTGCGTTCCAAATAACCTTAGTAATTACAGGAGAATCAAATGGTTCTGGTCACTCGTCAAGCGCCGGATTTTACTGCAGCCGCTGTGCTGGGTAATGGTGAGATCGTTGAGAAATTCAATTTCAAACAGCACACCAACGGTAAACCTACCGTTCTGTTCTTCTGGCCGATGGACTTCACCTTCGTTTGCCCGTCTGAGCTGATCGCGTTCGACAAACGTTACGAAGAATTCCAGAAACGCGGCGTGGAAGTGGTTGGCGTTTCCTTCGACTCCGAGTTCGTGCACAACGCATGGCGTAATACCCCGGTAGACCAGGGCGGTATCGGCCCGGTTAAATACGCGATGGTTGCCGACATCAAACGTGAAATCCAGAAAGCTTACGGTATCGAGCATCCGGACGAAGGCGTGGCGCTGCGCGGCTCCTTCCTGATCGACGCCAACGGCGTGGTTCGCCACCAGGTGGTGAACGACCTGCCGCTGGGCCGTAACATCGACGAAATGCTGCGCATGGTGGACGCGCTGCAGTTCCACGAAGAGCACGGCGAAGTCTGCCCGGCGCAGTGGGAAAAAGGAAAAGAAGGTATGGCTGCCTCTCCGGAAGGCGTGGCAAAATACCTGACCGAAAACGTCTCCAGCCTGTAATCGGCACACGTTTTTATAAAAGGCCCGCTCAAGCGGGCCTTTTTTGTTAGCGGCGTCAAAATTTAAGAAAATGACCCGCTGATATTTGTGACCAGCAATACACTTCTGCTGAAAAATTTCGCTCTGCCTCTCATTTTTTCTCTGTCAAATTTCAGCGTTAAATCTCAACCACTTCATAACAGTCTGAAAAACAAATAAATTAATTATATGATTTTCAGCCAGCACTTTGCCGTCGATGTGATCGCCATCAATATTTAAAACCGCGGATGTGATCCCATCCATCATTTTTATCAATGTATTTGGTCATGATTTTACTCAGGAACAGGAATACGTTCAGGAGAAGAGAATGGATATTATTTTTGACCCGACGTTAATCGCCCTGAAGCAGAATATTTCCCATGCGGAGGAGGCCATCGAACTGGCGGGTTCATTACTCGCCAGGCGCCAGATTTGCAGCGCCGAATATGTCAACGAGATGCTGACAGTATACGAGGATTTTGGCGCCGCCATCGTGATAGATGACGGGATTGCCATGCCGCACGCCCGCCCGGAAAAAGGGGCATTGCAGACCGGATTTTCGCTTGTCACCACCGCCACGCCAGTGACCTTCGGCCACGATGAGTTCGATCCGGTTACCGTCGTCATCGCGATCGCCGGCGCCGATGCTGACAGTCATATCAAAATGATCCAACTGATTGCCTCGCTGATCGAGTCAGATATCGTGACTTTTCTTCAGCAGGAAAATGACGTGAATTCAGTCTTACATTTCATCCAAAAACAAATGGAGTAGTCATTATGTTAGTTATCAGAACGGTTTGTGGTAACGGTATTGGCAGTTCATTGATGGCTGCGAATAATGTGAAGAAGATCTGTGAAGAATTAGGTATCAAAGCGGACGTCGCTTCGGTCGATTTTGCTAACGCCGTCGGGGAAAAAGCCGACCTTTACGTCACGATCAAAGAACTGGCAAATCAATTTCCGGCCCACTGTCATGTCGCCATTATTCGCAGCTACGTCCATAAAGCAAAAATCGCCGAGGATATTACCGACGCGCTGATGAAAATTGCTGCGACTCACTCTTAATCAGCATAGAGGGAACGACCATGCAGGCTATTCTTAGTTTCTTAACGGAAATATTCAGTCAACCCGCTTTTTTAATGGGGCTTATCGCCTTCGTTGGCTTAGTGGCGCTGCGCTCCCCCGGCAACAAACTCCTTACCGGTACATTAAAGCCGATTTTAGGCTATTTGATGCTGAGCGCTGGCGCAGGCGTTATCGTTGCCAATCTCAACCCGCTGGGCGGTATTATCGAAGCTGGATTTAATATCCGCGGCGTTATTCCTAATAATGAAGCCATTGTCTCCGTCGCCCAGAAAATGCTGGGCGTGGAAACCATGAGTATTTTGCTGTTGGGCTTTATTTTCAACCTGATCATAGCCCGCTGCACCAAATATAAATATATCTTTCTCACCGGCCATCATTCGTTCTTTCTCGCCTGCCTGTTCTCCGCCGTCCTGCAGGCGGCGGAGTTCCAGGGCTGGATGTTGATCCTGATCGGCGGATTCCTGTTGGGCTCATGGTCGGCCATTTCCCCGGCCATTGGCCAGCGTTACACCAGGCAGGTAACCGAAGACGGCGGGATCGCCATGGGCCATTTCGGCTCCCTGGGCTACTACCTCTCGGCGTGGATCGCCAGCCGGACCGGCAATCCGGCAAACTCCTTCGCCGATACCGAAATCTCAGAGAAATGGGGATTTCTGCGCGATACCACCGTCACCACCGGTATCGTGATGTTTGTTATCTACTTCATCTGCAGCGCTGTCGCCGGGTCGGCGTACCTGAGCACCATCACCGACCAGAATATGCTGATCTTCTCCGTGCTGACCGGTCTGCAGTTCGCCGTTGGCGTAGCCATTGTCTACAACGGCGTGCGGTTGATCCTCGGCGATCTGGTGCCGGCATTCCAGGGCATCAGCCAGAAACTGATCCCGGACTCCATCCCGGCCGTTGACTGCGCGGTGTTCTTCACCTTTAGCCCCACCGCGGTGGTGGTGGGATTCATCAGCTCCTTTGTGGGCGGTCTGGTCGGGATGCTCATGCTCGGCGGACTGGGCATGGCGCTGATTATTCCCGGCATGGTGCCGCACTTCTTCTGCGGCGGCACCTCCGGGGTCTTTGCCGACAAGCTGGGCGGTAAGCGCGGGTGTATCATCGCCGCCTTTATCGGCGGGATCTTCCTCGCCTTCCTGCCGGCGATGCTGCTGCCGGCGCTCGGCAACCTCGGGTTTGAAAACAGCACCTTCGCCGATTTCGACTTCGCAGTATGGGGCATCATTATCGGTAACGCGTTCACCCAGTTTGGCCAGGTCACTATCTACCTGATTTGTCTGGCGCTGCTCGTCGCGCTGCTGGTGCCTTTCTGCTTCCGTCAGGTACGGGTAGTGGGCAACACGCTCAGCTATGAGGAGCTTACTGCCAAGCAGAAAAATGAATAAGCGAGGTCATTTTTCCCTGCGGGAAGGTCACGCTTCCCGCCGCTGACAAATAATCAGGAGTGGTTATGGCTATTTTGTCCATTGGATTTGCCTGTTTCGATCAGTTTTTCTTTCTCAATGAATGGCCCCAGGAGAATACCAAAAACTTTTGTCATGATTTTATAGAAAGCGGCGGCGGCCCGGCGGCCAATGCAGCCTGGCTGCTGGGATTATGGGGTGAGGAGGTCTATTACATCGGCCATCTGCATCAGGACCTTTACGGTCAGCGCATTATCGATGAGTTTGCCGAAGCGGGGGTGGATACCAGCCAGGTGGTTTTCTCCGATGACATGATCACCCCGCTGGCCTCGGTGCTGGTCAATCGCTTAACGGGTTCGCGGACGATTATTACCCGCAAGATGCAGACACCGCCTTCCCTGACCTACGATCAAAAGCTCAAACTGGACGACCTCGCCGAACGACTGATTGCCGCCGAGGAGCCGGTCACCATTTTAATTGACGGCCATGAGCCAGAAATCAGTGAATATTTAATTAAGAAACTGCCGAACGCCAGAGTCGTGATGGACGGCGGGTCACTGCGCGCCAGCAATATAAAACTCGCAGCCTGGACCGACTATTTTGTAGTGAGCGAACATTTTGCCCGCGATTATATGAGCTATCGCTCTTTGAGCACCGAAGCAGAAATTAAAGCGGCGCTGATTGAGCTGAATAAAATTTGCCGCGGTGAAGCATTTATTACCCTTGGCGAAAAAGGCTGCGCTTTTTTAAAAAGCGGTATGCTGCAGATCGTTCCTTCCTGGCTGTGCAATGCCGTTGATACCACCGGAGCCGGAGATGTATTTCACGGCGCCTTCACCTATGGCGTCCACTACTCATGGCACATAGATAATATTATTTTATTTGCCAGCCTGACCGCCGCCATTTCTATTGAGAAAAAAGGGGTACGGGAATCTATGCCGGACCTGGCGGTCGTCCACCACTCGTTAAATAGCTACGAGAGAAACTTAAAGCAATATTTTGAAGAATAACTGCATTTAATAAATATCAAGAGGTGAATATGTTAGTGTCGATGAAGGACATGCTTCAGCATGCCCTGCGGGACGGCTACGCCGTCGGTCAGTTCAACATTAATAATCTGGAATGGGTCGGCGCCGTATTAAGCACCGCCCAGCAGTGCCGCTCACCGGTTATTTTGGGCGTGTCCGGCGGCACGGTTAAGCATATGCTCGGGTTAAAATGTATTCATGACATCGTAGTTAACGCCATGGAGTATTTGCATATTGATGTTCCGGTGGCGCTACATCTGGATCATGGTACCTCCCGGGAGGCCTGCGAAGCGGCGATCGCCGCCGGCTTCAGTTCCATTATGTTTGATGGCTCGCATCTGCCGTTCAGGGAAAACCTGGCCATTACTCGCCATCTGGTGACGCTGGCGCACAGCAAAGGTATCTCTGTTGAGGCCGAACTGGGGACTATCGCCGGCAGTGAAGACGGCATTGTCAATTCCGAAGTCATCTACGCCGATCCCGAGGAGTGCTACACCCTGGTGACAGAAACCCAGGTGGATTGCCTCGCCGCCGCGCTGGGCTCCACCCATGGCCTGTATAAAGGCAAAGCCCGACTGGGATTTACCGAGATGAAAGCCATTGCCGAGCGGGTGAAGGTTCCGCTGGTGCTGCATGGCGGCACAGGTATTGCCGATGAGGATATGCGCCGGGCGATTGCCTGCGGCACCGCCAAGATTAACGTTAATACCGAAAATATGTACGCCTGGTGCCAGCAGGTGAAGGCGATCTTTGCTGCCGATACCGGGCACGATGTGAACGATCCGCGGAAAGTGATCGCCCAGGGACTGCAGCCAGTACGCGAAATGATTGCCCGCCGCATGGCGCTTTTTGGCTCACAGCAGCGCTATTGATGCGTGAAAGGTGGCTGAGACCTCCGCCCCTTAGCAACCGGGGCGGAGGCGTCAGGCATCAGAAGGCAAAGCAGGAGCAACCCAGCACGCCCCAGAAGGCCTGCTCGTCGGAGACCGGGATCGACGATTTCCGCGCGATATCATGCTGATGGCCGTGGACACCGCAGCTACCGCAGCACTGGTGCATCTGGACTATGGCGCCAATTTTGGCCGCCGCTGGCGGAGCAGAACGGTGATGGCCCGGGACCTTCACCACCGGCGACCACTCCGGCAGCACCGGGATCGGCGGCGGCGCCAGCGGCGAGAAGTGACCGGCGGCGTACACCACTTTGCCATCAACCACCGTCAGCACCGACTCAATGCCTTTGATCTCCTCTTCCGCGACGCTGAAATAGTCCTTCGACAGCACCACCAGATCGGCAAGCTGACCGGCGGCCAGACGGCCCTTTTTACCCTGCTCGCTGGAGAACCAAGCGCTGCCCGCCGTCCACAGCTCCAGCGCGACATCGCGCGGCAGGCGGTTGTTGTCGTCATACATCGCCATCCCGCCAACGGTGCGCCCGGAGACCAGCCAGTACAGCGCGGTCCACGGATTATAGCTGGCGACGCGGGTGGCATCGGTCCCTAACCCTACCGGTACGTCCAGCTCCAGCATTTTCGCTACCGGCGGCGTATGTTTCACCGCCTCTTTGCCGTAGCGATCGACAAAATATTCGCCCTGGAAGGCCATCCGGTGCTGCACCGCAATGCCGCCCCCCAGCGCCTTCACCCGCTCAATGTTGCGCTCGGTAATGGTCTCGGCATGATCGAAGAACCAGTGCAGGCCATTAAACGGAATGTCACGGTTCACCTTCTCAAACACGTCCAGCATCCGGCTGATGGACTCGTCGTAGGTGGCATGCAGGCGGAACGGCCAGCGATGTTCAACCAGATGGCGCACCACCCGCTCCAGCTCATCTTCCATGCCTTGCGGCAAATCCGGCCGCGGCTGCAGGAAATCTTCAAAATCCGCCGCCGAAAACACCAGCATCTCGCCGGCGCCGTTGGCGCGATAGAAATCGGTTCCCTGCCCCGGCTTCAGCATATCGGTCCAGCGCTCGAAGTCCTCCAGCTCCTGCTTCGGTCGCTGGGTAAACAGGTTGTAGGCGATGCGCACGGTCATCTGATCTTTTGCGTGCAGCTGCTCGATAATTTCGTAATCTTCCGGGTAGTTCTGGAAACCGCCCCCGGCGTCGATGGCGCTGGTCAGCCCCAGTCGGTTCAGCTCGCGCATAAACTGACGGGTGGAGTTCACCTGCAGATCCAGCGGCAGCTTCGGCCCTTTGGCCAGGGTGGCGTAGAGGATCATGGCGTTTGGTTTGGCAATCAACATCCCGGTCGGGTTGCCGTGGCTATCGCGGACGATCTCTCCGCCAACCGGATCCGGCGTCTCTTTGCTATACCCCACGGCTTTCAGCGCCGCGCGGTTCAGCAGTGCGCGATCGTAGAGATGTAGCACAAACACTGGCGTATCGGGCGCCGCGTCGTTTAGCTCTTCCAGGGTCGGCATCCGTCGTTCGGCGAACTGGAATTCGCTCCAGCCGCCGACCACCCGCACCCACTGCGGCGACGGTGTGCGATCCGCCTGATCCTTAAGCATTCGCAGGGCATCGGCCAGAGAGGGCACGCCCTCCCAGCGGAGCTCAAGGTTGTAGTTCAACCCTCCGCGGATCAGATGCAGGTGAGAATCGTTGAGGCCCGGGATCACCGTATGCCCTTTGAGATCGACGATCTGCGTTCCCTCGGCGGCAAAGCTCATGATCCGATCGTGGCTTCCGGTGGCAACAATTTTTCCGTCGGCGATGGCCACGGCTTCCGCCAGCGGATTCGCACGATCGAGGGTATGAATCTGGCCGTGGGTCAGAATCAGTGTGGCAGTTTGCGACATAACACACTCCTTGGGGAGGCTGACTCAGTTTTTCTTCAACCAGCCAGCAAACAGGCGGGTCACGATGGGCATCCAGAACCAGACCACCAGCGCAACCACGCAGGCATCATTGATCAGGTGCAGCAGCAGGCTCCCCTTAAGCGACGGCAACAGCATGCCGGTCACCGTCGGCACCAGGTTGGTGCTGGGGAAAATCACCAGCAGGGTGATCAGAAACTGTTTCCAGCGCCGCGGCTGGCGCACATTCGCCACCGGCGGGGTAAACCAGAAGGCCGGTTCGGTCCGCACCTCCGTCCGATCGCCCTCCGTCAGCAGCGGGGCAATTTCCGCCACCAGCTGACGACGGGTTTCCGACTGCGTCCAGGCATAGAGATGCTCCAGGGTGTCGAAGCGGATAATCACGCTCCACAGATTCTGCCCTGCGGCGGGCCGGATCACATTCGCCCCGAGATGGCCGGGAAACTCAGCCGCGATGGGCATGATTTTGCCGAGCCACTCTTCGTAGCGCTGGCCGTGTTGCGGATCGAGCAGATGGCTGATGACCAGGGTCACCGATTTTTGCTGCGCCATAAAGATTCCTTGCTTCAGGGGAATGGCAGGATGATTCTCGCCATTAGCCATAGATGACCATACACAACGTCATTCATGCTGCGTCGAGGCGGCAAGCCGGCACGTCCCGGGAGCTGACATCAGTCAGTGACCGGGGCGGGCAAACCCAGCTAACAAAGAGGCAGCCTGAAGGGTGAATGTATTTAAGCTTTACGCTCTGGCGCGCCATGCACCATGGTATAAGCGTAATCCACGCCCATCCCGTAGGCGCCGCTGTGTTCGCGCACCAGGTCCATCACCGCATCGTAAGTCGCTTTGCGCGACCAGTCGCGCTGGTACTCCAGCAGCACCTGCTGCCAGGTCACCGGCACCGCGCCCGCCTGCACCATCCGGTCAATGGAGCGCTCATGGGCGTCGACAGAGGTACCGCCGGAGGTATCGGTGACCACATACACTTCGTAGCCCGCCTCCAGGGCCATCAGCGCCGGAAACGTCAGGCAAACTTCGGTCCACAGAGCGGAGATCACCAGCTTTTTACGGCCGGTCGCTTTCACCGCCGCAACGAAGGCATCGTCTTCCCAGGAGTTCATTGAAGTACGCTCAATCGGCTTGACGTCAGGATGCACGGCCAATAATTCCGGCCAAATATAACCGCTGAAGCTTTTGGTCTCTACGGAAGTGTAAATCACCGGTACATTAAAAATTTTGCCGGCTTTAGCCAGCGCCACGGTGTTATTTTTGAGGGTCTGGCGATCGATATTCGCCACGCCAAATGACATCTGTGGCTGATGATCAATAAAGATAAGGGCGGAATTAGTGGGATCGAGCAGTTCACGAATAGACATTAAATACCTTCTTAATCAATTAGTTAAAAAGATGACATGATGGTTAATGCGTCGTGTAGATCCTGACTGATAAAGCATGGTGAGTATAGCCAGTTATTTCTAACAAGTTATTAAAGTTTTTTTGTGGTTTATATTTTGTCAGCGGTTAGTATTTACTCATGCCAGCGTTCATCAAAATTTTACGGCAAACTGTTCTGATTTATTCACTGGCATTGATTATTGCGCTTAGGTACAACAAGGGGAAATTAATGAATGGAAACTCCTGATGCGCGTAAACTTTGATGTTCTGATGATCCTTGATGCGCTGGACCGACACGGATCCTTCGCCACCGCCGCAGAGTCGCTGTATAAAACCCCCGCCGCTCTGAGCTATATGATCCAGAAGCTGGAGAGCGATCTGGAGATCGTCTTGTTGGATCGTTCCGGCCATCGGGCAAAATTTACTGATACCGGGAGGCTGATGCTGGAGAAGGGGCGACAGCTTTTAAGCGCCGCCAGAGATCTGGAAAAGCAGGCCCAGCAGCTGAGCGCGGGCTGGGAGCGAGAGCTGGCGATCGCCCTCGACGCCTCGTTTCCCTTTTCGGCCCTGCTGCCGCTGATCGCCGAGTTCTACGCGCAAAACCCGCAGACCCGGCTGAACTTCAGTCATCACACCCTCGCCGGTTCATGGGAAGAGCTGACCCACCATGGCGCGGATATTATCCTCGGCGCCATCAATGAGCCGCCCACCTCCGCCGAGTGGTCATGGCAAACCCTCGGCGCGCTGGATAACATTTTCGTGGTCGCCCCGGCCCACCCGCTGGCCGGAGCGGAAACGCCGCTCAGCAATAAGCAGCTCAGCCAGCACCGGGCGGTGGTAATCCGCGACAGCGCCCGCTATTGCCATCCGCTGAACAGCAATCTGCTTGATGAACAGCCGCAAATCGGCGTCGATGATTTCGCCAGCAAAGTCGAACTGCTGTGCGCCGGGCTGGGCTGCGGCTTTCTGCCGCGTCATATCGCCCGCCCGTGGCTGGAAAAAGGCTGTCTGGTGGAGAAAAGCGTCGCCGGCTGGCGGGAAAAAGATATCACCTACATGGCCTGGCGCAGCGGGAATGACGGGCTGGCTCAGCGCTGGTGGCGGGAGGCGCTCCTCCGCGACGACCTGCTGAGCCAGCTCTATCGTTAACGACCGGACCAGACGCAGGCGGAGATAGCCGGGAGCGTCAGTACCCCGTTATGGAAGGCGCCGGCGCCCTCCTGCAGCGTCCAGGCTCCCACGTCCAACAGCGGCGAATCCTCGATAACCACTTCGCAGGCTTCGCCGCGGTTAATCGCCACCAGTACCCGCTGCTGTTTGTAGACGCGGACAAACACCACCACGTTATCCTCGGCGTAAATCACCTGGCAGCCGCCGTAGCGCAGCGCCTGGTGGGCTTTACGCAGTTTCGCCATTCGCTGATACAGCGCCAGCAGCTGGGTATCCTGCAGCGCCGGATCCCACGGGAACGGTTTGCGGCAGAACGGATCGTTATTGCCATCTACGCCCACCTCATCGCCGTAGTAGATACACGGTACCCCGGGCCAGCTGAACAGCCACACCACCGCCAGCGGCAGACGCGCTACGTCTTTGCCAAGGAGAGATTTAAAACGCGCCGTATCATGGCTGTCGAGCTGGTTGAACATCCGCAGCTGCTGCTGATGCGACAGCCCGGCGCGATAATTATCCATCCACGCCATACAGGTCTGGGCGTCTATCTTCTGCGGATCGTAAGAGATATCGGTATTGGCGAGGAATCCCCAGATCGGGAAGGTGAAGCCGCGGTAGTTCATTGCCGCATCTTCAGCATCCGCCTGCAGCCACTGGCGCGCGTCGCCAAAATGTTCGCCAAAGACAAAGGCTTCCGGCTGCGTTTGTTTCGCCGCCTGGGTGATGCCGGCGATATGCCGCAGGTTATTCCGCGCCCCGCCGCCTTCGCCCAGCATGTGCACCACGTCCAGACGCCAGCCATCCATACTCCACGGCGCCTTCAGCCAGTGGCGTACGATGCTGTCCTCGCCGGCATAGATCTCGTTGACCAGGCTGGTCGACCGATAGTCGAGCTTCGGCAGACTGGCATAGCCCAGCCAGTTGTGCGCCTGCCCCTCCCCGGAGAAGGTAAACCAGTCGCGCCACGGGGAGTCCGGATGGTGGCCGGCGCCGCCGCTGCCCTGCTGGTGGCGATCGAACCAGGGATGGGAATCGCCGGTATGGTTGAACACGCCGTCGAGGATCATGCGCATCCCCGCCCGCTGGGTGTTGTGGCGCAAGCGGAGCAGCGCCGCGTCGCCGCCAAACTGTGGATCGACGCGCCGATAATCCTCGGTGTCGTATTTATGCACGCTGGGGGCGGCGAAGACCGGGTTCAGATACAGGGCGGTGACGCCGAGCTGCTTCAGGTAAGGCAGTTTTTCGCTGATGCCGTCGAGATCCCCGCCGTAGAACGTCGACCCGCCCGCCTCGCCGGTAAGCGGTTCGTCCCACGCCTTGCGCACAATCTCCCGTCCCGCCGCGTGATGGTAATAGACCGCATCCTGTTCGGCGTCACGCGCAGCGCTGCGGGCAAAGCGATCGGGGAAAATCTGGTAGAAAACCTGATCGGCCACCCACTGCGGGCCAGCGTCCGGCAGGTCGACGGCGAACTGCTCCAGCCTGGCCGGCGGGAAACGGCTGAAGCCCTGCGGCGTAAACCAGCGCTGATGGTCGGCCCACAGTAGCTTAAAGCTGTAGCGGCGGCGCGGCTGACCGCTGGCGAGAGAGATTTCGCCGCGCCATGCCACCACACCCGGCCTCGGCGCCTGGCGGAGGCGCTGCATCGGCAGCGACAGCTCTTCGTTATCTTCTTCCGCGCGCAGCGTGATCCGCTGCGGCAGCGACTCACCGCTCAACCACAGGGTAATAAACAGTCGGTCCTGTTGCACCTTGATAAAGGGTGCAACCGGAAGGTGCCATGCCTTCAACATCGTGAATCCTCATTGTGCAGAATGGGCACACCTTGCCATAGCCGTCAGGCGCAGAACTCATCGTCACAGGATTTTTTGGGGGAGGATAACGGGGGAGGACGCGGGTCGGCAAGCCGCCCCGGTCGCGCGATGCTGACCGGGGCGATGTTGATTACTGTGCCTGCACCAGGCGGCGCTCACGACGGGTCTTAAAGACCCAGCCCAGCAGCAGCAGCGCAATCCACGCCATACCGACGTACAGCGAGATGCGGGTGTCCGGATGATAGCCGATCAGGGCGATAATAAACGCCAGGAACAGCAGGCCGACAACCGTGGTTGCCACCCCACCGGGAACTTTGAATTTCAGGGCTTTGACCTCCTCCGGCGACAGACGGCGGCGGAAGGCAATCTGCGACAGCAGGATCATAATCCACACCCACACGGTGGCGAAGGTGGCCAGCGAGGCGATCACCAGGAAGACGTTTTCCGGCATGATGTAATTTAGGTATACCGCAAACAGCAGCGCAATGGTCATCACCATCACCGTCACCCACGGAATACCGCGACGCGAGGTTTTAGCGAACACCTTCGGCGCGCTCCCCTGCTCGGCCATGCCGTGCAGCATACGGCCCACGCCGAACACGTCGGAGTTAATCGCCGACAGCGAGGCCGTCAGGACCACGAAGTTAAGAATGCTGGCCGCGAAGGTAATGCCCAGATGCTGGAAGGTCAGGACAAAGGGGCTGCCGTCGGTACCCACCTGGTTCCACGGATAGATAGACATAATGACAAACAGCGTGCCGACATAGAACACCAGAATGCGCATCGGCACCGAGTTGATAGCGCGTGGAATGGATTTCTCCGGATCTTTCGCCTCACCGGCGGTAATACCGATGATTTCGATACCGCCGTAGGCGAACATCACCATCTGCAGCGACATCACCATTCCCAGCCAACCGTTGCTGAAGAAGCCGCCGTTGCTCCACAGGTTATGAATGCCCGTCGGCTTGCCGCCGTTGCCGATCCCCCAGATAATGATGCCGAACCCGGCGAGGATCATAATGATGATGGTGGCCACTTTGAAGAACGAGAACCAGAACTCCAGCTCGCCAAACACCTTGACGCTCATCAGGTTGACGGCGCAGATGATGAGCACCACGCTGAGCACCCAGATCCAGTGCGGTACCGTCGGGAACCAGACGCCCATGTAGATACCGAAGGCGGTGACGTCGGCGATGGCGACGATCAGGATTTCAAAGCAGTAGGTCCAGCCGGTGATATAGCCCGCCAGTCCGCCGAGGTTTTCCTGAGCATAGCGAGAGAATGAGCTGGCGGAAGGGTTATGCACCGACATCTCACCGAGCGCGCGCATAATGATATATGCCGCGACGCCGCCGATAATGTAGGCCAACAGTACGCTGGGTCCGGCCATTTTAATCGCGTCGGCTGAACCGTAAAAAAGCCCGGTGCCGATGGCGGAAC
The DNA here is from genome assembly GCF_050378655.1 of Klebsiella sp. 7-CIP_Kleb. Taxonomy (NCBI): domain Bacteria; kingdom Pseudomonadati; phylum Pseudomonadota; class Gammaproteobacteria; order Enterobacterales; family Enterobacteriaceae; genus Klebsiella; species Klebsiella sp. 7-CIP_Kleb. The sequence continues at coordinate 1,085,006 of NZ_JBNRLJ010000002.1, forward strand.
CCAGGGCCATAAAGCGGATGTGCCGGGTGCTTAGCCCGCGCTTAAGCTTGTTACTACTTTCCATCGTGGTTTTTCAATGCCGTTTAACACAAAAAATAAAAAACCACGGAACCCGAAGTCCCGTGGTTAAACGCTTGTCCTCAACGCCGGTTAGTGCGCGCTGGAGGTCACCTGACGTCCGGCGGCACGGTCCCAGATCACCGCGAGGATTGCCATCACGGCGGTCGGCATCAGCCAGGCCAGACCTTGCTCCGCCAGCGGCAGACGCGCGGTCCAGGCCGGCAGGATAGCGGCAAACGCCGATGACTTAATCCCGTCAATGATACCAAACATCAGACTGATAAACATGGCCGGCGCGATAACACGTGACGAATTATGCCACCAACTGCGGGTAAAGCTTAATACAACCAGTGCGATACACGGCGGATAGATAGCGGTCAACACCGGAATCGACACCTGAATCAGGTGGCTCAGACCAAGGTTGGAGACCGCCATCGAGAACAGGCCGAGGATGAAGACCAGCGTGCGATAGGAGAACGGCAGATACTGGGCAAAGAACTCAGCGCAGGCGCAGGTCAGACCCACCGCCGTCACCAGGCAGGCGATGAAGATCAGCGCCGCCAGCAGGAAGCTGCCCGCCCCGCCGAAGGTATGCTGCACGTAAGCGTGGAGGATTGCCGCGCCGTTAGCGGACTGGTCCACGAGGGTGGCGCTATCAGAGCCCAGACGGAACAGCGCCAGATACAGCAGGGTCAGACCGACGCCTGCCATCAGGCCCGCCCAGACGGTGTAGCGGGTCAACAAACGCGCTTCGCTGACGCCGCGGGAGCGTGCGGCATTGACAATCACGATCCCGAACACCATCGCGCCGAGGGTGTCCATGGTCAGGTAGCCGTTGACGAAGCCATTGGAGAATGGCGCGGTACGATACGCTTCCATCGCGTCGCTGATCGGGCCCGCCGGCCAGACAACCGCGGCGACCGCCAGCACAATCAGGGCGATAATTTTCAGCGGCGCAAGGAAATTTCCCACCGTATCCAGCAGTTTGCCCGGATAGAGTGAGACCAGGATCACCAGCGCGAAGTAGATAACGCTGTAGATCAGCAGCGGCAGCGGGCCGTCGCCGGTCAGCGGCGCAATCCCGACCTCAAAAGAGACGGTCGCGGTGCGCGGGGTCGCGAACAGCGGTCCTACCGCGAGATAACACACCACCGCCAGAAGGATACCCGCCACTTTACCAATCGGGGTGCTCAGGCTTTCAACGCCGCCACCGACTTTCGCCAGCGCCACCACCGTCAGAACCGGCAGACCCACCGCAGTGATCAGGAAGCCGATCGCCGCCGTCCAGACGTGCTCGCCCGCCTGTAAGCCAACCATCGGAGGGAAAATAATATTGCCTGCGCCAACGAACAACGCGAAGGTCATAAAGCCCAACGCTATGATGTCGCGAGATTTTAACTGATGGGTCATAAATTCATTACTGCCTGTGGATGTGGTGTTGTAAAAAAATGGAAAAATACCGCGCTACCCTCTCAGGGACGATACAGCGGCGATTGCCGGTAAACTCAGCGAGATATGCTCCCGAAGCGGCGTGGGAAAGAATTGTTTTTGGTATTACCACGCAAAAGCAGTCTGTCATCGACTGCGCAGGCGCAATTTAAACGCTTATAACGTTTTAAAGCAAGGCACGATCGCAAAAGCAGATGATTATGCTGGTTATCCTTTTCACACCAGAATCATTTACCATATTGATGGAAAACCCGTGGCTTATCATGCGAACAAAAAAGCAGCACACGTTCATTAAATAGGCGAGGGGAAAATGACTGCCAATGAAAATGACCAGCCGAAGCTGGTCATTGGCAAGATAAGCTGACAGTGCGCCGCTCAGGTGTCGTTTCTGGCAATTAATCGTTCCGGGAGCAGGAAGCTAAAACGGGTTCCCTTGCCCACCGTACTCTCTATTTCCAGTCGGCTGTCATGATGGTTTACCGCGTGTTTGACAATCGCCAGCCCCAGGCCGCTGCCCCCCGTTTGCCGGGAGCGGGCTTTATCCACCCGATAGAAACGCTCGGTCAGACGGGGAATATGCTCCGGGGCAATGCCTGGCCCATTATCTTCGACGCTGAACAGCGCCCCCTGCGGCGTTCGCTGCCAGCTGACGCGAATTTCAGTGCCCGGCGGGGTGTGGTTCACCGCGTTATAGACCAGGTTAGAAATGGCGCTGCGCAGCTGCTCCTCGTTGCCCAGCACCTTGAGCTGCTCATCGACGGTAAAAAACAGCGTCTGCTTATCCTGGCTGAGGGTCTGCGCCTCGCGCTCCACCACCCGCAGCATCATCGGCACGTCGATGCGGTCATTCATCGCCAGCGCCGGCGCGGCTTCAATACGCGACAGCGTGAGCAGCTGCTTCACCAGCCCCTCCATACGCTGGGTTTGCTCACGCATGGTGTGCAGGGCCTTTTCACGGGTCGCCCCTTCCAGCACCTGCTCCTGCATCATCTCCAGATAGCCTTGCAGCACCGTCAGCGGGGTGCGCAGCTCATGGCTGACGTTAGCGAAGAAGTTACGCCGCGCCCCTTCCAGTTGATGCATCTGCGTCACGTCGCGCGCCACCATCAGCCACTGCTTGTCGCTGTAGGGCATCACGCGAATTTCCAGATGACGGGCATTATTCAGCACCAGATTGAGCGGTTTTGAAAAATCACGCTGTTTCAGGTAGGTGGCGAATTCAGGATAGCGCAGAAGGTTAAGAATGTTTTGCCCACTGTCGTCCGGCCAGCGCAGGTTTAAAATCTGCTGCGCCAGGCCATTACACCAGAAAATGGCTCCCTCCTCCGTGGTCAGGACCACCGCGTCCGGCAACGATTCCGCTCCACTGCGGAAGCGTTTAATCAGACTTCCCAGCTCACGTCGACGCTTTTTATTACGCATCTGCATCTGGTGCAGACCATACAGCAGCGGCTCCCAGCTGCCGCGGCCGGGCGGAGGGGTCATGCTCCGGTCCACCCACAGCCACCACGACAGGCGCATCAAATTCCAGAAATGCCAGATCAGCAAACCGGTCACTGCCGCCAGTAAAAACCACGGCAAATGACCCACAAACGCCCCCAGAATCAGGGCCGGAATACACGCTAAAAAGAGCTCCAGCGCCAGCCTTTTCCATGACAGCCGTTCCAGCACGGGTCACACTCCTGTCAAAATTCAGAAACGGGCGGAGAAACGATACCCCGTGCCGCGAACCGTTTGCACCATCCGATCATGGCCACTGTGTTCCAGCGCTTTGCGCAGGCGACGAATATGGACGTCCACCGTGCGGTCTTCCACATAGACGTTGGTTCCCCAAACGTGGTTCAGCAGCTGCTCGCGGCTGTACACCCGCTCCGGATGGGTCATAAAGAAATGCAATAATTTAAATTCCGTTGGCCCCATGTCCAGCGGACTTTCGCCGGTCATCACCCGGTGCGATGAGGGATCGAGGCTCAGCCCCTGCATTTCAATCACCTCTTCCACCGCCATCGGCGAAATACGGCGCATCACCGCTTTGATTCGCGCCACCAGCTCCTTCGGTGAGAAAGGCTTGGTAATGTAGTCGTCCGCCCCGGTCTCCAGGCCGCGAACGCGATCCTCTTCTTCTCCGCGCGCGGTCAGCATCACCACCGGAATATCCCGGGTCATCGCCTCGCGCTTGAGCAGCTTAATAAACTGCAGCCCAGAACCGCCCGGCAGCATCCAGTCAAGGAGAATCAAATCAGGCCAGGGTTCATTGAGTTGATTCACCGCGCTGTCATAATCTTCCGCTTCGACAGGCTGAAAGCCATTTTGCTCCAGAACAAAGCAGACCATTTCGCGGATTGGAGCTTCATCTTCAACGACCAGAATTCTTCTCGCCATTATTTACCCTGTGTTTTTTAGCCATCAGTATAGAAGTGCGGCGTCATTATGCGTCACTTTTGTGACAGATTTATGAAAAAAATGACCGTCTGATGATCGGGTATTTTGAAGCATGACGCGGACTTACCCCTCTCCGACAAATGGTATACTGCCGCTCATGCTTTTTTCGCTAGGGAAGATTTATGCGCATCCTTCACACCTCCGACTGGCACCTGGGCCAGAATTTTTACAGCAAAAGCCGTGCGGCCGAACATGACGCCTTCCTGACCTGGCTGCTGGCCCGCGCGCAGGAGCATGAAGTCGACGCCATCATCGTAGCCGGCGATATTTTTGATACCGGATCGCCGCCGAGCTACGCTCGCGAACTGTATAACCGCTTTGTCGTCCAGTTGCAGCAGACCGGCTGTCGCCTGGTGGTGCTGGCGGGCAACCACGATTCGGTGGCGATGCTCAATGAATCCCGCGATATCCTCGCCTTTTTACACACCACCGTCGTGGCGAACGCCGGCTGCCCGCCCATTGAGCTGCCGCGGCGCGACGGCACCCCTGGGGCTATCTTCTGCCCGGTGCCGTTTTTACGCCCGCGCGAGCTGGTCATCAGCCAGGCCGGCCACTCCGGTCGGGAAAAACAGCAGCAACTGCTGCACGCCATCAGCGACTATTATCAGGAACAGTATCATCAGGCCTGCGCGCTGCGCGGCGATCGCCCGCTGCCCGTCATTGCCAGCGGCCATCTGACCACCGTCGGCGCCAGCAAAAGCGATGCCGTTCGCGACATTTATATCGGCACGCTGGATGCCTTCCCGGCGCAGCACTTCCCCCCTGCCGACTACATTGCGCTGGGCCATATTCACCGGGCGCAGGTGGTCGGCGGCTGCGAGCACATCCGCTACAGCGGCTCGCCGCTGCCGCTGAGCTTTGATGAAACCGGCAAAGCGAAATCGGTGCATCTGGTGAGCTTTAGCGATGGGCGACTCAGCGCCGTGGAAACCCTCGAGGTGCCCGTCACCCAGCCGCTGGCGGTCATCAAAGGCGATCTGGCCGCCATCACCGCCCAGCTGGAGCAGTGGCGCGGCGTTGAACAGGACCCGCCGGTGTGGCTGGATATCGAAATCACCACCGAGGAGTACCTGCACGATATTCAGCGTCAAATTCAGGCGCTGACGGAGGATCTGCCGGTGGAAGTATTGCTGGTGCGCCGCAGCCGCGAGCAGCGCGAGAAAATACTGCTCAACGCCCAGCGGGAGACCCTCAGCGAACTGAAGGTGGAAGAGGTGTTCGAGCGCCGGCTGGCGCTGACCGAGATTGACGATGAGAAGCGCGCCCGGCTGCACGAGCTGTTCGCCCATACGCTGCATACGCTCACCGCGGAGGACGAAAACGCATGAAAATCCTCAGTCTGCGTCTGAAAAACCTTAACTCCCTGAAAGGGGAATGGAAGATAGACTTTACCGCCGAGCCGTTCGCCAGCAACGGCCTGTTCGCCATTACCGGCGCCACCGGCGCCGGGAAAACCACCCTGCTCGACGCCATTTGCCTCGCGCTTTACCACGAAACGCCGCGCCTGAATAAAGTCTCCCAGTCGCAAAACGACCTGATGACCCGCGATACCGCCGAGTGTCTGGCGGAGGTGGAGTTTGAAGTGAAGGGCATCGCCTACCGCGCCTTCTGGAGCCAGAACCGGGCGCGTAACCAGCCGGATGGCAACCTGCAGGCGCCCCGCGTCGAGCTGGCGCGCTGCGCCGACGGCAAAATCCTCGCCGATAAGGTCTCGGATAAGCTGGAGCAAACCGCGACGCTCACCGGCCTCGACTATGGCCGCTTCACCCGCTCGATGCTGCTCTCCCAGGGACAATTTGCCGCCTTCCTGAACGCGAAGCCGAGCGATCGCGCGGAGCTGCTTGAGGAGCTGACAGGCACGGAAATCTACGGTCAGATTTCGGCGATGGTCTATGAGCAGCACAAAGCCGCTCGCCATACGCTGGAGAAGTTCGAAGCCCAGGCGGCGGGCATCGTCCTGCTGACGGAGGCCCAGCAGCAGGCGCTGCAGGAAAGTTTGCAGGTGCTTACTGACGAAGAGAAAGCCCTGCTGGCGCAGCAGCAAAACCAGCAGCGGCAGTTCCAGTGGCTAACGCGCCGCGACGAGCTGGCGCAGCAGCAGCAGCAGGCGGTCAGCGGCCAGGAGCAGGCCCGCCAGGCGCTGGCCGACGCCGCGCCGGCGCTGGCGAAGCTTGAGCTGGCCCAGCCCGCCGCCCAGCTGCGCCCCCTGTGGGAGCGCCATCAGGAGCACGCGGCAGGCCTGGAGCAAACCCGCCAGCGAATCAATGAAGTAAATGCTCGCTTACTTGCCAGCACGGCGCTGCGCGCGCGCATCCGCCGCAGCGCCCTGCACGCTCAGCAGCAGCGGCAGGCTGAACTGACCGATCTGGCGCAGTGGCTGGCGGCCCATGAGCGATTCCGCTTGTGGGGCCAGGAGATTGCCGGCTGGCGGGCGCAATTTTCGCAGCTAACGCGGGATAAACAGCAGCTGACGGCCCAGACCAGCCGCCTGGCCGCGCTGCGCCAGAAGCTGACCGCGCTGCCGGCCAGCCCTCTGTCGCTGAGCGCCGATGACGTTGCGGCGGCGATAGCGCAGCAAACCCAGTCGCGACCGCTGCGCCAGCGGCTGCTCTCCCTGCATGAACAGCATCAGCTGCTGCGCAAGCGTCTGCGCCAGAACGCCGAAAGCGTACAGCAGGCGCAGGCGGAGCAGGCAAAACTCAATGCTACCCTGGCGCAACGCCGGGCGCAGTACAAAGACAAAAACCAGCACTATCTCGACCTGAAAGCGCTCTGCCAGCGGGAAGAAACAATTAAAGATCTGGAAGATTACCGCGCCCGGCTTGAGGCGGGTAAGCCCTGCCCGCTGTGCGGCTCCTGTGAACATCCAGCGATTGAGCAATACGCTTCGCTAACAGTCACGGATAATCAGCGCCGCCGCGATGCGCTGGAAAAAGAGGTCGCCGCGCTAAAAGAAGAAGGTCTGCTGATCCTCGGGCAGGTCAACGCCCTGACGCAGCAGCTCCAGCGTGAGACCGAAGCGGCCGGGCGGCTCGCTGAGGAAGAGCAAGCGCTCACTAAAGCGTGGCAGGAAACCTGCGCCTCTCTGCAGGTCACGCGGGATATTGCGCAAGAGATAAACGACTGGATCCAGGAGCAGGAGCGCTACGAGCAACAGCTCTACCAGCTCAGCCAGCGCCTGATGCTGCAGAGCCAGCTCAACGATCAGGAGGCGCTGGAGCGCCAGGCTCTGCAGCAGCTGACGGCCACGCGCCAGGGGCTGGAGAGCGCCCTGCAGGCCCTGACGCTGACCCTACCGGAAGAAGGGACAGAATCCGCCTGGCTGAACGCTCGCGAAAGCGAATTTGCCCAGTGGCAGGCGCAACAGACCCGGCATGGCGCCATTCAGGAGCAGATTGCCGCCCTGCAGCCGCTGCTGGAGACGCTGCCAGCCAGCGACGAGGCAGAGGCTGAAGCTGAAGCGGAACCGGCGATCCCCGACAACTGGCGCGCGATCCACGAAGAGTGCCTGGCGTTGCACAGCCAGCTTGTCGCCCAGCAGCAGCTGGAGACCGAAGAGAAGGCGCGCCTGGACCAGTCGCAGGCGCAATTTACCGCCGCCCTGACCGCCAGCCGCTTTAACGATCGGCAGGCGTTTCTCGCCGCGCTGCTGGACGATGAGACCGCCCAGCGGCTGACGCAGTTAAAACAGACGCTGGAGCAGCAGCTTCAGCAGGCGACGGCGCTCTGCGAGCAGGCGACCCGGCAGCAGCAGGCGCACCTGGCGCTGCGTCCGCACGGGACGGACGCGGACATCCCCGCCCTGCAAACTCAGCTGCACGACCTGGCCCAGCGGCTGCGGGACAACACCACCCGCCAGGGCGAGATCCGCCAGCAGCTCAGGCAGGACGCAGAGAGCCGTCAGCATCAGCAGGCGCTGGGGCGGCAGATTGCAGAGGCGGCGCAGCTGGCGGATGACTGGGGCTATCTCAACTCGCTGATCGGCTCCAGCACCGGCGATCGGTTCCGCAAATTCGCCCAGGGGCTGACGCTGGATAATCTGGTCTGGCTGGCAAACCAGCAGCTTAACCGCCTGCACGGGCGCTATCTGCTGCAGCGCAAAGCCAGCGAAGCGCTGGAGCTGGAGGTGGTCGATACCTGGCAGGCCGACGCCGTGCGCGACACCCGCACCCTCTCCGGCGGCGAAAGTTTCCTCGTCAGCCTGGCGCTGGCCCTGGCGCTGTCAGACCTGGTGAGCCATAAGACGCGGATTGACTCTCTGTTTCTTGATGAAGGCTTCGGCACCCTCGACAGCGAAACGCTGGACACGGCGCTGGACGCGCTGGATGCGCTCAACGCCAGCGGCAAGATTATCGGGGTGATCAGCCACGTGGAGGCGATGAAAGAACGCATTCCGGTGCAGATCAAAGTGAAGAAGATAAATGGTCTGGGCTACAGTCGGCTGGATAGAGCGTTTGCGGTGGAGTGAGGTCTGAGTCATTGCGATGTTCCCTCACCCTAACCCTCTCACTGGGGAGAGGGAACCGTCCGGCGCTGGTTTTCCGTTTCGTACGCTGTTGCGATTACCCCTCTCCCCGCAAGAGACCGGGGGTTCCTGCCACACCCCCAACCACCGACGCCGCCTTCCCCCTCTCCCTCCGGGAGAGGGCCGGGGTGAGGGGGAGTGGTTCAGGTCCCCTGCAGCGGCCACAGCCATGCCGCGCCGCGTACTCCACTGGAGTCGCCGTGCATCGCTTTACGGATCGGCGTTTCACACTCGCCGCCAAAGACCCACTGTTTTACCAGGTCCGGCACCGTCTGATACAGCCGCTCGACGTTGCTCATCCCGCCGCCCAGCACGATGACGTCCGGATCGAGGATGTTGACCACGTGGGCGAGCGATTTCGCCAGCCGCTGTTCATAGCGGCTCAGCGCCAGTTCGGCTTTTTCGTCACCTTCCCCCACCAGGCGCATAATCTCGCTGCCGCTTAACCCCTTGCCGCTCAGCCGCTGATAGTCAGTGGCAAAGCCGGTGCCGGAGATAAAGGTTTCGATACACCCCTGTTTACCGCAGTAGCAAGGCACTTCCGCACGGTAGCGCAGCTCATCGTCGTTCATCCACGGCAATGGGTTATGTCCCCACTCGCCGGCGTTACCGTTGCCGCCGATATGCGCCCGCCCGTTAAGCGCTACGCCCGCGCCGCAGCCGGTGCCGATGATCACCGCGAACACCGTGTGCGCCCCCGCCGCCGCGCCGTCCACCGCTTCCGACACCGCCAGACAGTTGGCGTCGTTAGCCAGCCGGACTTCACGGTCAAGGCGCAGGCTGAGGTCCTTGTCAAAGGGCTGACCGTTGAGCCAGGTCGAGTTGGCGTTTTTCACTACCCCGGTATAGGGCGAAATCGAGCCCGGGATCCCCATCCCCACGGTGCCACGCTGTCCGGTCGCCTGCTCGGCCATCGCCACCAGGGTAGCGATAGTCTCGATGGTTTGCCGGTAATCCTCCCGCGGCGTGGGTAACCGATGGCGAAACAGCTGCTCTCCCTGGTCGCTCAGGGCTATCACTTCGGTTTTTGTACCACCTAAATCAATACCAATACGCACGCTCAGCTCCTCACCCCGATTAACAATGCAAGCATAGCGACAATTCGCTATCATGCCCGCCTGATTTAACGACAAAGCCGTGGAAATTATCATGCTGTGGTTCAAAAATTTAATGGTTTACCGTCTCAGCCGCGATATCGAATTGCGCGCCGAGGAGATGGAAAAACAGCTGGCCGAGCTGACATTTACCCCTTGTGGCAGCCAGGATATGGCGAAAACCGGTTGGGTATCGCCGATGGGATCGCACAGCGACGCGCTGACGCATACGGCGAACGGCCAGATCATTATCTGCGCGCGTAAAGAAGAAAAGATCCTGCCGTCGCCGGTGATCAAGCAGGCGCTGGAGGCGAAGATCCAGAAGCTCGAAGCCGATCAGGGGCGCAAGCTGAAGAAGACTGAGAAAGATTCCCTGAAAGATGAAGTGCTGCACTCGCTGCTGCCGCGCGCCTTCAGCCGCTTCAGCCAGACGATGATGTGGATCGACACCGTCAACGGCCTGATCATGGTGGACTGCGCCAGCGCGAAGAAAGCGGAAGATACCCTGGCCCTGCTGCGTAAAACCCTCGGCTCGCTGCCGGTGGTGCCGCTGACCCTGGAGAATCCGATCGAGCTGACGCTGACCGAGTGGGTCCGCTCCGGCACCGTAGCGCAGGGCTTCCAGCTGCTGGACGAAGCCGAGCTGAAAGCGATGCTGGAAGATGGCGGCGTGATCCGCGCCAAGAAGCAGGATCTGGTCAGCGACGAAATCGCTGTGCACATTGAGGCCGGGAAGGTCGTCACCAAGCTGGCGCTGGACTGGCAGCAGCGTATTCAGTTTGTGATCTGCGACGACGCGTCAATTAAGCGCCTCAAGTTCTGCGATGAATTACGCGACCAAAACGAAGATATCGATCGGGAAGATTTCGCCCAGCGCTTTGACGCCGACTTTATCTTAATGACCGGCGAACTGGCTGCCCTGATCCAAAGCCTGGTGGAAGGGCTCGGCGGCGAAGCGCAGCGCTAAGCGCCGCTTTCTTTCCTGCCTGGCAGGAAAGAAAAATACAACCCGGCGGCAAGCGCCGGGCGTTACGCTGACTTACAGATAGCGGCACAGATAGGAGGTTGGCTCAGCCACCTGCAGATGGAATTCGCTGTTGCCTGGCACATTGAAGGCTTCGCCGGCGGCGTAAACTTTCCACTCAGTCTCACCCGGCAGCAGGACATTCAGCGCCCCGCTGACCACCGTCATCTCTTCCGGCTGCGCCGTACCAAAGGTGTATTCCCCTTCCGCCATCACGCCAACGCTGGCGCGACCGGTACTGCTGCTGGTGAAGCCAATGGATTTCACTTTTCCGTCAAAGTATTCATTGCTTTGAAGCATAAACAAGCCCTTCTGATCGTCGTTGAAAGGCTCAATATAGGGGGCGCTCCTTGCCCCTGTCACGTGAAATTAACACATTAGACTAATAGTTCTGCCGCCAGTCGGGAAACCAGCACATTCGACAGCAAAACCGGGACATCAAGGGCTTTTTGTAACACATCGCGATGATGCTGATAGTAACCGAGACAGTCGAGGACCAGCACGTCGGCCCCCTGCTCCAGCAGCGCTTTACCGGCGGTTAACAGCTCACTGTCGCTACCGGTAAACGGGTTGGCCAGCGCGTAGTACGGTGACTTCTCCAGTGAATGCCACTTTTGTCGCTGCATGGGCATGATCTCTTCCACCGGCACGATCACCCCGACCTGGTGCCCATCGACGATCGACGCCACCAGCGGCGGAATGATCCGCTGCGGCTCGAGGAGGATCGCGTGGTGGGTGGTAAAACCGGTCAGCTGTTCGGAGCTGAGCAGCAGGATCACATCAAAATGCTGTCGATCCAGCATGGCGATCACGCTGCGAACATCACATTCAATTTTTTGTCGCGACACCATCACCAGCTGGTTATCGCTGAGCAAGGTCAACAGACCCTGTTCGCCGTCACCCACGGCGTACTCTGCCATCACGTCGTCACGCGTCATCTCGCCCAGCAGGCTAATGTGAGCGATCTGTTCTTCCCTGATATGTTCGGTCAGGAGCGGTAATACTCCCGCCAGCGGCACAACGCCGATGGTCAAAATTGCCATCGTTGCACTACTCATATCATGTACCTTTTCACTACCACTGCTTCAACACAGGCTTACCACACACAGCATTCGCCCCCCTGGTGAGTAAAAATCAACCGTCGTGAAGCGTAGCAGCTCCACGCCGCGGTTGAATGTAAAGTTTACCGGGCGGCGGCGGCGTGCCTGAAAAATCCGTGTGTTAGAAATTCATTAGTACGACTGATAAATAAAAAATGTGAGATACGCCCGATATTGCCCGCAGGACAGGCAATCCGGGCTCAGGGGTTAAGACTTGTCGGGATCTTCATAACGCCGCTTGGCATCCACGGCTTCCTGCTCGGTAGGATGTTCGCTGATTAGCGAATCGGGCTCAGGATAGTCCGCGCGGAGTTGATACCAGGTCACCGTCTGACCCTGAGGACCTTTCTCTACCGCAACCACGCGCGCTTCTCTCGGATATGGGGGTCTGTTTGGCATAGTTCTTCCTTCTTCCGGTATCAGAACTATCAAGTATAGGCGCCCCTCGCCGCCTTAATGTAAGTAAATTCTTAACTTACCGGAGCTGCCGTCGCGCCGCACAGCATGGTCATAATTTGCTCCACCACCCGATCCGGGGAGGCTGTAGCATCGACAATATGATGGGCAGCATCACGGTATAACGCTTCACGCTGCGCCAGCACCTCGCCCACTTCCTCACGCACCGGTTTCCCGGTGAGCGTCGGCCGTTGTTCGGCTTTCGGGTAGGCTTCCAGACGGTCAATCAGCGCCGACACCGACGCCTGAAGATAAATCACCACGCCATTCTCCCGCATAAACTGACGGTTACATTCCGCCAGGATGATGCCGCCGCCGGTGGCGATCACCGTATTCGGCAGGGTCACGGCCTTCAGCGACAGGGTCTCCAGCTCGCGAAAGCGCGCCCACCCTTCCGCCTGCACGATCTCCGCCACCGTCCGCTGCTCATGGGCCTGCAGCCGATGATCGGTATCGGAGAACTGAAAATGTCGCGCTCGCGCCAGCGCATGGCCGACGGTGGTTTTACCGCAGCCGCGTGGCCCGATGAGAAAGATTGGCTGTGTCATAACCGAAGACCCCCTGGTTCCGTCTGTCGCAAAAAAAGGAAAACGAAAGAACGTATTATCGCTGTCTGTTCCGCAACGTAGTCGTAAAGAAAACGTTACACAACTTCTTTACACCCCATCACCGCAGTGAGACAAAGGGCTCTTAATGTAAACTTATCATTGCATTTGGTGTTTAACCAGCTTTACTTTTCTGCCTGGCGTTATTTTTTATCCACTGCTGGCGTAAACGGTAACACATTTATGCATAGCTTTACGAAGCAACATATTTACAACATCGTGTTTCAGACGCACCCTGATGCCTATTCGACAGTGTGACAGAGGAATGTAACATGCAATCTGAAGAACAACGCCTTATTGATGGACTGTTTTCCCGGCTGAAAGAGGCTGAGGCGCACAGTGCATCGCGCGATGCCAGCGCCGAGGAGCGGATTGCCCAACACGTGAGCGCGCAGCCGGCGGCCCCCTACTATATGGCGCAAACCATCCTTATCCAGGAAGCCGCGATTAAACAGCTCAACGATCGCATCCAGGCGCTGGAGAGCCAGGTCAGCCAGCTGCAGGCGGCGAAGCCCAGCAGCGGCGGTTTCCTCTCCGGCCTGTTTGGCGGCGGCGGCTCGTCACGCGGTTCTGACCCGATCCCGGGCGCGGAGCAATACGGTCGCCCGCAGGCCAGCTCACAGCCGCAGTATGCCCCACAGCAGCAGCAGAGCTATGCCCCGCAGGCTGCCGCACGCGGCGGCGGCTTTATGGCGGGCGCGCTGCAGACGGCCGCAGGCGTTGCGGGCGGGGTGGTGCTGGGCAATATGCTGACCAATATGTTCAGCGGCTCGCACCCGCAGGAGATTGTGAATATCATCGAAGAGAAGCCGCAGCCTGATGCTGACGCCCCCGCCGCACAGGACGCCGCCGCGGGTGACGATCCGTTCCGTCAGGGAGACGATCAGTTCCTTGCCGACAACACCTGGAACGACGACTTCGACGCCGGCTTTGGCGATGATGATATTGGCAGCGATGACGACAGTTGGGTTTAACCCTGCTGACGTTTAACCGCCAGCAACCACTTCTCCAGCTCGGCGGCAAACTGTTGCCGATCGCGCTGCGATAAACTATCCGGGCCGCCGGTCTGAACGCCGCTGGCCCGTAATGTCTCCATAAAATCCCGCATCGTCAACCGCTCGCGGATCGTCGCTTCGCTGTAGCGCTCTCCGCGCGGATTGAGCGCCGCCCCGCCCTTCGCCAGCACCTCCGCAGCCAGCGGAATATCGGCGGTGATCACTAAATCCCCCGCCGCGCACTGACGGACGATTTCGTTATCCGCCACGTCAAAACCCTGCTCAACCCGCAGGGTGCGGATGAAACGCGACGGCGGTACGCGCAGCGGCTGGTTCGCCACCAGCGTCAGCGGCGTCTGGGTCCGCTCTGCCGCGCGGAACAATATCTCTTTAATCACGTTCGGACACGCGTCTGCATCCACCCAAATGGCCATGCCAGCTCCTGTTACCTGCAATAAGTGTCGCCAATGTTACCTGCTTTTCTCCCCCATGAAAGCGCCAGGATGATAAGCTAATCAGATCGTAACGAAAAAAGCAGAGGGGAATGGTGATGGATAAGAAAATTGGCTTTATCGGCTGCGGCAATATGGGTAAGGCCATTCTGGGTGGACTGATCGCCAGCGGCCAGGTACAGCCGGGACAAATTTGGGTCTACACCCCGTCGCCGGACAAGGTTGCGGCTCTGCGCGACCAGTACGGCATCAACGCCGCCGATAGCGCCCAGGAAGTGGCGCAAATTGCCGATATCGTCTTCGGCGCGGTGAAGCCGGGGATCATGACCAAAGTGCTGGGCGATATCGCCTCCAGCCTGAATAAAGAGTCGCTGGTGGTCTCCATCGCCGCCGGCGTCACGCTTGACCAGCTGGCGCGCGCGCTCGGCCACGATCGCAAAATTATTCGCGCGATGCCCAATACCCCGTCGCTGGTTAACGCCGGCATGACCTCCGTTACGCCAAACGCGCTGGTGAGCAGCGAAGATGTGGCCGAAGTGTTGACCATTTTCCGCTGCTTTGGCCAGGCGGAGCAAATTGCCGAGCCGATGATCCATCCGGTGGTGGGCGTTAGCGGTTCGGCGCCAGCCTATGTCTTTATGTTTATCGAAGCGATGGCCGATGCCGCCGTTCTCGGCGGGATGCCGCGCGCCCAGGCCTACAAATTCGCCGCGCAGGCGGTGATGGGCTCTGCCAAAATGGTGCTGGAGAGCGGTGAGCATCCGGGAGCGCTGAAAGATATGGTCTGCTCTCCTGGCGGGACCACCATCGAAGCCGTGCGCGTGCTGGAAGAAAAAGGCTTCCGCTCCGCGGTGATCGAAGCCATCAGCCAGTGCATGGAAAAATCAGAGAAGCTGAGCCGCTCCTGAAGCTGAGCTGGCGGGCTGCAAGCCCTGAGAGGTCAAAGAACAAGGGAGCGCGTGCGCTCCCTTTTTTTCAGGCTTTCTTCAGGCAGCTACTCATGAAGGTACTGCGTTCATCGCCCTTCAGTGATTTTGCCGAAGCCGCTTTGTTGCAGTCGCTCATCTTCTGCTGTTGGGGCGTGAGGGGCTTTCCTTGCGAGGTCGTGGTCTCTTTTTTGAGGCACTGACTCATAAAGGTTTTGCGCTCCTCCCCTTTCAGCGTTTTGGCTGACGCTTGCTGATTGCAGTCCGTCATCCTTTGCTGCTGAGGAGTGGGCGTTTTTTCTGCCGCGCCAACCGCGCTGATAAAGATCAAGCCAAACAGTAGGGTCATCAGTAAGGTTATTTTCATCGCACCATCCTTCTGTGAGTGGATCGTTGTAAGTCTGGACGCAGATAGAAAAAAAACCAGCCGGTGACGCGATTTCGCCACCGGCAGCGACTTATTTCAGACTCAGGGCAGCTTTCATAGTTGAGAAGAGGTCGGTCTGATCGGTCAGGCCGACGACGTTAGCCGCATGCGGACCGTAGGCCGCAATGCGCAGCTGGGTGCCGGTGTGCTCCATCGACTCTTCCTCTGAGTTGCCGTAGCTCATGACCATCACTGCGCCATCGCGAGTATTCAGAGCCTGAGTCAGGCCCGGGGCTTTGCTATCCGCCGGGATGATCTGGCTGGCGTGCGCATGGTCGGCGGTGACGATCACCAGGGTATTGCCGTCTTTTTTGGCAAATTCCAGCGCCTTCTGCACCGCCTCGTCGAGATCAACCGTTTCGCCGATCTGGCCGCACGGATTCGCCGCATGATCCTGCTTATCGATGGAGGCACCTTCCACCTGCAGGAAGAAGCCTTTCTCGTGGCGGCTCAGCAGGTCAATCGCTTTCTCCGTCATCTGCGCCAGCGTCGGCACCGAGGCGTCGCGTTTCGGGTTTGGGGTACAGGTTACCGGCGGCTTATCGATATTACCGTGATAAGACGCCTTGGGCCCTTCCCAGCGTACCGGCATATTGCCGTCGGCGAACAGTCCCAGCAGCGGTTTATCCTGGCTGGCTTCCGTCGCGGCGGCAAGAGAGGCCGCGTCGGTCACAATCTGGTAGCCGCGCGCTTCCGCCTGCTCACGCAGGGTTTTGCCCTGCCACTCGCCCGCCGTCGCCGTTTCGGCAAAAGTCTTCGCGCCGCCGCCCAGGGTGACATCCGGCCGGGCGTTCAGCAGCTGTTCGGTAATGGAGCCTTTGCCCCCTTTCTCCAGCGCATTGCTGGGGCATTTTTCGCTGGTAACCGTAGGGCCGTAGCATTTACGCGATGTCACATGCGCCACCAGCGCCGCGGGGGTAGCGTCCTGCAGCTCGGCGGTGGAAACGTTGCCGGTGGCCAGTCCCGCCGCTTTCGCCAGTTCGAGGATGGTCTGATGCGCGTTCTCATGAATATCGACGCCCAGCGCGCCGTTATAGGTCTTCACGCCGGTGGTCCAGGCGGTGGCGGAGGCCGCCGAGTCGGTGACGTAGTCCGGTTTACCGGTTTTTTTATCCAGCGAATAGTGCGTGTACTGCCCGGTTAACGGCAGGGCGTCAATGCCTTTAAAGAAACCGCCCGCCCCTTCCGCATAATTTCGCGCAGCGGTAATTTCAGAATCGCCCATCCCATCGCCAATCAGCAAGATAATGTTTTTGGCCGGCTTATTGATTATCGAGGCGCGCAGCGCTTCGGTTTGATCGCCCGTTAAACGACGCGCGCCGCCGGGAGTGGTGATATCTCCCTGGGCAGCGCGATTTTCCAGAACCGGCGCGGTCGTGGTTTCCGCATGAATAACCGGCGGGCCCAGCAGAGGCAGCAGGGCAATAAACAGGGCGCTTAATTTCACTTTTGTCATCTCCATGTAAAAAATACTTAAAAAAACAAAACGTGGGAGACTTTATAAAAGGGAGATGACAGAAAAATGACGGCATCCTTGTCGCGTCGCAAAGATTAGCTACGAGGATGCCGCAACAGCTTCTTTAGATATTGCTGCAGCAGGATGGCATCCTGGTCGTTGACCGGCGGACAAGGCGTCACCTGGTCTATCGCCTGCTCAATATCCTGAATCAATGCCTGCTGGGCATCATGCTCCATATGGCGCAATAATGCGGTGACCACGATCTCCAGCGCTTCAACCTGCACCGTCAGTTCCTTTGCTTCTTCTTCTTTTTGCGCCAGTTTAACCAGTAACTCAGCAATGAGATTCTTCATAGCACCAGTTCCTTATGCGAGGCCTGTTTTTCGATTGAGATGTCATACCTGATGACGGACCCCAGAATTACTTAAAATAAGAATCGTCGCAACACCCAATATACAGCGAAACGTTTTACCACAACAAAATACCACTATAAATAGTATTGTTTAATCACAACCGGGTCTGTTTATAACTAAATGACGTCGGAAATAATAAAATGGAATAGCGCTCACGCAATGGCGATAACAAAAAGTAATGGTAAATCGACCGACGTTGAATAACGCTGACGGTATTGCGTTAAATACCGTCAGCAGAGGTTCAGGCATTCGCCCGGCGGGTACGGCGCAGCATCCATGCCAGTTGCCAGAGGTTAATGAAAACGATAATGGCGGTAGCAATAAACACCCAGCGGAAGCCGGCCATCGCTGATACGGAAGCGCCAATTAGCGGCCCGGCGACGTTGCCAAGATACATAAACGACTGGTTATAGCCAAAGATGCGCCCGGTGACGCTGTCGCTGCTGTATTTCAGCAGCAGGGTCTGCACCGCCGGAAGCATCGCGCCATCGGCAAAGCCGAGCAGAAAACGCAGCGTACCTAATTGCAGCGGGGTGGTGACAAAGGACATGGCGAAGAACATCACCACCGCGCAGCAGAGCGTCGCCAGCAGGATCCGCGAGGTGCCGATGCGGTCGCCAAGCTTACCCAGACGTGGCGCAGAGATCAGCGCCGACACCCCGGGCACCGCGGCGATCATCCCGGCCAGAAAAGCGATATTGTTGCTGTCCGGCGCCATCGACTTGATAAACAGCGCCAGAATCGGGCCGATTGAGCCGTTGCACAACTGGATCACCAGAGTGGTGAAAAAGAGGCTGATTACCAGCCCCGGATAGGGCAAGGAGGCAAAGACCTGTTTCCCGGTGAGACGATCGCTTTTGCTGACCTGCGGGCGAACGCCCTCTTTAATCAGAAACAGGGTCACCAGAAAACTGATGGTCAGCAGGATCGCCGTAATAAAAAAGACCATTCGCAGCCCGACGTGGTCCGCCAGGAAGCCGCCCAGCAGCGGCCCGCCGATCACGCCGCTGATTTGCGCCGTCGACAGGGTGCTCAGCGCCCAGCCGCTGCGCTCGCGCGGCACCTGGGAGGCCACCAGCGCCATGGCGTTAGGGATATAACCGGAGGTTAAGCCCATGATCGCCCGCAGGATAAACAGCTGCCAGACATTGGTGGCGAAGGCCTGCAGTAAAATGGCAATCGCCATTCCCAGCGAGGCGCGCAGCAGCATCAGCTTGCGGCCTTTGCGGTCCGCCAGGCTCCCCCACATCGGCGAGACGATCGCCGAGACCAGGAAGGTGACGCTGAAGGTCAGCCCCGACCACATCGACAGCGCTTCATGCGAGGTGACGCCCAGCTGGGAGACGTAGAGCGGTAAAAAGGGGAGAATTTGACTGATCGCCAGGCCGGTAAAAAAGCAACCAAACCAGACGGAGATAAGATTAACCTTCCAGGATTCCATAACTACGCGTATTCATTAATGATTTGCCAATTATTACCTAGCTTAGCAATTTCATTGCACTGGTGTACTACCATAGATGCGCTGGCGGTGAGTTTGGTGTTTTATGACTGCGCATGAGAGGCTGACGAAGCATTTTCTGGTCATTCAGGCTGCTCACAGGGCTTTATGCTCAAAAGCAGAAGCCCTGCCCGCGCATCCCAAAGTGAAAATGGTTGGCGTGCGCCGCGTTGTACTCCGGCCCCAGGGCGTTGCCGAAGTAAGGGCAGCTGTTGCTTAACAGCGCCGCCAGCCAGGGGTGAGAGCGATCGCTGCGCCAGCCCTGCAGGACGCTGATGCGTCTGCCGTCCGTCAGGCGGAAGCCGCTAACATCAAGGGCATCCGCCGTCGCGTGTTCACTACGCCGCGCCTGTTCCCGATGGTAGATATTGCGGCAGGCGAAGCTGCCGAGATGATCGATCTGGCGCAGATCGCTGGCCATCAGCTGACGGGTTAGCGGCTTCGCCTGCTGCTCGACGTACAGCGCGCTGCTGAGCGCCAGCGGGCAGCTGGCGAGGAAACTACTGCTCAACTGCACCGAGCCAAAATTAGCCACCCGCACCACATTACGCAGCGGGCAGGCGCCCTCGCTGTCGGCCACCGGCTGGCTGGCGATGAGCCGCCGGCGGTTGGCCTCCGCCAGCAGGGAGGCGCACTGGTCGGCCGTCAGGCTGCGCAGCTTGAACGACGTCAGCCAGCCCGGGGGATCGTCAAGGGCCAGCGGCGCCAGCGGATTCAGGTGTGGCGGCAGATAGCGATATCCCACAAGGCCCGCGCCGAGCAGCCCGGCCAGCACCAGCAGCGTCTTTCCTCTCACGCCCGCTCCCGTCAATTGATCAGGTAAATATTATGGCAGGCAGGCGGCGGTTTCACATGGTATGTTATGCCCTTTGATGTAATCTGGATGGAAGTTGAAATGGCAAAGATGAGGGTTGGGATCGTTTTTGGCGGTAAGTCGGCAGAGCATGAAGTGTCGCTGCAGTCAGCGAAGAATATCGTGGAAGCGATTGATAAATCACGCTTCGATGTGGTTCTGTTGGGGATTGATAAACAGGGGCTATGGCACATCAACGACGCCGGCAACTACCTGCTCAACGCTCAGGATCCTGCCCGCATCGCCCTGCGCCCTTCAACGGTGACCCTGGCGCAGATCCCGGGCCGCGAGGCGCAGCAACTGATTAACGCCGAAAGCGGTCAGCCGCTGGCGGCCATCGATGTAATTTTCCCCATCGTCCACGGCACGCTGGGCGAAGACGGTTCCCTGCAGGGGATGCTGCGCATGGCCAATCTGCCTTTCGTCGGATCCGATGTGCTGGGCTCTGCGGCCTGTATGGACAAAGATGTGACCAAACGCCTGCTGCGCGACGCCGGTCTCGCCGTTGCGCCGTTTATCACCCTGACCCGCGCCAACCGCGCGCAGTTCAGCTTTGCCGATGTCGAAGCGAAGCTGGGCCTGCCGCTGTTCGTTAAGCCGGCCAACCAGGGATCGTCGGTTGGCGTCAGCAAAGTTAAAAACGAAGAGCAGTACCATCAGGCGGTGGCCCTGGCCTTTGAATTTGACCATAAAGTGGTGGTGGAGCAAGGTATTAAAGGGCGGGAAATTGAGTGTGCGGTGCTGGGTAACGACCATCCGCAGGCCAGCACCTGCGGTGAAATTGTCCTCAACAGCGAGTTTTACGCTTACGACACCAAGTATATCGACGACCAGGGCGCGAAGGTGGTGGTCCCGGCCGCTATCGCCCCGGAGATCAACGACAAGATCCGCGCTATCGCGGTGCAGGCTTACCAGACCCTGGGCTGCAGCGGCATGGCCCGCGTCGACGTCTTCCTCACCGCCGACAACGAGGTGGTGATCAACGAGATCAACACCCTGCCGGGCTTCACCAATATCAGTATGTATCCGAAGCTGTGGCAGGCCAGCGGCCTCGATTACACCAGTCTGATCACCCGCCTGATTGAGCTGGCGCTGGAGCGCCATGCCGCGGACCGGGCGCTGAAAACCTCCATGAACTAAAACGCGTTTTACCCCGCCTGGCAGCGGCGGCCTCAGGCCTCCTCTGCCGGGCGGCGGCGGATCACAAAGCCCGCAATCCAGAAGCTTATCACCCAGGTGACCAGACCGACGGCGTAGGATTGCCAGCCCTGCGTCTCAAACCCCAGCAGCCCCACCACGCCATTAAGAATAAAAATTAACCCCAGCGCCACCGCGTAGTAGTGCCAGTCGCGGCGAATTTTATCAGTGAGCTTCATGCGGCCTCCAACAGCAAAAAACGCATCTTCGCATAGCCGCCCGCGGCGGTCTGTAGCGATATGGAGAATGTTGCTGGATTGCGACGCCGGTCTCCCTTTTCCCTTCCTGTGGCGCGGTTAACACAACGGCGAAAACAGGATTATTCCTGGAGGGCAATTACCAGCAATCTGATACTGGCGACGGCGTCGCACTGCCAGAATACCTGCCATAGAGCTGGAGAAAAAACCAGCAGTACAGAGGTGGGAGGGCCTATGGCTGAATTCAGTTTTTCAAAATCGCTTTTGGGAAATAAAAAAAGAGGGGCGCTGACCGGCAGCCATGTCGCCTACGGGCTGTTCGTGCTGATCTGCTGCTGGGCCGGCGCGCAGATGCTCAGCATGCTGATCCACGCCCCGGGGGTGTTTGAGCGCCTGATGCAGGCCCAGGACGCCAGCCGTCCGCAGGTCGACATCAGTCTCGCCGTTGGCACCCTCTTTGGCCTGATCCCTTTCCTGGTCGGCTGCGCGTTCATCGGGCTGCTGGCGATCATTGTACGCTGGCGTCGGCGCCGTTAACGCCGCGCCATACAGCTTGCCCGCCGCTCATCGACCCGTTTCGCAAACCACGCCGTCGTCAGATTACGGGTGATTTTCGGACTCTCAAGCTGGATCCCCGGTAACATCTCCCGCGGCAGGGTTTTGCCCGCTTTTTTATCAGCGAGACGGAAAACCTGTTGATAGAGGTCGGTCTTCTCAAACGCCAGGCTGTCGCCCTTTTTCAGCTGGCTGTGGATCTCGCTGTCGCTCATCCCCAGCTGGCCCGCCAGGCGACGTACCGCCAGCTCGGTGCTGCCCGGCTCATCGCTGTCATAGCGGATAAGGTCGCCGTCGAGCGCCAGTTTCACCCCGCTGGCTTTCACCACCGCGTTCTGGAAGGCGGCGTTACGGCTGGCATACCAGCCGGCGTTAAAGTCGGCAAAACGGTACAACGGCACGCTGTAGCTGGCCGGGTAGTTCAGCAGATGATAGGTACCAAACCACAGGCCGCCGCGCAGGCTGAAGACCTCCTGGCGCACCGTACCGTTCATTTTCCACGGGTAGCCGGAGGTATGCTGCTCAGCAAAGGCGATGCTGACCTGCATTGGGCCGCCGGTGTGCACCGGGTTCAGGGAGCCGAACAGCTTCTGCCCCATCGGCACCATCCCGATAAAGTCATCAAAAATAGCGCTCAGCTGCTTTTCCGTCTTCACGTTGTCCAGACGGTCGCTGTAGCTTTTGCCGTTTGGCGAGGTGATCTTCAGCGCGGTATGGACCAGAAACAGCGGAATGTGCATTTTTTCCGCCCGGCGGTCGATCTCCTGCCAGGCGATTTTATTCAGCCCCGGCACCACCGGATCGGACTGATAATTGGACTCCTGCTGCGCGACCGCCAGCACCGAGCAGACGTTCTCTTCCGTCGGCGCCAGCTTCTGGCTGTCAAAGGCGGTGGCGATGGCTTGCGCCCAGGCCTCCCGATCCTTGACGCTGGCGGGCATTTTCTGCCGCACCACCGACGCCACGTCAACGGGCTTCTCACCCTCTTTCAGCACCGGCGCCTGCTGGCTGGTACAGGCGCTGAGCACCACGGCCGCCAGCAGCGTCAATGAACCGGGTATAATGCGCGATAAACGTGCGGCCATCCTGCTTCCTTGTCTTGATTAACGTAATGTCGGGATCGCTTCCTGCAGCGGCTTGCCGTCCAGTTCGCGCTCAAAGCTGCGCAGACGTTTGTAGATGGACATCAGTTCCACCAGCGTCGTCCACGAGCTGATCAGGTACTGGAACGAACCGCGCACCTGGCCGAAAACGTTGGTAATTTGCGTCATCAGCCCGAGGGTAATCGTACCGGCAACGATCGACGGAAACAGCAGGAAAAGGCCGAAAACGTTATCCACCTGCAGATAGAGAATGCGGGCGATATTGAAGTACATATAGTGAAAATAGAGACGGAAATAGTTGCGACGCACCGCGCTGAACAGCTCGCGCACCGTCGGCGGCGTGGCGCGGGTTTCATCGTCCTCGCCGTAGACCAGCTCTTTACGATAGGCCGCTTCCACGCGCTGGTTTTTAAACTCCAGACCCGGCAGCTTAATCCCCACCACCGCCAGCAGGCCGGTCCCCATCAGCGACCAGACGATCGCGGCAATCACCAGGCCATACGGCAAGTGACCGACGATGGGCAGGTCAGGAACGTGTTCGGAGAGCGTCACCAGCACCGGCAGGAAGGCGATCAGGGTCATCACCGCGTTGATAAAGCTTACGCCCATATCTTCCAGGGTGGAGGCAAAGCGCATGGTATCTTCCTGCACACGCTGCGCGGCGCCTTCGATATGGCGCAGATGCTGCCAGTGGGCCATGTAGTGTTCGTTCATCGCCGTGCGCCAGCGGAAGACGTAGTGGCTGACGAAAAAGTTGTTCATCACGCCGATGATCACCGCGATGAGCGCGATGCCGAGAAAGATGCCGATCTCATGATAAAACTGGTTGATACTGACCTTATGCGGGGTGGCCAGCGCGCTCTGGATCAGATCATAGAACGGCGCATACCAGGCGTTGATCGCCACCCCCACTTCCACCAGAAACCAGGTGACGAAGATGATGAGCGACGTGCCGAGAATCGACCAGTACTGCCAGCGATGCGGGCAGTAGACAAACCAGAACAGCGCAAACACGCCGACGCAAAACAGATAGTAAGCGTAGAACACCAGATAGTTGAGCGACCAGAAGCGCGCCGCGCTGATCGCCACATCCTTCGATGCCCCGGTGACCCGCAGCAGCCAGTCGCCGCCGCCCGCCTGCCAAAAGATCACCGCCAGCAGCGACCAGATAAAGGCAGAAATAAAAAACGGCCCCGGTTTGGGGAAAAAAGATTTAAACATCATTGTCTCCTGCTAACTTCTTATCGTTCTGCTATTGCTGTATACGACGCATACGTCGGCCGCCGCGTGAAAGCGCTCTCGCGGGGAAGACGGATGATAAGACCGGATATCAACAGCTTAGTTCTGCTGCCAGGCGTGCAGAATTGTTTCTGTGGGTTTCACCTGTAAAGGATTGCCAGGAACGGTCAGCGTACGCCACACCTCATTGTAGTGGGCGATCAGCGTCGCGGCCTGCGCGGCGGGGCGGTTGGCGGTGGTGTGGGCATCTTCCGCGATAACAATGCCGTACCCGCGGCTGGCGCCGTTTTTAATGGTGGTGTCGAGGCAGTAGTCGGTGGCGCAACCGCAGATGACGAACTGCTGAATGTCGTGTTCCCGCAGCACCTGCTCCAGCGAGGTGTGGTAGAAGGCGTCGCAGGCGGTTTTGGTGACATACAGCGCGCCGGCCGGCTGTTCCAGCTCAGGGAGCAGGGCGAAGCCTTCGCTGCCGGCTTCGAGGCCGCCGGCCTCATCATGCTGAATAAAAATCACTTTATCCGCCGCGCGCACCAGACGATTAATTTGCGCGACGCAGCGCTCGCGCGCCAGACGCGGCGTGGCGAACACGCCGTTTTGCATATCCACGACCATCACTACCCGTTGAGCCGCCATTGTTTTCTCCCGCAAACCTTCAGCCAAACGGTCATCATACGCGCCGGCGAAAAAAGCCGGTATCCGAAAGCGTAAAAAAGTCTTTTTTACGCACCGTTACCTTTTTCCTGCAGGAATGTCGTGAATCCCGCTTTGTTCTGCGCCACTTCGTAGTATAAATACCCTCTTCTTTTTTATTTATTTAATGGATGATCTCCGTTGAAACGTAGTTTGCTCATTTTTGCTGCGCTGTGCGCGGCGTCGTGGACCTCGGCGCAGGCCGCACAGCCTACCGTTGACCCGGTTTTCGCCTCGGATGTGGTCGATCGTTACGCCAATCATATCTACTACGGCAGCGGCGCCACCGGCATGGCGCTGGTGGTGATCGATGGCAATCAGCGTGTGTTTCGCAGCTTTGGCGAAACCCGCCCGGGGAATAATCAACACCCGCAGCTCGACTCGGTGATCCGTATCGCCTCCCTCAGCAAACTGATGACCAGCGAGATGCTGGTGAAGCTGCTCGACCAGGGGGTGGTGAAACTCAACGATCCGCTGAGCAAATACGCTCCGCCGGGCGCCCGAGTGCCTGACTGGCAGGGAAAACCAATCACTCTGGTGAATCTCGCGACCCATACCAGCGCCCTGCCGCGCGAGCAGCCTGGCGGCGCCGCTCATCGTCCGGTGTTTGTCTGGCCAACCCGCCAGCAGCGCTGGAACTGGCTCTCAACCGCCACCCTGAAGACCGCGCCGGGCTCACAGGCAGCCTACTCCAATCTGGCCTTCGATTTACTGGCGGACGCGCTCTCCACCGCCGCCGGCAAACCTTATCCGCAGCTGTTTGAAGAGCAGATCACCCGGCCGCTGGGGATGAAGGACACTACTTTTACCCCATCGCCGGATCAGTGCCAGCGGCTGATGATCCCGGAGAAAGGCGCCAGCCCGTGTAACAACACTCTGGCGGCGATCGGCAGCGGCGGCGTCTACTCGACGCCGGGGGATATGATGCGCTGGATGCAGCAGTTCCTGTCATCCGATTTCTATACCCGCAGCCAGCAGGCCGACCGGATGCAGACGCTGATTTATCAGCGTAACCAGCTGACTCGGGTGATCGGTATGGACGTGCCTGGCCGCGCCGACGCGCTGGGGCTTGGCTGGGTGTATATGAAGCCGAAGAATGGCCATCCGGGGATTATTCAGAAAACCGGCGGCGGCGGCGGGTTTATCACCTATATGGCGATGAATCCGCAGGCTAACGTCGGCGCTTTTGTGGTGGTGACCCGCTCGCCGTTAACCCGTTTCAACAATATGAGCGATGGCATCAACGATCTGGTCAGCGAGCTGAGCGGCATGCAGCCCAACATGCAGACGGCCAGTCAGTAAGCCCGGGGGAGGTTTCGCCGATGCGACATAACGATCGTTTTGGCGAAACATCCTGATGCCATTTCAGTTACACTACCCTCTTTCATTTCACAAAATCAGGCAAACCATGACAGATTTAATCACTCGCCCCCGCCGCCTGCGTCAATCCGCTGCGCTGCGCGCCCTGTTTGAAGAGACAACACTGAGTTTGAACGACCTGGTGTTGCCGATCTTTGTTGAAGAAGAAATTGATGATTACAAAGCGATCGAGGCGATGCCCGGGGTGATGCGCATTCCGGAAAAATATCTGGCGCGCGAGATCGAACGCATCGCCAATGCCGGCATTCGCTCGGTGATGACCTTTGGTATTTCTCATCACACCGATGCCACCGGCAGCGATACCTGGAATGAAAATGGTCTGGTGGCGCGTATGTCGCGGATCTGTAAGTCCACGGTGCCGGAGATGATCGTCATGTCCGATACCTGCTTCTGCGAATACACCTCCCACGGCCACTGTGGCGTGCTGTGCGACCACGGGGTGGATAACGACGCGACCCTGGAAAACCTCGGCAAACAGGCCGTTGTCGCTGCCGCCGCCGGCGCGGATTTCATCGCCCCTTCCGCCGCGATGGATGGTCAGGTGCAGGCGATTCGCCGCTCGCTGGACGCCGCCGGCTTCACCAATACGGCGATCATGTCCTATTCGACCAAGTTCGCCTCTTCCTTCTACGGCCCGTTCCGCGAAGCGGCCGGTACCGCGCTGAAGGGCGATCGTAAAACCTATCAGATGAGCCCGATGAACCGCCGGGAAGCCATTCGCGAGTCGCTGCTCGATGAAGCCCAGGGCGCCGACTGCCTGATGGTGAAACCGGCGGGCGCCTACCTGGATATTCTGCGCGATATCCGCGAGCGCAGCGATCTGCCGCTCGGCGCGTACCAGGTCAGCGGGGAGTACGCGATGATCAAATTCGCCGCCCAGGCGGGCGCTATCGATGAAGAGAAAGTGGTTCTGGAAAGCCTCGGCGCTATCAAACGCGCGGGCGCCGATCTGATCTTCAGCTATTTCGCCCTCGACCTGGCCGAGAAAAACATCCTCCGTTAAGCCTCCCTCTCCCCGGTGGCGCTGACGCTTACCGGGGCTACCAAACCTCATCTCCGGTGCGCTGTATTTATCGCGACCACCACACCGTAGCCCGGATAAGGCGCTTGCGCCGCTATCCGGGGACAGGCGCTAAACAATATCTGTAGCTAAAATTTTGCACGCCGCTTTCCATCTTCTGCGCGTTCTTCTTGGCGTACCGGATTTCGCCTTCTAACGTGTTAAACCACATCATAAATACCGAATTCCAGGAGATCCTGTGGTGGCTTATCGACGTTATTACATTAAAGGGGGAACCTGGTTCTTCACCGTTAACCTTAAAGACCGTAGAAGCATGCACCTAACTGAAAACATAGAATTATTGCGCTACTCTGTCGCCGTAGTTAAACAACATCGCGCCTTTATTATTGATGCCTGGGTGGTGTTGCCTGAACATCTGCATTGCATCTGGACACTACCTCATAATGATGACGATTTTTCTTCACGCTGGAGAGATATCAAAGGCTGTTTTACCAGAACGTTAAAACGACACCCCCTCTGGCAACCTCGCTTTTGGGAGCATGCCATACGCGATGAAGATGATTACCGCCGACACGTTGATTACATCCATATCAATCCACTTAAGCATGGCTGGGTCACCCGAGTGATCGATTGGCCATTTTCAACCTTTCATCGCGATGTCCAGCGCGGGCTATATCCCCCAAATTGGGCTGGCGATAGCTTTGATCTTAGCTGCGGTGAACGCCGATAGCCTCTCCCCGGTGGCGCTGACGCTTACCGGGGCTACAAATCGGCGCCAACCGTAGCCCGGATGAGGCGTTAGCCGCTATCCGGGAAACCTCGCTTGCTGCGACCGAATCTTCACCCAACTGTAATCTGAACGACATCTCTACCTTCTACTGTCTGGGCAGGACGGAGGAGGAGCCACTATGTTTAGTCTCGACAACGTACTCGATGACCTGTGGCCTCAGGCGAGGCCCGCCCCCTGGCAAAAGAAACTGTTAAAAAAGCTATTTTATGAGGAAGAGTTTCAACAATTTGCCGACCGTCACCGCCACCTGAAGGGGCTTGATACGGTCGAACAGGTGCTGGAATACCTCAATATCCGCTGCGCCATCCCGGCGCACGATCTCGAACAAATCCCCGAATATGGCCCGCTGGTCATTATCGCCAACCACCCCACCGGCACCCTCGACGGCCTGGCGCTCCTGTATGCGGTATCCCGCGTGCGACGCGACGTCAAAGTGGTCACCAACCGCATGCTCACCCACCTTGAGCCCCTGAGCTCGCTGTTTATCCCGGTGGATAATATTCATGGCCGCACCGCTAAAACGGCGCTGCAGCAGATGGACCAGCAGCTACAGGCCGGTGGGGTACTGATTTTCTTCCCGGCGGGGGAAGTCTCTCGCCTTACCCGTCGCGGCATTCGCGATAAAAAATGGCACTCGGGCTTTATTAAGCTGGCGGCGAAATATCGCGCCCCGCTGCTGCCGGCGTGGATTCATGCCCACAACAGCGCCCTGTTTTACGCCAGCACCCTGGTCTCCGACAACCTGCCGCTGCTCCTGCTGATGCAGCAGATGTTTCGCCGGCGCAACAGCAGCCTGCCGGTGCGCATCGGCCAGCAGATCCCCTGGTCGAGCTGGTTCGATGCCCAGTCCAGCGCTCGCGAACTTACCGGCCGCTGCTATCAGCACCTTGAACAGCTGCGCAAAGGGCTGCCTGGGCAGTTCAAAACTGAAAGCGCCATCGCCCGCCCGGAAGATCGGGCGCGGCTCAAACGCGAACTGCACAAGGCCGAATGCCTGGGCCGCACCGCCGATGGCAAAGTGATTTACCTCTGGCAGCGCAACGGTCAGGAGGAGGCGCCGCTGCTGCGCGAGCTGGGACGCCTGCGGGAAATCGCCTTCCGCGCGGTTGGCGAAGGCAGCGGCAAACGGCGGGATATCGACGGGTATGATGACGACTATTTGCATCTGATCCTGTGGGATGAAGAAGACCTCGAGATCGTCGGCGCTTACCGCTTTATGCCGACGGCCATCCAGCTGGCAAAGCGCGGCCTGGAGGGGATCTACAGCTCCAGTCTGTTCCACTACGACGGGCGAATGGACGACATCCTGCAGCACGGCATTGAGCTGGGGCGCAGCTTTATCCAACCGCGCTACTGGGGTCGACGCGGGCTGGACTACCTGTGGTCCGGCATCGGCGCTTATCTGGCGCGCTACCCGCACTATCGCTATCTGTTTGGCCCGGTATCGATTTCTGGTGGGCTGCCGCCCGCCGCTCGCGATCTGCTGGTGGCGTTCTACCGGCTGTGGTTCCCGGCCACGCACCCGCTGGCGGAGTCCCGTCGCCCTTATCCGGCGTCGCTGCCCGATGTGCTGGCGCAGTTTGGCGGGGAGGATTACAACGACGACCTGGCCCGGCTGAAGTCCCTGCTCGGCAACCTCGGCTGCGCGATCCCGCCGCTGTATAAGCAGTACTCGGAAGTGTGCGAGCCGGGCGGCGTGCAGTTTATCGATTTCGGCAGCGATCCGGATTTCAATAACTGCGTGGATGGTCTGGTGCTGGTGGATTTGACCTATCTGAAAGCGAACCGCTATCAGCGCTATATTGGCGCGCATCTGGGTGCGCAAAAATCGGCATAAAAGCTTTTTCCCGGCTTGCGGCGCGTTGCGCCTTAGCCGGGCTACGGTTCACCGTTTCCGACGGATCGGTAGCCCGGAAAAGGCGCGTCAGGCGCCGCCTCCGGGAAGCTACGGGCAATGCAGCATCCGCTTTTCTCCGCGGCTCGCGGCTGATGCCTTAACCGGCTACAAGACTTACCCCGCCCGGTAATACGGCTTATCGCCGAGGATCGTCGCCCGGTGCATGATCCGCCGCTGCGGCAGATAGTCGGCATTGGCGTAATGCTGCGTCACCCGGTTATCCCAGATAGCGACATCGTTCGGCTGCCAGCGCCAGCGCACCTGAAACTCCGGTTTGGTGATATGGGCAAACAGGAAGCTCAGCAGCGCCGCGCTCTCTTTCTCGGTCACGTCGACAATCCGCGTGGTAAAGCCTTCATTAACGAACAGCGCCTGCTTGCCGGTCACCGGGTGGGTACGCACCACCGGATGCAGCAGCGGCGGATGCTTCGCCACCGCCTCCTGCCAGCGCCGATGCTCGGCTTCGGTCTTGTTGTACTTATACTCCTGGAACGATTTACGGAAATCGTGTTCCGCATGCAGGCCACTCAGCAGCTGCCGGAAGGGTTCTGACAGCGCTTCCCAGGCGGCAATGCCGCTGGTCCACAGAGTATCCCCGCCGGTCGCCGGCAGCTCTTTCGCCGCCAGAATGGCGCCGGCGGGCGGCGTGTCGATAAAGGTGACATCGGTATGCCAGTTGTCATTATCCGGCGGATTATCGTTGTGGGTATCGAGGACGATAATCTCTTCCACGCCAGGGGCGTGAGGGTAGACCGGATGAATATGCAGGTCGCCAAACCGCAGCGCCAGGTCGCGCTGTTGCGCCGGGGTGATATTCTGTTCGCGCAGGAATACCACCTGATGACGCAGCACCGCGTGATACAGCTGCTCAAACTGGTTGTCGCTCAGCGGACGGGTTAAATCCGCCCCGGTCACCAGCGCGCCAATATACGGCCCCAGCGGGGTAATGCTCAGACGTTCACTCATTGTACTTCTCCATGCCAGGGCGTCAGGCGGCGCTGCAGCGCGCGCAGCCCCAGTTCCAGTAAAAAGGCGATAATGGCAATGACTGCGATCCCCGCCAGCACCACATCGGTGGCGAGAAACTCGCCGGCGGACTGCACCATAAACCCTAACCCACGGGTGGCGGCGATCAGCTCAGCGGCCACCAGCGTTGACCAGCCCACCCCGAGACCAATGCGCAGCCCGGTGAGGATCTCCGGCAGCGCGCCGGGCAGGATCACCAGCCACAGCACCTGCGCCCGGCTGGCGCCCAGCGAACGGGCGGCGCGAATCCGCACCTGCTGCGCGCTTTTCACCCCCGCCAGCGCCGACATCGCTACCGGGGCAAAAATCGCCAGGTAGATCAGCAGGATCTTCGAGGTTTCACCGATGCCAAACCAGATCACCATCAGCGGTAAGTAGGCCAGCGGCGGCACCGGACGATAAAGCTCGATCAGCGGATCGAGGATCCCGCGCACCGTCGAGTTGAGCCCCATGGCGATCCCCACCGGTACGCCAATAAGCACTGCCGCCAGCAGGGCGATGACGATCCGCGTCAGGCTCGCCGCCAGATGCTGCCAGAGCGTCGCATCCATAAAGCCCTGCGGCCCGGCGATGGTGATAAGCTTCTGCAGCACCTGTCCCGGCGGCGGCAGAAACAGCGGGCTAATCAGCTGCAGCGCCGCGACCGCCCACCAGACGGTCAGCAGCACCGCCAGGGTCGCCACGCTGAGGGTAAGCTGACGGGAGAGCGGCCAGCGCCATTTCAGCGTCGTCTGACGCGGTTTGTCGTTCAGTACCACGCTCATGAGAAAGCCTCCCGTTGGTCAAACACCCGGCTCAAAATGTATTCCCGCTGTTCAATAAAGCGCGGGTCGGATTTGATGCTGCGGCAGGATTCGCCCGCGACAAAGCGACGGCTGAAATCAAGCGGCAGCCGCTCCACCACCCGTCCCGGCCCCGGCGACAGCAGCACCAGCTCGGTGGCCATAAAGATGGCCTCTTCAATGTCATGAGTGATCAGCAGCACCTGTTTGCCGGTCTCATGCCACAGTTTCAGCAGCAATGTCTGCATCTGCTCGCGGGTAAAAGCGTCAAGCGCGCCGAAGGGCTCATCCAGCAGCAACAGCTGCGGATTCGCCGCCAGCGCCCGGGCGATGCCCACCCGCTGGCGTTGACCGCCGGACAGCTGCCAGATAAAGCGTTTTTCCGCCCCTTCGAGACCCACCTTCTTCAGCATCTGCGCCGCCGCTTGCCGGCGCTGCGCTTTATCCACGCCCGCCAGCTGCAGACCCAGCGCCACGTTATCCTGCACATTGCGCCACGGCAGCAGACCTTCGTTCTGGAAGACCACGCCGCGCTCTGCGCCCGGCCCGGTCACCCGCTGACCTTCGAGGGTGATGCTGCCGTGCTGATAGGGCACGAATCCGGCAATCAGGTTCAGCAGGGTAGTTTTACCGCAGCCCGAGGGCCCCAGCACCACCAACAGCTCCCCACTCTCCAGCGTCAGGTTGATATCCGCCAGCGCCGGTTTACCGCCGTAGTCGGCGGAAAGATGCGAGATTTGCAGCATCGCCGCCTCCTTTACTTCACAAAGCGGTCAGTCACGTACTGACGATAATCGGTTCCCGCCGCAGGCACTTTGCCCTGCTCTTTCAGGAAGCGCGCGGTATCCACGATGGCCTGATTGACCGGCCCGTTCAGCGCCTGCGCCTGCTCAGCGGCGGTGAGATAGGTATTGCCCTTCACCAGCCCCGGGACATCGGCTTCCGGCACCCCGCTCAGGCGCGCCAGCTTGCTGATGTTGTCCGGCTGTTTCAGCCATGCCTCCGGGTTGGCGATGTAGGGCTGCTGGGCGTCGATGGCGCTTTTAGCGAACGCTTTGACAATCTCCGGATGCTGCTCGGCGAAGTCCTTACGGACCACCCAGACGTCGAGGGTCGGCGCGCCCCACTCCCCAACCTGCGCGGAATCGGTCAGCACCTTGCCCTCTTTTTCCAGTTCATTAACCGCTGGCGCCCAGACGTAAGCGCCATCGATATCCCCGCGCTGCCAGGCGGCGATAATCGCCGGCGGCTGCAGGTTAATAATCTGCACCTGGCCCGGCTTGATGCCCCAGTGTTTGAGCGCCGACAGCAGGCTATAGTGGGTGGTGGAGATAAACGGCACGGCGATGCGCTTGCCGATCAGATCTTCCGGTTTGGTGATGCTTTTCTTCACCACCAGCGCTTCGGAGTTGCCGAGCTTTGAGGCAAGCAGGAACACTTCAATCGGCACCTGCTGGCTGGCGGCCACCGCCAGCGGGCTGGAGCCGATATTGCCGATCTGCACATCGCCGGAGGCCAGAGCCCGCACCACGCTGGCGCCGCTGTCAAATTTCCGCCAGTCGACGGTCGCCCCGCTGGTTTTGGCGAAGGTGTTGTCCGCCTGGGCGACTTTCGCCGGCTCAGCGGAGGTTTGATACGCCACGGTAACGTTGACCGCCTGCGCCTGGAAGGCGGCGACGGCCAGCGCCGCCAGAAGAGTAATTCGCGATGTGAATGCCATAATGTCTGCTTCCCCTGAGTTGTTATAGGTGCAGTATTTCCGGCATCAGGATGGAGATGAAGTAATTAAAAATTCTGGCTAATAGCGAATCGTTTTTAGAACAAAAGCGGGAAAGGATAGTTGATTTTGAGCGGTTGGTTGGTGGCAGATGGTTGGCGCCGGGTGGCGGCTGCGCCTTGCCCGGCCTCCGGTTCGCGCAATATGTAGGCCGGGTAAGCGCAGCGCCACCCGGCAAAAAACTCAGCGCTTCGCATTAAGCTCAGCAATATCCTTCGGCGTGGTGCGGCAGCAGCCGCCGATCAGCTTCGCCCCGGCCGCCAGCCACTGCGGCAGATAATCCGCCAGGCTGGCGCAGGCTTCGCCATGATGATGCCAGGTCTTGCTCACCGCATCATAATGCTCGCCGGAGTTAGGATAGACCACCAGCGGCAGCGCCGTCAGGCTGTGCAAATGCGCCAGCGCCGCGGGCGTATTTTCCAGCGCGATACAGTTGATCCCCACCGCCACCACCTGCGGGTTATCCGCCAGGGCGGCCATC
The DNA here is from genome assembly GCF_050378655.1 of Klebsiella sp. 7-CIP_Kleb. NCBI lineage: Bacteria > Pseudomonadati > Pseudomonadota > Gammaproteobacteria > Enterobacterales > Enterobacteriaceae > Klebsiella > Klebsiella sp. 7-CIP_Kleb. Next base: position 1,118,919 of record NZ_JBNRLJ010000002.1, read on the forward strand.
ACCTCGCGCAGCGGCGTGCCGTCGCTCAGATGTTCGGCGTCGCGCAGTGTGAAGGAGTACCAGGCGCGAGCGCGGGGATACTCCTGCAGCAGGGCCGCCAGGGCCTGGATCTCGGCGAATGACGGCAGGGTTTCACAGGCCAGCAGGTCGGCGCCCGCATCCAGCAGCGCTTCGACGCGCGGCCGGTGGAAGGCCTGGAACTCTGCCGCGCTGCGCTGATAATCGCCGCGATACTCCGAGCCGTCGGCAAGAAACGCGCCATACGGCCCCACCGAACCGGCGACCAGCAGCGTGCCGGCCTGCGGGTTCTCGGCGAGGTACGCCTCGCGCGCTTTGCGCGCCAGCTCGACGCTTTTGCCGATCAGCGCCCGGGACTGCGCGTCATCCAGCCCGCGTACGGCAAAACCCGCCGGGGTGGCCTGATAGCTGGCGGTGATCGCCACCTGCGCCCCGGCGCGAAAGTAGTCGAGATGCACATCGCGGATCAGCTGCGGGTTCTCCAGCAGCACTTTCGCCGACCACAGGCTGTCAGCCAGATCGCAGCCGCGGGCCTCCAGCTCGGTGGCCATAGCGCCGTCCAGCAGCACGAAAGGCTGGGCGGCAAGCAGGGCGGTAAACGGATTAGTCTGCGACATGTTGGGGCTCCTGAGTCATTTTCCGTGAACGAGTAAGATACCAGGCACCATAGCACAGGGCCACAAAGGGGATCCCGCACCACAGCGCAATTCTCTGGCTCGGGTCAAAAGCAAGGCCCACGCAGGCCACCAGGCACAGCACAAAGCCCAGAATCGGCACCACTGGATACCAGGGGGCGCGATATTGCAGGTCGCTCAGCGCCTTACCCTGCTGCAGATGGCGGCGGCGGAACATAAAGTGCGAGGCGCAGATGCTCAACCACACCGCCACCACCGCAAAACCGGAGATCGCCGACAGCGCCACAAACACCGTGTCGGGCGCCACCACGCTGGAGAACAGCGCCAGCACGCCGCCCAGCATACTCACTGACAGCGCGGTCACCGGCACGCCCCGTTTATTGACTTTGGCAAAGCAGGCCGGCAGCGTCTTCTCGTTCGACAGCGACCAGAGCATCCGCCCGGAAGCGTACAGGCCGGAGTTGGCCGCCGAGAGGATCGCCGTCAGGATCACGAAGTTGAAAATATCCGCCGCGTAAGGGATACCCACCTTTTCAAACACCAGCACGAAGGGGCTTTTCTCCACCCCCGCCTGCTGCATCGGGATCAGCGCCGCCAGCACAAATACGGTGCCGATAAAGAAAATAATCAGCCGGGCGATGGTGGTGCGGATGGCAACCGGAATAACCTTATGCGGGTTTTCCGTCTCCCCGGCGGCAATGCCGATAAGCTCCGTCCCGGAGAAGGCGAAGTTCACCGCCACCATGGTCATCAGGATCGGCAGGCCGCCGTGCGGGAACCAGCCTTCGGCGGTGATATTGCGCAGGCCCGGCGCCGGGGAGCCATCCTGCATCGGAATGATGCCGAAAATGGCCGCGCCGCCGAGAATAATAAACGCGATGATGGTGATCACTTTCACCAGCGAGAACCAGAACTCGCCTTCGGCGAAGAAGCGGGTCGAAATGATGTTAAGGCCGAAGATCACCGCGCAGAACACCACGCACCAGATCCAGACCGGCACCTGCGGGAACCAGTACTGCATACAGAAGCCAGCGGCGGTAAAGCTCGAACCCAGCGCCACCGTCCACGTCAGCCAGTAGAGCCACGCCACGGTATAGCCCGTCGCCGGGCCAAGGTAACGCGCCGCGTAAACGTGGAAAGCGCCGGTCTCCGGCATCGCTACCGACAGTTCGCCGAGGCACTGCATCACCAGCCAGACCACCAGGGCGCCAATCAGATACGCCAGCAGCGTCCCGGCCGCGCCGGTGGTGGAGATGATATAGCCGGTATTAAAGAACAGGCCGGTGCCAATCACGCCGCCGAGCGACAGCATGATCAGATGACGCGTTTTCATGGTGCGCTTCAGTTGCCCACCTTGTTGTTGTGTTGTGCTTTGCATTTTATTTTCTCACGCCAGCCCGCTTGCCCGGGTCATGATGCGTATAAACGTATAGACATCTAAACATCCAAAAGAAGAAGTGTTATACCGTGCCGCCGCTGAAAAAGCAAAGCCGCTGCACCAGGTCGCGCGCCGACAGCGTGCAGCCTGCCCCATTTTTGCGCAGCGCCGACCGGCGCTCCCCGAACTGGCGCCTCATCGCGACGGACAACGTTCTGGCACTCTCTTTGCAGCCTGTCGTTCAGAACCTTTCTATCTGGCGAGGCAACACGTATGACAGAGCACACCACCACCTTAAAAAGAACGCTCGGCAGTTTTCGTTTATGGGGGATCGCCGTCGGACTGGTGATATCCGGGGAGTACTTCGGCTGGAGCTACGGCTGGTCGCAGGCGGGCACGATGGGGTTTATGGTCGTCGCCCTCGCGGTCGCCGCCATGTACTGCGCCTTTATTTTCAGCTTTACCGAGCTGACCACCGCCATCCCGCACGCTGGCGGCCCTTTCGCCTATGCCTACCGCGCCTTCGGGCCCACCGGCGGCTTTATCGCCGGTTTTGCCACTCTGATTGAATTCGTCTTCGCCCCGCCGGCCATCGCCATGGCCATCGGCGCCTACCTCAACGTGCAGTTTCCGGCGCTGGATCCGAAATGGGTCGCCTGCGGCGCCTACGTGATCTTTATGACGCTCAATATCCTCGGCGTCGGCATCGCCGCCACCTTCGAGCTGATCGTCACCCTGCTGGCCATCTTCGAGCTGCTGGTGTTTATGGGCGTAGTCGCCCCCGGCTTCTCCTGGAGCCATTTCACCACTAACGGCTGGGCGGGCGCGGAAAGCTTTAGCGGCCTGGCGCTGCCGGGGATGTTCGCCGCCATTCCGTTCGCTATCTGGTTCTTCCTCGCCATTGAGGGGGCTTCCATGGCCGCCGAAGAGGCCAAAGATCCGCAGCGCACCATTCCCCGCGCCCTGGGCGGCGGCATTCTGACGCTGACGGTGCTGGCGATTGGGGTGATGGTCTTCGCCGGCGGCGTCGGCGACTGGCGCGCGCTGTCCAATATTAACGATCCGCTGCCCCAGGCGATGAAGACGGTCGTGGGCAACGGCAGCGGCTGGCTGCATATGCTGGTGTGGCTGGGGCTGTTTGGCCTCGTCGCCTCCTTCCACGGCATCATTATGGGCTACTCGCGGCAGATCTACTCCCTCGCCCGCGCCGGCTATCTGCCCGCCGGTCTGGCCACCCTCAATCGCCGCACCCGCACTCCGCATCTGGCGATCCTTGCCGGGGGCGTGGTGGGCATCGCCGCGATCTTCTCCGACTCGCTGATCACCATCAGCGGCATGCCGCTGACCGCCTGCATCGTCACCATGTCGGTATTTGGGGCTATTGTTATGTATATCACTTCCATGGCGGCGCTGTTCAAACTGCGCCGTAGCGAGCCGAAGCTGATCCGTCCGTTCCGCGCGCCGCTCTACCCGCTGGCGCCGGCCTTTGCCCTCGGCATGGCGCTGCTCTGCCTGGTGGCGATGGTTTGGTATAACCTGCTGCTGGCGCTGATTTTCGCGGCGATGATGCTCGGCGGCTACCTGTGGTTCCGCAAAACCGCAGCGGCCCGTGAACGGGCGCCAGTGGATCCTCAACTGCGAACGGTCTCCTGAGGAGGCGGCATGTATAAAACCACGCTATCGGGCCAGGTATGGCGCTTTGATAGTCTGAAAACGCTGATGGCGAAAGCGTCGCCGGCCCGCTCCGGCGACGCCCTGGCGGGGGTTATCGCCCACTCAGCCGAAGAGCGGATGGCGGCGAAAATGACCCTCGCCGAGGTGCCGCTGACCGACATCCTCGACAATCCGCTTATCCCTTACGAGCAGGACGAAGTGACCCGCCTGATCATCGACACCCACGATGCGCAGGGCTTTGCCGCCCTGCGTCACCTGACGGTCGGCGATTTCCGCGACTGGCTGCTGGACGATGCCACCGATACCGCCACGCTGCAGCGGGTCGCCCGCGCCATCACCCCGGAGATGGCGGCGGCGGTAAGCAAGCTAATGCGCAATCAGGATCTGATCCTCGCCGCCAGCAAATGTCAGGTAGTGACGCGCTTTCGCAACACCATCGGCCTGCCCGGCCACCTCAGCGTGCGCCTGCAGCCCAACCATCCCACCGATGACCTGAAAGGCATTGCCGCCAGTATGCTCGACGGGCTGCTGTACGGCGCCGGGGACGCGGTGATCGGCATCAACCCGGCCAGCGACAGCTTACCGGTGCTGGCGCAGTTGAACGTGATGCTGGACGATATTATCCAGCGCTTCGCCATTCCCACCCAGTCCTGCATTTTGACCCACGTCACCAATACGCTGCAGCTGATTGAGCGCGGCGCGCCGGTGGATCTGGTGTTTCAGTCGGTGGCGGGAACCGAAGCGGCCAACAGCGGCTTCGGCATCAATCTTGCCATGCTGCAGGAGGCCCGCGAGGCGGCCCTGAGCCTCAGGCGCGGTACCCTCGGCAACAATGTGATGTATTTTGAGACCGGCCAGGGAAGCTGCCTGTCGGCCAACGCCCACCACGGCGTCGATCAGCAGACCTGTGAGGCGCGGGCCTACGCCGTCGCCCGTCACTTTGAACCGCTGCTGGTCAATACGGTGGTCGGTTTTATCGGTCCGGAGTATCTCTACGACGGCAAGCAGATTATTCGCGCCGGGCTGGAGGATCACTTCTGCGGCAAGCTGATGGGCCTGCCGATCGGCTGCGACGTCTGCTATACCAACCACGCGGAAGCGGATCAGGATGATATGGACACCCTGCTGACCCTGCTGTGCGCCGCCGGGCTCACCTTCCTGATCGGCGTGCCCGGGGCGGACGATATCATGCTCAATTACCAGAGCACCTCGTTCCATGACGCACTGTACGCCCGTCGCCTGCTGGGCTTAAAGCATGCCCCGGAGTTCGCCGACTGGCTGGCGAAGATGCAAATTATCGATCCGCACGGCGCGCTGCGGCTCACCGACGCCCGCCATCCGCTGCTGTCCGTCCTGCCGCAAGGAGCCCCCGTATGAACCGTCCCGACGCCTGGAACCCGCTGCGTGAATTTACCGATGCGCGGATCGCCCTGGGGCGCAGCGGCGCCAGCCTGCCGACCCGCGAAGTCCTCAACTTTGGTCTGGCCCACGCCAGAGCACGGGACGCCATTCATCAGCCGTTCGCCAGCCAGCAGCTGGTGGCGCCGCTAGCGGCGCTCGGCCTCGACGCTCTGACGGTGCACAGCGCCGCGCCGGACCGTCACACCTATCTGCGGCGTCCGGATCTCGGAAGGCAGCTTGCCGACGAAAGCCGCGCCGACCTCGCCGCCAGCGGCGTCCGCCCCGCCGACCTGCTGCTGGTGATCGGCGACGGCCTCTCTTCATGGGCGGTAGAGCGCCAGGCGGTGCCGTTGATCCGCGCCCTGCTGCCCTATCTGCAGACGCTGGGTATCGGCCTGGCGCCGGTGGTGCTGGCGCATCAGTCACGGGTGGCGCTGGGGGATGATATTGGCGAAACCCTGAAAGCCCGCGCGGTGGCGATCCTGATTGGCGAACGACCGGGTCTCTCCTCACCGGACAGCCTCGGCGTCTACCTCACCTGGCAGCCGCATCGGCAGCGGCTGGAGTCGGAGCGCAACTGTATCTCCAATATTCGCCCGGAAGGGCTGAGCCATGACGCCGCCGCCTTTAAACTGGCCTGGCTGCTGGAGCAGGCTTTTTTACGACGGCTTACCGGCGTGCGCCTGAAAGATCAAAGCGATAATCCGGCGCTGCATGGGAAAATAAAACCATTGCCCCCTTTAAAATAATAAGTCACGTGAGCAGCAGAATAGATTGTTAATATTACCGGGCGCACCTGAATATTATATTCGGGTGCACGCTGAAATTTCCCGGCGGCGCTTCGCTTGCGCGGGCCGACGAAAACCGTTTAACCGGTATATTGCCTGTTTTCAGGCCGGGTAAGGCGCCTGTCGCCACCCGGCAAAATGCGTTCACCGTATCAAAAACCGTGTGGTCGCCAGCCTTATGCCCTTGCCTGCAGGTAATAAGAATATTGCATGAGTAAAAACGAAACGGACGTTGTAAGGTAATTCAGCGCATTAAAAATACCCGTCATACTTCAAGTTGCATGTGCGTTGGCTGTCAGTCACTTACTTCTGTAAGCGCCTGGGGACTCGCTCACTTGCCGCCTTCATGCGACTCGAATTATTTAGGGTATATATCTCGTTATCTATTCAACATAACAGCCAATAATTCGCCGGATAAGCTGGCGCATTATTCCTCAATGTTATGCAGCCATTGATGGTTAAAGATAAATAATCGACCGACGGAGAAATACCCATGAAATCGTTTTCCGGGAAAGCGTCTTTAATGGCCACGCTGGTTGCCGCGCTGGTCGGCGCCAGCAGCGCGCAGGCAGCGGAAATTAAAATCGGGGTGGTATTACCCCTGAGCGGCGCCCTCAGCGGCTATGGCCAGCCGTCGCAGAAAGGTCTGGACATTATTCAGGCCATCACCCCGACGTTAAAAAATGGCGATACCATCAAGCTTATCGTTATCGATGATAAAAGCGACAAAGTCGAAGCGGCCAACGCCATGCAGCGCCTGGTCTCCAGCGATAAAGTGGATGCCGTTATCGGGGAAGTCACCTCCTCCAACACCCTGGCGATGACCAAAATCGCCGACGACAGCAAAACGCCGCTGGTCTCCTCCACCGCCACCAACGACCGGGTCACCCGCAACCATCCCTACGTCAGCCGGGTCTGCTTCTCGGACAGCTTCCAGGGGGTGGTCGGGGCCAATCTGGCCTCCCGCGATCTGAAAGCCAAAACCGCCGCCATCGTGTTTGACAGCAGCAACGATTACTCCGTCGGCCTGGCGAAAGCGTTCCGCACCCAGTTCCTGAAAAACGGCGGCACCATTCCCATCGAGGTCCAGGCCCCGGGCGGCAGCAAGGACTTTAAAGCCCAGCTGGCAAGCGTCAAGGCGAAGAATGTCGACATGATTTACATGCCGATCTACTACACCGAAGGGGCGCTGATTGCCGTGCAGTCTAAACAGCTGGGGCTCAACAAACCGGTGGTGGGCGGCGATGGTCTGGCCGCGGATCAGGTCTTCTTCGATGTCGGTAAAGACGCGGTCAACGGCTATATGACCACCGATTATTACTCGCCGAACGCCAAAGAGCAGACCCCGGCGGGGGAAACCTTCATCAAAGCCTGGGAAGCCAAATACCAGCAGCCAACCCATACCTGGGGCGCAATGGCGGCGGATGCCTATAACGTCATCGTCAACGCCATGAACCAGTGCAGCGATCCCCACGATCGGGTCTGCGTAAATGAAAAAATCCGCGCCACCAAAGATTTCCAGGGCGTGACCGGCACGCTGACCTTACAGAACGGCGATGCCATTCGCAGCGCGGTCATCAACGAAGTGAAAGATGGCAAGCTGGCGTTTCGTACCGTGGTTAACCCTTAAGTTGTGACGAGGCTACAAAATGGACGGCGCCATTTTTCTCCAGCAAGTGGTCAATGGAATGAGTCTTGGGGGCATGTACGCCCTGATTGCCATCGGTTATACGATGGTTTATGGCGTGCTGCGGCTGATCAACTTCGCCCATGCGGACGTGATGATGGTCGGCGCGTTTAGTACGCTGTTTTTATTTTCTTCGGTTGGGCTACCCTTCGGGGTAGCCGTTTTCCTGACCCTCGGGCTGTGCGGCCTGTTTGGTATGCTGATTGACCGGGTTGCCTATCGTCCGCTGCGTCAGGCCTCGAAAATCTCCATGCTGATCACCGCCATCGGCGTCAGCTTCTTCCTCGAAAACCTGTTTAACGTGCTGTTCGGCGGCAGCTCGCGCTTCTTCTCCGCCCCGGACTTTTTCAACCAGACCCGGGCCTTTGGCAGCGTCATCATTACCAACGTGGCGTGGATTGTGCCGCTGATCACCGTCCTGCTGCTGCTGGCGATCCTCTGGCTGCTGTACCGCACCCGCTATGGGATGGCGATCCGCGCGGTGGCCTTTGACGTCAACACCGTGCGCCTGATGGGTATTGACGCCAACCGGATCATCTCCCTGGTCTTCGCCCTCGGCAGTAGCCTCGCGGCGCTCGGCGGCGTGTTCTACTCCATCAGCTACCCGACGATCGATCCCCTGATGGGCGTGCTTATCGGCCTGAAGGCCTTTGCCGCCGCCGTGCTGGGCGGGATCGGCAGCGTCACCGGCGCGGTGCTGGGCGGCTTTATCCTCGGTTTTACCGAAGTGGTCGCCGTGGCGATCTTCCCCGAACTGGGCGGCTATAAAGATGCTTTCGCCTTCCTGTTCTTGATTCTGGTCCTCTTGTTCCGCCCGGTCGGCATTATGGGCGACGAACGTCTGGAAAGGAGCCGTTTCTGATGCTCAACGCGACGACGACCGCCGGGGCGCAGCTGCGCAACCTGGCCATTATTGTCATCTGTATCGCGCTGCTGGCCGGAATCAACGTGGTTTTCAATGACTACATTGTTCGCGTCATCAGCACCATTTTTATCTTTATGATCCTCGCGGTCAGCTACAACCTGATCAACGGCGTGACCGGCCAGCTGTCGCTGGAGCCGAACGGCTTCGTGGCGGTGGGCGCCTACGTCACCGCCCTGCTGATCCTCTCCAGCGACAGCAAGGTAGACATGTTTGAAATGGCCGCCCCCAGCCCGTGGATCCTCAGCCTGCACGCGGGTTTCCTCCCCGCCCTGCTGATAAGCGGCCTGTGCGCGGCGGCGCTGGCGGTGTGCCTCGCCGTACCGGTCTTCCGGGTGCGCGGCGACTACCTGGCCATCGTCACCCTCGGCTTCGGGTTTATCATCAAGATCCTCGCCATTAACAACCCGCAAATCACCAACGGCGCCATCGGGCTGAACGATATTCCGCAGCAGCCGCATCTTCTGTTCTGGTGCGGGCTGTTCGCCCTGCTGGCCACCGGCATGATCCTTCAGCTGGTGTGGTCGAAGTATGGTCGGATGATGAAAGCTATTCGCGACGACGAAGATGCGGCGATCGCCATGGGGGTCAACACCTTCCGCATTAAAACCTGCGCCTTCGCCACCAGCGCCTTCTTCGAAGGGATCGGCGGCGGTCTGCTGGCTTCCCTGCTGACCACCATCTCCCCGGGGCTGTTCGACTTTATGCTCACTTTCCAGCTGCTGATTATTATCGTCCTCGGCGGACTCGGCAGCACCACCGGCGCCCTGCTCGGCACCGTGCTGGTGGTCGGCAGCGGCGAGTGGCTGCGCTTTCTCGACCAGCCGCTGAAGTTCTTCGGTCACGATCTCGGCGCCTATCCGGGCCTGAGAATGGTGGTCTTCTCCCTGCTGCTGCTGATTATCATGCTCTTCGCCCGCGAAGGGCTGCTGGGGAAAAAAGAGATTTGGCAGACCGGAAGAAGGAGCGGCGGCTATGGCGGAAAATAAAATCATCCTGCAGGTGCAGGACGTCACCATGCAGTTTGGCGGCCTGCGGGCCATCGACAACGTCAGCTTCCATGTTGACGAGGCGGAGATCTTTGGCCTTATCGGCCCGAACGGCGCGGGTAAGACCACCCTGTTTAACGTCATCACCGCCAACTATAAGCCCACCAGCGGCAGCGTCACCCTCGCGGGCGCCTCGCTGAAGGGGCTGAAGCCCAACCAGGTGGTGAACGCCGGGATCGCTCGCACCTTCCAGAATATCCGGCTGTTTAACTCTATGACGGTGCTGGAGAATGTGATGGTCGGGCTCGACCGGGCCAGCCGCTATTCGTTGCTGGAGGCGGCCCTGCACATTGGCCGCTACTTTCCGGCCGAGCGGGCGGCGAAGGCCAAAGCGATGGCCATTCTGGAGGATATCGGCATCGCCCACTTCGCCCATATGCAGGCCACGAACCTGAGCTATGGCAACCAGCGCAAAGTGGAGATCGCCCGCGCGCTGGCCACCGCGCCGAAGCTGCTGCTGCTCGATGAGCCGGCTGCCGGGATGAACCCAAAGGAGACCGAGGATCTGGCGGAGCTGATCTTCCGCATGCGCCATGACTATCAGCTCAGCGTCCTGTTAATCGAGCACGATATGCCCTTCGTCAACCGCCTGTGCGAACGGGTGATGGTCCTGGAGTATGGTAAGCCATTGTTCAGCGGCCTGATGGCCGAGGCGATCCAGCATCCGGACGTCATTTCCGCTTATCTGGGAGAAGCCAATTATGCTTAACGCCCGGGAACTGAAGGTTTTTTACGGCGTGATCCAGGGGCTGAAGGGCGTCGATATCGACGTCTATGACCGGGAGATCGTCACCCTGATCGGCAGCAATGGCGCCGGTAAAACCTCCACCCTCAATGGGATCGTCAACCTGGTGCGCTCCAGCGGGCGCGTCAGCTTCCTTAACGACGATATCTCGCGCAGCCAGACCCACCAGATCGTGCGCCGCGGGCTTGCGCTGGTGCCGGAGGGACGCCGGGTCTTTACCAACCTGACCATCGAAGAGAACCTGCGCATGGGCGCTTACAATAATCTCGCCGGCTACACCCGCCTGCGCGATCGCATGTACGCCCTCTTTCCACGGCTCAAGGAGCGGCGCCATCAGATGGCTGGCACCATGAGCGGCGGCGAGCAGCAGATGCTAGCCATCGCCCGGGCGCTGATGAGCGAGCCGGTGTTATTGATGCTGGATGAACCGAGCCTCGGACTGGCGCCGAAAATTGTCGGCGAGCTGTTCGGCATCATTAAGCAACTGCGCGAAGAGAATATGACGGTGCTGCTGGTGGAGCAGAATGCGACGGCCGCGCTGGCGATCGCCGATCGGGCGTATGTCCTGGAGAATGGCCGGATCACCTTGTCAGGCGCGGCGCGGGAGATGCTGACTAATCCGGAAATTAAGCGGATGTATCTGGGGGGATAGGCATGGTCAAAACTGCCTGGGCTGCGGCGGCGCCTCCTGCGAGGCCGCAACCTCAGGCAGTCTCTTGCTACACAAAGCACACCTCGTTCCAGTAGGCTTCTCGCGTCCTGCGTCGCTCAGTATGTCTTATCATGACGGAACCACCGGGTTTCCACGTTGCCAATGTCCACGCCGTAAAGGCTGGCCACCGGCAGGATCGCCTCCATGACGCGTTGGGTATCTTGCTGTCCGGCTTCACCGTTGGACAAAAAAGCCAGCCAGCCCGTTAACCGTTGCCACAATGCCACTTTCGTTTTCTCCTCTGTCGGGAAGCGTATCGCCTGGGTCTATTTCAACCACAGTTGGCCGGGCGCGGGAAATATTAATTCCGAATTTGCAATCCTGGCTGGCGCATATTATCCCCGGTCCTTTTCCCCTCACCCTAACCCTCTCCCTGAGGGAGAGGGAACCGTTCGGCGGTCGTTGTCGCACCGGGAAAACGCCAGCGGCGCATAAAGAATACCCACAGGTTTGTTAAGTTCTTTTTGGTTATAGATAAGAATTTTTTCTTCTTTGCCGCCGATGGGCAATTTATGGGAGCGTGATGTCCACAAAACAAAACAGGGATTCAGGGGAAAAACTATGCGCAACAAAACCACAAAAATCGCACTGGCGCTGGGTATGCTGCTGCTCGCCTCGCAGGCGCAGGCCGACCAGTTGGCTGACATCAAAGCCGCTGGCGTCGTGAAAGTCGCCACCTTTGACGCCAACCCGCCGTTCGGCTCCGTAGACGCCAAAACCCACCATATCGTCGGCTACGACGTCGACTTTGCCCAAGCGCTGGCGAAAGCGCTCGGCGTCAAACTCGAGCTGGTGGCCACTAACCCGGCCAACCGTATTCCGCTGCTGCAGTCCGGCAAAGCCGACCTGATCGTCGCCGACATTACCATCACCCCGGAGCGGGCCCAGGTTATTGATTTCTCAACGCCGTATTTCGTCACCGGCCAGCAGTTCCTCGTGCCGGCCGGTTCTCCGGATAAGCTTGATGAGTACAGCAAAGCGCGCATCGGCGCGGTGAAAGGCACCACCGGCGAACAGGCCCTGCACCAGCGTTTCCCGCAGGCTCGCGTCCTCTCCTATGACGATATTCCGCTGGCCCTGACCGCCCTGCGCAACGGCAACGTCCAGGCCATCACCCAGGACAGCACTATCCTTGCCGGTCTGTTGGCGGAAGCGCCGGATAAAGCCAAGTTTAAAATTCTGCCCGATCTGCTCAGCAAAGAAGAGATTGGCGTGGGCGTGAAGAAAGGCGAACCGGCCCTGCTGAAAGCCGTCAACGATGAGCTGGTGAAGCTGGAGAAAACCGGTGAAGCCGCGAAAATTTACGATGTCTGGTTTGGCCCTGCCACTAAAACGCCGCAGCCGCGCGCCTTTACCATAGAAGCGAAATAATATGTTCTCGGGTTTATTCTCCCACTCCGCGGCCCCGGCCGCGGATTTTTCACGTCTGCAGCGCGCCAGCATAACGTTTCGTGAGGTAGCCAAGCGCTACGGCGATCATCAGGTGCTTAACGCTATCAACCTGCAGGTCGAGCCCGGCGAAGTGGTGGCGATCCTCGGTCCTTCCGGATCGGGAAAATCGACGCTGATCCGCTTGATCAACCAGCTCGAATCCTTAAGCGGCGGCGAGATCCTGATCGACGGTAAACCCACCAGCCGGCTGAGCGGCAGCGCCTTGCGCCAGCTGCGTAGCCGCGTCGGCTTTGTCTTCCAGCAGTTCAACCTTTACGCCCACCTGACGGCGCAGGAGAACATCACGCTGGCGCTGGAGCGCGTCCACGGCTGGGGAAAAAGCGCGGCTCAGGAGCGGGCGCTGGCGCTGCTGCGCCAGGTCGGGCTGGAGGAGAAAGCGCAGCAGATGCCGGCGCAGCTCTCCGGCGGCCAGCAGCAGCGGGTGGCCATCGCCCGCGCTCTGGCCTCCTCGCCGCAGATTATCCTGTTCGACGAGCCCACCTCGGCCCTCGACCCGGAGATGATCGGCGAAGTGCTGCAGGTGATGAAAAACCTCGCCCACAGTGGGATCACCATGCTGGTGGTGACCCACGAGATGCAGTTTGCCCGCGAAATTGCCGACCGGGTGGTGTTTATCGACGGCGGCGACATTCTCGAGGTCGCCCCGCCGGCTGAGTTTTTCGCCCATCCGCAGCATGCCCGCGCGCGGCGTTTTCTGCAGAAGGTGCTGGATCCGCTGCACCAGGAGAGCCTCGAGTGACGCCGATGCTTGACTGGCACGGCGTCCTGAGCGGACAGCCGTTGCAATGGATTATCTCTGGTTTTCTCACCACCGTCTGGGTCAGCGTCGCCGGGATCCTGCTTGCCACTGCGCTGGCGGTCCTGCTGCTGGCCCTGCGTCTCGGCGGCGGCCGCGTGGGGCGCGGGCTGGTGGCCGCGTGGGTCTCGCTGTTTCGCAATACTCCGCTGCTGGTCCAGCTGCTGTTCTGGTACTTTGCCGCCTGGAACCTGCTGCCGCTGGCGGTGAAGGACGTGGTAAACGACGAGCACGCCTGGTCCATTCTGCCGGGCAATGTCTGGTGGCTGACGCCGGAGTTCCTCTGCTCGATGTGGGGGCTGGGGGTCTTTACCTCCGCCTTTCTGGTGGAAGAGATCGCCTCCGGACTGCGCGCCGTCAGCCACGGGCAGCGGGAAGCCGCGCTGTCGCAGGGCTTTACCCCGTGGCAGGAGCTGCGCTTTATCCTCCTGCCGCAGGGACTGGCCAACGCCTGGCAGCCGATTGTCGGCCAGTATCTCAACCTGATGAAACTCTCATCGCTGGCCAGCGGCATCGGCTTTGCGGAACTGACTTATCAGGTGCGGCAGATTGAGAGCTATAACGCGCACGCCCTGGAGGCGTTTGCCGTTGGCACCGCGCTGTATCTGGCGCTGGGGGTGGCGATGGGCGTGGCGCTAACGCGTCTCGGCCCGGGAAGAAAACTGCAACGGAGCGCCCAACATGAACGCTAATCTGGCGGTGATCGCCGATAACCTTGATTACCTGCTGTGGGGCCGGCTGGCGGAGGGCCAGCCCGGCGGCGTGGCCCTGACCCTGCTGATGGCCATCGGCGCCACCCTGCTGGCGCTGCCGGGAGGCATTGCGCTGGCGGGGCTGGCCTGGCGCTACGGCGGGCTGACGCGACGTCTGCTGTTCCTGTGGGCTGAAATTATCCGCGGCATCCCGCTGATATTTGTCATCTTCTGGCTGTGGTATCTGCTGCCGATGCTGACCGGCGGCGATCTGCCCGGCGCGGTGACCGTGACCCTGGCGCTGGCGTGGTTTACCGCCGCCTCGGTGATGCATTCGGTGCTGGCCGGGCTGCAGTCGCTGCCGAAAGGACAGTATGAGGCGGCGCTGACCCAGGGGTTCGCCCCCGGGCAAACGCTGCGCCTGGTGCTGCTCCCGCAGGCGCTGCGCAACGTTCAGCCGTCGCTGGTGGGGATCTTTATCGGCCTGCTGAAGGACACTTCGCTGGCGTTTATCGTCAACGTCCCGGAGCTGACCACCGTGGCCGGCCAGGTCAACAACCGGGTGCAAATCTATCCCCTGGCGATCTTCGTCTTCACCGGCGCGGTGTACTACCTGCTGTGCTGCGGTCTGAGCCTGCTGGCCAGCCGGCGCTTTACCCGCCGCGCGACCGCCGGATAAGGCTCACTCCGCGGGGCGGGGCTTCAGCGGACAGGTATCGCTGATCTTAATAAATTTGTCGTTATAGACCAGATAGTGGTTCCCCGGCTGGCGCAATGCCGGCTGGCGAACCACGTCCCCGGGACGCAGATACCACGCGTCGCCCTCCTCTTCGGTCGAATCGCACCCGGGTTTAATCAGCAGCTTAAACCAGGTATTGCCGGTGTTGCTCACCGTCCCGGCCGCCTTATCGAAAGACCATTTAAACTGTACCTGCCGCGGGCGCACCACCAGGATGGTATCCATCACCACCACTGGCTCCATGCTGACTTCGCCGCCGGTCGGGCTGCGCCTCGTCAGGTTACGGGTGGGAATTTCACGAAACGAGACCCGATAGTAGCGCTCGCGGTTATCCCGCGGCCCATGATAATAAAATTTGAAATATTCGCTCTCCCCGGCCTGCAGCGCCAGCTGGCGGGGGGCGAACAGCAGTTCGCCATCCACCGGCCGGGAGCGCACTTCGCTGCCGCCAGGGCGGTCGATGGCGCTGACAGTGATCCGGTACAGCCGCGCGCTTTTATTGTTATTGACCACCCGTTTGCTGGCGAAATCCGCTTCAGCCGGCAGGGAAAAGGTCAGATTGCCGACCGAGATCGCCTGCGCCAGCGGCGCCGCCAGCAGGCAGCTCAGCGTCAGCAGGGCCTTAGTTAATGTTGCGCCACGTCGCCTGGACATGAATCTCTCCTGAAGCGCTGACTTCGCCAAACCAGCCGTTATCGTCTACCGTCCGCAGCGAAATGGCGTTATCCATCGGAATCGAAAATTTCACCGTGGTCTTATCCATCTGCCCCACTTCGCCGGAGATATCGGTCCACGGCGTGGTCAGCCACAGCGCATCGGTCATATCCCGCCAGCTGTCATCGCACCCGGCGTCGTAGGTCTGCGTCGCGCCGCTGCGGGTGATAAAAGAGAGCGTCGCCGGGAACGGCACTTTCGCCGTACCGTCATCGGAGCTGAAGAGACAGTAGGAGCGCCCACCAATCACCTGCGCCGGTCCGGTCACTTTGATCAGCACTTCGTCGGCGGCCGTTTTACCGCTGGTGGTGACGATGTAGCCGAAATCGAGCGCCGGTTCACCACTGCCGACATACCCCTCCCGCGACGGCGCCGAGGTATATTCGTCAGAGATAATGCTGATGCTGAAATCACGGGGCTTGATAATCAGCGTATTGGAGGTGGAAAACTCATACCAGCCTGACTCCGGCGAGGTGGTGTTCTGGAAGCGAAAGTTGAACAGATCCTTGGTATTGATATCGCTGATCCCGAGATTCACCATCTGCTTAAAGAAGTTGCTGGAGAAGAACACATAGATCGCATCTGAGCTCTTCATCTCGTTGAAGGTGTAGTAATAGGCGGTATTGCTCACCGGCTTCCATGAGCTGCCGTTGAGGCTGAACTGCATATCATACGCCCCGACGGCCGAGGCCAGCGACGAGTTGGCGATCGCCGGGAAAATATGGATCGACGTATTGCTTAACCCATTGGTCTGCAAGGTATAATTGACCATCTTACAGCTTAATCCTGAACGGCTGCCGATAGTCTGTGTCCGGCAGTCGGCGTTCCCTTCCCCAAGGGTTGGCACGCCATCGCTGTTGATAAACACCTCCGCCAGCGAGTGGGTGTTTATCAACCGCAGGTTCGCGGCTTTGGTGTGGGTGACGTTGCGCACATACCAGTTGCCGGAGGCCTGATCCTTACAGCGCGCGCCGCTGCTGGCGTCGTAGTTCACCGAGGTCTGGCAGGCATTGATGGTCATCGTGAAGCTGCCGCCGACCGGCATCTGTTGCAGATACTGATAAAACGCGTCCGACATCATACCGTGCATCCACTTCGCGCCGCCGCTGGTCACCGTCGCGCCATAGAACCCGCTGGCGTCAGTGGTCTGCGGCAGGATCAGGCTGGTGGCCATATCGCACCCGGCGTACCAGTTGATGCAGCGCAGGCCGGTTAAGGGGTGCGAAACCGGCGAGTTTTCCAGCCACATATCAAACTTCCAGTTGGCATTGAGCCCGGTGTTGTAGCCGTTATCGATATAGCCGAGACTCTGCTGATAGATGGTCCCGGAGCCGGTGTATTTTAAGCCGGTCCAGCGGTTGGCGCCGGTCATGCGCGGATCCAGCGCCCCGCCGGGAGTGACGAAAAAGTTGTCGTCGGAGTTGTTTTCCACAAACACAAACTCGCGCGCCGGCGCATCCGACCAGGTGGTCTTGGTCACCGCCGCCCTGAGCGCAGCCGCCGGCCAGAGCAGCGCGAGGATCGCCAGGGCGATTAATGGGTTAACTTTCATTCTCTTCTCCTGTCTGCTGCACCGCCGCCCACGACGAGAGGCCGCTGCAAACCACATCCCCCACCCACACGGCGCCGCGCGCCTGGCTGAGCTCCAGCGCCACTTCGCAGGTTTTATTGCCGCCGTAGCTGAAATCGATCGTGGGGTATTTCTTATCCACATCCATAACAAACTCGCCGTTTTCATCGGTGCGGGTACGGCCGATATGGTTGTTAATCCGCGCATTCGCCAGCAGCGTGCCGTCTTCCGCCCGAATACGACCGGAGACGGTGACCATCTGCTTCACCTCTGGCTCAATCACCGCCACGTTGCCGGGATAGAGAGTCAGATGACTCTTGCGCCCGCTGACGATGTCGTAACTGTCGAGCGAGTTTTTGCTGTTCTGCAGCTCCACCTCATAGCGGCCATAAGGGGAGAGCGGCAGATAGTTACGCTTACCGCTGAGCGGGAAGATCCGCCCGTTGACCCTGGCGCTGATTTGACCATCGTCCTCCAGCCCGGTGTTGAAGATCACCCCGGCGTTGCCGTCGGTTCGTCCGCTGGCGGCGATATTTTTGCCCTGCCAGCCGACGCTGCCGCTGGCGGTGAGGTTGGTGTTGACGTAGCCGTCCGCTGCGCTGTTGACGTTCAGCGTGCCGCTGGCGTAGCGGGCGTCGAACTGGGCATACGCCCCGCCGCTGAGGGTTTTGTCATCCCCGGTATCGCCGGAGATGGCGCGCGACAGATTGGCGCCGATGGTGCGAATGGTGCCTTCATCAAACTGTTTACGCGCTGAGAGGTTAGCCATGGTGTAGCCGTTCTGATGGGTCATCCCGGCGCTGAACCAGTTGCCCAGCGGCAGCGACAGATCGAGGGCGATATATTTCCCGGTGTTGGCGCTGCTGTCGCCATTGTTATAGCGCTGGATCCCCGCCCGCAGGCCGAGCGAGCCAAAGGCGCCGCTGTAGACCGTCTGATAGTAATCCGCGGTGTAGTAATGGCTGTTGTAGCGGCGATCATCGTTGTAGCTCACGCTGAACGTCCCCAGCTTCGACCACAGCGCGTTCAGGTTGAGGGTGCCGCCGATCGCCCGGTTATCGGCATCGCTGCGCCGCAATTGATCGCCAATGTGGGTTCTCTCCTGGTTGACCCACACTGAACTAAAGCCCCCCGGCAACGTGGCGCTGATGCTGCCGACGCTGCTCCACGAGCTGTCGCTGGCCAGCATGTTTTGCAGGTTAACGTTGATCGCCTCGCCCAGCGGCAGCGTCAGGCGAGTTTCTCCCACCGCCTGGTTGTCGTAGCCATAGCCCGTTGCCGCCCAGCTCAGGGTGCTGAGCGACCCGGAGGCCGAGAGGCCCGCCAGCCAGCTCTCTTTCGCCGGTCGGGTCTTTTTTCCGCTCTCCGACCAGCGATCCATATGAAAACTGCCGCCCCATACCTGCCACGCCAGCGGCGCGCCGGCGCCGCGTCCCCGGCTGAACAGCTTATTGACCCGCTGGGTGCGTTTGCTGACCACCCGCCCGTTGACGATCACCTCCACTTCCACGTCGTAAATACCGTACGGCAGGCCGCGGGTATCCACTTCATGGTTGCCCATGGCGAAGTTCTGGACGCTCAGCAACCGGCCGTCGCGGGTGAGATGCACCTCGCCCGCCGCCGGTAAAAAGGCAATCACCGGCGTGGCGGACTGGCTGTTGTCGAAGACGGTGGAGCTGGCCTGGTTCCCCCAGGAAAGGCCGTAAATCTTGCCCGCCGAAATAGCGGTCATCGGTCCCAGAGACTGCAGGTTCCAGGTGTCAAGCATCCCGCCGGCAAAGCGGTGGCCGGCGAAATCGCGTTCATACATGGCTTTATATAATTCACTGTCCTGCTGACCACTGCCGATGCCGTACAGCGAGCCGTCGAGCACCACGTGATGCTCACGCAGCGCCGTGACGTTGTTCAGCGACAGGTAGCTGGAGGTGTTGCTTCCGCCGTTGCGCATCTGGTTGTTATAGACGCCGAGGTTATAGCTCAGGTTGCTGCTCAGGGCGTTGACGCTCGACTGGCCGATGTCTTCGCTGCGCGAGCGCAGCACAGTGCCCAGCGCCTCGCGCTTGACCACCAGCTGCAGCAGCAGCTGGCGCAGGCTGAGATCCAGCTGCGCGCTGTCGGTCAGAGTAATGGTGAGCGCCTCGCTGAACGGGGCGTTGGCGAGGCCGATCAGCTGCTGTCGGGTCTGTTCGCTGACGCTGGCGTTACCCTCATTGTCCTCCAGGCGGATCTGCCGAACGCGCAGCTGGCCGCCATCCAGCCAGATAAAGGCGCTGCCGATCCGCTGATCGTCCCGGGTGTCCTGGCTGCCGGCAAGATGAATATAAAGAGGAACGCTCATGCCGTCCTGCAGCGCCTGGCTGAAGGCCTGCGGAATAATCACCCCGCCAATCTGCTGCGCGCCTGGGGCCGCCGCACTGGCGTCGGGCTGAACGAACAAAAAAAACATGCCGAAGGCAAGCCGCGTTTTCAGTCCTGGGGAAATCCGTTGTAGAGGCATCGTCGTTATCCATCTGCACAGCTGTCTATTTCACGGGAACAAACTGCTCACCCTGCCAAAGCGCAACCCGTCCTTTTTTATCCGCCGTGTCCACGCGCGTAAAACGGCGTGATTTACCCGGCATCAGGTAGTAGTTCTCTTTGCACTCCTTACCGTCGGCGGCCTTCAGGCAGGGGCCGTAGGCGAGGATCCGCAGCGTCGCATTCCCGGTGTTGGTCAGGGAGCCGTTGGCATACTGAAAGCGGTAGTTCACCTGCCGGGGCGCCACCACCAGGATGGTGCCGATGCGAGCGGAAGCGGTGGCCACCGCGCTGCGGGTGGCGTTATCGCGCTGGGCATCGCTGAGCGCCTGGTCGAACCAGACAATGCGGTAGTAGCGCTCTTTGTTATCCGCCGGGCCTTTGTAGAAGAAGCGGATCACATCGCTGGCCTGGGCGGGTAGCAGCAGGCTGGCGGGAGTGAGCAGCACCTCATCCGGTTTATCCATCGGGATAACCTGTCCGTCGTCCAGCGGGGAAGAGAGCCGTTCGAGATGGATATTGATCAGGCGGCCGCTGTCGGTGCTGTTCTTGATCGTTTTGCTCAGTGTGCTGCTGCCGCTGTTCATAAACGATGAGATATCGCCGACATCCAGCGCCTGCGCCGGCGATACTCCGGCAAGCAGCAGCCCGAGGGCCAGAAGGTGCTTTTTCATAACAATTCCGTCCGTGAAAAAAGCAGGGGGAGCCCCCCTGCTGGCGCATCACAAGGATCAGCTGGTCCAGGTGGCGTCGAACTGTACGCTGACGTCGCCGCTCCAGATCCCTTCCGGCAGGGTGCTGTAATCGGTCACTGCGGTGGTACCGTCGGTGGTGCCGCTGATGATCGAGAAGGTGAAACCATCCTGCGCGGTGGTACGGCCGCTGGCGTTGTAGCCGTTAGCCAGCGCGCTGAGGTTGCCGCCCAGAACGTTGTTGGCGGTATCGATCATCACGGTATCACCGGTTTTTTCCACCGCTGCGCCGTTATAATCCACGCCCACGCTCAGCGTGGAGCCGGAGGTATCCAGCTGGGTTAAGGTGTTGGTGATAAGACGCGAGGTCAGCTTAAAGGCGGTCGCCGTTGCGTCACCCTCAATCGCCACGTCAAACAGACCTTTCTGCGAGTTAAAACCTTTCACGCCTTCGGCATACTGGAACGCCAGGCTGCCGAGCGGAGTGACCACCAGCTTGCTGGTGGTGTCTTTTTTGGCGGTCGCAGACCAGGTCGCTACAGCCTGAGCCGTTACGTCAGCAGCCTGCGCCACGCCCATACCGGTAAACGCCGTTACCAGAGCTATTGCCAGAACCTTTTTTTTCATCGCTTTTTCTTCCTGAGTTGAATTAAGGACATGATGTCCCGGTGAACCATTCAAAAATTAACTTGCCTGGGTGTTACTGAACTAATTTGTATATTTTGGAATACAGCTTGGCCTCGGCATTGCGCCGATGGGTATATACTGTCTTCACGCTACAATTTTCAATTCTGGCGATCGATTTCGGCTGCATGCCCTGGGCGGTCATGCGGATAATTTTCATTTCCCGGTCTGTAATTTTATCTTTCTTAATATCTTTACGGAGAAACCTGCCATTAATCACATAGGCCAGCTCTTTTCGAATATCGCGACTCAGGCCAACATATACCACGCCGCGAATATCGCTATTGTAATACCAGTAATTCGCTAAGGCTTCTGACTTCCTGGCCGCAATTAATACGACCTGTTTCCCCTTTACCGCGGATAGCCATTCGCTGTCGCGCCTGATAAACTCGTTTAACGAAGCCGTATTGAGATTGATAAACACGAAATCTTTTCTGATTTTCTCTAGCGACAGATAAATTAATTCGTCGATATCTACAATCAGTTCGGACAATCCTTTATAGAAGTAGGAGTCATCGGCAGACCAAATATACTTATCGGAACAGCTTTTATATTCCATATAGTTTTTAACCTCATAGTCCTTGAAGTAATCATTTTTAAAACGTCACTGCTTGCCAGGCCTATAAAGTTTACTGGCGTATTCGATTCCTTTAGTAAATCGCCATTAAATAAGACACGCATTACTTATCAATATTGAATAAGCGGGGTTAAACTATAATTATTTTCTGCTTGGCGTTGAATTTAAGTTTTTTCCTATGGAGTGTCAACATGCGGGAAGGCAATGAATTTCGCGCCCAGGTCAATATTTACAAAAACTGAAAATATCTCATTTTTGAGCGAAAGAAAAAGGTATTTATTTTCATAAGGTTATTAGCAATATAACCCTCAATTCTTAGCAGAATTTTATATTACCCAGGATCTTCACCCTATTATGTTAGGAATATTCTTAATGAAGGGCAGAATGCAGTTGTCAAATAAACCAAATTTATTCAAAAATAAAGAATATAAGTCTAAAAATCAGCAATAACCAGGATGATTCACCAATGCATAAGACTCATAAATAGATTAACATGCCGCACAAAATAGTTATATATATGTTAATTTTGCGGAATGATGAATGCTAAACAAAGGCAGAAGCATTATCTATTCGATTAAACAGACCTCATTAGCAAGATAAAACGAGTTTTGCCGATGGGTTCCAGCCGCACGGGGACGCCAGCCTCCGCGTTCCCGAAAGCATAGCCGCTTTTCGGCGCTTCGCCAGCGTACCGCGCACGGTGAACCGCTCACCGCCGCCCTTTCCCGCCTGTTCACGGTTTGTTCGCAATACCGTCATCGAAATTTCACATAAAGACCTATTAATAGTGGCCAGTTAATGACGAACCTGGACACTCTTATGAACAGCTCTCTTGCCGCGGTGGCCGAAACTGATTTCCAGCCGTTCACCGAACTCAATGCCGGCCGGCAGCGGAAGGTCTTAAGCGTGCGTAATCTGAGTAAAGCTTATCAAGCCCAGCACAAGGTGCTGGACGGCATCAGCTTTGATCTGCACGCTGGCGAAATGGTTGGCATCATAGGCCGCTCCGGCGCCGGTAAATCGACGCTCCTGCATGTCCTCAACGGCACCCACAGCGCCAGCGGCGGAGAAATTCTTAGCTACCCGGAAGTCGGTACCCCGCACGATGTCTCACAGCTGAAAGGTCGCGCGCTCAATGCCTGGCGCAGCCACTGCGGAATGATTTTTCAGGACTTCTGCCTGGTGCCCCGTCTCGATGTGCTCACCAACGTCCTGCTGGGCCGCCTCAGCCAGACTTCAACCCTGAAATCGCTGTTTAAAATCTTTCCTGAAGCTGACCGGGCGCGCGCCATTGCGCTGCTTGAGTGGATGAACATGCTGCCGCACGCGCTGCAGCGGGCGGAGAACCTCTCCGGCGGGCAGATGCAGCGGGTGGCGATCTGCCGGGCACTGATGCAAAACCCCGGCATCCTGCTGGCCGACGAGCCTGTCGCCTCGCTGGATCCGAAAAACACCCAGCGCATCATGGATGTGTTGCGCGAAATTAGCGAGCAGGGCATCAGCGTAATGGTAAACCTGCATTCGGTAGAGCTGGTGAAGACCTACTGCACCCGGGTTATCGGCGTCGCCAGCGGCCAGCTTATTTTTGACGATCACCCCTCCCGGCTGACGCAGGATGTGCTGCAGCGGCTGTACGGCGATGAAGTTAGCCAATTGCATTAATTTCACTCACACGGGCAACATAATGAAAAAATCTATGACTGGCGCAGTTCGTTTATCCGCAATGGTCGCGGGCATGATGATGGCATGGCAGGCAGCGGCGGCGCAGCCGAAAGAGCTGAATCTGGGCATTCTCGGCGGACAGAACGCCACCCAGCAAATCGGCGATAACCAGTGCGTGAAGGCCTTCCTCGATAAAGAGCTGAACGTGGACACCAAACTGCGCAACTCTTCCGACTATTCCGGGGTGATCCAGGGTCTGCTGGGAGGAAAAGTCGACGTGGTGCTGAGCATGTCTCCCTCCTCTTACGCCTCGGTTTATCTTAATAACCCCAAAGCGGTGGATATCGTCGGTATCGCCGTGGACGACAAAGATCAGTCTCGCGGCTACCACTCGGTGGTGATTGTCAAAGCTGACTCCCCGTATAAAACGCTGGACGATTTAAAAGGCAAAGCCTTCGGCTTCGCCGACCCGGACTCCACTTCCGGGTATCTGATCCCTAACCATGCGTTTAAAGAAAAATTTGGCGGTAACGCCGACAACAAATACAACAACACCTTCTCCAGCGTCACCTTCTCCGGTGGCCACGAGCAGGACATCCTCGGCGTGCTGAATGGCCAGTTCGCGGGCGCGGTCACCTGGGCCTCGATGGTGGGCGATTACAACACCGGCTACACCACCGGCGCGTTCAACCGTCTGATTCGCATGGATCATCCGGATCTGATGAAGCAGATCCGCATTATCTGGCAATCGCCGCTGATCCCGAACGGCCCGATCCTGGTGAGCAATGCGCTGCCAGCGGACTTTAAAGCGAAGGTCGTGGCGGCGGTGAAAAAACTGGATACTGAGGATCACGCCTGCTTTATCAAAGCGATGGGCGGTACTCAGCACATCGGCCCGGGCAGCGTGGCTGACTTCCAGCAGATTATTGATATGAAACGCGAGCTGGTGAGCGCGCGTTAATCCTGCCTCAACGCCGCCTGCTTGCCCCAGGGTAAGCGGCGGCGCTACGTTGAAGATCCCCGACGCATGAAGACGACCCACACCGAATTTGAACGCTATTACCAGCAGGTACGCTCGCGGCAAAAGCGCGATGCCGTCTGCTGGTCGCTGCTGCTGCTGGCGCTCTATTTTGCCGCCGGCAGCGCCGCGGAATTTAATCTGCTGACTATCTGGCACTCGCTGCCCCATTTCTTTGACTATATGGCAGAGACCATTCCGCCCCTGAGCGCCGGTAACCTGTTCGCCGACGTGCAGACCAAAGGCTCGCTGGCCTGGTGGGGCTATCGCCTGCCGATCCAGCTGCCGCTGATCTGGGAAACTCTGCAGCTGGCGCTGGCCTCAACCCTGGTGGCCGTCGCCATTGCCACGGTTTTCGCGTTTCTTGCCGCCAATAACGCCTGGTCCCCGGCGCCGGTGCGCTTTGCCATTCGCGTGCTGGTGGCGTTTTTGCGCACCATGCCCGAGCTGGCGTGGGCGGTGATCTTTGTGATGGCGTTCGGCATCGGCGCGATTCCGGGCTTTCTGGCGCTGATGCTGCATACCGTCGGCAGCCTAACCAAACTGTTCTACGAGGCGGTGGAAAGCGCGCAAAACAAACCGGTACGCGGCCTGGCGGCCTGCGGCGCATCCCCGCTGCAGAAAATTCGCTTCGCCCTGTGGCCTCAGGTGAAACCGCTGTTTCTCTCCTATGGCTTTATGCGGCTTGAAATCAACTTCCGCTCGTCGACCATTCTCGGGCTGGTGGGCGCGGGCGGCATCGGCCAGGAGCTGATGACCAACATCAAGCTCGACCGCTACGATCAGGTGAGCATCACCCTGCTGCTGATCATTCTGGTGGTGTCGGCGCTGGACATGCTGTCCGGTCGTCTGCGCCTGTGGGTACTGGAGGGTAAGAAATGAGCGTCTGGCACATGCAACCGGATCTCGCCGCCAGCCGGCGGCAGCATAAGCAGCTCTATCAGGTCCAGGGGCGCTACCTGCGCTACGTCGGACTGGTGGCGCTGGCCTGCCTGCTCTATTACGTCTGGTTTTTTCTGCAGTTCGGCATCAGCGGCGAACAGCTGACCACCGGCCTACAGCAGATTGGCCGCTATCTGGCGCGGATGTTCGTCTGGCACGACTTCTGGAACTGGCCGTTCGGCTATTACTTCACGCAAATCGGCATCACTCTGGCTATCGTCTTCGCCGGGACGCTCACCGCCACGGTGCTGGCGCTGCTGCTCTCCTTCTTCGCCGCCCGCAACATCATGCGCGGCGTGGTGCTGGGGACCCTCGCCCTGCTGATGCGCCGCCTGTTTGATGTGCTGCGCGGGATCGACATGGCTATCTGGGGGCTGATTTTCGTGCGCGCGGTAGGCCTCGGGCCGCTGGCCGGGGTGCTGGCGATCATCATGCAGGACACCGGCCTGCTGGGACGGCTGTACGCGGAAGGACACGAAGCGGTGGACCGCTCCCCCGGGCGCGGACTGACCGCCGTGGGCGCGAACGGCCTGCAAAAGCATCGCTTTGGCATTTTTACCCAGTCGTTCCCGACCTTCCTCGCATTGAGCCTGTATCAGATTGAATCCAACACCCGCTCCGCGGCGGTGCTGGGCTTCGTCGGCGCCGGCGGTATTGGGCTTATCTATGCCGAGAATATGCGCCTGTGGAACTGGGATGTGGTGATGTTTATCACCCTGCTGCTGGTGGCGGTGGTGATGATCATGGACACCCTCTCCGCCTGGCTGCGCCGTCGCTATATCGGCGGCGCCGTGGTGCCGCTGTATCAGGACGAACGCTAGCGCACCTTTGTGCCGGGTGGCGGCTACGCCTTACCCGGCCTGCGGGGTCCTCTCACTGGCTGACACATCGTAGGCCCGGTAAGCGCAGCGCCACCGGGCGATGACAGCGGGTACGGAGCTGCTTTTATGCCGGGTGGCGGCTGCGCCTTACCCGGCCTACGGCCCGAGCAACCAGTCATTAATTTACCCACTTGCGCGACTGAAACTGCCGGTGCTGGCGGCCTCAACATCGCTGAGACGTTCCCGGAAGGCCGGGGCAGCCCGCATGGATGCGGGCTGAGGGCCGTGTTTTGCAGGGACGCTGCCTCGGCCCGACCCGAAGCCTGCAGGGATAAGTCGAAGGCACCACGCAGTGGCGATGTTGCTGGCCGGAGCCCGGGGGTACAGGGGGCGGCGGCGACTGGCCGCCCCCTGTGCGCTCCCGGCGCCGTAAGTGACATAACGCAGAAGAACTAACCGGGAGCGCAATCTGCCCGGCATTAAAATAGAAGTTGTAGCCCTGCTAAACGCAGCGCGAGCAGGGACATTTCCGGTTGCGCCGATATTTCGCCGGGTGGCGGCTGCGCCTTACCCGGCCTACAGGGCCCTCTCACAGGCTCACACCCCGTAGGCCCGCGCAAGCGCAGCGCCGCCGGGCAATGACCGCCGGCACGGAGCCGCCTGTATGCCGAATGGCGGCACACGCCTTATCCGGCCTGGAACGACTGAACCCGCAGAAATATTTATCCGCTCCGCTATTCCAGCCGCCAGCTCAGCACCGGCCAGCCGTATCCGGCACCGGCCGCCTGCAGCTGCGGACAGGGATTGACCAGCCGCACGCGATCCGCATGCAGGCACAGCGGCAGATCGTTAATGGAATCGGTATAGAACGTCACCTCGCCGTCATACTGCGGATGCGCCTCGCGCCACTGCGCCAGACGCGCCACCTTCCCCTGCTGATAGCTGGGGATCCCGGCAATGACCCCGCTGTAGCCGCCGTCGACCATCGCCACGTCAATGCCCAGCGCCTGATCGATCTCCAGCGCGGCGGCCACCGCCTGCACCAGCAGGCTAACCGAGGCGGAGATAATCAGCATCTGCTCCCCCTCGGCCCGCAGACGACGAATGAGCTCCCACGCCTGCGGATAGACCCGGGGCAGGATCGCCTCGCGGACGCAGCGGGCCACCAGCGCATCAACGTCCGATTTCGGTATTCCGGCCAGCGGCGCCTGGATCAGGGCCACATAATCGGCGATATTCATCTCTCCCCGGTCATAATCCGCCATCAGCTGCGCCTCGCGGGCAAGATACCCCTTCTGCGTCGCCAGCCCTTCGCGAACCATAAACTGGCTCCAGACCGTACTGCTATCGCCCTGTATCAGGGTGTTATCGAGATCAAAAATCGTCAGCGTGTTGCCCATGGTACTTTCCCTTACTGGTCAAAATAAGCTGCCGGGAGCATGCGTAAAAAAGATGACAGGAAAATGAACCGGACGCCGCAGCGCCCGGCTCGTCGTCAGCCGGCGCGGACCTTGCCGGTGCGGAACACCAATACGATCCCGCCGACGATCGCCACCATACCGACCATCGCCGCCGCCGGCAGCCGGTTGCCCAGCAGCAGATAATCCAGCAGCGCCGTGATCGCCGGCACCAGATAAAAGAGGCTGGTGACATTGACGATATTTCCCGCGCTCAGCAGACGATACAGCAGCAGCTGGGCGACCACCGAAATCAGCAGCCCGAGAAACAGCACCGGAATAATCAACCCGACGTTAACGGTAAACCGGAAGCCGCTGACCGGGGCGATCAACAGGCACAGCCCCAGACTCACGGCGTACTGCAGCGGCAGGACATCCGCCGGCGACTGACGGCTGCGCTTTTGCCACAGCGCGCCAAAAGTCATCAGCAGCAAAGCCGCCAGCGCAAACAGGATCCCCGCCATCGCCATGGGCGACGCCGCCAGGCTGCGCCATACCAGCAGCACCAGCCCCGCCAGGGCAAGCAGCAGCCCCAGCAGCCGCCGCCCCTGCAGGCGGCGCTCCACCACGCAAAGCGTGAGGATGGGCTGGATCCCCATGATGGTGGCGATAAGTCCCGGCGTCACGCCGTTGGCCATCGCCTCGAAGTAACAGACCGAATAGCCGCCAATCAGCATCAGGCCGGTGGCCGCGGTCTGCAAGCGGGTGCCCGGCGCGGGCAGCCAGCGCCGACGGACGATGGCCAGCGGCGCCAGCGCGACCAGGGCAATCAGAAAACGAAAGACCAGCAGCGCCACCGGCGAGGCGTTGTCCAGTCCCCAGCGGGTGAAAATGGCCGCACTGCCCCACAGCAGCACAAAAATGGCCGTTGTCGCCTGCGAGGCGAGCAGAGAATAGCGAACGTGCATAGCATGCTCCAGAACGTCAAACACAAGGTATCAAGCGTCATACCGGCAGGTAAGCGCCTGCAAAGACGGCGCTAAGCGCCGAAAACAACCCGGTCTGGAGGGGGAGGCGGTGGGCAGAGCGTGGCGAAGCGATGATGAGGCGCAGACGTCATCCACCCCGCGTCGAAAGCGGCGCCGGGCAAAGTCTCACCAGAGATGGCGTAATGCGTCATGGAATGCCTCGTGAAATGTTTAATCAGAATCCTGGCACAGGCCGTTCGGAAGTGACAACTGCCTTTTATGGGTGATCTCTCGGCTGGTTGTTTATTTTTAATCGTAAATAAACGTAAAGGCGGCCTCGGCTTATTCAGCCGTTCTTTTTAATCGGCTATAAAACAAAGCAGTCTGCTTGCTACTTCGAAAATAACGATATGAAGCCAAAACTGACGCATGCTCTCTTTTTAATTCCTTTTTTGTTGTTGGCAGGATGCTCCTCCTCACCGAAACAGGCAAAGAACACAAAATCTCATGCGGATATGACCATTGACGGCGGATCGGACGATCTGATCCCGGTGGTGGCGGCCCTGCATGATCAGATGCACACCTGGCAGGGAACCCCCTATGAATGGGGCGGTACTGAACAAAGCGGCGTCGACTGCTCGGGTTTCGTCTGGCGCACGCTGAAGGATCGCTTTAACCTGCCGATGGAGCGGATCACCACCCGCGAGCTGCTGCACATGGGCGTGCGGGTCAATAAGCGGGATTTACGTCCCGGCGATCTGGTGTTCTTCCGCACCCGGGCCGGGATGCACGTTGGCTTTTACGATACCGATCATAATTTCCTTCACGCCTCGAGCAGCCAGGGCGTGATGCGTTCTTCGCTGGACAACCCTTACTGGGAGTCGGCGTTCTATCAGGCGCGTCGTCTGCCGAAGGAGTATAACGCGCAGATCACCATGAACAGCGACACCCTGCATCTGGCGAAGAATCGCCGCTAAAAAAAAAGCCGCAGCCTGGGCTGCGGCGGGTGGTTCTGAAGTTGATCAGAACTGGTAGGTCATGCCCAGCGCGACGATGTCGTCATCGTTGATGCCGAGTTTGTTATCGCTTTTCAGCTGGTTGATTTTGTAATCCACGAAGGCGTTCATGTTTTTGTTGAAGTAGTAGGTCAGGCCCACGTCAATGTAGTTAACCAGATCTTCGCTCCCCACCCCTTCGATATCCTTCCCTTTCGACAGCACATAGCCGAGGGACGGACGCAGACCGAAGTCGAACTGATACTGGGCCACCGCTTCAAAGTTCTGCGCTTTGTTGGCAAAACCGCCGCTGATCGGGGTCATTTTGCGGGTTTCAGAGTACATGGTCGCCAGGTAGATATTGTTGGCGTCATATTTCAGGCCGGTCGCCCAGGCTTCCGCTTTCGAACCCTGGCCGCGGGCCAGCAAGTTCTGATCGTTGGTACGGTCGGAGCTGGTGTAGGCTGCGCTGACGGCGAAGTCGCTGCCGCCGAAATCATAGCTTAACGAGGTGCCGACGCCGTCGCCGTTCTGTTTCTTCGCTTCACGGCCTTCGTTTTTACCCTGGTACTGCAGGGTCAGATCCAGGCCATCCACCAGACCGAAGAAGTCGGTGTTGCGGTAGGTCGCCAGGCCGCTGGCGCGCTTGGTCATAAAGTTATCGGTCTGAGCGGATGAGTCGCCGCCGAATTCCGGGAACATATCGGTCCAGGCTTCCACGTCGTACAGGGCGCCAAGGTTACGGCCGTAGTCGAAAGAACCGTAGTTCTTCAGCTTCACCCCAGCGAACGCCAGACGAGTCTTCTGGCTGGAGTCGCTCTCGGTTTTGTTACCCGAGAATTCAGATTCCCAACGGCCATAGCCGGTCAGGTCTTCGTTAATCTGCGTTTCGCCTTTAATACCGAAACGCACGTAAGTCTGATCGCCATCTTTGCTGTCATAATCGCTGAAGTAGTGCATGGCTTTGATCTTGCCGTACACATCCAGCTTGTTCGCGTTCTTATTATAAACTTCCGCTGCCTGCGTCGCCGTTGAAGCCACAAAGCCCATCATCATTAATGCCAGAGTACTCTTTTTCATTATTCAGTCCTGGTGATTTATTTATACGCGCTATTCAATTGCGGGCGCTCGCCCATCAAAAACAGGAGTTTTTTAACGCTGGCATATTAAATATTTATGACAATGTGGAACTTTTTATAAAAAAGAGTATTTAAATGTATCTGACATATTTTTGTCACATATCCTCTCCAGAATGCCCGATCCCGCGCAATAAAATGGCGCGCCCGCCACCCCGGGTGTTGGCAAGCGGGCCGACTCCTGCTACAACATCAGCTCGATATCGATATTCCTTTTGAACGGCAGAGAATCATGAGTGAAAGCCAGACGCTGGTGGTAAAACTGGGCACCAGTGTTTTAACAGGCGGGTCCCGTCGCCTGAACCGCGCCCATATCGTTGAGCTCGTGCGCCAGTGCGCACAGCTGCACGCCATGGGACACCGTATTGTCATCGTGACCTCCGGGGCCATTGCCGCCGGGCGCGAGCACCTTGGTTACCCGGAACTGCCCGCCACCATCGCCTCCAAGCAGCTGCTGGCGGCGGTGGGACAAAGCCGTCTTATCCAGCTGTGGGAACAGCTGTTTTCTATCTATGGCATTCACGTTGGCCAGATGCTGCTGACCCGCGCCGACATGGAAGACAGAGAACGGTTCCTCAACGCCCGCGACACCCTGCGCGCCCTGCTGGATAACAGCATCGTCCCGGTCATTAACGAAAATGACGCCGTCGCCACCGCGGAAATCAAAGTGGGCGATAACGACAATCTCTCCGCGCTGGCCGCGATCCTCGCCGGGGCGGATAAGCTACTGCTGTTAACCGACCAGCCTGGCCTGTTCACCGCCGACCCGCGCAGCAACCCGCAGGCGGAGCTGATTAAAGACGTTTACGGCATCGACGACGCGCTGCGCGCCATCGCCGGCGACAGCGTCTCCGGACTCGGCACCGGCGGCATGGGCACCAAGCTGCAGGCAGCGGACGTCGCCTGCCGCGCGGGGATTGATACCATCATCGCCGCCGGCAACCGCCCGGACGTCATCGGCCACGCGATGGAAGGCCTGCCGGTAGGCACCTGCTTCCACGCCCAGGAGTCTCCGCTGGAGAACCGTAAACGCTGGATCTTCGGCGCGCCGCCGGCCGGTGAACTGACCGTCGATGCGGGCGCGACCCAGGCGATCCTCGAACGAGGCAGCTCGCTGTTGCCAAAAGGCATCAAAATCGTCAGCGGCAACTTCTCCCGCGGCGAAGTGATCCGCATCCGCAATAGCGAAGGACGCGACATCGCTCACGGCGTCAGCCGCTACAACAGCGATGCGCTGCGCCTTATCGCCGGCCAGCACTCGCAGCAAATCGATGCCATTCTGGGCTACGAATACGGCCCGGTGGCCGTCCACCGCGATGATATGATCATCCGTTAAGGAGCTGAAAATGCTGGAACAAATGGGCATTGCCGCCAAAGCGGCCTCCTGGCAGCTGGCGTTACTCTCCAGCCGGGAAAAGAATCAGGTACTGGAAAAGATCGCCGATTATCTGGAAGCGCAGACCGACGATATTCTGCGCGCCAACGCGGAAGATTTAGCCGAAGCTCGCGCCAATGGCCTGAGTGAAGCGATGCTCGATCGCCTCGCGCTGACCCCGGCGCGTCTGAGCGGCATCGCCAGCGATGTGCGCCAGGTGTGCAATCTGGCCGATCCGGTCGGCCAGGTGATCGACGGCGGGCTGCTGGACAGCGGTCTGCGTATTGAGCGTCGCCGCGTCCCGCTGGGGGTGATTGGCGTGATTTATGAAGCGCGTCCTAACGTGACGGTCGACGTCGCCTCCCTGTGCCTGAAAACCGGCAACGCGGCGATCCTGCGCGGCGGGAAAGAGACCTGGCGCACCAACGCCGCCACGGTGAAAGTGATCCAGCAGGCGCTGCAGGAGTGCGGTCTGCCGGCCGCCGCGGTACAGGCCATTGAGAGCCCGGATCGCGCGCTGGTGGGCGAAATGCTGAAGATGGATAAATACATCGATATGCTGA
Source organism: Klebsiella sp. 7-CIP_Kleb. (assembly GCF_050378655.1). Lineage (NCBI taxonomy): Bacteria > Pseudomonadati > Pseudomonadota > Gammaproteobacteria > Enterobacterales > Enterobacteriaceae > Klebsiella > Klebsiella sp. 7-CIP_Kleb. Next base: position 1,151,238 of record NZ_JBNRLJ010000002.1, read on the forward strand.
TCCCCCGCGGCGGCGCGGGCCTGCACAAGCTGTGCCGCGAGCAATCCACGATCCCGGTGATCACCGGCGGGATTGGCGTATGCCATATCTTCGTTGATGAAACCGCCGAGATCGCCCCCGCGCTGAAGATCATCGTCAACGCCAAGACCCAGCGGCCGAGCACCTGCAATACCGTGGAAACGCTGCTGGTGCACCGCAACATCGCCGACACCTTCCTGCCGGCGTTAAGCAAGCAGATGGCCGAAAGCGGCGTCACCCTGCACGCCGCCCCTTCCGCCCTCCCCGCGCTGCAAAACGGCCCTGCGAAGGTCGAGCCGGTGAAAGCGGAGCAGTATGACGACGAATATCTGTCGCTGGATCTGAACGTCAAAGTGGTGGCTGATATGGACGAGGCTATCGCCCATATCCGCGAACATGGCACCCAGCACTCCGACGCCATCCTGACCCGCACCCTGCGTAACGCCAACCGCTTTATCAATGAAGTGGACTCTTCCGCGGTATATGTGAACGCCTCCACGCGCTTCACCGACGGCGGCCAGTTCGGCCTCGGCGCGGAAGTGGCGGTCAGCACCCAGAAGCTGCACGCCCGCGGCCCGATGGGGCTGGAAGCGTTAACCACCTATAAGTGGATTGGTTTCGGCGACGATACCATTCGTGCGTAAATGAGAACGGGCGATGCAAAAATAGGCAGTTGATTCCACTGACTATTGACGCATCGCCCGCTAAGTTCTAACCTTTTGCCTCGTGATTCACGCTCGTGAACACCTCTTGCAGGGCCGATATAGCTCAGTTGGTAGAGCAGCGCATTCGTAATGCGAAGGTCGTAGGTTCGACTCCTATTATCGGCACCACTTCAATCAAAACGTTACAGAAAACACTCCCCTAAAGCCTCTCTGGGATGACTTTCCCCTGGCGTCGCCTCCTTAAAACCAATGTTCATATCGCTGAGCCTGGGCATCAAAACTGCCATCACTGTTCAGAGAGCTCCCCATGGACTTACAAGTACCTCACTTATCCATGGCTCATAGCCCCGTTAAGAAAGTGGCTCGTCTTAATAATATTTTGTATCCAGCCCCCCCTGTTCAAACCATTAATCCAGTAGTTTCATCTCCAGCGCCCGGCTCATCGCTTGAGTGCGGCTATTCACTTTAAGCTTCGCGTAGATGTTTTTGATGTGCCATTTGACCGTCTCGGCAGAAATAGCGAGGGAGCGAGCGATTTCTTTGTTCATCTGACCTTCAGCGATCAGCTGTAATATCTGAAACTCTCGCTCGCTGAGCTCGCCAGGAATATCGGGGCTTCCACTATTAAACGGTGTTCTATCTGCAGGCCAGCGCTTGTCTGCCCAGGGTCCCTGCACTCCCCTTTCCTCTGTCCAAGCCGAAGAGGAGTCATTCATACCGATAAGCAAAGGTTGCAAGGTATCGCCAGCTTCAAGAAAGAGGCCTTTGAGATGCTGTTGTTCAGCCAGCTGCACGACTGGCTGAAATGTCGTGCGCGCTGCCGCAGTTTTGCCGCTGTGCCACAAGGCCAATGACCAGAGCGTACGCAGACGCGCTGCGGTTAACCTGTCCCCCCGGTTTTCCTGATCAGGGACCATCTCAGCCAGTAGAACACAGGCTTGCGGCGCCAGGCCTCTGGCGAGAAGAAGCCGGCTGCGGCTAAGGGATGCAGACATAACGATAGCGCGTTGGCAGGGATGTTCGGCATCCATTCTGAAGCTGGCGGACATTTGTTCAAGCTGTCGCTGCAGTTGCTCTGCGCCTGTGAAATTGCCGCGCTGCAGTCGCACCCTCACCTGCTCGGCTAACATCATGGCCTGGAGCCGTTGCCAGCCGCGAGACACCGCAAGACGCTGCGCATGCTCCAGCAATCGCTCGGCCTCATACGGCATATCGCCATCCAGAGCCTGACGCGCGAGATAGGTATAGCAACGACTCAGCGCGTCGGGTGGACTGAATCGGTCGATGAATTCGAGCCGGTCGGCTAACAGATGATCGGGCGAGTCACCCCTCTGACATTCATAGGCTATCTCCGCCAGCAGCGGCGCCAGCGTCGCGCCACTGGTCGACTGGGTACCGGTATAACATTCAGCCTGACGCAACGTTTTCTCTGCATACCACCCGGCTTTTCCCAGATCGCCCTGACAAAGATGGCATTGGGCAATAATAAAAGCGCGATAAACCGAGACAAACAGATTATCTAAAGGACTTTCCGGAGAGGGCATATGCTGTTGAACCTCCAGCGCGTCGTGATAGCGCTGGTTAACAACATGGCAATAGCTGAGAATATTGCATATCAGACCATCAACCCAGGTGTCACCGCAGGGCACTTCGGCCAGCAACGGCTGAACAATAGCCAGACTCTCCGGGATGTTTTCAGCAAAGGCTTCGCAAATTGCCCGCACAACGCGCAATTTACACCAGGTGCTGCGGGTTAAATCCTCACGATGATGAAGTACCATCTGATCGAGGTTATCAAGCAGCTGCCTCGACTCATCAAAGTGGAAATAATGCGCCAGTGCCCAGGCCAGGTTAATTTGCAGGTCAATGCGCGAAGGATCGGTGCTGGGCGGTAAATGATGCATCCATGAGATCAGGGTATCGATATCCCCTTCTTCCGCCAGTGACTGAGCGCTTGCGCCATCCTGCACGGGGCTATGCACCGGCTTGCCTGCGCTGAGCGCATGGCGTACCGCCTCAGACCACAGCTTCTGTTCGACGAACCAATGACTGGCTAATTCATGTAGCTGTTTGCGATCAATAGCGTTGTTCTGCTGCAGCATAGTCCGAAGATTTTCCTGTAACAGAGGATGGTAGCGGAACCAGTAGCCTTGTTCGTCAAGGGCTGACAAAAAAAGGTTGTGTCGCTCAATCCATGCCAGCATCGCTTGACTATCATCTCGTCCTGTCACTGCATTGCATAGTTCGGCATTTAACCGGCTGAGGAAGGACGTTTTTACCAGGAAATCGAGAACCTCTTCCGGCAGCGGGTCCAGTACCACCTCTTTCAGATAGCGGGCAATGGACCGTGTTCCTCCATGCATATTGCGCAACAGATGCTCGGGATCATGCTGTAATTCTGCCGACAATGAAGCGATCTTCATCCCTGCAATCCAGCCCTCTGTCACGGACTGTAGCCGCTGTGCATGGTGGTTGCTGAGGGGTAGCGCAACCGTGCGGCTAAAATAGTGTTTTGTTTCTTCGAGCGTGAATTGCAGGTCTCGATCATAGATCTCCACCAGTTGGTCCTGGGCCTGCAGCTGGCTCAGCGCAAGATTCGGGTGGAAACGGCTGCCAATGATCAGATGCAAGGCGGCAGGCGCATGCTTGATTAAATACCCCAGCGCTTCATAGACCCCACGATCGTTAATCACGTGGAAGTCGTCGATAATCAGGTACACGTCATGCGGGCAGTAGTGTAGCTGGTTAATGAGCCCGGCCAGCAGTTGCTCGGAGCTGGAGAGCTTCTGTTCTTCCATATCACGCCAGAAATCGGCGTCCCAGTCAGCATAGAGTGGACGCAATGCTTGCAGCAGATAAGGAATAAACTGCCATACGTCATCATCATCCTCATCGAGGCTCAGCCAGGCGATACGTTCGCCCTGGGCGACCATCTGCTGATGCCATTGCGCCAACAGCGTGGTTTTGCCAAATCCAGCGCCGGCGCAGACGACGCCCAGCCGGCACTGCTGAACGGGACTGAGAAGCTGAAGCAGCCGGGGGCGCTCCAGCAATTGTATCGAGGAGCGAGGCGGGACGAATTTGGTCAGGATTAGCGGCAAGCCTCGCGTCAGCCGCAATGGCCCGGAGACCAGTGAGGGTGATTGGCGACTTTCTAAATCCGATGGCTTCATCCGTGGTTATCTACTCGCTTTGTTTTTTTCAATTGTACGCCAGCCCCCGGGATGACATGGGACAGCCAAACTTTATTACTACACAAAATTTAGAAAGTTTGACCTCAAGCATGAAAACCCCCACCTACCCCCCCATGAAGGTGGCTTCGCACTCCCTTTAACCGCTCGTAGATTCATTGCATGGGTGTGGCCAGGGTTATCCGCCCTGTCTGTTGGCCCCGCCTGGGTGACCTTTATTGAGGAGAATTAAACGATGCTCAGCAAACAGGCGTTATTGCAGGCTTACCGCAAGATGCGGGAGATCAGGACCTTTGAAGAGCGGTTGCATCAGGAAAATACCAGCGGTGATATTCCGGGCTTCATTCACCTTTACACCGGCGAGGAAGCCATCGCGGTGGGGGTCTGCGAAAATTTAACGAGCGCAGATTTCATTGGTTCAACACACCGTGGACATGGCCACTGTATTGCTAAAGGTTGTGACATTCACGGCATGATGGCCGAAATATTCGGTAAGGACAGCGGGTTATGTCGCGGTAAGGGCGGGTCGATGCACATTGCCGATCTGTCGAAAGGAATGCTGGGGGCGAACGCTATCGTTGGGGGAGCCCCTCCCCTGGCCATCGGCGCCGCGCTAACGGCAAAGACGCTAAAAACCGGCAACGTCGGTGTCTCTTTTACGGGCGATGGGGGTTCTAATCAGGGCCTGGTCTTTGAAGCCATCAATATGGCCGTCGTGCTCCAGCTTCCAGCCGTCTTTATTTTCGAGAATAACGGTTACGGCGAAGGGACCGGCCATGACTACGCCGTGGGTGGGCGTGATATCGCCCGGCGCGCCGCTGGCTTCGGCCTGCCGGCAGTGACCGTCGATGGCACCGATTTCTTTGCCGTTTATGAGGCAACCTCAGAGGCGGTCAAGCGTGCGCGAGAAGGCGGTGGCCCAAGCGTCATTGAGGCCAAAGCCTTCCGCTGGCATGGTCATTTTGAGGGCGATCCCGCGCTATATCGTGCGGAAGGTGAAGTGCAACGCCTGCGTGAACAACATGATCCGCTGAAGATTTTCACCGCTAAGGTCAAGCAACATATCACCCAGGAAGAACTAACGGCGATTGACGAGGAAGTAGAAGCCCTGGTCAACGATGCCGTATTGAAGGCCCGGGCCGCTGCCTACCCGGCTCCGGAAGACCTGCTGACAGACGTGTACGTCTCATACTGAGGGTGATAACCATGACAATAAAAACCTATCGTGAAGCGGTCAAGGAAGCCCTGGCTCAGGAAATGGAACGCGATGAACGCGTGGTGCTCATCGGTGAAGACTTGCGTGGCGGTCATGGCGGAAATGCGCCCGAAGAGGCGAAGATAGAAGCCTTTGGCGGTGTGCTTGGGGTCACTAAAGGGCTGTGGACGCAGTTCGGCTCCGATCGGGTGATCGACACGCCCATTACCGAGTCGGCCATTATCGGTATGGCGGCCGGCGCCGCAGCGACGGGTCTACGGCCGGTCGCGGAATTGATGTTCATGGATTTTTTTGGCGTGAGTCACGATGCGCTGTACAACCAGGCGGCTAAGTTCCGCTACATGTTTGGTGGCAAAGCCAGGGCCCCGCTGGTGATGCGAGGTATGATCGGCGCGGGGTTTTCCGCCGCGGCCCAGCATTCACAGTCACCCTATAATATCTTTGCCACCACCCCAGGGCTGAAGGTGGTGGTGCCCTCGACGCCTTATGACGTCAAGGGTCTGTTAATCCAGTCCATTCGCGACGACGACCCGGTGGTATTCTGCGAGCATAAAATGCTGTACGACCTCAAGGGCGAGGTACCGGACGAGAGCTATACCATCCCGCTAGGTGTAGCCAACTATACCCGCGAAGGAGAGGACGTCACCATCATTGCGTTGTCGGCAATGGTGCATAAAGCCAACCAGGTGGCGGACAAGCTGGCTAAAGAGGGGATCTCGGTCGAGGTAGTCGACCCGCGAACCATTTCGCCGCTGGATGAGGAAGGGATTCTGGAATCGGTGGCTTCCACGGGGCGGGTCGTGATTGTCGACGAATCCGCAGCACGCTTCGGTTTTGCTCATGATGTCGCGGCGCTGATTGCGTCCCAGGCATTCCATTTCCTCAAAGCGCCCGTTCTGCTGGTGACGCCGCCACACACGCCGGTCCCGTTCTCCCCTGCTCTCGAAAAACTCTGGATCCCTGGTGTAGAACGTATCGAAGCCGCCGTCCGTCAAGTGCTGGAGGATTAACCTATGAGCGAAATCAAGACGCTTGAAATGCCAAAGTGGGGGCTTTCCATGGAGGAAGGCTTGCTCGCTCGGTGGGCAATCCAGGAGGGTGACAGCTTCACCCCAGGGCAGGAAATCTGTGAGATTGAAACCAGTAAAATCGTCAATGTGCTGGAGGCACCCTTTGCCGGTACGTTACGTCGGATAATCGCCCGCGAGGGTGAGACGCTTCAGGTAGGCGCCGTGCTGGCCCTGGCGGCTGACGCGTCGGTCAGCGATGCTGAACTGGACAAATTTGCTGCCAGCCTGGCTTCGGCGAAACCCGCAGCCCCTGGCCCGGAGTCTGCCGCGCCGGGCGTAGCGGCACAGGCAGGCGCTAAGCCAGCTTCCATTGTTTCGCCGCCATCCAACAGCCCCGAGCCCCCTGTTGGGCAGACCGATATCCCCGTCAGTCTGCAAGGCGTGACCGATGTGACTCAGGTTAATGCCACGCCCCATGCGTTAAGACTGTCTGCCCGCTGGGGTGTCGACCTGAAAAAAGTCCGCGGCAGCGGGCGCGGGGAGCGTATCTCTGTTTCTGATCTGGAAAGCGCGATCGTGGCCGCCGGCGGTCGTCTGGCCTCTCCGACGCCCCCCGTTCGTCGCAGCAAAGCGCCCCGCTCGCATGCCGATGATAGCCAGGTATCGGCTACCCCGCTGGCGCGCCGTCTGGCCGGCAAACTGGGTATCAACTTACATGACTGCCGAAGCAGCGGTTCACGCGGTCGGGTGAGTCGCGATGATGTGCTGGCCGCGGCGTTGTTACTCGACGAGCAACCGCAGACCAGCCCTGTGCAGGAGAGTGCCCCGGCCCCCTTTGAGAGCATCCCGATGTCCGGTATGCGGCGGGCTATCGCTTCTCGCCTGCAAACGTCCAAGCAACAGTCTCCCCATTTCCGTTTGAGCGTCGATCTCGATCTGGAGCGACTGTTAGCGTTACGTCAGGACATTAACCGCGAAGTACCCGGCGTCAAGATTTCGGTGAATGACCTGCTGGTGAAGGCCTGCGCCCTGGCGCTGGTGGCCGTGCCTGACGTCAATATCCAGTTTGATGAAGCGGCACAAAGTATCCGCCGCTTTACGGATGCCGACATTTCGGTGGCCGTTGCGCTGCCTGCCGGGCTAATTACCCCTATTGTTCGCTCGGCGAACCGGAAATCGATCAGCGACATATCGCACGAAATTCACTCGCTGGTGACCAGAGCCAAAGCGGGCACGCTGAAGCCGGAAGAGTTCCAGGGCGGGACCTTTAGCCTGTCAAATCTGGGGATGCTCGGCGTCCGGCAGTTTGACGCCATCATCAATCCACCGCAAAGCGCAATCCTCGCCATTGGCGCCGGCGAGCTCCGGGCGGTAGTACGCGACGGGCAAATCGTCGCGCGCCAGCAAATGACGGTATCGCTATCCTGCGATCACCGGGTCATCGATGGCGCGGCAGGTGCGGCTTTTCTCCGGGAACTCAAGCGACTGATTGAAACCCCGACCTTGATGTTTATCCAGGAGACGAGCTATGCACGATAAATACGATGTGCTGATCATCGGCGGTGGTCCTGGGGGATACGTTGCCGCCATCCGTGCCGGTCAGCTAGGGCTTCGTACCGCATTAGTGGAAAAACAGCATCTGGGCGGCATCTGCCTGAACTGGGGATGCATTCCAACCAAGGCGCTGCTGCATGGCGCTGAGGTTGCGCACACTATCACCCATGCCAGTCAGCTGGGCATCAGCGTGGGCGAGGTGAACGTCGATCTGCAAAAACTGGTGCAATTTAGCCGTACCGTATCGCAACAGCTCACCGCAGGGGTTGCGTACCTGTTGAAGAAAAATGGCGTGAGGGTGATTGATGGCACCGCGCGGCTGCGCGGCAAGGGGCAAATCACGGTCGAGGATGCACGCGGTGAAGCGCGCGATTACCGGGCCGATCACGTGATCCTGGCAACCGGCGCCCGGCCACGCGCATTACCAGGCATCACGCCAGATGGCGAATATATCTGGACCTATTTCGAGGCGCTGCGGCCTAAGCGATTGCCCAAGTCGCTCTTAATCATCGGTTCAGGGGCGATTGGCGTCGAGTTCGCCAGCCTTTATAACGATCTGGGCTGTAAAGTAACGCTGGTCGAGCTAGCTTCGCAGATTTTGCCAGTGGAAGATGCCGAGGTGTCTGCAGCAGTGCGTAAGTCATTCGAAAAACGCGGGATTCAGGTCCATACCCAGACCCTGGTGACGCAAGTACAGCTCACCGATACCGGGGTGCGCTGCACACTGAAAAACACCAGCGGCGAATATTCCCAGGATGTCGAAGGTGTGCTGCTGGCGGTCGGCGTACAGCCGAATATTGAAGATCTGGGGCTGGAAGCGCTGGGCGTTGAGTTAGACCGCGGTTTTATCAAGACGGACGCGGCTTGTCGCACTAACGTATTCGGGCTTTATGCCATCGGCGATGTAGCCGGCCCGCCGTGTCTGGCGCACAAGGCCAGTCACGAAGGCGTGATCTGCGTTGAAACCCTGGCCGGTGTCGAAGGCGCCCATCCGCTTGATCGCGACTATGTGCCCGGTTGCACTTATGCCCGGCCTCAGGTTGCCAGTCTGGGCCTGACGGAATCGACGGCTCTGGCAAGGGGACGGCCCGTCAGGATCGGTAAGTTCTCTTATCAGAGCAATGGTAAGGCGCTGGCCAGCGGCGAGACAGAGGGTTTTGTGAAGACGATTTTCGATGCTGAAACCGGCGAGTTGCTGGGCGCGCATATGGTTGGCGCACAGGTCACGGAACAGATCCAGGGCTTTGGCATCGCCCGTCACCTGGAGGCCACAGACGAAAGTCTCCTGTCGATGATCTTTGCGCATCCGACACTTTCCGAAGCGATGCATGAATCCATACTCGCGGCCTGCGACCAACCGTTGCATCAATAAAAAATAAGGGAGGCGATAGCTGAGCGATACGGAGTAAGTTCCCGTTATCCCTCCTGTATTTTCCTTAAACGTTCGATAAGGTAACAGCCCGTCGTTAGGTAAGTATCCCGCATCATTGATCTCCAGCCACTGGCAGTCATCTCACTTTATTGAAAATGAGCAGGACTAACGCAAGGCAAATGGCGCTACCGACAAATGCGGTGATGAAGGAATTCACCAATGAGCTGCTGTAACGAAATAAAAGCGTCATTGCGGATTCATTCCGTCAAGACTTGCTTATTTGTTCGTTACGAACATTTTAATACCAGGGGAATTGCACATAGCCGCTAACCTGTCCTTATTATTGCCACGCAACCTCATCTCTGTTGCCCTTACTGACGTTGCACTCGTTGCACATGATTTGCAGATTGGCAATATCGAGGGCTAAATGCGGGTAAAGAGAACGCGGTTTTATATGATCAACGTGCATCACCATCCCGTCACTGGCGCCGCGCCCGCATACGCAACATTTATTGCCGTAGCGCTGGAACGCCTGGTAACGTAAACGCCGCCACTCCCTTGAGCGGTAGAATGTCTCAGCCTCTTTAGCAGCTTGCTGCCGCTGCGCCTGCTCACGTCGGAACTGTTCGAATAAAACGACATGCCCTTCGGCTTTAGGGTAATTTCCCCAGGCATCCGTCGCTGGTGTCGTGTCGGGCTTCTCCTGTACCTTCACCGAGTCTTGAGGATAGAGTTTGCTCGTAACCTTTTGTACCAGCTTGAAAAGTATCCATACGACTACGGCCAGAATAACTAACGTTTCCACTCCCTCGCCTTATTCTCGTTCAAAGATGATTGCTGCATTATTTTATACAAGCGCCATATTGATGGTCATTATACCTTTGTAGGGATGAATTCGCGTTATCGCAAGGGGATAACATGCGTCCCCACACCATATACACCGCTATACCCCCCATCTTTTCCCCCTCACGTTTTCAACCCAACCTGCTATGCTCCTTCTTTCATTATTCTCTGGAGATCCCGATGCTGACCATCTGGGGCCGAAAAACCTCCTCTAACGTGCAGGCGCTGATGTGGTGTGTTGGCGAGCTTGGGTTGGACTATCTCCGGTTCGACGTGGGGCATCGCTATGGCGGTACCGACAGCGAGGCGTTTTATCAGCTCAATCCCAATCGTACGGTGCCAGTGCTGCAGGATGACGAAAATCCGCCGCTGTGGGAAACCGGCGCGATCCTTCGCTATTTAGCCAGTCGCTACGCCGACGACGCCTTCTGGCCGGGCGAACTGCTGGCTCGTACAGAGGTTGATCGCTGGGCCGAGTGGTCAAAGCAGAATATCGCCCTCGGCTTTACGGCGCCGGTGTTCTGGCGCGTGGTGCGCACGCCCGCCGCCGAGCGGGATCCGCAGGCCATCGCCGCGGCGGTGACGGCCCTGGAGCAAAAGCTGGCGATTGCCGAGGCACGTCTCGCCGGCAGTCGCTATCTGGTGGGCGATACCTTCACCCTGGCCGATATCCAGTTTGGCCATGTGCTGTACCGCTACTTTGCCATCGATATCACCCGTCGTCCCCTCCCCCACCTTGCGGCGTATTATGCACGGCTAACCGCACGGCCCGCCTTTCGCCAGCACGTCATGGTCAGCTACGACGAGCTGAAGGTCTGAAAATGGTCGGTAGCGCCTCCTGACGCTACCGACATACCGGTTAACGCGCCATCAGGACAAACACGCCCCAGCCGAGATATTCCCGGGTCCAGGTGACGTGGTGTAGCGGCGCAGTGGTCAACTGCTGGCGAACCTCCGGCGCGAAGTCATCGTGCGGATTGGCCTCCAGCCAGCGGCGCATCGTCAGCCATTTCGCCGCTTCATAACGATCCCAGCCCTCCTGGTCGGCCAGCACCATCTCCACCACGTCATAGCCCAGTTCGCCAAAGTGAGCGACCAGCGCCGGCAGCGTCAGGAAGTCATCGGGTGACTGCGCGCCGCAGGCAACCGCCTCTTCCGCCGTGGCGGGGCGTTTGCGCCACCATGGCTCGCCGATAAGCAGCATGCCGCCTGGGTTAAGACTCTGCTTCAGTAGCGCAATCGTGCCTGCCACTCCGCCGCCGATCCACGTTGCCCCCACGCAGGCGGCAATATCGCACGGCTGACTGGCGACATACCCGCTGGCATCCTGGTGTATGAAGGTCACCCGGTCGCTCACCCCGAGCGCTTCTGCCCGGGCGGCCGCCTGCTGACTGAATAGCAGACTCATGTCCACCCCGGTGCCGACGATCTGATGATCGCGCGCCCAGCTACAGAGCATCTCGCCGGAGCCGCTGCCGAGGTCAAGAATGGCGGTGCCCGGCGCCATTCGCAGCGCCCGTCCCAGCGTGGCGTACTTTTCCGGGGTAAAAGGGTTATGAATACGGTGTTCGCTTTCACTGATAGTAAAAATGCGAGGGATATCGATCATGGGTGTTTCTCCTTGAGAGCCATACGCCCGGGCAGCGCCCCTGCCCGGGTCGCTGTATCAGCGGTTGTCCGCCTGTGCGCGAACGTTATTCAAACCGGTGGTGTTGATCCGGTACGGCTGGCCATTCACCGACTTAATCAGCTTTTTGGTTTTGAGCTTTTTGAAGACCGCGAGGGTACAGTCGCTCAGCAACAGCCCTTCCCGGGTGTAGCATTCGACGGCGGTAATGCGGCCGGAGGTATCGCGGACGTGCGCAATACGGCCACCTTTGGCGAGTACGTGTAAGGTCCGTTGTTCCTGACGGGATAAATTCATACTGAAACCTGTTCATTATCATGTGCGAAAACATGCCTACACCCGCAGGTGTGTGCGTAAGGTTTAAGCGCAGCGATAATCAGTCCGGCCTGGGCAGGTCGGGAAGCTGATTATCTGATAATGACATTCTCCAGCATCGAAGCCTCGGTGAGCATTGAAAGGTATTTACCGGCTGAATATTAACACCTTCATCTGGTAAGGGTATTGTGCAGATTAAAAACTGTGACCGGTATTACGATTTCCCGTCAGCCTACCCCCATTTTTTGCGCTATCCGCCGCTCGCTCTATTCCTCAACTTTCACCACCACCTTATCCCCCTCCCGCATTGTTAAATAATTGTTGTCAGATCACAAAATGGAAACAAAAAGGCTATTTCGTACGCATTTTATAAAAATGTAGATATTTTTAATTTATGGCTACGAAATGAACATCACCCTGACCTTACAGCGAGGAACGATCCTGATGAACGCCCTGACCGCAGTAAAACCGACACCCGCGCCGTTAGCCCAGCAATACCCTGGCTTTACCGTCTCCCCTTCCGCCCAGTCGCCGCGCCTGCTGGAGCTCACCTTTTCCGCGGACACCACCACCCAGTTTCTGCAGCAGGTCGCGCAGTGGCCGGTGCAGGCGCTGGAGTACAAATCTTTCTTACGCTTCCAGGTGGGCAAGATCCTCGACGATCTGTGCGGCAACCAGCTGCAGCCGCTGCTGATCAAAACATTGCTCGATCGCGCGGAAGGCGCGCTGCTGATCAACGGCGAAGGGATCGATAACGTCAGCCAGGCCGAAGAGATGGTCAAGCTGGCCACCGCCGTCGCCCACCTGATTGGCCGTTCCAACTTCGATGCCATGAGCGGCCAGTATTACGCCCGCTTCGTGGTGAAAAACGTCGATAATTCCGACAGCTACCTGCGCCAGCCGCACCGGGTGATGGAGCTGCACAACGACGGTACCTACGTCGAAGAGCAAACCGACTACGTGCTAATGATGAAGATCGACGAGCAGAACATGCAGGGCGGCAATTCCCTGCTGCTGCATCTCGACGACTGGGAGCACCTCGACGAATTCTTCCGCGACCCGCTCGCCCGCCGCCCGATGCGCTGGGCCGCGCCGCCGAGCAAAAACGTCAGCAAAGATGTTTTCCACCCGGTGTTCGACGTCGACCAGCTGGGTCGCCCGGTGATGCGCTATATCGACCAGTTCGTCCAGCCGAAAGATTTCGAAGAAGGCACCTGGCTGAGCCGCCTCTCCGACGCGCTGGAGACCAGCAAAAACATTCTTTCTATACCGGTGCCGGTAGGCAAATTTCTGTTGATTAACAACCTGTTCTGGCTGCACGGCCGCGACCGCTTTACGCCGCACCCGGACCTGCGCCGCGAGCTGATGCGCCAGCGCGGCTACTTTGCGTATTCCACGAATCATTACCAGACTCATCAATAAGGGTTTTCAGGCGAAGGAATTGAGCGGATGTATGATTTCGTGATTATCGGCGGCGGCATCATCGGCATGTCGACCGCCATGCAGTTAATTGAGATTTACCCGGACGCCCGCATTGCGCTGCTGGAAAAAGAGTCCGGCCCGGCCTGCCATCAGACCGGCCACAACAGCGGCGTGATCCACGCCGGGGTGTATTACACCCCCGGCAGCCTCAAGGCGCAGTTTTGCCTCGCCGGCAACCGCGCTACCAAGGCCTTTTGCGAGCAGAACGGCATCCGCTATGACGTCTGCGGCAAGATGCTGGTCGCCACCTCGCCGCTGGAGATGGAGCGGATGCGCGCCCTGTGGGATCGCACTGCCGCCAACGGCCTGCAGCGGGAATGGCTGAGCGCCGGGGAGCTGCGCGAGCGCGAACCGAACATTACCGGGCTCGGCGGGATCTTCGTCCCTTCCAGCGGCATCGTCAGCTACCGCGACGTGGCGGCGGCGATGGCGAAGAACTTCGAATCGAAAGGCGGCGCCATCGTCTACAACGCCGAAGTCAGCGCCCTGAAAGAACACGCCAGCGGCGTGGTCGTCCACACCCGCCAGGGCGGCGAGTATGAGGCCTCGACGCTGATTACCTGTTCCGGGCTGATGGCCGATCGACTGGTGAAAATGCTCGGCGTCGATCCCGGGTTTATCATCTGCCCGTTCCGCGGGGAGTATTTCCAGCTCGCTGCGGAGCACAATCAGATCGTCAACCATCTGATCTATCCGATCCCCGATCCGGCGATGCCGTTCCTCGGCGTCCACCTGACCCGCATGATCGACGGCAGCGTCACCGTCGGCCCCAACGCCGTGCTGGCCCTGAAGCGCGAAGGCTATCGCAAGCGCGATATTTCGCTGGCCGATACCCTGGAGATCCTCACCTCGCCCGGCATTCGCCGGGTACTGCAAAACAACCTGCGCTCCGGGCTGGGCGAAATGAAAAATTCGCTGTGCCGAAGCGGCTATCTGCGGCTGGTGCAGAAATACTGCCCGAGCCTGACATTGCGCGATTTGCGCCCGTGGCCGGCCGGCGTGCGGGCGCAGGCGGTGTCGCCGCAGGGCAAACTGATCGACGATTTTCTCTTCGTCACCACCGCGCGTTCCATTCACACCTGTAACGCGCCGTCACCCGCGGCGACGTCGGCTATCCCGATCGGCGCGCATATCGTCAGCAAGGTGCAGACCCTGCTGGCCAGCCAGAGCAATCCCGGACGCACGCTGCGTGCGGCACGTAGCGTGGAGACACTACACGCCGCTTTTACCCGTTAACCCCCTGAAGACAGGAAGCGATTATGCAACTCAACGATATGACTCTGTTTCGCCAGCAGGCGCTGATTGATGGTCAGTGGCGCGATGCGCCCAACGGCGACGTGATTGCGGTGACCAACCCGGCCAACGGCGAGCAGCTCGGCAGCGTGCCGAAAATGGGCGCTGACGAAACCCGACAAGCGATCGAAGCCGCTAACCGCGCCCTTCCCGCCTGGCGCGCCCTCACCGCCAAAGAGCGGGCGAATATTCTGCGCCGCTGGTTCGATCTCATGCTGGAGAACCAGGACGATCTCGCCCGTCTGATGACCCTCGAACAGGGGAAACCGCTGGCGGAAGCCAAAGGCGAAATCAGCTACGCCGCCTCCTTTATTGAATGGTTCGCCGAAGAAGGTAAACGCATTTACGGCGACACCATTCCAGGCCACCAGGCCGACAAGCGCCTGCTGGTGATAAAGCAGCCCATCGGCGTCACCGCCGCCATCACCCCGTGGAACTTCCCGGCGGCGATGATCACCCGCAAAGCGGGCCCGGCGCTGGCCGCGGGCTGCACCATGGTCCTGAAACCGGCCAGCCAGACGCCGTTTTCCGCGCTGGCGCTGGCCGAACTGGCCAATCGCGCCGGGATCCCCGCCGGGGTGTTCAACGTCGTCACCGGCTTAGCCGGCGCGGTCGGCGGCGAACTGACCAGTAACCCGCTGGTGCGCAAGCTCTCCTTTACCGGCTCGACCGAGATTGGCCGCCAGCTGATGGAGCAGTGCGCGAAAGACATCAAAAAAGTCTCCCTGGAGCTGGGCGGCAACGCGCCGTTTATCGTCTTCGACGATGCCGACCTCGACAAAGCCGTCGAGGGGGCGCTGGCGTCGAAGTTCCGCAACGCCGGGCAGACCTGCGTTTGCGCCAACCGCCTGTACGTCCAGGACGGGGTATATGAACGTTTCGCCGAGAAGCTGCAGCAGGCGGTGGAAAAACTGCGCATTGGCGACGGCCTGCAGGACGGGGTCACCACCGGCCCGCTGATCGACGAGAAAGCCGTCGCCAAAGTTGAAGAACACATTGCCGACGCCATCGCCAAAGGCGCGAAGGTGGTCACCGGCGGCAAACCGCACGCCCTGGGCGGCAACTTCTTCCAGCCGACCATCCTGGTCAACGTTCCCGACAGCGCCAAAGTGGCGAAAGAGGAGACCTTCGGCCCGCTGGCCCCGCTGTTCCGCTTTAAAGATGAAGCCGACGTCATTGCCCAGGCCAACGATACCGAGTTCGGCCTCGCCGCCTATTTCTACGCCCGCGATCTGAGCCGCGTTTTCCGCGTCGGCGAAGCGCTGGAGTACGGCATCATCGGCATCAATACCGGCATTATCTCCACCGAAGTCGCCCCGTTCGGCGGCGTTAAGGCCTCCGGCCTCGGCCGCGAAGGGTCGAAGTACGGTATCGAAGACTACTTAGAAATCAAATACATGTGCATTGGCCTTTAACAGGAGTGTCGGATGAACAGCAATAAAGCATTAATGGCGCGTCGCAGCGACGCGGTCCCGCGCGGCGTCGGCCAGATCCATCCTATCTTCGCTGAGCGCGCGGAGAACTGCCGGGTGTGGGACGTCGAAGGGCGGGAATATCTCGATTTTGCCGGCGGTATCGCGGTGCTCAATACCGGCCACCTGCATCCGCAGATTGTCGCCGCCGTGGAGGACCAGCTGAAAAAGCTGTCCCATACCTGCTTCCAGGTGCTGGCCTACGAGCCCTACCTGGCGCTGTGCGAAAAGATGAACCAGAAGGTGCCAGGTGATTTCGCCAAGAAAACCCTGCTGGTCACCACCGGGTCGGAAGCGGTGGAGAACGCGGTGAAGATCGCCCGCGCGGCAACCGGGCGCAGCGGCGCTATCGCCTTCACCGGCGCCTATCACGGCCGTACCCACTACACCCTGTCGCTGACCGGTAAAGTGAATCCTTACTCCGCCGGTATGGGCTTAATGCCGGGCCACGTCTATCGCGCCCTCTACCCGTGCGCGCTGCACGGCGTCAGCGATGACGAGGCGATCGCCAGCATCCATCGCATCTTCAAAAACGATGCCGCGCCGGAAGATATCGCCGCCATCATTATCGAGCCGGTGCAGGGTGAAGGCGGATTCTATGCCGCCTCCCCGGCCTTTATGCAGCGCCTGCGCGCCCTGTGCGACGAGCACGGCATTATGCTCATCGCCGATGAGGTTCAGAGCGGCGCGGGCCGCACCGGTACCCTGTTCGCCATGGAGCAGATGGGCGTCGCGGCGGATATCACCACCTTCGCCAAATCCATCGCCGGCGGTTTCCCGCTGGCGGGCGTCACCGGCCGCGCGGAAGTGATGGACGCCATCGCCCCGGGCGGACTGGGCGGCACCTACGCTGGCAACCCCATCGCCTGTGCCGCTGCCCTGGCGGTATTGCAGATTTTCGAGCAGGAAAACCTGCTGGAAAAAGCCAACCAGCTCGGCGATACCCTGCGCCAGGGCCTGCTGGCGATTGCTGAAGATCATCCGGAGATCGGCGATGTCCGCGGTCTGGGAGCGATGATCGCCATCGAGCTGTTTGAAGAGGGCGATCACAGCAGACCGAATGCAAGACTCACGGCGGATATCGTCGCCCGCGCGCGCGACAAAGGCCTGATCCTGCTCTCCTGCGGGCCGTACTACAACGTACTGCGCATCCTGGTGCCACTGACCATCGAAGAGGCGCAGATCGAGCAGGGGCTGAAGATCATCGCCGACTGCTTTACCGAGGCGAAACAGGCATAAAACAACAGATATGCGGACACGAAGTACGTTAGTAAGGGAATGAAGACGAGACCTGCAAAACAATAATTATACGCGTGCCCCGGCGCGGGAATGTCGGGGCGCTCTCCCAGGTGACACACTTCGAGAGGGTAAATGATGGGGCAACTGTCGCAATCACAGGATTTAGGGGCGGGACTGAAGTCGCGCCACGTCACAATGTTATCTATCGCCGGGGTGATCGGCGCGAGTTTATTTGTCGGATCCAGCGTCGCCATTGCCGAGGCGGGCCCGGCGGTGCTGCTGGCCTATCTGTTTGCCGGGCTGCTGGTGGTGATGATTATGCGTATGCTGGCCGAAATGGCGGTCGCCACGCCGGATACCGGCTCCTTTTCCACCTACGCCGATAAAGCCATCGGCCGCTGGGCGGGGTATACCATCGGCTGGCTGTACTGGTGGTTTTGGGTCCTGGTTATTCCGCTGGAAGCCAATATCGCGGCGATTATTTTGCATTCATGGGTGCCGGGCGTCCCGGTGTGGTTGTTCTCCCTGGTCATCACCCTCGCCCTCACCGGCAGTAACCTGCTGAGCGTCAAAAACTACGGCGAATTCGAGTTCTGGCTGGCGCTGTGCAAAGTGGTCGCTATTCTGGCGTTTATCGTACTGGGCGCGGTCGCCATTACCGGTTTTTATCCCTATGCCGAGGTGAGCGGCATTTCGCGTCTGTGGGATCACGGCGGCTTTATGCCCAACGGCTTCGGCGCGGTGCTCAGCGCAATGCTGATCACTATGTTCTCGTTTATGGGCGCGGAGATTGTCACCATTGCCGCCGCCGAATCAGATACTCCGGATAAACATATCGTGCGCGCCACCAACTCGGTGATCTGGCGTATCTCTATTTTTTATCTGTGCTCGATCTTTATCGTCGTCGCCCTCATCCCGTGGAATATGCCGGGGCTGAAGAGCATCGGCTCCTACCGCTCGGTGCTCGAGCTGCTGCATATTCCCTATGCCAAGCTGATTATGGACGGCGTGATCCTCCTGTCGGTCACCAGCTGTCTGAACTCGGCGCTGTATACCGCTTCGCGGATGCTCTACTCCCTGAGCCGCCGCGGCGATGCGCCGGCCATCATGGGCCGGACCAACCGCAGCAAAACGCCGTACGTGGCGGTGCTCCTCTCCACCGGCGCGGCATTCCTCACCGTGGTGGTGAACTACTACGCGCCTGCCAAGGTGTTTAAATTCCTCATCGACAGCTCCGGCGCCATCGCCCTGCTGGTCTATCTGGTGATCGCCGTTTCGCAACTGCGGATGCGCAAAATCCTTCAGGCGCAAGGCGGCGAGATCCGTCTCAGAATGTGGCTCTATCCGTATCTGACCTGGCTGGTGATCGCCTTTATCACCTTCGTGTTGGTGGTGATGCTGTTCCGTCCGGCGCAGCAGCTGGAGGTGATCTCTACCGGCCTGTTAGCATTGGGAATTATTTGTACGGTACCGATTATGTCGCGCTGGAAAAAGCTGGTATTGTGGCAAAAACTGCCGCTGCAAAATACGCGTTAACCCTCTTCCCGGCGCCCGCCGGGAAGAGTATTCAGGAGTAAGAACATGACCGCCATTTCCCAGGCGACGGCCATTGACGGGTACCGTTGGTTAAAAAACGACATCATCCGCGGGGTCTACCAACCCGATGAGAAGCTGCGGATGAGCCTGTTGACCTCGCGCTATGCCCTGGGGGTCGGTCCGCTGCGCGAGGCGCTTTCGCAGCTGGTGGCCGAGCGGCTGGTGACGGTGGTCAATCAGAAAGGCTATCGGGTAGCGCCCATGTCGGAACAGGAGCTTCTCGATATCTTCGACGCGCGCGCCAACATGGAAGCCATGCTGGTGCGCCTCGCCATTGAGCGCGGCGGCGATGAGTGGGAAGCCGAGCTGCTGGCCCGCGCCCATCTGCTCAACAAGCTGGAGTCGTGCGAAGCGAGTGAGCACTTACTCGATGAATGGGACCAGCGCCATCAGGCATTTCACACCGCCATCGTCGCCGGCTGCGGTTCGCAGTATCTGCTGCAGATGCGCGAACGGCTGTTCGACCTGGCGGCCCGCTACCGCTTCATCTGGCTGCGCACCACTGTGCTGTCGGTGGAGATGCTGGAAGATAAGCATGTCCAGCATCAGACTCTGGTGGACGCTATTCTGGCGCGCGACGCTGAACAGGCCAGCGCGCTGATGCGCGAGCACTTACTGACTCCGATCCCGATTATTCAGCAGGCGATGGCCGACAAGCTGCAGCCGCAGGTAGTGTGAGTCAGGCGGCGGGGTAGAAAGTACGGGGATGCCGGCAACGTCTTCGTCACGCTCCTCCACGCCGCACGGGCGTAGAGAAATCGTATCCGTAGATCAATCAGGCCCGCAGACGAACCGGCTCGCTGAAATCGTCGGCCGGTTCCAGCTTCAGATTAAAGGTGGTCAGCAGCGCTGCCGCGCGCTCGTGAAACTCGCGCAGCGTTTTTTCCAGTCTGTCGCTCACTTCCGGGTCGTCAATGTCGACCGCCTGCCATGACCCTTCTTTATTGAACAGACCAAACTGGTAGCTATAGGTGAAACGTGACTCTTGTGCTTCCATTTCCATCCACCAGCCCCAGAATTCACGCTTCTCCGGCGCGGGCTTAACATTGACGCAAACTGCCAGGCAATCGAAAAAGAAACGGTTGTCATGGCACTGCTCTTCGCGAATGTAAGGCCCTAGCGCCGTGAATTTCTTGATCAACTTACTTTTCAGGTGTCCACTCGGTAACGTCATTGCGATCTCCTTTAGTGATGCAACTGTTTTACCAAACCAATAGAATTTAGCAATAAATTAACCAAATCTATGATTGATCCAGCGGGCGATCTGTCGCAATGCGTGATCAAAATTGCGATACACCGGGTTAAACGGGATCTCCAGCAGTTTGCCATCGGCAGATGACGAGGTGATTAACCGCGACTCCTCTTCAGGGCTGAACGGATCATCCTTCCAGAAGCCGGAGAGCATCGGCGTCGGGCAACGGCGCCCCAGCAGTCCCTGGGTTTTGAGCGAATAGCGATTGAGCTCCACGCGCAGCGCTTCATCGGATGCGTCATGCATGCCCAGCCGCGAGGCCAGCACGTCGAGGTACATCTCCGGCACGCGCCCCTGATGCAGGGGATCCACCAGCAGACCGTGGACCACCGGCCCCAGACAGGCTACGGCCTTCAGCCGCTGCGGCTCCAGGTAACCGAGACGCACCGCGATATTGGCGCCAAAGCGGAAGCCGAAGGCGGCGACCCGGGTATGGTCAATCCACGGCACATTTTCCAGATGGCGCAGCGCGTGCTGATGCAGCAGGCTGGTGTCCTGATTCAGCGTCCATTTTGATGAGAAGCCGATGGAGGGCATATCAATGGTCAGCATGGCAATGCCGAGCGGTGAGAAGTAGTTTTCATACAGGTTGTAATAATCGGTCTGCAGCGAGTCCAGCCCCCCGCACATCAGCACCGTCGGAAACGGCCCCTCGCCTTTCGGCATATGCAAAAAGCCGGTTATCGGCGAGCCGCCAGGGATAGTAAACTCCAGCTCGCGCAGGGCGCCAGGCAGCCGCTGGGCGGCCTCTTCATACGCCCGGTTGGCTAAAGCCTGCGCCTGTTCCGCCAGCTCATCGCCTTTGATATGCGGATAAGCGGCAATGCTGTACAGGTTCGAAGCATGCAGCCAGTGGCGGCCGCTCAGCAAAGGATCGGCTTCCTGCCCGGCCTTTTGCTGCCACTGCATGGCTTCTTTCGCCCACTCAAAAATCCAGTTGCCGCCGCGATAGCCGATAACGGTATCGAACAGCTCGGGATCGGTTCGTTCGGCCTCGCTCATTACAATGCGCGCTTGCACATCGAGGATCTCCTGCGGGGTTACGCCGCGCCAGATCCACATTAAGCGATTGATCAGACGGTACCAGTGATCGACGTGATTGCCGCTCAGCGCTGACTGCATCGCCTGGGGTTTTCCGGCAGAAAACCGGCGCACCAGCGTAGAGGTTTCTGGATGTTTGAAGCGAGGTTTAAACAGCGTTTCGCTAAGGTTAGCCTGTGACATGTGCAGTCTCCGTCGTAGTGCCACTCCGGATATTGTAACCTGCTAAAGGATAAAAAAAACCACGCCCGGCAAGCCGGGCGTGGTAAATAGCACTGTCCTGAAGAATTAACGACCTGCGATAGGCGGTACAAACACCACGCCCATATCCCACGGCTGTTCAATCCAGGTATCCTGCGGAATATCAACCACGTAATCATCAACCAGCGGACGGCCTGCCGGTTTGGCGAAAATGGTGACAAAGTGCGCTTTGGGATACATTTCGCGGATCGCCACAGCGGTCCCGCCGGTATCCACCAGATCGTCGATAACAATAAAGCCTTCGCCATCGCCTTCCGCACGTTTCAGCACTTTCAGCTCGCGCTGGTTATCATGGTCGTAGCTGGAGATGCATACGGTATCAACATGACGAATGCCCAGTTCACGCGCCAGTAACGCTCCCGGTACCAGTCCGCCGCGGCTAACGGCAATAATGCCTTTCCATTGCTCAACCGGCAGCAGACGGCTGGCCAGTTTGCGGGCGTGAATCTGCAACATGTCCCAGGTGACGACGTATTTTTCGCTCATGTGAAGTGTCCCAGCCTGTGTAATACGGCTTAAATAATGTTCGAGGGGGAAAATGGTTGCGCGAGATTATAGAGATCTGACGCACTAAAAACCAGTGTTAAGCGGTTTGCGCAACGCTTTTTGCGTTGTTTACACTACCTGCGGCGGTGGAAAGTGGTATTCTCAACCCCATCGCGCAAGCCCGGGCTTGTTGTGTATTTTAACGCTAACCCTCGTCCTGCAACCGCTGTATGCAGGAGTCTGTAAGGAGACTTACCGTGTCTGAACTGTCTCAACTATCCCCGCAGCCGCTTTGGGATATTTTTGCCAAGATTTGCTCCATCCCGCACCCGTCCTATCACGAAGAACAGCTCGCCGAGCACATTATGGGTTGGGCAAAAGAAAAAGGCTTACACGCGGAACGCGACCAGGTTGGCAACATTCTGATTCGTAAAGGCGCGACTGCCGGTATGGAAAACCGTAAGCCGGTAGCGCTGCAGGCGCACCTCGATATGGTGCCGCAGAAAAATAACGACACCGTCCACGACTTCGCCAAAGATCCGATTCAGCCGTACATTGACGGCGAATGGGTGAAAGCGCGCGGCACCACGCTGGGCGCGGACAACGGTATCGGGATGGCGTCCGCACTGGCGGTACTGGCCGACGACAGCGTCGCTCACGGCCCGCTGGAAGTGCTGCTGACCATGACCGAAGAAGCCGGCATGGACGGTGCCTTCGGTCTGCAGGCCAACTGGCTGCAGGCCGATATCCTGATCAACACCGACTCCGAAGAAGAAGGCGAAATCTACATGGGTTGCGCCGGCGGGATCGATTTCACCTCTAACCTGGCGCTGACCCGCGAAGCGATTCCGGCCGGGTTCCAGAGCTTTAAAGTCACCTTAAAAGGGCTGAAAGGCGGCCACTCCGGCGGTGATATTCACCTTGGTCTGGGTAACGCCAACAAGCTGCTGTCGCGCTTCCTCGCCGGCCACGCCGATGAGCTGGATCTGCGTCTGGTCGATTTCAACGGCGGCACGTTGCGCAACGCCATCCCGCGTGAAGCTTACGCTACTGTCGCCGTCGCCGCGGATAAAGCCGATGCGCTGAAAGCGCTGGTGAATACTTACCAGGCGCTGCTGAAAAACGAGCTGGAGGCCAAAGAGAAGAACCTGGTGGTGCTCGTGGAAGCGGTCGATAACGACAAAGCGGCGCTGACTCAGGCTTCCCGCGACGGTTTCATCCGCCTGCTGAACGCCACGCCGAACGGGGTTATCCGCAACTCTGACGTGGCGAAAGGCGTAGTGGAAACTTCGCTGAACGTCGGCGTCGTCACCATGACCGATGACAACGTACAGATCCACTGCCTGATCCGCTCGCTGATCGACAGCGGCAAAGACTACGTGGTCAGCATGCTGGATTCTCTGGGTAAGCTGGCGGGGGCGAAAACCGAAGCCAAAGGCGCTTACCCTGGCTGGCAACCGGACGCCAATTCGCCGGTGATGCACCTGGTGCGCGAGACCTATCAGCGTCTGTTCAACAAGACGCCGAACATCCAGATCATCCACGCCGGTCTGGAATGCGGCCTGTTCAAAAAACCGTATCCGGAAATGGACATGGTCTCCATCGGGCCGACCATTACCGGTCCGCACTCTCCGGATGAGCAGGTACATATCGAAAGCGTCGGCCAGTACTGGACGCTGCTGACCGAGCTGCTGAAAGCCATTCCGGCTAAATAAGCACCACCACCGGCGGCAGTCCGCCGCCGGTTTTTCACCCGCCTCACCTTAGCGACCCGCGCTTTCCATCCGGTAGTTAATAAACCACTCTCCGCGCGCCGCTACCCGCTGCTCAGCCACCACCTTAAAGCCATGGGCTGTAAAACAGGGCTTTGCCGTAATGCTGGCGTCCACCGTCAGGATTTGCGCAGGATACTGAGCGCAGAGCGCCTCGATAAGCGCGCCGCCGATACCCTGCCGGCCATGATCCGGCGAGACGAAGAGTAAATCGATATGCGTCCCGATGGCGGTGATAAAGCCAACCGGTTGATGCTCTACTTCCGCCACCAGCCCGATTGAATCAGCCAGCTTTTGCCGCCAGCGCGTCTCATCCACCTGCGCCCAGGCCGCAATCTGCGCCGGGGTATAGTCCCGGCTGGCCGTTTCCCGCACCGCGCGCAGAAAGATCTGGCAGAGCAGTGGCAAATCGCTGTCGTGGTAAGGGCGAATGTGCATGGTTAAATCCCTAATAAAAGCTGCCTTTCCAGCTGCGGATCGAGCAGCGTTACGTGGAGCCCAACCAGACGCACGCCACGTCCGCCACGGCGCTCATCCCAGGCCTTGTGCGCGGTGGCAATCAGATCCGCTTTGTTCAGCCGCGGCCAGACGTGCTCCTGGGTGGTCAGCTGGAAGTCATTGAATTTCAGTTTAATCCCCTGACGGGCGATCAGCAGGTCCGGTTTAACCTTCGCCAGCCGGCGCTCCAGCTCCGGGTAGAGGTTTTCGATTATCGCTTCGCACTCCGGCCATTCGTGAATATCTTCCGCTAGGGTGCGCTCCACGCCCACCGACTTGCGCTGCCGGTCGTTATGGATTTCCCGCTCATCAATCCCGTGGCTACGCTCCCACAAAATACGGCCAAATTTACCGAAGCGCTTAAGCAGCATGGCCAGATCGCTGTTCTGCACATCGCCACAGGTACGCAGGCCCATATTTTCCAGCTTCGCTGCCGATACCTTCCCGACGCCGGGTATTTTCGCCAGCGGCAGCGCCCGCACAAACTCAGCCACCTGATGGGGAGCGATAACGAACTGGCCGTTGGGTTTATTCATGTCAGAGGCGATTTTGGCAAGAAACTTCACCGGCGCCACCCCCGCCGAGGCGGTGAGGCGCAGCTCCCGTTCAATGGTTTCGCGGATCTCCTGGGCTATCAGGGTGGCCGACCCGTGACAATGCACGCTGTCGCTGACGTCAAGATAGGCTTCATCCAGCGACAGCGGCTCAATGCGCGAGGTGTAGCGGGAGAAAATTTCGCGGATATGGTTCGAGGCTTCTTTGTAGGCATCGAAGCGGCCGGGAAGCAGTGTGAGATGCGGGCACAGCTTGAGCGCTGTCGCCGTCGGCATAGCGCTGCGCACGCCAAACTTGCGCGCAGGATAGTTCGCGGTACTAATCACGCCACGCTGTACCCGACTGCCGCCTATTGCGAGGGGGATATCGCGCAACGCCGGGTTGTCGCGCATCTCCACCGCCGCAAAGAAACAGTCCATATCGACATGGATAATTTTACGCATCGTCAGACTCAACACTGTATACCCATACAGCATAGCAAAACTCGCTGCGAATTTGATGCTTTTTTTATTTCATCGGCTAAAAAAGCGGTCAAAACATAAAAATGCAATGAATTATGTTTATTTTCATAAAGTTAACCAATGAATCTGGAAGGTGTAATCATGAAGAAAATACTTACCGCACTTTGCCTGCTGGCCACCGCCGGCGCCTGGGCAGCCCCACAGCTGATTGCCCACCGCGGCGGCACCGGCGATGCGCCGGAAAATACCCTGCCAGCGATCAAGCTGGCGCTGGAGAATAACGCTGAGGCCATCTGGGTCACCGTGCAGTTAAGCCGCGACGGCGTGCCGGTGCTCTACCGGTCAAGCGATCTTTCCGCATTGACCAATAGCGAGGGCAAAGTTTCCAGTTTGACCGCCGCCGAGCTGGCGAAAGTCGATGCCGGCTGGAAATGGGGTGATGACAGCCACCCCTGGCGCGGCAAGCAGGCCACCATTCCCACGCTGCAAGCCGTTTTGCAGCAATGGCCGCACACGTTCTTCTACATCGACATTAAATCTCCGGATGCCGACCCGATCGTGATGGGCGAGCACCTGCTTGCGGTGTTAAAAGCCACGCACAGCCTCAATCGCGTGCGGGTCTATTCCACCGAAGACCGCTATATCGCCGCGCTGCCGCCGGCTATTCCCCGCTTCGTCACCCGTAGCGAAACCCGCACCAGGCTCGCCAGTATTTCGCTCAGCCATCAGTGCCAGCCTGCCAGCCAGCGCGAAGGCGAACAGTGGTATGGGCTGGAGCTGAAGCGCAAGGTAGAGGTGGTGGAGAAATTCACCCTTGGAGAAGGGATCTCCCCGGCGACGCTCACCTGGGATAAAGAGGCGATGGATTGCTTCCGCTCGCAGGGCAAAGCGCACATTATCTTCTTCGGCATCAACAGTGCGGAAGATTACCGCACGGCGAAGGCGCTGGGCGCTGACGGCGTGATGGTTGATTCCCCGGCGCAGGCGAAAAGCTGGCAGTAAGGGCGCAAAGGGAGAAAAAAGGCCACGAAAGCGGCCTCACATTGCTGGCATGTTGTTGCCGGGTGGCGGCTGGCGCCTTACCCGGCCTACAAAACCGAAGCAGCAGACCCGGCAAGCGCAGCGCCACCGGGCACGGAGCCGCTTTATGCCGGGTGGCGGCTGCGCCTGACCCGGCCTACAAAACCGAAGCAGCAGGCCCGGCAAGCGCAGCGCCTCCGGGCCAAAATGGCCAAAGATTACAAAATACGCCGCTGCTGGCGCTGCGCCTCGCGGGCGAGACGTTTCTTACGCGCGTCGCAGGGCTCAGGACAGTCGCAGACTTTCTCCAGCCCCAGCGAGGAGATCCCCCCGCAGCTGCCCTGAATGCTCTTGCGCTTCACCAGGTAGCCCAGCGACATCCCGAGGATCACCAACGCAAAAATCACAAAGGTTCCGACAAACACCGTCAGCATCGTCAGCCTCCAAAGTCGTCGAGCAGAATATTCTCGTCCTCGACGCCCAGGTCCTTCAGCATCTTAATCACCGCGGCATTCATTACCGGCGGCCCGCACATGTAGAACTCGCAGTCTTCCGGCGCCGGGTGATCGCGCAGATAGTTCTCGTACAGAACGTTATGGATAAAGCCGGTATGCCCCGTCCAGTTATCTTCCGGCAGCGGATCGGAGAGCGCGACGTGGAAGGTAAAATTCGGGTTATCCCGCGCCAGCTGTTCAAACTCATCATCGTAGAACATCTCGCGCAGCGAGCGCGCTCCGTACCAGAAGCTGATTTTGCGTGTGCTGTGCAGGCGCTTGAGCTGGTCGAAAATATGCGAACGCATCGGCGCCATCCCGGCGCCGCCGCCGATAAACACCATCTCAGCGTCGGTTTCTTTGGCAAAGAACTCGCCGAACGGCCCGGAAATCGTCACCTTATCGCCCGGCTTCAGCGACCAGATATAGGACGACATGATCCCCGGCGGGGCATCCGGCACCTTCGGCGGCGGCGTCGCAATGCGCACGTTGAGCATAATGATGCCCTTCTCTTCCGGATAGTTAGCCATCGAGTAGGCGCGCAGGGTCGGCTCTTTCACCTCAGAGACGTAGCGGAACAGGTTGAACTTGTCCCAGTCCGAGCGGTATTCATCCGGAACATCGAAGTCAGCATAGGCCACTTTATGCGGCGGACATTCGATCTGAATATAGCCCCCCGCGCGGAACGGCACCACCTCCCCCTCCGGGATCCGCAGCTTGAGCTCTTTAATGAAAGTGGCTTTGTTATCATTGGAGATAACTTCGCACTCCCATTTTTTCACACCGAAGATTTCCTCCGGTAGCTCAATCTTCATGTTCTGCTTCACCGCGACCTGGCAAGCCAGACGGCAGCCGGCTTTGGCTTCACGTTTGGTAATATGCGAAAGCTCGGTCGGCAGGATATCGCCGCCGCCCTCTTTGATAGTCACCCGACACTGGCCGCAGGAGCCGCCGCCGCCGCAGGCGGAGGAGACAAAAATCCCGTTGCTCGACAGCGTGTTCAGCAGCTTATCCCCCGCCGGGGTGCGGATCTGCTTATCCGCTTCGTTATTGATCTCAATAACCACGTCGCCCGCGTTCACCAGCTTTGAGCGCGCTGCCAGGATAAGCCCCGACAGTACCAGCACAATCAGCGTGAACATCACGACGCCAAGAATAATTTCCATACTTATACGCCCTTATAGCTGCACGCCGGAGAAGGACATAAAGCCCAGCGCCATCAACCCGGTGGTGATAAAGGTGATCCCTAACCCGCGCAAGCCGGCAGGCACGTTGGCGTACTTCATCTTTTCGCGGATCCCCGCCATCGCCACAATCGCCAGCATCCAGCCGATGCCGGAGCCGAAGCCGTAGACAATGGATTCCGGGAAGTTGTAATCACGCTGCACCATGAACGACACACCGCCAAAAATCGCGCAGTTAACTGCAATCAGCGGCAGGAAGATCCCCAGCGCGTTGTATAGCGCCGGGAAGTACTTATCGAGGATCATCTCGAGGATCTGCACCAGCGCGGCGATCACCCCGATAAAGGTGATGAAGTTCAGGAAGCTGAGGTCCACCCCTTCCACCAGCGCGCCGTCGCGCAGCACCAGGTTATACACCAGGTTGTTGATCGGTACGGCAAGACCCAGCACCACCGTCACCGCAACGCCGAGGCCGAAGGCGGTGGAGACCTTTTTCGACACCGCGAGGAAGGTACACATCCCGAGGAAGAAGGCCAGCGCCATGTTCTCAACGAACACCGCGCGGACAAACAGGCTAATGTAATGAGCCATCATCGATTACTCCTTTTCCTGCTGTTCAGGCTTCCAGCTACGCAGGGCCCAGATCAGCAAACCGATAATGAAGAACGCGCTCGGCGCCAGCAGGAACAGGCCGTTCGGCTGATACCAGCCGCCGTTCTGCACCGTCTCCAGCACCGTGATCCCGAACAGCTTGCCGCTGCCGATAAGCTCGCGCAGGAAGCCGACGATAATCAGGATCGCGCCGTAGCCGAGACCGTTGCCGATACCGTCCATAAAGCTGGCCAGCGGCGGCGACTTCATAGCGTAAGCTTCGGCGCGGCCCATCACGATGCAGTTGGTGATGATAAGCCCGACGAATACCGACAGCTGCTTGGAAGTCTCATAGGCGAAAGCCCGCAGTAGCTGATCCACCACGATAACCAGCGAGGCGATGATCGCCATCTGCACGATGATGCGCACGCTGTTGGGAATGTGGTGGCGGATCATCGAGATAAACATGCTGGAGAACGCCGTCACCAGGGTTACCGCAATGGTCATCACGAAGGCGGTTTCCAGTTTAGTGGTGACCGCCAGCGCGGAGCAGACGCCCAGCACCTGCAGGGCGATGGGGTTATTGGCGATGAGCGGGCCCACTAGCACGCGCTTCACCTCTTTCATATCGCTCTGTTCAGCCATTGTTCAGCCCTCCTTCACGCACCTTTTTCAGGAACGGACCAAAGCCCAGTTCACCCATCCAGAAATCAAAGCTGTGCTGTACGCCATTTGACGTCAGCGTGGCGCCCGATAAGCCATCAACCGCATGCAGGTCACCAGCGCGCGCGCCGCCTTTGACCACTCTCAGCGCCGGCATGCCGTTGTCATCCAGCACCTGCTTGCCGACAAACTGCTGGCGCCAGTTCGGGTTCTCCACTTCGCCGCCCAGCCCCGGCGTTTCGCCCTGATCGTAGTAAGTAATGCCTTTTACCGTGCGGCCATCGACGTCCAGCGCCACGAAGGCATACATCATCGACCACAGGCCGTTGCCATAAATGGGCAGCACCACCTGCTCAATCTTCTGCTGCGCGTCACGCACCAGGTAAATTTCCGCGAGGTTGCTGCGTCGCTTTATACCAGCCGGATCCTGGCTGGCGTCCAGCGCCATACTCTGTTGCGGATCCTTCAGCGCCTGGGCCTGATTGAATTTTGACGGGTCTTTCTCCAGCAGCTCACCGGTCGCCAGATTCACCAGTCGCGGCGAAATGCGCGCCGCGAAGGTGTCGGCGACCGCATCAGCATCCATGCCGGGCTGCATCAGCCCTGACACTGCCAGGATATTACGCTGCTTATCCAGCGCCCGCTGCGCCTGCTGGCGGGATTTCAGCCCGACGGCCGAGCCCGCTACTACGATGGAGCAGACCAGACAAAGCACCAGCACCACCAGCAGCGTTTTGCCGATGCTATCGTTACTTTTCTTCTCAGCCACGCGACTTCCTCCGCTTAATATTGGCCTGCACCACCAGGTAGTCGAACAGCGGTGCGAAGAGGTTGGCAAAGAGGATCGCCAGCATCATCCCTTCCGGATAAGCCGGGTTCACCACGCGGATCAGCACGCACATCACGCCGATCAGCACGCCGTAACTCCATTTCCCTTTATCAGTAAACGAGGCGGATACCGGGTCCGTCGCCATAAACATCATGCCGAAGGCAAAGCCGCCGAGCACCAGATGCCAGTACCATGGCATAGCGAACATCGGGTTGGTGTCGGAGCCGATAACGTTAAACAGGGTGGCGGTGGCGATCATGCCGATCATTACCCCGGCGACGATGCGCCAGGACGCGACGCGGCCAAAGAGAATGATCGCGCCGCCGATCAGGATCATCAGCGTTGAAACTTCGCCAATCGAGCCCGGAATATTGCCGAGGAAGGCGTCCATCCAGCTCACCGGGATGCCTGTAGCGACGTTAACCAGCGCTTCACCGCCGCCGCTGGCCCACTGGGAGAGCGGCGTCGCGCCGGAGAAACCGTCCGCTGCCGTCCACACCAGGTCGCCGGAGATCTGCGCCGGATAGGCGAAGAACAGGAACGCGCGCCCCGCCAGCGCCGGGTTGAGGAAGTTGCGCCCGGTGCCGCCGAAAATCTCCTTAGCGATCACCACCCCGAAGGAGATCCCCAGCGCCGCCTGCCATAGCGGCAGCGTGGGCGGGACGATCAGCGCAAACAGAATCGAGGTGACAAAGAAGCCTTCGTTGATCTCATGTTTGCGCACGATAGCGAACAGCACTTCCCAGAAGCCGCCGACGATAAAGACGGTGATATAGATAGGCAGGAAGAAGACCGCGCCTAAGGTCATCATGCTCAGCCAGCCGGCGTCGGCGCTGAAGCTCACCCCTAACCACTGGGCGACGCTGTAGTGCCAGTTGTTGGCGATCGCCTGCTGCAGTTGTTCGGCGCCGTAAAGCTTATGCAGCGCCGGAATGGTCTGCAGCCCAACGTTGTACATGCCCCAGAACATTGCCGGGAATACGGCAAACCACACGAGGATCATCATCCGCTTGAGGTCGATGGCGTCGCGCACGTGCGCCGCGCCGCGGGTGACCTGGCCTGGAGTGTAGAAGATGGTCGCCGCCGCCTCATACAGCGGGTAATATTTTTCCAGCTTGCCGCCGTGCGTGAAATGCGGCTCAAGTTTTTCAATCAGATGCTTTAAGCCCATCTCTTATCCTTCCTGCTCAATCCGGGTTAAAACGCTGCGCAGCGCCGGGCCATATTCATACTTCCCGGGGCAGACGTAGGTGCAGAGCGCCAGATCTTCTTCATCCAGCTCCAGACAGCCCAGCGCCTGAGCGCTGTCGGTGTCCCCGGCCAGCAGATCGCGCAGCAGTATGGTCGGCAGGATATCCAGCGGCATCACCCGTTCGTAGTTGCCGATCGGCACCATCGCCCGCTCGCCGCCGTGGGTATCGGTGGAGAAATGAAAGCGCTTGCGCTTGAAGAAATGGCCAAGCGTAGTGCGGGTTATCGAGAATTTCTCTTTGCCCGGCATCACCCAGCCGAAGAGCTCTTTTTCCCGCCCTTCTTTGACCACGCTCACCTGCAGATGGAAGCGCCCAAGGAAGGCGTGAGGGCCATGGGCGCGGGTGCCGCTGAGCACCGAGCCGGAAATGACGCGGTTTTCCCCCTCCTCCAGCTCGCCCGCCAGCAGATCGTCCAGACTGGCGCCCAGCGTCGTTTTGACCAGCCGCGGCGACTTCACCTGCGGGCCGCCGAGCGCAATCACCCGCTCGCAGTTCAGCTCACCTTCAAGGAAAAGCTTACCAATGGCGATCGCGTCCTGATAATTGAGGTGCCAGACCTGCTTATTCAGGCTCACCGGCTCCAGAAAGTGAATATGCGTTCCCGGCAGCCCCGCCGGGTGCGGCCCGGTGAACTGGTTAAAACAGACCTGGCCAGCTGGATGACCGCCGAGCTTACCGCCGCTGGGCTGGCAGACGTGGACTTTCCCGTCGGTCAGACGCGTCAGCACGGTAAGGCCGGCGTCGAAAGCGGCCCGTTCGGCCAGAATAATCGGCTGCGGCTCCGCCGCCAGCGGATTGGTATCCATGGCGTTAACAAAGATAGCAGCCGGCACGCTGCCCGGGCGCGGCGTTTTACTGAATGGCCGGGTGCGCAGCGCCGTCCACAGGCCCGACGCCAACAGCTGCTGCTGCACGGTGTCGCGCGGCAGTTCAGCCAGCGCGTCCGCGGCGTAACGGGTAAACGCCACCGCGTCATTGCCCTCGATATCAATCACCACCGACTGCAACACGCGCCGTTCACCGCGGTGGATCGCGCTGACGACCCCGCTCGCCGGGGCGGTAAAGCAGACGCCGGGGATCTTTTTATCTTCGAACAGGATCTGACCTTTTTTGACCCGATCGCCTTCTTTGACCGCCATGGCGGGACGCATGCCGACGTACTCTTCGCCGAGTAGCGCGACGCGCTTCACCGCTGGCGCGGAAGAAATCTGCTGTAATGGCATGCCAGCTATGGGCAAATCCAGCCCTTTCGTGATTTTAATCATATCGTTAGCAGGTATCCGTAACCTCAACCCCGACGCAGGCCGGGGCCAGCTTATTGACAGAATGGTAGAGAAGAAAGGGCAAAACGGCGCCAGTAGCGCTCAGGACGGAAGAGAAGCATCCTTTCTTACTCTGGTGATGAACCGGCGCAAGTGTAACATTTCGTGAGCGGCGGCTGTAGCGCAAGGGGCGATAAGTGCTTCTAAAATGGGAGCTATTGCGCAAAGTTCTCACTGTGTTTTCGTCGCCGTCAGGGTATAAAGTGAGGCGGAATTGTAAACGCCGCCACGTCGCCCTTGCGAAAAAATGCCGTGATGCTAATGTGAGCGCTCTAAATCCAGAAAACTCTGATTTCGGGTCTCTCTTGCCGTCCTGGCAATGTGGCTATTTTGTTTTATCAAGGAACAAGCAGTATGCGCAAAATCGCATTATTTATTGCGATGCTTCTGCTGCCGTGCGTGTCATTTGCCGGGCTGCTCAGCAGCAACAGCCCGACGACGCCGGTTAGCAAAGAATATAAGCAGCAATTAATGGGTTCACCGGTTTACATTGAGATCTTTAAAGAAGAGCGCATGCTCGACCTTTACGTCAAAATGGGTGAGACCTACCAGCTCCTCGACAGCTATCGGATCTGCAACTACTCCGGTGGCCTGGGCCCGAAACAGCGCCAGGGCGATTTTAAGAGCCCGGAAGGGTTCTATAACGTCACCCGCAGCCAGCTCAAACCCGACAGTCGCTTCTATAAAGCGATTAATATCGGCTTCCCGAACGCCTACGATCGCGCCCATGGTTATGAAGGGAAATACCTGATGATCCACGGCGACTGCGTATCAGTCGGCTGCTACGCCATGACCGACCGCGGGATCGATGAGATCTTCCAGTTCGTGACCGGCGCCTTAGTCTTCGGTCAGCCAAGCGTGCAGGTGAGTATCTATCCGTTCCGCATGACCAACGCCAATATGGAACGCCACAAATACTCCTACTATGCGGATTTCTGGAAACAGCTAAAGCCTGGCTATGATTATTTCCAGCAGACCCACAAACCGCCGATCGTATCAGTGACCGACGGCCGCTATGTGGTGAGCAAGCCGCTCAGCCATGAGGTTGTCCAGCCGCAGCTGGCCTCAAACTATACGCTCCCCGAGACAAAATAACGCCCACTCGCCTGGCATGATCTTATGCCAGGTCTCATTGGCCGTCAGCGGCTGCGTGGCGATAACCGTGACCACATCGTTGGGTGTGGTCTCGCGTTGAAAGTCGATCTCCACATCCTGGTCCAGCAGTTTTGCCACGCCGAACGGCGCCCGCCGGGTGATCCAGTGCAGGTTGGTCGAGCAGAACGCCATCACATAGCGTCCGTCCGATAGCAGCATGTTGAACACCCCTTTCTCACGCAGCTCCCCCGCCAGGGTGGCGATATACTTAAATACGCCCAGCATATTGCCCGGCGTACGCGGGTAGCGCTCGGTTAAGCGGTGCAGCAGCCAGCAGAAGGCCTTTTCACTGTCGGTTTCACCTACCGGGTGGAAATTGCCGGTTTTCAGCGATTTATAGCCTTTGAGCTGCCCGTTGTGCGCGTAGGTCCAGTTGCGCCCCCACAGCTCGCGGGTGAACGGATGCGTATTCTCCAGGGCCACCATCCCGCGGTTGGCCTGACGAATATGCGCGACGACGGAACAGGACTTAATCGGGTAATCCTGGACCAGTTTCGCGATCGGCGACTGAAAGCTCGGCTGCGGATCTTTGAATGTGCGACAGCCTTTGCCTTCATAGAAGGTGATGCCCCAGCCGTCTTTATGCGGCCCCGTCCCGCCTCCGCGCTGTACCAGCCCGGTAAAGCTAAAACAGATATCTGTTGGCACATTGGCGCTCATCCCGAGCAGTTCGCACATAGATCACCTCACCATCACAAATCACGACGGCGCCGAAGCGAGGCCGCCGTCAACAGTACACACTCACCTGCCTGTTAGCCTTTCGCCATCTCTTTTTCGATCAGCATAATCAGGATATGGATCACTTTGATGTGGATCTCCTGAATGCGGTCGGCGTAGCCAAAGTGCGGCACGCGAATTTCAACATCGGCGCTCCCGGCCATCTTACCGCCGTCTTTACCGGTCAGGGTGATCACTTTCATCCCCTGCGCCCGCGCGGCTTCTATGGCCTTGATAACGTTGCCGGAGTTGCCGGAGGTGGAGATGCCAAGCAGCACATCGCCCGCGCGGCCGACGGATTCAACGTAGCGGGAGAATACATACTCATAGCCAAAATCATTGCTCACGCAGGAGAGATGGCTGACATCGGAGATCGCAATGGCCGGATAACCCGGGCGGTTTTCGCGATAACGTCCGGTCAGCTCTTCCGCAAAATGCATCGCATCGCAATGGGAACCGCCGTTACCGCAGGACAGCACTTTACCACCCGCCTTAAAGCTATCCGCCAGCAGGACAGCGGCACGCTGGATAGCATGGATATTGGCTTCGTCCTGCAGAAAGTTAGCCAGCGTTTCCGCGGCTTCGTTCAGTTCGTTACGAATAAGATCCTGGTACATGAGGATAATCCTTCAGTATGAGTGGAATAACCCTGGCAGTGTACCGGATAGCCGCCGAAGCGAGAAGCAGCAGGCAGCGTTATCCCCCGCCCTTTTGATTTTATGTGCCGCTTTTGCATACAACAATGTGAGCAAGGTTGTAATTATTTTGTAAACACATTGCTAAATAAAAAAGCATGCACTACAACCAATACATCACAAGTGGTCAGACCTCCTACAAGCACAGGGAGCATTTCTCTATGATGATTTTGAGTATTGTTGCAACCGTTGTTTTACTCGGTGCGCTCTTCTATCACCGGGTCAGCCTGCTGCTCAGCAGCGTGATCTTGCTCGCCTGGACCGCAGCGCTCGGCGCGGCCGGTCTGTGGAATATCTGGCTGCTGCTGCCGCTGGCGATCATTCTGTTGCCGTTTAACTTTGC
Organism: Klebsiella sp. 7-CIP_Kleb.; assembly: GCF_050378655.1. NCBI lineage: Bacteria > Pseudomonadati > Pseudomonadota > Gammaproteobacteria > Enterobacterales > Enterobacteriaceae > Klebsiella > Klebsiella sp. 7-CIP_Kleb. The sequence continues at coordinate 1,186,723 of NZ_JBNRLJ010000002.1, forward strand.
GCCTATGCGTAAATCCATGATTTCCGCACCGGCGTTTCGCGCTTTCCGCAAGGTGATGCCGCCGATGTCGCGTACTGAAAAAGAAGCCATCGACGCCGGGACCACCTGGTGGGAAGGGGATCTGTTTCGCGGCAACCCTGACTGGCACAAGCTGCATAACTATCCGCAGCCGCGTCTGACCGCCGAAGAGCAAGCCTTCCTCGACGGCCCGGTGGAAGAAGCCTGCCGGATGGCCAACGACTTCGCCATCACCCACGAAATGGCCGATCTGCCGCCGGAGCTGTGGGCGTATCTGAAAGAGCATCGCTTCTTCGCGATGATCATTAAGAAAGAGTATGGCGGGCTTGAATTCTCCGCTTATGCCCAGTCGCGGGTGCTGCAGAAGCTCTCTGGCGTCTCCGGCATTCTGGCGATCACCGTCGGCGTCCCGAACTCACTGGGGCCGGGCGAGCTGCTGCAGCATTACGGTACCGAAGAGCAGAAAAACCATTATCTGCCGCGTCTGGCGCGCGGGCAGGAGATCCCCTGCTTCGCTCTCACTAGCCCGGAAGCGGGCTCTGACGCCGGGGCCATTCCGGATACCGGCGTGGTCTGCATGGGTGACTGGCAGGGCCAGCAGGTGCTGGGTATGCGCCTGACATGGAACAAACGCTACATTACGCTGGCGCCTATCGCCACCGTGCTGGGACTGGCGTTTAAACTTTCTGACCCGGATCGTCTGCTGGGGGGAGAAGAAGAGCTGGGCATCACCTGCGCGCTGATCCCGACCTCCACCCCGGGCGTGGAAATTGGCCGTCGCCACTTCCCGCTTAACGTCCCGTTCCAGAACGGCCCAACCCGCGGCAAAGATATCTTCGTGCCGATCGATTACATCATTGGTGGGCCGGGGATGGCCGGTCAGGGCTGGCGCATGCTGGTTGAATGTCTGTCGGTGGGCCGCGGTATTACTCTGCCATCCAACTCCACCGGCGGCCTGAAATCGGTGGCTATGGCTACCGGGGCTTACGCCCATATTCGCCGCCAGTTCAAAATCTCGATCGGTAAAATGGAAGGGATTGAAGAGGCGCTGGCGCGCATTGCCGGTAATGCTTATGTAATGGACGCTGCGGCGTCGCTTATCACCTACGGCATTATGCTCGGCGAGAAACCGGCGGTGCTCTCCGCGATCGTGAAATATCACTGCACCCACCGCGGCCAGCGCTCCATTATCGACGCAATGGATATTACCGGCGGGAAAGGCATTATGCTGGGCGAAGGCAACTTCCTCGCCCGGGCCTATCAGGGCGCGCCTATCGCCATCACCGTGGAAGGGGCGAACATTCTGACCCGCAGCATGATGATCTTCGGTCAGGGTGCGATTCGCTGCCATCCATACGTACTGGAGGAGATGGCCGCCGCGCAGAGCAACGACCTGAACGCCTATGACAAGCTGCTGTTCAAACATATCGGCCACGTCGGCAGCAACAAAGTACGGAGTTTCTGGTTGGGCCTGACCGGCGGACGCACCAGCAGCGCGCCGACCCGCGACGTCACCCGCCGCTACTATCAGCAAATGAACCGCCTGAGCGCGAACCTGGCGCTGCTGTCAGACGTCTCGATGGCGGTGCTGGGGGGCAGTCTCAAGCGTCGCGAACGTATCTCCGCGCGTCTGGGGGATGTGTTAAGCCAGCTGTACCTGGCCTCGGCGGTGCTGAAACGCTATGACGATGAAGGACGCAATGAAGCCGATCTGCCGCTGGTTCACTGGGGAGTGCAGGATGCGCTGCACCAGGCCGAGCAGGCCATCGACGATCTGCTGAAAAACTTCCCCAACCGTCTGGTGGCTGGCGCAATGCGGCTGGTCATCTTCCCGACCGGGCGTCATCATCATGCGCCGTCGGATAAGCTGGACCATAAAGTCGCTAAAATTCTGCAGGTGCCCAGCGCCACCCGCTCCCGCATCGGTCGCGGTCAGTACCTGACGCCGAGCGAGCATAACCCGGTTGGTCTGCTGGAAGAGGCCCTGCTGGAAGTGATGGCGGCCGATCCTATCCACCAGCGGATCTGCAAAGAGTTGGGTAAAAACCTGCCGTTCACCCGTCTGGATGAGCTGGCACACAACGCGCTGGCCAAAGGATTAATAAATCAGGAAGAAGCCGCCATTCTGACCCGCGCAGAGCACAGTCGCTTGCGCAGCATTAACGTCGACGACTTTGCGCCAGAGGAGCTGGCGACAAAGCCGGTAAAGCTGCCGGAAAAAGTTCGCAACGTTGAAGCCGCATAATAAAACAATCACCACATCACAGGCCGGGCGGGGAATTTTCCCCGCCTTTTTTTCGTCCCCCCCTCCTCCGTGGCTTCTGTCAGTAGCATTTTTTTAACAAAATATTCCGCGGACCGCCGCGAGGCTGATAAGGTGTTACAGTTAACCTAACCCCCTCATGAGAATGGAGTTGACCATTGTGCCTGGTCTGAAAATTACGCTGTTGCAACAACCGCTGGTCTGGATGGACGGCCCTGCTAACCTGCGCCATTTTGATCGCCAACTGGAAGGGATTGTCGGGCGCGATATCATTGTTTTACCTGAGATGTTTACCACCGGCTTTGCGATGGAAGCGGCAAAACAGTCTTTACCCGAGGCCGAGGTGGTGGCGTGGATGCATGCCCGGGCGGCGCAAACCCAGGCGTTGATCGCCGGCAGCGCCGCGCTGCAAACTGAGCGCGGGGCCGTTAACCGCTTCCTGCTGGTCGAGCCTGACGGCACGGTTCATCATTATGATAAACGGCACCTGTTTCGTATGGCGGATGAACACCATCACTATGAGGCCGGGGACAAGCGCGTGGTCTTTGAATGGCGCGGATGGCGGATCCTGCCGCTGGTCTGTTACGACCTGCGCTTCCCGGTATGGTCGCGTAACCTTAACGATTATGATCTGGCGCTGTATGTGGCGAACTGGCCGGCGCCGCGCTCGCTGCACTGGCAGTCGCTGCTGGTCGCCCGCGCGATTGAGAACCAGGCCTACGTCGCCGGCTGTAACCGGGTCGGCACCGACGGCAACGGTCATCATTACCGCGGTGATAGCCGGGTTATCAGTCCCCAGGGGGAGATTGTCGCCACCGCCGATCCGCATCAGGCCACTCGTCTTGACGCCGAACTGTCGCTGAGCGCCCTGCAGGAATATCGTGAAAAATTCCCCGCCTGGCGCGATGCCGATCCTTTTACTCTGGATTAATCCCCCTCCGCTTTCTTCCCCCCTTCTGCGGGAAAAGAAAGCGGAATTTCCTCTTGCAGCGCCCAACAGAATATTTACAGGGCGCCTTTCATTTCTGTTCTACACTCATTAAAAGACCCCACAACCAAACGGGCGGAGATCATTTTCAATTCACTTCTGCTTTGTAAATCATGAGTTTTCTATTGCCAGCTTGTTTTGTTGAACCCGGCTGAGCGTTGGCGTATGAATATTTAATGAGCGTAATGGAAAATGGATAATAATAATCTTCAGTTAATAGAAAAACGGCTGGTCACCCGCTTTCTCGATATGTTTATTCGGTTCGGTCTTATTCTGGCGCTGGCCTCATTCTGTTTTACCGTCTTTTCTCCCTTCGTCAATATGATGCTCTGGGCGTTGATTCTGGCCGTGGCGCTCTATCCTTTACATCAGTATTTTGCCAGACTGTTAGCGGGCAAACAGGGACTGGCGTCGGTGGTGCTGGTGCTGTTAGGTATTTTACTGATTGTTATCCCCACGGTGCTAATGATCACCTCGCTGGCGGAAAGCGCCAGCGCCATGATTGACAAGATGGGTAGCCAGAGCTTTACCATTCCCCCGCCCTCTTCACGAATTGCCTCTTTACCGATCGTTGGCGAGCGGCTTAGCGCCCTGTGGATGCGGGCTTCCGTGGATCTCCCGGGACTGCTCAGCAATTACCGTTCGCAAATCGGCGATATTGCCAAACAGTTCCTCAGCATATTAGCCAGCATGGGCGGCGGACTGATTGGCTTTATTATTTCGTTTATCGTCTCGGGCATTATGATGGCCTGGGGCGCCGCGGGCGCCATCAGCGCCCAGCGTATTGCCATCCGTATTACCGATGAAAATAAAGGCGTGACCCTCACCCGCCTGTGCACCAGCACCATCCGCGCGGTCGCCCAGGGCGTTATCGGGGTGGCATTGATCCAGGCGCTGCTGGTCGGCGTGATCATGCTGATGGCCAGCATTCCCGCCGTCGGGATCTTCTTTATTCTGGCCCTGATCCTCGGCATTGCCCAGGTGCCGGTGATCCTGGTGACGGCCCCGGCCATTGCGCTAATGTGGAGTCTCGGCACCCACAGTACCGGAATGGATATCTTCTACACCATCCTGCTGATCGTCGCCGGTATGGCCGATAACGTGCTCAAACCTCTGCTGCTGGGGCGCGGAGTCGACGCGCCAATGCCGGTAGTGCTGCTGGGCGCCCTCGGCGGAATGGCCTCTAACGGCATTCTCGGTATGTTTCTCGGCGCCACCCTGCTGGCCATCGGTTATAGGATCTTCATGACCTGGGTAAATGAAGGGCAACCCGCTCTGCCGCAGGATAAATAACCTCAAGGGAGCGTTACGCTCCCTTAATTCATTCCATAAACATTCGTACCGCGCACCAGACCAGCAGCAGCGCCAGCAGCAGATTTAACCCTCTTCCATGGCGTTCGAACACCGGCTGAAACAGATGACCGGCCAGCGCCCAGCAAAGATTGCCGGCAACGCCTATTACTGATAGCAACAGGCTTATCATCACCAGCCAGAATGGCTCGCGAGTCACCGGCAGAACAAAGGTCGACAGGGCCGTGATGCCGTACAGGATAATTTTTACATTCACAAACTGCAGCCCCAGGCTGGCCCAGAAGCTGACAGGCCGCTCCTCCTGCCCACCGCTGGCCGGGTCGCTACGCGCAATGTGCCAGGCCAGCCACAGGATATACCCCGCGCCGACCCAGCGTAGCAGGGAGGTTATCCCCTCATCCAGGGTAACGAGAGTGAACGTCAGCCCGGCACAAATCAGCATGATGATCACAAACCCCAGGCTCATGCCGGCCAGAACCCGCATGCTCCGTCGAAAGCCGTGCGCGGTGACGCTGCTCAGCGCCAGGATATTGTTGGGCCCGGGCGTCAGGGCGGTGATCAAAGTGTAAGTTAAAAAGGCGCTAATCAGGGTAGGTGTCACGTGTTTTCTCCTCTTGACTGGCAGACAGTACCCGAAGCTGATAATTTAAAAAAATGAATGTTTTTTCATTCTGAATTCGAGAATGTCGATATAAAGAGGAAATATGGATCTGCGACGCTTTATCACTTTCAAAACGGTTGTCGAAGAAGGATCCTTTCTGCGCGCCTCGCAGAAACTGTGCTGCACCCAGTCCACCGTAACCTTTCATATCCAGCAGCTTGAGCAGGAGCTTGCTATCCCGCTGTTTGAGAAAATTGGCCGGCGGATGTGTCTCACCGCCGCCGGTAAAAATGTCCTGCCGCACGTCTACGATCTGACCAAAGTGATGGCGTCGATTCGCCAGGCGGCGCGCCAGGACGATGAACCCGGCGGCGAACTTCGCGTCGCCACTGGTGAAACCCTGCTGGCGTACAAAATGCCGCCGGTGCTGCAGCGTTTTAAACAACGCGCCCCGAAGGTCCGCCTGTCACTGCAGTCGCTCAATTGCTACAGCATCCGTGATGCGCTGCTCGCTGACGAAGTCGACCTGGGGGTGTTTTACCGGGTTGGCAACGATGATGCACTCACCATGATGGAACTTGGCCCGCAGCCGCTGGCGCTGGTCGCGTCAGTCGATCAGGCGCCGGTCGACTTCCTGCGCCCGCGGCAGCATATCCCATTGAGCTTTATCATCAACGAGCCCCAGTGCGTGTTCCGGCAGATTTTTGAAAGTACCCTGCGCCAGCGCGGCATTACCATGGAGAACACCATCGAACTGTGGAGTATTGAAAGCATCAAACAGTGCGTGGCGGGCAATCTGGGGGTGAGCTTCCTGCCGCGCTTTGCGGTAGAGGAGGAACTCAAACGCGGGACGCTGGTCGAGCTGCCGTTCAGCGAGACGCCGCTGACGATCCATGCGCTCTGCGCCCATCACGCCGGGAAAGCAATCAGTCCTGCGATGCGGGTATTCATGCAGTGTATGCAGGAGGAACAAGAGGCGCGCTGAAATTCGGCGACGAAAACGACGAAAGCCTGAATCATTGCTGATTCAGGCTTTCTGAATAGTGGCGGAACGGACGGGACTCGAACCCGCGACCCCCTGCGTGACAGGCAGGTATTCTAACCGACTGAACTACCGCTCCGCGTTGTTGTTCCGTTGGGAACGAGGCGAATATTACGGATTCCCCTCTACCCCGTCAACGCTTTTTCTACCGTTTTGAATCGTTTGCTGCAAAAATCGCCCAACCGCCTACTTTTAATCCATTTGAGTGGCTATCAGGCACGCCACAGGCAGCTTCCGCCTTTCTTCTGTACCAGATCGAGGCGGGATTCATGGTTCACCAGCTCCTCATCAGAGGCATAAACCACCCGTAGCTGGCTGGCGGCGCGGACGACGCGCTGAATGCCCATCTCTCCCGCCTGCTGCTGGCTTTCGCCTTCCATAGAGAACGCCATCGACGTCTGGCCGCCGGTCATCATCAAATAGACATCGGCAAGGATCTGGGCATCGAGTAATGCCCCGTGCAGCGTCCGCTTGCTGTTATCTATTTCGTAGCGCGAACATAACGCATCCAGACTGTTGCGCTTGCCGGGGAACATTTTCCGCGCCAGCGCCAGACTGTCGGTGATTTTACAAAAGGTCTCGGTTTTTCCAATGCCGCGGTTCAGCTTACCGAACTCATAATCCATAAAGCCGATATCGAACGAGGCGTTATGGATCACCAGCTCCGCGCCGCGGATGTAATCCATAAACTCATCAGCCACATCGGCAAAGGTGGGTTTGTCCAGCAGGAACTCATCGGCGATCCCGTGCACGCCGAATGCTTCAGGATCCACCAGCCGATCGGGCTTCAGATAGACATGGAAATTGTTACCGGTCAGGCGGCGGTTGATCACCTCCACGGCGCCGATCTCAATGATCTTGTGTCCTTCGTAGTGCGCCCCGATCTGGTTCATACCGGTGGTTTCGGTATCGAGAACAATCTGGCGCGTAATTGCAGTGCTCATAGCGGTCATTTATGTCAGACTTATCGTTTACAAATCGATTTCAATTACAGGAAGTCTACCAGAGATGCTCAAACAGGTAGAAATTTTCACCGACGGCTCTTGCCTGGGAAATCCAGGACCCGGCGGTTACGGCGCCATCATGCGCTACCGCCAGCACGAAAAGACCTTCAGCGCCGGCTACCGTCTGACCACCAATAACCGCATGGAACTGATGGCGGCGATCGTCGCTCTCGAAGCGTTAAAAGAGCATTGCGAAGTGGTGCTCAGCACCGACAGCCAGTATGTCCGCCAGGGGATCACCCAGTGGATCCACAACTGGAAAAAGCGCGGCTGGAAAACGGCAGAGAAAAAACCGGTAAAGAATGTCGACCTCTGGCAGCGGCTGGACGCCGCGCTTGGCCAGCATAAGATCAAATGGGAGTGGGTGAAGGGCCACGCCGGCCATCCAGAAAACGAACGCTGCGACGAGCTGGCCCGCGCGGCGGCCTCCCATCCCACTCAGGACGACATCGGCTACCAGCCGGAGAGCTAATTCTGCCCCTTGCGCCACTGCCGGGTGGCGCCTACTGCTGGCCGCAGCTGGGTTTTCGCTTTACCGGATTTCATCGGATTGAGCGTCAGCGGAATGGTCCGTTTGCGGGCGACAATCAATTGCAAACAGCCCAGCGCTGGCAGATGGGTGCTCAGCAGTTTGCCGCCGTGGCGCGACCAGGGTAAAACCTGATAACGCCCATAGTGCAGCACTTCAAAGTTGAGTAGCGACAGCCAGTCCAGCTGGCGCATCAGCGTAAACATACGGCTGTTGTACGGCGTGCCTTTGCGCAGGACCGGCACCAGCTTACGCAACCCCATCAGGCTCACCGGATTAAACCCGGTCAGGATCATCCAGCCATCATCGATCAGGACGCGATCGGCCTCCCGCAGCAGGCGATGCGGATCGCTGCACCACGGCAGGGTATGCGCCAGCAGGCAGGCGTCGACGGACTTTTCGGCAAAGGGCAAATGCAGCGGGTCGGCCCGGACCTGCATTGGGTTTCCCGCCAGCGAGACATTCACCTGGTGCGAGATGGCGCAAGCTTCGGTATTGATTTCCGCGCTCAGATTGCCAATCTTAAGCAGATGAAAGCCATATAATTTAGCCAGCCATGGCTTCATCTGCTGTTCAAGCGTTTCGCGATAGTATTCGCCCCACGGCATACTGGACCAATGCTCAGGCGCTGTCACTGTATGAGGTATCCTTGCCGGCTTCATTGCCACCTTCCGCTACGCTTTAGAGGTAATTTATGAATCTTATCAGTATTCTCGCGTTTCAGGACAACTACATCTGGGTTCTCATTGAGAATCACGGCCGCTGCATCATCGTTGATCCGGGCGAGGCCGCGCCGGTTCTGGCGGCAATCGAGGAAAACCAGTGGCAGCCCGAGGCCATTTTACTGACCCATCACCATCAGGATCACGTCGGCGGCGTAAAACAATTACGTGAAAAATTCCCCTCTCTGGTGGTTTACGGGCCGGCAGAAACCCAGGATAAGGGGGTTACTCAGGTAGTAGACGATGGCGATCGGTTGTCAATTCTGGGTCACGATTTTTCCATTTTCTCCACGCCAGGTCACACATTAGGACATATCTGTTACTACAGCGAACCTTATCTGTTTTGCGGCGACACGATGTTCTCCGGCGGCTGCGGAAGGCTGTTCGAAGGCACCGCAGAGCAAATGTATCAATCATTTATGAAAATTAACGCCCTTCCTGCAGAAACCATTATATGTTGCGCACATGAATATACGTTAGCGAATATGAAGTTTGCGTTGAGTATCCTGCCTGATGATAGGGACATAAACGATTACTATCATAAAGTTAATGAGTTACGTGCAAAAAAACAAAAGACACTACCCGTAATTCTGAAAAACGAGCGGCGTATAAATTTATTTTTACGCGTAAATGATGTTGATTTAATTGATAAAATTAACAAAGAAACAAAATTGCAACACTCTGTAGCGCGATTTGCGTGGTTAAGGTCAAAGAAAGACGAATTCTGACATTTAATTCTTGTCATCGGCTAACTTCGCCGTTATCCTTGGTCGTCTTTTAAGCAACTATTGACACACACATGAAGGCACGAGCGATATTATTCGCCTCTGTCCTGCTGGTGGGGTGCCAGGCGTCTAAGCACGATGGCACCGTCGAACAGCGAGCACAGAGCCTTTCTGCGGCTGGTCAAGGGGAAGCAGGCAAGTTCACAAGTCAAGCGCGCTGGTTAGATGATGGAACCTTCTACGCGCAAGACCAGGATCTGTGGACTTCCATAGGCGACGAGCTAAAGATGGGAATACCGGATAACCCCCGGATTCGCGAGCAAAAACAGAAGTACTTGAGAAATAAGAGCTATCTCCACGATGTAACTTTACGGGCAGAGCCGTATATGTACTGGATAGCCGGGCAGGTTAAGAAACGTAACATGCCAATGGAACTGGTATTACTACCCATAGTGGAGAGCGCTTTTGACCCACACGCGACGTCTGGCGCCAATGCCGCAGGCATCTGGCAGATCATTCCGAGCACAGGGCGCAATTATGGTTTAAAACAGACCCGCAGTTACGATGCGCGTCGTGACGTTGTCGCATCGACAACCGCGGCGCTGGACATGATGCAACGTCTGAACAAAATGTTCGACGGCGACTGGTTGTTAACGGTCGCGGCATATAACAGCGGCGAAGGTCGGGTCATGAAGGCAGTGAAAGCGAACCGTTCGCGTGGCAAACCCACCGATTTCTGGTCGCTGTCTCTGCCGCATGAAACGAAAGTCTACGTACCGAAAATGCTGGCATTGAGCGACATCCTCAAAAACAGCAAACGTTACGGCGTAAAGTTGCCTACGGCTGATGAAAGCCGTGCGCTGGCGCGCGTTCGCCTCGACAGTCCGGTTGAGATTTCTCAGCTCGCGGATATGGCCGGTATGCCGGTCAGCAAGCTGAAGACCTTCAACGCCGGCGTAAAGGGGTCAACGCTGGGCGCTAGCGGGCCAAAGTATGTCATGGTGCCGCAGAAGCACGCAGCCCAACTGCGTGAATCGCTGGCCTCTGGCGACATTGCCGCCGTACAGCCGACGCAGCTCGCGGATAATACGCCGCTGACCAGCCGAAGCTATAAGGTGCGTTCCGGTGACACCATTTCCGGGATTGCTTCCCGTCTCGGTGTGACAACCCGCGATCTGCAGCAGTGGAATAACCTGCGCGGCTCTGGGTTGAAGGTTGGACAGAACCTGGTTATCGGCGCCGGCAGCAGCGCGCAGCGTCTGGCGAATAACAGCGATAGCATCACCTATCGCGTTCGCAAAGGTGACTCGCTGTCGAGCATCGCCAAACGTCATGGCGTTAATATTCGCGACGTCATGCGCTGGAACAGCGATACCGACAATCTGCGGCCTGGCGATCAGCTAACCCTGTTTGTGAAAAACAGCGATCGACCAGAGTCCTGATACGTCAGGGTTCGATAAAAAGGCACCGACTTCCCCCGGTGCCTTTTTTGTTGTCTGTATTAAACCGCTTTATGCGCTTCAAACATGATGGTATCGCTGGTAAAGGAACCATCCTGCTGTAACTCAAAGTAGGCTTTCACCTCCGCCGAGGCGCTCTGCTGGTATAAACGAATCGCCTCCACCAGCGGCTCAGGGGTACGCATCCGCGCCACCCACGAACTGAATTCCAGCGGCAGGCGATCGGTCAACAGCCGATTAATCACCAGGCCCGCCTCCGTCGCCAGCGTCAGCCACTCGCCGCTGGAATAATTACGCACGTGCGAGGTATCGCGCAGGGCTTCCACGGTCTGCAACCAGACATCACGCACCGGATGACCCGGCGACATCACGTCCATCACGATCATCACCCCGCCCGGCTTGAGAACACGTTTCACCTCACGCAGCGCCTGGCCGACATCATGCCAGTGGTGCGCGGAATAGCGGCTGATAACGATATCAAAGCTGGCATCAGCGAACGGCAGCGTTTCGGCATACCCCTGCTGGGTCACGATATTGCTAAAACCTTTTTCCTGTGCCGCGGCGGCAACGACCTCCAGCATCTGGCTCGATAAATCATAGGCGGTCACCTCGGCAACCTGTCCCGCCGCGGTAAAGCTGGCGTGCCCTGCCCCGCAGCCCATATCCAGCACTTTCGCCTGCGGAAAATCAGCCAGACGTTCCGCCAGCCGCTGCAGATCGCGACCAGAGGCGTGTACGGCGCTGGTCAGATAGGCGCTGGCCTGGGAGCTGAACTGCTTTTCAACGTTGTCATGGTGAGAGCGTGTTGTCATGTTGTCTTGTCCTTACGGTTTTTTGAGTAATAAAAGGCAGCACCATGCATGCGCAGGCCTGCCCCATGGCAGGCCTGACCAACCTTAAATTAATCAGGCTTGCCGGGACTGAATTCGACTAGTAGCGGGTTGTGGTCGGAGGCGCGGGTTACCAGCACGGAAGCATCGTGCACGCTTAACCCACGGTAGAACACAAAATCGAGCGGGCGACCAAACGCGCGGCGGCGCTGGTCGTCAGAGAAACGAACTTCACGCAGCGACATCTCGCGTGCAAAGCGGTACAGGGCGTTCATCCGCGGGCGGCTCCAGGCATTGAAGTCGCCGGCCATGATCACCGGCCCGCTGTGATGGGCAATCTGATCGCCGATCGGCAGCAACTGCTTGCTGTAGACGTCGACGCCAAGGCTAAAGTTGACGGCATGGATATTGACCACCATTAACAACCGCGCATCGGGCAGCGGATAAACGGTCACTAAGGCCGATTTCGGCAATCGCAAAATAGGCTCGCGCTCGCGCAGCGGACAGCAATAGATGGGGTGAGCGGAGGCCAGCGTCATCACGCCGGAAGGGTGCTGGGGCAGCACCAGCGCAGGCACCTGATCGGCGGCCAGGTAGTTGGTGGTCGCGAACCTGACCAGCTCCGGCGTCGTCTGCGCCTCCTGTAACAGGACCAAATGCGCGTCTTTGCCAAAATTCTTAAGGACCGACTGCCACTCTGCTCGCTGCTGCTTGAAGATATTCCACACCAGCACGCGGATCTTCTCATCGCTGCTTAACGGCGTGCCGGCGGGATAAACCGGACTCACGCCCGCAAACGCCCCCGGAGGCAATATTCTCTCCGCAGGTTGTCCGGCGACATAGCGCATGGCGTAGGTGTTCTTTCGCAATTTGGGCATTAATCCTCGATAACAGAAACCAGCCCGACGACGACTGGTTCTTCTGTTATAGGGATTTTCCCATACACTTTCAATGCAATTTGCGAGAAACCCTTAGCCTTCGGGAGAAAGCGCTGCCGAACGGCGCGGCGATTTATCTAAACGCCCGCTCAGGACCACCAACAGCAAAGCGACCAGCACAATCACCGCGCCAATCCACGGCGTCTGCGCCAGACCGTACCGCTCAACCGTCTGTCCGCCGACGATCGATCCCAGCGCGATGCCGACGTTGAAGGCGGCGATATTCAGACCGGAAGCGATGTCGACAGCCCCCGGGGTATACTGCTCTGCTTTTTGCACCACATAGACCTGCAGACCCGGCACGTTGCCGAAGGCGAAAACGCCCATCACCAGCACCGTTGCCAGCGCGGCATAGTGAACGCTGGCGGTCAGCTGGAACACCAGCAGCAGCACAACCAGAGCGGCGAAGATAAACTTCAGCGCGGAGACGGCGCCATGTTTATCGGCCAGTTTGCCGCCCCATACGTTGCCGATAGCCACCGACACGCCATAGCCCAGCAGGATCCAGCTCACCGCTGAGGGGCTGAAGCCGGCCAGCTCCTGCATCATCGGCGCAAGGAAGGTAAAAGCGGTAAACACGCCGCCATAGCCCAGCGCGGTAATGGCATAGATCATCAGCAGGCGCGGATGGGTTAAGACTTTCAGCTGATCGCGCAGGCTGGCGCTGGCGCGGCCCGGAATATTATTCGGCACCAGAATCAGACTGCTGATTAGCGCAATCACCCCCAGAATCGATACCGCGAGGAAGGTTTCCCGCCAGCCGAAATGCTGGCCAATAAAGGTGCCAAAGGGAACGCCGGTCACCAGCGCGACCGTCAGGCCACCGAACATAATGGCGATGGCCGAGGCTGCTTTCTCTTTTGCCACCAGGCTGGTGGCGATTGTCGAGCCGATAGAAAAGAACACGCCGTGCGCCAGGCCGGTCAGCAGGCGCGCCAGGATCAGCGTTTCATAGCCTGGAGCCTGCCAGGCCAGCACATTACCCGCCGTAAAGAGGACCATCAACGCCAGCAGCAGCTGTTTACGCGGCATACGCCCGGTTAATGCCGTCAGCACCGGGGCGCCGATCGCCACGCCCAGCGCGTAGATAGAGACCAGCAGTCCCGCAGAAGGTAGAGAGATAGAAAGTTGTTGGGCAATCGTCGGGACCAGGCCGACAATCACGAATTCAGTGGTGCCAATTGCAAAGGCACCGATGGTTAAGGCAAATAGCGCCAGTGGCATAATTTACTCCGTAGCATCAGGATTAAGATGACACGTAGTATGAAGGGTTGTATAAATAACAAAAACTATCAAAGTATCAATAGAATTTTGCTACAGGTGCAATAATGAGAGCCACATCCGAGGAGATCGCCATCTTTGTGGCGGTAGTGGAAAGCGGGAGTTTCAGCCGGGCGGCCGAACAGCTGGGTCAGGCCAACTCTGCCGTCAGCCGGGCAGTCAAAAAGCTCGAATCAAAGCTTGGTGTCAGCCTGCTTAATCGGACCACCCGCCAGCTCAGTCTGACAGAGGAAGGCGAGCGCTATTTTCGGCGGATGCAGGTGGTATTGCAGGAGATGGCGGCGGCAGAAAATGACCTGCTGGAAACGCGCACGACGCCGCGGGGCTTGCTGCGGGTGGATGCCGCGACGCCGGTGATGCTGCATTTTCTCATGCCGCTGGTGAAGCCGTTTCGCGAGCGTTACCCGGAAATGACGCTGTCGCTCGTCTCTTCAGAGACGTTTATTAACCTGATTGAACGGAAAGTGGATGTAGCGATACGGGCCGGAACCTTAACGGATTCCAGCCTGCGCGCCCGACCGCTGTTCACCAGCTATCGTAAGATCGTCGCCTCGCCAGCGTATGTCTCGCGCTACGGTGTGCCGCAGCATCCGTCAGATCTGAAACAACATCAGTGTCTGGGCTTCACTGAACCCGTCTCTCTGAACACCTGGCCAGTCTCCTGTTGCGATGGTCAGTTGTTAGAGATTGAGGCGGCGGTGTCATCAAACAGTGGGGAAACCCTCAAACAACTGTGTCTGACCGGCAACGGTATTGCCTGTCTGTCGGATTATATGGTGGATAAAGAGATAGCCAGCGGGGAGTTTGTTGAACTACTGGCCGACAAACGCTTGCCGGTGGAGATGCCCTTCAGCGCGGTGTACTACAGCGACAGAGCCGTCAGTACACGTATCAGGGCGTTTATTGATTTTCTAAGCGAACACGTAAAACAGCTCCCGAAGGAGCTGTCGTAGTACCCTCTGATAGGCATGCCGGAAGCGGGAGATTAATCCCACTGCGGCGCCAGACCTTCCGGGCTCACCAGCCGATCGTTGCAATCCAGCGCAGCGATCGCCTGGCGATCTTCATCATCCAGCTGCAGATCCAACGCCTTCAGGTTGCTGGCCAGGTTCTCACGCTTCGTCGAGGACGGGATTACCGCGTACCCCTCGCCCATCGCCCATGCCAGGATAACCTGCGCCGAAGTCGCATTATGTTTCGCCGCGATACGGGCAATCACCTCATCTTTCAGTGCCTTACCGTAGGCCAGGGTCATATAAGAGGTGATATGGATACCGTGCTCACGCGCCCAATCGACGACTTTACGGTTTTGCAGATACGGCGAGAGTTCAATCTGATTGGTAGCAATGTTTTCAGCACCAACGGCGGCAATCGCGCGCTCCATCAGTGGAATAGTGAAGTTGGAGATACCGATCTGACGGGTCAGGCCGAGCGTCTTCGCTTCCATCAGAGCGGCCATAAACTCTTCAACAGCCACCGCATCGTTCGGTGACGGCCAGTGGATCAGCGTCAGATCAACATAGTCAGTGCGCAACTTCTGCAGGCTCTCTTGCAGGCTGGCGATGAGTTTGTCTTTGCTCAGGTTCTCGATCCAGATTTTGGTCGTGATGAACAACTCATCACGCGGCACGCCGCTCTCAGCGATAGCCTGACCCACCGCGGCTTCGTTGTCATAGATTTGCGCGGTGTCGATAGTACGATAGCCCAGCTCCAGCGCGGTTTTTACGGATGCGATAACAACATCATCTTTCAGACGGAAGGTGCCAAGACCAAATGCAGGGATTGCCATGTTTTTCCTCGTTATTTGTTCATTTCGGTTAACGGATGAAATTATGGCTGATGGTGGGGAGGGGAAAAAGAGCGATTAATGCAGAGGATTTTTGCTGATTTAGCAATAATCGGGAACAGATGAAACAAAAAAGCCCTGAGCAAATGCTCAGGGCTCTTAATAAGTGGCGGAACGGACGGGACTCGAACCCGCGACCCCCTGCGTGACAGGCAGGTATTCTAACCGACTGAACTACCGCTCCACCGAATTTTTTCGCTTTATGACCACCGGTTGTCACCCCGGCTTACTGCAATTTGATGCCTGGCAGTTCCCTACTCTCACATGGGGAGACCCCACACTACCATCGGCGCTACGGCGTTTCACTTCTGAGTTCGGCATGGGGTCAGGTGGGACCACCGCGCTAGTGCCGCCAGGCAAATTCTGTTTTGTCAACACGTCCTGCGGACGCATCGACTAATCTGTATCAGCTGAAAATCTTCTCAAACCGCCAAAACATCTTCGGCGTTGTAAGGTTAAGCCTCACGGTTCATTAGTACCGGTTAGCTCAACGCATCGCTGCGCTTACACACCCGGCCTATCAACGTCGTCGTCTTCA